>NZ_APKE01000098.1 GCF_009835145.1 Profundibacterium mesophilum KAUST100406-0324 | reverse complement strand
CCGATCTGGGCCATGTGGTCATCGCCACGGCCACGCCGCGCGGCGCCGAGGTGGCCCTGGGCGAAGTCATTCATCCCGGCGTGCGCCGGCCCGCCGCGAGGCGCTGAGATGCCAAGCCCCCGCAAGGTCGATCTGTTGCCGCCGGAGGTGCGCGGCTGGTTGCAAGAGGAGCTCAAGGCGCGCGGCTTCGGCGGCTACGAGGAGCTTGCCGCCGCGCTGAACGCGCGGCTCGAGCTGGACGGGCTGGAGCTGCGGATCAGCAAGAGCGCGCTGCACGCCTACGGATCGGACTTCCGGGACTACGCGCGGGCGCAGGAGCAGGCGCAGGACGAGATCCGCGCCTTCCTCGCCGAGGCCTCGCTGTC
>NZ_APKE01000097.1 GCF_009835145.1 Profundibacterium mesophilum KAUST100406-0324 | reverse complement strand
CATGTCGAAAGCGCCCGTGAGAAGCCCCGCCGCCGGATCATAATCGCACCGCTTGACGAGATAGCCCGCCGCGCCCGTCACTGCAGTCCAGTCGAAGCGGATCGACTTCGGATCGCCCGTGACCAGCGCCGCCGTGAGGCCCGTGGGGGCGGCGAGGGCAGCGTCCTCCACCCCGCTCAGGGTCGATGCCGTCAGGCCGGGGTTGGCCGGCACGTTGCTGGATTTGCCGGTGTCCGCCTCGCTCCCAGACGAGAACGCGACGGGCGTGGACCACGGCGAGCGGTCACCGGCGGCATTGAGCGTGGCCACCACCCAATAGGCGGTCGCGTTCGGCTTGTAGTTCCCGGTCCATGTCGTGTGATAGAAG
>NZ_APKE01000096.1 GCF_009835145.1 Profundibacterium mesophilum KAUST100406-0324 | reverse complement strand
CATGTCGAAAGCGCCCGTGAGAAGCCCCGCCGCCGGATCATAATCGCACCGCTTGACGAGATAGCCCGCCGCGCCCGTCACTGCCGTCCAGTCGAAGCGGATCGACTTCGGATCGCCCGTGACCAGCGCCGCCGTGAGGCCCGTGGGGGCGACAAGGGCCGCGTCCTCCACCCCGCTCAGGGTCGATGCCGTCAGGCCGGGATTGGCCGGCACGTTGCTGGATTTGCCGGTGTCCGCCTCGCTCCCAGACGAGAACGCTATGGGCGTGGACCACGGCGAGCGATCACCGGCGGCATTGAGCGTGGCCACCACCCAATAGGCGGTCGCGTTCGGCTTGTAGTTCCCGGTCCATGTCGTGTGATAGAAG
>NZ_APKE01000095.1 GCF_009835145.1 Profundibacterium mesophilum KAUST100406-0324 | reverse complement strand
TGCCTGCTGATACGGCAGAAAGGTGACGGCCGGCGATATCATCAGCTGAAGCCCATGATCGCGCGGGCACGGGCGGCGGCGGCCGTGTCGATATCGCCGGAGGCCACGGCGGCATCGAGCTTGGCAGATTGCACCTGGCGCTCTTCGGCGGCGATCTTGTCGCGCAGCTCGGTGGAGCGGATCAAGTTGTTGAGCGCGGTCGTCAGGTCCTTCATGCCGCGTGGATCGATATCCCCGCTCGCCAGCGTCATCTGCATGCGGAACTGCAAAGTGGTCAGCTGCTGGAAGAGCGCGCGGGTGACATCGATCTCCTCGGACAGCGAGGCCTCGGCGAGGAAGGCGCGGATCTCGTCCTGCGCCTGCTCCTGCGCCCGCGCGTAGTCCCGGAAGTCCGATCCG
>NZ_APKE01000094.1 GCF_009835145.1 Profundibacterium mesophilum KAUST100406-0324 | reverse complement strand
TGCCTGCTGATACGGCAGAAAGGTGACGGCCGGCGATATCATCAGCTGAAGCCCATGATCGCGCGGGCACGGGCGGCGGCGGCCTTGTCGATATCGCCGGAGGCCACGGCGGCATCGAGCTTGGCAGATTGCACCCGGCGCTCTTCGGCGGCGATCTTGTCGCGCAGCTCGGTGGAGCGGATCAAGTTGTTGAGCGCGGTCGTGAGGTCCTTCATGCCGCGTGGATCGATATCCCCGCTTGCCAGCGTCATCTGCATGCGGAACTGCAAAGTGGTCAGCTGCTGGAAGAGCGCGCGGGTGACATCGATCTCCTCTGACAGCGAGGCCTCGGCGAGGAAGGCGCGGATCTCGTCCTGCGCCTGCTCCTGCGCCCGCGCGTAGTCCCGGAAGTCCGATCCG
>NZ_APKE01000092.1 GCF_009835145.1 Profundibacterium mesophilum KAUST100406-0324 | reverse complement strand
CACTAGTGCCGCCGACCTACCAATCGAAACCGTTACCAAAAGATGCCATTGGTGCAGCCGCAGCGAATGCACACTTCGTCCCGCGTTGCGGAAGTTGGCGCATCGCGCAGCTAAGGTCCGGTTCGAGCCCAAATGCACTGTCGTTGCACTGCGGCTAAAGCAGGCTTTTGCACATCGCGGTTCATACAAAACCTGGCCTTGGCAGATCCCTGCAAATCGATACCCGCATTGGCCATACGCACTGTCAGAATCTCCAGCAACTCGGCAAACGGCTGCTCACGCGTCTCATTGAAGGCCGCCTTGTTTTCATAAAATCACTCTTTTTCGTTGTTCTGTATCAAGGTATCCCTCCGCCGGAGGCCGTCTGACGGGATTTCGGCGTCGGTGATAAGTCCGACCTTATGGCCGACCATAAGTTCAGACCC
>NZ_APKE01000091.1 GCF_009835145.1 Profundibacterium mesophilum KAUST100406-0324 | reverse complement strand
CAGCGCAGCTTTACAGTCGAACGGCGTGCACCGCGTCGTGTCGCCGCTGCGGGAAAGGCGGTGCAGCAATGAATGCGCTTCTGCCAAACAACTTGGTCGAGCAGCAGGTTGAACTGGTTCGCGCGGTCATCGAACGGCGTGCGAGCATGCCCCGGCACCTTGCCCAAGGGGTGATGCCGCATCTCGGCGCCGGCGCGCGGGAAATGGTCAGCGAGACTATCGAGTATCTCGATGACGAGACCGACCTCGACGAGGGGCTCGCCAACTACCTCGATCTCGCCATCGTCGAGATTCGTAGCGAGATCGCCGCCGGGACGACAGAGAAGAAGATCCAGATCCCGCCAGAGCGGCTGATCGGCGGCTCCGTGGCCTTCGAACGTCACCGGCAGCTTTCGCCCGCCGCGGAGGCGCTCCAAGAGGCCCTGCCGCCGCTCGTGGAGCTGTGCCAGGCTGTCCGGAGGGCAATCGACTTCGCCGAAGCGATCAAG
>NZ_APKE01000090.1 GCF_009835145.1 Profundibacterium mesophilum KAUST100406-0324 | reverse complement strand
GCCTGCGACGAGAGCACGCAGAACAAGGTGGCCAAGAAGCTCGGCTATTCCGGCTCGCTGATCAGCCAGGTGCTGCGGCGCAACTACGCCGCCAAGCTCGGCGGCGTCGAGGAGGCCGTGCGCGGCGTCTACATGCGCCAGACCGTCGAATGCCCGGCCCTTGGCACCATTCCCAGCAACGAGTGCCGGCAGTGGCGCCGCAAGGCCGACCGCTTCCAGGGCACGAACACGCTCCAAATGACCCCCGAACAGCACAAGATCATCGAGATGGCGCAGGGCGGCGAGCCGCCCGCCGAGATCGCGCGCCGTCTCGGTGTGCACCGCCAGAAAATCTACAAGACCCTGCGCAAGGCGCGCGACGCGGGAACGGCGATCCCGCTCTTCCGGCGCGGGGGGCCGGTGGTCGATACCGGCATGAAGCGCCTGTCGGTCGACCGCACGACCTATGCAGCCCTCGAGCCCATCGCCGCCGCGCGCGGTCTTTCGGT
>NZ_APKE01000009.1 GCF_009835145.1 Profundibacterium mesophilum KAUST100406-0324 | reverse complement strand
AGAGCAAAAGTGGACGACTTTTGCGCCGCCCGCCCCGGCAAAATACCGGCGCTACCGTGGCCTAATTTGCAACCGCCCTATACAATCGGCGACGAAACCGCCTTGCCCGACCTCATCGTGGGGATCGCAAGCTAGGTGACCCGCGTTCTGGCGGACGCCGCTTATGATGGCACCGTAGTTTCCGATTGCTTGACCCAAAAGTTCTGACCCGATGTCGAGATCACCATCCCGCCACTAATTACCGCTGTTCCCGGCCTACGCGATGGGCGCAACGCTCACATAGAGCATATCGCCGAGCATGGCCGAATGGCAGGGTAGTCAGCAACGGGATACAATCGCAGAGCCCTCGTCGAAGCCCAGATCGGGCGCCACAAAGACCCTCAACCGCATGACCCGCCTCGGTCATGCGGTCTTCAAACGTGCCGCATAGTCGTTCGGGGAAAGGGGCGCCTGCACCCATATTTTGACCCATGCAACAAGCTGGCATGAAAGAAAACTGAACCGTTGAGGTGATGGCTCATTGTTCGAGCAAATCACCTTGGCATCTGCTTAAATCACCGGAACTTCGCACGGAGCATATTGCTGAGTATATCCACAACGGTCACACAGGCGAGGATGACCAGCAAAACCGCTGACACCTGTGGGTAGTCCAGAAGGCGGAGCGAGCCGACGAGCTCAGTGCCGATACCGCCTGCACCAACCATACCCATGACGGTCGAGGCTCGAAAATTATATTCCCAGCGATACATGCTCACATCTGCGAATTGCGGAAAGACTTGAGGCAGGACGCCATGCAGGATGACTTGCATTGACGTGGCTCCTGACGCCTCGGTCGCTTCAATCGGTGCAGGATGCGCGTGCTCGATGGCCTCCGCAAAGAATTTTCCGACCATTCCAACCGAATGGAGGCCAAGGGCCAAAACACCAGGCAACATGCCAAACCCTACAGCTGCAACGAAAATTATACCCATGATCAATTCTGGGATCGAGCGAAGCGTATTCAGGACGACCCGCGAGACTTGGTAGATAACCTTGTTGGGCGATGTGTTCCGTGCGGCCAAGAAGCCCAGTGGCAAAGAGAGAGCGACCGCCAGCGCCGTGCCGGCGATAGACATAGCCAGCGTCTCGACAAGGGGTCCTACCCAGTCGCGCCAACGGCCGAAATCCGGCGGGAACATCTCAGTGCCGAGGATACCGATAGCCGGCAAGCCGCTGGTCAACCGGCTCCGATCTAGCATCCCGGTCATCCATAGCGATACAATGACGATCGCGGCGACTACGGCGATTTGAAGGAGCAGCTTTCGCCGCCCCTTGCTGTCCTCGGCCAGCACATCTTCAGCGTTGGTCAGCGCAGGCTGGGCAGTCAAGAGGCGGGTCATGGCGGTCTCCTAGTTCGGGCATTCTCAGTCGGCTTGCAGGTTCTTGCGGATGTCACGGATGATGTCGTAGTCGGCATCCGTGATTGCTGCGAACCCGTCGGCCTTGAACGGCGTCAGGACTGCATCGCCCGCGTCGGTCCCTGGCTCCAGCGTCAGGAAGGCGTCCTTGATTGAGTCTTCAAGCGCCTCGGTCATGTCGGTGCGCATAACCCAAGGATATTGTGGGATATCGGCGGAGTAACCGATGACAATCAGCTTCGATGCATCAACCGACCCCTTGGCCAGCAGGCTCTCGTAGATCGGACGGCTCAGACCGCCGACAGCGGCATTGCCCAGCTCGACGTTGCGCGCCACCGCGTCGTGCGCGCCCGTGAAGTTCTGGGTATAGTCATCGCCCTCCGTCACGCCTTCGAGCATCATCGTGTATTTCGGCGCGAAGTGGCTCGAGGTGGATGCCTGATCGCCAAAAGCCACATCGATGCCCGACCCTTCGATATCGTCGATCGAGTCGATACCGCTTTCGACATTGGCAATGAGGACAGACTGGTAGGTGGTGCTTCCATCCGTCACGCGCGCGGCGAACGGCTCGATGTCCAGATCGCCATCCGCCATCTTGGCCTTGGCGATGGTGTAGGAGGCCGGCCCAAAATACGCGACATCCACGCGGCCAAAGCGCATCGCCTCGATCATCGAAGAGTAATCGGTCGTGACGATCAGTTCGATATCCTTGCCGAGCTTCTCTTCAAGATACGCGGCCAGCGGCTTGTTATCCTGGATCACGGTCGAGGCGTTTTCATCAGGAAGCAGCGCGACGCGCAAAGTGTCCGGATCATAATCGCCTGCTGCGAATGCGGCTGTTGAGGCCAGCAGCATGGCGGTGAGAGTTGCGATATTCTTCATGGCAGTCTCCAAGAGTTGAAAGATCAGTTGGTCGTATCGGCCGGCGCGCCGTAGATGCGCGACAGCGCGGCGTTATCCAGTGCCGAGGGCGGTCCGTCAAAAACGATGTCACCATCACAGAGGCCGATGATGCGATCGGCATAGGCCTTGGCAAAATCGAGTTGGTGAAGGCTGACAATGACGGGAATTCGGTCTTCGCGGCATACGTCGCGGAGGATTTTCATCACCCGGTCCGAAGATGCTGGATCGAGCGATGCGATAGGCTCGTCCGCGAGGATCAGCTTTGGCTCCTGCGTGAGCGCGCGCGCAATGCCGACGCGCTGCTGCTGGCCACCCGAAAGGCTGTCACAGCGTGTCAGCGCCTTGTCAAAGAGGCCCACGCGGCTGAGAGATTCCAGCGCAAGGTGTTTCTCGGCGCGCGAAAAGCCTGCCAAACTGCTCCAGACAGAATGGCGACCGAGACGCGCCATGAGGATATTGCGCAGAGCGCTCAGGCGGCCGATCAGTTGGTGCTGCTGAAAGATCATGGCGGTGTCGCGCCGATGAAACCGGATATCGCGGCGCGACTTCAACTGCTGGCCCGCCGATGTCACGATATGTCCTGCGCTTGGCTGGGTCAGCAGGTTGAGAGTGCGAAGAAGCGTAGACTTACCGGCGCCCGACGGACCAAGAAGGACGGTCACTTCCCCGTCCATGAATTGGCAGGTGGTCTTATTGAGTGCGCGTGTGCCGTTCGGGTACACGACTTCGACATCGTCGACGCTCAGAATATCACGTCCCATAATACTCATTGACCCATCCATCGCACCGATTCTCCTTCTGTTAGTTCTTTGATACGCAATATATATGACAGTTTTATTACATATTGCGATATATGTTCCTTGCTGTTAGTGATTGGAAAATCGCAGCTAAGGATGTTGGATAATGGTCAAAATTGTAGTGCCCAACTGGATCGAAGATGAGACGCTGGCACGCCTTTCAGCGCACGGGGATGTCGTGACCAGCGAGGGGCGCGATCCACTCGCCGACGACGAATTGCGTGCGGCTTGCGCGGATGCATCGGCGTTGATGGCCTTCATGACCGAGTGCGTCGACCGCCCATTTCTGGACGCCTGCCCCAAATTGAAGATTATTGCCGGCGCATTGAAAGGCTTCGATAATCTTGATCAGCGGGCCTGCACAGATGCCAGGGTGCTGTTGACCTATGTTCCGAACCTTTTGACCGAGCCGACGGCCGAGTTGGCCATTGGCCTCAGCATTGCGCTCGCACGGAACATGCGTGCGGGAGACGCGCATCTACGGTCAGGAACGTTCGCCGGGTGGCGGCCCAATTTTTATGGTGGCAGCCTGCAAGGCGCGACCGTGGGCATCATCGGCGGCGGTGCAGTGGGCCGCGAGACAATGCGGCTCCTTTCGGGTTTTCGAGGCCGGCGCATCTACTTCGACGAAAATCGCCTCGACCCCACGACGGAAAAAGCTCTCGATGCGCAGTACGCTCCGCTCGATGATCTCACCCGCCTGTCTGACTTCATCATCCTTGCGCTGCCATTGACGGACCAGACCAAGCACATCGTGAATGTATCTTTTCTAGCAGCGATGAAACAAGGGACTTATCTGGTCAATCCCGCGCGCGGATCGTTGGTGGATGAGGCCGCCGTCGTGGAGGCGCTGAACACAGGCCGCCTTGCCGGCTATGCCGCGGACACGTTCGAGATGGAGGATTGGCATCGCCCGGATCGGCCAAGGCAAGTTCATCCAGCGCTCCTCGCCTGTGACCAAACGGTTCTGACACCGCATATCGGATCGGCAGTCAGCGAGGTGCGCCGCCAGATTGCAGCCGAGGCCGCCGATGAGATCATCGCCTTTCTTTCTGGCAAGCGGCCGCGCCACGCCGTCAATCCCGAGGTGCTCGAGACGTGAACCCGACTGTTCTCAAAAGCTTCGTCGCGCTGGCCGAACTCGGCAGCTTCCAGACTGCCGCCGTCCGGATCGGCATCGCGCAGCCTACCCTGTCGCAACATATCAAGAAATTGGAGGAGGACTTAGGCGCGCCCTTGATCCAGCGCAGCCATAGCGGCAGCCGCCTGACCGACGCCGGGCTGCGACTCCTGCCACATGCACAGCAGATTCTTACATCCACTCAAAGGGCACAGGCCGCCGTTTTATCCGAGTCGCTCAAGATCGGGTGCAGCGGCAACATCGCATCATACTTCATGCCGGATGCGCTGGCATCCTTTCTCAAACAGACATCATCGCAGATGCGATGGGAGGTCATCTCAGCCCCAAACCCTCGCGTTGCGCAGATGTTGCTGGCCGAAGAGATCGACATCGCCGCGATGGAGTGGCCAATTTCCCACCCCGCCGTAACGGTGGCTCCTTGGCTCAGCGATGAAATGATCGTCATCCTGCCAAGCGATCATCCACTTGCCACGCGCGAAGAGATCAGCTTTGCCGAACTCAAGACGCTCAAGATGCTGGGCGGCGAGCGCGGCAGCGGGACCGGCACCCTTCTGACAGAAGCACTAGGGCCCCAAGCAGAAGATGTCGACACCATCGGCAATGTGGGCTCGACCGAGGCAGTTAAGCGCAGCGTGGCCGCCGGTCTGGGCGCGTCCATCGTGCTGGAGACGGCGGTGCGAGGCGAAATTGCTTCGGGCTCGCTGGCACGAGCAAGGCTCGAAGGAATGCCTTTGAGAAAGCAGTTTTTCATCGCGCAAATCACATCAAGCGCCGAGACCGGCCCAGCGGCCCGGCTTTTCAAGTTTCTACTTGAGTCCGACTGACGACCCTACCCGGATAGATTGGATCGACGCGCTAGTCACAGAGGGGGTTCCGTCGCAAAGTTCAGTGTGGCCAAGAAAGACGCTTCCTCGGTTGCGCGTCACGCGGCAAGACTGGCATAGATCTCGAAGGGGCAACCACTTCCCAACTCTCCTTTCCTGATCATGTGTGCCGTTTCTATACCGTCCAAAGTTGCAGTTGCTGATCTGAATGACTTGAAGCCCAACATCGGCCTGATCCGCCGTTTTACGCCTCGGTGATCCTGCTCAACGATGTTGTTATCCGGCATGAATGATCTCGGCACCCCAATCGGAGGTTTATAATACCTCGATGTGGGTTAGAATTGACCCACCGGGATTGGGGTGTTGGGAGCACGAATGGCGGGCAGGCCGAAGTATCTCATGAGCTGAGAGCTCGAGTTGTTATCTGGCCGCCCCTTCGACTTGCCCGGTTGCGCTGCGAGCGCGGATCCGTAGTTGTCGTGTGGCCCGCTGGCTCCCTTGTTTTTGAACATTGAAAGGAGCCAATCATGAAGATCATTGCCCTCGATGTGCATCGTACCTTCGCACAAGTGGCGATCCTGGAGAACGGCAAGATCAGGGATGCCGGTCGCCTGGAGCTTGAGCGCGAGCATATCCTGAAATTTGCAAAGCGGCTAAATGTGGAGGACGAGATCGTTCTGGAAGCGACGGTCAACACAAAAGCCATCGTGCGACTGCTAAACCGAGGATCAACCCCGCAGTCGAGAACATCATCGCGGTGACCCTGCGGGAGATGTGGTTGCGCCCGGAGCAGCCGGACCTTGCACCGATCGTTGAAGAGATCCGCACCCGCTGCGCAGAGGAAGGGCACACTCCGCCCGCCTATGTCACTGTCGCCCGGCGCATTCCCATCCTGTTCACCCCGGAAGAAATTGCCCGCCGCCGCCTGTCGGATAGTAAACACCTGCACCGGCTGAAGCCGCGACCGGGCTACATCCGGGCTAACCACGCGCTCGACGTTGTCCAGATCGATCACACGCCGGCAGACATCCAGTTTGTCGAGGTTATTGATGACCACGGTGTCTTAGTCGGGCGGCCATACCTGACCATCGCTGCCGATGTGGCGACGAGCGCGATCATCGGCTTCTGCCTGACCCTCGAGCGGCCGTCGCGACTGTCTGTGGCACTTTGTCTGGCGCACGCGATGTGCTGCAAGATTGACTGGCTGGCAGAACGCAGTATCGATCATGCTTGGCCGATGCACGGTCGCCCAAAGCAGATCGTCGTCGATTCCGCCAAGGAATTCCAAAGCAGCACCTTCAGCAGAGGATGCGCGGACTATGGCATTTCCATTCGCATGCGGAACAAGGGCACCGTGCATCGGGGCGGAGTCGTCGAACGCCTGCTGGGGAAAGTGAACACGGCGCTGCGGGCTTTGCCGGGCAAGACGGGGCGTTCCATCGCGGATCGGGGCGACTATGCCTCGGAAGCGCGGGCACGGCTCAGCTTCGCGGATCTTGAACGCTGCATCGCGCTCGCGATCATCGACCACAACCTGAGCCAGAATGCGCGCAAGCTGACCGTTCCGGAGAAGGAGTGGGAAGATCGGTTCCAGCCGAAAGACCAGCCGATCGATGCACCTGTCGATGTGCTGCTGAATTTCCTGCCGCGCAAGACGCGAAAAATTTCACCTCAAGGCATCACTCTCTTCGCCATCGACTATTTCGAGCCCTGGCTGGGCCCGCTGGTCGCGCGTCGTGACCGGCTGGAGCCGCTGGATCTGTGCTATGATCCTCGCGACATCAGCCATGTCTACGTCAAGGATCCGGATACCCATGCCTGGCGGCCGGTCAGGCGACGGGACGGACTGGCCGAGCCGATCACGCTCTGGCAGCACCAGGCGGATCGACAGAGGCGGCGCGAAATCCAGCGGCGCCCTGTGCAGGAGGCATCAGCGATCCGACGCGAAATCGCCGCAACTGTTGCCGCCGCCAAAACCCCCAAAAGCCGTTTGAAGGAGATGACCCGCGCCCGGCATGCCACCGAGGCAAAGAAGCCTTATGCCGACTTCGCTGCGCCTTCCGCCTCGGCCCAGGCAAAGCTCGACCCGGATCGTCCGCGGCGCGTCTTCCCGGTCGAGGATTGGTAAGGTGCCGGACCACCTCATGTCCGCCACCGTCCCACTCTTGCAGGCCGATGACGCAGTGCGGATCGCCCATGTGCGCGCGCCGCGCTGGATCAGCCATCCGGCGGCCGGCGCGGCGCATGACGCGATGCGACTGCTGCTCGAGCGACCGCGATCCCTGCGCCCACGCGGTTTGCTGCTTGCCGGTCCCTACCACAACGGCAAGACCATGATCGCCGAACGCTTCGCCGTCGAACATCTGCGTGCCGCCGACCAACAAAAGGTGTGGGTGATCCAGACCCGGGAAGGTGCAGGGCTGTCGCATTTCTATGCCAGCATCCTGTCCGGATTGCGCGCACCACAAGCCGCTGGCTGGCGCAGCCTGTCCCGCGCCGGCGATCAGGTCGATCATCTTCTCGAGCGCCTGAAGCCGCGCCTTTTGATATTCGACGAGTTCCACAGCGCGTTGCGCGGGCGGCGCCAGGATGTGAAGGCCATCTTCTCGTTCTTGCGGCGGATCGCACGGGTGCATGACATCTCACCCGTCCTTGTCGGCGAAATCGCGATCTACGATGCGGTTCATGATACGGACGAAATGGGCTCACGTTTCGATACGATCCCCATTCCACGATGGCCGTATGACGAGGAATTCGCGACGCTTCTCGACAGCCTGGAAGCCAGTCTGCCGCTCGCCGAAGCCTCCGATCTGTCGCGCGAACCCTTGGCGAAGATCATCCATGATCTGTCAGAGGGGCTGATCGGCGAGGTTGTCGAGATCGTCACCCGTGCCGCAGTGGCGGCAATCTCGCGCGGTGAGGGCCGGATCACGGGCGCAACCCTGTGGGACCTCGGCTATGTGCCTCTCTCGAGGCGCCGTAATTCCGCTTTGCGTCACGATATGACATGAGGTTTGGGCCGACCGAGATATCCGTCACACCTGCAGAGCGGTATGAAAGTGTGGCGGGAAGCCGTTGGCCAGTGAGCATTATGCCCGCACCAGGTGAACTTCTGTCGAGTTGGCTGCACCGCCTCGCCTACGCGAACGGCATACCTCCGCACTATTTTGGCACGCTTCTCGGAGCGCCGGGTGAGAACTGGTCGGCGCGGCTTGATCGGGCGTTGCCCGATCGCATCCTGCAGTTTCTGCGAGAGCATACCGGCATACCCGTGGAAGACATCGCGGCTCTGACCATTGCCCCTGACCCCTTGGCCCGGCTGCGTTTGCCCCTGCGGGCATCGCCTCAGCAGAGTTGCGCACCCAGGAGGCAGGTTACCTGGCTGCAGTTCTGTCCCGCTTGTCTGACGGAAGACGAAACGCCCTATTTTCGCCGAGGCTGGAGCCTCGCGACACGCGTTTCTTGCTTTCACCACGGTTGTCGGCTTCGGGACAGGTGCCCATCTTGCGGGGGCGGATTGGCTCCGTTCAGCCAGAAGCGTCTTGTGCCGCATCAGATCTGCGCCTGGTGCGGCGCGGCCCTCTGCAAACGCACCCGTCCCGCCGCCAACGGAGTTCGGCGTCTGGAGCGTCTGATCGACGATCTGCTTCGTCTGCAGGCATCAGGGCATCGAATGGCAGAGGGGCGATCACTCCCGGACCTTCTTGGATCAGCCTGCTTTCAATTTAGTCGACGGCCAATGTCCATCGCGCGCCTCTCTCATCGGGATCGCTATCAGCTGTTTTGGCAATTGACGGACGGGCAATCGACGCCGTTCGGAACGCGAAGAAGTTCCGCGATCATTTATTGGAAACGCGTCGCTCAGGTTGCGCCAGCTTGGGGCGGACTGGTCACATCTTTCAGCGATGCCGTCCTGCCTCGGCCCAAAGCTGGGCCTTGCTCTAACACCGCTGGCCCGAATTTGGCGGATCTCGTTCAGGCGGCCGCGCGGCTCGATCAGCAGCGGCAAGCGCTGTAAAAATTCCCGGTGAGTTTCAGGCGCGCGCGGCCAGCCCGGCATCATTCAGCTGTTCAGCGTCTGGCAGATCGCGCAAGCTCTCCAGCCCGAAAGCTGCGAGGAACGCGTCTGTGGTCACGAAGGTATAGGGGGCACCACGACGCGGCGCGCGCGGCCCAGTTCCAATCAGACCGTGTGCATGCAGCCGCCCGATCAGGTCGCGGCTGATCTCTTTGCCGAAGATATCCTTCAGCCCGTCGCGGGTGATCGGCTGGTGGTAGGCGATCGCCGCCAAAATCGCCACGTCGAACTCGTTCAGGTCCAGCAGTTGGTCGCTCACATCAGCAGCGGCGCGGATTGCAGGCGCGTAAACAGGCCGCGTCCGGAACATCCAGCCGCCAGCAACCATGGCAATCTCGAACGCCCGCCCCTCCAGATCGGCGGCCAGATCCTCGACCAGCAGATCAACCGAAGTCCCCTGCCCCACTATGCGCGCCAGATCCTCGCGCGGTACAGGCGAGGCAGAGGCAAACAGCACCGCCTCGATCCGGCGCATCCATTCGCGCCAGCGCAACTCCGGCGGCAGGTCGGATAGTTCGCGGTCAAGCTCGGTGTCGAGTCCATCCTTGACCATCGCTCAGACTCCGTAGAGCCGGAAGGTGTCGCGGCCAGTCAGTTCGCGCACCGCCCCGAGGTCAACCAGCCGGTCGCAGAGACGCCGCGCGGCGCGGTCCGGCAAGGGCAGGGCACCGGGTGCCACCGCATCGCGGGTCAGGAACATGTCGACGGCGTCGCCTGCCCCCTTTGCCCGAAGCTTTGGTGCGACCGCTTTGAGATGCGCCGTCCGCCGCGCGAGGTCTGCGGCGAGACGCACCGCCTCGCGGGTCGATGAGATGAGCGCGCGATGACAGGCCAGGCGCAAATCGTCACCCCGCTTGCGCAGGTCTGTGCGTTTCAAACCCGCGGCCAGCAGCGGCACGACATGATCCCAACCAAGCGCCTGGGCGAGGGCGGAGTCCGCGAGGATCAACGCCGGGACTTCGGCACGGGGTGCCTCCGTCAGGACAGCATCCAGCACCAGTGCTGCTCGTTTGACCGGCGCCCCCTCCCCCGCATCGAGCCACGTCGCGATCTGGCCCGGCTCGAAGGCCGGCAAGGCTCGGCCCAGAGCCTTGACCGACACCGGTCGTTCAGCGGCGCGACGCCAAGAAAGATATGTCTCCCCTGCCGGGCCAGGTAGATCGCCAGGGCGCAGAAGATGAATCGCGTCGCGCAGCTCTGGGGCTCTTTCCAGACGACCAGAAAACCCGACACATGCCTCGGCCGCTCGCAGCGCCAGCCGATCCCGCAACAAGGCTTTGGGGACCTCTTCGCGTCCCAACACAAGATGCAGGTGGTTCAGCGCCGCGCCCGATAAAAACGCCACATCTTCAAAGGCTTCAGGACGTGCCGAGGTGACCCATGCGGGCATCCGGGGTAGAGTGTCTGTGTCGATGGAGTGTTCCGGTCGGGCAAATGTCATGACTGAAGCCTAAACCATCGCGGCGCTTTGCTCCAGAAAATAGCACAGAAAACGCCTCGCTCTATCTTTTGCCATGATGTCCGATAACCTTGTGTTATCGGACGTAAAAATGATAGGTTCAGAAACATGGGTCGTCTCACAAACAACAGCACCAAAATCGAGGGTTCGGGCGGGTCAGAGCCCGAGATTTCGAGCTCAGCGCCCCATACTGCGCCGAACAGTGACAAGCGCGACGAGAGAACTTCTCGGGACGGAGCCTCAATTGCTCTGCCCGCCCATATGGTCAGCTCCGGCGCACTCGACCGGCTGATCGATACCGCCCGCGACTACGCCGAGGCCTCGACGGCTGGCAACACGAACAAGGCCTATGCGGCCGATTGGAAACACTTCACCCGCTGGTGCCGGTTGAAAGGCACAGAACCTCTGCCCCCCTCGCCCGAGATGATTGGACTTTATGTGGCGGATTTGGCTGCACCAGCCGGGAAGACCCCTGCCCTTTCGGTCTCCACGATCGAGCGCCGTCTCTCGGGACTTGCCTGGAACTACAGGCAGCGCGGATTCACTCTTGATCGCAAGAACCGGCACATCGCTACCGTTCTGGCCGGGATCAAACGCAAGCATGCGCGCCCACCGGACCAGAAGGAAGCGATCCTTCCCGAGGACATCCAAGCCATGGTGGCCACCCTTCCCTTCGATCTCCGCGGGCTCCGGGACCGGGCGATCTTGCTTCTGGGTTATGCAGGCGGCCTGCGTCGGTCGGAGGTGGTCAACCTCGATGTGCATAAGGACGATACACCGGACTCTGGCGGCTGGGCCGAAGTCTTCGACGGCGGCGCCCTGCTCACCCTCAATGCGAAGACCGGATGGCGCGAGGTTGAGGTCGGGCGTGGCTCAAGCGACCAGACCTGTCCCGTCCATGCGCTGGAGCAATGGCTACACTTTGCCAAGATCGACTTTGGCCCAGTCTTCGTGCGCACCTCGCGGGACGGGAAAAACGCCCTCGAGGCGCGCCTTTCCGACAAGCACGTTGCAAGGCTGATCAAGGCAACCGTTCTGAAGAGCGGCGTCAGGGCCGATCTGCCGGAAGCGAAACGGCTGGAAATGTTCTCCGGCCATTCCTTGCGCGCCGGACTCGCCTCGTCAGCAGAGGTTGATGAGCGCTACGTGCAGAAACAGCTCGGCCATGCGTCCGCCGAGATGACCCGGCGCTACCAGCGCAGACGCGATAGGTTCCGGGTGAACCTGACCAAAGCCGCAGGGCTGTGAAGCTCGAGAAACTAGGCGCACTGCTGAAGCGCTAAGCTGAAATTCCAACGCTTCAGTTTCAGCTTACTGCTTCAATTGAAATCGGGAACTAAACGCGACACTGTCGCATCTGCTGGAAGTGATCGAGCGGCTGGAGGCCAGGGGTGCGTTCTTTCGCTCGATCCAGGACCCGATCGACACTGGATCCCCGCAGGGCAAGTTCACGCTGCAGGTCTTGGGCGCTGCGGCCGAGTTCGAGCGCGCCCTGATCCGGGAGCGCACCAAGGCCGGCCTCGCCAGTGCGCGCACAAAGGGCCGCGTGGGCGGAAACCCTGGACTGCGGGCCAAAGACCCTGCCGCTCTTCGCAAGGTGCGGCTAGCGTGGTGCGCATCATCAACGGCCCCTTGCCCGAGGCGCGTCGCTGGACCCAAAGCCGTCTCTTGCGCGCTGTGAAGGCCTATGTCCGCGACGGCTTCCTGCCCGAGACAGTTTTGGCCCGCGCCGGCCGCCGCGAAACCGGCGACCGCCTGCCCGCCATCGTCGCCGCCATCAAGGGCGCGGATCCCGGCATTACGCTCCAGGCGATCTGTGAACGGCTGGAATCTATGCGCGAACGCACACCACGTGGCCGAACGAGATGGCAGCCGTCGTCAGTCAAGATGCTGTTGGAGCGGGCGGAGAGGCTGGGGCTGCTTGAGTAGCCTAACAACCTTGCAAATCCTCCACTACAGGGAAGGATTACATGGTTGTGGTCAGTTTCAGGCACAGAAGCCGTCCGCTCATGCAAAGGGGTTGACGATGCGAAGCTGGCCTTCCACCAGCTGGCCATCTTGCATGTCCTCGCTCCACAGCGTGGTACACCCCGCAACCCAAGCGCTGGCCACGATCATCGCGTCGTAGATCGAGAAGCCGTAGCGTTCCGCCAAAGCGCGGCCGACGTCATGGGTCTGCACGGTGAGATCTTCGACGGGACACAAGGCGCGCACGCCTTCGAGAAAGGCCGCTGCTTCCTCCCAACCGAGGCCAGCCTTGCGGCGGCAGTTCACCAGTGACTCGTTTAGAACCTGAACGCTGATCCGGGGCCCCTGCCCCAGGATGACCTCGGCGCGATCGGCCTTTGGGCCGTCGTCGAGCAGGTAAAGAACGACATTCGTGTCCGCGAACTCAGCGCTCATGTGCGTCGTCGCGGCTCAGACGTTCTGCTGCGGACAACTTGCCCCGGAAGCGGCGCAGGCCGGTAAGTACCTCATCCGCACGAGCAAGGCGACGGACTCTGACCCGACCGTCGTCCTTGACCAGGTCGATCTGATCACCCTCCTTGAGACCAAGCTCTCGGACGAGCTCCGCGGGCAAACGGACGGCCAGCGAGTTACCCCATTTTGCGACCTGCATCGTGACCTCCCATGTGGATATACGTCTTATAATGTATATCCGAAGGGTTCCGAAGACAAGGCTGCCGCAAACCCTAGCTACTCTTGTGCATGACGCAGCGACTGACACCAAATCTAGAAAGAGCTTGCACGAATCTGATAGCTCGGGCAATAGTCTCGATAAATAACGCGCGATCACATAAAAAACGCGCCCACGAATCGAGGCAGAGATGAGCGAAGCTGAGCAGGACCTGGACATTGCCATCGGGCACTACGCAGAGCTTCTTGCGTCCAATCTTCATGCGCAACGTGCTGCCCACTTCCCTCCCGACGCCAAAAAAGTCATGCGCAGCCTGACCAGCGGCGAGGCGGCCGAGTTGCTTGGCGTCGATCATACCTACCTTCGCAAGCTTCATCGAGAAGGAAAGATCGCTGACGTCGAAACCACTGCGGGCAGCCACCGGCGATATACCCTCGATGATATCTGGGAGATTCGCCACGCCCTTGAGGCAAACGCGAAGAAGCCTGGAACTTACGTTCCGGGACGTCGTGCCGGTGACGAGCTTCAGATTGTTTCTGTTGTGAACTTCAAGGGCGGGTCCGGGAAAACGACAACATCCGCTCACCTTGCACAGCGCCTGGCTCTCAAGGGATACCGTGTCCTTGCGATCGATCTGGACCCCCAAGCATCCCTTTCCGCGCTGCATGGCATCCAGCCTGAGCTGGACCTGATGGAGGGTGGCACGCTGTATGATGCGGTTCGCTACGATGAACCGGTCCCGATCTCGGAGGTGATCCGCAAGACCTACATCCGTGGTCTTGATCTGATTCCCGGGAACCTCGAGCTCATGGAATTCGAACATGAGACACCGGCAGCCATTCAGCGTGGCGGCGCCCGCGCATTCTTTGCCCGTGTGCGCGACGCGCTCGACAGTGTCGAAGCGGACTATGACGTCGTCGTCATCGACTGTCCGCCGCAGCTTGGTTTTTTAACCATGTCCGCCCTTTCAGCATCTTCAGGGGTGCTTGTTACCGTTCACCCGCAAATGCTCGATCTGATGTCCATGTCGCAGTTTCTGCGAATGACCGCTGATCTGCTTGGCGTCATCCGGGATGCTGGCGCAAACCTTCGCTTCGACTGGCTGCGCTTTCTGCCGACCCGCTACAAGGTGGGTGATGCCCCGCAGACCGAGGTCATTGCTTTCATCCGGGGTCTGTTCGGCAGGTCAGTCCTGACCAACCACATGGTTGAGTCGACTGCGATCTCTGATGCAGGGCTGACGAAGCAGACGCTCTACGAGGCCGACAAGAAGGACTTCACGCGTCAGACTTTCGATCGTGCAATCGAATCCATGAACGCCGTCAACGACGAGATCGCGGCGATCATCCAGAACACGTGGGGACGCAATGGCAAGAAAGCCTAAACTGGGACTGCCACTGCAGACCCTGCGCAACGCGCCCGACGCTCTTGAGGGGCGCAGGCTGCGCGGCGGCGTTTTCGAAATCGAGCCTGACCAAATCGAAACCACAGGTCGGCTCGATGACCGGCTGCAGATCGAGACTGAAGGCCTCAAGGCGTCAATTTCCAAGAACGGACAGCGAGTACCAATCCTCGTCCGGCCGCTTGAGGGTGATCGCTACAGCCTGATCTATGGCCGTCGTCGACTCGAAGCTTGTAGAGAACTTGGGATCAAGGTCCGCGCCATTGTCACAGAGATGGAGGGCGATCAGGCACTTCGTGATCAGCTGTTGGAGAACCAGGAGCGGCGGGATCTAAGCTTCATCGAACGAGCGCTTGTTGCCGCAGCCTTGCTCGACGGTGACCATCTGAGCGCATCCGAACGCACCAACAAGGGTGTCGCCGAGGTTCTCAATCTGACCGAGGCAGGAGTGTCGCAGCTGTTAAGCGTGGTCCGCACCGTTGGGGAGGACCTGGTCCTCGCCATCGGTGCCGCTCCGG
Source organism: Profundibacterium mesophilum KAUST100406-0324 (assembly GCF_009835145.1). Taxonomy (GTDB): domain Bacteria; phylum Pseudomonadota; class Alphaproteobacteria; order Rhodobacterales; family Rhodobacteraceae; genus Profundibacterium; species Profundibacterium mesophilum. The sequence goes on along the minus strand of NZ_APKE01000009.1, from coordinate 28,419 downwards.
GCATTGGTCGGCCCAGGTGGGAAGAGCTCAAGAAGTTGCTGGGGGCTACGGATGCCGATCGCGAACTGCTTGCAGCTTTGGCGGGTGAGGCCAAGACATCCTACCAAGGCGGTATTGACGAGAAATCCGATCATGCATTTTTGGCCGTCCTTTCTGCTGCAGGGAAGCCCGAACAGACCACATCCTCGTCTCGCCCTCGCGGGCGGCCCGGCACGGTGATTCCGGGGGTCGGTGCCGCCACTGTCACGACCGGACGTCGTGGAAAGCAACTCAAGCTCGAGTTGAAGGCTGAGGAGAGCGATTTTGTCAGCTGGCTTGAGGGCAACGCCCCGCAGCTGATCGCCGAGCTTCACGAGCGCTGGAAGCGTTCGGAAGACTGAGGAAGAGCAACAATCAAAAAGGAGGCACGAGACAGGCAGAAAAGAAAAAGGCCCCGAGAAGCAAGCTTCACGAGACCTTTCTTAGGTTTCGCACGGGACCAGCCCGCTACAAAACTTCAGTTTTCGCACTTCTGAATGTAGCGATCTGGCCCCTTTCCCGCAAGCGCAAAGCGATTCGCGGGCCAGGGAAATTTTGCCTTCGTGAATGACATCATGGATTACACACCGATTTCGCCGTTTATGCGGCCGATCTCGCACGCCCATCTGCGCGTGGTCGAGCGTCCCGAGGCGTCTGTTCCCGGCAAGCCCGTCAACAAGTGGGAGCTCCTCCGCGAGCTGTCCAAGGCACAGGCCGCCTTTGGGGTTTCCGAGCGCGATCTGACCGTTCTTCAGGGACTTCTCAGCTTCTTTCCGGACGATGCACTCGGCGGCAACGCCGAAATGGTCGTCTTCCCATCCAACAAGGCGATCTGCGAGCGGCTGAACGGCATGCCTTGCTCGACGATGCGCCGTCACCTCGCCCGGTTGGTAGAGGCAGGCTTGCTCATGCGGCGCGATAGCCCCAATGGGAAGCGGTATGTGCGCAAGCGTGGTGAAGATCGCGTGGCCTTCGGCTTTGATCTCTCCCCGCTCTATTGCCGGGCCGAGGAAATTGCACGGGCTGCAGAGGCTGTGCGTGAGGCCGAGGACCGTGTGCGGCGACTGAGGGAGGTAGTGAGCCTTATGCGTCGCGACTTGGCCGCTCTGGCGGAGTTCGGCGAAGAGATCCAGCCCGGGCTTGGCCTATGGGACCAGCTCCGCGACAAAGCAGCCCTCACCGCCCGTGCTCTTCGCCGCAAACTCTCGCTTGAGGATCTGTCGGCATTTCGGACTGAACTGGAGACCCTTCTTGACCAGGCGCGTAATGTGATTGACGGTCCTGAAACAGAAGAAATGAACACCAATGATGCCCAATTTGAGCGTCACCATCATAATTCAAATAAAGAATCTATAGATCTTGAACCTGCCTTAGAAAAAGGCGGGGCGGCGGACGGCGCGCCTGATGATGATACGGGTGAGCCCGTGGCTGACCTTGAAGAGCCTGACACGAGGCGGGTGCCGAAAATCCCACTCCACCTGGTAATCACCGGCTGCCCGTCGCTCAAGACTTTCTATCAGGGCGACATTCGACACTGGCACCAACTTTTCGACGCGGCTTGTCATGTACGGCCGGCCATGGGGATCAGTGTTTCCGCTTGGGAAGAAGCGCAACGCTTCATGGGACCAGAGCAAGCCTCGATCGTCGTTGTGGCCATGTTGGAACGTTTCTCCGACATCAGATCACCGGGTGGATACTTGCGGGCGCTGACGTCCAAGGCCGCGGCGGGCGAATTCTCTTGCGGTCCGATGGTCATGGCTTTGATCGGTCGGCGAAGTGCGGCTTAACAGCTGTTAAGTTTCAACGCCGCGGTGCTCAGTTGGCATGACTTAACAGCTGTTAAGTCGCCTCTTGGCAACCATACGATCATCGAGAGGGAAAGGGGTGTTGGTTTGAGGGTGACGGGAAGTGAGATCGGGAGAGTGGCTTCCGACGCCCGTCGTGGAGAAGATCTGATGACGAAAGCTGTCCAGAAAATCATCCTGTCCCCTTCGCGGGATATCCCTTTCGACAAGCTGGTGCTGAGCCAGTCGAATGTGCGGCGCATCAAGGCTGGCGTGTCCGTCGAGGAACTCGCCGAAGACATCGCCCGCCGCGGTCTGTTGCAGAGCCTGAGCGTGCGCCCCGTCTTGGCTGACGATGGGACCGAGACCGGCAAGTTCGAGATCCCGGCCGGTGGACGGCGGTTCCAGGCATTGTCTCTGCTGGTGAAGCAGAAGCGTTTGACAAAGACCACACCCATTCCCTGCATCGTGCGCGATGCTGTGTCCGACATCCTGGCCGAGGACGATTCCCTTGCAGAAAACATGCAGCGCGTTGCCCTGCACCCGCTCGATCAATTCCGCGCGTTTGTGGCGCTGCGGGACAAGGGCCAGAGCGACGCAGAGATTGCTGCGGCCTTCTTCGTGACGCCGCAGATCGTGAAGCAGCGCCTCAAACTTGCCTCCGTCGCCCCTGCCCTGCTTGAGGTCTACGCCGAGGATGGCATGACGCTGGAGCAGCTCATGGCCTTCACCGTGAACCCCGATCACGCGCGTCAGGTTCAGGTCTGGGATGTGATCCATTCATCCTGGAACAAGGAGCCATTCCAGATCCGGCGCATGCTGACCGAGACCTCGGTCCGGGCGTCAGACCGGCGTGCGGTCTTTGTGGGTGTTGAGGCCTATGAAGCGGCGGGCGGCACGATGTTGCACGACCTGTTCCAAGGCGATGACGGTGGCTGGCTCGAGGACCCTGCCCTGCTCGATCGGCTGGTGACGGAAAAACTTCAGGCCGAGGCTGAGGCGGTTGCCGTTGAGGGCTGGAAGTGGTCGAGGTCGCGCTCGACCTGCCCTACGGCTACAGCCACGGCCTTCGGTCTCTGTCGGGTGATCCGGCACCGATGACGGATGACGAAGGTGTAGCTCATGCCAAGCTGCTTGCCCAGTATCGGGCGCTGGAAGAGGAATACGCGGATCAGGATGACATCCCCTACGAGATCGACACGCGGCTTAGCGTGTTGGAAACGGAGATGGAAAAGATCGAGACCCGGCCGTTGATCTTCGATCCCTTGGAAATCGGGCGGGCAGGGGCGTTCGTCACGCTCGACCGCTACGGCGCGCTGGCAGTTTATCGCGGCTATGTGCGCCCAGAGGATGAGCCCGTTGAGGAGACCGCGGTCCAGGATGGCGCTGATCCTGCGGTGGCGGGGCAGGGGGCTGATCGTGATCTCACCGATAGCCATGCCAGTGCCGCTCATGGCGGAACCGTCATCATGTCGGGTGGCCAGCCGATCGGAGCTGACTTGCCGGAGGATGAGGATGACGAAGCGCTGAAGCCACTGCCCGAGCGGTTGGTTATGGAGTTGACGGCCCATCGGACGCTGGCGCTGCGTGAAGCGATCGGGCGCTCGCCGGATGTCGCGCTGACGCTGCTGCTCCTGAAGCTGGTGACGGACACCTTCCGCACCTCCTCTGCTTCGGGCAGCTGTCTCGAAGCCTCGGTGCGTCACGTCTATATGTCAGCGCAAGCGCCCGATCTGAAGGACAGCGTGGTCGCCAAGCTGGTCGACGAGCGTCATGCGCCGGAACGATCTCGTGGCGCTGGACGATGAGGACCATGCCGAAGGGCAGGGGGCGGATGCCGAAGCGGCTGACAGCGTCAGTGAAGCTGACCTTCCTGCATTTCTGACGGATGACCTGCCTGCTGAAGGTGCGTCGATGCTGGCCGCGGAATAACGTGATCCAGCGGGGGGCGGAGATTCCGCCCCCAATCACCCTATAGTGTAACAATATCAATGGGATGAGTGCGATTACTCGCATTCAGAATGAAGAATCATGTCTACAACAACCATCATCGACACCGCACCCCTCGGGGCGCTGCGACGTGAGACTTCAAGGCCAATGCTCCCGATCTTTCACATGGGCATTTGGAGCATCTGTTGGCAATCTGACGGATGCCTGAAATCCAGAAGTTTCACCGGGACGTGGTGACTGGAGCAAGAGAGAGGTTTCGATCCGTTCTGCGATGGCTGCAACGATAGCGAGGCCAAGCCCGCTACCATCAGTGTTTGCATCTGCCCTCTCGAAGCGCCCTGTCAGGCGTTTGAGTGTTTCGGTTGCTACCGCGGGGCCCTCGTTTGCCACGATCAACTGCCCCTCGCTCGTGAGTGTAACCGCGACTGGGGCATTCTGCGCCCCGTGGCGTAGGGCGTTTTCCACCAGATTCCGGCACAGAATTCCCAATGCGTCGGGGTCGATATCAGACAAGACAGGCGTGTCCGGCAAGTTCAACATAAGGCGCCCGTTCTCTGTGCTGCGCGCAATATCTTCCACCACGACCCGAGTGATGGTTCTGACATCAGCGCTCTGGTCCATCCGAAGTCTACCGCCTTCCGCCCGCGCAAGCTGCAGGAGACGCTCGGACAGCCGAGTGAGACGCTTGAGCGTCGCCTCGATCTCGGCGGCGCGCGCTTCGATGGTCGGATCTTTGGTCTCTGATCGCAGTCGCTGCGCCTGGGCGATAGCGCCCGCCAACGGTGTCCTTAGTTCATGAGCTGCATTGGCTGCAAAACTTCGCTCAGCCTCGAACGCGTCGCGCAACCGAGCCAAAAGGTTGTTCAAGGTTGCGGCCAGCGGTCCGATTTCCGTCGGCAGGTCGGCCGCGGGTACTTCTGACAGGTCGCGCACGCCGCGCGCTTCAAGCCGCGTACGGAACCGATGGAGAGGGGCGAGACTAAAGCGCACAGCGAGAATAATCGACGCGAGCGCCAACGGCAGCACGACCACCAGCGGCAGGCCGAGGCCCATCTGGATTTCCCGAGCAACCGATGCGCGATGCGCCAACGGTTCGGCCACGGTGATGCTGATCGTCCCCTGGAGTGCGGCGTCGCTGTAGAGGCGATGTGTGGCGTTCTGCCCAAATCCCGGCCCATCGTATGGAGGGAACACGGCAGGGTCCGCCGCATGGGATTGCAGCAGGATGCGTCCCTCGGCATCGCGTACGATGTAGGTGAAGAACTCGTCATGCTCCCGGATCGGCGCGAGGCGCTGCGTCACACCCTGATCTTCTCGCCCGACGATGTCGGTCACGGCCAGCGGCAGGATGCGCTCGGCGGTTTCGCGTAGGGCGCTGTCGAAGACCTCATCCATCTCGCCCCGAACGATCACCGCGGTAACCGTGGCGGCGGCGAGCCAGAGGATCGTCAGCACAAGGCCGAGTGACAAGCCGAGCCGTACCTGAAGGCTGGATGGCCACATCATGGCTTGCCCAGCCGGTAACCCATGCCGCGCTCGGTCTCGATGATGGCGCTCCCCAGTTTCTTGCGCAGGCGGCTCACGTGCACCTCGATGGTGTTGCTCTCGACCTCGGCGTCGAAAGCGTAGAGCTTCTCCTCCAACTGCGCCTTGGACAGGAGCTGCCCGGGACGCGCCAGGAAGGCCTCGAAGAGCGCCCATTCCCGCGCCGTCAGCGGCACATGTCCGCCATCCCGATGGACGCTGCGCGCGGCAAGGTCGATGTCGAGCGGTCCGTGGGTCAGGATCGGGTTGGGGTTGCCGCTGTAGCGCCGCGCGACCGATCCGATCCGTGCCGACAGTTCCGACAGGTCGAAGGGCTTCACAAGATAGTCGTCAGCGCCCGCATTGAGGCCTTCGATCCTATCGGAGACCTGGTCGAGCGCCGTCAGGATGATGACCGGCGTCACGTCTCCACGCGTCCTGAGGCCCTTGAGGAACCCGATACCACGTCCGTCTGGTAGCATGAGGTCGAGCAGGAGCAGGTCGTAGGAGGTTGCGCTCATCGCGTCTGCCGCCGCGTCTAGCCGCGTGACCCAGTCTACTGACTGGCCATCAGATGCGATCTGGTCGCGCACGGCAGCGCCAAGAGTCGTGTCGTCCTCGATCAGCAATATGCGCATGGTCGTACCCGTCCTTTCCTGATGTCCCTCCATGATCCGTCTGGCTGACACGAAGCTGAAGCTTGTGGGTCGAGCCCCTTCAGGCTGCCGTCAGCTTCGCGGCGCATGAATGGCATCAAGAGGCGAGCCACTAGGAGTGTGCCCCATGAAGAAGACATTGACAATTATCGGCTTTCTCGCGGTCTTCCCGGCCGGCGCGGCGCTGGCTGACGACGACTGCTTCGTCCCGATGGCTGATTGGCAGCCGCACGATGCGGTTGCCCGTCTTGCCGAGGAAAATGGCTGGGCGGTTCGCCGCATCAAGATCGACGATGGCTGCTACGAAATTGACGGCCGGGATGCCCAGGGGCGTGCGATCGAGGTGACGGTCCACCCGGCCACGCTGGAAGTAATCGAGTTCGAGTTTGAGGACGACGATGATGATCGTCGCGACCGCGATCACGAGAGACACGACGATGACTGATAAGGCGCATCGTGATGGTAATGTCTCCGCGCCGGGCTTTCCCCCACTCCCTCGGCTTTCCCTCAACTCTACTCTGGCTCTGACGGGCCCGGTGCTGGTGGCGCTGCCATGCCTGCTGGCGGCTCTGCTCGGGTTGAACACCTATGCGCCTTATGGTGCGGACGCAGCATTTGGTATTGCCGTCGGGGCCGCGGCGGTTGTCGCGATGGCGCAGACCTTGATCCTCGCCGCACGGCCCCCACTGGTGGAACAATTGTTCGGCGGTCTCGATCGCATGTACCGGGTGCACAAATGGCTCGGCATTTCCGCAATGGTCCTCATGATCCTGCACCAACAGATAGAGCCGGATTTCGAGCGTTTGGTGCGTGAAACCTCCCTAGGGGAACTGGGTGAAGAGGCGGGCGAACTTGCCTTCAACGCACTTCTCGCCCTAGTCGCTGTCAGCTGGTTCCGGAGATTGCCCTTCATCGGGCTCGAGATTCCCTATCAGCTCTGGCGGTTCAGCCATCGTTTCATGGGAGCCCTTTTTGCAATCGTGGTGTTTCACCAGTTTTTTGTCGACATGCCTGCTGGGGTAGACCCGACATTCATGTTGGTGCTGAATGCTTTCGGCATCGCCGGAGTGGTCGCCTGGATCTTCACCGAGTTGCTCGCTCCGCACCTACGGCGTAGAGACTTCACCGTCAGCCAGATCAGACAGACCGGTGACACGACCACCTTGACCCTCCGCCCCGAGGGGCGGGCCATGCGGTGGCGGCCGGGGCAATTCGCCTTCTTCCGCGCGCCAGAGGCGGGACTGTCCGAGCCGCACCCCTTCACGATCGCCAGCGCCCCGCGCCCTGACGGCACCCTGACGTTCTCCATCCGGGGCTTGGGTGGCTGGACACGAAGCCTGCCCGCCATCTTGCGGACCGGAACGCGTGTGCAGGTCGAAGGGCCATATGGACGGTTCAATTTCCGCAAGGGCGGTGCGCGCCAAATATGGCTTGCCGGCGGCATCGGTATCACGCCGTTCCTCGCCTGGGCGGAAAGCCTGACAGAGGCGGAGAGTCGCGACATTCACCTCATCTACTGCGTTCCGACACAAGATGAAGCGATTGGCGTAGAGACGCTGCGCGCTGCGGTTGCCCGCAACCCGAGGTTCAGTTTCGAGGTGGTCGTTACGACGCGCGATGGCAGGCTCACGGCTGAGCGGCTGATCAGCGCCACCCCTTTCGCAGTCCGGCAAGCCGATCTGTGGTTCTGTGGCCCAACCGGCCTGAAGGACGGGGTCCTCAAGGGCTTGAAAGCGCAAGGTCAAACGCCTCGCCGTGTCCGTTTCGAGCAGTTCGAATTCGCCTGACCGCGGGGCAGGGCGCATAGCCATGCCAGCCCTGTAGCCTGCGCTCGCATCTTTTTGGCCCCGCCCTCATCGGCGGGGCCATTTTCCTGACGGCAAGCTGAAGCGGGAATCGCCGACGCGTCAGGAAGGCCTCAGGTCCTGTCTCCAGATTGTCCTCAGCAGATGATAAGGAGACCCTGCCATGAAGAAGACCCTGACCGCCTTCGCCCTGATCGCCCTGTTGCCCGCTGGCGCCGCCCTGGCCGACGACGACGAGTGCCGCGTGCCCCGTGACCAGTGGCAGCCGCGCGAGGCCGCGATGCAGCTGGCTGAGCAAAACGGCTGGACCGTGCGCGACTTCGAGATCGACGATGGCTGCTACGAGATCGAGGGCCGAGATCAGGATGGCCGGGAGATCGAGGTGAAGCTCGATCCGGCGACGTTGCAGATCGTCGAGATGGATTACGAGGATGAGGACGACGACCGTGGCGGCGCCCGCAATCCCGCGCCCGCAGGCACGGTCGCCCCGCCGCAGAACGGCCTCTTCGGGAACGGCGCCCCTCCGCAGGTTCAGGTGAACTGAACCGCTCTCGAGCCCCTCTCCGAACAAGGATCAAACCGATGAAATCGCTTCTCGCAACGCTCGCGCTGACCACGGCGCTGACGCTTCCCGGCCTCGCCATGGCGCGGCCGGTGACCCTGACCACGACCCTCAACAATTACGGCGGCGACGGGGCCTATCTCGCGCTCTACGTCACCGACGCCTCCGGCGCCTATGTCGGCAGCTTGTGGATGGCTGGCGGCAAGTCCAAGTACTACGAGCATCTAAGCGACTGGTACCGCGCCACCGGCGGCGACACCGCTCAGGTCAACGGCATCACCGGCGCCAGCGTCGGCGCGGGCCGCACGCTCGAGATCACGCTCGACCTGGCCGACGCGCTCTTCGATGCCGGCTACACGCTCCACATCGATGCGGCCGTCGAGGACATGCGCGACAGTCCGAACGAGGTGGCGGTGCCGCTCACGACCGATGGCGCGGGCACGCCGGTGACCGGACGCCGGTACGTCGCCAGCTTCACCTACGACATGTGAGGGGCAGGGCCATGATCCGTGCACTCCATCGCTGGCCGGGTCTTCTGGCCCTCGCGCTCGTCACGATCCTGAGCCTGAGCGGCGCTGCGCTCTCGGTCTTTCCGGCAGTCGAGCGCATCACCGCGCCGCAAGTGGAGACTGGCCTGACAGTCGCCACCCTCGCGGACCGCATCCAGGCCGTCTATCCGGGCGTCGAGCAGATCCGGCGGTCGCCCTCCGGTCGGATCACCGCCTATTGGTTCGATCAGGGCGCGCCGGGTGCTGCCGTGATCGACCCGGCGACGGGCGCGGGCGTTGCCTCGGCCGACCCGAACCAGGCCCTTCGCGGGCTCACCAACTTTCATCGCTCGCTCTTCCTCGGGGATGGCGGGCGCATCACCATGGCCGCGGGGGCCGCGGCGATGCTGGTCCTCTCGCTCTCGGGTGCTGCGCTGGTCGCGCGACGGGCGGGCGGATGGCGGCACTGGTTCGCGTCCTTGCGCGGTCCGTTCGCGGGCAGGCTGCATGTCGAGATCGCTCGGATCGCCGTCATCGGCCTCGTTCTGTCCTCCACCACCGCCCTCTGGATGACAGCCTCCACCTTCGATCTTCTGCCGGACGGTGGCGTCCTGCCGACTGATCCCACCGACGTGAGCGGAGAGATTGGGTTCGCTCTCGATCAGATGGCCACGCTGCTGCAGACGCCCGTTGCCGAGCTGCGCGAACTGAGCTTTCCCTATCCCGGCGATGCGACGGACGTGTTCACACTGAAGACCGACCGGGGCACCGGCTATCTTGACCAGGGAACCGGCGCGCTCGTGGCATGGGCCGACCTGACCGGGTGGGAGCGCGTCTCGGAAACCATTTACATGCTGCACACGGGGCAGGGGGCCGCGACGCTCGGCCTTGTGCTCGGGATGATGGCGCTCGGAGTGCCGGCGATGGGCGTGACCGGCGTCTTGATCTGGCTTGCCGGGCGGCGCGGGCGGCCGCGCATCCGGGGCAACCAGCCCGCGGGCCGTGCCGAGACGATCATTCTTGTCGGCAGCGAGGGTGGCAGCACCTGGGGCTTCGCCGCGACCCTGCATGCCGCGCTGACGGCAGCGGGGCAGGGCGTCCATGTTGGCCCGATGTCGGGCTTCGCGCCAGAGCGCTACGCCCGTGCCGAGCGCATCATCCTTCTCGCCGCGACCTATGGCGATGGTGCCGCGCCGGCTTCGGCGAAGGGCTTTCTCGACCGGCTGAACGCCACAGACCGAGCGCCCGACTTTCCGATTGCCGTTCTCGGCTTCGGCGACCGTAGCTTTCCGGCCTATTGCGCTTTCGCCAAGGACGTCACGGCAGCGGCAAAGGCGAAAGGTTGGCCCGAGCTTCTGCCGCTCGACACGATCGACCGGCAATCGCCGCAGGATTTCGCGCGCTGGGGCCGCGCGCTTGGCGAGATGCTTGGCATACCCCTTGACCTTGCGCACCAACCCGTCTTGCCGCGCACCGAACAATTGACCCTCGTCTCGCGGCGCAACTACGGGGCTGAGATGCAGGCGGGGGCCGCGATCCTGCGCTTTGCCCTGCCGCGCGCAACACTATGGCAGCGGCTGACGGGCGCGGGCTTCGCCCGGTTCCGGGCAGGCGACCTGATCGGCGTCCTGCCGCAGGGCAGCCCCGTGCCGCGGCTTTATTCGCTGGCCTCGGGTCAGGCCGACGGGTTCGTCGAAATCGTGGTGCGCAAGCATCCGGGCGGCCTTGCCTCGGGCCAGCTGACATCGCTGGAACCGGGCGATACCGTCACGGCTTTCCTGCGGCGCAATCCCGGCTTTCACGCCGGTCGCGGTCGCACCCCGCTGATCCTGATCGGGGCGGGCACCGGTGTCGGGCCGCTGGCGGGCTTCATCCGCAGCAATGCGCGGCACAGGCCCGTGCACCTGTTTTTCGGGATGCGGCATGCGGACAGCGATTTCTTCTATGGCGAAGAGATGCCCGGCTGGCAGGCTGAGGGGCGGTTGACCCGGCTTGTCACCGCCGTCTCGCGCGGCGCGCGGCGCAGTTATGTGCAGGACGCCTTGCGCGCCGACGCGGCGCAGGTGGCCCGGCTTATCTGCGACGGGGCGCGTGTGATGGTCTGCGGCGGGCGCGACATGGCCACGGGCGTGAGCGATGCGTTGGCCGAGATCCTCGCACCTGCCGGGCTTACGCCCGCAGTCCTAAAGGCAGAGGGGCGGTATGTCGAAGATGTCTACTGAGCGCGCGCGCATCGCCCTGAACGGCCCCACCATGGGCACGCGCTGGTCGGCGCTGTTCTTCGCGGATCGGGGCCGCGACACGGATGCAATCCGTGCCGCCCTTCAGGCGGCTGTCGACGAGGTGGACAAGCAGATGTCGACGTGGAACGCGGAGAGCGCGCTCATGCGGATCAATGCGGCGCCGGTGGACGATTGGGTGGTGGTGCCGGAGCAACTGCGGGCGGTCCTGCGCCTCGGGCTCGAGATCGGGCGCGCCTCGGGCGGGGCCTTCGATATCGGCATGGGCGATGCGGTGACGGCCTGGGGTTTCGGGCCCGGGGCCGCCGCGCCCGAGGGTATCCGCGCCGTGATGGACGCCCCCCGCCGCCCGGCGCAGGAGGTGCTGGAGATCGAGGGGATGCAGTTGCGCAAGACCGCGCCCATTGCGCTGGATCTGAACGGCATCGCCAAGGGCTATGCCGTCGACCGGCTCGCCGAGACCTTGCGCGATCATGGGATTGCCGACGCCCTTGTCGGCATCGACGGTGAGATGCGTGCCATGGGCCTGCGCCCCGATGGCGAGGCATGGATCATCGCGGTAGAAGCGCCGGACCCTGATCGCCGGACGCCGCATTCGGTTCTGGCGCTGCAGGACGCCGCCGTGGCGACCTCCGGTGACTACCGCCATTGGGTCGAGGTTCAGGGGCGCCGCCTGTCGCATACCATGGATCCGAGACGTGGCGCGCCGCTGATCGCCTCACCGGCCTCCGTCACCGTGGTGGCCCGCACCTGTGCCGAGGCCGATGCTTGGGCGACGGCGCTCATGGTGCTCGGTGCGGAGAGGGGTGCGGACCTCGCGAGACAACGTGGACTCGACGCCCTGTTTCTTCTGCGCGATGATGAAGGCAATGCAATGGGCGTGGGAGTCGGGCGTCTTTTTTCCGAAGAACCAGCGGCAATCGCCTCAGCCGGGGGAAGATGAGCCGCATGGAACAGACCCGTACCGATCGCTTCAAGACCGCACTCCTGCTGATGGCCGCAACCGGGCTGATCGTGGGACTCGCATTCTACCTTGCGGGCCAACCAGAGATCGCGACCCTGATCTGGATTGCAGGAGTTGTTCCCGCGCTGGCAGCGCTTGTGGTCGAAATCGTCCGGAGCATTGGGCGCGGCGAGGTGGGCCTCGATATCGTTGCCGCGCTGTCGATGTCGGCGGCGCTTGTCTTCGGCGAGACCTTGGCTGCGGCTGTCGTCGCAGTCATGTATTCTGGAGGCACTTTCCTCGAAGCCTTCGCTGAGGGCCGTGCACGTCGTTCGATGAAGGATCTTTTATCCCGCGTACCCCGGACCGCGACGCGGCACCGGAACGGCGGTCTTGAGGATGTGCCTCTCGAGGAGATCGCACCGGGCGATCGCCTGCTGATCCGGCAGGGTGATGTCGTTCCCGTGGACGGCACGGTGGCGTCCGACACCGCCTTCCTCGACACCGCGGCGCTGACGGGTGAGTCCCTGCCAGTCCGGCTGGCGCGCGGGGCCGACGCCATGAGCGGATCGACCAACGCGGGCGAGGCCTTCGACCTGACGGCGACGCGCGAGGCCAAGGACAGCACCTATGCCGGGATCGTTCGTCTAGTGGAGGAAGCGCAGGCGTCCAAAGCGCCGATGTCCCGGCTGGCCGACCGCTGGTCGCTGGGCTTTCTGGTCGTCACCGTCAGTATCGCCTTCGCGGCCTGGTGGATCACAGGCGATCCGATCCGCGCGGTCGCCGTGCTGGTGGTCGCCACGCCCTGTCCGCTGATCCTTGCCGTGCCGGTCGCACTGGTCGCGGGTCTCTCGCGTGCGGCGCATTTTGGCGTTTTGATCAAGGGCGCAGGGCCGCTCGAGACAATGGCGCGCATCCGAACGCTGATCCTCGACAAGACGGGGACGCTGACAGATGGCCGTCCGCAGATCATCTCGATCGACAGCCACGATGGCATGACCGAGGACGACATCCTCCGCCTTGCCGCCGCGCTCGATCAGGCATCGAAACACCCTGTGGCGCAGGCCATCGTCGCTGCCGCAAAGGCGCGGGCCTTCACACTGCCCGTTCCGACAGAAGTGGCTGAGATCCCGGGCGAAGGGGTCTTGGGTCGTGTGGAGGACCGCGAGGTGATCGTCGGCGGCGACGGCTTCGTGGCGTCCCGTGTCGGGCGGATGGTGGGCGATCACCCCGCCAAGGGCGCCGGATCGGTCCTTGTCGCAGTGGCAGTTGACGGTCACATGGCCGGGCACCTCGTCATGTCCGACCCGCTGCGCGAGGGAGCGGGTGCCATGCTGGACGGTCTGCGCCGTCAAGGGATCGCGCGCATCCTTCTGGCTACTGGCGACCGCGCGGACGTGGCCGAGCGCGTGACCGAGGGGCTGGGCCTCGACGGGCTGCGGGCCGGTCTGACGCCGGATCAAAAGGTGTTACTGGTGCTTTCCGAGCATAAACACGGGCCGGTGATGATGGTGGGTGATGGTGTCAACGACGCGCCCGCCCTGGCCGCAGCCGATGTAGGCGTGGCAATGGGGGCACGGGGCGCCGCGGCCTCGGCCGAGGCCGCCGACGTGGTGCTGCTCGTCGACCGGATCGACCGGCTGGGGCCCGGCATCGAGATCGCGCGGGCCTCGCGGCGGATAGCGGTCGAAAGCATTGTCGCCGGGATCGGCCTGTCTGTCATGGGCATGATCGCGGCCGCTTTCGGCTACCTCACGCCGGTCCAGGGCGCGCTCCTGCAAGAAGTGATCGACGTTGCCGTGATCCTGAACGCCCTGCGCGCGCTGCGCATCGCGCCGCAGGAGCCAGCTACGGGCAAACCACAGGCCATCACGTCAGAGCAAGGTGACATCGTTCAAGGAGCCACGCCATGAGCCGTCTATCACATTCTGAAATCCATATCGTGCATCGCATCGGCTGGTTGCGGGCCGCCGTTCTCGGAGCCAACGATGGTCTTGTCTCGACCGCGAGCCTCGTCGTCGGCGTCGCGGCCGCAGGCTCCGGCAAGCCCGAGGTCATGATCGCCGGGCTGGCCGGGCTTATGGCTGGTGCGATGTCGATGGCGGCGGGGGAGTATGTCTCGGTCAGCTCGCAAACTGACGCCGAACAGGCGGACCTCGCCCGAGAGAGCCGTGAACTCGAGGAAACGCCCGAGGCCGAGCTCGAGGAACTAACCCTGATTTATGTTGAAAGGGGGCTGGACGGCGACCTGGCGAAAAAGGTTGCCGTGCAACTGACTGAACGCGACGCGCTCGGATCGCATGCGCGCGACGAGCTCGGCATTTCGGAAACCTTTACCGCCCGCCCTATCCAGGCGGCTCTGGTGTCCGCACTGACCTTCGCCGTTGGGGCGGTGCTGCCCCTGATCGTCGTGCTGCTGGTCTCGGAGGCGCAGATCGCTCCCCTGGTGGCGGGATCGACGATCCTTGGCCTTGCGGTTCTTGGCGGATTGGGCGCTTCGGCCGGCGGCGCAGGCGTCGTCCGTGGGGCCACGCGGGTCACGCTATGGGGAGCGCTTGCAATGGCGGCGACAGCCGGGGTCGGTGCGCTGTTCGGGGTCGCCGTAGGCTAGAGTCAATGGGGTGTACCCGAACCCCGCTCCGGCTGCTTGTTGCGGCAACGCTCGTCAACATCGTGCTGATCATCGAGGTGCCACAGATCGAGTCGCAGCGCGTGGGGTCAGAAACCCATGTCCGCAAATGGGTCATGCTGGACGAGATCAACACCGATATTCTGGAGCGGTCCTATGTCTGGGAGGACCGCACGCCCATCGGCACGTTCAGTTCCGTCTTCACATCCAAAATCCAGTCCAGCCTGATCGCGCTTGCCAGGTCGGGCGGGGCATCGATTGTTGATCGGCTGAAGTAGTCTCAATCACCGCAGGGGCTACCCAGCTTCATTTGTTCCCATCGATCCATTTTGACATCAGCCCCTTGTCGCGGAAACACTCATCCGGGACGGCGCGGCGTTTGATCCGGGCGAGACGCTCGGCGAAGGCGACCTGCTTCGATGTCGGGCGGCTGTCCTGCGCGCCCGGGTTCAACTTGGCTTGTGCGTCGATCCAGGCGCTCAGGGACCGCCGATCTTGCTGAACCTCCCACGGCAAAAGCGTCTGGGTGCGCAAGGCCAGCGCGCGCGCATAGGCGATCTGCTTGGGCGTCGCGGGCAGGGCGTAAGTGGTGCTTTCCATCGGGGATCTCCCTTCTTAGCGTGGTTCTTAAAATAGAACATAACAGGAACAAAATCAAGCCACCTGCGGAAATCATGGGGTTTGAGAGGAAGAGGAGGGCCGGGGGAGGTCAGGCCTGAGGATGCCCGAAAGAGGGTGTCCGGGCCTGATCCTGTTCCTCATTGGGGTCTGATGCCGGAAAGTGCAGGATTCTGCGTTCTCATGAGCTTCGCATTTAACAATCTCCGGCATCAGATCCCTAAAGAGTGAAAGTGTCCTTCGGGTTTTGTGACTGATGGATGAGGGCCTTCGGGGTCCCTCAGATGGGTCCGGGCCGGGTTCCGGTCTGCCGTTCCTGATGAAGGGCATTCCCATGCAAACAGGTGTCTTGCGCGTGTTACGCGCGACCGCCGCCTCGTGGTGGCGGCACAAGGAACTACGCCGAACCGGCCAGACGGGCCAGGCACTGCAGCTCGAGCGTGAGACCGTCCTGCGTGATCTCGGCTATCTGAAGCAGGCGGCGCCATTGCCAAACGCGCACGTGATCTGCGGGGAGGGTGGGACATTCCTCCATCTCGGTTGGACCACCGTTTCGACCTTCGCGCCGATCGAGCGCTTTCCCTTGGCCACTCTTGCGGTCGCACGAGGGACGCCCTTCATCGATATCCGACCCGTCACCGATGTCATTGCCTTCGCGAGACTGCCGCGGGTGGCGCGGGACGGATCGGTCGACCCTGATCCTTGCGGTTCTGGCAGATCCGTCTCGCTGACCGCCTACATCGACATGGTCGAAGCCCTCGGTGCCAGGATCGCCAACGATCCGAGGCCCCTTCAGACAATCTGATCACCATTCCCTCTCACCAAGTCTCGAAAGGACGCCAGCCATGGCCCGATCCCGCACACCCAAACTCGATGCCTCCGAGGTCATCACAAACGAAATCATCCGCATCATCGAGCGCGGCGTCCTGCCTTGGCGCAAGCCTTGGACAGCAGGTGGCAGCTCTCGTCCCCTGCGCGTGGGCGGAGAACCGTACCAGGGGGTGAACAACTTACTGCTGACGATGCGGACCGTGATGGCGGGCCACAGCTCGCCTTTTTGGATGACGTTGCCGCAGGCCAATGCGTTGGATGCAAAGGTTCGCAAGGGCGAGAAGTCCTCTGTCGTCGTTTACTACGGTCAAAGCCGGAGAGACGCCGGCGATGAGCATGATCACAGCGACGGGGATGATCACTCCGAGGAAGCCCGTATCTTCCGCTTCCAGAAATCCTACCGTGTGTTCAATGCCTGCCAGATCGAGGGCTTGCCCGACAGCTTCTACCCTGACCCGGAGCCCGTGCCCGAGCATCCGCCGTCCGAGCCCATCCCGCACATGCAGGCGTTTTTCGATGCCATCGACATCACAACCGTCTTCACGGGCACGGAGGCCTATTATTTGCCCCCCGTGGACAAGGTTTACATGCCATCCATCACGCGGTTCCAGGACCCGCGCAATTTCTACGGGGTCTGGTCGGTGTTCCTGGGTCAGACGCTCGGCTTCACGGCGCATACGCTCGAGATGAATGCCGCCTACCTCCACAACTGGTTGCGCGTTTTGCGTTCGGACAAGGGCGCGATCTTCCGGCACGCCGCGGACGCGCAGCGCGCCTGCGACTATCTGATCGCCAGATCGGAGACGGGCAGGGCAGGGCGCAGCGTCGAGGCGGCGTGATTAGACTGCCGCGGCAACATGGAGAATGGCAGTTGTGAGCCAGCTTTGGCAGAATTCTGCGTCACTGCGAAAGTCGGCTTTTCCAATTCAGCCAAATGGCTTCAAACTCAGCTGGTGTCAGAACGAGTCGATGGAAGATTGTATTCGCAAATCTGACACTCGTCGTCCGTCGGCAATGTAATACAAGGGATTCTGATAGCAGATCTCCAAGCGCTATACAGGTAGCATCTTCCGCAAAAACACCTAACGCTAGACACTCACGCCAAATAGGCTTCCGACGGCGGCGGTGATGGCCATAGCGGCTGCGCCCCAAAACAAGACACGAGCGGTAGCGCGCAGCTTTGGTGCACCGCCAACATGGGCCCCAAGGGCACCGAGGCCCGCGAGACAGATCAGTGTTGCGACAACGACAGTTGGGATGATCTTGTCGCTTGGTGCCAGAATGGCGGCGGCGAGTGGCAGTGCAGCAGCCACAGTAAATGTCAGTCCCGAGGCGAACGCGGCTTGCAGCGGGTTTGCTGCGTGCACTTCGGACAGGCCAAGTTCATCGCGGACATGCGCGCCAAGTGCGTCCTTGACCGTCAACTCTCTTGCAACCAGGGCCGCTGTTTCGGGGGACAGGCCCCGCGCCTGATAGATCGACGCCAATTCCGCTTCTTCCGCTTCCGGCGTATCGATCAGGGCCTGTTTTTCACGTGCGATGTCGGCCCGTTCCACATCTGATTGCGAGCTGACCGAAACATACTCTCCTGCGGCCATAGACATTGCACCCGCGGCAAGTCCAGCGGCCCCAGCCACAAGAATTGCCGTCGGGCTGGGATCCGCGGCCGCAACGCCGACGATCAACGACGAAACTGACACAATGCCATCATTGGCACCCAGAACAGACGCACGCAGCCACCCCGCGCGATTGATATAATGCAGTTCTTCGTGTGCAGAGTCGTAGGGCAAATTCATGTCTCATCCTTCGCATTCAATTGTGGCGCAACCCGGAAAGTGGCGATCGCGGACAATCCTCGTCCGGCGCTGTTTTGCAGACGTATTTCTCCACCGTTGGCTTCAAGGATATCCCAGACGATTGCAAACCACAGCCCCGAACCGCTTTCAGCGGTATCGAGACGCACGCCGCGCTGCGTAACGTGGGAAATCTGCGAGGCCAAAACACCGGTCTCATCATCGTTTCCAATGATAGATATCACTGTTCCCGGACACCGCGCTCAATCTGTTATAGACCAGCCGGATTTCCGTTTTCCAACACAGATCGGTCCGTCACTTCGTTGTTCCGAACCCAGTGAATGGTATTCCCGCGTCTGAAAAAAGATACGCAGCGCTCTCGGCCTTTACCTAATTCGTTCCATTGCCGACAGTAACGGTCACCCGACACTCGCCACGTTCCTGTATCATGACGGCGACGCTTGGAAGTAGTGTAGTCAATTTTCATTGTATCCGCCGAAGAATAGTAAATTACATAGCTGCCGGTTTTGTCGGTGCCACGCAGCGAGTTTCCCGGCAACAATGCTTGAATCTCTGACCCTGCCAACTTTTCAAAACCGCTTAACTCTGGAAGCTGATTTGTTGTGGAACAAGCACTGATGGCTAGCGCAGCAGAAACAGCCAAGATGGTATTTTTCATAGTTCTTCCTTTTCGGTTTGGTTTCTCAACTCAACAATTCGTGGGTGTTGGATTGTGTGAAAATGGGCGGTAGATTTGGTTTAAAAAAACTAAAATCGCGTCGATTGTCTTTCTACTGACTGCTGCCTGCCTTGGGTCGATAAGGACAACAGATGGGGGACCAGAGCCTGGTGGGCTCTACTTACGTCAACACGTTGCGTGAACTTCCGTCTCTTCAAGCAGCATTAAGCCGCCCAAAAAAATCCTGGGCTGGCCCTTTTGAGCCGAAGACCTCTTCCGGCAAGCCGGATTGAACGATCTGCCCATCAATAACGAACAAAACTAGATCCATCAGGCGCGCGATTTCGGTATTGTGGGTGATTAAAATGGTAGTCGCGGAAGTTCCATCCAACAATTGTTTCACAAGACCTGCTCCTTCAATATCCAGCGTGTCATCTGGTTCGTCCAGCAATAGCACCTGGGATCCCGAAAGCGCGGCTCTCACGAGCATCACGCGCCTCACCTCTCCGCTAGAAAGGTTGCGTCCTGCTTCAGTCACGTGGCCATCCAGCCCTCCAAGCCGCTCTACGACGCCTTGCAAACCGTATGATTTGGCAGCTTGAAGTATCCGAGTATCTGAAGGCTGCTGTGCCGCACCCATAATCATAGCTCGACGCAAACTTCCTGCGAGGATCGGAGACTTTGGTCCAACGAATGATATCATTCGCTTGCGATCCGAACTGCTGAGACTGGATGGAGCATGGTCGCCAATCAAAACTTGGCCGGTTAAAGCTGTTTCAAGTCCGGCTGCCAATGCCAAGAAAGTCGACTTTCCTGAACCATTGGGGCCCATAACGGCTACTTTTTGACCAGCTTCCACCACGAGATCAACGCCGGTCAAGAATTCCGTCTCAACATTCTCAAAACTGATCGAGTGTGGTTCATTTGCCAGCGGACCGCCGAGAGACTTGGGTCGCGAAATACGTGGTTTGTTCAAGAGATCTACGCACTTGTTTCGCGCGGCAATCCACGCACGATAACGGTCGCCAACACCGGCAAGATCGCGCATTGGTTTGATCATCAACCCAACGGCGGCCACAGCACCTGCAACTTCGGCCGCAGGAATGCCGGATCGAAAAGCAGCAAAAAGAAGTGACGCTGCCGCAAGACCAGATATTGCGTCCGGTATTGCTTGTAATAGCGCCGCACCCCTGACGCGTTTGATTGCCGCATCAATCATTTTGTCAGTCCGGCGCATGAGTGTTCGGTTTTCAACTTGCATCCTCCCCATCAAGCGGAGTTCCGGTGCATGGGGGATGCGTTCACTCATGTCTGCGGCCAAACCTCCACGCCGTGAACGCAGGCGTCGATGTATTTCACCAAGCCGAGGTGCAACCAGCGCCATTGTCATTAGGCCAAGCCCAATGGGTATGGATGCCGCCAGCCCTAGCATCGGATTGAGCAAGAACAGGACAACAGTAGCCAACGGCAACACGATCAGTGATGAGATCAATCGAGCAATGCCAAGACTGACCCAGTTACGTACCGCGGCGAGATCTCCTACGAAACGGAGAGCCATGGAACCCTGGCGGCGGCGGTCAACATACCCGACGGGCAAGCGGGAAAAGTGATTAAAAAGCTTCAGCCTTAAGTCGGACGCGTAATTCTGCCCGACTTTCTCTGCCACCACGCGCTCCCAAATTCTCAACCCGGCAATGGAAATCCCGGCCAATGCGATCAGCCCTAAAGGCAAGAAAGGTGTTGCTGCGAGGGTGTCACGAAGGGCGGCAAATACATCTCGGGTTGCAAAGGCTGCCGTACCTGCCGCAACCGCCTGCGCAACCGCCAGTACAGCAACTTTTCCTATTCCGATGCCACGTCCATTACCCGTTATTTTTGGCAGTTCATTCATGCCGCCCTCTCGTCGCCCTTTACACGCAGAACACTTTCGGCACTCATTTTCTGGGTTCGGATTCTTGCAATCAACGCACCTGCAGACACGGGATCGACAAGGCTTTCGCGCTTGACAACATGGGTTCCTACGGCTGCCTCAGCTTCTTTCGTGGCAAGTGGAGAGCAACTGACCATACCAGTTACGATACTAGGTTCGATGTTCATTGAGCGGAGAACAGAGCATCCTCCAGCCGTCGATGCAGCGCAGGGCGCTGCAAAGAGAAAACCATCAATACTTGCCCTAAAATCACTACGGTTGAGTAAGGCCGCCGTTTCACCTTGAAAAATTCCGTCTGCGAGTTCAACGATGGCGACCTCACAGCCGTTGTCAGCGGCATGGTCGAGGAGGGTTTTGGTACACCTCATGATGCGCGATATCGGCTCCATGTAAGTCGAAACCATTCCCGCATCCACGAAGTCTGCGACATAGTCTGCTCCGGCATCTACATAAGCATTATAGTCACCGTATGCTCCGGTACCTGTCGCCTTTATTGCTGCGACCCGATAGCCGGCACGAGACAGGCCATGTGCAAAGCTAGCGACGGCGGTTGTCTTTCCTGCATTCATTGAGGCACCTACAGCCGCGATGACCGTCAATTTGCCGGGAGTGGCAAGTTCGGGAAGGCTGTAGTCAGCGAGATTGACTGGATTGCCATCCCGACCACAGAGTAATCCGACAGGCAGTACACGTGTAGGACCTGCCATCCGTTTGTTGGCCGCCCGCATCACGCCGATCACACCACCGCCAGCCAGCATGTCCGATCCGTCAGGGTCGATTTTCGCATGACCCTCATATTGGTCTGGCGCGTAGCGGCTGCCACAAACCAACACGACAAGATCTCCGCGGTACAATTCCGATGGTCGCCCACTGGTGAGTTGGATGCGCTTATGTGATCCGATCTTATTAACTCTCGCCAAAACAAGATCGCCTGCCTTTGCGTCCGAAAAGTTTGTCGTCAATCCGACGACATCTTCATGGATCACACGCCGAGTCGTAAATGCCCACTTGGCAGAATTTGTCAGCTCAGTGCTGTCAATTTTTTGGAACAACATCCTGAATTTCCTTATGTATTTAAGCTCTGGCATTCGCTTGCACGAGCCGCTTTTGAGCTAAGTCTATTTGCCCGACGATTTGTCAGACCTTCGGATCTTTCAATGGAACGGTCGGACATTAGAAAATCTACCAAGCCACCTTTTTTTACGCATTCAATGAAGTCATGTCCGCTTTCGGGAAGTTCCATGATGCGAACGTCAGGAACGGGCAACCGTCGTTCACGGGCAGCCTTCAAAAGAGCCTTTTCCCATTGATGCGCGCGATCGATGCGGTTAGCGCCCTGTTGGTGATCTATTTCTGTCCCACTTCTGGTGTTGCTATCCCGCTCGCCATCAAGGGAACCCACCGCAATGTTCAGAGGAATCTGCAAGAATTCATGTAGACGCGACTCCATCTGCGGTCCCCAGTCATCTTTGCGTCCGTCCCTTTTGCCAAGGCCATAGGGGAACGGACTGGCATCAGGGAAAGTGTACCAGCCCGCTGATGTTACCGACAGAGATTTGACTAGATTTGGATATAGCATAGCAAATCGATGGGCGAACTGCGCGCCGCCTGAAAACCCGCTCAGATCAAATCTCTTTGACTGCCATATGCCCGTCAAACGCAAGTCGTTCATAAGCTCAAGCAATGCAATATCTGCGCGCCCCTTTCGCACAACCTGTTGGTAAAGCGGCCACTGTTCCTCCGCAAACAGCGGAGCAATGACCACTTGCCCGACCTTTGCCGCACTGGCACCAAACTGCTGTGCCTGCACTTTGGCCCCTCTGCGGATGCCATGTACTGCAACTAAAGGCGGGCAGTCGGTGTCCAACTCTGTGGGAATAGCGAGCCAGCATGGAAGACCATGACGGCCCGAGCCGACCTTGAATTCAAGTCTGAAGGCTCCAGGCACTGAAGTGTTCTTTGTCACGATATTGTCTCCTAATGACTTTTGTGGCCTTGGCGGCTATCGAGCCCAACCAGCGGCACCAAAAACCTGCTGCGACATTGCGGCGGGCAGCATGTCAAAGATCATGTGGATTCTATCCTGATCCCCGTCATTGTGTGCTTCATGCATCTTGTTATTGTCGAACCACCAAACTTCGCCTTCTTTCATCCGGATTTCCTCAGATTCGGCTTTCAACCAGGAGCCAGCCGTAGATCTGAGGACGAAATGATACCGTCCACGAACTCTGTAGTACTCACCCTGATCGATATGGGGATAGACCCGCTTTCCTGCCGGCAGGCAAACGACCTTGGCGCGCCCGAGAATACAGTCCTGTTCATCGGCAAATGTCTCAAGAAATGCGCGCACTTTGGGGTACTTCATCGACCCGGTTGTCCAGCGGCTTTCATGAACATCGCGACGCTTGCGTCCATTGATTGCAGATTTCCGCAGACCCCTGATGGGAATAGCCAGCGCTTCGCGTTGGACAGCAATTTTGTCTTGCCGGCCGGTGGATTCGTCCCATGCACCGTCAACACTGGAAATCTCTTCCAGAAACGGCTTTGGGTCCTCGAACTGCTTGATTAGTTTGAAATTATCCATCTACTTTTCCTCTACGGTGGTTATCTCATCGGGTCTAGCGTGTGGTGCATTACAATTCCCTGACAGAGCTTTCATATGTTTGGTCCAGAGCCGTACGAGGGAAATCAACAAAGCGCTTTCCTAACTCTAGTGGACATAACTGGGCGAAGTTACGGGCCTAAGTCCGAAGGTTTCGGTCACTGGCGAACTGTCGGCAAAACTTCGCTCAAATAACGGAGGGGTTCCGTCCCGCCATCGGACGCCCGTAAAATTCGCCGGCCCAAGCGACCGGCGAATACGAGCATTTGGCGAATTTAATTGACCGTAATCGTAATGACCTCAGACATGACCGGAGGGTCGTGTGGGACATGGTTCAAATCGCCGAGAACAAGTTGTAGTGTGTGGGTTCCAGGTGCGAGATCCAGAGTCATTTCCGTCTGACCGCCACCAAAATGTACGTGGTTATCATCGGCTGGTAGGCCATACTGAAGTTCCTCTGCACCATCCGGGCCTTCACCAAGTTTGGGGCGATCAATCAGGAGGTGGTGGTGCCCGGTATGTGCCTTTTCAGTCCCTGCGGGTGCCACACCCATCCCTGACAATCCGAAGGTGACCACAAATGGCGAGGACACGACGGCACCATCTTCTAAGGTCACAAAGTAGGCCTTTGCGCCTTCGGGTGACATCGTATCCTGTGCCAAGACTGGTATAGCGGACGTAAACACTGCCGCTGTCACGATTGCCAAAAGTTGTTTTTTCATGTTTTTCTCCCTGAGTAATTTGTACAGAGCGCCTGCTCTGCACATAGAAAACACTCGGGACACAGAATTATTCGAAATTTTCTCAAGAGAACTGCGAAAGAAGAGGTTAGCCAAGGTTTAACGATTTTGTACCCTCGGCTTTGGCGATATGCATTGGTTCTGACCTCAAACGCCGAGTCTGCCGCCGATCTTGCTCAATCAACTTGCGTTCGGGCACTTGAACGAAGCGCCCAATATACGCCCGGAACAAATCTTGACCGCTGGTTATTCCGTATTGCTCACCGCATCTGGTTGAATGAACTGCGTTCAGTCGCAGTGCGTCGTGGCGGAGGTCTTTTGGCCGTCGAAGATGTTCAAATTCCAGACAGAAAGCATGACGCAGAAACGAATTTTTTCGCGCGGCAAGTGTTACATAACATATGCCAGTTGCCGGAGGCACAGAGAGTCTGCGTTCTTCTGGTTTATGTTGAAGGTTACAAATACGCAGAAGCTGCTGAGTTTTTATCGATTCCTGTCGGTACGGTGATGAGCAGACTCTCGGCGGCTCGAAAATGTGTGGTAGAAAACATGTCTGCAAAGGATGCGAAACTAGGATGACCGACACAAACCAGATAACAGACGAAATCTTGACGGCTTTTCTGGATGGTGAAACCGACGCTGAAACGTCTCGCATGATAGCGGCCGAACTGAAAGCCGATCCTGATCTTCGGGCCCGTTTGGAACTTCTTTCGATGCCTATAGAAGACGTAAAACAAGCGTTTGATATGCTTTTAGACGCTTCACCCAAAGCTCCTGTGTTTCTGCCGCAATCCCAAAATTTGCAATCAGTTGGCAGGAAGACTGTTTTAGCGGCTATCGCTGCAAGTCTTATCATGGGAGTTGGGTTAGGTATCGCTCTAACACGTTCGCAAGAAAAATTGGGCACTTGGCAAGAATACGCAGCCGCCTACCACGCGTTGTATGTGAAAGGCACTCTATCAACTGTAGAATTCTCAGAAGCTGATCAAGTCATGCAATTGGCAACCCTTAGCGAAGTTCTGGGGCAAGATCTCGACTCTGCAAGAGCTGATCGAGTGCTTCAGTTCAAGCGCGGGCAACTGTTGGGTTACCAAGGTAATCCTTTGGTTCAGATTGCGTATTTGGCACCATCCGGAGATCCCGTCGCACTATGCATTACACGTGCTGAAATTGAGGGTGATAGAGCTGTAAGCACAGCAATTCTTGAAGGGATGGTGGCTGCCGAGTGGAACCGAGGCGGTTTCTCCTATTTGTTGATAGGAGGGACAGATTACGATCTAATCGACGCCGCCGCTAAACGTCTTGAACAGTCAATCTAGTGTCAGCTACGATGGCATTCTCTCAATCTGCGTGACAAGGTTGCAGTAAATATACGCCTCCTATGACACATTTCAAATCATCCTAGAACTAACACTTGCGCCGTCGTAACGATCTGGCTCAACTCCCTGCAGTTGTGTCGATTGGACCACCAATCTCATCTAAACATACCCATGCTAGGCATAGCAGGCTCGACTGCCAGCGACGATTGCCAGAAAATGATTTTCGAGGCACAGACGTTTGGACCGATCTGGCCCTTTAGAGGAATTATAAGCAAGAGCAGTGGCGCTGAGGCTCCTTTGAAAAACTGATTGCGGATGAGGAGGCCGCGTGAAGTGACCGCGCGGTCGAATGAGTGGATTGGTTCCACAACTGGCTCTTATTGGGGCCGATAACGAAAATTCCAGCAGCCGAAGCCAAGATAACAAACTACGCCGCAATGGAAGGATCAGACATGGTCAAGAAGCGAAAGCAAATTAGCCACAGACAATCCCGGTGCGGCTCAGAACGACATGATGTGGTCTCCAACATAAAGACGGCTCACGGATCTTTCTTTGAGTTCATGCTTGTCGCAGCTGGAAACGCAACGGCTGCAGTCAAACCGCCACCGGTTCGATTTTCCAGTCTCAGTTGACCACCATAAGCGTCAACAATATCCTTGACGATTGCAAGGCCCAGGCCCGAACCGCTTTCGACAGTATCCAAGCGCACGCCGCGCTGCGCAATGTATGAAATCAGCGAGGCCGAAACACCGGGTCCGTCATCGCTTACAATGATGGATGCCCATCCATCCCTGACACCGCACTCAACAGAAATGGTCTCATTGGCAAATTTGCAGGCATTTTCCAGAAGGTTTCCGGCGACTTCAAGAAAATCACCCTGATCGACGGCTAGTTCGACCCATTCGGGCACCATGTTCTGAAATTGCAGCTTTTCGCCTTTCGGGGTTTTGGCAAGTGTGCGAATTATTGAATCAATTGCGGTTTTGGCCGCAGTGCGCGCATGGGCCCGGCCGTGCCTGTCACGGGCACGCGCAAGTTCGCGATCAAGATGCCTGCGCATCCTTGATGACAATTCGTCGATATCGTCGGCAATATCATCGGCACCGATTGCGCGCAGACGCGCGATATCCGTCGCCAGCGCGGTCAGCGGGGTCTTCAGGCCGTGCGCCAGATCAGCGGCGCGATCACGCGCACGGACCATGCTTTCATCCTGTTGATCCAGAAGGCTGTTGAGCTCTTCGATCAGGGGTCCGACCTCGGATGGCGCATTCGTTGGCAATCGTCGCGCGGTCCCAGACTTGACGTCTGCGACCCCTTTGCGAAGCCGATCGAGCGGCCTGATCCCGACACCGATCTGAAATGTGAACCCGAGCAAGAGCGCGACGGCCAACAAAGCCAAGGCTGGAATGAGATCACGCGCAAATCCTGCCTTGAGCGCCATGATTTCTGTTTTGTCGATTCCAACCGTAACAAGTAGCGACAATTCTTGACCGCGTTCCACAACTAGAATTCGGCTTTCATGCAGAAGCAGCGTTGAATTGTTTGGACCCGGTCGTGTGTGCACATGAACCTGACCGGGATCGACGGTGTCTTCGGGCAGGTCGAGCACCGTATCCCAAAGCGAGCGCGACTTGAGGATAACCTCTCCGTCCAAGGTGGTGACTTGGTAGTAGAGACCACCAAACACCTTGCCGAAACGAGGGTCGGTCAGGTCCCGGGATAGTTTGACCGTTCCATCCGGCTGGAACCGCAGGCCCCCGATGATCTGTTGCAGGTGGGCATCCAGTTCCTGCCCCTCCCGGCGCTCGATATTGCGCTCAAGAAGGTAGGTAAGCCCCATGCCTGTCACGATCATCATGCTGACGACGACAATGGTCGCGATGGCCAGCAATCGCAGCCTGATGGACTTCCGCTTCCACATCAGTTCTGTGTCCCGGAGGGCACGAGGTAGCCAAAGCCACGCCTAGTTTCGATCAAGGCATTGGGGAGTTTGCGTCGCACCCGTGCCACAAGCACCTCGACCGCATTTGATTCACGTTCAAAATGGACAGACTGCAAATGCTCTGCCAATTCCTGTTGTGGCACCACCCGACCGTTGTGGAGCATCAGGTATGACACCAGACGGTACTCCTGCGGCGAAAGGTTGACTGTTGCACCACGCACGGACACCCGCATTTGACGTTCATCAAGTTCCGTCTCGCCAATTGTGATGACGGATCCGGCGTTTCCGCCTGATCTGCGTATGATCGCCCGCAACCGGGCCAGCAACTCTTCGACATGAAATGGTTTCGGCAGATAGTCGTCTGCCCCCGCATCAATACCATCAACCCGTTCATTCCAGGTACCGCGCGCGGTCAGAATCAAGACTGGCATGGTCTTGCCTGCCTTGCGCCAGCGCTTCAGGACCGTGAGCCCATCCATCTGCGGCAATCCTAGGTCCAGCACAACGGCACCATAGGTTTCGGTATCGCCCAGAAACCAGCCTTCCTCGCCCGATGCTTCGACATCGACAATGTATCCCGCCGCCTCCAGCGCGGATTGGACATCTGACCGGATGCGGTCGTCATCTTCGATCACCAGAACGCGCATGGCTCAATCATCCAACTTTTGGAGCATGATTTCACCGGTTCGGGCATCCACGTAAATTTCGCGGCGGCGTCCTTGAGGGTCCAGAAAGTAGATTTCATAGGCGATGCCGAAGTCTTCATGCTCGACTTCCACCTCGAGGATAGTGTCGCCCGTCACCGGACGGACCATTTCAAGAATGGCTGCCAGAGGCAAAATCTCACCCTGTCTGAGCAGTCGCGACACCTCGTCCGGCTCCGTCTCGTCGGCCCAGATGGGTGTCATTGTCGCCAGCAGAACTGCGGCACTGGTCAATATGTATCGTAATCTATTCAACTGTATCACCTGACGCACGATTGCGCCTTTCTTCCCATCATCCTTCTAGGTTCGCACAAATTACAGTTCGCTGACAGCCGGTGTCAGGCATCTGTCATTTTGGGTCTGCCAAAAGGGGTTCATCGAAGCGAGCAATTCCGCTCTGAACCTCAAGGATAGATCCAATGTCCAAACTTCTTCTTTCCACCGCTGCTGTGCTGATGCTGGCAGCCCCCGCCTTCGCCGAAGAGATGAAATGCAACGTCCCTGACCAGACAACCTAGATGTCCAAGGAAGACCTGACCGCGATGTATGTCGAACAGGGCTACGAAGTGAAGAACATCAAGTGTCAAGGGCGGTGCAAAATTGGTCCATTAGGGCGGCGTAAAAGTAGGCCAGTTTGGATTGAGCCGTTTGTTTGATTTTAG
>NZ_APKE01000089.1 GCF_009835145.1 Profundibacterium mesophilum KAUST100406-0324 | reverse complement strand
GTGGTTGTGGATGTATGTGAGCTTTTCGCCCAGCCGGGACTTGCTGGAGATCTTGCGGCGTTGCGCCTGCAGCCAGTCGCCGAAGGCTGCGACCAGCGGGGCGCTGCGGGCCTGGCGGGCTAACAATCGCTGGCCGGGGTCGATACCACGGATATCGGCTTCAATGGCATAGATCTGGGCGATGCGGCGTAGGCCTTCGGCGGCGATCTCTGAGCCGTCGCGGTCAAAGACTTCCTTCAGTTTGCGGCGCGCG
>NZ_APKE01000088.1 GCF_009835145.1 Profundibacterium mesophilum KAUST100406-0324 | reverse complement strand
CCTGAGTGACCCCATCGGTGCAGGTCCGGCAGGCGTATTTCGGGCGCACGGTGACAATCACGCGCAACTGGGCAGGCACGATGTCCAGCCGTTCCGTGCGGTCTTCGCCGATCTTGTGCATGGCACCACAGCCGCAAGGGCAGATCAGGCTGTCAGGCTCGATGACCTCTTCGATGCGCGGCAGCGCAGCGGGCAGATTGCCGATGGTGCGTTTCGGGGCGGGCTTGGTTGAAGCCCCATCACCCGTCTTGGCAGCCCGTTTCTCCTTCTCCGCTTCGACCTCAGCAAGTGCGATGGACAAGTCCTCGAAGGCCA
>NZ_APKE01000087.1 GCF_009835145.1 Profundibacterium mesophilum KAUST100406-0324 | reverse complement strand
GCTGAACGTCGTCAGCATCCGCGCGGCGGTCCACATATTCTCCGCCGGCCGGCCTTTGCGGGCTTGCGTGCCATCGGCCTTGCCCGTGGGCGGTGCGGTCTCGTCCTGCGCGATCGCCACGTAAAGAAGGCGCTGGCCATCCTTGCCGTCGAAGCGGATCGCGCCGGAGCGCTCCCAGCTGTGGAGGTAGTTCTGCACGGCGGCGCGGCTGGCGCCGTCAGATCATCGGCGGTGAAGCGCTCGAGGGCGCGCACCTTGTTCCAGACCTTCTGTCTGATCTCGATGCTCATGTGTAATCCTGTCTGCCTTTGGGCGCAGTGCCCGTGAAAAATGACTGTGCGCCCCATTCCTTCTGGCCGACCTTCTTGAGGCCGCGCACCCGTGCGAAATCGGCCACGCGGTCGAGATTGACGCAGATGCGCCGGATCGACGCGTTCGAGGCCTTGAGGATCTGCTCGCGAAGCTCTCCGGACACTTCGAGGCCGGGGGCGTAGATCGGCGCCAGGTGCCCCACATCACGCGCGTCCGCCGGCTGGGCCGCGACCCAGTCGAGCATCCGGCCGTGGATGCGCTCCCATTGCTGAAGCTTCTGG
>NZ_APKE01000086.1 GCF_009835145.1 Profundibacterium mesophilum KAUST100406-0324 | reverse complement strand
ATTGACGCCGTAAATCAATCTTGTATCAATTTTGAGCGACCACTTTTGGTCGCATCGTTCTCAGGGCGGGGCGAAATTCCCCACCGGCGGTAAGAAGCAATTGCTTTAAGCCCGCGAGCGCCTCGGCCAATAGGTAGAGGGTCTAGCAGATCAGGTGAAACTCCTGAGCCGACGGTCATAGTCCGGATGGAAGAGAACGTGCGAATGCTCGGCTGAACGCCGGGGATGATGCATGTGATCGCCTTGGGTGACGTGTCACTAGGAAAGGAGATCACCATGACACACACCCGATACGCCTTCATTAAAGCAGGCTGGCACGCAGAAATTGTGGATCAAGCACTTGTAGGCTTCACTCAGAAGATACCCAAAGAAAACGTTGATGTGTTCGACGTGCCAGGCGCATTCGAGATGCCTTTGCTTGCTCGTAACCTTGCCATGTCAGGTCGATACAATGCGGTTATCGCCGCGGCGTTTGTTGTGGACGGCGGCATATACCGCCACGACTTCGTCGCTCAAGCTGTGGTGAACGGTTTGATGCAAGCGGGCCTTGAAACTGGTGTTCCAGTTCTCTCCGTTTCGCTGACGCCGCACCAGTATCAAGATAC
>NZ_APKE01000085.1 GCF_009835145.1 Profundibacterium mesophilum KAUST100406-0324 | reverse complement strand
TGCTCGATCTGCGCAATCTCGCGCGGATCGAGGGGCCGATCTTCGCGATCGCGGCCGCGCTGATGGTCGAGCGGATCTATTACGTGATCGCGCGCCTCGCCGTGAACACCCAGCTTGACCTGTGGAGCGCTCATCCCGCACCCGAAGCCCTCAGCTTTGCCCTGGCGGCCGCGATTTTCGCGCTGGCCGTCGCCATCCGCCGTATGGGAAGCGACAACGATGTCCAGGTGCGCCGCGTCGTCGCGGGGCAGGGCGCCGCGATCACCGCCGTCTTCGGCGTGCTCGTCTGGAGCCTTTGGTAATGAGCTGGCTCGAATGGGCCACGGCTGGCGACAAGCTCGTGGGTCTGCTCATTGGACTTATGGGCCTTCTCGCCGCCGCCGCGCGGCTCTTCTGGGGGCGTGTCTCGAGCCGCGTCAGCGAGGGGGTGTCGGGACTGGCGGCGGGTCACAGCGATATCGCCCGCCGCCTGTCCGATGTCGAAACAGATCTCAACGAGATGCGCGGGGATATGGGCCGGCTGCGTACCCGGGTCGGCACCATCGAGGCGCGGCTCGATACGCTCGCCACATCGAAGGAAGTCTCTGAGCTGTCGGTGGCCATCGCGCGCCAGACCGGCGT
>NZ_APKE01000084.1 GCF_009835145.1 Profundibacterium mesophilum KAUST100406-0324 | reverse complement strand
GCAGAAGCGCATTCATTGCTGCACCGCCTTTCCCGCAGCGGCGACACGACGCGGTGCACGCCGTTCGACTGTAAAGCTGCGCTGTTGGCCGACACCTGCTTGAGACCGGCGTCCGACCCGGCGGTCGGCCGCGATGTCGCGCTCTGCGTGGATACGGCCGCGAACGGCGTTCATCGCGTCGAAGGGATTGCCGTCGAGGCGGCCGAGCACCGGCGCGCCAGTAGCACGACAGATGACGAAACCGCTGTGGCTCAACGGCACGAGCAGGCGGCGCGCGCCGACGAAACGGGTCGGCTCATTGAGCCCGGCGGAGAGGTAATCGGTCCGGCGGCGAACATGCACCTCGTAGCCGACATTGGAACGCCGGCGGGAGGTGGTGCCGTAGGCGAGCAGCGCGTAGCGCTTGCCGCCATGCTCCTCGAGATCGAGAATGAGGCAGGGCCGGGCCTTGGGCCGGCCCGTGTGGCCCTCCTCGGCAAGCGGGAAGCGAAAGGAAACGATGTCGCCGTAAGACAGGTGATCCTGCCAGGCCGCGGTCATCGTGAGTTCGGTTGGGCGTTGTTGCGTAACTCACGCCTGAGACATGATGCCCCCTTTCCCCGCCGTCATCAGTCCACGCGGACGATCTCGGCCGTT
>NZ_APKE01000083.1 GCF_009835145.1 Profundibacterium mesophilum KAUST100406-0324 | reverse complement strand
GCACGCCGGGATGAATGACTTCGCCCAGGGCCACCTCGGCGCCGCGCGGCGTGGCCGTGGCGATGACCACATGGCCCAGATCGGCCAGCTCGATCAGGTCGGCCTCCTTCAACCAGGCCAGCGCGGCGCGCATCTGGTCCTCGCTGCTCGCCACGCCCACCCCGCGCACCACGTCGCCCAGAATGGAGGCGGGATCGCGAGCCTGCGGTGCTCGGACATCGTCGCTTCAATCATCGTGTCTCTCCATCATGGATCCGGACGCATGACGCCGGGGTAATATTGGGTGCCCTCCGAGACGTCCCGCCCGGCACTGGTCAGCCGCGCGATCGTGTCGGTGCCGTAGGAGCGCAGGGTGGTCAGCTGCGCCTGCTCCAGCCAGCTCAGGTCCGCGACCAGCTGGTCGCCCGTGGTCGGCAGGCCGATGCGCGCGCAATGCAAGCGCAGGACGCTGGCCGAGGCCTCGTAGCCGCCGGCAGCGGCGAGATAGCGCAGCACATGCAGCCGCCGCATCTCCGCCTCGATCCTCTCGACCGGCCAGATCATCACTTGGCCCCCTTGCTGGCCTCCCAGGCCGCCTTGTAGAGCACCGTCAGCTGCGTGCCTTGCTGCTCCAGAACGCCGGTCTGGCGCGCGATGGCCACCGACAGCTCAGAGACTTCCTTCGATGTGGCGAGCGTATCGAGCCGCGCCTCGATGGTG
>NZ_APKE01000082.1 GCF_009835145.1 Profundibacterium mesophilum KAUST100406-0324 | reverse complement strand
GCACGCCGGGATGAATGACTTCGCCCAGGGCCACCTCGGCGCCGCGCGGCGTGGCCGTGGCGATGACCACATGGCCCAGATCGGAGAGCTCGATCAGGTCGGCCTCCTTCAACCAGGCCAGCGCGGCGCGCATCTGGTCCTCACTGCTCGCCACGCCCACCCCGCGCACCACGTCGCCCAGAATGGAGGCGTTGCTGGTATAGCCCGAGCTGGGGATCGCGAGCCTGCGGTGCTCGGACATCGTCGCTTCAATCATCGTGTCTCTCCATCATGGATCCGGACGCATGACGCCGGGGTGATATTGGGTGCCCTCGGCGACGTCCCGACCGGCACTGGTCAGCCGCGCGATCGTGTCGGTGCCGTATGAGCGCAGGGTGGTCAGCTGCGCCTGCTCCAGCCAACTCAGGTCCGCGACCAGCTGGTCGCCCGTGGTCGGCAGACCGATGCGCGCGCAATGCAGCCGCAGGACGCTGGCCGAGGCCTCGTAGCCCCCGGCGGCGGCGAGATAGCGCAGCACATGCAGCCGCCGCATCTCGGCCTCGATCCTCTCGACCGGCCAGATCATCACTTGGCCCCCTTGCTGGCCTCCCAGGCCGCCTTGTAGAGCACGGTCAGCTGGGTGCCTTGCTGCTCCAGCACGCCGGTCTGGCGCGCGATGGCCACCGACAGCTCAGAGACTTCCTTCGATGTGGCGAGCGTATCGAGCCGCGCCTCGATGGTG
>NZ_APKE01000081.1 GCF_009835145.1 Profundibacterium mesophilum KAUST100406-0324 | reverse complement strand
CCATATTAGGCTCCTTTGTGCGATCCGGGTATGCCCCGGCCCACTGGGGCCGCCCCTTGCACCCCCAGAACTACTCTTTCTCGGGCGTGGAGCTATATATGGTGACGGTAGCCGTCTCTTAGCATATACCGAATCGTGAGACCGCGTGTCGAGTCAGATCTTGTTCTCTCGTTGTTCGCTGTTTGGGCCTTCAGTCGTCGTCCAGCAGTAGTTCTAGCTGCGTCCCTTTCTTCGGAAAGGCGCGATCCAACATTGTTTTAAACTGCTCCCACGTCGCCGACGCCCGCATCAGACCGATAACGGCAT
Organism: Profundibacterium mesophilum KAUST100406-0324; assembly: GCF_009835145.1. Lineage (GTDB taxonomy): Bacteria > Pseudomonadota > Alphaproteobacteria > Rhodobacterales > Rhodobacteraceae > Profundibacterium > Profundibacterium mesophilum. Next base: position 471 of record NZ_APKE01000081.1, on the reverse strand, counting down.
GTAGGTGTTGCGCAAGCGCAGGGTGCCCGATGTCCTCGGTGAGGAATTGGTGATGACGTCTGCTCCGACGGCCTTCCTCCGTGGTCGGGTTCATGGCCTGCAATTCCTCAAGAATGCCTGGGGCAAGGCGCTGGTAGACGATGTCGTTCGTATATCTACCGACGACACCTGGTCTGGCCACTGACATTGCGTTCCAGCTCCAACCGCGAAGCCTGAAAATTTCTCGGTAGAAAGCATCTGGGAAACGCTTTGCCCACGCAGCGAATTCCTTCTGCAAGTACTTATCCAGAATCGCCTGAAGCGCGTCGTGGTCTCGGGTGTCTTGGTATCCTGTCGCCTCATCAACGAGCCCGATGATGCCAAGGTCCGCTAGCCCACGCATAACTATCTCGGCCGCCTGAGCCCTGTCTGCCTGCTGGGGATTGAGGGCTCCGTCTTGTCTTGCTTGAAGCCAAATGTCGCAGATTTCGG
>NZ_APKE01000080.1 GCF_009835145.1 Profundibacterium mesophilum KAUST100406-0324 | reverse complement strand
CTGCGTGACCGCCTGGGAGCGTGTCAGTCCCGACCGGGTGCTGGCCATCACCGCCTGCACAACCCGCAGCCGGAACCGCGCCTCTGCCTTGGCCGCCTCGGGCAGCGCCTCGAAAGCGGCATGGCGGGCCGCGCGATCGTCCTCGGTCTGCGCGCCGGGGGCCGGGGCCCGCTCCTGCGCGATCGCCGCCTCGCGCAGCAGGCGCTGACGCGCCCGCAGCGGCAGCAACTGCCAATGGAATTCCCATCCACCCCCGCGCCCGGCGCGTTTCCTGGCATGCGCGGATTGCGCCTTCCAGCCCTCGCGTTCGACGAGTGCGTTCACCCGACGTTTCGTTGCCGGCATGTCCGGCATCGCTGCCTCGGCAAGCTCGGCAGCCGACCACCAGATCTGGGAGGGATGGGGAGCGCTCATGGCCCGGGAGCCTCCTCGCGCAGAAGCTCCGAAAGCTCCTCATGGGCCGCCCCGACAAAACGCCGCCGCGCCGCCTTGGGCGTGCGGGCCCAGAGCTCCTGCAGCTTCACGAAAGCCGCGTCCATCGGGTCTTCAACAGGCTTTGAAGGCGTGTTTGCCTCATCATACTGGCGGCGGGCATCGGCGGCGGAGCGCGCCCGGCCGTCGGCCAGGGCATCGATCACATGGCTGCGCTCGGCGCTCTCGCCAAGCTTGGCCAGCACGCTCAGGTCCTTCAGCGTCACCGCCCGGGGGGCCGCCCGCAAACGCGGCAGGTCGGCAGGCTCGAGAGCAAGGCCGGCCGCGACGATCTTGCGGACCTGGCGGTCCGTCAGGCCGAACTTCTCGGCGGTCATTCTAGTGAAGGAACCGAGTTCCGCCACTAGAAGTGTTCCGGTATGC
>NZ_APKE01000008.1 GCF_009835145.1 Profundibacterium mesophilum KAUST100406-0324 | reverse complement strand
GAGCAAAAGTGGACGACTTTTGCGCCGCCCGCCCCGGCAAAATACCGGCGCTACCGTGGCCTAATTTGCAACCGCCCTATACAGATTGCTCGGCTGTGCACCTTCGAGGGCGAAAGGCGCAAGACGGAACTGGTCAAAGCCTGCAAGGTCGGCTCCACCTGGTATGCGGCGGCAAGGGTCACCAATCTCGACGGCACCCCTGTCGAGGACGCGACCTATGTGACCGATGCGGATGGCTCCATCACGCTCGGGGCTGTCTTCCTCACCCGATACGATGACGGCTGCTGGGGATACAAGGACATGGAGGAAAGTGCTGGCCCGAACGAGTCTCGTGCTCCCATTGGGCTGATCGAGCTTCTCTCCGACCTGAAAGACCCAGACAGCTACGCCCAGGACTGGCGCCAGCGCTGCCGGGATTGGGCGTCGATTCCAGACTACGAGGAGGGCGACAAGATCAGGCTCGCCACCCCTGTGACGCTCACCGATGGTAGCACCTGCCAGATCGTCACCGCGACGCACTACAGGCGGGGCCGGCAGAAACGCCGCTGCTACCGCATCGAGGAAACCGGTGGGCTCGTACGCCTGTCGAAAGCGACGCTCGCGGGCTCGGAGCTACTCAGCTCCGCGAAAGGTGCTGCCAGCCCGGTGCTGGCGGAGTTCCTGGCGAGGCGAAATTAGGTCCTGCGCCGGACGGGTCATCGACCTGCCCGGCGACAGCAGATGCTGCGGCTTGTCTTGACAAGGCAATGCAAATGCATTACCTATCGCAGGCAGCAAAGATCCCTCTCTTTCAGGAGACTGCCATGACAGCGCTCGCACAAGATGTCTCGAAACTCACGGATCGGTATGTCGAGGCCGATATCAAGGCGCATCCGGACCGCATTCGGGCGTTCGATGGGGCTTTGCATGACCGTCTTGCAGCACTGGTCGGAGACGTTGATGTCGATCTCGATGCGCCGCTATCGCTCGAGGATGAATGAGCGGCGATAGCGTGCCCGCCCAAGCGCCCCTTGTCGTAAACGGATGGTCGATTTATGCGCATCCGCTCTTTCTGGACCAGCTCGAAGGGCTGATCGAGGAAGTCGAGGTGCGTACTCGGCGATCACCGCAAGCACTGGTTCCGGGCGAAATTCTTCCAGCAGTATCGGCTGTTCTATCGGTTCAACAGCGATGCGAAGGTCATCGTGGTGGCCTGGGTGAACGACGACAAGACCCTGCGCGCCTACGGCAGCAAGACGGACGCCTATGCGACGTTCAAAGGAATGCTGGAAGATGGCAATCCACCTGACAATTTCGACGCGCTCTTGAAAGAAGCTGCAGCGGCGGACAAGCGGTTCGAGAAATCCCTTGAAGCGGTGCCCGATCGGTAAGTGGGCCAGCTTGCTGTGACCCTTTGGCATTATCGTTTACGACGCCACGCTGGAAGATGTAGCATCGGCTGATAATACGGTCGGAGAAAGCACAATGAATGAGACGGAAAAGGATAGGCAGCACCTCGGGCTAGAGGAGCAATGCGCGCCTGACCTCACGGGGCACCGTTTCCCAATTGCTGTGCGCGTTGCAGACATGCCCGATGACCTCGGCAAGCTGCTGGATATCGGGCTCGAGGAGCATTTCCGTGGCCGCTGAAGCGAATTCGTATGACACGTGGTTTCGCGCGAAGGTGCAGGCCGCGCTGGAGGAGGAATGCACGGGAACATCTCAAGTTCAGGTGATGCAGGCCGCACAGGCATTGATTGATGCGAAACGGGAGGTCGAACCCAAGTCCTGACCAAGCCTTGGAGGTCAGCGCGGTCTGACCCCCGTCACCCTGAAAAGCGAAAGCGGGCTTTTTGTCCTTTGGAACTCAGACCCTGATCCAAAGGAAAATCCCCATGTCCAAACCCAGAACGGCCAACCCGGCTCTCGCAATCTCCGAAGCCGATCTCGCCTCTGCGCTAGCGCTTATCGGCACAGAGATCGACCACCAACCCCTGCGCAGCTCAGCGCTCGCGCGCGTCATGCGCGAGACGTTTCTTGGCAGCAATGCCGGCGGTGCCTGGGACTGGCGCATGGCATATGACCTGATGCAGGCCGCGGCTGTCCAGGTGCTGCTGCGTGGGAACGGCGTGGCAGGTGACATCGCCGCTGCAAAGCTGCTTGCCTCGCGGCTGCTGACGGAAACCCGCCGGTCAGAGCAGCAGATCCGGCTGCAGCAGTTTTCCACGCCGTTGTCTTTCGCGGCAATGGTCGTGCGGGCGGCAGCCGTTCGCAAGGGCGAGACTTTGCTAGAGCCCTCGGCTGGCACCGGTGCCCTGGCTGCTTTCGCCGCCCGGGCCGGTGCCACGCTTCTGCTCAACGAGATCGACCCCTTTCGCCAGCGCCTCCTGCGCGCGGTTTTCGGCGGCGAGGTCACAGGCCATGACGGCGAGCATATCGATGATCTGCTGCAGACGCCGGTTCTACCCGACGTCGTGGTGATGAATCCGCCCTTCGCCGCCTCGGTCGATCGGTCGCGGGACAAGCACATCGCCGCCAAACATCTCATCGCGGCTGCAAAGCGTCTCGCGCCCGGTGGGCGCCTGGTGGCGATCATGCCGCCGGGGTTCACGCCCGAACGCGATGCCGCGCATTGGTCCCGCGCCTGCGGTCTCCTGACGCCACGCTTGGCGCTGACGATGCCGGGGCAGGTCTACCGCAAGCTCGGCACCTCTGTCGAAACCCATCTGATGGTCTTCGACAAGGTGCAGGAGGACGGCGAAATGATCCGCGCCGCGGTTCAGGATCTGGAGGAAGTCCTTCCTTTCGTTGACGCCGTGGCCGCGACCCGGACCGAGATGCGCCCAGTCCAACGGGCGGCAGCGATCCCTCATACTCGGTCGAGCGTTCCATCATCTGCCCCGCGCAAGGCCGCCGCTGCGCCTGTCGCCCCCTCCAAACCCCGGGCCAAGGCCGTTGTCCCGCTCAGCTTCACAAGCCTTCAGACCCCGCGCGACAACACGCCCATCTCGGACATCTATGCGCGCTACCGTCCGCAACGGATCGAGATTGCGAGTGCGCAGGAACATCCCACCCCGCTCGTTGAAAGCATCGCCATGGCCTCGGTTGCCCCGCCCATGCCTTCAAACACGGGCAGTGATGCCTTGCGCCTGCCCGCACGGTTGATCGAGGAGGGAGATCTTTCCGAGGCACAGCTCGAGACCATCATCATGGCGCATGATGCCCATGGGCGCGACCTGCCCGGTCGGTTCACCATCGATGACGACCAGACCAAGCTGACGCGCGCCGATGATGAGCCGGATGCACGGGCCTATCGCCTTGGCTATTTCCTCGGCGACGGCACCGGTTGCGGCAAGGGGCGCGAATGCGCGGGGCTCATTCTCGTGAACTGGCTGGCCGGGCGCAGGAAGGCGATCTGGGTCTCCAAATCCGCCACGCTTATCGAGGACGCAATCCGCGACTGGACTGATCTTGGCGGCTCGCCCGCCGACATCCAGCCGCTCTCCAAATGGAAACCGGACCAGCCCATCCCGATGGGCGACGGTATCCTTTTTGTCACCTACGCCACGCTGCGGTCCGCGGGCAAATGCGGCACGACACGGCTCAGCCAGATCCTCGAGTGGATGGGCGAAGACTTCGATGGCGTGCTGGCTTTTGATGAGGCCCATGCCATGCAGAACGCGGCAGGGTCCGAGCAGGGCAGGGGGGTCAAACCCTCCCAGCAGGGCCTTGCTGGCCTGCGGCTGCAACTGGCAGCACCCCGCGCTCGCGTCTTCTACATCTCGGCCACGGGGGCCACGAGCGTGCACAACCTCGCCTATGCCGCGCGTCTTGGTCTCTGGGGGCAGGGACCCGAATACCCCTTCCTGAGCCGCGAGAGCTTTGTTTCGGCGATGGAGGCGGGCGGCGTGGCCGCCATGGAGGTGGTCGCGCGTGATCTCAAGACGCTCGGCCTCTACACGGCCCGTGCCCTCAGCTTTGATGGCGTGGAATATGACGTACTCGAACACGCGCTCACCCCGGCCCAGATCGAGATCTACGATGCATACGCGGGTGCGTTTCGCACCATCCACCACAATCTCGAAGCGGCACTGACCGCCACCGGCGTCAACGGCGCCTCTGGCGAGACCAATGCCTCGGCCGCACGCGCCTCGGCCAAATCTCGCTTCGAGAGCACGAAGCAGCGCTTCTTCAATCATCTGCTGATGGGCATGAAGGCCCCGACCATCATCCGCGCCATCGCGGACGATCTGGCGGCAGGCAAGGCTTGCGTCATCCAGGTTGTCTCGACAGGTGAGAGCCTGCTCAAACGCCGGCTTGAGGCGATGGACCCGGAGGATGAACTCGTTGAGGGGGCCTTGACGCCGCGCGACTATGTTCTGGGCTACCTCGAACAGGCATTCCCAATCCATGCGCAAAAGCTGGTCGAGATCGACGGCAATATGGTGGCGGAACCGTTGCGGGATGAAACTGGCGCGCTGGTCGTCTCGCGCGAGGCGCTCGCCCTGCGCGATGCGGCCATGATGGAGTTGATGACGCTGGCCCCGATCCCCTCGGCGCTCGATCAGATCCTCTGGGCTTTTGGCGACGAGGCCGTCGCTGAAGTCACGGGGCGGTCCATCCGGCCCCTCAAGGCCGAGGACGGCCACCTCTTCATCGAGAAGCGCGCCGCCAGCAGCAATTCATCCGAGACCCAAGCCTTCATGGGCGGCGAAAAGGATATCCTGATCTTCTCCGATGCGGGCGGCACGGGCCGATCTTACCATGCGGCCCAAACGGCGAAGAACCAGAAACGGCGGCGGCACTACCTGTTGGAGCCCGGCTGGCGCGCGGATGCGGCCATCCAGGGGCTGGGCCGCACGCATCGCTCTGCCCAGGTCAGCGCGCCCTTCTTCCGGGTCTGCACCTCCGATGTGCATGGTGAGAAGCGCTTTACCTCGACGATCGCCAAGCGCCTCGACCAGCTGGGGGCCTTGACCAAGGGTCAGCGCGAAACCGGCTCGCAAGGCATGTTCCGGGAGGAGGACAATCTCGAAAGCCCGATCGCGCGGGCGGCGCTGCGTGGGTATTTCGCCGATCTTGCCGCCGGACGGGCCGAGGCGATGAGCTACGAGAGCTTCACCGACTGGACAGCCCTGCGGCTGATCGACAAGGACGGTGTGCTTCTCGAGGAGCTTCCCCCGATCCAGCGGTTTCTGAATCGGGTGCTTGCCCTTCCCATCCACATGCAGAACGCGCTCTTTGCCGAGTTCATGAGGCGGATTGCCGATCAGACTGAACGGGCGCGCGCGGCGGGCACGCTCGATCTCGGCGTGGAAACCCTGCGTGGCGAAAAGATCGAGCAGGTCTCCACCGAGGATCTCTGGACCTGCCCGAAATCCGGCGCCGTGACGCGGATCATCGGGCTCGAGGTGACGGATCCGGTGCATGTGCTGGGCGCCGAAGAGGCCATGTCGCGCAATCCGGATAAGCTGCCGATGGTTAATCGCGCCTCCGGTCGCGCGGCGCTCATCTCGGCGCGGCCCATGCAGATGTATGACGAAGACATCGTCACGCTGATGCGCAAGGTTGTGCGGCCAAACGGGTCGAGCTACCTGGAGGAGGCGCGGTTCACGTCTTCGGCCTGGGAAGACATCGAAAGGCCCGAGTTTGCAAAGCTTTGGGATGCCGAGGCAGCGTCCCTGCCAAAAACCACCACGACCAAGCTCTACCTGCTGACCGGGCTGCTGCTGCCGATCTGGAAGGACATTCCGACCACCAATGAGCGCATCTACCGCGTCACGCCCGATGGGGCGACCGCCATGATCGGGCGCACGCTCAGTGAGGAAGGCGCAGCCGCGTTGCGTGCCCGCTTCCTCGTCTCCAACCCGCAAACACCGCAAGAGATGCTGACCGCCGCATTGGGCACCACCGCGCCGGTCGATCTTGGCCGGGGGATGACCCTGACCCGTCGCCGGGTCGCAGGCGAGATGCGCCTCGAGCTCTCTGGTGCGGATCGGGGCATGATCGACAGCCTCAAGGCCCTCGGCTGCTTCACGGAGATCATCGCCTTCCAGCTGCGGGTGTTTCTGCCGCATGGGGACGGGATCGACACGGGCCGCATTCTGGCCCGGATCGTGGGGCAGGGGCCTGCTATCACGGCGGACCAAGCCGCCTGAAAAGTCAAAGCGGGCTTTGGGTCGGGCGGCGTGGATCGGGATTTGGCCGATCTGCGCGTTCCGGGCGGGCGCGGACCAATGCAACGCCCGCCCCCCCAAATTCAGATAAGAGGACACACCCATGACCAATCCCCAGATCGATTATGCCGCAATGGCGGCTCAGTGGCGTGCAGAGCGCGAAACCACCCTGAAGGCATCCCGAGCGGAGCTGCTCGCGCAACTACGAGCGCTTGGCATCAGCGAGGTCACTGCCGAATACGAAGGCTATGGCGACTCCGGCAATGTCGAGGATGTGACGGTGCAGCCTGCAGAGGTCCAACTGTCGGAACCGCTTGCGACAGAGGTGGGCGATTTCGCCTGGTCGCTCGCCTATCACCATCATCCTGGGTTCGAGAACAATGAGGGCGGCTATGGCACCCTGACCTGGGACATAGCACTAGACAGCATCACCCTCGATCACGCGGACCGCTATGTTGAATGCGCGCACTGCTATGACGAGGGGCTTTGATATGGCGCATCCGCTTCATCATGCTGAAAGCTCCGCCCGGAAATTCGGCGGTGTCCCGTCTGATTATCAGGCCGTCCACGACTGGTTTGACGCCTCGAAAGAGCACCTCGCGCTCTTCACGCACCGCGCCATGCGTCACCACGCGCAAGGCCTGTTTGAGGCCGAACGGGTTTTTGGCCTGACACTGACCAATAGTGCGGGCCGCGACATCCCCGTGCGCTGGATCGGCGAGCAGCATATCCGTGAAGACTGCCAGGGCCGCATCCCGAGCATGGCGGACTGGCTGCGACGGATACAGCCTGAGCCATGGATGGCCAATGGCCACATCGACCGGCATTCCGGCGATGAGCCCTGCGGCGACCCAAGGGTTGCCTGGGCCTCCGAGGTCGCCGCCGGAAGAACGGTTCTTGGCCTGAAGGATTGGATGGCGGCGCGCGCGACGCAAGCCACGCAAAGCGCCTGACAGCTCTCGGCCGTTTGCCAAACAAATCTTGCATGGAAGCCCGGTCGGAAGATCGGACTTCTTGCGTCGTTTCCCCACCATTCTTCGTAAGGAGGTTCGCATGACACTCGAAGACATCAAGGCGGCCGTTGATGCCGGCCAGACCGTGCATTGGGCCAATACCGGCTACGTTGTCCACAAGGACCGGCTCGGTCAGTACCTCATCACCTATGTGCCGAATGGTAGCTGCATCGGTCTGACCGACCGGGGCGGGCACCGGTTGAACGGAAAAGAAACGGAGTTCTTCGTCGCGCAATCGAAGGACGCCGCAGAAAATCCGGGCAACCAATCAAGACCAGACGGGCAGGGGAGGGGCGTAGCACCCGGAGGCGCGGGGGCATTCCCACTCGGACGGCAGCTTTGACCCGTGGGCGGGGCTGAAAGGAAAGCAGGCTTTCTGATTTGTGACCCCTCAAGGGGTCGAGAAAGCAATCCCGGATGCGTTGGCAAAAACGTCAGGCACCGGCCAATCCAAAAGGAACCATCCCATGTTCGCAGGAACCCTCACCCGCAATGTCGAGACCGCAGCCGCTCAGTACACCGGCATGATCCATTCGACGCGCTTTGACATCGCCATCCAGTTGGAGGCGCGGGCCAAGATGTCCGAACGCAGCCCGGATTTTGACGTGACGGCAGTCAACAAATCCGGTCGCAAGGTGCGCATCGGCACGGCCTGGAACGAGACCGGCAACACCAGCGGCAACCCCTACATCTCGATGCAGATCGATGTCGGCTTGGGCCCCTTCCGGGTCAACGCGGTGCAGACGAAAGAGGCGCGCGCGGCCCAAAGCGGCGAATTCGAGATCATCCCGCTGGTCTCGAACGGCCTGATGAAATCCGGCTCGATCTCGGGCGAGCTCACCGCCATGGACGCCGACAACGCCTTCACCGGCTACATCGCCAACATGATGTTCGATCTGGAGTTCATGCTGATCGAAAACAGCTACAAGACCGAGGAGACTCACCCCGATTACCGGATCGAGGTCAGCTCGCCTCGGGGCACGCCGATCCGCGTCGGCTCGGCCTGGATGGCCAAAAGCAGCCGCACGGGCAATGACTACCTGTCGCTGCTGATCAACACGCCCGATGGCGACCTGCGCGTCAACGCCGTGCAGAACGAAGAACAGCGCGGTGGGCAGACCTTCTCGATCATCCCGTTCATCGACAGCGGTGAGCAGCCGCAGGATGCAGGCACGGGGCTGTCGTTGGTCGCCTAATCGGCGCGCGAGATAAAACGATACGAACCGAAAGGGGAGCCGTGGGACCACGGTTCCCCTTTTTCCATGTCCGTTGGCGTGAAGGACGCCACCCGCTTGCGATCTGCTGAATATGATATACGATAATATATTATTGAGAGGGCGAGGGTAGGCACATGGTGGCGAGACTGGGAAAAGCTCCATGGTTCGAGAGCTTTGATGTAGAAGCAGAGGTTGCAGAGCTTCTTGCTCATATCGAGCGTTGCACCGGATTTGCGCTGCTTGACCGCAAGCGTGATGTCATCATGATCCATGCAAGGGCAAAGCTCGACAGGACAAGGCAGGCATTTCTGGAGGCCAAGGCGGCGGGAAAGCCGGTGTCCACATCGCGGCGTGCGTATCTGACCGAAGTTCAGGACACGATCTTCATGGCGATCCCGGAGGAGAACCTCGCGCGGATGCCGCTGCGCGAGCAGGTTCTCAACGACCCGTCATTTTACGCGGATGCCATGCACCGCGCCGCTGCGATTAGCGAGGATGAGCTTTTCATGGCGCTGTCCTCTTCGCTGAAAGACATGACAGTCCAAGACGCCCGGGCCTTCGTCTCGAAGCTTTGGCACAACACGATCGATGACAATGCGCGCAAATACGCCGAAGCCCTGAAGCGTCCCGAGCGTGAACCGCAGCCCTTTCGTCCGGGAAACACCGTGTAAGATCCGAGCCATTCTCTTGGCTTGAGCCGTACCGAGGTTGGCCGCCTCAAACCCCCTTTCCTGGAGGTGGCATCCTGTGCAGCGCGCGAAAGCCGTTGAAGGTGCTGTGGGGACGTCTACTGTCGCCAACATGATGAACCGGGATCACATGCGCGCCTTCTTTCGTCGCGCCGCGGCGCTTGTCGCCTTTGTCGCACTGCTCTGGGCGGTTCACCTCCTCAATTGGATTATCGGTTACGGCTTGAATCCGGCCTTCGGCCTGATCCCCCGTCACGTAAGCGGATTGGATGGTGTCATCGCCATGCCCCTCCTGCATGGAAGTTTCGCGCACCTTATGGCAAATACGCCGCCGCTCTTGGTGATGGGTGGGCTGTTGGTGGCAACGACCACGAGGGCCCTGCTGCCGGTGAACGCAGTGGTGATCGGCCTCGGCGGCGGACTCGTCTGGCTGTTCGGAAGCTCCGCCATCCATATCGGTGCGTCAGGGTTGGTCTTCGGCTGGTTTGGCTTCCTCGTCGCGCGCGGCTTTGTGGATCGCTCATTGATCACGCTGGGCGCGGCACTGGTGGTCGGTGTCCTCTATAGCTCCATTCTCTGGGGCGTTCTTCCGGGCCAATCCGGCGTCTCCTGGGAGGCGCATCTCTTCGGCGCCATCGCGGGCGCGGGCGCTGCGTTCCTAATCCGAACGCATGTACATGCGCCGCGCCTCGGCGGCGTCGATCTGGACTGAAGCCGTACGCCAGACGTGGTCGGCCCTTAGCCGACGTTGAGCACTGGTTTCTAAGACCGCGTTCGCAGCCCGCATTGCAGACATTCTTCTGATAGCCCCTCAATCAGGAGATTGTTGGGTTGCTGGCCTCATACCATTCCCTGATTGTTCTCGTTAGTGTTGACAGCGCAAAGCCCCGGCTCATGCGCACATCAAGTGATGCGAAGTGTTCGGTGAATTTTACAGCGTCTTTTCCCGAAGCTGTAAACTCAAAACGACCGCCGGAATACTCATCATTTGGATCATAGCCAACAACGCGCCACTTGCCGATGATCTCCCCGTCGCGAGTGATGACATCGCCGTGCGACAAGCCCGGGTCGTACCCGCTGTTCATCCACTGATCGTGGCCAACAAAATTAATGGGGTAAGTGTATTCCATGGCGGAAAGGATAGCCTGTCCACCTGTCTGCGCAAGCCGATCCAAGGTGAAATTGGAATGTCAGCCCGATAGGTGCTTTAATCGCCACCCGTTGCGCCGTTGCCCGGCACGCCATGGCACCATATGTTGTAGTAAACCCTAGAGTCGCCGCAGCATGCGTCCAGGCACCCTCTAAACGAGTACAGTGATGTCCCTATCCAATCGTTCACTACCGAAGCCCGAAAACTGGCAAGATTTCGAGCACCACACTTGGCTGCTTTTTAGGGCTGAGCTGCAAGACCATGCGACAGAAAAGAATGGACGGCAAGGCCAAGCTCAACACGGCGTCGATGTCTACGGCAGAAGAAATCGCACGCACTGGGTCGGTGTTCAGTGCAAGCAAAAAATGGATGAAGCTGTCACCGAAACTGAATTGCGTGATGAAGTTGAGAAAGCGAAATTGTTCTCACCAAAAATCAAAGAGTACATTCTTGTTACAACGGCTCGTCGCGATGCTGCCATCCAAAAAGCGGCTAGGGAAATCACGGACGAACTTGCAGGTACGGACCATGGGTTCTCTGTTTCTGTTTGGGGATGGGATCAATTCCAAGAGCACGCTTCTCTACATTCCGATGTTTGGGAGCAGATAGACCCTACATACGATCCGTTTTCAAAGAGGGGCCTCGAACAGATCGCCGTAAAGATTGATGAGGTGAAAGACCTTGTTACATCTGCTTTGCCGGATGCGCAGAATGATCTTCGTCCGCCCAGCTTCGACGCTCAGGCGGAAAATGAAAGCTCTCCTCGACATACGAAGATCACGATCTTCGTGGAAATGATAGAAAATGGCAATTTGGAAATAGGCCGCACGGGTCTAGCTGATTTGAAAGAAGCGGATTGGGGGTCTGCCACTTCATCAGAAAAGTATCGAATTCTGATTGGTCTTGCTTCAGCCGCGTTGAAGTTTGGGGACGACAGCGAGGCGCATTCGCTGATAGAGCGCGCCTATGACATTTGCCCGGATCATAGATCGTCAAAGAGGAACCTTGCGACGTCGAAGCTATTGCAGGGCGAGTACGATCAAGCGAGGAAGTTGGCTGGAGAGGCTGTACATGCGCGACCTGATGACGACATCGCTGCAGCCGTGCTCGTTCAAGCTCGAAGTTTCTTTCCAGCCGATGATCTGTTGGCGGGACTTTCGGAGAATGTGCAAGGCAAGTCGGCTGTAAAGGCGGCTTTGTGCCAGGCCTATCGAAATCGCGATGACGCAGCTTGGCTTACGATGGCAGTCGAGGCGTACCAGTCAGACCAATCCGACGATCAGATTCGTTTGAACTGGGCGGAGGCTGTTCTGGAGCTTGAAATTCAGAACAATGCTAAAAGCGCACAAGGTGGCATCAGTGAATTCCCTAGCTTTCAGGACCTGAACTCCGCTGCAGAAGAACTATACCAGGCGTGTGTTTCGAGACGATCACGTTTTTCTTTGGCTACAATCCACAATGCAGGTTTGGCACTGCGCCTTGTTGATCGTAACGACGAGGCCAAACAGGTATTGGAAATGGGGCTCGCCCTTTGCTCTGGGGAGCCATCGATATCGCTTCAGCTAGCCATAATTGCCCATGAGGATCGAGATTTCGGCAGAATCCTTGAGCTTCTCGACGAGGACAGCGAGCACCCTGAGGTCATTTCGCTTAGAACTGAGGCGACGGCTCACATTTTGAGCCCGTCTGACGCGCTAGAAGCAATTGATCGCATCGATGCGACGAACTGGTCCGAAGAACATCGGTTGATGTTGCTTTCGTCTGAGCTGACCTCTCTTTCGAAGATGGGAGATTGGAACACCGCAATCAAGAAATGTAGACAGGGGCTTGTAGAAAACCCGGACTCACTTCGTTTCAAGATTGTGTTGGCGAGAGTTCTTCGGATTAGCGGAGATGTTGAAGCGGCAAATTCTCAACTTGATGAGATTGTAGCCGGCCTTCCCTCGGATGCTACGATGGCTGAACGGGTCGAAATCGCCACTGAATACCGACAGCTTGGCAACCACGACCAAATCGTCGTCTTGCTGGAGGATCAGGTTTCAACACAACACGACAGTGAAGCACTTCGGTTGCTGCTCAGCGCACTGATCTCGGGCCAAAAGCACCGCAGGGCGCTGAATCTATTCAATGTATTCCCGCCTGAACTCTCAAGTGATGAATGGTACCTTCGGGCAAGATCAATTCTTGCGATCAATTCTGGCGCTGCGGATATTGAGAACCACCTTAACGCCTACCTTCGGGTCGAACCCAACGACTTAGAAATGCAAATCTCGAGGCTTGGGCTTTGGCAACTGCAAGGTCGCGAGAGCGAAATTGGAAGGAAACTGCGCACCTTCGAGAAGAAAATTCCTGAAGGTAACCCGCTGGAACGTATGCGCCTCTGTCACCTTGCCGTTCAGTACGGCAACAGAAAGTGGGGTGTGGATACAGCCTATCAGGAGCTAATTTTAAACTGGGATGACCCAGCCATTCATCTTGCTTATCAGGGGCTTATCTTGATGTATGATGATTTGGAGGACGCAATCCCCAAGGCTGCGGAAATACAAGAGAATTGCGTTTTTGAAACTAGGTCCAGTGATGGTGTTCGACGCGCTCGTATTGAAGGGACGAATGCTCACAATTTTGAGGCTGAAAGACACGCGCCGACCAGCGAATTCGCGAAGGCTTGCATTGGTAAAACTGTAGGCGAGAAGTTCGTTATCGCCACTCAGTATGAAAGCATCGAGTTCGAGGTCTTGTGGATCAAGCCGAGAGTTCTCGACCTTCTGCATAAGTCACTAGAGGAATTCAACAAGAGATTCCCGACGAACTCGGGTATGCAGCGAATGACCTTCGACTTCCAGGCCGACAATCCTCTCGTCGACATGGAGCGCATCACGAAAGCGGCACATGACCGCGATCAATCCGTTTTGGACAACTACGCCGCTAACGCACTCCCATTCTGTTTTGTTGCAGAAGCGCTTGGAAAGGACGTAGTTGACGGTTGGGCGGGCCTCCCTGGTGTTGGCATTCAGCCACGTGTTTGTATTGGCAGTCGCGACGAGCGCAACAATGCAATCAAGGAAATCCAGTCCAATGCCGAAAGAGGGTGCGTGCTGGACCCGATCACGGCCGCGCTGGCATCGGACTTCCATCTTTGGGAAACGATTTCGAAAGTTTGCGGCCCAGTTCACGTTACTCAAACAACGTTGGAGGTCTTTGCAAAGCGGGAAATTGAGGCAAAGAACAACATCGACCGACGATCCGGAATAACGTCCTGGCAAGATGGTCGTTTCACGATGATTGAGATAACACCCGAGCAAAACCAAATCGACTTCGAAGTCAAGAAACGTCAACGAGAAGACGTTCTAGCTCACTGTAAAATCGCTACTTCCGTTCCACGGGCCGATCTAGAAGGCCAAGACCTCGAGATATCTGAGGTTTTAGGGTCGTCGGCGAGAGACAGCGTCTTGGCTGCTGAAGGGTATCCCTCCGCCGGAGGCCGTCTGACGGGATTTCGGCGTCGGTGATAAGTCCGACCTTATGGCCGACCATAAGTTCAGACCC
>NZ_APKE01000079.1 GCF_009835145.1 Profundibacterium mesophilum KAUST100406-0324 | reverse complement strand
TTGTCCGCGAAATCCCGAAAGGCACGCTCGATCGGCTTCGCCTGGCCATGCCCCGGCGTCGCCCAGTGCAGCTCGATCCCCATCAGGGTCATCACCCCGGCCGGATCGTCATCGCGGACCGTGAAGCGGAAGCGTGTCTTCGCGCCGCCGGTCATCCACTTGTTGGCAAACTCGCGCCCGTTGTCGAAGAGGCAATGCTGCGGGATGCCCCATTCCTCGACGAGATCGCCGAAGGCCGCCATCACCATCACCTTGTTGGGCGTATGATCGATGCGCCAGCTGAGGATCTTGCCCGAATACACGTCCTGGAACGCCACGATCTGCGCCCGCGTCGGCGTGGTCATCCCCGGCCAGTTCACGAAGACATCGAAGCGGTGGCAATCGGCGTTTACCGCCTCGAGGGCGTGCAGGCTGGAGCGGTCCCGGATTTGCGGCGGGAAGCATTTGGCAAGGCCGGTATAGCCCTCGCGGCGATAGATTTGCGTGGCGCGCGGGATCTCGGCCTTGATGCGGCGGCGCACCGTATGCAGTGGCAGTGTCGCCAGACCGCGGGCCTCGGCGACCCGAACCGCGCGGCGGTAACAGGTGGCAAGGCTGGGCGCCTCGAGGCGCAGGAAGTCGCCGGTCACCAGCTCCATGAAGTCGGACGTATCGGCGCTGGCCCGCGCCCGCGCCCCTGTGGCATAGGCCGGCGCAAGGCACATCAGCCAGTCGGCGGCAGCCACGCCCTCGGTCATGCCCAGCCAGGACCAGATCGTCCGCGCCGATTTGGCCTCGGCATAGGAGATCTGCGTGACCGCCTGGGAGCGTGTCAGTCCCGACCGGGTGCTGGCCATCACCGCCTGCACAACCCGCAGCCGGAACCGCGCCTC
>NZ_APKE01000078.1 GCF_009835145.1 Profundibacterium mesophilum KAUST100406-0324 | reverse complement strand
CATCAGAATGCTCCTATCTCTCCACCGATGCCCGCAACAATAGCTGCGGTTTGGCGGGAAGGCAGTTCATCCCATTAGGTCAGCGCGAGTGTTGCGACGTGGGTCATGTTGATGCTGAGCGTTCGGTCCATAACCAGCGCTTGCTGGGCGAGGCAAACTGGGCGCAGTTTGCGCACCGGGAAATCCGCCGGATGAGGTTGGAGAACCACACCAATGAGCTCGCTCAACTCGAGAAGCGCCGCCGCTCGAAAGAACTTCAGCGGCTTCTCGCGGAAGGCCCGAAGGATCCCTGGCGCGCGACGCGTCACGGCCCGATGCGCGAGGTCATCCTCACGGCCCATGCCGACTGGTTCAAGGTCACGGAAGGCGACCCGTTCAGCGACGACTACGAGAAGCGCGAAGCGGCCTTCCAGCGACTTGGGGTCGAATGGCTGGAAAAAACCTTCGGCGATGACTGCGTGCACGCCAGGGCCGGCCGCGACGAGACGGCTTTCCACATTCATGCCGTGATCCTGCCGCGTGCAGTCACAAAGGACGGCCGCAGGATGCTACAGCCGTCGAAACACGACGTGATCCGGTATTACGAAAAGGGGCAGGACGAGGTTGGTGCCTGGTTCGCCGCGACGAATATCGGCCTGACGCGCGGTGAGCGCCGTAAGAACAAGGTGCGCAAGGCGATCAAATATAACATCAAGCTTCGCGAGGCGCAGAAAAAGGGCAATCGGGTGGAGGAAGCCGCAAAGCCACTGCCGAAATATCGTCAGCACGTCAGCCCCCGGAAATGGCGCGAAGCGCAAGAGTGCAAGCTGGTCGAGCAGCTTGTCAAGGGCGGTGCAAAATTGGTCCATTAGGGCGGCGTAAAAGTAGGCCAGTTTGGATTGAGCCGTTTGTTTGATTTTAGAG
>NZ_APKE01000077.1 GCF_009835145.1 Profundibacterium mesophilum KAUST100406-0324 | reverse complement strand
CTGCGTGACCGCCTGGGAGCGTGTCAGTCCCGACCGGGTGCTGGCCATCACCGCCTGCACAACCCGCAGCCGGAACCGCGCCTCGGCCTTGGCCGCCTCGGGCAGCGCCTCGAAAGCGGCATGGCGGGCCGCGCGATCGTCATCGGTCTGCGCGCTGCGGGCCGGGGCCCGTTCCTGCGCGATCGCCGCCTCGCGCAGCAGGCGCTGACGCGCCCGCAGCGGCAGCAGCTGCCAATGGAATTCCCATCCACCCCCGCGCCCGGCGCGTTTCCTGGCATGCGCGGATTGCGCCTTCCAGCCGCCACGCTCGATGAGAACGTTAACGCCGCGTTTGGTTGCCGGCATGTCCGGCATCGCTGCCTCGGCAAGCTCGGCCGCCGACCACCAGATCTGGGAGGGATGGGGTGCGCTCATGGCCCGGGAGCCTCCTCGCGCAGAAGCTCCGAAAGCTCCTCATGGGCCGTCTCGACAAAACGCCGCCGCGCCGCCTTCGGCGTGCGGGCCCAGAGCTCCTGCAGCTTCACGAAAGCCGCGTCAATTGGGTCTTCAACAGGCTTTGAAGGCCTGGTTGCCTCTTCATACTGGCGGCGGGCATCGGCGGCGGAGCGCGCCCGGCCGTCCGCCAGGGCATCGATCACATGGCTGCGCTCGGCGCTCTCGCCAAGCTTGGCCAGGACGCTCAGATCCTTCAGCGTCACCGCCTGGGGGGCCGCCCGCAACCGCGGCAGATCGTCGGGCGACAGCGCAAGGCCAGCCGCGACGATCTTGCGAACCTGGCGGTCCGTCAGGCCGAACTTCTCGGCGGTCATTCTAGTGAAGGAACCGAGTTCCGCCACTAGAAGTGTTCCGGTATGC
>NZ_APKE01000076.1 GCF_009835145.1 Profundibacterium mesophilum KAUST100406-0324 | reverse complement strand
CTACAAGCGCAACGATGCGCCGTGGGTGATGAGCTTCGACGGCGCCATCCCCGGCGCGCAGACGGGCGACATTGCGCATGATGCCGGCGTCGAGCTGCAAATGGGTATCGGTTCGGCCGGCGTCAGCATCACCCATCACCGCAGCGCGATCTGGCGCAATCTCGCGGCGGCGGCGAACATCGCGCTTGCATCGACGCGCAACAAGCTGGTTGCAGCGGATGGCCGGATCAAGCCGCCGGCGGATTTCAACACGGCTTTCGGCGCGCCGATCTACGACATTCGCGGCCCCGCGGCCGATTGGACCGCGCTCACGAACTTCGGATTGGACCGCGCTCACGAACTTCGGCACCGATGGTGCCTTCACATCCCTCAGCGGAACGGTGGCAGACGCATGAGCACTTACAACATCGCAGTTCCGGCCCTTCGCACGGGCGATCCGGAGATCTTCTTCGACGGCGCGACTGGCAAGGAAACGGGCGCGCAGCCCTTCGCCGTCACCATCGGCAACCGGGCGGAGGCGGGCGCGCTCGACTTCCGCAAGCAAATCTACCGAATGCGCCGGGCCGTCACCAGCGTGGCGGGCGACCGGATCGGGATCGACAACACGCATGTCAACGAGACGCGCCCGCAAGGCTGGATGGATGGCGCGACCTATCGCGTCTACCGCCACGATTCCACGAACAAGACCTTCACCAAGATCCGCAGCGGCACGGTCGCGGCCTATCACGCGCGGCAGGTCAGCAACTACGTCTGCATGAACGATGACGAGAAAACGACCGACACCTTCTATCACACGACATGGACCGGGAACTACAAGCCGAACGCGACCGCCTATTGGGTGGTGGCCACGCTCAAT
>NZ_APKE01000075.1 GCF_009835145.1 Profundibacterium mesophilum KAUST100406-0324 | reverse complement strand
TCGAAGAGGCGCGGATCGAGGGTCGATGCGGCGAATGTCGGCCCCTCGGTGAGGATCGAGACGGCATCGTGGCTGTGCAGGCTTTCCTGGTGGCTGGCGATGACACGGAAGTCGCCGATCCGCGGATCGCCCTGCAGCGCCTCGCAAAAGAGCCGCGCGGCATCCTCGACGAAGATCGGGTTGGCGGCGTTGAGCTCGGCAAAGGCCTGCTCGTCCTCGCGCTTGACCATGACCTGCGTCTCGGTTGCGACGGCGGTGCGGCAGAGCGCGACGAGATCCTCGAACCACAAGATGTCCTGATCGGGGGTGAGCAGCACCGAGACGCGGGCGACCGAGCGCTGCGAATGGGGCGTGGCGAGCTGTCCGCGGGTCTGGCGGGCATGTTCGCTGAGCTCCAGCGAGCAGGGGCAGGTGGAGGAATAGACGTAGTCGAGATGCATGATCTTGCGGCGCACCCCGTCCTGATGGACGAGTTCGAGCGCGATGTCGTAATACTGGTAGCCCGACAGGCCCGAGCGCAGGCTCTCCACCTTCATCGGGAACGAAAAGCGCATCTGGATGCGCGCGTCGAAGCTCTCCAGATCGCTCATGTAGTCGTCGAGCGCGGCGGAGATCACCTCGAAGCTGAAGGTTTCCTCGGCCCGGCGATAGAAGGTGCGCATGATGCGCGACATGTTGATGCCCTTCTTCTCGGCCTCGAGGCTGACGGTGCCGGTGACGCTGGTCTCGAGCGTCAGATCGGCGCCGTCGCGCGAATGGAAGCGGATGGGCAGGCGGAAATTGCTGATGCCGACATGCTGGATTTGCCGCCGCGCGCCCTTGATCAGGCTCTCGGGTCCGTTCTGCAGATCGGGCAGCGTCGCGCGGTAGACCGCGTCCGCCGAGAAATCCTCAGGGTAGGCCCGCGCCAGAGCGGGATAGGCAGACCCCGAGGACGGCGGGG
>NZ_APKE01000074.1 GCF_009835145.1 Profundibacterium mesophilum KAUST100406-0324 | reverse complement strand
CAGCAGGACCAGCAGATTGAAGCTGCGGTTGATCCGCTCCAGCGCACGGCGGCGCGCCGTGTGGTAGAGCGCGTTTCTCAGCACGTTGAAGCGGATCAACTCAAGGTTTCGGCTCATCGTCACTTGTCCTTTTTCGGGGGCGGCGCGGGCTTGCTTTCGCTCCCGTTGGGCAGCTTGGGCTGGCGCGGGCCGACCGATTTCGGGGCGTTTTCTTCGCGTTCGCGCTTGTCATTGTTGTCGTCACTCATGGAATTCGGATCCCTCAAGTTGGTTTTGGTGGGTTCGATAGGCGCCGGCGGAAGGGTTCAATTCCGCCGGCGCTGCCAAGGTAGCACGACTGCCTGCCGACGGGCCAACCAACGGATGTCGGGGCCGGCGCGCCTTACCATTACCTTCAAGGGAGCCAGGATTATGGCCGAGATCAGCCAGCCTCATGGGCTGCGCGCGTTGCACTGCGTCGAGCAGATGACCGATGCGCAGAAGATCGCCCTGGCGATCGAGATCACCAACAGGATCGACGACCCGCGCCAGGGCCCGGGGCTGCTGCGCCTTGGCCGGCTGGCCACGACGCAGGGCGAGCAAATGGTGCGGACCCGGTTCGAAGAGGAGAGGGAGTGATGCCGGGGGAAAATCTTGGGACAACTCATGTCCGGGCGCCAGCGCACCGCGCCCATGCATGCCGGCACCTGGTCATCG
>NZ_APKE01000073.1 GCF_009835145.1 Profundibacterium mesophilum KAUST100406-0324 | reverse complement strand
CCGCACAGCACCCGCGATATCGCCCGCCGCTCTCATGTCTGCGCGATCAACAGCTGCGTCGCCGAGCTGCGCCAGCATGGCGCCCAGATCCACTGCGAGCGTCTGCGGGTGCGGGACGAGTGGCGGTTCTTTTACACCATGACGAGGGGACCCGAAGGTGTCTGAGCAGATCAAGACAATCTCGCGCGTTGCGGTCGCGGAGGTGGGCATCGCGCCCGCCGGGCGGCTGCGGCCGGTGTCGGAGGCCGGGGTGCTGAGCCTGGTGGCCTCGATCGGCGAG
>NZ_APKE01000072.1 GCF_009835145.1 Profundibacterium mesophilum KAUST100406-0324 | reverse complement strand
GGCGTTGTTGCGTAACTCACGCCTGAGACATGATGCCCCCTTTCCCCGCCGTCATCAGTCCACGCGGACGATCTCGGCCGTTCCGAGGGCCGAGAAGCGGTTTATCAGTGCGATGCGGATTTGGATTTCGGCGGTTTGGCGGTCCGGGTCTCTTGCGGCGATGCGTTCGCCAAAGGCCTTGAGGCACCGCATTTTCGCCTCGATGCGACTTCGGACTTGGTATCCCGTCCAGCGCTTCCAGAATGCCCGGCCGTAATGCCGTGTGGCGCGGAGGGTCTCGTTTCTGGCAGTCGCTGCCGGGCAATCCTCTAGCGATGGCCTGCCGGTCGATGATAGCGTTGTGACAGCGGCGGGTGTCATAAGCGCCATCAGCGGTCACCGTGCCGATCTCTTCGCGCTCGGGAATCTGACCGAGCAGTTCCGGCAAGATCGGACTGTCGCCGTCGCTGCTGGGGGTAAACTCCACTGCCCGGATGTCCGAAGTGGCCGTATCCATGGCCAGATGCACCTTGCGCCACTGGCGCCGGCCCCGAACGCCGTGCTTGCGGGCCTGCCATTCACCGTCGCCGAGGAACTTGATGCCAGTGCTGTCAACCAACAGGTTCAGCGGCCCATCGGCGCGCCGATACGGGATCTGGACGGCGAGCGTCTTCTGCCTCCGGCACAAGGTCGTGTAATCCGGCACGGTCCAGTCCAAGTTCGCCATCTTCAGCAGGCTGGCGACCATCCCGGTCGTTTGCCGCAACGGCAGCTTGAACAGGACCTTGACGGTCAGGCAAAACTGGATCGCGGCATCAGAGAACACGGCAGGGCGACCGGGCTTACCATCAGGCGGCGCAAGCCAGGACATGTCCTTGTCCAGCCAGATCAGCAGCGACCCGCGCCTGCGAAGCGAGGCCGTGTAGCTGGACCAGTTCGTCGTGCGATAGCGGGCGGGTGATGGCTTGCTCATGCGGACCGTCTAACCGCATGGATTCACAATGTGAATCCTCGACAATCAGAGTTCTGCAACAACGCC
>NZ_APKE01000071.1 GCF_009835145.1 Profundibacterium mesophilum KAUST100406-0324 | reverse complement strand
CGTAATAGATCCGCTCGACCATCAGCGCGGCCGCGATCGCGAAGATCGGCCCCTCGATCCGCGCGAGATTGCGCAGATCGAGCACCGAGTTCCAGGCGCGCCTGATGGCGATCGCGTTCACGAATGCGCAGCCGCAGGCAAGCACCAGCACGACATGGCTCGCCAGGGTCACCGCCGACCAATGCAGTCCCATGGGCTTACCTGATGCGCTTGGACGCCTTGATCCGGCCGTAGATCGCGCCGACGCCGCACCAGGTCCAGGGCGACACGCACCAGAGCGGCCTGGTCGGCCGGCGAGACCGCGTAGCCGAGCAGCCCCAGAGCGCCCGCGGCGAGCGCTGCGCCGCCGCCCCAGATCGTCTTGCTCGCGAAGATGGATTTGCTGTCGTGAAACATCTGTTTTCCTTCAGGTTCGTCCGGGATCAAGCCGATCACGTTGGGATTGAAGCTGGGCCAGCGGCGCAGGTTGAGCCCCGAATGCGCGCGCACCTGAACCAGCGCGTCACCGGCCGCGTGATCGAAGCCCTCGGGCGGCGGGATATCTCCCGGCTCCTCGCGGCCAAGGATGCGGGCGCGGATGGCCTCGAGGGGAAAGAGCGGGTTGGCATCGATCTTGCGCCCTGGTGAGACATACCAATGCGCGCGGATGTCCTTCAGGGTCGGAATGCCCGCAAAAAGCGCGCCGAGGAGCCCGATCACCGCCGTGATCTGTTCGGGCGTGTAATCCATCCACAGGCCAGCGCCATGCTCGGGCGTCTGGGCGGCGCGGATGCCATACGCCTCGTTATCGTACAGCTTGCCGGGATTGACGATCTCGATCCCGATCGAGAAATCGTTCACCCCGCGCCGCCCGTGATAATGCGAGCGGCCGGCATGGCCGGCGCGGCGGTTCGTGGGCACCTGCTGGACGATCTCGCCACCCCGCTCGACCACGAAATGCACCGACACGCCGGCATCGTTCTGCGCCAGATAGCGCGCCGCATTACCCGCCTCGAGCCTTCCGGCGGTGTCGTGCACGACCACGAGCTCGGGCACGATCGGCCCGCCGATGTTGCGGGCGGGGGTCATGGGGATCGATGCGATGTGATGGTGTTCGAGGCGCATTGCCGACCTTTCGGATGTTGATCCGAACCTGT
>NZ_APKE01000070.1 GCF_009835145.1 Profundibacterium mesophilum KAUST100406-0324 | reverse complement strand
CATGGCGAAGGCAAAATTCGAACGCAACAAACCGCATGTTAACATTGGCACGATCGGCCATGTTGACCACGGCAAGACGACGCTGACGGCGGCGATCACCAAGTATTTCGGCGACTTCCGGGCCTATGACCAGATCGATGGCGCGCCCGAGGAGAAGGCCCGCGGGATCACGATCTCGACCGCGCACGTCGAGTATGAAACCGAAGCGCGCCACTATGCGCACGTGGACTGCCCCGGCCACGCCGACTACGTCAAGAACATGATCACCGGTGCGGCGCAGATGGACGGCGCGATCCTGGTGGTGAACGCGGCCGATGGCCCGATGCCCCAGACGCGCGAGCACATCCTTCTGGGCCGCCAGGTCGGCATCCCGACCATGGTCGTCTACATGAACAAGGTCGACCAGGTGGATGACGAGGAGCTGCTCGAGCTCGTCGAGATGGAAATCCGCGAGCTGCTTTCCTCCTACGACTACCCCGGCGACGACATCCCCGTCATCCCCGGCTCGGCGCTCGCCGCCATGGAAGGCCGCGACAATGCCATCGGCGAGGACTCGATCCGCAAGCTGATGGAAGCCGTCGACAGCTGGATCCCGACGCCCGAGCGCGCCGTGGATCAGCCCTTCCTGATGCCGATCGAGGACGTCTTCTCGATCTCCGGCCGCGGCACGGTCGTGACCGGCCGCGTGGAGCGCGGTGTGATCAACGTGGGCGACGAGATCGAGATCGTCGGCATCCGCGACACCAAGAAGACCACCTGCACGGGCGTCGAGATGTTCCGCAAGCTGCTCGATCGCGGTGAAGCCGGCGACAACATCGGCGCGCTGCTGCGCGGCATTGACCGCGAGGGCGTCGAGCGTGGCCAGGTCCTGGCCAAGCCGGGCTCGGTCAAGCCGCACACCAAGTTCGAGGCCGAAGCCTACATCCTGACCAAGGAAGAGGGTGGCCGTCACACGCCGTTCTTCGCCAACTACCGTCCGCAGTTCTACTTCCGCACCACGGACGTGACCGGCACGGTCGAGCTGGCCGAAGGCACCGAGATGGTCATGCCCGGCGACAACGTGTCGTTCAAGGTCGAGCTGATCGCCCCGATCGCGATGGAAGAGAAGCTCCGCTTCGCCATCCGTGAAGGCGGCCGCACCGTCGGCGCAGGCGTCGTGTCGAGCATCATCGAGTAAA
>NZ_APKE01000007.1 GCF_009835145.1 Profundibacterium mesophilum KAUST100406-0324 | reverse complement strand
CGAAACTCCTGCCCTAATCTCCGTCAGGTGCGAAATCTCAGGTCAGGTGAGAATTGGGAAGGTGCGGGCCAGGAAACGCTTACGCAATACTCCGAACGCAAGCAAGGATGTCACCGGGGAGGAGCGCATGGGCTGGATGAAGGACGAGACCGGACTGGAGCGCTGCGCGGCGAACCACGTGCCGCTGAGCCCGCTGTCGCATCTGCGGCGGGCGGCCCAGGTCTTCGCCGATCACGAGGCGATGGTGCACGGGCCCCAACGCTGGAGCTATGCGCAGTATCACGGCACGGTCGGCCGCATGGCCGGTGCCCTCGCGGCCCTCGGGGTCGAGCCGGGCGATGTCGTTGCGACCCTGCTGCCCAACGTGCCGGCACAGGCGATGGCGCATTTCGCGGTCCCCGCCGCGGGCGCGGTGCTCAACACGATCAACATCCGCCTCGATGCCGACACAGTCGCTTATATCCTGGGCCATGGCGAGGCGAAGGTGCTGATCGTCGACAGCCAGTTCCTCGATCTCGCGCGGGCGGCCTGCGCGCTGATCGACGGGCCGGCACCGACCGTGATCGAGGCGCCGGACGAGGCAGCGGGCTTTTCCGCGAGCGGCGATCATCCGGTCCTGTGGGACCTGATGGACCGGGCCGATCCCGGGTTCGAATGGATCATGCCGCAGGACGAGTGGGAGAGCCTCGCGCTCAACTACACCTCCGGCACCACCGGGCGGCCCAAGGGCGTCGTCTACTCGCATCGCGGCGCCTACCTGATGACGATGGGAACGGTGATCAGCTGGCGCATGGTGCTGCACCCGCGCTTCCTGACGATCGTGCCGCTCTTTCACTGCAACGGCTGGTGCCACACATGGATGATGCCCCTGCTGGGTGGCACGCTCGTCTGCTGCCGCGACATCACCGCCAAGGCGATCTACGACGCGATCGCCGATGAGGGCGTGGGCTATCTCGGCGGCGCGCCCATCGTGCTGAACATGCTGGTCAATGCCAGGCCGGAGGAGCGGCGCGCGCTCGACCGCGTTGTCGAGATCTTCACCGCCGGCGCGCCGCCCGCCGCGGCCACACTCGGGCGGATCGAACAGCTCGGCTTCAACGTCACGCAGGTCTACGGGCTGACAGAGACCTATGGCCATGTCACCGAATGCCTGTGGCAGCCGGGTTGGGAGGATAGCGAGGGCACCGAGCGCGCCGCGCTGAAGGCCCGCCAGGGCGTCGCGATGCCGATGATGGAAGAGGTCACGGTGATGGACCGGCAGATGCGCGAAGTGCCTCGCGACGGGACCAGCCAGGGCGAGGTGGTGATGCGCGGGAATTGCGTGATGAAGGGGTATCTCAAGGCCCCCGAGGCCACGGCGCGCGATTTCGAGGGCGGCTATTTCCATTCGGGCGACATCGCCGTTCTGCATGACGCGGGCTATATCCAGATCGCCGACAGGGCCAAGGACATCATCATCTCCGGCGGCGAGAATGTCAGCTCGGTCGAGGTGGAGGGCGCGCTGATGTATCACCCCGCCGTCTCGCTCTGCGCCGTCGTGGCCAAGCCCGACGAGAAATGGGGCGAAGTGCCTTGCGCCTTCGTCGAGATCAAGGAGGGCGAGACGGTCACGGAGGCCGAACTCATCGCCTTCGCCAAATCGCGTCTCGCGGGGTTCAAATGCCCCAAGAAGGTCGTCTTCGGCACCCTTCCGAAGACATCGACCGGCAAGATCCAGAAATTCGAGCTGCGCGCGGCGGCACGCGCATCGTGATCGACGCGCAGGGTGGCCTGGCGCGTTGCTCCCGGCGCTCCCTTGCCCTATCGTCTGCCGGCCCGAGGGCGAGGACAGGCGACAACACGCCATGAGGCAGCAGGCAGATCGATGACCGCGTTGACGGGCTATGACAGGTTGGAATCGGCGGGCCTGTGGCGCGAGGGCCGGCTGACTGCGCGGCGCGAGGTGCTGGTCTCGATCGGGGAGGCGACCCTCGCGATCTACGACCATGCCGAGAACGCCCTTGGCCACTGGTCCCTCCCCGCGATCGAGCGGCTGAACCCCGGCATCTCCCCTGCCCTCTTCGCGCCCGGCTTCAACGCCGAGGAAACGCTCGAGATCGACGACGAGACGATGATCGAGGCGATCGAGACGGTGCGCAACGCGGTGGCCCGTCACAGGCCGCAAAAGCGGCGCCTGCGCTACAACCTGCTGGCGGGCGCCAGCGTGCTGCTGCTCGGGCTTGGCGTCTTCTGGCTCCCGGATGCCCTGATCCGCCATACCGCCTCCGTGGTTCCGCCGGCTGCGCGCAAGGATATCGGCGAGCGGCTGCTCACGCAGCTCGCCCTGACCTCCGGCACGCCCTGCCGCGCGCGCGGAGCCCAGCAGAGCCTGAGGAACCTGGCCGACCGGGTGCTCGGGCCGGGCGGGGGCCGGCTGGTGGTGATGGGCGGCGCCGTGGGCCAGGCCGAACATCTCCCCGGGGGGCTCATCGTTCTCGACCGCTCGCTCATCGAGCGCCAGGACAGCCCGGAGACGGTCGCGGGCTTCATCCTCGCCGAACGCGAGCGCGCGGCGAGCGACGATCCGCTCTTGCGGCTGCTGCGCATGGCCGGCCCGGTCACCGCTTTCAGAATGCTCACCACCGGACAGATCGAGGACAAGGTGCTGCGGCGCCATGTCGAGCGGCTGGCAGTCGAGATCCGCGAGCCCGTCGATCCCGAACGCCTGCTCGCCCGTTTCCGCAGCGCGGGGCTCAGCGCGGCGCCCTACGCGCGGGCTCTCGAGGAGGATCTTGGCGACCGGAAGCTCGCGGCCGTCCTGCGCGCAGGCGATCCGGTCGATGCCGAAACCGCCGAGCCGATCGTCGCCGATCGCCAATGGGTCGCGCTGCAGGGCATCTGTGCCGGCTGACAGGGCTGGCTGAGGGGCCGGGGCGGCGGGCACGGGCCCGGCGGCTCGCCGCGCCCCCCGCCGCCGGCCGGTTTAGCGGGCGAAGGCGTCGGGGAAGCCCGACCGTTTCACCAGCGCCAACGTGCTGCGCAGCGGTGCCGCTTCCCTGAAGGGGCCCGCGAGCACCACGTCGAGTGTCCGGCCGCCGCTCCGCTGGGATACGATGCGCGCCGGGATGCCCTTGCTCATCAGGCGGGCCGCCGTGGAGTGCGCATTCTGCGGCACGGCGAAGGCGCCGACCTGCACGAAACGCCCACCGCCGGACGGCGCCGGGGCCGCGGCGATACGCGGGCTGAGCGGAGCCGCGCGCAGTTGCGGATTGTCGGCCGATTGGTCGATCTGCGGCGCGCTGCCGCCGCTCGCCCGGTTGCGCCCGGCGGGCCGGTCGGGCGAGCGGGCGCCGGTATCGGGAACGAGCACCGTCTTGCCGGACTGGCGCGAGACCCTGATCCGGTCGCGATCCACGATCATCCGCCCCGAGGAGGTGCGCACCACCACCTTGCGGCCGCCGGCGAGATCGCGCTTCTGCTTGGCGTAATCCGTGTAGGGGTAGACGAGATAATTGTATGTCTCGGTGACATCGAGGCCGCGCGGATCGACGAGCTTGCGCGGCACCGTCTGGGTCCAGACGAGCGCCGTCTGCAAGGCACCTCTGAAGGTCTGCTTGCCGCGATCGGGGTTGAGCCGCCCGTCGCTCCAGGCGGGCTTGTATCCCTCGGGCACGCGCAGCGCCTCCGCCGGCGTCACGCGGACCGTCTCGCCGGGACGGGGCCCGACGACGCGCCGGGGGGCAAGCGCCCGCGTCTTGCTCGCGGGGGGCGTGCGCGGCGCGGCGGCGCTGGCCGGAGACACCGCCGCCTCGCGGACCGGCGCGATGGCGGCCGGCACTGCGGCGCGGGCGATCCGCCTGGGCGGCTCGGCCGGGGTGATCCTCGTGGACGGCGCGGCGCGCTCGAGGCGCACGGGCGCATCCGAGGATTGCGCGACGACGCGGCCACGCGCCATGCCGGGCGCCGGGGGCGTGGGTGCCAGGTCGACCCCCGGCGGTGATCCCGCCGGCGCCACCCGGCGCGGGATGTTCGCACTGACGCGGGGTGCGGCGCCTTGCGCGGCGCGGGGTGCGCCCGGGGCCTCGGCACCCGTCTGGGGCGCGGCCACGCCTCCGGGGACCACGATCCGCGGCGCGGGTGCGGGATCGGTGGCGATGCGCAGGTCGCCGCCCGTGCCGGCGGGGGCGCCGATCACCGGGGCGGTCGTCACGGCCGTGCCGCCAGCGGCGCTTGGCGTGAACCCGCACAGGACCTGGCGCCGGCGGTCGACGCGCGGCACCCAGGTCACCGCGTCGTCGAAGCCGGCCCTGATATAGACGCAACCGCGGCTGTCGACATATTGGCTTCCGGTGTAGCTTGCCGGCGGATATTCGGCGGGCTGTTCGGCTTCCTGGAGCGTGCGCGCCGCGGCGGGCCCCGCAACGGGCGCGGCCAGTCCGGCCGCCAGCAATAGTACCAGGCAACCGGTGCCCTGACGCAGTCTCATTCGGATATCCCCGTTGATCTTCGTGGTTGCGCGAATCATGCCCGAAGGCCCGTGATGGGTAAAGTCCCGTGATGCGGCCGGCCCGCCGCCCTACTTGGTGCCGAACATCCTGTCGCCGGCATCCCCGAGCCCCGGAACGATATAGCCCTTTTCGTTGAGCCGCTCGTCGAGCGCCGCGGTCACGATCGGCACGTCGGGATGCGCCTCGCGCATGCGGGCCACGCCTTCGGGCGCCGCGAGCAGGCACAGGAACCTGATATCGCGCGCGCCGGCCTCCTTGAGAAGGTCGATCGCCGCGACCGAGCTGTTGCCCGTGGCGAGCATCGGATCGACCGCGATCGTGAGGCGGCTTCGAAGCTCGGTGGGGACCTTGAAGTAGTATTGCACGGGGCGCAGCGTCTTCTCGTCGCGGTAGAGCCCGACGAAGCCGACCCGCGCCGAGGGGATCAGCTCGAGCATGCCGTCGAGCAGGCCGTTGCCCGCCCGCAGGATCGACACCAGCGCCAGCTTGCGCCCGTCGATCACCGGCGCGTCCATCCGGGTCACGGGCGTGTCGATGCGCCGGTGGGTGACCGGAAGATCGCGGGTGATCTCATAGGCGAGAAGCTGGCTGATTTCCCGCAGGAGCTGCCGGAAGAGGGCCGTCGGTGCGTTCTTGTCCCGCATCAATGTCAGCTTGTGCTGAACCAGCGGGTGCTCGACGATGGTAAGGTTTTCGGGCTTGCTCATCTCTTCGCACCTCTCGGCTATGTCCTGTGCCATTCGCTACTCCGCGGTGCCGGGGAGGTAAAGGAAACTCCGGCCGCCCCCAGTGCACCCATTCGCACCCTCCCGGCATGGGCAACCCGCCCCCCCGCGCCCCGCCCCTTGCCTCACGGCCCCGCCGGCGGCGGGTTCAGCGCGCGGCGGCGATCGCCTTGAGCAGCGCCTCGCGCGTCGGCGCGTCGCAAAAGGCCGCGCGCGCGGCCGTCTCGTTCACCTCGAGGCAGAGCCCCTCATCCCAGCCGAAGACATGGGCGAGCTGGTCGTATTCCTGGCGCAGCGCGGTATGGAAGAAGGGCGGATCATCCGTCGAGATGGTGACCGGCACACCCGCCGCGCGCAGCCGCTCGACCGGGTGCTCGCGCAGGCTGCGATAGACCCCGAGTGCCACGTTCGAGCCGGGGCAGATCTCGAGCGTGATCTCCTTCTCGGCCAGGTCCTCGACCAGGCGCGGATCCTCGATGGCGCGCACGCCATGCCCGATCCGCGTGCAGCCCAGCGCCAGCGCATCGCGAATGCTGGAGGGGCCGCGCCATTCGCCGGCATGCGCGGTCAGGCCGAGCCCCGCTTCCCGCGCGCAGTCGAAGGCCCAAGCGAAATCCCCAAGCTCGCCGGCATTCTCGTCGCCGCCGATCCCGAAGCCGGTCAGACGCGCGCCCGCGGTCTCGGCCGCCACCCGGGCCGTCTCACGCGCGGCCTCCGGGCCGAAATGGCGGATCGGCGTTGCAATCACGCGCATCATCGGCCCGCCCTGCGCCTCGATCTGCTGCGCCGCCTCGTCGATGGCGCCAAGATAATCGCGCCAGGCGCCGAGGTCGCGCCCCCCGCAAAAATCGGGAGAGACGAAAAGCTCGGTATAGATCACCCCCTCGCGCGCGCTCTGCTCGAGCACCGCCCGCGTCAGGCGGGCGAATTCCGCAGGCCCCCTGAGCACCGATGTCGCCGCCTCGTAGACGCGCAGGAAATCGGCGAAGCCCGCGAAGCGGTAGGCCCCCGTTTCGGTGAAGATCGCCGACAGGTCCACGCCCTGCTCCGCGGCGAGTCCGCGGATGAAGGCCGGCGGGGCGGCGCCCTCGATATGAAGATGCAGCTCGATCTTGGGCAGGTCCGGTGCGGCCATCAGTCTTTTTCTTCCTCGTTTCGGGGCGGCAGGCCGAGATGGCCGGCGAGCATCGCGGCGACATCGACGAAGGTGCAGTGACCGACATGCGTGTCCGGCGCGCCGGGCCCATGCACCAGGACCGGCACGCGCTCGCGCGTGTGATCGGTCCCCCGCCAGGTCGGATCGTTCCCGTGATCGGCGGTGATCACCAGCATGTCCCCCGCCCCGAGCTCCGCGAGCAGCGCCGGCAGGGCGGCATCGAACCATTCCAGGTGGGCGGCGTAGCCCGCCACATCGCGGCGATGGCCGTAAAGACTGTCGAACTCGACGAAATTGGCGAAGGTCAGGCTTCCGGGTGCGGCATCGGCGATGCGTTCGCCCAGCGCTGCGAGCAGTGCGCGGTCGCTGCCCTTGTCCACCCGGTCGATCCCGCGCATCGAGAAGATGTCGCCGATCTTGCCGACCGCGTTGACCTCGCGCCCCGCCTCGTGGGCCCGGTCGCACAGCGTCGGCGCGGGCGGCGCGATGGCGAAATCCTTGCGGTTCGCGGTGCGCTCGAAACCGCCCTCGGCGGTGCCGGTGAAGGGCCGCGCGATCACCCGCCCCACGCGCATCGCGTGCAGCTCCGGCGCCAGCGCGGCGCAAAGCGCGAGCAGGCGGTCCAGTCCGAACCGCTCCTCGTGGGCCGCGATCTGGAAGACGCTGTCGGTGGAGGTATAGCAGATGGGCCAGCCAGTGCGCATATGCTCGGCCCCCTCCTCCTCGATGATGTTGGTGCCCGAGGCATGACGGTTTCCAAGGATGCCATCGGTACCGGCGAGCGCCGCGGCGCGGGCCACGAGATCGGGCGGAAAGCTGTCCTCGCGCTTCTCGAATACGGTCCAGTCCCAGGGAACCGGAACGCCGGCAAGCTCCCAATGGCCGGTCGGGGTGTCCTTGCCGGGCGAGGTCTCCGTTGCCGCGCCCCAGCGCACACCTTGCGCGGGACCGAGCCCCGGCGCGCGCAACCCCGAAGCCAGCTCCACCGCCGCGCCGAGCCCGAGGGCGCTCAGGTTGGGCAGACGGAGCGGCCCGCGCCCCGCCCGTCCATCGGCGCAGGCAAGGGCGATATGGCCCACCGTGTTGGCGCCCTCGTCACCGAAATCGGCCGCATCCGGTGCGCCGCCGATCCCGACCGAATCGAGCACCACGAGAAAGGCCCGCCCCTGCGCCGCGGCACTCATGCCAGGTACTCGTGGATGGCGGGCGGCGGCGCGCAGGGCTCCTGCGACAGCGTGAAGGCCGCGCGCAGGGCGCGCTCCGCGTGATCGGCCTCCGCCTCCGTTCCCGCATGGATCACCGCCATCGGATCACCGGGTGAGACCCGCGTCCCGAGCCTTGCGATGCCGGACAATCCGACCGCAGGCTCGATTGCGTCGCCGGCATGCATCCGCCCCCCGCCCAGGCGCAGCACCGCCATGCCCAGCGCGGTGCCGTCGATCTTTTGCACGTGCCCGTCCTCCAGGGCCAAAACGTCGCGGCGCATCGGGGCCTGGGGCAGTCGCCCGCGCCAGCGTTCCGTGAAATCGGACGGCCCGCCCATGGCCGCGACCATCCGGCCGAACCGCTCCGCCGCGGCGCCGGAGGCGATGGCCGCTTCGATCAGCTCCGCGCCCTCCGGCGGGCTGGCGGCGATCTTGCCAAGGGCGAGGAGCTGCCCGCCGAGCGCCGCGGTCACGCCGCGCAAGGCGTCGCCCCGCGTCTCGCCCGTCAGCACCTCCATCACCGCCGCCACTTCCACGGCATTGCCCACGCAAGGAGCCAGCGGCTGGTTCATGTCGGTCACGAGGGCGGCGGCGGGGCAGCCCGCGCCGCGCGCCGCCTCCACCAGCGCCTCGGCCAGCGCGAGGGCCTCGCCGGCTGTCTTCATGAAAGCGCCGGAGCCGAGCTTGACATCGAGCACCAATCCCCCGAGCCCCGCCGCCAGCTTCTTGGAGAGGATCGAGGCGGTGATCAGGTCCACATGATCGACCGTCGCGGTCATGTCGCGCACCGCGTAGAGCCGCCGGTCCGCCGGCGCGAGATCGTCGCTCGCCGCCACGATGGCGCAGCCGGCCTGCGCCACCGCCGCGCGAAAGCCCGCCTCGTCCATCTCGCTGCGCAATCCGGGGATCGCCTCGAGCTTGTCGAGCGTGCCGCCCGTATGGCCGAGCCCGCGCCCCGAGATCATCGGAACGAAGGCGCCGCATGCCGCCAGCGCCGGCGCCAGCAGCAGCGAGACCGGATCGCCCACCCCGCCGGTCGAATGCTTGTCGAGCACCGGGCCCGGCAGGTCCCAGTCGAGGGTCGCGCCGCTGTCACGCATTGCCATCGTGAGGGCGATCCGGCCCTGCGATCCCAGCCCGTTCAGGCAGACGGCCATCGCGAAGGCGCCGGCCTGCGCATCGCTGACCCTGCCGCTGGCAAGGCCCCGCGCGAACCATGAGAGCGCCTCGGCGGAGGGTGTCTCGCCCCGGCGCAGCGCGCCGATGATGCTGCGCGCATCCATGGCGTCAGTCCCGCGTCATGTGCTGCGGCGCGAAGGCCCCGGGAAGAAGATCCCCAACCCGCACCACCCGGCTTGTGCCGCGCGTCGTGGCCAGAGTGATCTCGACATCGGGATCGGCGAACTCGGCGAGCTTCTGGCGGCAGCCCCCGCAGGGCGGGACCGGCTCGGCGGCATCGGCGATCACCGCGGCTTCGGCGATGCGCGTATCGCCCGCCGCGATCATCGCCGCGATTGCGCCCGCCTCCGCGCAGGTGCCCTCGGGATAGGCGACATTCTCGACATTGCACCCGGTATGCACCCGCCCCTCGACGGAGCGGATGGCCGCGCCGACCTTGTAGCCCGAATAGGGCGTGTAGGCATGCTCGCGCGTCCGGGCGGCGGCGGCGATGAGGGTCATGGGCGGGCTCCGTGTGATCGGGGCGCGGATCTGGCGCGACTGGCCCAGAGTGGAGCGGCGGCGCGGCGCGTGCAAGCCGGAACCCCTGCCGTCGGCCCCGCATTGATGCAGCATCGATCACGTCGTCAGACCAGAGCGAGGAGATCACGTCATGAGCAAGGCATCCGACAAGCCGGTCGCCGCCGCCCCCACCCCCGCCGCGGGCTTCGCGGCCGCCGAGGACGAGGCGGGGCGGGACGGCGGAGCCGGCGCACCGATGAGCGACAAGCAGGCCGCCCAGCTGCGGGCCTTGTGCCAGGAGCGCGGCGAGGATTTCGATCCCGGTCTCACGGCGGCGCAAGCGGACGAGCGCATCGAGGCGATGAAGGCCGCGCGGGAGGGGTGAAGGGAACCCCGCGGCGGCCGGAACGTTGCCAAGACAAGGAACATTTAAAGAACAAACCGAGGAGTCCCCGACATGGCCGACAAAGCGAACGACGCCGATACCGCCGCGCAGGCCCAGGAGGGCAATATCCAGGGCAGCCCCGAGAAGCCGACCGAGAACTGGGTGACGGGCGACGAGCCGATGACCGGCGCCCAGGCCAGCTATCTCGAGACGCTCTGCACCGAGGCGGGCGAGAAATTCGACCCCGAGCTGACGAAGGCGGAGGCCTCCGACCGGATCGACGCGCTTCAAGGCAAGACGGGGCGCGGCGCATCGTGACCGCGGCGCCTCTTTGCCGCTGACGTCGCGGTCCGGGCGGGCGCATTCGGCGGCTTCGAGGGCCCTGAGCCGCGCGCCCGTGCCCTAGCGCATGGGCGGCCCTTGCGGGCGGCGCGGCGCGGAACCCTTTATCGCGCCGCGCCTGCTCGCGGATACTGCTGGTATCGGGACGGCGGCGCGCGTTACGGTGCGCCGAACGGACCGAGCAGGAATTACGCCACATGAGCACCGACCGCACCGATGCCCTGCGCCAGGCGGCGCTGGATTATCACGCCCTTCCCAAGCCCGGGAAGCTCGAGATCAGGGCCACCAAGCCCCTTGCCAACGGGCGCGATCTGAGCCGGGCCTATTCGCCGGGCGTTGCGGAAGCCTGTCTCGAGATCAAGGCCAACCCGGATGCGGCGCGTGACTACACCACCCGCGGCAATCTCGTGGGCGTGGTCAGCAACGGAACGGCGGTGCTGGGGCTGGGCAATATCGGCGGTCTGGCCTCCAAGCCCGTGATGGAAGGCAAGGCGGTTCTGTTCAAGAAATTCGCCAATATCGACTGCTTCGACATCGAGCTCAGCGAGAACGACCCCGTGAAGCTGGCGGAGATCGTCTGCGCGCTGGAGCCGACTTTCGGCGCGATCAACCTTGAGGACATCAAGGCGCCGGACTGCTTCATCGTCGAGGAAATCTGCCGCGAGCGGATGAACATCCCCGTATTCCACGACGACCAGCATGGCACCGCCATCGTTGTCGGCGCAGCCGCGACCAATGCGATGCGGGTGGCCGGCAAGCGCTTCGAGGACATCAAGATCGTCTCGACGGGCGGCGGCGCGGCAGGCATTGCCTGCCTCAACATGCTGGTGAAACTGGGCGTGCGGCGGGAGAATATCTGGCTGTGCGACATCAACGGGCTGGTCTACGAGGGCCGGACCGAGGACATGAACCCGCAGAAGGCCGCCTTCGCGCAAGCCTCCGACCTGCGCAGCCTCGGCGATGTGATCGATGGCGCCGACATGTTCCTCGGCCTGTCCGGCCCCGGCGTGCTGACGCCCGAGATGGTGGGCCGGATGGCCCGCGATCCGATCATCTTCGCGCTCGCCAACCCCAATCCCGAGATCCAGCCCGAAGACGCACGCAGCGTCGCCCCCGGCGCCATCATCGCCACCGGGCGCTCGGACTATCCCAACCAGGTCAACAATGTCCTGTGCTTCCCCTTCATCTTCCGCGGCGCGCTCGACGTGGGCGCCACCGAGATCAACGACCAGATGAAGATCGCCTGCATCGAGGGGATCGCGGCACTGGCCCGCGCCACCACCAGCGCCGAGGCCGCCGCCGCCTACCAGGGCGAGCAGATGAGCTTCGGCGCGACCTATCTGATCCCCAAACCCTTCGATCCGCGCCTGATGGGCGTGGTGGCGAGCGCCGTGGCGAAGGCGGCAATGGAGAGCGGCGTCGCGCTGCGCCCGATCGCCGATCTCGGCGCCTATAAGCGCAAGCTCGACGGGTCGGTGTTCAAGTCGGCGATGATCATGCGCCCGGTCTTCGAGGCCGCCGGCACCGCCTCGCGCCGCATCGTCTTCGCCGAGGGCGAGGACGAGCGGGTGCTGCGCGCGGCCAACGCAATGCTGGAGGAGACGACCGACAAGCCGATCCTGATCGGACGGCCCGAGGTCATCGACGCGCGCGCCGAGCGGGCCGGGTTGCCGATCCGTCCGGGCCGCGACTTCGAGATCGTCAATCCCGAGAACGATCCACGCTACCGCGACTACTGGCAGACCTATCACACCCGAATGCAGCGCCGCGGCGTGACCCCGGATCTCGCCAAGGCGATCATGCGCACCAACACCACCGCGATCGGCTCGGTGATGGTCCTGCGCGAGGATGCCGACAGCATGATCTGCGGCACGTTCGGTCAATACCTGTGGCACCTCAACTATATCCAGCAGGTCCTTGGCACCGACACCCTGCATCCCGTCGGCGCGCTCAGCCTGATGATCCTGGAGGACGGGCCACTCTTCGTTGCCGATACGCAGGTGCATCCCACCCCGACGCCCGCCCAGATCGCGGAGACGGTGATCGGGGCGGCGCGGCACGTCCGCCGCTTCGGCATCGCCCCCAAGATCGCGCTTTGCTCGCATTCACAATTCGGCAATCTCGACTGCGATACCGGGATCCGGATGCGCGATGCCCTGGCGATTCTCGACGCGCAGGCGCTCGATTTCGAATACGAGGGCGAGATGCATGCCGATGCGGCGCTCGATGCCGGGCTGCGGGAGCGGATTTATCCCAATTCGCGCATGAGCGGCGTGGCGAATGTCCTGGTCTTCGCCAATACCGATGCCGCCTCGGGCGTGCGCAACATTCTCAAGATGAAGGCCGGCGGGCTCGAGGTCGGGCCGATCCTGATGGGCATGGGAAACCGGGCCCATATCGTGACCTCCTCGATCACCGCGCGCGGCCTTCTGAACATGAGCGCGCTCGCGGGCACCCCGGTCGCCCATTACGGCTGAGCCCCTCCTCGGGGCACGGGGGCGGCAAGGGGGCGGCAAGGG
This sequence comes from Profundibacterium mesophilum KAUST100406-0324, assembly GCF_009835145.1. Classification (GTDB taxonomy): domain Bacteria; phylum Pseudomonadota; class Alphaproteobacteria; order Rhodobacterales; family Rhodobacteraceae; genus Profundibacterium; species Profundibacterium mesophilum. The sequence continues at coordinate 122,237 of NZ_APKE01000007.1, read as the reverse complement.
ATGGCGGGTATCGGCGCCCGCCGCCATACCCTTGGCGCGGGGACACATGGCCGGGCGCGATCGGGGCGGGCCACCCCTCGGCGCCCGCCCCCTGCCGGCCTTTCCACCGGTCCGATCCTGCTCCTGCGATCCGGCCTGCGCCGGTTCGCGTTCAGCCCTTGCGCTCGGGCTTCGCGCCCTCCTTCGTCTTGGCACCGCCCTTGGCCGATCCCATGGGGGCGGCTTCTGGCTTGGGGGCCGGTTTGGCTTCCTTCATCTTCTTCTTGGGGTTCTTGTCACTCATGGCAACGCGACCTTGTCGAAGGGCCGGCACCGCGCCGGCTCCTTGCCCTTCAGTCTAGGCATCGGAATCGGCCCTGCCCGTCCATTTCCGCCCTCGATGTCGAAAATCGCCCATCACATCATTCGAGGGTGTCCGCGTATCGGGTAGGCCGGCAAAGCGGGACGGGAGCGTCCATCGACCTTCCGCCAATTTCTCCGCCACAAATCCGGCGGTGCCCTCGGCGGTCCTGGCGGTCCTGGCGGTGAAAGAGGCCACAGTGACCGGGTCATCGAGATCGGAAAAATGATAGATCGCGCCTACACTGAACGGCACCAAAGTGCCCTACCGCCCTGCCCGCACCTTTCACGGCACCGGACATCAGGCCAAGCGCATATCCACATCCCGGCCGTGGACGGTCGGGAATAGCGCCGCCAAGGGCCCTTGCATCCACCATTCCGTGCATGGTCGCTGGCGGCAAAAGATGACCCGCGCTGAGCCGCTCCGGGTTCGCCGGAGGCTGATTGATTTCAGCGATGCGGCCATGCTCGTTGTTTCCAGAACCGCCTGGCAATCTGCCTTCGTCTTCGCGGGAGGGATGGTGCCGAGCGCGGCCGGCTACCCGAGACCCGCAAGGGCCACCGGCGCTCCGATCTGAGGATAGGAAACCAACCAGCATGGATGCGACAGTGCGAACCGCACGGCTTGCCGGCCTCGAGCATCGCGATGACCGAGCGCAGGTGCCCGTCGGCACGTTTCAGCCGGGCAATGAGAGCCGGATGGGTTGCGTGAATGCGAGGGTCCATCATAGCATGACGCTATCCTCCCCGGGGGATAGGGCAAGACGGCCGGTCAGGGCCGCATCTCACGAGACGAGGCAGACAGGACCGATGCGATCGATTGCCACCACTTGCCGGCGCACGCTTGCAGCGCTTCTGTGTGTAGCGCTTGTCGTCTGGTCCTTCATGCCGGCCACCTCCCACGCCCCCGCCATCTTCGAAACGCTTCAGGAGCACGCGGAGATGATCGACGAGCACGGCCATTCGCACGGGCTGGAGGAAGACCTGGCCTGGGCGATGCACGGGCACGGGCACGACAGTGCCGATCACGACCACAGCCCGGCAATCCTGGCGGCGATCCGGCAGGTGGTATCCCTCACGGATTACGGAACCCTCCAGAGAGCGAACATGACTTCTTCGGGTCCGTGGCCGGTTCGCCTGATCGAAAGACCTCCGCGCGTCTGATCGCTGCACCGACATGCACATGCAAGCGATCAAGACAGATTCGGAGACCAATCCATGACCATACCCTACGGGGGCTGGAGCGATCCCGGCATTCGCCGGACACTGCTCCTGTCCTTCCTCACGCTGGCCGCGCTCACCTACAGCGCGGGCCACGCCGCTGCCCACAACGTCACGCCGGGCGACGCCGGCTACATCCAGGAAATCTGGGGGGTGAACATCGTCCCCTTCATGTATCTCGGCGCCAAGCACATGGTGACCGGATACGACCATATCCTGTTCCTGCTCGGCGTCGTGTTCTTCCTCTACCGGATGAAGGACGTCGGCATCTACGTGAGCCTCTTCGCCATCGGCCACTCGACCACGATGCTGCTCGGCGTCTGGTTCGGCTGGGGCATCAACGCCTACGTCATCGACGCGATCATCGGCCTCTCGGTCGTCTACAAGGCACTCGACAACCTCGGCGCCTACCAGCGCTGGTTCGGCGTCCAGCCCAATACAAAGGCCGCCACGTTGATCTTCGGCTTCTTCCACGGCACGGGCCTGGCAACCAAGATCCTCGACTACGACATCGCGTCCGAAGGACTGCTGGCCAATCTCCTGGCGTTCAACGTGGGCGTCGAACTCGGCCAGTTGATGGCGCTCGCCATCATCCTCATCGTCATGGGCTATTGGCGGAAGTCCCCGAATTTCTTCCGCCGGGCCTACACCGCCAATGTCGTCATGATGTCCATGGGGTTCATCCTCATGGGCCTGCAGATCACCGGCTACTTCGTAGCTGCCTGAGACAATAGGAGACCCAAATGTTCAACGCACAGAAACCCAGCCTCGACGAGCTTCCCTCCTCCCGGCAACTGCTCCGCTCCACGGCGATCGCCGCCGGCGCCGCGGTGGTGATCCTCGTCACCGTGGTATTGCCGGCAGAATACAACATCGACCCGACCGGGATCGGCGGCGTGCTCGGCCTGGCCGAAATGGGCGAGATCAAGACCCAGCTCGCCGCCGAGGCGGAAGCCGATCGTCTCATGGAGATGGAAGCGCGGCAGAAGGCGCTCGGCATGGAGGAGCAATCGACTCTCGCAAACGATATCCTCGGCCTCTTCGTCGGCGCGGCCTATGCACAGGAGACCGCCGAACCCGAGACCGCCGAGGAATGGCGCGACGAGATCACCTTCACCCTAACCCCCGGCGATACCGCCGAATGGAAGCTGGTTATGGAAGAAGGACAGACGGCCGAATACCGCATGCTCGTCGAAGGCGCACGGGTGAACTTCGACCTGCACGGCCACGGGGGCGGCGAGTCCGTGACCTATGAAAAGGGCCGCGGTTCGACCGGTGCCGAGGGCGAGATCGTTGCGGCCTTCGACGGCGAACACGGCTGGTTCTGGCGCAACCGCGACTCCTCCGACGTGACGGTCACGGTGCAGGTGCGCGGCGAATACGCCGAGTTCAAGGACGCCAGCTGAGAACAAGAGCTGCCGTTCGCCCGTCTCTTGGCGAACGGCGGCCTACGAGCGCGTTTTCAAATGCTGGACATGAAAGGCTGGGTATAGCGCCCTTGCGGCAAAAAGGTAGGAAAGCACCCATCTTCGCCATGATGCGCATAAGTTCGCACGTTCGGGAAACGCGATGGAGCGACAACCGGACCTCAGGCTTTCCTACGTGCAAGGCCTGCTTCGAGTTCAGTTGATTGCGCCGCTGAGGGCTGCCTCAGGCGTTGGCATTCGCCGCCTCCGTCTGCGCCCGCCGAATGTCGAGACCCGACTGCCAAAGCACGACCAGTCCGAAACCCACAACAAGGATGATCGACAGCATCCAGTTGAAAAGGATCATCAAGAGCGCCTGCTCTTCGGGCACGCCCAGAAGCTCGAACGCTAATGCCGAGCCTATGACGAAGCCCCCCGGCACCCGCACGAAGCGCGAAAGCACAAGCGAGAAACCGGCAAAGACCATGAGGAAAAGGTAGTCGAAAGGTGCAAGCGTTACCCCTACCGCCAGGCCCGCCCAAAGATAGTGGCTGGAGGCGACAAGCTTGGCCGCGACGGCAGCAATGATGACATAGCCGCGATGCAGACCTCCCCTCGGCCAGACAATGCCCGCGCAAAGCGTCCGGCGCAGCGCAGCGCCATTGGCGCGGAACCGCGTCGCCACCCAATCGAACAGGCGGCAGATCAGTGGACCTTCCTCTGCGAAAAGCTCTCGAAAGCGATACATCGCCCAAAGGGCCATGCCGAACAGGAAAAAGTTCAGCGCCCCCGCGACGGCCAGCCCGAGTTCCAGATCGCCTTCGATCATCGGGACCTGCCCCGCCATCGCCACCAGCCCGGCGAAAAGGGCGAAGACCACCCCGTCGATGAAGCGGGCGATGATGGTCGTGCTCAGGACGGTGCCCATCTTCAACCCTTCCATTCGCGCGATGAGCCACGACCGGACAAGCGGGCTGATCCCTAGCGGCACCAACACGTTGGCACCGTAGCCGGCCAGCAGCGCACCGGTAAGCCGCAGCGTGCGGACGGGTTTCACGTCATGAAGGATCTGCCTCCACTTCCAGCCGTTCAGCACCTGTTCGAGCAGGATCGTCCCGACGAGAACCGCTATCCAACCTGTGCGCGCCTCCGCCACCCCGTTCAGGAAACGGCCGAGGTCGAGATCACGGTAGAGCCAGAAGATCAGCGATATCGCGAGGGCGCCCCCGAGGACCGGTGGCAGCCAGCGTTTGAGCAATCCGCCCTTCGATTTCGGCATATCCAGCCCATCGACAGTTCTCGGTGTCGCCGGAACATCATCCCGTGTCACGCGGTTTATCGACCTCCCTTGCCCGACAGATCGGTATGGTGAATCATGGGTCCGGGGACGTGTCCACTGCGCTTGGTCATATCCGTCAAGGTGATGTGAATCATCCAGCCCTCATTCGCTCCGTTGCCGAAGGCATCGCCGGCTGCACATCCCGGGGCTTGCCGCCCGGTCCCGCCACGTCGGCGTAAGGACCGGGCGGCAAGGCATGAATTGCTTCCCGGTTATCCACGAGAAAAGCAGGGGGCGCGCCAAATTGCTTGCGACAGCTTCGGGGACGAAGTTGCCGATCCCGGAACGGCGGCCTACTGATCGTCAAGGCATCCGCGCAGCCGGCGGGTCGCGGTATCTTCGCGGCCGGCGCGGACGGCTTCTGTAACGGTCGCAGGGCAGGAAATAGGGGCTACGCCATGACCAACCTCCGCCTTGCGACGCCCGAAGATGTCGGTGCTATCGAGGCCATCGCGAGGGAAGCCTACGAGCCCTATGTCTCGCAGATCGGCCGGAAACCTGCCCCGCTCGTCGAGGACTACGCTGCCATGGTGGATCGCGGCGTGACCGACGTGGCGGAGGACGCGGGCGGCATTTGCGGTTTCGTCATCCTGATGCTGAACGGTGGAGCGCGTCTCGACAATGTCGCGGTTTCAAGACGGTCACGTGGTAAGGGCGTCGGGCGTGCGCTGATCGCCCATGCGGAGCGGATGGCGCAGGAAGCGGGCCACGATGAAATCACGCTCTATACCAACGAGAAGATGACCGAGAACCTGGCCCTCTATCCCCGCCTCGGCTATCGCGAGACGCATCGCGCGACCGAGATGGGATTGAACCGGGTCTACTTCGCCAAGGCACTGGCGGGGCACCCGGCAAAGCCGCCGCGCCATCGATCGAGGGAAAACCGATGACCCGGAATACCAGCGAAACATGCCAGACTGCCCTGAATGGGTCCCTGCCCGATGCGGGAGGAGCGGCTGGTCCGGATGACAAGGATGCTGTCCGCCGCGCTTGCGCGCTCGATCTTTCCACCCGGCAATGGCTGCGCGTGTTCCGGTCGCTCAACGGCCCGTCTTTATCCCGGCGGGAGATCTTTGCGGTAATTCTGGAACAGCGGTTCGAGTGGCTCTCGCGGTGCAGCCACGGAAATGATCCCTGCCCGGAGAGCCTCCAGCTTTCGAAGCGGACCGGGACCTTGCCGCGCATGCCCAAGCTGACCGATCTCGAGATGATCGAGCGCTTCTGGACCAGCGAAGCGGCAGCTTCGTCCCCGGATGGGGTCGGTTTCAGGACAGTGTGAAATCCTGCGCCAAGCCGGAAGCAGCCGGTCGAGCAGGGCGCGGCGAAGGCACGTAGGAAGTCCAAGCCGATGCCGCGGCGCAGCTTCCCTAGAACTGTCCTCCGCGGCAACGTGCAGCTTCGTTCGGCGGTGTGGACGTTTTGGCCAATCCGCCGGGCCATACTGGATCCCGGGGCCTCAGGTCAGGGATGCAGGGCCGAGTTCCGACGACTTGCGGGCCGCGCCTTGTCGCAGGATAAGGAAAGGATCAGGTGCCCCAAGGGGAGAATCGGGAAGCCGGTAAGAGTCCGGCGCGGGCCCGCCGCTGTAAGGAGAACTGACCCAACAACCGCCACTGGAACAGGTCCGGGAAGGCGTTCGGTCGGGGAGATTCCAAGCCAGAAGACCGGCCTGATGACATGATGGACCCGCGGCTGGAAATCGCGTGTCCGCTGTCTTTTGCGGAGGCTGACCATGCCACATTCTTCTGCCCAGCAAGCCACTCCGGCGCGAAGTTTCTCGGACGCCGAAAAGCAGGCCCTCTACGATATCATTGCCGCGCGCCGCGACGTCCGGAATGAATTCCTGCCCGATCCGATCGACCCCGATGCGCTACGGCGCGTCCTGGAAGCCGCCCACGCGGCGCCGTCAGTCGGCTTCATGCAACCATGGAATTTTATCCTGATCCGCGACGAGGAGAAACGAAAGGTCATCTGCAAAGCGTTTTCCGAGGCGAACGAAGAGGCTGCATCGATGTTTCCTTCGGAAAGGCAAGCACTCTATCGTTCACTGAAACTGGAAGGGATTGCCAAGGCGCCCCTGAATATCGCCGTCACTTGCGACCGGGCACGGGGCGGCGAGGTCATCCTGGGACGGACTCATAACAAGGACATGGATATCTACTCCACCGTCTGCGCCGTTCAGAACCTGTGGCTGGCGGCTCGTGCAGAGGGGATCGGCGTCGGCTGGGTCAGCATCTTCCGGACGGGAGATTTGCGCCGTCTGCTGAATATGCCAAGCCATGTCGAGATCGTCGCATACCTTTGCTTGGGATATGTCTCCGAACTTCATTCCCAACCCGAACTCGCCACGAAGGGATGGCGTTCGCGTCTTGATCTGGACAGCCTGATCATGGAGGACGCCTGGACGGGACAGGCAACTGTGGAAAGTACAGAGTGATCCTCGGCGGGCGGCCACTTCGACCTTCTTCCCAAGCGCGGCCGCGATGGGGCGGCACGCCCTGATCTGAAAGCCAGACTCCCTCAAGCATGGGTCCGGTCTGTCAAATAACGTCGATCGGGATAACGCCGCGCGGATACCGATCGCCGCCGATCCGCGACCATTGAGGCCCAAGAAAATGTGCCAAGCGGCGCGCGATCGGGAGTGTGCAGCCTTCGTGAAAGCTGCCACCTCGAAAGACCGCGCATCATATTCCGGCCCGGTGCCGGGTAATCTTCCCGCCGCCGGCGGGGGCGGCTTCGCTCCATCGAGCGGATCGGCGATGTGCCGAACCCGCTCGCGCGATGCGTAACGCGCGTAGGTTGATGATGCCCTCGGGGGCGGCAGGTCATGGCGGTGCCGAAGCTCACCACACCGATATGCGGGCATCCAAACATCTCGCCCGCCGCGCTGTTAGCGGACTGCCGCTTGCCCAAGCCGCGCCGGTTCGCTTTACAGGAAGCGGAGCAAGGGAGAGGACGGCATGACCTACAGCGACGTGTACGAGAGCTGGAAGACGGACCCCGAAGGGTGGTGGATGGAGCAGGCGAAATCCATCCATTGGGAGCGATTCCCTTCAAGGGCGCTTTTCGACGAGAATGCCCCGCTTTACGAGTGGTTCTCCGACGGGCTGACCAACACCTGCTACAACGCGCTCGACCGCCACGTGGAGAACGGGCGCGGCGAGCAGAAGGCGCTGATCTACGACAGCCCCGTCACCGGCACGAAAACCAGTTTCACCTTTGCCGAGATGACCGAGCGCACCGCGCGCTTTGCCGGGGCGCTCGCGCGGCAGGGCATCGGCAAGGGCGACCGGGTCATCATCTACATGCCGATGGTGCCCGAGGCGATGATCGCCATGCTCGCCTGCACCCGGATCGGCGCGATCCATTCGGTCGTCTTCGGCGGTTTCGCCGCCAACGAGCTTGCCACGCGGATCGACGATGCCGCGCCCAAGGCGATCATCGCCGGCTCCTGCGGCATCGAGCCGGGACGCATCGTCGCCTACAAGCCCCTGCTCGACGGTGCCATCGAGATGGCCGCGCACAAGCCCGATTTCTGCGTCATCCTGCAGCGCTCGCAGGGGACAGCCGATCTCGTGGAAGGGCGCGATCACGAATGGGAGGCGTTCCAGGAGGGCGCCGAGCCCGCCGACTGCCTTCCCGTCGAGGGCAACCACCCGGTCTACGTGCTCTATACCTCCGGCACGACGGGGCAACCCAAGGGCGTGGTGCGCCATACCGGGGGCCATCTCGTCGCGCTCCACTGGACGATGAAGAACGTCTACGACGTGGAGCCGGGCGAGGTCTTCTGGGCGGCCTCCGATGTCGGCTGGGTCGTGGGGCACAGCTATATCGTCTACGGCCCGCTGGTGCATGGCAACACCAGCGTGATGTTCGAGGGCAAGCCGGTCGGCACGCCCGATGCCGGCACCTTCTGGCGCGTCATCGACGAGCATGACGTGCGCAGCTTCTTCACCGCGCCCACCGCGTTCAGGGCGATCAAGCGCGAGGACCCCAAGGCCGAGGCGCTCGAAGGCTACGACATCTCGCGCCTGCGCGCGCTCTATCTCGCCGGGGAGCGCGCCGATCCGGACACGATCGAATGGGCGCAGCGCGTCATGGGCGTGCCCGTCTACGACCACTGGTGGCAGACCGAGAGCGGCTTCCCGATGATCGGCAACCCCGCCGGCATCGAGGCGCTTCCGGTGAAGATCGGGTCTCCGACGGTCGCCCTTCCCGGCTTCGACATCCGCATCCTGGGCGAGGATGGCCGCGAGATGGAGACCGGCGCGCTCGGCGCCATCGCGATCAAGCTGCCGCTGCCGCCCGGCACCCTGCCGACGCTGTGGAATGCCGAAGGGCGGTTCCGCAAGGCCTATCTTGAGCGGTTCCCGGGCTATTACGAGACCGGCGATGCCGGCTATGTCGATAAAGACAACTACCTGTGGATCATGGCGCGCACCGATGACGTGATCAATGTCGCGGGCCACAGGCTCTCGACCGGGCTGATGGAGGAGGTCCTTTCGGACCATCCCGATGTTGCGGAATGCGCGGTGATCGGCGCCGCCGACGCGCTGAAGGGTCAGCTCCCGATCGGGCTCGTCTGTTTGACCAAGGGGGTGAACAAGGCGCATGAGACGGTCGCGCGCGAATGCGTGGCCATGGTGCGCGACCGGATCGGGCCGGTCGCGGCGTTCAAGACGGTCCTCGTCGTCGATCGCCTTCCCAAGACGCGCTCGGGCAAGATCCTGCGTGCCACGATGGTCAAGCTGGCCGATGGCGAGACGGTCAAGGCACCCGCGACGATCGACGATCCGGCCATTCTGGACGAAATCCGCGAGGCCCTCGCGAAGGCCGGCCATCCGGCAAGCGGCGGCTGAACCGCGGAGCGGCGCGCTCATCGCAAGCCAGGGGGCGGTCACCCGGAAGCGGGGCCGCCCCCTTCGTGCCTGCGGCACAGACCCCGCGATCCGCCGCGCGAGCGGTCAGCGGCAGTAGCTGCCCATGCTGTAGCTGGCGCTGTCGAAGTGAAAATGGTCGCGGTGATAGACGTCGGAATCGGGGCCCAGCACCGTGCCGAAGGGGCCGCAGGCCGCACCGTGCAGACGGCGCAGAAGTGCCCCGTCGCGCCGTTCGCCCCATCCCTGCTCGACATCGATGCGCGTGCCGTCCTTGAGCAGCAGCGCCGAGATGTCGATGGCGCGGCCGCGGCCGTGCTCGGAGATCTTCGCGCCGGCGCGCGAATTGCGCGTCCTGCAGGCGTAATCGGCGGCGACGCGGATCGAGGAGACCCCCCCGCCGCGCCGGCCCACGGCCGGTTTGAGCCCCGTCTTGACCCATGTGGCGAGCGCTTCGGCCGCCGAGCAGTCGAGAACGGCGGACGGGCTGAGCGCGACGCCGCCGACGGCCTCGACGCGCACCGGCGCCTCGATCCCGCAGCCATCGACCGGGCTGCTGACGGCCGGCAGGACGCTGCCCGCGAGGGAAGGCATACCGCACAGCCCGCCCCTGCGCGAGACCACGTCGTCATCGCCGCCGCATCCCGCGACGGCGGCTCCCGCGATCAGGGCAAGCCCCCTCGCGCGCCAGGCAGAAACGCTCATGTGCCGGTCTCCTTCCGTGCCGCGCCGCGTCCGAAATCGGGAGCGGCCGTGTCCTGTCCCGCCTCGATGATGCCACGCCTGATGGCCCTCGTGCGGGTGAAATAGTCGAACAGGTGATCCCCGTCGCCGGTCCGGATCGCCCGTTGCAGCGCGAAGAGCTCTTCGGTGAAACGGCCGAGGATCTCGAGCGTCGCCTCCCTGTTCGTCAGGAAGACGTCGCGCCACATGGTCGGATCGGAAGCGGCGATGCGGGTGAAGTCCCGGAAGCCGGCCGCCGAATACTTGATGACCTCGCTGTCGGTCACACGGCCCAGATCGTCGGCCACACCGACCATGGTATAGGCGATGAGATGGGGCGTGTGGCTGGTCACGGCGAGCACGAGATCGTGGTGATCGGCATCCATCACCTCGGTGCGTGCCCCCATCCCCTGCCACAGGCGCGACAGGCGCGACAGCGCCGCCGCATCCGTCCGCTCATCGGCGATCAGCAGGCACCAGCGATTCTCGAAAAGCTCGGCAAAGCCCGAGTTCGGTCCGCTATGCTCGGTGCCGGCAAGCGGATGGCCCGGAACGAAATGAACTCCCGGCGGCACATGCGGCGCGATCTCGTCGATGACCCGGCGCTTGACGGAGCCGACATCGGTGAGGGTCGCGCCGGGGGCGAGATGCGGCGCGATCTGCGCGGCGACCGCGCCCATCACCCCGACGGGGGTCGCGATGACCACCAGATCGGCCCCCTGCACCGCTTCGGCGGCCGTCTCCACGATCCGGTCGCACAGACCGATCTCGCGTGCCTCGGCCCGGGTGGCGGCCGAGCGCGCGGTGCCCACGACCTCTTTCGCAAGTCCCGCGCGCCTCATCGCGTGCGACATGGAGCCCGCGATGAGGCCGAGGCCGATCAGCGCCACGCGCTTGTAGAGGACGCTCACGGGGCCGAGGCCTTGAACCTTGCGACCGAATGCACCACGCGGCGGCATGACGCCTCGTCGCCCACCGTGATGCGCAGGCAGTCGGGAAGCTTGTATCCGCCGACCTTGCGCACCAGCAGGCCGTCGGCCCGCAGATGCGCCTCGCAGGCATCCGCTTCCTGCGGCGAGGCAAAGCGCGCCAGCACGAAATTTGCATGGGAGGGATCGGAGGGGACACCCTGCTGCGCCAGGCCATGCGCGAGCCAGTCACGCATCCGCGCGTTCTCCGCCCGGCAGCGCTGCACGAAGCCGGTATCGCGCATCGCGGCCTCCGCCGCGCGCAGCTGCGGATCGCCGAGGTTGAAGGGTCCGCGCACCCGGTTCAGCACGTCGATCACCGCGGCCGGCCCGTATCCCCAGCCGACGCGCAGCCCCCCGAGACCGTAGATCTTGGAGAAGGTCCGCGTCATGAAGACATTCGGCCAGCTCCCCGCGAGCCGCGCGCCCCCATCATACCCTTCGGCATATTCGGCATAGGCGCCGTCGAGCACCAGGAGGACATGGGGCGGCAGCCTGTCGGCGAGCTGCTCGATCGTCTGCATGTCGATCATCGTTCCCGTCGGATTGGCGGGATTGGCGATGAAGACCAGGCGGGTGCGGAAGTTGCATGCCTCGAGGATCGCCTCGATATCGACCGTCCTGCGATGCTCGGGAACCTCGACCGGCACGGCGCCTGCGGCGAGCGTGCTGATGCGGTACATCGCGAAGCCGTGCTCGGTATGGATCACCTCGGTGCCGGGGCCGGTATAGGCCATGCACAGCATCGAGATGATCTCGTCCGAGCCCGCGCCGCAGATGATCCGCTCGGCATCGAGGCCTTGAACCTCGCCGATCGCCCGGCGCAGCTCGCCGTGATCGGTCGAGGGATAACGGTGGATGAGATGGGCCGTGCGGCGCAGCGCCTCTCGCGCCGCCTCGGGCGCGCCATGCGGGTTCTCGTTCGAACTCAGCTTCACGACCTCGGCCACGCCCTCGGCATGGCTCGCCCCGCCCTGATAGGGCGCGATTTCCAGAATTCCCGATCTCGGCTCGATCGACTGCGTCATGGTATCCCCCTGAACGGGTCCCTCTTAAACAGCGCCGCCCGTCGTGACCAGCGGCAACGGCGCGCCCGGGGGCGCGGCGCCCGCCCCCGCGGGACGACTGTTGCCCTTCGGCACGAAAAAGGGCCGCCCCAAAGGACGACCCCGCAATCGCATACGCCTTCGGATCAGTTCTGGGCGTAGTATTCGATGACCAGGTTCGGCTCCATCTGGACCGCGAAGGGCACATCGCCCAGGCCCGGAATGCGGGTGAAGGTCGCGGTCATCTTGGAGTGGTCCACCTCGAGATAGTCGGGGGTGTCACGCTCGGCGAGGCCGACGGCTTCCAGCACGATGGCCAGCTGCTTGGACTTGTCGCGCACGGCGATGACATCGCCTTCCTTGACCCGGTAGGAGGGGATGTTGACGCGCTTGCCGTTCACCGTGACATGGCCGTGGTTCACGAACTGGCGCGCGGCGAAGACGGTCGGCACGAACTTGGCGCGGTAGACGACGGCGTCCAGACGGCGCTCGAGCAGGCCGATCAGGTTCTCGCCGGTGTCACCCTTGACGCGCTCGGCCTCGGTGAAGATGCGGCGGAACTGCTTTTCGGTCAGATCGCCGTAATGGCCCTTGAGCTTCTGCTTGGCGCGAAGCTGCAGGCCGAAATCCGAAAGCTTGCCCTTGCGGCGCTGACCGTGCTGGCCGGGGCCGTATTCGCGGCGGTTCACCGGGGATTTCGGACGTCCCCAGATGTTCTCGCCCATGCGGCGGTCGATCTTGTACTTGGCAGAGGTGCGTTTGGTCACCGTCTGATCTCCTTCGTCATTGTGCCGCGCGGGGGCGGCGTGAAGGGCGTTGTCCTCTGGCCGAGGCCTGACAGGGTTCCCCTCGCGGGGTCCACCAACACCAAAGACGCCCCGCCGGACGATCCGCCGGGACAGGCGCGCCTTATACTCCGCCCCGGCGGGGTGTCAATGGCCGTGCCGCTGCCTCAGAACGCGGTGCCGAGCCGCAGCGAGCCGACCAGCTGCCCGCCGCCCTGCCCCTCGAATTCGGGGCCGAGATAGCTCACCCCGTAAAAAACCCCGTATCCGCCAAGCCGGGCCGAGATCCCGAGCCGCGCGCGGCCGCGCCAATCGCGCGTGCGCACCGGGCTGCCCTCGAAAAGATCGCTGTGCCAGACCCGCGCGATGTCCGCCCCCGCCGCGAGCCCCGCCCCCGGCCCGTCGCTGCGCCCCGCGGGGCCGCGCATCAGGTGGCCGGTCACCGGATCGCGGGTGAAGACGGGCGCGCCGCTGCCATGACCGATCAGCAGGTCGATGCCCGCGCGCGCAAGGCTCTCCACCCCGACATGCACCTGCGCGAAGGGCCGCAGGCGGGTCAGGGGCGCCGCATGTCCTCCCGCTAGCTCGAAATCGAGCATCGGGTGCACGGCGTCCGGGATGACCGGACCATCCCCCCGCGCCTCGAGGCCCAGCGCGGCGTGCGCGCGGTCCTGGAACCGCATCAGCCCGGTCGACGGGCCGGTGATCTCGGCTCCGAAGCCGGTGGATGCCTGCGCCTCGCCCCATGCGAGATGGGTGAAGATGCCCGCGCTCACGACACTTGCATGCGGGCGGTCGCGGCGGGCGGGACGCACCAGGTTCGCCGGCGCGACGATCTGCCCCGAAAGCCGGAATTCGAGCGTCTCGCCGAACCGCCCGAGGCCGCGCGCGCCGTCCGGGACCGCGTCCGATCGCGGCATGGAGCCGGTGACGTCAGGGGCGCCGGGATCGGCGATCGGGCGGCTGCCGGAGGAAGGGCGCGGCCCGAAGAAGACACCGATGCCGTAGCTGCCGCTGCGCCAGCGATCCTGGCCATCGCCGAGCGAATCATTGCTGAAGATACGGCTGGTTCCCAGGAAGGTGCGCTCCTGCGCGACCGAGGAAGAGACGCCCGGCACCGTGAGGAGAGCCGCGGCCAGCATGCCGGCCCGTGCCGCCCCGCCGCGCCCCTTGGCCTTGTCTTGCCCCATGCCGCCGTTCCCCCATGCGCGATTCCGCCCTCCCCCGACGTAGCGCGCGGGGTTGCCGGGTGCCATGCAAACCGGGAGGCGGGACCGCTTTTGGCGGCGATTGTCGCATGCGGAGCGCGCGCCCGGCCGCTCCCCTGCCGCCCTGCGCGCGCCGCGTCTTGCGGGCCCCGCGGCGCCCACGCTAGGACGGGCGGGAGGGTCGCGGCCCGTCCCGGCACGGGCGCCGCGAAAAGCGACAGCGCGCCCCGAGTGCCGAACCGGGAGAGGTGGAATGGAGCAGTGCAGAACGAAAGCCGAACTGCGCGCCCTGCGCGCGGCATGGGCCGGGGCGGGCGAGAGCGTCGGGCTCGTGCCGACCATGGGCTACCTTCACGAGGGCCATCTGAGCCTGGTGCGCGCGGCGCGGGAACGCTGCGCGCGCGTCGTCGTCACCATCTTCGTGAACCCGGCGCAATTCGGCCCGAACGAGGATCTCGAGAGCTACCCGCGCGATCTCGACCGTGATCTGGCCCTGCTCGCGCCCGAAGGGGTGGACGCGGTCTTCACCCCCCTGCCTTCCGAGATCTACCACCCCGATCACGAGACGAGCGTCGAGACGGCGCGCCTTTCGCGGATGCTCATGGGGCGGCTGCGTCCGGGGCATTTCAGGGGCGTGGCGACGGTGGTGTGCAAGCTGCTCAACCTCGCCGCACCTGATATGGCCTTCTTCGGCGAGAAGGATTACCAGCAGCTGGCGGTGATCCGCCGGATGGTGCGCGATCTCGACATGAGCCCCGAGATCGTCGGGGTGCCGACCGTGCGCGAGGCCGACGGGCTTGCGATGTCGTCGCGCAATGTCAGGCTCACCCCCGAGCACAGGGCCGCCGCCCCCGCCCTTCGCGCCGCGCTGCGCGAGGCCGAGACCCTCGCCGCGCAAGGCGCCGGCACTGCGCGGATGCGCGCCGCGATCCGGGCCCGCATCGATGCCGCCGAAGGGGCCGACATCCGCGCCATCGACATACGCGACGCGCAGAGCCTCGCGCCTTTGCGCGGCCCCCTGGAGCGGCCGGCGGTGGTGCTTCTGGCGGTCCGCTTCGGTGACGTGCTACTGATAGATCAACATGTTGTCAGCCGAGGGGCCTGAGCCGATGTCCACCGAACCCAGCAAGCCGGTCCGCCGGATCACCGTACCGCAGATCGCCGCGCGCAAGGGCGGAACCCCGATCGTGTCGCTCACCTCCTATCATGCCCACACGGCGGCGATCGTGGATGAGCATGCCGATTTCATCCTGGTGGGCGATTCGCTCGGGATGGTGATGCACGGGATGGAGACGACGGTCGGTGTGCCGATCGAGCTAATGATCATGCACGGGCGCGCCGTGGTGCGCGGCACGAAGCGCGCGCTCATCGTCGTGGACATGCCCTTCGGCAGCTACGAGGAGAGCCCGAACGTGGCCTTTCGCAACGCGGCGACGATCATGAAGGAGACCCAGTGCGGCGCCGTCAAGCTCGAGGGCGGGGCGCGGATGGCCGAGACGATCCGCTTCCTGACCGAGCGCGGCATCCCGGTCATGGCGCATATCGGCCTGACCCCGCAATCGAGCCATGTGATGGGCGGCTTCAAGACGCAAGGGCGCGACGAGGACAGCTGGCCGGCCCATATCGCCGATGCCAGGGCCGTGGCGGAGGCCGGCGCCTTCGCCCTCGTGGTGGAGGGCGTGGTCGAGCCCCTGGCGCGCCAGATCACCGAGGCCGTGCCGATCCCGACCATCGGCATCGGGGCCAGCGCCGATTGCGACGGGCAGATCCTCGTGCTCGAGGACATGCTGGGGCTCGGCAGCCGCCCGCCGAAATTCGTCAGGGTCTACGGCGACCTGGGCGCGCAGATCGAGGCATCGGTGCGCCGCTATGCCGAGGATGTCAGAGAGCGCAGCTTTCCCGGCCCGGACGAGACCTACAGATAAACAGGGGCGCGCGGAGGCTGGCGGGGACCGAAAGGGGGGCGGGCCATCATGCCCGCCCGGCATGCGGCCGCTCAGAAACGGATCTCCGCCTGCTCGCCGATCTCCGGCTTGTGCTCCTCGTCCATGTTGGCGCGCAGGATTTCCCAGCCGAAGACCAGCGGGTTGCCCGTCGCCGCCCAGGCCGAGCCGTCGGTCAGGCGCAGCTCGAGCATCGTGACCTCCGGATCCTCGCGCCCCTCGTCGAACCAGGCGGCGGAGACGCGCGACCAGATCTCGTCGATCTTCTCCCGGTCGTTCGAGACCGTCATCTCGCCGCGCAGGGTCATCCAGAAATCGTGGTTCTTGCTGATCACCACGTAGCGGGCCGTCCGCCCGGACCCGATCGCCTCGGCAAGATCGGTCTGCCGGGACGTGATGAAGCGCAGCACCCCCTCCTCGGGAAAGGCATGGTGGGTCATCGGCTGGCTCAGCTGCTCGGAGCCCTCGATCCCGAGCATTCCCGCCCTGACATCGTCGAGTTCCTTGAAGATACGCTTGCGCGGGTCGGTTCTCAGTTCTTCGGGTTGCGACATGTCAGTCGTCCTTTCGCAAAAATGGCATGGTGCCGTGACACGCCCCCCCGGGGGGCGCCGAATGGTGAACGTGGCCGGGTCTTCGGACGGTCCCGGCAGATCATGCCCCGACCTTCAGAGCCTGCCGTTCCTGCACCCACAAGCCGCGCGCGCAGCGGCGGTTCCGGCGAAGCGGCGACAGCGCCATGTCACCAATGGCTATTGCGGCATTGTGCGGACACGGTGCACGATGCGGCATGCAACGATCAGGGTATGCAGAAATGCGCATCGGCCAGTTGATCGCGGACCTGACATTCACGCAGGCACGCCTTCGCGCGAGCTTTGCGGAAGAAGGGTCCGCCCGCATCCAGGCGGAGCTGGTGCGCGAGGCCGCGCGCGTCATGGATGCGATCGAGCGCTACGTCCCCGACACGGAAGCCGAACTGCGCGAGCAGGTCCAGTTCTTCATGATCCGCGCGAGCCGCGCCAAGCGCAGTGTCACCCGTGAGCGCGACACCGAGATCGCCCTGCGCCTTTTGCACCGGCATTCGCCGCAATTCCGGACGCTCGCGCCCCGGCAGGAGGTGGCGCATCCCCGATCACCGGCGCCGCGCAACGCCGCGCCATCAAGCGACCAGAGGATGTCCTCCTACGTCTTTCATTCGCCTGAACGGGTCTGCGCGGTCGACCGGGACTACCGCTACCTGGCAACGAGCGCGACCAATGCCAGCTTCAACCGCCGCTCGCAGGTCGGGATGATCGGCATGCACGTGGTGGAGATCATCGGGCTGTCACGATTCAACGACCGCGCACGGGAAATGTTCGATCGCTGCCTCGGCGGCAAGGTGCACGAATACTACTATGACCTGCAGCACGAGGATGGCACCACGCGGATCATTCGGTGCCAGATGAAGCCGGTGCATGACGAGATCGGAACCATCTATTGCGCCCTCGCCTACATGACCGACGTCACCGAGGCGAAGATCATCCGCCTTTGAACCATCCGCCCGGTTTGCCCGGACCTTTCTTCCCCCTGCCCTGCGCAGACGAGCATTCCCATCCAAATGCGCGGAAGGAGATCGATCTAAAAAGGGGGGGGGCAGTGGCGGAGACGATGGGATTCGAACCCACGAGACCCTTCCGGGCCTACTCCCTTAGCAGGGGAGCGCCTTCGACCACTCGGCCACATCTCCGCTGACCCGTTTAAAGATCCGGCGCATGGGAAACAAGGCGAAATACGACATTCCCGGCAGTTTGCGGCATCACCAGGTAATCGCCTGTAAATTCACGCGAAACCCGGTCGGCCATGTGGCGTTGGGCGCGAGGGAGGTGGATGCACGGAATGCGCCCGCCCGCACGGCACGGCGTGCGTGGCAGGGTGCTGGCACAAACGATCGGCCCGGCGCGCCCCGCCCTGGCAACGCCCCCGCAGTCCAAGAACCGCCAACGCCGCAAGGATAACAGCAACAGGGGGCTGTCCCGGGTCGCGGTGCCGGAGGGGAATATCTTCATGTGCAGTGCACGGGATACCACCCGTGACAAGGCGCGCGAACGGGCGCTGCGGATATCGGAGGACGAGGCGCGGAAGTGGTCCCGGCTCGAGATACCGCGGCGCGTCGGCACCCGGTCCCCGCCGCGGGGCCGGATCACTCCGGCAAGGGGGCCGGCGCCGCGCCGCCGATATCGGCCGGCGCAACCGCGACGGATTTGGCGATCGCGTAGCAGGTCTGCCCCGGCGCCAGATCGAGCGCGGCGGCAGAGCGCTTGGTGATCCGGGCAAGAAGGCTGTCCTCGCCGATGCGCAACTGCACGATCACCCCGGGGCCACTGCCGCTGCGCAGCGCGCTGACCTCCCCGCGCAGGATGTTGAGCGCCGAGAGCCCTTGCGGGGCCAGGCAGGCGAGAATCACGTCCTGCGCACCGATCCGCACCCTCACCCGCGCGCCGGGCGCTCCCTCGATGCGCGGCAGGAGCAGCTTGCCACCCGAGATCTCGACCTCGCTGAGACCGTCCTCGTGATGCGCCACGAGCCGCCCCTCGAGAACCGAGCCCGCGTCGCGCGGCCCCAGGACGGGCACCGCCTCGGGATCGGCCAGAAGCTCGGCCGTGGGGCCGGCCCTGAGCACCCGCCCCGCGCGCAGCGCCACCACCGTGGTCGCCAGCCGCGCCACCTCGGAGACCGCGTGGCTGACATAGAGGATGGGGATGCGCGTCTCGTCCCGCAGCCGCTCCAGATAGGGCAGGATGCCGGCCTTGCGTTGCGCGTCGAGCGCGGCCAGCGGCTCGTCCATCAGCAGCAGGCGCGGCGCGGCGAGAAGCGCGCGGCCGATCGCCACGCGCTGCTTCTCGCCGCCCGACAGATCGGCCGGCATCCGGCCCAGCAGATCGCCGATGCCGAGCATCTCGACCACGCGGCCGGGCTGAGCCGCGGCATGCCGGCCCGCGAACCACCGTCCATAACCGAGATTCTGGCGCACCGTCAGATGCGGGAAAAGCCGACCCTCCTGGAAGACGCAGCCGACCCGCCGGCGATGGGCGGCGAGCGCGATGCCCCTGTCGGTGTCGAGCAGCACGCGCCCGTTCACCTCGATCCGTCCCGCGTCGGGACGCACCAGACCGGCGATCGCCAGCACCACCGTGCTCTTGCCCGCGCCGGACGGACCAAACAGCGCCGTCACCCCCTCGGGCGCCTCGAAACGCGCATCGAGCGTGAAGCCCGGCAGGGCATGACGCAGGGAGACGCGCAGGCTCACGTGCCGCCCAGGCGCCGGGCGATGCGCCGGCCCAGCCATTCCGACAGGAGCAGCGCCCCCATCGAGACCACGACCGAGATCAGCACGAGGCGCATCGCCGCCCCCTCCCCGCCCGGCACCTGCAGGAAGGCATAGATCGCCGAGGGCAAGGTGCGCGTCTCGCCAGGAATATTCGACACGAAGGTGATCGTCGCTCCGAACTCGCCCATCGCCTTGGCGAAGGCGAGAATGCCGCCCGCCACCACCCCGGGCGCGATCAGCGGCAGGGTCACGGTGATCCAGACCCAGGGGCGCGAGGCGCCGAGCGTGGCGGCCGCCTGCTCGAGCTTGGGATCGACCGCCTCGATGCTCAGCCTGATGGCACGGACCATCAGCGGGAAGGCCATGATCCCCGCGGCAAGGGCCGCCCCCGTCCAGCGGAAGGCGAAACCGATGCCGAACCAGGCCTCGAGCGGCGCGCCGATGGGTCCCGTGCGCCCGAACCCCAGGAGCAGCAGGTAGCCCGTCACCACCGGCGGCAGGATCAGCGGCAGATGCACCAGCCCGTTGAGGATTTGCCGCCCCGGGAAGCGCCACCGCGCCAGGGCGTGCGCGGTCAGGAGCCCGAGGGGAAGACTGGCCGCGACGGCCACCGCGGACACTTTCAGCGACAGGCGCAAGGCGTCCCATTCGGCCGCGCTGATCGTGTCGAGCACGGCGCTAGGTCCCGGCGGGGATGAAGCCGGCCTGCGCGAAGATGTCCTGTGCCTCCGGGCTGCCGAGGTGATCGAGGAAGGCCCGTGCCTCCGGCCGGGCCCCGGCGGTTAGCGCGGCGGGATAGCGGATCGGCGCGTGGCTGCCTTCGGGAAAGGTCGCGATCACGCTCACGTCATCCTGCGCCGTGGCGTCGCTTGCATAGACGATGCCGAGGGGGGCTGCGCCCGAGGCCACGAGCGCGAGGGCCGCGCGCACGTTGTCGGCCTGCGCCACCCGGTCCGAAACCTCTTCCCAAAGACCGAGCGAGACCAGGGCGGCACGGCCGTAGATGCCGGCGGGAACCGCATCGACGAGCGCCATCGCGAGCCGTCCCTCCCCGAGGCGTGCCGTCATTGCGCCCGCGGCGAGCGCATCGTGGGGCGCCGCGCCCCGCCCTTGGGCGATCAGCACGAGGGTATTGCCGAGGATGTCGCGCCGCGATTGCCCATCGATCAGCCCGCCCGCCACCAGATGATCCATCCAGTCGCCATTGGCCGAGATGAAGAGATCGGCCGGCGCGCCGAGCTCGATCTGCCGGGCGAGTTGCGACGAGCCGGCATAGGAGATCGCGATATCCGATCCCGTGCGCGCTTCCCAATCGGCCTCGATCCGCTCGAGCGCGGTGCCCAGGCTGGCCGCGGCGAAGACCAGCAGGTCCGCCGCGGCCCCCGGGGCCGGCATGGCCGCGGTGCAGAAGGCTGCCGCGACCCATGAAAGGGCGGCACGGTAGGGACGCATGCTGTCGAACTCCTTCGGGCCGTCTTGGCGCTGGCCGGCAATATCGAAGCGGCGGCCGGGCAAAGGCAAGCCCTAATTCCCGCACCGATGCGGATCAAGGCCTCCTGCCCGGCGCGGCTCGCCGGTGCGATATCGGCCCGGAGCCGGACCGGATGCGCCGGTAGCGCAGCCCTGACGGGCGGCCCCGCCTCAGCCCGCGAAGACCGCCTCCAGCCCGCCATCCGGCAGCGCCGCGCCATGCGCATCGGCGACGCGCCGCGCGAGGGCAGAGGTTTCCTCGCGTCCCAGCCGGCGCATCTGCGCGACGGGAGGCAGGCCGAAGCGCAGCGCCCGCTCCGCGCCCAGATCGAAGGCATCCGGCTCCGCGACCTCTTCATCCAGCGCTTCGAGGATCGACAGGAAGGTCGCCCCGCGCAGGCGGGCGGCGATCTGCGCGTGTGTCTGCGCGTCGATCCGCGAAGGCGCCTCCGCGATGTCCCAGGCGCCGCCGCGCTCGCCAAGCTCGACCAGCGGCGCGGCCGGCTCGTAAAGCGCGCCCAGCGTGGAGAGGTTGCGCAAGGCATGCAGATTCACGCGCGGCTTGATGATGTTCATCACCGCGAAGGGCCCCATCGGCAGGCCGAAGATCTCGCAGGCGACGGCGTCGATCTGCGCCGTGTCCCCGATCCCGTCCTCCAGGCAGCGCACCGCCTCGTTGCTGTAGGGACAGAAGAAGCGGTTGACCACGAAGCCGGGCGCATCCCGGCATTCCAGCACGGTGCGGCCCGTCATCTCGAGAAAGGCGCGCGCCGTCTGCACCGCCTCGGCGGAGCTGCGCGTGCCGACCACCAGCTCGACCAACGGGTTGACCTCGGCGGGGCTGAAGTAATGCAGGCCGATGAACCGCTCCGGATCGGGCGCGGCCCGGGCCAGCTCGTCCACCCGCAGGGCGCTGGTATTGGTGGCGAGCACCGTCTTTGGCCCCAGATGCGGCGCGATCCGGGCAAAGAGCGTGCGCTTGACCTCGGCATCCTCGAACACCGCCTCGATCACCAGGTCGCTGCCCGCGATCGCCTCCGCGCGGTCCGTGACCTGCAGCGCGCCGAGCGCCTCGTCGGCGGCTTCTCGCGTCATCCGTCCCTTCTCGACGGCGCGCGAGACGAAACGCGACACCCGCGGCGCGAGCGCCTCGGCCTGTGCGGCGTCGGCTTCGAGAACGGTCACCCGCAGCCCGGCGGCAAGGCAGGTCATCGCGATCCCCCCGCCCATCGTTCCGGCTCCGATGATCGCGACTTTGCGAACGGTCATGAATACTTACTCCAGTCTGTTACAGGCCGGCGCGCAGGAACGCGTGCACCGCGCGGTGCAATTGGGGCGCGCCATGCTCGGCATTTGCGAAATGTGTGGAATCGGCGATCTCGTGATACTGCCGCTCGACGCCTTCCAGCGCATCGAAAAGACCGAGCGCGTCGGCGCGGGTCGATGTCGGATCCGCGCGTCCGCGCACCACGAGGACCGGGCAGCGCAGGGTCGCGGGGTCGTAGAGGGGCCGGCCGTTGAAGCAGTGCCACAGGTCCTCGAACGTGCCGTTGGGCACCCTGAACCCTTCGCCGCCCGATTGCGGATCGTCGTCCAGGCTGGCCTGCACCAGCGCCTCGAGCGCGCCTTCGGGGCGCCAGTCCGCACCGGGCGGGATCTGCTCGTTCCAGCGGGCGCGCACATCTTGCGGCGTGACGAGGCGGTAGGGTGCGAAGGCGCGCTTCTGTCGCGGGTCTTCCGGCTCGCCGAGCATTTCGAGCCAGGCGGGGTTCGGCGCGGCATGGACCGGCGCGTAGAGCGCCAGGCGCCTGACACGGTCCCGCCCCGGCCCGATCGCGTAGCGGGCGGCCGTGGTGGTGCCCCAGGACCAGCCGATCAGGGAGAGCGCGGCGTCGCCATGGCGCGCGGCGATCCAGTCGGCCGCGCGGCCGATATCCGCGATGGCCTGCGCCCCGGAGCAGGCCGGCGGAGCCCCGTCGGCGAAGGCCGCGCGGCGCCAGTCCGGTGGCGCGGAGCGGCCGTAGCCCCTCAGATCGACCGCATAGGCGGCGAAACCCGCATCGGCCGCGGCGGCGAGCCAGTTCACCCCGTCGCAGTCGATGTCGAACATCCGCCCGGAGAAGGTCGCGCCATGAACCATCAGAAGGGGGGGACGCCCCCGCTCTGCCCCCCGCTCCGCCCCGCACGCCGCAAGGTGCAACGGCGGTGCGTCGCCTGCCCCGGGCACGAAATGGCTTTCGGAGCGGGCGCGCCGTGTCACGGGGCGACCTTGAGGACGATCTTGCCGATATGCGTCGACCCTTCGAGACGCTCATGGGCGGCGGCGGCCTGCTCGAGCGGGAACTCGCTGTCCATCACCGGCCCGATGCGGCCGCTGGCAAGATGCGGCCAGACCTCCGCCTCGAGAGCGCCGGCGATCGCCGCCTTCGCCGCGTTGGATTGCGGGCGCAGGGTGGAGCCGGTCAGCGTCAGGCGGCGGGTCATCACCTGCATCATGTCGAGCTTGGCCTTGGAGCCTTGCAGGAACGCGATCTGCACGAGGCGGCCATCCATCGCCAGCGCCGAGATGTTGCGCTGCATGTAGTCACCACCGACCATGTCGAGGATCAGGTCGGCGCCGCCCTCGGATTTGAGGATCTCGACGAAATCCTCCTCGCGGTAATTGATCGCCCGCGCCGCGCCCAGATCGGTGCAGGCGGCGCATTTCCCGGCCGAGCCGGCGGTCGCGATGACCCGCGCGCCGTTCATCACCGCCAGCTGGATCGCGGTCGTTCCGATGCCCGAGGAGCCGCCATGCACGAGGAACGTCTCTCCCTCGCTCAGCGCGCCGCGCATGAAGACGTTGCTCCAGACGGTGAAGTAGGTCTCGCAGAGCGCCGCCGCGCGCGCCATGTCCATGCCGCCTGGTACCGGAAGGGCCTGCGCCGCGTCGGTCACGGCATATTCGGCATAGCCGCCGCCGGGCAGGAGCGCGGTCACCGCATCGCCCACCGACCAGCGCGTGACCCCCTCGCCGATGGCCGCGATCTCGCCCGCCCCTTCGAGCCCCGGCAGGGGCGAGGCGTCGGGCGGCGGGGCGTAGAGGCCGGCACGTTGCAGCGCGTCGGGGCGGTTCACCCCGGCATAGGCGAGACGGATGAGGACCTGTCCGGGTCCCGGCTCGGGCACCTCCGTCTCGAAGGGACGGAGCACCTCCGGGCCTCCGTGACCGTCGAGGCGAATGGCGCGCATGGTCTTGGGAATGGTCATGTCCTGTCTCTCCTGTCGCGTGTCACCGCGCGGCATGGCGGATCGTGCCGGCGCGCGCGGGGCATGGCGGGCCGGGCACGCGGCCCCGGCCCGCCACTTGGTCATGCCTTGCCGGTGAGGCGCATGAACTCGTTGAGGATCTCGGCGACGCGGCCCGAATACTGGGGGTCGCGCTCGGCGAATTCGGCGACGACCTCGAGCGACTTCTGGCGCAGCTCCTCGACCACCGCCGGCTCGAGCGTGGTGATCTCGCCCCCAAGCTCCTTCACGAACTCGTCCTTGCGCACCAGGTCCTGGTGCAGGAAATGCGCGCTGGCATCGGCGCTGGTGGCCCGGACGATCTCGTTGAAGGTCGCCTTCAGGTCATCGCCGAGCTTCTCCCATTGCTGCATTCCGACGATGACCTCGCCGTTGAGCTGGCTCACGAGGTCCGGCTGGACGATGTACTTGGTGACTTCCTGGAAGTTCATGCCCCAGCCGGTGGAGATGGAGCCCCAATGCGCCCCTTCGACCACGCCCGTCTGCAGCGCCTGGTAGAGCTCGCCGCCGGGGATCGCCACGGGCGATGCGCCCATCTTCTCGAAGACCATCGCGGCGGTGCCGGTGGAGCGGACACGCCAGCCGTCGAAATCGGCAGCCGTGCGCAGCGGACGGTTGGAATAGAGCGCGAGACCGGCATAGGAGACGGGTCCGGCCTGGTAGACGCCCTGCTCGGCATAGGCTTCGCGGATCACGTCGAGAGCGCCCATCTCGTACATGAACATGTGCATCTCTTCGTGGCTGCCGAAGGTGCCGATATTGCCGTTCAGATGACCCGCGACGGGGATCCGGCCCATCCAGTAGGACGGGTAGATGAACGCGCTCTCCAGCAGGCCGCGGCGGACCGCGTTGAGCACTTCGCCGGTTGGCACGATACCGTCATTCTGCACCGGCTCGATGGTCAGCTCGCCATTGGTCGCCGCGGTCACCCGGTCGGCGAACTTGACGAAGACATCCTCGTAATACCAGTTGCCGGTCGGCCAATGGGTCTGCATGCGCCATGTCGTCTTGCCCTGCGCGATGGCGGGCGGGGCGGCGAGCATGGCGCCGCCGCCGGCTGCTGCGGCTGCGCTGCCGAGAAGGCCGCGGCGGGTAATCTGGGGTCTGGTCCTGGGCATGGTGATACTCCTCCTGTTTGATTCATGCCGTATTGGCTCCGCGCTGCCGGACTGGTCCTCCCGGCCGGCCGCGCGGGCCTTGATATGCCCGCCGCGCGTCAGAGCTGCGTCGGCAGGTCGGTGAAGCGGGTGATGATCCCCGGAAAGAGGAAGATCAGCGCTCCGGTCAGGATCATCAGCAAGAAGAACGGGGCGATCGAGCGGTAGATGGCGCTGATCGGCGTCTCCGGGCTGAGGATCTTGAGGTAGAACAGGTTATAGCCGAAGGGCGGCGAGATATACCCGATGCACAGGTTCAGCTGGAACAGGACGCAGAACCAGATCGGGTCGAAGCCGAGTTCCACGACGATGGGAAAGAAGATCGGGAGCATCAGAAGGATGATGCCGATCGGATCGAGGAACATGCCCAGCAGCAGGGTGATCGCCTGGATGATCAGGACCATCACCGTCGGGCTGACATCGATTCCCCTGAGGAAATCCTGCATAAACGCGGTGCCGCCCGCCCCGCCATAGACGGCGATGAAGGCGCTGGCCCCGAAGACGATCCAGATGACCATGCCGGTCATGGCGCCGGTCTCGTAGCTGACATCGCGAATGTAGCGCCAGTTCAGCTCGCCGCGGATCGCGACCGAGATCACCACCGCCGCCGCGCCGACCGCCGCCGCCTCGGTGGGCGTCGCGATACCGGCGAAGATCGAGATCAGGACCGACAGGATGATCAGCAGCGGCAGGAAGACCGAACGCAGTGCCCGGAGCCGTTCGCGCAGCGGCGCGCGCTCCGCCGCGCCCGGCGCCAGCGCCGGATTGAAGTGGCTGCGCAGCCCGATATAGAGCAGGAAGACCGCCAGCAGCAGCAGTCCCGAGACCAGCCCGCCGAGAAACAGCCGGCCGACCGATTGCCCGGTCTGCATCCCGATGACGATCAGGGTGATCGAGGGCGGGATCAGGATGCCGAGCGTTCCGGACGCGCCGATCGTGCCCAGAACGAAGGATCGGTCATATCCGCGCTTGTCCATCGCCGGGATGCCGACGAGACCGGTGGTCATGGTCGAGGCCGCGCAGCTTCCGGTCATCGCCGAGAGGGTCGCGGCAAAGCCGGAGGTGCCCAGCAGCAGCCCGCCATGGGTGCGTCCCGACCACAGGTAGAAGGCCTGGTAGAGGTCATGGGCGATGCGCGAGCGGGCCAGCGCCACCCCGATGAAGACGAAAAGCGGGATGGCCGAGAGCAGGATCGACCACATCGAGCCGAACATCGTCGTGATGACGGAATACATGCCGTAGGAGCCGAAGCTCAGCAGGCCGAAGATGACGGCGGTTCCGCCCATGGCGAAGGCCAGCGAGACGCCGGACATGATCGCCAGCAGGACCATGCCGAACATGCCGATGGTGAGAAGTTCGGGGCTCATTGTCTATGCTCCTCCCAGCAGGTCCGGCGTGGCACGCCCGACATCGGCATTGGGATTGATGATCAGGATGATTGAGCGCGCCGCCTCGACGAGGCCCTGCGCGGTGATGAGCAGCGCGCCGGCGAAGAGCGACAGCTTGATCGGCCACATCGGGTGACGCAGCACGCTGTCGTCGAGCTCGCCGAAGGCCCAGGCATCCTCGAAGAACCACCACCCCTCCCAGATCAGGACGCCGCCCCAGATCAGCAGGAAGATGCAGTTCAGAAGATCGAGGCAGGCATTGAAGCGCGGCCAGCGCGTCTTGGTCAGAAGATCGACCCTGACATGGCTGCCGCGCACCAGGGTATAGGCGCCGATCATCACGAAATAGGCGCCGAAGATGCGCTGCGTGTAGCCATGCGCCCAGATCGTCGGCGCGTTGAAGACGTAGCGCGCCACCACCTCGTAGCAGAGCACCACGATGCCGGCCCAGATCAGGAAGCTGACCGCCTTGCCGACGGCGATGTTGAACCGCTCGATCATGTTGAGGAATTTCATGAGGCTTCTCCTTGAGGACGCGGCGCGAGGCCCGCCGCCTCGAGGGCGCGCCGGGCAAAGCGCTCGGCGAGCGGACCCAGCTCCTCGGCCTCGCTCGATGCCGCGTTGCCGGCCCGTGCCCGGTCCGCGATGCCCACGAAGATCACGGCGAAGCGGAAGAGCGCGAAGGCCTCGTGGAACGCGCCGAGCGGCGGGGTCGGCCGCGCATGGGCGTAGTATTCGGCGACGAACTCCTCCTTGGACGGGATCCCGAGGGCCTCGCGGTCAAGGCCCAGGATGCCGCCATATTCCTCGGGGAGCGTCTGCCACGGCATCACGCAGAACCCCAGATCCGCGAGCGGGTGGCCCAGGGTCGAGAGTTCCCAGTCGAGCACCGCGATGACCCGCGGCTCGGTCGGGTGGAACATCATGTTGCCGAGGCGGAAATCCCCGTGCGCGATGGCGCTGGCGCCGTCATCGGGCGGCATGTTCGCCGGCAGCCATTCGGCAAGTGTGTCGAGCGCGGCGATACGCGGCCCCTCGCTCTGGCGGTATTGCTTGCTCCAGCGCCCGATCTGGCGCTCGAAATAGTTGCCCGGGCGGCCGTAATCGCCAAGGCCGATCTCGTCGGGGCGCAGCGCGTGCAGCGCGGCGAGCGTGCGGGCCATCGACAGATACATCCCGCGGCGCTCATCGGGGTCCAGACCCGGCAGGGCGCAATCGGAGAAGACGCGGCCCTCGAGCCGCTCCATCACGTAGAAGGGCGCGCCGAGGACCGAAGGCTCCTCCTCGAGGCGCAGCATCCGGGGGACCGGAAGCGCGGTCCCGGCGAGGGCGTCCATGACCCTGTATTCGCGCTCGACCGCATGGGCGCCGGGCAGGATCGGGCCGAGCGGCTTGCGCCGCAGGACCATCCGCATCTCGCCCCAGTCGAGGAAATAGGTCGGGTTGGACTGCCCGCCGTCGATCGGCGTCGCCGCCATGTCCGGGCCGCCTTGCGGGAAATGGCGCTCCAGCCAGGCGCGCAGCGCGGTTTCGTCGAGAGAACTCATGAAGAAGCCTCGTCCCTTGCACGCTGGCGCAGCGCGAATTTCTGAATCTTGCCCGTCGCGGTGCGCGGCAGCACCCCGAAGACGAAACGGCGCGGGCGCTTGAAGCCGGTCAGATGCTCCTTGCAGAACGCCTCGAGCCCCGTCGCGTCCAGCGCGCTGCCGGACCGGATCTCGACGAAGGCACAGGGGGTCTCGCCCCATTTGGGATCGGGCGCGGCCACCACCGCGGCCAGCAACACCTCCGGATGGCGGTGCAGCACCGTCTCGACCTCGAGGCTGGAGATGTTCTCGCCGCCGGAGATGATCACGTCCTTCATCCTGTCGCGGATCTCGATCTGGCCATCGGCATGCATCACCGCGAGATCGCCGCTATGCAGCGCACCACCCGAGAACACCGCCTCGCTGGCCTCGGGATCGCGGTAGTAGCCCGCCATGACCGTGTTGCCGCTCATCGTGATCTCGCCGATGCTCTCGCCGTCTGCCGGAACGTCCCGGCCATCCTCGCCGACGACGCGCACGCCGCCGACCGTCAGGTGACGCAGGCCCTGGCGCGACAGGCCCGCCGCCCGCTCCTCGACGCTGCCGGGCGCCGCGGGGCCCGGATCGTTGAAGGTGGAGGGGCCGTAGCATTCGGTCATCCCGTAGGCGTGGATCAACTCGAAGCCGCGCGCTTCCATGCCCTCCAGCAGGGTCGGCGTGGGCGCCGCCCCGCCCGTGACCACGAGCACCGGATGCGCGGCGGCCGGACCACCATGATCGAGGATCATGTAAAGGACGACCGGCGCACAGCACATGTGGCTGACTTCGTGGCGCGCGATGAGATCGAGGATCGGTGCCGGCTCGACCTTGTCGAGGCAGACATGCATGCCGCCCGCCGCCGTCACCGCCCAAGTGTGGCACCAGCCGTTGCAGTGGAACATCGGCAGCGTCCACAGGTAACTGCTGATGCGCGTCAGCCCCAGCGCCAGCACGTTGCCCAGCGCGTTCATCGTCGCGCCCCTGTGGGTAAGCACCACCCCCTTCGGCCGCCCGGTCGTTCCCGACGTGTAATTCAACGCGATCGCCTGCGTCTCGGAGGCGGGCATCCGGATATCGAGCGGCGGCACCGGACCCGAGAAGAAATCGAGCCCCTCTCCCGCGCCCGGCTCGCGGCAAAGCTCCGCGCCGGCGATGCCGGAGCCATCGAGCGCACCGGCCGCGCCCGGCTCGCACAGCACGATGCGCGCGCCGGCATGGGTGACGATGTAATGCAGATCGTCGGGCGCGAGACGGGTGTTGAGCGTGTTGAGCACCGCGCCGATGGCGGGAGCCGCGAAATGGGCGGCCAGCATCTCGGGACGGTTGCTCAGCATCACCGAGACGACATCGCCGGGGCCGATGCCCTGGTCGCGCAGCCAGCCGGCCATGCGCGCGACGATGGCGCCGAACTCGGCATAGCTCCAGCGATGTTCGCGCCACGCGACGGCGGGGCGGTCGGGGTGCTGCTCGAGGCTGCGGGTCAGGAAATCGATCGGTGTGAGCGGCCGGAAATTCGCGGCGCGCGGCGCTAGATGCGGATCATCGAACATGCGGCACCTCCTCTGCCTTGGATCAAATGTCTGCCATGCGGCCGCACCCTCCCCGGCACGGCCGCATGAGAGCGGATCACTCCGCCATCACGTCCCAGCTCCAGAACCCGCGGTCCTCCTTGGTGAGATGCTGCTCGAGCACCATCTTGTGCACCTCGTCGGCGCCGTCCACCAGCCGGGCCTGCCGGGCATAGCGGTAGATCCATTCGAGCGGCGTGTCGGTCGAATAGCCGCGCGCGCCGTTGATCTGGATGCCGGTATCGGCGGCCTTGTGCAGCAGGTTGGCCACGTGGACCTTCGCCATGGAGACCTCCTTGCGCGCGAAGCTGCCCTGATCGAGCGCCCATGCGGCCTTCATCACCAGCAGGCGGCCGACCTCGATCTGCATCGCCAGGTCGCCGAGCATCTGGCGGATCGTCTCGCGCTCGGCGAGCCGCACGCCGAAGCCCTCGCGCTCGGCGGCATAGGCCTGCGCGATCTCGACGGACCGTTTCGACAGGCCGAGCCAGCGCATGCAATGGGTCAGCCGCGCCGGCCCGAGCCGCATCTGCGTGAGCTTCAGCCCCAGCCCCTCGCCCAGCAGCACGTTGGAAGCATCGACCTCCAGCCCGTCGAAGCTCAGCTCGCAATGCCCGCCATGCTCCTCGGGGCCCATGATCGGAATGCGCCGCTCGATCTTCCAGCCGGGCTGATCGGCGTCGAAGAGAAAGGCCGTGAGGCCCCGGCGCGGATCGTCGGAGGTCTTGGCCATCACGATGAAATGCTGTGCGCTCTCGGCGCCGGTAATGAACCACTTGCGTCCGTTGATCACGTATTTGTCGCCCCGGCGCTCGGCGGTCGTCATCGTCATCGAGGGATCGGAGCCCGAGCCGGGCGCGGGCTCGGTCATCGCGAAGGCCGAGCTGACCTCGCCCGAGACGATCGGGTCGAGCCAGCGGGTCTTCTGCTCCGGCGTCGCAGCCTTCTCGAGCACCATCATGTTGCCGTCATCGGGCGCGGCCGAGTTGAACACGACCGGGCCGAAGATCGAGCGGTTCATCTCCTCGTAGCAGACCGCCATCCCGACCTTGTCGAGCCCGCCGCCGCCGGTTTCGCGCGACAGCTGCAGGCACCACAGGCCGGCCTCCTTGGCCTTGCGGCGCAGGGGCTCGAGATGGGCCTTGTTGATGTTGCCATGCGCGTCATAGGCCCCGCGATCCGCCTCGAGCGGGATGATCTCCTCCTCCACGAAGCGCGCGATGGCCGCCCGCGTCTCCTCGATTTTCGGAGATATCCTGAAATCCATCGCCGTTCCCTTCCCTTAGAGTGATGTCACGAGGTGGCCGCCATCGACCACGATATCCGAGCCGGTGATGAAGCTGCCGTGATCGGAAGCCAGCATCAGAAGCGGCGCGTCGAGCTCCTCCATCCGGCCGAGCCTGCGCATTGGAATGCGCCGGATCAATGCCTGACCGGCCTCGCCCTCGAAAAAGTCCCTGTTGATCTCCGTCGCGATATATCCCGGGCAGATCGCGTTGACCCTGATGCGGTGGCGCGCCCATTCCAGGGCGAGCGCGCGGGTCAGCTGGATCACCCCGGCCTTGGCGGCCGCGTAGGCCGCGAGCCCGCCGGCGACGCGGTGCCCGGTGATCGAGGCGATGTTGACGATGCTTCCGGGCGTCCCGGCGGCCTTCAGACTGCGCGCGGCGGCCTGCGAGACGCGAAAGACGCCGCCCAGATCGGTATCGAGAACCGCCTGCCAGTCCTGCTCCGCGGTGTCGAGCGCCGGCCCGTCGGCAGCGATGCCGGCATTGTTGATCACGATGTCATAGGGCGCGCCCTCGAAGGCGTCGCGGACCGAGTCGGGATCGCGAACATCGAGCGCGCAGGCATCGGCGCGGCCGCCCGATCCGGTGATCTCGCTTGCGAGGGCGGCGGCCTTCTCGTGGCGCCGCGCGGCCAGCGTGACGGCGGCGCCATGCGCGGCGAGGACCCCGGCGAAATGGATGCCGAGCCCGGAGGACGCTCCCGTGACAAGCGCCCTGCGGCCACTCAGATCGAAGCTCAACCGCCCTGTCGCGGGATCACTGGCACCTGCTGTCATTGGCTTTCCTCCCCGTTTCCGAGCGAACGCTCGCTTTATCAGTTGCACGAACGTTACGTCGCTGGCAAGTCTTGTGTTGCGCCACCGGAAGATGATCGCCGAGCATGGCCCGCACCGGCAGGAGAACCCGATCATGAGCCCATCCCCCATGACCCGCGCCGCCACGCAGACCGCCGCGACCGGCACCGGGATCGCGATGCCGAGCCTGTCCGATCTGTGCCGCTCCGTACTCGACAGCAATCGCGAGAAGATCGCCATCCAGAAGCCGGACGTGGCGCTGCGCAAGCTGGAGTTGATCCTGACATCGGCGCTCGAGCTGTCGAACGGCAAGGGTTTCCAGGCGATGAGCCTGCGCGATCTGTCCCGCGCTTCCGGGATCAGCATGGGCGGCCTCTACCAGTATTTCGACAGCAAGACGACGCTGCTCAAGATGATCCTGAGCGGGGTGTCCGGCGCGGTGGAGGGGGCGCTTGCCGACCCGCCACCCGAGGTCGAAGCCGATCCCAGGGCCCACCTGCTCTGGCTGATCGACACGCATGTCAGGCTGACCGAACAGATGCTGCCCTGGTTCACCTTCTCCTACATGGAAGCCAAGAACTTCCCGCTCGCCGAGCGCCGCGCCGCGATCGACAGCGAGGCACTGACCGAGAGTTACTTCGCGAATGTGATCGCGCGCGGGATCGCATCGGGCGCTTTCGCAGGATCGACATCGCCGCTGATGCCCGCCCTGATCAAGCCCCTCCTGCAGGAATGGTATGTCAAGCGCGCCAAGTACCGTCGGCGCGGCGTGACGATCGAGACCTATATCGCCACGGTGCAGCAGATGGTCCTCGACGCGACGGGCGCGAAGGCGCTGGAGACGCCGCCCGGCGGCTGAACCCCGCGCTCCCCCGCCTTCCCCCGCGCCCGACCCGTGCCCGGCCAGACACCCGGACGTCAGGTCTTGGCGCCCTCGCCCGCCTGCGCGCCCCTGTCCGGCGCGGCCTGGATGCCGGCGCCGCGCGCCGGGCTCGCGGCGCTTTCGGGCCTGCTGCAATAAAGGTCGTGCAGCGTCGCGAGCACCGCCGCGACCGCGTCGCTCTGCACCGAGTAGAAGATCGTCTGCCCGTCGCGGCGCCCCACGACCAGCCCCGCCTCCTTCAGCCGCTTGAGCTGCTGCGACATCGACGGCTGCGACAGGCCGCAGGCCCGCGCCAGATCGTTCACCGAGCGCTCGCCATCCAGCAGCCGGCACAGGATCTGCAACCGCGCCTCGGAGGCCAGCATCCCCATCAGCTCGGCGGCCGCCTTGATGTCGCCCTCGAGAAAACCTTCGGTAGCATTCATATCATCGCCATTGAATATATGATTAGCACCATATATGAATCCCCAGACAAGGTTCAAGCGATGTCGCATCGCGGACATGGTTAAGGAGATACACCCGTGGACACGGAATTCACACCCTGGCTTTCTCTTGCCGGCGGCATGCTGATCGGCGCCTCCGCCGTTCTGCTGATGGCGACGAATGGCCGTATTGCCGGGATCAGCGGGCTGACCTCGCGGGCCTTCGCGCGCGGCACGTCTGGCGAGGCGCGCGGCGTTTCGATCTTCTTCGTGCTCGGACTGCTGCTCGCCGCGCCGATCTGGCTGGCGCTGAACGGCGAGTGGCCAACGCAATGGGTGCCGGGCAACCTGCCCCTGATGGCGATCGCGGGACTGCTGGTGGGCTTCGGCGCGATCCTCGGCAATGGCTGCACCTCCGGGCACGGGGTTTGCGGCATCTCGCGCGGCTCGGCACGCTCCATCGTGGCGACGGTCACGTTCATGGCCAGCGCCTTCGCGACCGTGCTGGTCACCCGTCACCTGATCGGAGGATAATCCATGAAACAGCTCTTCGCCCTGCTCTGCGGGCTGATCTTCGGTTTCGGGCTGATCATCTCGGGCATGTCCGATCCGGCCAAGGTGCTCAACTTCCTCGATGTCTTCGGAAGCTGGGATCCGAGCCTCGCCTTCGTCATCGGCGGCGCCGTCGCGGTCAGCGCGCCCGGCCTTGCCTGGGTCACCCGCAGCCGCCGGGCACCGTTCTTCGGCGACACGTTCCACCTGCCCACCCGCACCGACCTCGACCCGAACCTGCTGACCGGAGCGGCGATCTTCGGCATCGGCTGGGGTCTTGGCGGCTTCTGCCCCGGCCCCGCCCTGACCGCGCTGCCGATCGCGGCGAGCGGCACGCTCGTCTTCGTGCCCTTCATGCTGGGCGGCATGTATCTTGCACGCCATACGCCCGATCTCGCACTTCTGGGAAAGAAAGGATTGATCCAATGAGCGATTCCCCCCTGGACAAGCCCGTGATCCGCCACTCCCCTTCCACCGGCCCGAACAGCCCCGATGTCTGGGGCATCTACGAGCCGGAGACGGGCTCGATCCAGTATGTCTGCGCCGATCCCGGCACGCGGAAAGCCGCGCTGATCGACGTGGCCTGGGATTTCGATCCCAAGAATTACGGCCTCTCCACCGAGAGCATGGACCGCATACTCGATCTGGTGCGCGAACACGGGCTCGAGGTCGTCTGGGTGCTCGACACGCATCCCCATGCCGATCACGTCATGGCCTCGGCCCAGCTCAAGGACCGCACCGGCGCGCCCAACGCGATCGGCGCGCTGGTGCCCCGGATCGCCGGCATCTGGGCCGATCTTTACAACCTGCACGGTGTCTTCGATCCCGCCCGGGACTTCGACAGGCTCCTGAAGGAGGGCGAGCGCATCGAGCTTGGTGCGCTCGAGATCGACGTGATGCTCTCGCCGGGCCATACGCTCGGCTCGATCACCTACCGGTGCGGCGATGCCGCCTTCGTGCATGACACCCTGATGCAACCCGATGTCGGCACCTCCCGGTCCGATTTTCCGGGCGGCGATACAGCCGAGCTGTGGCAGTCCATCCAGGACATCCTGGCCCTGCCCGGCGAGACGCGCCTCTTCGTCGGCCACGACTACGGCACGCAGAGCCGCAAGGAGCCCCGCTGGGAGGCAAGCGTGCAGGAGCACAAGGCCCGGAACGTCCATGTGAAGGACGGCACCCGGCGGGAGGACTGGATCGCACGGCGCAAGGAGCGCGATGCAACGCTGCCCCTGCCCGACCGCATCCTCGCCGCGTTGCAGATCAACCTGCGCGGCGGTCGTCTCCCGCAGGCGGAGGATGACGGCAACCACTACCTCAAGCTTCCGCTGAACCGCTTCGGCGGCGCGCAGTGAAGACGCGGCGGGCCGGCGCCCATGTCCGGCCCGCCCCCGATCGCCGCGGCGGTGCCCGTGGCGGCCTTCCCCTCCCCCCAATCGCCCAGAGGGCCCGATGATCCTGTCCTCCCTGTCGCGCCACCTGCCGATCCTCGACTGGGGCCGGCATTACGACCGCACTGCGCTGAGCGGCGACTTGCTCGCCGCGGTGATCGTGACGATCATGCTGATCCCGCAATCGCTGGCCTATGCGCTGCTCGCGGGCATGCCGCCCGAGGCCGGCATCTACGCCTCGATCGCGCCGATCGTCCTCTACGCGGTCTTCGGCACGAGCCGCGCACTCGCCGTGGGGCCGGTCGCGGTGGTATCACTGATGACCGCGGCAGCCGTGGGCGACATCGCCCAGAGCGGCACGGCGGGCTACGTGACGGCGGCGCTGACACTGGCGTTCCTGTCGGGCGCGATGCTGCTGGCGTTGGGACTGTTCCGCCTCGGGTTCCTCGCCAACTTCCTGTCGCACCCGGTGATCGCCGGCTTCATCACCGCCTCCGGCATCCTGATCGCGGCGAGCCAGCTGCGCCACATTCTCGGCATCCAGGGCGAGGGCCATACGCTGATCGAGATCGCGACCGGCCTTCTTGCGCATCTGGGCGAGGTCAACCTCATCACCGCCGCGCTGGGCGTCACGGCCACCGCCTTCCTGTTCTGGGTCCGCACGGGGTTGAAGCCGCTCCTGCGCCGCCTCGGGCTCGGGCCGCGCCAGGCCGATCTGGGCGCCAAGCTGGGGCCCGTTCTGGCCATCGTCGTCACGACGCTGGCGGTCTGGGCCTTCGATCTGGGCGCGCGCGGCGTTGCCGTCGTCGGCGAGGTGCCACAGAGCCTGCCGCCGCTGACCCTGCCCTCCGTCTCGCCCGCCCTGCTCTCGCAGCTTTTCATGCCGGCGCTGCTGATCTCGGTGATCGGCTTCGTCGAATCGATCTCCGTGGCACAGACCCTCGCGGCCAAGAAACGCCAGCGGATCGACCCCGACCAGGAACTGATCGGACTGGGCGCGGCCAATATCGGGGCCGCCTTCACCGGCGGGTTCCCGGTTACCGGCGGCTTCTCGCGCTCGGTCGTCAATTACGATGCCGGCGCCGCGACCCCTGCCGCGGGGGCCTACACGGCGGCGGGCCTCGCATTCGCCGCGCTCTTTCTCACCCCGCTGATCCATCACCTGCCCAAGGCGACGCTCGCGGCCACGATCATCGTCGCGGTGCTCAGCCTCGTCGACCTGTCCATCCTGAAACGCGCCTGGGGCTTCAGCCGGGCCGATTTCGCCGCCGTCTCGGTGACCATCGCGCTGACCCTCGTGCTGGGTGTGGAGACGGGTGTCGTGGCGGGGGTCGCCACCTCGATCTTCGTGCATCTCTACAAGACCTCCCGCCCCCATATCGCGGTGGTCGGCCGGGTGCCGGGAACCGAGCATTTCCGCAATGTCCTGCGCCACGATGTCGAGACGCAGCCGCATGTGCTGAGCCTGCGTGTCGACGAGAGTCTCTATTTTCCCAATGCCCGCTACCTGGAGGATCAGCTCGCCGCCTGCATCGTCGAGAAACCGCAGCTGACCGACGTGGTCCTGATGTTCCCCGCCGTGAACGAGATCGACCTTTCGGCACTGGAATCGCTCGAGGCGATCAATGCCCGCCTCGCGGATGCCGGCGTCACGCTGCACCTGTCGGAGGTGAAGGGACCGGTCATGGACCGCCTGCGCCGCAGCTCCTTCCTGGACGATCTGAGCGGCGAGGTCTTCCTCAGCCAGCACGAGGCCTGCTGCCGTCTCGCCGGGTCGCCGCGCCGCTCAGCGCCCCTCGGCCCGCCCGCCGACGCGGCGCACGAGCACCGGGATGAGCGCGGAGAGGACGAGTAGACGGAAGACATGATGCATCGCGACCACCGCCGCGCCGAGCCCCGTCTCGATGGCGATGGCGGCCATGACCTCGACCCCGCCGGGCGCGAAAGCCAGGAGCAGTCCCGCCACCGGCAGGTCCAGCACGGCCGCGACGATGAGCGCGCCGATGGCCGCGCAGATGCACGAGACCAGCGTCGCCAAGACGCCGGCCAGGAGCGCGCCGGTCAGCTCGGAGAAGGCGAAGCCGCGGAACCGGCTTCCGATCAGCCCGCCCATGCCCGTCAGCGCCGCGGTGACGAGCCAGTCCGGGAGCGCGCCCGGGGTCAGGCCGCTGCCGTGGCCCAGCGCCGATACCCCGAGCGCCCCCAGAAGAAGCGCGGCGGGCACCGCCAGACGGCGAAAGAGCAGCCCCGCGCCCAGTGAAAGCGCCGAAAGCACGGTGAATGCCGCCGGCCCGATGGTCGCGGCCGGGATGCCCCGCGCGGTGCCTTCGACACCCCACGCGGCGATGATCACCGGCACAAGCAACGTCAGCAGGACCACGCGGATGGATTGCACGAGGGTGATGCGCGGCAGGTCGGCCTTCAGATCGTCGGACAGGCCCATGATGAAGCTCAGATGCCCCGGTGTGGCGGCCAGAAGGGCATTCAGGGGCGTGAAGCCGAAAAGCCGGCGCAGGAGCAGCCGGTTGAGCGCGATCGACAGAAGCAGCGTCGCCACGAGGACCGCGAGCGAGACTGGCAAGGTCACGATCAACCCGAGCACCTCCGGCGTCACGGAGGTTCCGATCGACAGGCCGAGGACGACGAAGATGGCATCGCGCAGCCGGTGCGGAACGGAAGCGCGCAGGCCGAACATCGCCCCGACCGCGACGAAGGCGGCCGGTCCGGTCAGGGGGGCGGCGGGGAAGCCCAGCAGCCAGAAGATGCCCGCGCCGGCCGCCGCGAGGGCAAGCGTGGCGATCGGGCGGTCAGCCTGCGTCATGCGTCCAGAGGTATCGTGGCGGCGTGGGGCCCTTGTTGCGCCCGCCCTGCTCGGTTTGCTCCCAGGCATGGGCCAGAAGGCCGACCGATCGCGACAGGCCGAAGAAGCCCCGCGCGAGGGCGGC
Organism: Profundibacterium mesophilum KAUST100406-0324; assembly: GCF_009835145.1. Lineage (GTDB taxonomy): Bacteria > Pseudomonadota > Alphaproteobacteria > Rhodobacterales > Rhodobacteraceae > Profundibacterium > Profundibacterium mesophilum. The sequence goes on along the minus strand of NZ_APKE01000007.1, from coordinate 84,363 downwards.
CGGGCAACCGAGCTCGGCATAGATCACGGCCGTGGCACCATCGATGTTGAGCGGCACGGGGGCGCCGCGCTGCTGCGCGAGCAGGGCGCCGATCGCGCGGGCCGAGGCGGCATGGCGTCCCGTCACCGCCCCTTCGGCCGCGGCCGCATCGACCAGCGACAGAAGGCATGGCGCGCGCGGGTCGACCGGCTTGTGGAAGCGATGGCCGAAGCCGGGAAGATACTTGCCGTTCCGCGCACGCCAATCGGCCAGAACGGCCTCCAGCTCGCTCCCCTCGAGACCCGCGCAGGCGCCGAAAAGCGCCACCGCCTGCTCGCCGGCGCCCCCATGCACATCGCCCAGCATGTTCAGCCCGGTCGCCATCGCCGATTGCAGCCCGATCCCGCAGGTCGCCGCCATCCGCGCGGCCGCGATGGAGGGCGCTTGGGGGCCGTGATCCACCGCCGAGACGAGCGCCGCCTCGAAAAGGGCGGCACGCGGTCCCTCGATCCGCTCGCCCATGACCAGAAGCCAGATGGTTTCGGCGAACCCCATCTTGCCGATGATCTGCTCGATGGGCGTGCCGCGCAGCGCGATGCGCCCCGGCTCCATCTCGATGATCGAGGTGCGCCACCAGTCGGATACGTCGCTCATGTCACACCCTGCTCTTTCATCCGCGCGATCTCTTCGGACGTGTATCCCAGCTCCCGCAGTATTGCGCCAGTCTGTGCGCCCAGGGTCGGCGGAGGGGTCTCGACGGAGGGCCGCCGCCCGTCGATCATCGCGCCGATCCGCATCAGCTCGATTTCGCGCTCGATGCCCGGAACGTCCTCGAAGCGGGCCAGGAAATCGCGATCCGCCACCTGTGGATGCGACAGGATCGCGGGCACGCTCATCACGGCCCCCGCCGGCACCCCCACGGCGTTGAGCGCGTCGGCCCAATGGGTGGCCGACCGGGTGGTCAGCACCGTCTCGAGTTCGGCCTTGAGTGTCAGGCGATTGGCCTTGCGCGCCTCGCGGTCGGCATAATCGGCACGCTCCAGCAGGTCGGCCCGGCCCAGCGCCCGGGCCAGGCTTTCCCATTGCACGTCGCGATTGGCGGCGATGTTCAGCAGCCCGTCGGCGCATTGGAAGCTGCCGGAGGGGGCGGATGTGGGGTTCTCGTTGCCGTGCGGCGCGGGCGCATTTCCCCCGATCAGGTGGTTCGACACCACCCATCCCATCGTCGCCAACATCGAATCGAGCATCGAGACATCGATCACGCAGCCGCGCGGCTCTGCGTTCAGCGCGGCGCAGACGGCCATGGCCGCGGTCAGCCCGCCGACCGTGTCGGCGAGCGGATAGCCCACGCGTTGCGGCGCGGCCTTGGCGCCGCCGGTGATCGACATGACGCCGGCTGCACCCTGCACGATCTGGTCATAGGCGGGCCGGCCGGCCCAGGGGCCATCCTGTCCGAAGCCAGAGATCGCGCAGTAGACGAGGCGCGGATTGCGGTCCCGCAGGACGCGCGGCCCCAGCCCCAGGCGGTCCATGACACCGGGGCGGAAATTCTCCACCAGCACATCCGCGGTGGCGACGAGCCGCTTGAGCGCCTCCTTGCCCCCGGCCGACTTCAGATCGAGCGTGACCGACTTCTTGCCGGCGTTCTGGGCGAGGTAGCTGATCCCCATTCCCCGACGCGACAGCGCGGGATCGGCGCCAAGCTCGCGCGCGAGATCGCCGCGTCCCGGCGCCTCGACCTTGATGACCTCGGCCCCCAGATGGGCGAGCTGGTGGCAGGCGAAGGGGCCGGCCAGGACATTGGTCAGGTCGAGCACCCTGATCCCGTCAAGGGGCTTTGCCGTGTCAGTCACCGTCGGCCACTCCGCGTGCCCGCGCCCGCGCCCGGCGGGCCCGGAAACCCGGCAGCAGCACGAGGATCGCGGCGAAGACCAGCAGACCCAGCGTCATCGGCCGCTCCCAGATGAACTCGATCCCGCGATAAAGCTGCATCGAGCGGGCGAAGTTATCCTCGAGCATCGTGCCCAGGATGAAGCCGATGAGCAACGGCGCGAGCGGATAGTCGGCGAACTTGAAGATCGTCGCCATCACGCCGAGTCCCACCAGCATCAGAAGCTCGGTCGCGTTATTCTGCCCGATATAGGCGCCCATCAGCGTGAAGAAGAGGATGAAGGGGATCAGGAAGGTGCGCGGGATCGTCAGGATCTTGGCGATGTAGGGAATGAGCGGCAGGTTCAGGATCAGGAGCACCAGGTTGCCGATATACATCGAGATGATCACCGCCCAGAAGATGTCCGGCTCGTCGGTCATCAGGCGCGGACCCGGCGTGACGTTGAGCGCGATGAGCGCGCCCAGCAGGATCGCGGTGGTCCCCGATCCCGGAATGCCCAGCGTCAGCAGCGGCACGAAGGAGCCGGTGCAGGCGGCGTTGTTGGCGGTCTCCGGTGCGGCGAGACCCTTGACCGATCCCTTGCCGAACTCCTTCTGCTCCTCCTCGGACGCGATGTTGCGCTCCACCGCGTAGCCAAGGAAGGACGCGATGGTCGCGCCGGCACCGGGCAGGACCCCGATGAAGAAGCCCTGGACCGACTGGCGTCCGATCACCGGCAGCATGGCGCGCCCCTCGGCGCGCGAGAAGCGCAGGTTGCCGATCTTGCCGGACCCGCCGCCCTCGGTCTGTGACCGTTTGGGATCGAGCACGAGGTAGATCGCCTCGGGCAGGGCGAACATCGCCATGGCCAGGGTGATGAAGCTGATGCCCGACTGCAGGTCCATCAGGCCCAGCGTGAAACGCGGCATGTTGAACAGGGCGCCCTCGCCCACGGTCGCGAGCATCAGGCCCAGTAGGGTCATCATCAGCGCCTTCGCGACCTGCCCCGTGCCGGCGAAGGCCGCGATCGCCGACAGGCCCACCACCATGAGCGCGAAATACTCCGCCGAATGGAACAGCAGTGCCACCGTCGAGAGTGCCGGCGCGAAGATCGCCAGCAGGATCGCCCCGATCGTGCCCCCCGCGAAGCTCGAGACGGCGGCGATGGTTAGTGCCTTTCCCGCCTGCCCCTTGCGCGCCATCGGGTAGCCGTCGAAACTGGTGGCGACGGTGCCCGCCACCCCCGGCGCGTTCAGCAGGATCGACGAGGTCGACCCCCCGAAGATCGCCCCGTAATAGACGCCGGCCAGCAGGATCAGCGCCGCCGTCGGATCGCCAAGGGTGATCGCCACGGGGATCATGATGGCGATGATCGACATCGGCCCCAGCCCCGGCAACATGCCGATGAAGGTGCCGATCAGGCAGCCGGCGACCACCATGGCCAGGTTCTGGAACGACATGGCGGCCGAAAGGCCCAGCAGGATGCCTTCGAGCATGGATCAGCCTTTCACAGGAAGGTCGGGAAGGGACGCAGGAAGATGCCGAGCACGCGCTCCACCAGCCACCAGACGAAACCGGAGGCCAGGACGGCCACGAGGATCGTGACGATCCAGCGCCGCTCGCCCAGGATCGCCGCCCCGAGGGCCAGAAAGAGCACCGTCGAGGGCAGGAAGCCGGCCGGGCGCAGGGCCAGCGCATAGACCACCATCAGTCCCAGGAGCAAAAGCGCCTGTCCGAGATTGTAGTCGTGTAGCCGTCGCCAGTTGATCGCCGAAGGGTCGGGCTCGGCCTCGTCATGCGCTTCGAGGCCGGTGAGAACGATCAGCCCGGCGATGATGCCCAGAACGCTCAGCACCTTTGGAAAGGTCGAGGGCCAGACCGGGTTGCGCTGCATGAAGGGCGGCAGCAGCTCGTCCATCGTGAAGAAGGCCAGATACCCGTAAGCGCAGCAGAATGCGACGAAGATCAGCGCGATCCAGCGATCCAGCGCCATGTTGTCTCCTCCCGTCGAGAAAATATCCGTGTGTCCGGGCGCGCGCATCAAGGGCGCGCCCGGACAGGCGGTGTCAGAGGAAGCCGAGCTGACGCATCAGATCGCCGATTTCCTGTTCCTGCTGTTCGAGGAAGGTGCGGAACGCCTCGCCGTCATTGTGGATGTTCACCCAGCCGTTGCGGGCGCGGACCTCTTCCCAGGCATCCGTCTCGTACATCTTCGACAAGGCCTCCTGCATCGCCGAGACCTGCTCCTCCGCCAGGCCAGGCGCCGCGAAGAAACCGCGCCAGTTGACGAACTCGGTGTCGATGTCCTGCTCCTTGAAGGTCGGCGCGCTGTCATAGGCGGGGACGCGCTCGGCGGCGGTCACCCCGAGGATGCGTACCTCGTCCTGCTCGGCCAGTGCGACCGCCTCGGAGAAGCCGGTGGAGAGCGCATCGATCTCGCCCGACAGGAGCCCGGCCATCGCCTCGCCGCCCGCGTCGTAGGGGATGTAGTTCAGCATGGTCGGGTCCTCGCCCGCCGCGCGCATCACCAGCGCCGCGACAAGGTGATCCATGCCGCCCGGAACGGAGCCGCCGCCCACGGCGAAGCCGTCGCCCTGCGCCTCGTAGGCCTCCAGAAGGCCCTGCATGTCCTCGATCTCGCTATCGTTCGGAACCACGATGGCGGCGTAATCGCCGATCGTGCCGGCAACCAGCGTCAGGTCGCGGAAGGATTGCGGGAAAACGCCGGTCAGCGAACGGATCACGATGGGGGTCGAGTTCACCATCACGGTATTGTCGAGGCTGTCGGCGTTCTCGATCATGTAGTTGATCGCCTTGCCGCCGCCGCCGCCCGACATGTTCTCGTAGCTTGCCGAGCCCACGAGACCGGATTTGGTCAGTGCCTCGCCGGTGCCGCGCGCCGTGCCGTCCCAGCCGCCGCCAGCCCCGCCCGGGATGATGAAATGCAGCTCCTCGATGACCTGCTCGGCCATGTGCTGCTCGGCATGGGCCATGCCCCCGAATGCGAATGCGGCCGTCGCGGCCAGCAGGGCCGCGCGACGCGTGATGGTCGTCTTCATTGGTATTCCTCCCGTTTGACAGGCGGTTGCGAACCGTCCATTCCTGTAGTCCATCACGGGAAGCTGACATGGACCTGACACGGTCCCGACGCGCTGCGGGGGACGGGAATGCGGTATCTGCTGGTCGAGGACAACGCCGAGCTTGCCGCCGCGATCCTGAAGCGGCTGATGCTCGACGGACATGCCGTCGATCATGCCGGATCGGTCGCCGAGGCGCAGGACTGGCTCGAGACGGCCAGCTACGATCTCATCCTGCTCGACGTGATGCTGCCCGATGGCGACGGGCGCGAGCTGCTGCGCCGAAGCCGGGCCGATGGCGGCACGCCGGTGATCATGCTGACCGCACGCTCGCAGATCTGCGACAGGGTGAGCATGCTTGACCAGGGGGCCGACGACTACATCACGAAGCCCTTCGACTTCTCCGAACTGGAGGCGCGCTGCCGCGCCGTCCTGCGCCGCCGCGGCGGCTCGCCGCGCAACGAGATCGCGATCGGCACCGCCTTCTTCGATCCCAGTTCCGGCCGCCTGCGCAAGGGCAACGAAACGACCGAGCTACGCAATCGCGAGACCCGGCTGCTCGAGGCCCTCGCGCGCCATGCCGGCCAGGTGATGTCGAAGGAACGCCTGCTCGACAGCCTGTTCTCCTTCGATGCGGACGTGACCGAGAATGCCATCGAGGTTTATGTCGGGCGGCTGCGCAAGCGCCTCGAGGGCACCGATGCGAGGATCGAGACGGTGCGCGGCCTGGGCTACCGGCTCGACCTGCCACGATGAGGCCCCTCGCCTCGATCCGCCAGCGCCTGACATTCCTGCTGGCCGGCGTGGCGGCGGTCCTGTCGATCCTGTCCTGGCTGACCGTGTCGGAATTCGCGCGCCGTGCCGTGGGGCGTGCGCAGGACAACGTCCTCGCCGCCTCGGTCACGAGCATCGTGGAGACCCTGCGCGCCGAGGAGGGCGAGGTTCAGCTCGAGCTCCCCTACTCGGCCTTCTCGATGCTCGGCGCGATCAGCGAGGACCGGGTCTTCTACCGCGCGGTGGCGGGCGGGCTTCTGCTGACGGGATACGGCGATCTTCCCGAACCACGCCCCGAGCCGCCCGAGCCCGGCGGCGTCGTCTTCGCGACCGCCGACTATGTCGGCGAGACGATCCGCATGGCCAGCGCCACGCGCATCGTGGCGGTCGCCGGCAACCGGGTCCCCGTCTCCGTCACCGTGGCGCAGACGACGACCGGCATCACGCAGGTGGCCAGGGACCTGTCGCGGATGGCGGCGCTGCTGTCGGTCGCCTTCTTTTGCATCGCCGTCACGCTCTCGGCCATCGCCGCGCGCGCCTCGCTCAAACCCCTCTCCGAGATCGCCGGCGCGGTCGCCCGGCGCGGCCCCTCGGACATGCGCCCCCTGCGGCGGCGCGCCCCGGCCGAGCTTTCGCCGCTGATCGAGGCGCTGGACAGGCTGATGCTGCGGCTGGCCGGCTCGCTGCGCCGCTCCGAGGATTTCATCGCCGAAGCCGCCCACCGCATCAGGACCCCGCTGGCGAGCGTCAGGATGCAATCGGAACTCGCTTTGGGCGAGGCGCGCACGTCCTCCGACCGCGCGCGCCTGCGCCTGATCATCCGCGCCGTGGATGAAAGCTCGCGCTCGGCGGGCCAGCTTCTCGACCACGCCACCGTCGCCTTCCGCGCCGAGGACCTGGCGCGCGATCCGGTCGATCTGTCGAAGCTCGCACTGAGAACCGCCGACGCGATCCGCCCGACCGCGACGATGCGCGACATCGAGATCTCCCTGCGCGCCGATCCCGCGCTAGTGTCGGGGGACGCGGTCCTGCTCGATACGGCGCTTCGCAACGTGCTCGACAACGCCGTGAAATACTCCCCCGTCGCCACCGACATCCACATTGCCGTCGGCGTGGAGGGGGGCGAGGCCTTCGTCCGGGTCTGCGATCAGGGGCCCGGCCTCGGCGGCGGGCCGCTCGACGCGCTGACCGAGCGGTTCCGGCGCGGCGAGACGGCGGCGGGGCACGTGGGATCGGGGCTCGGCCTGACCATCACGCGCGATGTCCTGCGCGCCCATGGCGGCAGGCTGATCCTGTCGAACCGCGATCCGAAAGAAGGAGGCGGCGCATGCGTCTCGCTCATCTTGCCCTCGGCCTGATCCTGCTGGCCGGCACCCTGTCCGCGCAGCCGGCGATCGAGGACCGTCATGTCTACGAGGGCTCCTCGCCGACCGTTCTGCGCATTCTGTCGACCGCGGACCTGTCGGTCTTCGATCCCTACCTGGCCGCCTTTCACCGGGCGAACCCGGCGATCGGCATCGATTACAGCGTGGTCTCCTCGGCAGACCTGGCGCGGATGATCCGCAAGGGCGCCGCCTATGACCTCGCCCTGTCATCGGCGATGGATCTGCAGTTCAAGCTCGCCAATGACGGCCACGCCCGGCGCTACCGCTCGGAGGCGACGCAGGCCCTTCCCGGCTGGGCGGGCTGGCGCGACCTCATCTTCGCCTTCACCGCCGAACCCGCCGTCATCGTCATCGCGCAAGATGCCCTCGCAGGTCTCGAGATCCCCGCCACGCGCCGCGACCTCATCACCCTGCTGCGCGAGCATCCCGGCCGGTTCCGTGGCCGGATTGGCACCTATGACGTGCGCAAGAGCGGGCTGGGATATCTCTTCGCCACGCAGGATGCACGGGCCACGGACGCCTATTGGCGCCTGTCGGAAGTGATGGGGCGGCTCGATCCGGAGCTTTACTGCTGTTCGGCCCAGATGATCGACGCGCTGGTGGAGGGCGAACTCGTCCTCGCCTACAACGTGCTGGGAAGCTATGCGCGGGACAGGCTCGCCGCGTCGGCCTCCGATGCCCTCGCGGTGGTCGAGATGGAGGATTTCGCCAATGTCATGCTGCGCACCGCGATCATTCCGCGCCAGGCCGATGCCCCGGAACTGGCCGGCGCCTTCATCGATCACCTGATCGGGATCGGCCTGCGCTCCGCCGCCGGATCGTGGCCGCTTCCCGCGCTGAGCGGTATCGATGCCGCCCAGGCCGCCGGCTTCGGCCCCATCCGCCTGGGTCCGGGGCTGATGGTCAATCTCGACAGGCTGAACCGCCGCAATTTCCTCAGGGCCTGGGAGAACGCGGTCAGGCAAGGCGCGGATGCGCCCGCCGGCGCGGCGCCGGCGGCGAGGGAGAACAGCGCGCCGCCGCGCAAGTGACCACCCGGGCCCGCGACGGGGATGACAGGCTCGTCCATCCGCTGCGTGAAATGGCGCCGACCCGCGCAGGCATTCCACGAGCGCCGCGAGCATGGGCATCAGGGTTCAGGAGGATCGGAGGCCCCCGGACCCCCTGCCGAACATCATTCCGCCACCCCTCATCGCCTGCTTCCTTCGGGTTGGCCCTGCAGCTCGCAGCAAGCCGATGACGATGAGACGGGGATCCGTTGCCCCGATGCCCGGCGCAGGTGGGAGCCGCACCCGAGGCATGGGGCAGAGGATGGGTCGGAGATCATCCCTTGCTCGCCTCCTTCGCGATGCGCATCGAGATCTCTTCGGCAAGGGCTTCTGGCGGCTGATCGCCCTCGATGAACACCGCCTCGAAGGCACCGTCCGGGCGCATGAGATAGATGTGCCCCGCATGGGCCATCATATAGCCGTGGGGCGCATCCGCGTTCTCGAGCCGCTCGTGGTAGACCTTGAAGGCCTCGGCGGCATCGGCGATCTGCGCCTCGCTTCCCGTCAGGCCGAGCAGCCGGGGATGGAAGGCGGTGACGTATTCGGCGAGGACTTCGGGCGTGTCGTGCTCGGGGTCGACCGTCACGAAGAGCGGCGCGACACGGCCCGCCTCCGCCCCCAGCAGATCGAGCACGCCGCCCATGTAGGCCAGCGTCGTGGGGCAGATGTCGGGGCATTGCGTGAACCCGAAGAAGACGAGTTGCCACCGGCCCGCAAAATCGCCTTGGGTGACGGTCTTTCCATGGTGATCGACAAGCCTGAACTCCGAACGGATATCGGCCTCGCCGGTATAGGAGACCCGGTGCCCATGATCCGCGCCCGTTCCCGGCATGACGAGGGCCGCGACCAGGATGGCGGCGATGATGCTGCCGGCCCACAGGGCCTTGATGAGCCGGCGGCGGGCGGGTGTGATGTCGGTCATGATGCAAATCCGGACGGTGCGCCGCCCGGCCCTGCGGCCGAACGGTGCGCGGGGCCGGCATCACCCCGGGCGCGCGGGGCGCCCCCGCTCATGAGCCGCCCTCCACATTGCCGGTCACCTCCGCCTGGAAGGCGCGCTCGCGTTCCGGCCATGTGCTCTTGATATAGGCGAGAACGGCGGCGATCTCGTCATCGCCAAGGATACCCTCGAAGGCGGGCATGTCGCTTTCGTAGCCGGGGACGACGGCGCCGACCCCGAATTTGGTGATGGTAAAGAGCTGCCCATCCGCGTGATGCCAGCTATGGCCCGTCTCGTCATGCGGGGGGGCCGGCATGCGGCCATTTTCAAGCCGCCGCCGCCAATCGGGCTGCCCCTCGCGCTCCGCGCCGTGGCAGGAGGCGCAGTTTTCGGCATAGACCTCCCGGCCCCGCTCGAGCACCGCGCCGTCCACGGACTCGCCCATGAAGGCAAGCGGGGGCATGTCCTTCTCGCCCCCCGCCCAAACCGCCAGCCCCAGAAGCGCCGCGGCGCCGGCCGTCCCGCCCAGGATCAGCCGCCTCATGCCGGCCTCCGCAGAAACTTCACCAGGGCCAGCATGCCAAGGACCAGCACCCCCACCATCAAGATCAGCACCAGCCCGCCGAACCCCATCATCGCGGCCATCATCGGGCCGCCCATCATGTCCATCATCGGACACTCACTCATTGGAATAGACGGTGACCCCGTCCTCCCCGAAGGCATAGGTCTTGAGCGTGCCGCTCTTGCCCGCCATGCCGGGCGCGTTGCTTGGCATTCCCGGCAGGGTGATGCCCGTGATCTCGGGCCGCTCGGTGGTCAGGCGGTCGATGATGTCGGCGGGCACGAGCCCGCTGACATAGTAGCCGTCCACCTCCGCCAGGTGACAGCCGAGCCCCTGCTCCGGAACGCCGACCTCGACGGAACGCTTGTCGAAATCGCGGTCGTCGATGCGGGTGACGTGATAGCCTTCGCCTTCCATGTAATCTGCATAGGCATCGCAACAGCCGCAGGATGGGTCGCGCCAGATGGTCATTTGCCGGTCCGCGGCAACCGTCGCCGCCATGTCACTCGCGGTGTCGTCCCCGGCGAGGCCGAGCGTCGCGAACCCGAGGATGCCGGCGGCGGTCAGTGTGGCGGCCGCGCCAAGTGTGCGTTTCGTTTTCATGTCAGATATCCTTGAAAGATGTTGAGAGGGTCCAGGTCGCACCGCCGTCGTCGCTGACGGACAGGCCGCCCGCGCGGCCGGCGACAAGGTGGTTCGGATCGCCCGGATCGACGGCCAGCGCCTCGATTGCCCCGGCCGAGGCGAGGGTCCAGTTCACCCCGGCATCCGCAGAGGCCCAGAGGCCGCTGCGCAAGCCGGCATAGAGCCGCAGCGGCGTCTCCGGGGCGAGGGCCAGGCGGCCGACCGGCTCGCCCTCGGGCAGGGGATTGGCCGGCGGCGGCGTCCTGCCGGCGGCAAGCGCATCCATCGCACCGCCCGCCGTCACGTCCTGCCAGCGGCAAAAGCAATCGGGCACGCGCGTCAGCCCCGCCTTCGTCCCGGCATAAAGCCAGATACCGCCCATGCCGGTCGGGCTGGCGAGCGAGACGAGGCTCAGCACGTCATGTTCGGCCCCGGCAAGATAGGGCCTGTCCATCACGAACTCCCAGGTTTCCCCGGCATCCCGGCTGCGCCAGAGCCCGTCGCCTTCGAGCGCGGCATAGATCATGTCGGGCTCAAGCGCGGCGATGGTCAGCGCGGTGATCTGGGCATCCGGCAGACCGGCGGCATCGCTCCAGCTCTGGCCTCCGTCGGCGCTGCGCCGCAGCCCACCGCCCGCGAGGGCGGCGACGAGTGCCCCGGCGCGCCGCGGGTGGCTGGCAAGACACGTCACCGGCTCGGCGAGGGGCAGCTTTTCGGCCCCCTCGGGGTGCAGGCGCCAGAGCCCGGCCCGGGTGGCGACGACCGGCGCGCCGGCATCGAAGGCAAGCGCGCGGACTGCGGTATCAGGAGCGGCGAGGATGGCACGGGGAAGGATCAGCGGCGCGCAGAACGCGGCAAGACCGCGGCCCAGAAAGCGCCGGCGCGAGAGGTCTCGCGGAGAGAAGACAGACATTGAGACAGTTCCCGAAGGTGACAGGTAGCGTCGATCGCGCCGGCCGGTCTTTGGCAGGCATGGCGGGACCGGGCCGTCACCCCCAGGTGCGGCCGGTCAGGCGAGGACGCTGTTTCGCGGGGGAAAGGGGTCCGAACCGGGATCGAGCCCCACCAACCTGTCATCGCCCGATTGTCCCAGGGCCGTGGTCCGCAAGGTCAGGGGCGAGAGTTGCTGCGCTTTGCCCGACACGTGGACCGGGGCCGTGCAATCCATGTCGCACAGGGGAACCTCGGCCATGTCCTCGGAGCAGGCGGGACAGAGCTCGCCCTGCTCCACGTCCGGCGCCGTGGCCGCGCTGGCCATGTCCAGTGACATTCTCGCACCGGCCAGGTCATGCATCAGCACGCCGCCCAGAAGGGCAAGCGACAGGCAGAGCGTGGCAAGGCGGAGCAGGATGCGCATGACCGTTGTGTAGGCAGTTCCATCCGGCCTGTCGAGGTTTGCCTCGCCCCCTGCCCTTCAACAAATCCTGATGACGCGCCTTTCGCGACCCGGACAGACCAGCGAGCCCGGATCCGAAGCCCCCGCCGGGCAGGCCGCCGGCATCGCCCCGACCTGCGCCGCCGTCAGTCCCGGCTTGATTGCCAGCGAGAAGACGTCGATCAGGTCCGCATGGTCCGGCCCGAGCATGTGAAGGCCAAGGGCCATGGCCGTCTTTGCCGGTGATGATTCTCGCGCCCGCATGGCCCTTGCCGATGCGTTTCTGCGAGAACCAGCCCTGGGTGTCGGTGATGCTCACCTCCACATCACCTTTCTCGCGGGCCTCATTCTGCAAGCCGACCCGCGCCAGTTCGGGGATGGTGAACACCACGCCCGGCATCCCGGTGCAGTCCGGCTCGGTCCGCTTGCCTTTCAGCATGTTTGTGGCGGCGATCTTGCCCTCCAATACCGCGACCGGGGTCAGGGGCTTGCCGGGGAGGCGGCGGCGTCACCGGCGGCGTAGATGCGCGCGTTCGCTGGCGATTGCAGCCACGGCGCGACGTTCACCCCGCCATGCTCGGCCTCGGTCCTGGCGGCGAGGGCGAGATGATCGGTGGCGGGCACCCGGCTCGCTCCGCGATATGCGCGAACTCGGAAGAGATGTAGCCGCCACCGACGAGGACGATCCGGCGCGCAGCAACTTCTTCGGATCGCACCCCCTGAGCGCGCAGGTGCCGCCATGGGGCCGCTCGTCGGCGATGGCGACGATCCGGCCGGCACGCGCGCATGTCTTCGCGGCGGTTATCCCGGCGCCGATCACGATCAGGTCGAGCGTATCGGTCACTTCGGCGCCCCTTTGGATCGTGGTGAGGTTTTCGATCTCAGACGGGTGTCCGGGGGCCGGCCACGATGATCAAGGCGCCCAGTAGGCAAAGGCTGACGCCGATCAGATCCCACCGGTCCGGCCGCACCCCCTCGACTGCCCAGAGCCAGGCCAGCGAGGCCGCGATGTAGATGCCGCCATAGGCCGCGTAGGCGCGTCCGGCGGCCGCGCTGTCGGCCAGAGTCAGCAGGAAGGCGAAGAGCGCGAGCGAAGCCATGCCCGGCCCAATCCACCATATCGGCTTGTCGAGCCGGAGCCAGGCCCAGAAGGCGAAGCATCCGGCAATCTCGGCGAGGGCTGCGCAGATATAGGCGGCAAGGGTCGGCATGGGCTTCTCCCCCGTATTGTGCGGCGATCGCGGCCGCTACCCCGCGCAGCAGCTGAGCGCGGCCACGTCCTTCTCGAAGGTCTGGGCGGCAAGTTTCAACCCCTCGACGGTGGTAAGATAGGGCATGATCGTGTCGCCCAGCTCTTCGTAAGTAAGTCCGGCCTTCAGCGCCATTGCTGCCGCCTGGATGCTGTCTGCGCCCTCGGGGGCGAGGATCTGCGCGCCCAGCAGGCGTTTGCTGCCCGCCTCCGCCACCAGCTTGATCAGCCCGCGCGTGTCCCGGGCGGCGAGCGCGCGGGGGACCGCGTCGAGCGGTAGGACCGAGGTGACCACCTCGTGCCCGGCGGCGCGGGCCTGCGCCTCGCTCAGTCCCGCGCCCGCCACCTGCGGGTCCGAGAACACCACCCAGGGCATCGCGGCATTGTCGTAGGCGCGCGCCTCGCCCGCCACCGCGTTCCGGGCGGCGATCTTCGCGCCATAGGCCGCCATGTAGACGAACTGATCGCGCCCGGTGACGTCGCCCGCGGCCCAGACATTCGGGTTCGCGGTTCGCATCTGCGCGTCCACCACGATGCCGCCCCGCGCGCCCGTCTCGACCCCCGCGGCGGCGAGATTCAGGCCATCGCTGTTCGGCACCCGCCCCGTGGCCAGCAGCAGCCGCTCCGCCGTGAAGGTTTCGCCCGCGGTCCCGGTGAGGCACAGGCCACCCGCCTCGCGCGCCACGCTCCCGTAGCCGGCGAGCCGCTCCATGCGAATGCCCTCGGCGGCGAGATAGCCCGTCAGCGCCTCGGAGATCTCCGGCTCAGCCTCCGGCAACACGCCGCGGCGGCTGACCAGCGTCACCGCGACGCCCGCGCGGGCGAAGATCTGCGCCAGCTCCACCCCGATATAGCCCGCGCCGAGAACCAGCATCGAGGCGGGCAGCGCGGTGAGTTCCAGCGCCGAGGTGCTGTCGAGGGCGCCGGCCTTCTCAATGCCGGAAATCGCCGGCACGTGGGGGCGCGATCCTGTGGCGAGGATGATCTTCGACGCCGGAAATATATCGCCGTCCACGGTGAGCCGGCCCTTCGGGTCGAACCGGGCGCGCCCTTCGACATAGACGATATTTTCATGCCGGGGCAGCACGTCGGCGTATTTCGCCGCGCGCAGCTCCTCGACGAGCGCCTGTTTCTGCGCGACCGTCGCAGCCCAGTCGGTAACGCGGCCCTCGGCCTCGATGCCGTCGAACCGGCCCGCGGCACGGGCGTGGTGCAAGCTTTCCACCGCGCGGATCAGCGCCTTGGAGGGCACACAGCCCACGTTGACGCAGGTGCCGCCGATGGTCCCGGCCCCGATCAGGGCGACCCGCGCGCCGGCCTCGGCGGCAGTGATCGCGGCCGAGAACCCGGCCGATCCGGCCCCGATCACTGCAAGGTCGCAGTCGCCGCCCCCGGATGTGGTGAAATCTTTCATGTCGCTCTCCTTCTTCAACTCGTGCGTTGGCGCCGCCAAAGCGCGTAGAGGGTGATGCCGATGAAGACCGCAAGCGCCGGCAGGAGCACGATGTCGAGCCAGCCGAGCATGGCCGAGAGCCCGACCGCGCCCAGCAGGATCACCAGAACCGGGGTGAAGCAGCACAGCGCCACGATGGCGGTGCCGATCAGGCCGGATTTCAGGAGGCGGTCATTCCGGGCGGGGGGCGTTTCGCGCGCGCTCATGACCCGGCTCCGGCAACGAGCGCCGCACCGTAGCCGGTGCCGGTGATCGCGGCGCCCAGTGCCTCGGGCGCGGTGACGGCGTCGTCATGGCGGAGGACGTAGGTGCCATCCCCGGCCGTGCCCCCGGAAAACCCCGCGATCTCGACCGTTTCCAGGCGCTCGGCCTCGGCCGCGAGGATCGTCGTGGGCAGGATGGCAAGGAACGCGGCGAGAGGCAGTTTCATGGAATGGCTCCGTTTCAGAATGTCAGGATGCAGCGGGCGAGATAGGGGAATGCCAGGGCCGTCCTTCGTTCTCGATCGTTCCCGATCGCTCTCGTCGTCATCGCACCGCCCCGTTGTCGTTCGATGAGGGACAAGGTAGGGTCTGTAGCCGCTACAGGATCAAGGAGAAATCTCGTGCCCGACGATCACGCCCCCGCGAGCGATCTGAAACGCTCCGAGCTGGCACGGCTCACCGGCTGCAATCTGGAGACCATTCGGTATTACGAGAATGTCGGCTTGATGCCGGACCCGCCGCGCAGCCCCGCGGGTCATCGCCGCTATGGCAGGGCCCATGTCGAACGGCTGAGCTTCGTGATGCGGGCGCGGGAGCTGGGTTTCACCATGGAGGAGATCCGCGGGCTCCTGTCACTGGTCGATCGCGGCGGCCATACCTGCGCCGAGGTGGAGGGCGTCGGCCGGCATCACCTTGGCGTGGTGCGCGCCAAGATCCGCGATCTCCAGGCGATCGAAACCCGGCTTTCGGACACGATCGCCCGATGCAGCGGAGCCGATACCCCCGAATGCCCGCTCCTCGATGTTCTCAATCAAAGCCGCCTCCGGGCATAGACTGCCCTGCCATCACGGGCCTGCGTCCCTCGCATCCTCATGGCCGCCATGGCTCCCGTGACCGAAGAGATCGGCACCCTGATGCGCGCGATGGATGGTCTCGAACTCGAGGCTCGACCAGGTGATGCCGAATTCCGCCCTCAGGCGCTCCTTGATCTCGGCCTTGACGGGCTCGATCCGGCTCCAGCCCTCCTCGTTCAGCACGACGTGACAATCGAGCGCCACCGCGTGCTCCTGCATCTGCCACAGGTGGACGTGGTGGACATCCGCGACCCCGCTCACCTCGGTCATCGCGCGCACCACCGCGCGGGCGTCCATGTCGGGCGGGCTGCCCAGCATGAGCGTGCGGATCGGCCCGCCGATCTCGGTCAGGGCAAGGTAGAGGATATAGAGCGCGATCAGGATCGTGATCGCCGGATCGACCCAGCGCATGTCGTAGCGAAGAATGAGCACGCCGCCGACGATGACCGCAACCGAGGCCAGGGCGTCGCTGAGATTGTGCACGAAGAGCGCCCGCATGTTCACGCTCCCCTTCTGCATCGACCAGGTCAGCCAGGCCGTCAGCGCGTCCACCGCGAGCGCCACGGCGCCGATGATCACCACCGTCCAGCCGGCGACCCCGGTCGGCTCGATCAACCGCATCGCCCCCTCGTAGACCAGGTAGACGCCAACGAGGATCAGCGTGGTGTAGTTGATCAGCGCGGCCACGATCTCGATCCGGCCGTAGCCGAAGGTCATGCGCGCGTCCGCGGGGCGCCGGGCGATCTTGCGGGCCACGAAAGCGATGACCAGCGAGGCCATGTCCGACAGGTTGTGCAGAGCGTCGGCGACCAGGGCGAGACTGCCTGAGAGGATGCCGCCGATGATCTGCGCCACCGTCAGGAGCGCATTGGCCCATATGGCGATCGAGACACGCCGGTCGCCGGAGGCGGGATCCATATGTGCGTGGCCATGATCATGCGGCATCGTTACGTCCTTTCCCGCGCATGCCCGAAGGCGCCTTTCCTGCCGGACCTAAGCCTGCCGGAATGCCTGACCAGGGGCCTGCCGCGGGACCATCCCGCGACCCCCCCGGTTCGCGCGGATACGGCGGTACTGCCCGTGGCTTCGGGGCGTTTCCATGCCATTTGCGGCGCGGCGATGCTTGCCGGCGCGCGAGGCTTGCGGACCCTCATTCCAGGGGGAACGCGATAGCAGCCCTCAGACCTTCGGCGCCGAGTACGACATCCACGGTGCCCCCGAGTTCGAAAGCGGCGGCCTGTTTGAGCAATTGCATGCCGAAGCCATTCTCGGGCGCCGCCCCGGGGTCGATGGGAGGGCCGTCCCGTTCGCACCAGGTCATATGCGCCCCCGATACACCCTCCTTGCGTTCGATCGTCCAGGTTACGGACAAACGGCCCTCATGCGACGACAGGGCGCCGTACTTGGCGGCGTTCGTTCCAAGCTCATGAAGCACGAGCGCGAGGCAGAGCGCCTGTCGCGGCGAGAGCAGGATGTCCGGGCCGCTGCATTGAATACGGCCATCCCCGGGTTCGCCATAGGTTTTCAGTGTCGCCTCGACCAACTTGCCGAGCTCGGCCGATTCCCAGCGCGTGTCGAGCAGTTGGTCATGGGCATGCGACAGCGCCCGTATCCGCCCGACGAAGGTCTTGCGGAAGTCCTCGATGCTCATGTCCGGTTTGACCGGGCGGCGGGCGATGGCCTGCACCACTGCCAGCGTGTTCTTGACCCGGTGCGAAAGTTCGTGGGTCAGCATGTCCTGCCGCTGCTCGGTCCGCTTGCGCTCGCTGATGTCGCGGAAGAGGCATCCGATGCGGTTTTCGCCCGCGTTGGGGACTGGGAAGACGTAGCATTCGTAGAACCGGCCGAGTGGCGCAACAAGGCCTTCGATGCGTTCGGATCCGCTCGTCCTGACGACCCGCGTGCACACCTCGTACCAGTGCGCCTCGAGATCCGGTACGAGTTCGCGTGTCGTCCTGCCTTCGACATCCGCAAGCCCGGTCTGGCGGGCGAATGCGGCGTTGACCTCGATGAAGCGTATATCCGTCTCGGCATCACCCTCACCGAGGCAGACCTCGAGCATGCTGAACCCTTCGTCGATCGAGTTGAACAGCATCTCGTATTCCTGGCGGCTGCTCTCCAACTGATGTTCGGATTCGCGCCGCCGGGTGATATCCACGAAGGTCAGCACCACCCCCTCGATCCTGTCCTCGACGGTCCGGTAGGGGCGGATACGCATCATGAACCAGCGACCGTCGCGACTTTGAAGCTCGGTCTCGATCGGAGACAGGTCACGCAGAACGCGGCGCGCTTCGCCCTCGATCTCGTCATGGCTGAGCCGATGGGTGAAATCGGTGATCGGGCGGCCGACATCCATTTCGGTGATGTTGAACAGGTCGGCGGTCGGCGGGGTGAAAATGCGGATCCGCAGCTTGGCATCCAGGAACAGCGTGCCGATCTCGGTGGCCGAGGTCAGGTTCTGCAAGTCGCTATGGGCGGTCGAAATACTCTCGAGCTTGGACTTCAGCTCGGCGTTCACCGTCTGAAGCTCCTCGTTCATCGACTGCAATTCCTCCTTCGAGGTCTCCAGCTCTTCGGAGGTCGAGCGGTATTCCTCGTTGGTCGATTGCAGCTCCTCGTTGGCGGCGCGCAGATCCTCGATGGCGGTTTCATGCTCGGCCCGGCTGATCACCAGCGCCTGCTGCGCGGCCTTGAGCTCGGCATGGAGCCGGCGCTCCTCGGTGTTGTCGCCACCGAAAGCCTCCTCCTGCTCGGGGCCATCGGCCTGCGCCTGCCCGGCGTCGAGAAACAGCACCAGCGCGCGCCTGGTGGCGTTGTCGCCGACCGGCACGGGCGATATCTGCATCGCGACACGGCGTGCCTCGCCGGTGAAGTCGACCTGCACGGGATGGGTCAGCGACGGCAGCCCCTCGGCGGCGCGGTCGATCGCGATCTTGAGATCGAGGCGCAGTTCGGGGCGCACGACATCCGTCAGCCTGCCCGAAAACGTGCCCGACGAATGCAGGATGTAGCGGCCGGCATTGGGCGACAGATGCAAGATCTGGGCGCTTTCATCGACCAAGACGCTCGGCGGCGCAGCGCTTTCCAGGGCCTCGGCGTGCAAGGCGATCGGTACGTCATGGCGGCTGCGGCGTGCCTCGATCTGTTTTCGTCGCGAGCGGCTCAGATCCTCGGCCGAGACATGCGGCAGGGCGGGCATGTTCCGCCGCCCCGTGGGCTTGGCGCGATATATCCGGGCATCGCGGTCGAGTGGCGTGAAGAATTCCGAAGTGGCATCGGCGGTCTCCGCCGAGCCGAGAAACAGGTAGCCGTTCGGGTTCAACGCGTAATGCATCAGGTTCAGCAACTGCGACTGGAGCATGCGTTCGAGATAGATCATCAGGTTGCGACAGGTGATCAGGTCGAGCCGCATGAACGGCGGGTCCTTCAGCACGCTGTGGGAGGCGAAGAGCACGACGTCGCGCACCTCCTTGCGGATGCGGAAATGCGTGCCCTCGTCGACGAAGAACCGGCTCAGCCGCTGCTGGGACACGTCGGCGGCGATGGACTTGGGGTAACGCCCCTCGCGTGCCGTGCCGAGCGCGCCTTCGTCGAGGTCGCTGGCGAATATCTGGAACGGGACGTTCAGCCTGAGCCGGTCGGTCTCCTCGAGGATCGTGATCGCCAGGCTGTAGGCCTCCTCGCCGGTCGCGCATCCGACCGACCAGATGCGGATATCCTCGGACCTGTTCGAGGCATCTTGCAAGAGCGGCACGATGACACGGTCCTTCAGGGCGTCGAAATGCGCCTCGTCGCGAAAGAACTGGGTCACGGAGATCAACAAATCGCCGAAGAGCTCCTGCGCCTCCTCGGGCGCCGAGCGCACGAATTCGCCATAGGCCGCCAGGGTCGTGATCCGCTGGACCTGCATCCGGCGCAGGACGCGGCGCATCACCGTCGCACGCTTGTAGCTGGAGAAGTCGTGCCCGGTCCGCGCACGCAGAAAGGCCACGATCCGGCGCAGGTCATTGGCCGAACTGTCGGCATCCAGCGAGCGCACGGCTTCCTTGCTCTTCGCCACTTCGACCATCCGCTCGACCAGCGGGGAGATGGAGGCGACGAAATTGACGACGCCGGTGGCGATCGCGTTCTGCGGCATGGCGCCGAATTCCGCCTCCGCGGGGTCCTGCGCGAAGACCACGCCGCCGGCCTCCGCTATCGCGCGCACGCCGATCGAGCCGTCCGCGCCGGCGCCGCTCAGCACGATCGCCATGCCATCGCCGCGCGCCGAGGCGACGGAGCGGAAAAACAGATCGACCGGCGCACGGCGGCCGCGCGCTTCGGTGAAGTCGCGGGCGTGGATGTTGTTGCCGTCGATCACCAGCTCCTTGTCGGGCGGAATCACGTAGACGCAGTCGGGGTGCAGTTCGGGCGTGTCCTCGACCTGGTGGACCGGCATCCGGGTGCAACCCGAGAGGATCTCGGCGAGCAGGCTGGGATGCTCGGGCGACAGGTGCACGATCACGACATAGGCAAGCCCGAGATCGTCGGGCAACTGCCGGAACAGGGAGCGAAGCGCCTTCACCCCACCCGCCGACGCCCCGATCGCGCAGACCGGGGTGTTGTCCCTCGTCGCCTCCGGGGGCAACGTTTCCGAATTTTCCAAGGGAGCCTCCCGTTCGGCCGCGAAGGCCCGAAGGCACTCAAGCACATCCGGAACGCACTTAAAAGACAGGTCTCGCAGTTCGGGTCCCCATCGCTGAAGCCCGCCGCCGGCGCCCCTTTCCCCAAGCTGAAATCCACCGGCGCGCGCGGACTGTCGGAACATTCTCACGTAGCGTCCGTTCTGCTGTCACATGGCCTGCCCCGGCAGGGTCCGCATCGAACGGGACGGACCACGCCGCGGCGGCCTCGACAAGATCGGTGCGCGGCAGCCGTGGTCCCCTCTACGGCCGGCCGAGCTTCCAGGAAGGAGCTCTGATGTATTCTGACAATGATGATCCTCGCTTTCTGCCCAGCCCTTACGGCGCGCCTCGTCGCTACGACGAGGGGTCCTATAGGCCGGACCGGGGCACGACCGCCGTCGTGCTGGGACTGGGCGTGCTGGCCGGCGCGGCCGGCTATGCCTGGTACCAGGCGGCCACCCGCAACCGTGTCGGCCACCGTCCGCCGGACGACGCGCCGGGACGCACATCGCGCCAAAGCCGCTATGGCAACTACGCCGTTACCGGGCGCACGGTGACGATCAACAAGCCCAGGGCGGAACTCTACCGTTTCTGGCGCAGCTTCCAGAACCTCCCGCAGTTCATGGAAAACCTCCATGACGTTCGCGAGGTCGGCGACGTCACCGAATGGACCATCCGCGCGCCCCTCGACCGCGAGGTCACGGTGCGCACTCGGATCGTGCAGGACGTGGAGGGCGAGATGATTTCCTGGCGCTCGATCGAGGGCAGCGACATCGACACCGAGGGCAAGGTCACCTTTCGCGATGCCCCGGCCGATCGCGGCACCGAGGTCGAGGCGATCATCGCCTATGTGCCCCCTGCCGGAGAGCTGGGTCGCTGGGTTGCCAAGGCCTTCCAGGCCGAGCCCGCTATACAGGGGCGGCGCGAGCTGCGACGCCTGAAGATGCTGATGGAAACCGGCGAAATCGCCACCAATGCCAACCGCAAAACCGCCTGAGGAGACAGTTCATGCGCGCCCTGACCTGGCAAGGCAAACACGACGTCCGCGTCGAGACAATGCCCGACCCCGAAATCGTCAATCCCCGCGACGCGATCATCAAGGTCACGTCCACCGCCATCTGCGGCTCCGACCTGCACCTCTATGACGGGGTGATCCCCGGCGT
This sequence comes from Profundibacterium mesophilum KAUST100406-0324, assembly GCF_009835145.1. Classification (GTDB taxonomy): domain Bacteria; phylum Pseudomonadota; class Alphaproteobacteria; order Rhodobacterales; family Rhodobacteraceae; genus Profundibacterium; species Profundibacterium mesophilum. The sequence goes on along the minus strand of NZ_APKE01000007.1, from coordinate 63,142 downwards.
TCTGGCCGGCGACATCCTCGGCCACGAATTCATGGGCGAGGTGGTCGAGACAGGCCCCAAGAGCACGTTGAAGAAAGGCCAGCGGGTGGTGGTGCCCTTCACCATCTCCTGCGGCAAGTGCTTCTTCTGCGAGCAGAGCCTCTACTCGGCCTGCGACAACTCCAACCCCGCCGACAAGCAGGATATCAGCGAGAAGCTCTACGGCCACGCGATGTCGGCCCTCTTCGGCTACTCGCACCTGACCGGGGGCTATCCGGGCGGCCAGGCGGAATATGTCCGCGTGCCGTTCAGCGATGTCGGCCCGATCGTGATCCCGGACGGGATGGACGATGACGAGGTCCTCTTTCTGTCGGACATCCTGCCGACCGGCTGGATGGCGGCCGAGAACTGCGACATCAAGCCGGGCGACACGGTCGCCGTCTGGGGCTGCGGTCCGGTGGGGCTGTTCGCGGTGCAGTCGGCCTTCGTGATGGGCGCGGGCAAGGTGATCGCCATCGACGAATATCCCGGCCGCCTTGCGCTGGCGCGCAAGATGGGCGCCGAGGTGATCGACTTCAAGCAGACCAACGTGCTGGAGGCGCTGATGGAGATGTCGGGCGGAATGGGTCCCGATGCCGTGATCGACGCGGTCGGGATGGAGGCACATGGCATGGCGCCCGACACCATCCTCGACAATATCAAGCAGACCGTGGGCGTGGGTGCCGACAGCGCGCATGCCCTGCGCGAGGCGATCATGGCGGTGCGCAAGGGCGGCCGGCTGTCGATCCCGGGCGTCTATGGCGGGTTCCTCGACAAGTTTCCGCTGGGCGCCCTGATGGAGAAGGGCCTGCAGGTCCGCACCGGGCAGACCCATGTGCAGCGATACACGAAGGACCTTTTGCGGCGGATCGGCGAGGGCGAGCTGGACACCACTTTCATGATCTCGCACCGGTTGCCGCTCGAAGAAGCCGCGCGCGGCTATGAAAGCTTCCGCTTCAACCAGAACGAATGGACCAAGGTCGTTCTGAAGCCCGGCACGGAGACGATCTGATGGCGCAGATGCGCAAGCTCGCCGTCGTCACCGGCGCCTCGACGGGCATCGGGCTGGAGCTGGCCCGATGCGCGGCGCAAGACGGCTGCGACCTCATCATCTGCGCCGACGAGCCGCAGATCCACAGCGCCGCCGAGAGCCTGCGGCAAAGCGGCGTGACGGTCGATGTCGTGGAGGCGGACCTGGGCACCGAACAGGGGCTCGATACGCTCTGGAACGCGGTGCGGAACCGGGAGGTGGATTACCTGCTGGCCAATGCCGGGCGCGGGTTGGGCGACGCCTTCCTCGAGCAGGACTGGGACAGGATCGAGGACGTGATCCACGTCAACGTGACCGGCACGACCTCGCTGCTGCACCGCATGATCCCCCTGATGCGCGCCCGAAAGACGGGCCGCATCCTCATCGTCGGCTCCATCGCTGGCCTCATCCCCGGCAGTTTCCAGGCGGTCTACAACGCGACGAAAGCCTATCTGGATACCCTGTCCTGGGGCATCCGGGACGAGCTGAAGGACAGCGGCGTCACCGTCACCTGCCTGATGCCCGGCCCCACCGATACCGAGTTCTTCGTCCGCGCCGACATGGAGGACACGCCGGTCGGCCAGAAGGACAAGGATGACCCGGCCAAGGTCGCCAGGGCGGGCTATCGCGCGATGCTCAAGGGCTCGTCCGGGGTGACCACGGGCTTCATGAACAAGGTGCAGGCGGCACTCTCGGGCGTGGTGCCCGACAGCGTGCTGGCCTCGATGCACCGCAACCTCGCCGAACCGGAGGGCCACCGCAATGACTGACAAGATTGCCGTCGTGACCGGCGCCTCGACCGGCCTGGGGTATCAGCTCGCCCGTTTCGCGGCCGAGGACGGATACAGCCTGATCATCTGCGCCGACGAGGAGAAGATCCACGAGGCCGCCGACAAGCTGAGACGGCTCGGGGCGGAGGTCGAGCCGATGGTGGTCGATCTGGCCACCCGCCATGGTGTCGACAGCTTCTGGCAGGCCATCGCGGACCGCGAGATCGACCTGTTCTTCGCAAATGCAGGACGCGCGCTCGGCGAGGCGTTTCACGATCAGGACTGGGCGGCCATCAAGCGGCGCATCGACCTGAACCTCCTGCAGACGACATCGCTCCTGCACAGGGTCGGCCGCAAGATGCATGCCCGCGGGTCTGGACGGATCCTCGTCACCGGGTCCATCGGCGGGTTCGTGCCGGGGCCTTACGATGCGGTCTACAACGCGACGAAAGCCTATCTCGACAGCTTCTGCTATGCGCTTCAGGACGAGTGGAAGGACGGGCCGGTGACGCTGACTTGCCTGATGCCCGGTCCCACGGAGACGGAGGTCTTCGACCGGCCCGAAAACGATCTGGCGGATGCGCCGATCGCCGAGAGTCAAAAAGACGATCCGGTCGAGGTCGCCCGGGCGGGCTATGACGCCATGATGCGCGGCGAGCGCGGCGTGGTCCCGGGTGTCACCAGCAAGATCCTGACGATGCTGGCCGGTGTCGTGCCGCAGAGCATCCTGGCGCGGGTTCATCGCGCGGGTGCGAAGCCCGAGTAAGGCGGCGCAAAACCCGGACGGGGGACCCCGGAACGGCTCCGGGATCCCCCGAATAGCCTCAGGCGGCCTGGTTCAACCGGCTTTCCGCAAGCTGGGTGAGTTTCTGGTCGGCGGATTTCTCATCCGCGAGATTCTGCGACAGCAGTTCGGCGCACTCATTGCGGCCAAGCTCCTTGGACCACGCGATCAGGGTGCCGTAGCGGGTCATCTCGTAATGCTCGACGGCCTGGGCCGCCGCGGCGAGGGCCGCGTCGAGGACCTTGTCATCCTCGATGTCTCCCGCGATATCCTCGGACTCCTTGATGATGCCGTCGATGGCCGGGCACGTCGCGCTCTTGGCCTTTTCACCGAGCACCTGGAACACCTGCTCGAGGCGCTGCACATGCTGGCGCGTCTCGTCGAGGTGGCTGCTGAATGCGTCCCTGAGCTGCGGGTTGCGGGCCTTGTCGATCATCTTGGGCAGGGCCTTCTCGATCTGCTGCTCCGCGTAGTAGATATCGCGCAGGGTATGCAGGTAGAGGTCGTCCATCGTTTTGATGTCTTTAGAGAAAATAGCCATTTACTCGTTCCTTTCACAGCGTTGCGGACCGCGCTGCGCTCCGCTTCGTACTTTTTGAACCGGCCAGTTTCGGAAAGGTTCCGAAGCGCCGCCGGTTTGCCTTGCCGCGATGCCTGGGGCCCCTGCCGCCTTGCACCCACAGGCGCAAGTGCGCCGGCCAGCGCCGGGGCTTCACCTTCGAAAGACGCTGGCGCAGGCGCCGCCCGGCACACCGTGACGGCGCGCCGGTCAAGGCGGTGAGGACCGTCGGGGCGGGGCTGATGGGGCCCACCGATGACCAGCCGCGCGCGCAAGGCTCGCCTGGTCTCAGTTGCTGTCGTGCTCGGGCTTGTCCTTGCGGCTGGTCCCGGCCATCTCCTCAAGCTCCTGCTCGGACATCGAATCGTACATGTCCTTTGCCGGCCCCTGGAGGTCCCCGACCTTGGTATCGCCGCGCTTGGCCGACAGCGCCGCACCCGCCGCCTTTTGCTGGGCTCCCGATTTCGCAGGCATGTCCGTCTCCCTTCACAGTTGCTGACCGACAATGCGCCGGCATGACCAAAAACCGGCGAAGGCGAAGGATGTTCCTGCCTGGCCCCACAGGAGGCGGGCTGCGAGACCGCAGCCCCGGCCGCGGTGGAGGCGATCAAGGCCGGAACATGCGCGCCTGTTCTCCTGTTGGCTCGAAAAGCCGGAACCGGACCGACGCGCCAGTCGGCGATGGCGGGACGCCGACAGCGGTGGAAGCCGGCTCGGTTCGATGAAAGAGGAAGATCATGCAATCCGAGACGATATCCGGCAGCCCCCCCGCCAAGGCCGGCGACAGCACGCTCGCCTTGCTTCGCGACCCCTACGGGTTCATCGCGAACACCTGCCGGGACCTTGGCGGCGACCTGTTCGAGACCCGCATCCTCCTTCACAGGACGATCTGCATGACCGGCGCCTCGGCGGCCGAGCTTTTCTATCGCGAGGATCGGCTCGTGCGGGCGGGGGCGATGCCGGCGCGCATCCGCAAGACATTGCTCGGGGATGGCGGCGTTCAACATCTGGACGGCCATGCGCACCGTCACCGCAAGCGGATGTTCATGACGCTCATGGGCAGCGAGCGGATAGCCGAACTGCGGCGCATATCGCTCGGCTTGCTGGACGTCTACGCGCGGCAGTGGGAGCGCACCGGTGCGGTCATTCTCTACGACGAGGTGCGCGAGATCCTGACGAGGGCGGTTTGCACATGGGCCGGGGTGCCCCTGCCCGAGACCGATGTCAGGATCCGGACGGCGCAGCTGACGGCACTTTTCCAAGATGCCGGGGCGGTCGGGTGGAGCCATTGGCGCGCACGGCGATCGCGGCGTCTCGCGGAGCGCTGGGCCACCGGCATCATCGAGCAGGTGCGCGGCGGCGATTTGAAACCGCCCGAGGAATGCGCCTTACACGTCATCGCGACCTGGCGCGATCCCGATGGCGAGATGCTGAGCCCGCAGATCGCCGCCGTGGAACTGCTGAACGTCTTGCGCCCGACGGTCGCGGTGTCGGTGTTCATCGTCCAGGCCGCGCATGCCATGCACCGATACCCCGACTGGGCGCGAAAACTGAAAGAGGATGACAGGGTGCTGGAGCCCTTCGTGCAGGAGGTCCGCCGGTTCTACCCGTTCTTCCCGGCCGTGGCCGCGCGGGTGCACCAGGGTTTCTCATGGCGGGGCTATCGGTTCGAGGAAGGCCGCAGGGTCTTGCTCGACCTTCACGGCACCAACACCGATCCGCGCTCGTGGACGGCGCCGCATGACTTCCGGCCCGAACGGTTTCAGGACTGGCACGGCGATCCCTACACGTTCATTCCGCAAGGGGGCGGCCGCCACGGGACGAACCACCGCTGTCCCGGCGAGTGGATCGCGATCAGCCAGATGGAGGCGTTCTGCGGCTATCTCGCCACGTCGCTCGACTATGATGTGCCGGAGCAGAATACGGCGCTCGATCCGAAGGAGCTTCCCCCGCTGCCCGCTGACCGGGTCGTCCTGAGCAATGTCAGACGATCCGCGTCCCTCCCGTAGTGCGGGGTTTCTCGCGGCACCCCCGCTGGGCCTTCTGCACCCGGAACCACGCATGCGCCGACTGCTCGGATGCGGAGGGTCACGCTTTTCGGCCCGATGACGCCTCCGGGCCTGCCTTGGCTCGGAACGTCACGACATCCAACCCGTCGATGGCACGCAGCCCAGTGTGCTATGTTGCCTCGGAGGTCTTGATCAGCTCCAGACCCTCACCAGGCTGTTGCAAGCCGACTTGCGGGCCTCAAGACAGCCAAAGCGATGCTGCCCGATTGACAGCCGCGCCGAACGCTGCAGTAGCGCATGCTCGATCGATCCATCCATCGCCAGTGCCTGACACGCCCGGCGCTGTCTCACCCCGTGCGATGCAGGCAGGAGCCACCGTCTCCCGCCTGACACCGGGCGCTCCCACTTTCTTTGCCGCGACATCCCGCAGGATAGCGTCGTCGAACATCTGCTCGGCCCGCAGCTTCCCGAGCTTGACGTTCTCGTTTTCGAGCGCCCGCAGGCGCGACGCGCGTCCGACACGTCCAGCCCGCCAAAGCGCGCTTTGTATCTGTGGAAGGTGGCTTGGCTGACGCCGTGCTTGCGGCCCATCTCGGCCGTCGATAGCCAGGCCTCCTGCTCCAGCATTCCGATGATCCGCTCTTCCGTGAAACGCGATCGCTTCATGTCCGTCTCCTGAGTTGAGCGGCCTCTACCCCGAACTGGAGGAAGAGCAGGATATCAGGACAGGCCCCTGCCGCATCCGGCGCTCCGAGTTTGCATTGTGCAACACTTGCATGCTCGGTAGCCTTGGCAAACTTGCCATATTCCACCGATCTGGTAACGCTTCCCGGGTATTGTTTCAGAACGTGCTTCGACGCTTACTCTTTGGAAGGGCGACACTTATGCGCAGTATCGCAATTTTGGGTGCAGCCGCACTCGGCGTTTTTATCGCCACTCCCGGAGCGTCTGGCGATCTTGTCTATACGCCGACGAACCCGTCATTCGGAGGAAGCGGGCTCAACTCGGGGCATCTTCTGGCCATCGCCAACGCACAGCGCAACGCAACCGCGCGCGACGTGGTGGTCGAGACCGATGATGAGCCGACCGTCGTCGAGGCCGATGAAGAGCCGACCGATGCCAGGGCAGAGCTCTTTCTCAACCAGCTTCAGGGGCGCCTTTTCTCGGCACTCTCCGCGCAGGTCACGGAGGCGATCTTCGGCGAGAACCAGCAAAACGCCGGAACCGTCACCTTCGGGGATACCGAAGTCAGCTTCGAACGCACCTCCGAGGCGATCCGCCTGGTGATCAACGACTTCGCAGCAAACACGCAGACCGAAATCGTCGTGCCGCAACTGGTTATCAACTGAAAATGCGATTTCCCAAGATCCTTTCCGGTCATCTTCGCTATACCGTTCTGGCCTTCGCGATTGCCGGATGCACCACCATCCTCCCCGAAAGCCCGATTGCCCCGACGACGGCGACCCCGACCCGCGTCAGCCTCGCGTTGCAGTCCCTGCCCCCTCCAAGGGCGCGTATTCCCGTTGCGGTCTACTCCAACGAAGACCTGACGGGACAATACAAGGAACAGGATAACGGCCAGACCCTCAGCCGTGCCGTCACGCAAGGCGGCGCGCCCATGCTGATGCGTGCCCTTCAGCAGGCGGGCGGACGGACATGGTTCACGGTTCTGGAACGCGCCGAGCTCGATATTCTGCTGCAGGAGCGCCAGATCCTGACGGAGATGAGACGCATCTACCGCAGCGAACAATCTGTCGAAGCAAGCGTGCTTCCCCCCCTTCTGTCTGCCTCCATCATCATGGAAGGCGCGATCGTCGGATACGATACCAACACCGTAACGGGCGGTATCGGCGCGCGGCTTCTGGGGATCGGCGCGGATCAGAAATACCAGCACGACACCGTCACGGTGTCACTGCGGGCGATCTCCGCCAAGACGGGAGAGGTGCTCAACACGGTGACCGCTTCGAAAGCGGTCGCATCGATCCGGACCCAGGGAAACGTGTTCCGTTTCATCAACCTCGAGGAGCTTCTCGAGGCTGAAGCAGGCGTCAGCATCAACGAGCCACGATATATCGCGGTGCGCCAAGCCATCGACGCAGCCGTGATCGCGATGATCCTCGAAGGCAGCGAGATCGGGATATGGGACTTCGCGGATCCCGCCGGAGGCCGCGCTCTCGTCGCCGCCTATCGGAACGGAATGCAGCTGGAGCCCGCGCCGAGGGTCGGGGTGAGCACGGCGAACCCGACATCGGTCGTGCAGACGGCTGCACGGCCTCCGGCGCCCAGCCGAACCGCAAAGGTCACTCAGGTCACCCGGCCACTTCCCGCAGGAACACCGCGCGCCGCGCAGCCGCAGCAGATGCCGACGCCCGCCTCCCCCGCGAACGAGACGCCACCCGCCCCAAGCGCCGACGAGCCTGCACTCGGCTCCCGCCCGCAAGGGGGTGAATCGATCTCCACTGCCGTGGCACTTCTCGATCGCCCGCCCGAGTGAATCGTTCCCGGCTGGCATACGATCCAAGACATCAAGGTTAATTAACCATGACCGCGCAACATCGCGCGATCAGAAAAATTTACATGCTCAAAAGGTTTCCTCTAAAGGAAAACGCTGTGAAGCAGTTGTATTATTGCATCAAATGATGGCAAAACCATGTCATGCCTGTGTCTTTAAGCCGTCTAGGCCATGACTTTTTCTGGAACTCCCCAAAAAAAAATTTCTATAGTGCCCTTGATCTCACTTTCGTGAGGTCGGGATCAGACGTTTCGCCACCGTCGGCGCAGGGAGGAACAGACGGCAGCCCGGTTGTGGATATGGCAGACATGCTCCGAGGTTTCATCGATTGGGTTTAAGGGCCTCGCGTTCATTCGCGGGGAGATTGAAAAAGCGGACGAGAATATGGTGTTCGCATTGTTGGGATACAAATTATGAATTCGAAGACACTTCTGGCCAGTGCGGCCGTGATCGCGGTGATGGCAGGCAACGTTCAGGCGAACGAGATCGTGATCGACCAGGCCGGAAACGCGGTTGCCGACATCGAGCAGACCGGCACCGGCAACACGGCCGGCTCGCGCACCGCCACTGCCAATGGCACCGCCGCCGCGACCCAGCGGCACCGCATCACCCAAGGCGCGAACAGCACCCTGAAACTGATCCAGAGCGGCGACGGCAACACCTTTGGCTCGCGCACCGATGGCTCGCGCGGCATTCAGCACAACGGTCGCGGACTCGGTGTCGACCAACTTGACGGCACGAACTCGGCCACCGTCTCGCAGCTTTCCAGCGGCAACGACATCTTCAGCCTTTACCAGTTCGGCAACAACACCGCGACCGTCACCCAAAGCGGGGCGAGCGGCACTGCCGAAAACCGCGCTAACCTCATCGATGATATCTATCAGCGCAATGCCGCGGGCGGCACCGCGAACTCACTGGCTGTCACCCAGACGCGCACCGATATCGCCTATACGACCAACTTTACGAACTTCAACCGCATCGGTTTCGACGGCACGACCAACCAGCGCAACGGCATCACCCAGAACGGTGCCGGAAACGGAATGGTGATCACCCAGACCGGCAATGCCAACTATATCCAGAGCGCTCGCCAGGTCGGCGACACGAACACGTCGAACATCAGCATGACAGGCAACAACAACTGGGTCTTCGACTGGGCCCAGCAGGGCACCGACAACACCATGACCCTGTCGGTGACGGGCGACGACAATCGCGGCGGCACCGGCATCGGCGGCGGTGCCCGCCATGCCAATGACCAGCTGACCTCGTTCCGCCAGATCGGCGACGGCAACAGCGCCACGATGATGCAGAACGGTGACAGGAACCGGATCGGCCTGAACCAATCCGGCAACGGCAACACGGTCGGCACGATCATGGTCACCGGCCGCGAGAACCAGCTCGGCATCAAGCAGGGCGGCGCCACCAATACCGTCGCCCTCGGCGCCATCACCAGCGATGAAAACACCTTCGGCGTGCGTCAGGTTGGCGATATGAACCGTGCCGCGCTCGCCTCTACCGGTAGCGGCTCGAGCTCGATCCTGTTCGAGCAGCTCGGCAACTCCAACGAGATGTCCGTCAGCCTCGACGGCTTCGGGAACGGCAAAAACGGTGCCGCGATGGCGCTCACCGAATCCTCGACCCTGAACCGCGCGATGCACCTCAACTATGCCGGCAACCTGCGCATCGGTGGCGGCGGCGCGACCCTGCACCAAAAAGGTGACGGGAACTCCCTGGACTACAATGTGGATGGCAACGACAACCTCTACACCATGGTCCAGGACGGCGGCAGCAACGAGATCGAAGGTTCCACGAACGGCAACAGCAACGAGATCGCTGTTTGGCAGTCCGGCGGAAGCAACCTGATCAACTTCGACCAGATGGGCAGCAGCAACGCGCTGGCCATTCGCCAAGGCTCCTGAGGATCGGCGGCACTCCTTGGTATAAAGGAAAGGCCGCATAACCATCCTCAAGGCCGGGGGCAGCATACTCGTCCCCGGCCGTTTCTCGTTCGAGACATGGCATCCTGACCTTCTTCGGATCAAAGGGATGCGCCGCCGCACCAGGACGGACCCGTATCGGCCTGGCGCAGAGAGGCGGGGCAATGGAGCGATGGGCCTTCGCGAACAATTCCATGCCCGCCCGATTTTCATGACAATCAATTGCCACGGAAGGTATTCGCTGATGCTGCGTTCGATGATCGTCCTTGCCATCGCGGTCTCCGCATCGGCCGCGACCGCCCAGAACAATCGGCTCAAGCTCATCCAGGACGGGTTTGGCAATACCGCAACCATCGATCAATCCGACGCTGCCGGATCGTCGATCGGTCCGCTGAGCGATCTGACGGGCGGACGTCTCAACCTGCTGCCGCTTCGCACCCGGGGGGCCTTGCCGGTTCTCAATCAGGTCGGCGACAACAACGATATCGACATCGACATCGACGGTTTGGGCAGCCAGGTCCTGTTCTCGCAAAATGCGTCCCTACAGGGCATCGACCTTGCCAATTCCGGTATGATCTCGGTGCAGGGGAACGGGGTTGCCCTGCTGTTTCAGGACGGCGGCGGCAATGATGCCTCGATCGTGATATCGGGAGCGGGGGCCATGGGAGCCATCACCCAGATCGGATCGCACAACCGCAGCGACCTGACGGTCTCGGGGGCGTCCGCTGAGGGATTTCTGATACAACAGGGCAACAACAACATCGCCACAGGTGTCCAGGTTGGCGGCACCGGCGCGCGGGTCCGCCTTATGCAGACCGGGGACAATCTCGTCAGCGAAGGTCTTGTCGCGAACAGCAATGCCGAGTCGGTCACCATCGTTCAGCGCAATATTCGGCCATGACTTTCAGCAGACCGCGAAACTGCAGAACCCGGGCCGTGGTCCAGGGCGGCACGGCTCTGCATGCCTGCCAAGGCACAGGGCAACAACGCGCCGGATGACAACCTACTGATCATGCCGCGCGGTTCGATCATCTCGACAGGCACATCCGGAACAGGACAAAAGAAGGAACGACCATGGTCGCTATCGCGGACGGATCAACGCCGCCTTGGATGAAACTCACGGCACTATGCGCGCTGGTATCGATCCTCGCCTCCCTTGCGGGCTGGCCAGGCTCGGCGCTTGCCCAAAGCCGCGAGGATTTCGTCCGTGCCCTGGCGGGCGACTGGCTCTCCCAGAGCGGCAACTTCACGCAGGACGGTGAGCGGTGCGCCCTTCGGTTACTCCCCTCTACGCAAGCGCCCCTGCCGCTTCAGAACGCCAATTGCAGCCGGGAACTGGCAACGGTCGCAGCCTGGGATATCGACCAGGGGCAGATCATCCTGCTCGACATGGATGGGCAGGAGCTTGCGCGCCTCGGAGGCAACCAGTTGCGCCTCAACGGCGACACGATCGCAAGCAACGCGGTGATTTTCGAACGGCTGAACGAGCGCCTTCTCGCAGCAAAGCGGGAATGTGTCTATCTCGGCTATACCTCGAGCTGCGCGCGGCAAGACGAGCTGGCACCCCCGCGCATCGAAGGACCGGTGCAGGTGAAGGTTCTGACACGCGCGAATTTGCGGGCATCTGCGGACCCGTCTTCGGATATACTGACGGTGATCGAGCCGGAAACCTGCGTGACGGCCGACCGCTGCACCGCGGGCCCGGATGGTGTCTGGTGCCGCACCGATCTTGGTGAACAGGAAGGCTGGATAAAAAAGCAGGGTATTCGCCTCAACCGCTTTCCGGCGGTCATCTTCGCCAATAGCTGCCAGAAAAACTGAAGGCTTCGGCCCGTCTTCCTGCGTGCCGGACTGGAAACGCATGCAGCCGGCCTTCAGGCATGAACACCTTCAGGGGAATGGACACCGGGTAAAAACGGACCTGTAAGGCTCCGATACAAAATGTCTCTCCACAATTGTCAATTGGCAATCAGCCTGCATCACGACTGCGGATATAGACGCGCCTTCGGCCAACTGCATGAGTACGTCCATCGCACTTGAACCGTCCGGGTGGAAGAACAGGCCGTCGTTGAGGATACGGGTTACGCGCGCACCGCCATCGAGGACACGACGCCGCGAATGTTCTCGGCGCTGAACAGGAAACATGTGCCCTCGGGACGCTCGACGAACTTGACCTGTTCCGCAATCTTGATCACCTGAATGATCCGTGAGCGCTCATACACCGTGTAAACGGGGGAGTGCGTCGCGATGGGTAAGCACACCTGCGATTGACTGCCGTAAGCCGGGCTTTCGATCCGGTCGGGATAAACATGCAGCAGATCGGTATGGTCGCGGTCAGGCCTGACTGAGAACTGATCGACGATTTGGCCGCGCCAATGGGCATCGACTGAATTCATGTCAGACCAGTTGAACTTCGCGACCAGCGACCTGACCGCCGGAGGCGCAGTGTGGCCGGCCGGCTTGAAGGCGAGCGACGCGCCGTTACCCAGAGAAAGTGCTGTCTGCTGTCTTTTTCACGAGGTGTGCTGGCATGGGAGGGCGACGCACCGAAGGCCCGAAGCACACGCACTTCTTTAACCGTCAGGGGCAAGTCGCAGGGGACCGTGCCGCCAAGGTCGAACTCGACGAGCGGCTTTCTATCGGTCGCAATCGCACGCTCGCCGCTAATGTGGATGGCCGCTACTTAATAGGTATAAGGGCCGTCCACAGGGACAGCCGTGCAGCGCGATGCGAACTCGATGCCTGCAAGGAACCATTCAGGCAGAGGCTTCCACTCGTTGTCCTTAAAGCGCGGAGCTTCAGGCAAGCCCGAGCAATCCTCAACCGGCGGAAGGCTGTAGGTTCTCGAAACTATCGGATTAATATCAGCGATCTGATTCGACGCTCATCCTCAACGACTTAGGGCATACACGTCCTATTAGGCAGCCACCGACACCCTTAACGGATCGTTGACCACAGGAGCGTTGCAAAATCGTTGCAAAAACGAAAAAAGAGATCCGGGAGGATCGCCATTTTATTTTACAACCAAGTGGTTGTTTGGCTCCGGCGGTAGGGATCGAACCTACGACCAATTGATTAACAGTCAACTGCTCTACCGCTGAGCTACGCCGGAACACGGGGGCGATATAACAAGGGTGCCGAGCGGCGTCCATAGGGTTCTCTGAGAAAAATCAGGCCACCGTGAAAATAGCGTTCTGGGCCGGTTCCGGGTCCGCGGTGACGGCGCCGCGTTCGTGCAGGTCGAGAAGATGGGCGAAGACGTTGCGCGCGGCGGCGGGATGCAGGGCGGGCGGGGTCTCCACGTAGATCACGGCCGTCAGCTCGGCAGCCGTCGCGGGCCCCTCGGCAAGCGCCTGCATGATCTGCGCCTCGCGTGCGCGTCGATGCGCAAGCAGCCATTCGATCCTTGCCACCGGGTCCTCCACGGGATCACCGTGCCCCGGAAGGAGCCGGGCGGCCCCGCGTGCCGCGAGCCGGGCACAGGAGGTCATGAAGCGGCCCAGGTCACCATCGGGCGGCGAGACGAGCGAGCTTGCCCAACCCATCACCAGATCGCCACTGAAGATCGTCTCGCCCAGCGCGAAGCACATATGATTGCCGAAATGGCCCGGCGTCCAGATTGCCTCGAGCTGCCAGCCCTCGCCGCGCACGAGCTCGCCATCCGACAGGACCCGGTCGGGAACGAAGGCATGATCGACCCCCTCCCCGCCGCCGGCGAGCCCGCCCGCCGAAAGGCGCCGCATCATCGCCGAGCGCCCCGCCCCCGCATCGCCATAGGCCAGGACCGGCGCGCCGCTCACCGCCGAGAGCGCGGCCGCGAGCGGCGCATGGTCGAGATGGGCATGGGTGACGAGGATATGGCTCACCCCCCGCTCGCCGATGGCCGCGCGCAGTGCATCCAGATGGGCCGGGATGTCGGGCCCTGGGTCGATCACGGCCAGCCGTCCCGCGCCGCCATCCGCCGGCCCCACGAGGTAGCTGTTCGTGCCGGGACCGGTCATCGGCGAGGGGTTGGGCGCCAGGAGGCATCGCACGCCTCCGCCCAGATCGACCGCGTTCGACATCGCTCTTCCTCCCCCGGTCACAGGCGCCTATCGTCGCGCCATGACATTCCAATGGCTCAAGCGCTACATGCCGCGCACGCTCTATGGAAGGGCAGCATTGATCCTGCTGCTGCCCGTCATCACGATCCAACTGACCGTATCGGTGGTGTTCCTGCAACGCCATTTCGAGGGCGTCACGGAGCAGATGACCCGGAACGTGGTCCGCGAACTCGGCCATATCATCACCGTGATCGAGCAGGCCCCCGGCCCTGAACGCGGATTGTCACAGGTCGAGGCGCTGGCGCGCGATCTCAATATCGGGCTGACGCTGCCGGCGCCGCGGGTCATCCGGGGCGACCGGCGGCGGGTCTACGATCTGTCGGGCCGGGCGATGATCGCCACGCTGCGCGCCGGACTGCCGGGGCTGACCGGGATCGACCTGGCCTCCGACGAGAAACAGGTCGAGGCGACCGTCCGCACGCGCGCGGGGCTGCTGGGCTTCAGCATGCCGCGCAGCCGCGTCACCGCCTCCAACCCGCATCAGCTGCTGGTGCTGATGGTCGCCGTCAGCCTGCTGATGACGGTGATCGCCTATCTTTTCCTGAAGAACCAGCTGCGCCCGATCGCCCGCCTCGCCCATGCCGCCTCGGCCTTCGGCAAGGGGCGGACCCTGCCCTACCGCCCGGCCGGGGCGAGCGAGGTGCGCGCGGCCGGCAGCGCCTTTCTCGACATGCGCAACCGGATCGAACGGCAGATCGAACAGCGCACCTTGATGCTGTCGGGGGTGAGCCACGATCTGCGCACGCCGCTCACGCGGATGAGGCTCGGCCTTGCGATGCTGGAGCCGGAGGACGAGGCGGAGGCGCTCTTGGGCGATGTCGAGGAAATGGAGAAGATGCTTGCCAGCTTCCTCGATTTCGCGGCGGGCGACGCGCTCGACGACCCGGCGCAGATCGAGCCCGAAGCGCTCATCGCCGAACTCGTCGAGAAGGCCCGCCGGGCCGGGCACGTGGTCGATGCCGGGCCGGTCCAGTGCGAAGGGCTGCTGCACCTGCGCCCCCTGGCCATCACGAGGGCGCTCGACAACCTGATCGGCAACGCGGTGCGCCATGGCAGCAGGGCGCGCATCTCTTGCACCACGGGCGAGCGCGCGGCAGTGTTCAGCGTCGAGGATGACGGTCCCGGCATCGCGCCGGAGCTGCGCGACGATGCGCTCAAACCCTTCTCCAGGCTCGACACCGCGCGCAATCAAAATCGCGGCGGCGGGGTGGGGCTCGGCCTGTCGATCGCGATGGACATCGCGCGCCAGCACGGCGGCACGCTCAGGCTCGCCAGCAGCCCCGAGCTGGGCGGTCTGAAGGCGGATCTGGTGATCGCGCGTTAGGCGCCGTCAGTCCTCCTCGGTGTCGCGGCCACGAAAACCTGTCGCGACGACGAATTTCTCGGAGCTGTCCTTGCGGCTGGCCGGAGGCTTCACGTTGGCGACCTTGGTGAACCGCTGCTTGAGCAGTTTCTGCAGATCGCCCTCCGCCCCCCCGGCGAGAACCTTGGCCACGAAGGTGCCGCCCGGTGCGAGCACATCGAAGGCGAAATAGGCCGCCGCCTCGCACAGGGCGATGATCCTGAGGTGATCGGTCTGCTTGTGCCCCGAGGAGGAGGCCGCCATGTCGGACATGACCACGTCGGCCTCTCCGCCGAGCCATTGCTTGACCTGCTCATCGGCGTCGTCGGCCATGAAGTCGAGCACGTGGAACTCGGCGCCGGCAAGCGGCTCGATCTCCTGCAGATCGACCCCGAGAATGCTGCCCTGACGCTTGCCGGCCTTCTCGCCGAGCGTGTTCGCGCGCTTGACCGCGACTTGCGACCAGCCACCGGGCGCCGCGCCCAGATCGACGATGCGCGCGCCGGGCACGAGGAACCTGTAGCGGTCGTCGAGCTCGAGGATCTTGTAGGCCGCCCGCCCCCGATAGCCCTCGGTCTGGGCGCGGCGCACGTAAGGGTCGTTGAGCTGGCGCTGCAGCCAGAGCGTCGAGCTGAGCTTGCGCCCGCGCGCGGTCTTCACCTTTACCGTGAGATCGCGCTGCCCGCGCCCGCTGGTCTTCTTCGTCGTCATGCCCTGACCCTCCGGGCTGCAAGGCCCCGTTTGAATGGATTGGCGTATATCGGCCCCTCATGCCACTTGCGCAACCCCCGGCCGCCCGCGCGGACGGTTAATGGGCCGCTTCAGAACGGTCCGTCCTCGAGCACCCCGTCCGCCGACATCTGCGCGTAGAGCAGGCCCTCGCGCAATCCCCTGTCCGCCACCGACAGCCTGTCGGTGGGCCAGACCCGCAGCAGTGCCTGCAGGATCGCGGCCCCCGACATGATCAGCGCCTGCCGGTCGCGCCCGATCCGCGGATCGGCCCGCCGCCCCTCCGGCCCGAGCGTCAGGTAGTCGCGGATCACCTTGTGGATCTGCTCGGAGGTCATGCGCAGCCCGTCCACCCGGCTGCGGTCATAGCGGCGCAGGCCCAGATGGCTCGCCGCAACGGTCGTCACGGTGCCGCTCGTGCCGATGATCTGGAAGTTCTCCTTGTCCTGCTCCTGGGCGTAGGGGGTGAAATCGGCAAGGTTCTCCTCGAAGAACCAGCTCATCAGGGCAAAGCGCGCCGCGTCGTTCTTCACGTCGTCAAACTGCTCGCGCAGCGTTGCCACCCCTAGCGGCACGGAAATCCAGTCGACCACCCGCGCGGCCGGGAAAGGCGAGGCGTCATCGGGCCTGAAGCCCGCATGCAGGCGCATGATCGCCTTGGGGCGGTCGAGGCGCGGCACCCTCGTCAGGTCGATCCACACAAGCTCCGTGGAGCCGCCGCCGATATCGACGACGAGCAGCTGCTCGGTTTTCATGCTGACGAGTGGCGCGCAGCTTATCACCGCGAGGCGCGCCTCCTCCTCGGGCTCGATCACCTCGAGCGCGAGGCCGGTCTCGCGCTGCACGAAGGACATGAAATCACGCCCGTTCGTCGCCCGGCGGCAGGCCTCCGTGGCGACCAGCCGCATCCGCCGAACGTCATGTTTGATCAGTTTGCGCTGGCAGATACGCAGTGCCTGCACGGTCCGCGCGATCGAGGCACGGCTCAGCCGCCCCGACGCCTCGAGCCCCTGTCCAAGCTGGACGGATTTCGAGAAGCTGTCGACCACGTGGAACTGGTTGCCCTTCGGCTGGGCCACCAGCATCCGGCAACTGTTCGTTCCCAGATCCAGCGCGGCATAGAGCTCGGCGGAATCTGGTTTGGCGGTGCCGTGCGGCTCGACCGGCTTGGGGAACGCGCCCGCACCGTTGGGACGCTTGGGCGGCATTTCGCCCTCCATATCAGTTGGCTCCAAGGCTAATGGCCCGGCCATGCCGGCGCAAGCCTGCTGGCTGCCATGCTCATAAAGATCGTGAAAGATATGAGCCCGCGCGGATCTGGCCCCGGCCGCCCCCGTGGCCTACACCCGCCATGGGGCGCGGGGTCGCGCGGGTGCGGTCAAGTGTCGATATTCGTCGATGCCGTGCCGGCGGGGCCGCGTATCACGAGGCAGTGAGAGGGGAATCATCCATGCCGGACGTCACCATCGTTTACTGGCGCGACATTCCGGCGCAGGTCATCGTCGGCCGGGGCCGGGCCGCGGCCAAGGTGCAGCTTCCCGAACGCTTCGAGCAGGCGATCGACCGCGCCGCGATGAAGGTGGGCGCCGCTGATACGGATGCCTATCTCGCCCAGTGGCGCCGCGCGCCGGGCGAGGCGCGGGACGGCACCCCCGAGGAGGCCGCCGCCGCCGCGGCAACCGCGCTCGATGCCCATTTCGATCAGGCCCGCCTCAAGGCACTGATCGACAACAACGGTTGGGCGCCCGCCTGACCCGTCTTCTGGAGACCGCCATGGCCCTGCTGAACTTCCTGCGCACACAGCCTGCCCCCGCCCCTGCCCCGGGTGCGGGCCGCGACGCCGCGCTCGCCGCGTTCCTTCAGGGCCATTCGATCGAGGTGATGCCGCGCACCGCGGAGAAGATCGAGGATTTCACCGAGATCCTCGCGCCCGGCACCCGCGTCTATATCGCCCATATCGACGGGACCGAGATCGGGGACATGGTGCGCACCGCCGCCCGCCTCGCTCGCTCGGGCTTTTCGGTCATGCCGCATTTCCCGGCACGCAGCATCGAGGATGCCGCGACCCTCGACGACTGGATCGCGCGCTACCAGGGCGAGGCGGGGGTGCGCGAGGGGCTGATCCTGGCGGGCGGCATCGCGCAGCCGCGCGGCATGTTCGACAATTCGATGGACCTTCTGGAGACGGGCGCCTTCGACCGCGCCGGGTTCACGCGGCTCCACGTGGCCGGGCATCCCGAGGGCAACCGCGACATCGATCCCGATGGCGGCACGCTCAACGTCTCCGAAGCCCTCAGCTGGAAGCAGGCCTATGCCCAGCGCACCGATGCGCGCATGGCACTGGCGACGCAATTCTGCTTCGAGGCCCGGCCGGTGATCGAATGGGCCGAGACGCTGCGCGCCGCGGGAATGGACCTGCCGATCCATATCGGCGTGGCGGGTCCGGCCAAGCTGCAGACATTGATCAAGTTCGCCATCGCCTGCGGTGTCGGCCCCTCGCTGGGCGTGCTGCAGAAACGCGCGCTCGACGTGACCAAGCTGCTCACGCCCTACGAGCCGACCGAATTCGTGACCGAGCTTGCGCATCACAAGGCGGCCAATCCCGATTTCGCGATCGAGGCCGCGCATTTCTTCCCCCTCGGCGGCATCCGCGCCACGGCCGACTGGACGCGCGCCGTCGCCGGCAACACCTCTCATTCCAAGGACCACGCATGACCCGCACCGTTATCGAATCGAAGACCAAGACCGTCACGATCGGCTTCGACGAGCCCTTCTGCGTGATCGGCGAGCGGATCAACCCAACAGGGCGCAAGAAGCTCGCAGCCGAGCTCGAAGCCGGCGATTTCTCGACCGTGGAGCGCGATGCCCTCGAGCAGGTAGCCTGCGGCGCGATGGTGCTCGACGTGAACAGCGGCGCGGTCTTCACCAACAAGATGGCCGAGGACCCGCGCTACGCCGACAACAACTTCGTCGAGCCGCCGCTGATGCGCGAGCTGATCACCCGCATCCAGGCCCTCGTGGACGTGCCGCTCTGCATCGACAGCTCGGTGCCGGGCGCATTGGAGAACGGGCTCGAGGCGGCCGAGGGGCGTCCGCTGCTCAACTCCGTCACCGGCGAGGAGGAGCGGCTCGAGCTGGTCCTGCCGCTGGTCAAGAAATACAACGTGCCGGTCGTGGCGATCTCGAACGACGATACCGGCATCTCCGAGGATCCGGAGGTCCGCTTCGCCGTGGCCAAAAAGATCGTCGAGCGGGCCGCCGATTTCGGCATTCCCGCCCATGACATCGTCGTCGATCCGCTCGTGATGCCGATCGGGGCGATGGGCAGCGCCGGCCAGCAGGTTTTCGCCCTCGTGCGCCGCCTGCGCGAGGAGCTCGGGGTGAACACCACCTGCGGCGCGTCCAATATCAGCTTCGGCCTGCCGCAGCGCCACGGGATCAACGCCGCCTTCCTGCCGATGGCCATCGGGGCCGGCATGACGAGCGCGATCATGAACCCCGTGCGCGTTCAGGAGATGGAGGCGATCCGTGCCGCGAACTTCCTGATGAACCACGACGACAACGGTTACGAGTGGATCAAGTTCAGCCGCATCCTCGACGCGGTCGCCGCCGGGACCCCCTTCGCGGAAGCCTCCAAGGCGAGCATGGATGCGGGCGGCGCGCGGGGCGGACGCCGCCGCCGCCGCGGCTGAACGGCGGGGGCGCGGCTGAACGGCGGGAGCGCGGGCTAGAGCGGGCCGGCCTCCCGCGCCCGCGCTCCACCCTTGCCCCCGGACCCGGCCTCGGTGCCGCCATTGCCCGTGGCACCGCCTTCGCCATCGGCGCCATCATCGCCGCCGCGCGGCCTCAGGCGCAGGCGGATGCCGGTCCGCGAGCGCACCGTCAGATGGGCGACGGGGACCGGAACGGCATCCTTCACCGGCTCGAACCGCCACCGGGCCAGCAGCGCCGCGAGAAGGACCGTCCCTTCCATCATCGCGAAACCCGCGCCCGGACAGACACGCGGGCCGGCGGAGAACGGCAAGAAGCAATCCGGCGGCCCCGCGGGCCGGTCGGGATCGAAACCGTCGGGATCATCGTGAAACCGCTCGTGCCGGTGCAGGTGCCATGGGCTGAGCACGATCTGTGCGCCGCGCGGCACGGTGCGGCCCCGGAACAGCTCGCGGCCCCGCGCCTCGCGCACCATCATTGGAACCGGGGGATAGAGGCGCAGGGCCTCGCGGAAGACCGCCCTGACATAACGCAGCTGCGGAAGGGACGACATGTCCGGCGCGGCCTGGAATGCCTTCGCCTCGCAGGCGGCGCGAGCCTGCGCCTGCGGATCGCAGGCCAGAAGATAGAGCGCCCAGGCGAGCGCCGAGGCGCTGGTTTCGTGCCCCGCAAGGAAAAAGATGGCAACCTGGTCGACCATCTCGGCCGGAGCGAGGCGGCGCCCTGTCAACGGATCGGCCGTGGTCATGATCTTGGTCGCGAGGTCGTCCGGCGCGGAGCCCGCCTCGATCTGGCGCGCCCGCTCATCGGTCAGCTCGGTGATCAGGCGGCGGATGACACGCGCCGGCCGCCCCGTTCCCCGGCGCGGCACCCTCGGCAACCAGCGCGGCAGGGGCACGAAGGCGGCCGGGGTCAGGATCGGCTGTTTCCTCTGGAACTGACCGAAGGCGTCGAAGACACGCCGGGCCACCCGGTCCTCGATCGGCATCGAGAAGAGCGTGCGGAAGATCACATCCGCCGCCGCGTGGCTCGTCGCGGCCTCGATCTCCACCTCTCCTGCCTGCAGCCGCGCGGCCGCGGCCTGCCCCGCGGCCTGCATTGCGGGAAAGGCTCCGCGCAGCCTGCCGCCTTCGAAGGCCGGGTTGATGATCCGTCTCTGGCGCTCCCACTCCTCCCCGTTCGTCAGAAAGACGGAACGGCCGAGCAGCTGGCGCAGCCCCTCGCCCACGCGGTCCGACTTGGGAAAGTCCTGCGGTCGCTCGCGCAGCACCAGGCGCACCAGCGCGGGATCATTGACCAGGAAGCTGGTGAAGAACGGCGTTCGGAACTCGGCCATCCAGGCGCGGTAGAGCCGCGCGGGCTGCGCCGAGAGGATATCCCTGCGGAACAGGCGCAGATAGCGCATGAGCGAGACATTCCCGGCCCGCGCCACCGGTTTGGGCGGCAACCACCCGGCATCCCCCGGCGCGGGACGTGACGGCTGCGAACCTGCGGGCTCATCCGGCACGGGCCGGCTCACGCGGCCATGTCCCTGTGCGGGGAGACCGGAGCGCGGCGCACCGAGCGCGAGTTCACGCGGCCCGCGAACCGAGCGCCAAGGCTGCGCGGCCCGGCGGTGATCGCGAAGTAATCGTAGCCGCGCGGCCTGTCGAAGGCGCAGAGATACTGGAAATGCAGCCGGAAGAAACGCCATCTGAGCGCCTTCCATGTCTGCGGCGCGAGACTTTCGCTGAAGGCCGCCGACAGGATCAGGGGCCAGCGCTGCGCGGGCGGGGCGACACCGCTGACGGCGACCGGGTCGCATAACGCGAAGGCGCATCCATCCCCCGGGGCCGTGACATCCACCCAAGTCAGCCCGGGCGCGACCGAGAGCGCCGCCAGGTCGGCCCTGAGCGCCCCGGCACGCGGCAGGAAACTGACCATCGGCACCACCTGCCCCAGCGACAGGAACGACAGGGCCGGACCGCCGGGCGCCGTCCCGCGCCCGCGCAAGAGCGCCGCGAGAACCATGACGCCCAGATGCGCGCCCGAGGAATGGCCCACGATGAGCACCTCGTCGATATCCTCGTCGAGCGCCGCCTCGATGCGATCGGTGAAATGCGCAAGCCGGCCGCGCAGGGCCGGCGGGATGTCCCCGCGCCAGCGCGCGGTGAAGGCATAGTCGTGCATCAGGTAATAGGCGAAGAGGCGGTGATCGAGTGTCCTGAACCAGTGCAGCACCGCCCAGCCGGCGGCGAGCCCCGCCGCGAGCCCCGCACCGGCGCCGATCGCGCCGCCCGGCAGGGCCCAGCTTGCCAGCCGCCCCGCCGCCACGCCGATGGCGACCGCGGCGAGCAGTTGGCCCAGAAGCGCCGCCACCGGGTAGAGCGCCGCGATGACCGGACCCTTGCGCAAACGCAAAAGCCGCCAGAGCGCCCCCGAGGAAATATAGATCCACGCGGTGCGCAGCATCATCGCATAGGTCCGCGCGATGCCGCCCTGCATGCTGTGCCGGACGATGTCCGACCAGACCAGCACCTCGACGCGGGCGCTCGTTTCGTGCCCTTCCATATGGGAGGTGACGCTCCAGCCGAAGGGGCGCGGCGCGCCGCTCGCATCGCGCGGTGCGGGGCCGGCAGCAAGCGCGATCTCATAGCCGCTGATCCGGGCCTGCGTCGCCGCCTCGCGGCGATAGAGCTCGCGGTAGCGGCGCGGCGGGATCGGATCATAGCCCGGGATGTAGAAGACCGCACGCCTGCGCACTCTGCCTGGCTCGTCCATCTTGGCCCCTCCCGCGCGATGCCCCTGCCCGCCGCCGGGGCCCAGACTAGGGCCAAAACCGCGTGACGGTAAGCCTCAGCCGAGAAGAGAGAGCGAGGGGAAGGTTTCGAGCAACCAATAGGAGAAGGTGCTGAAGGCACCGGTGAGCAGGGCCAGGCCAACGATCACCAGCAAGACGCCCGAGATGCGCTCGATCAGTTTCATGTGGCGCTTGATCCGGTTCATCACGCCCATCGCCCGCTGCAGGAAGATCGCGGCCAGCAGGAAGGGAATGCCCAGACCCATCGCGTAGACGGCCAGCAGGGCCGTGCCCTTGCCGATATCCCCCTCCGAGGCCGCAAGGCTCAGGATCGCGCCCAGTTGCGGGCCGATGCAAGGCGTCCAGCCGAAGGCGAAGGCGAGGCCGAGGATATAGGCCCCGAAGGCCGAGCCGCCCTTGTCCCCGGCATCGAGCCGTGCGTCCCTGTTGAGCGCGGCGATCCTGAAGACACCCAGGAAATGGAGCCCGAAGACGATCACGACAACGCCGGAGATCTGCGCGAAAAGCACCTGGTTCGTGAGGAAGAACGCTCCGAACACCGAGGCGGTGAAGCCGAGGAAGAGAAACACGGTCGACAGGCCCAGCACGAAGAAGAGCGCCGCGATGACGGCCTTGCTCCGCGCCCTGCCCCCCGCGCTCAGCTCCGGCAGGGAAATGCCGCCCATATAGGCCAGGTAGGGCGGCACGATGGGCAGCACGCAGGGGCTGAGAAACGACAGCAGCCCGGCCGCGAGTGCCACCAGCATCGCGGGAAGCAGGCCCGCATCCATGATTTCAATTCCGAACATTTCTCTGCCATACCCGTTGCGATCCGCTCCGTCACGCACCGCGCGGTCACAACACCGTTTGTGGCGCGCGCCTTACCGGGAAACCCGCTCATGACCCATGATTCCGAACTGGATGCGCTCGGCCTGCTTTGTCCGCTGCCGGTCCTGAAGGCACGCAAGAGATTGCAGGCGCTCAAGAGCGGCCAGGTGCTCAAGGTCCTCGCCGACGATCCGGCGGCGATCATCGACATCCCGCATTTCTGTGCCGAAGCCGGCCACGAGCTGGCACTCAGCGAAAGCGACGGCACGGTGCAGACATACTACCTGCGCAAGGCATAGAGCGGCCAGCGGGCGGCCCGTCGCGGGCCGCGATTTCCAAGAGAGTTTGCAACGGGCCCCGCGCACATCCACATGCCGAAATGCCGAAGGCCCCGGCGGATGCCGGGGCCTTCTTGTCCGGGGCCCGCATGGCCCGTGATCGGATATTCGCTCAGCGGCCGAGCGACCACCAGCCGCGGCGCTTGGGCGGATTGGCCTCGCCCTCGTCATTTGCCGCCTCGGGCCTGTCGTCAGCACCCTCATTCGCGGCATCCGCATTCGCCGGTTCGGCATCGTCCCGAACGGGCGCCGCCTCTTGCTGCTGCTCGCTCGCAGGAGCCGTCGTGGAAGCCGGCTCGGCAGCGGCCGGCGTCGCCGGTTGCTCCGCTTCCGAAGCCTGCGCGATCTGCGCGACCGTGGCCTCGCGGGGCACGGGTCCGTCCTGCGGCGAGGGCGGCGCGATCGGCGCATCGGCGGCGACGCGCTCGGCGATCTTCTCGGCTCCGCCCTGCCCGTCACCATTGTCCTGCTCGGCGCGCTTGCGGCTGCGCGAGCGGCTGCGGCGCGGTTTGCGCGCGGCATTGCCCTCGCCGGTGTCCTCTGCCGTCTCGGCCTCCTGCGGCGCGGCCGCCTCCCCGGTCTCGGCGGGGGCGGCATCGGTGCCGGCATCACCGGACTGCGCCGGAGCCGTCTCGCCCTCGGATGCCTGGCTGCCGGCCTGGCCGTTCGGCTCGGCCGACTGCGACGCGGGTCCGTCGCCATTGCCGTTGCCCTTGCGGCGACGACGGCGGCGGCGGCGCTTCTTGTTCTGGCCGTCACCCTCGGCATCCTCGCCGCGCGGCGCGGCATCGGTGCGGGTCTCGGTGTCCGTGTCGTCCTGCTCCGGCGTTTCGACCTCGGTGCTCGCCGCTTCCGGTGCCTCGTCGGGATCGACCGTCTCGGCCTCGTCGACATCGGCCATCAGGGCCGCACCGCCGGAAATCACCGGCGCCGTTTGCTCGACCACGCGGCCGGTCTGGGTCTTGAACTTCTCGACTGTAAAATCGGGGCTGACGAGGGTCGGATCCCCCTCGACACGCACCGCCATGCCGTAGCGCGCCTCGATCTGGGCGATATGCTCGCGCTTGTGGTTCATGAGGTAATTGGCGATCGCCACCGGCGCCTTGACCAGCACCTCGCGGGTGCGCTTGCGCACGCCCTCCTCTTCGAGCTGGCGCAGGATATTGAGCGACAGGTTGTCATCCGAGCGCAGCAGCCCGGTGCCGTGACAATGCGAGCAGGGCTGCGTCGTCGCCTCGATCATGCCGGGGCGCAGGCGCTGGCGCGACATCTCCAGAAGGCCGAAGCCCGAGATCCGGCCCACTTGGATGCGGGCGCGGTCGGTCTTGAGCTTGTCCTTGAAAAGCTTCTCGACGGCGGCGTTGTTCTTGCGCTCGTCCATGTCGATGAAGTCGATCACGATGAGACCGGCCAGATCGCGCAGGCGCAGCTGGCGCGCGACCTCCTCGGCCGCCTCCAGGTTGGTCTTGAGCGCGGTGTCCTCGATCGAGCCTTCCTTGGTGGCCCGGCCGGAGTTCACATCGATGGCGACCAGCGCCTCCGTCACGCCGATGACGATATAGCCGCCGGATTTCAGCTGCACGGTCGGGTTGAACATGCCCGACAGGTAGCTCTCGACCTGATGGCGCGCGAAGAGCGGCATTTGGTCCTGGTAGTGCTTCACGTTCTTGGCATGGGACGGCATGATCATCTTCATGAAGTCCTTGGCCGTGCGGTAGCCCTCGGCCCCCTCGACCAGCACCTCGTCGATGTCGCGGTTGTAGAGGTCACGGATCGACCGCTTGATCAGGTTGCCTTCCTCGTAGATCGGCGCCGGGGCGATCGATCTCAGGGTCAGCTCGCGGATCTGCTCCCACATGCGCTGCAGGTATTCGTAGTCGCGCTTGATCTCGGTCTTGGTGCGCTTGGCACCGGCCGTGCGCACGATGAGCCCGGCGCCCTGCGGCACCTCGATCGTCTGCGCGATCTCCTTGAGCTTCTTGCGGTCGGCGGCGTTGGTGATCTTGCGGCTGATGCCGCCGCCGCGCGCGGTGTTGGGCATGAGCACGCAATAGCGGCCCGCCAGCGACAGGTAGGTCGTCAGCGCCGCGCCCTTGTTGCCGCGCTCTTCCTTGACCACCTGCACCAACAGGATCTGCCGGACCTTGATGACTTCCTGGATCTTGTACTTGCGGGCACGCGGCTTGCGCGGGCGGCGCACCTCGTCGCTGACATCGTCATCGGCGACCGATTCGATATCGGCGTCGCGCGCCGAGGCATCCTGGCGGCCGCCATCGTCATCCCGCCCCTCGCCGGCATCCTCGTCCTCGTCATCGTCGCTCTCCGCGAGATCGACGACCGCCATTCCGGGAATGTCGCTGACGATCGCCGCGGTGCGGGCGGCGGCCTCGAGATCGGCCTCCTCGGCGCTGGCCGGGGTGCCCTCCTCATCGGCGGGGGCACTGTCGGTCTGATCGTCGCTGACGGTCTTCTCGGACTTGCGGCGCGTGCGGCTGCGGCGCTTGGGCTTCTCGTCCTCGTCCTCAAGGGACTTGGCATAGGCGGCCTCCTCGGCGAGGAGCGCCTCGCGGTCGGCGACCGGGATCTGGTAGTAATCCGGATGCACTTCGGAAAAGGCGAGGAAGCCGTGACGGTTTCCGCCGTAATCGACGAAGGCGGCCTGCAGCGACGGCTCTACCCGCGTTACCTTGGCGAGATAGATGTTTCCGGCGAGCTGGCGCTTGTTCTCGGATTCGAAGTCGAATTCCTCGACCTTGTTTCCGTCGACCACCACGACGCGGGTTTCCTCCGCGTGGGTGGCATCGATAAGCATCTTCTTTGGCATGTTCTTGACTTTCGCACCGAACAGGGCGCGCCGGGTGGCGCCAGCCGCTGAGGGTGTGTTTTGCTGGGGGCGATGCGGCCCGAGACGTGGCAGATGGCAAGCGACCTTGCGGTCCCCCAGAGCTGCCTCGCTGTTCCGGCGCGTGTCATCGCGTTTCTTCTCCGATACCGCCCCATGGCGGCATCCATTCAGGCCCGGCCTTTTGGGCACGCGGGCAATCGACTGGCCTTTCGACCGAAGGTCCGCTCTCGGGGTGCCGCGTCTCAGCGGAGGCGACGTGCCCGTCCTGCAGAAAATGTCTCGGATCCCGCCATGCAATCTTGCGCATGGGAAACCACGCTCAACATAAGGGCGTGGATGGTGAAATGACAATGACCAATATCACCGGTGGCGCCCGGCACCCGCATGGCGGGATGCCGGGGCGGTCCGCTCACAGGTAGTCGGAGCGCGTCAGGCCGTATTTGGCCATTTTCTCGTTCAGCGTGCGCCGCGGCAGGCACAGCTCGTCCATCACCGCGACGATCGAGCCGCGATGGCGGCGCATCGTGTTGTCGATCAGCATCCGCTCGAAGGCTTCGACATATTCCTTAAGGGGCTTGCCCTCGGTGGTCATGCCGCTTTCGCCCTCGTCGTCATCGGCCATCAGAAGGCTCGAGATCGTGCCGGTGCCGCGCCGGCTCTGCAGCACGGCGCGCTCGGCCACGTTGACCAGCTGGCGGATGTTGCCCGGCCATGGCGCCTGCAGGAGCTGCGCCGCCTCCTGGGCGCTGACCTCGGGCGCATCGCAGCCATACTCGTCCGAGAACTGCTCGGAGAACCGGGCGAAGAGGGTGAGGATGTCCTCGCCCCGGCTGCGCAGCGGCGGCAGCGTGATCTTCATCGCCGCGAGACGGTAGTAGAGATCGGGCCGCAGCACGTCCTCGCAGGTCTTTCCCTGCTCGCTGAGATTGGAGATCGCGACGATGCGGGTTTCGGCGGGGCTGCCCTGCTCGTTCATCCAGGCCAGAAGGCGGCCCTGCAGGGGCGCCGGCAGCGCGTCGATATCCTCCAGCACCAGCGTGCCGCCGCGCGCCTCCTCGAGGAGCGGCGGCTGGGTGCCTTCGGCCATCGGGCCGAAGAGCCGCGCCGCGAGGGTGTCCTCGTCATGGCCCGCGACGGAGAAGAGCACGAACTTGCGTCCCGCCTTCGCGCCGACCGCGTGCAGCGCGTGGGCCACGAGCGTCTTGCCGGTGCCCGTCTCGCCGTCGATCAGGACATGCCCGTCGCTCTGTCCCAGGTCGAGGATGTCCTCGCGCAGGCGCTCCATGACCGGCGAGGAGCCGATCAGCTTCTTCATGATCCCCGACCCGTCGCTGAGCTCGCGGCGCAGCGCCCGGTTGTCGAGGGTCAGGCGGCGCGCATTGCTCGCCTTCTTGGCCAGCTCGGTCATCCGCTCGGGATCGAAAGGCTTCTCGAGGAAGTCGAAGGCCCCGATCCGCATCGCCTCGACCGCCATGGGCACATCGCCATGACCGGTGATCATGATCACCGGGAGGGCCGAATCCACGCTCATGAGACGCTTGAGAAACCCCATCCCGTCCATGCCCGGCATCTTGATGTCGCTGACGACCACGCCGGGCCAATCCTGTCCGACGGTCTTGAGCGCCTCCTCGGCGCTGGCGAATGTCTGGGTGTCGAAGCCTGACAGGGACAGCCACTGACTGATCGATTGCCGCATGTCCTGTTCATCGTCGACGATCGCGATTTTCATGGTTTGCGCCATGGGAGCTTCCTCACTCGGCCGCCTTCAGCGCATCATCCGCCGTCGGCAGCTGCATTTCGAATACGGCGCCGCCGGCTCGTCCGTTGCGAGCCGTCAGCCGTCCGCCAAGGTCGTTTACGATACCGGAGGAAATGGCAAGACCCAGTCCGGTTCCGTCTCCGGGCGACTTGGTGGTGTAGAATGGCTCGAAGAGCGACTCCAGATCGGCGATCCCGTGGCCATTGTCGCGCACCGTCAGGTTCGCCGAACCGCCGCCGCGCAGCAACAGCTCGATCTTCGGCCGCGACGTCTCCTTGGTCGCATCGAGAGCGTTGCGCAGCAGGTTGATCATCACCTGCTCGACCCTGATGCGGTCGGCGCGGATCAGCAGCGGATGCTCCGGCACCGATTTCTCGATCGCCACGTCGCGGCTCTTGAGCTGCGGCTCCATCATCGCGAGGGCCGAGGAAAGGCAGGCCCGCATGTCCAGCGTCTCGAAGGCGTCGCCCCCCTTGCGCGCATAGCTCTTGAGCTGCCGCGTGATCGCTCCCATCCGGTCGATCAGGTCGTCGATCCGCTGGAAACTCGACAGCGCCTCCTCCAGCCGCTTGCGCTGGACGAGGAGACGCGCGCCCGCAAGATAGGTCTTCATCGCGGCGAGCGGCTGGTTCAACTCGTGGCTGACGGCGGCCGACATCTCGCCCAGCACCGCCAGCTTGGAGGTCTGCGCCACGGTCTGCTCGGCAACCTCGAGGTTCTTTTCGGCCTTCTCGCGCTCGGCGATCTCCCGCTGCATCGCGATGTTGAGCCGGCGAAGCGCCGCCGACTCGCGCTGAAAGAAGATCACGCGGCTGAGCGCCTTGCGGCTCACGAGGTAGAATCCCAGCGCGAGAAGCAGCGCGAATCCCATGATCTCGAGCGCCAGGACCCCGTTCACTTTCTCGCGCACGCTGGCATAGGTGGTGAAGCTGGTCATCCGCCAGCCCTGGAAGGGGATGCGTGTCTCCTGCCGCATCACCGCCTCGCCCGAAAGGTAGGCATCGGCCGGCAGCGCCGTCCAGTCGGCCGTCGCCTGGATCGCCCTCTGGATCGCGTTGGGCGCCGAGCGGCGTGCCAGCGCCTCCGCCTCGGGCAGACCGCGCCAGCGGCTCTCGGTCGACAGGATGATCTTGCCTTCGGAATTGTTGACGAAGACGGCATCGGAGAACCCGGCCCAGCTCTGCTCGAACTGGCGCAGATCGACGCCGACCACGATCACCCCGGCAAGCTGTCCGTCCACCTCGATCCGCCGCGAATAGCTGAAGGCGAAGGCGCCGCTGGGCATCCTGACGGTCGAGAAAACCGTCCCGTTGGAACGCAGCGCCTCGACGAAGAAGGGCTCCGCGCGGTAGCCCGAGCCGATCAGGTTGCGATCCGTCGCCCCAACCGTGCGCCCGTCGCGGTCCAGGAGCAGCAGCGAGGCCGCGCCGATCTCCTCGACATAGGAGATCAACCTCTGGGTGGTTTGCGAGAAATCGCCCGAGTTGAGCGCCCCGATCAGGGCCGGATCGCGGCTCAGCAAGAGCGGCACGATGGAGGCCCGGCGCAGCTCGCTCAGCAGATTGCCCGAGTAGAGCGCCAGCCGCACCTCGGCGCGGTTGCGCGTGCTTTCGGTGAAGCGCTCGGTCAGCAGGGTGTTGGTCACCCAGACGACGGAGACGGCCACCACCACGAAGACCGCGAGGAACAGCCGGATCGGCCACTTGCGCGCCGGCGGGTCGCCCTCGTCTTCGATGTCGTCGCTTGCGGTCATGCGCGAAGGTTACGCCGGCTGGCGGGCGCGCTCAAGCATCCGCGGTGCCCAGCGCCTCCATCAGGCCGGCGAAAAGCTGCGCACCATCGGTATTGCCATGCGCCGCCTCGACCGCCCGCTCGGGATGGGGCATCATGCCCAGGACCCGCCGGTTGGCCGAGACGATCCCGGCGATGTCGTTCACCGAGCCGTTGGGATTGTCGTCATAGGTGAAGACGATCCTGTCCTCGCCGCGCAGCAGCTCGAGCTGCTCTGGCGTGGCATTGTAATTGCCATCGTGATGGGCGATCGGCAGCGCGATCTGCTGGCCTTGCGTGAAGCGTGCGGTGAAGGGGCTGTCGGTGCTGGTGATGGTCAGCGGAACGGTGCGGCAGATGTATTTGAGCCTGCGGTTGCGCATCAGGGCGCCCGGCAGCAGGCCGGTCTCGGCGAGGATCTGGAAGCCGTTGCAGACCCCGAGCACGTAGCCCCCCCGCCCGGCATGCTCGCGCACCGCGCCGCAGATCGGCGAACGGGCCGCGATCGCGCCGCAGCGCAGGTAATCGCCGAACGAGAAGCCGCCCGGAATCCCGATGAGGTCGATCCCGGCGGGCAGCGCTGTCTCCTTGTGCCACACGCGCGACACTTCGGCACCGGCAAGCTCGAAGGCGCGGACCATGTCGCGGTCGCAATTGGAGCCGGGAAATACGATGACGGCAACCTTCACGGCGCTTCCTTCTCGGTCTGGCGCTGGGCGCCGCGGGGTGTCACTTGCCGGGCGCGCCGGCCGGGAACAGCTCAGACGAGCTCGACTTGGTAGCTTTCGATCACGGTGTTGGCGAGGAGCTTCTCGCACATCTCGCGCACCGTGGCCTCGTCGGTGCCCTCGGCGAGATCGAGCTCGATGACCTTGCCCTGGCGCACGCCCTCGACGCCGTCAAAGCCGAGCGCGCCCAGCGCGTGACGCACCGCCTCGCCCTGCGGGTCGAGGACACCGTCCTTCAGCATCACATGCACTCGTGCCTTCATCTCCAAGCTCCTCGATCGTCCGTCCGCCGCGCGGACCTCATCCAGTATCGGACCCGCCCCGGCGGGCCCGCTCGTCATCGTCGTGCATTCGGCCGCCTCTGCCCGCCGGGCGGATGGCTAGGAGCGGCGGGCGGATCGAACCGCCCGCCGCGCCGTCAGTTGATAAGCGTCGGCTTCGTCGTGTGGGTGACATTCGAGGGGAGCACCCCGAGCCGGCGGGCCACCTCGGTATAGGCATCGGCGAGATTGCCGAGATCGCGCCGGAAGACGTCCTTGTCGAGCTTCTGGCCCGTCTCGATGTCCCAAAGACGGCAGCTGTCCGGGCTGATCTCGTCGGCCACGATGAGCCTGTGGAAATCGTTCTCCCAGACCCGGCCGATCTCGATCTTGAAATCGACGAGCTTGATGCCGACGGCCATCATGATGCCGGACATGAAGTCGTTGACCCGCAGCGCGAGCGCGATCATGTCGTCGAGATCCTGCTGGTTGGCCCAGCCGAAGGCGATGATGTGCTCCTCGCTGACCAGCGGATCACCCAGCGCGTCGTCCTTCAGGCAGAACTCCACGATGGGACGCGGCAGCGCGGTGCCCTCGGCCATTCCCAACCGCTTGCTGAGCGAGCCGGCCGCGAAGTTGCGCACGATCACCTCAAGCGGGATGATCTCCGCCGAACGGATCAGCTGCTCGCGCATGTTGATGCGCTTGATGAAGTGGTTCGGGATGCCGATCTGCGTCAGCCCCTTCATGAAATACTCGCTCAGGCGGTTGTTGAGCACGCCCTTGCCGTCGATCGTCGCCTTCTTCTCGGCGTTGAACGCGGTCGCGTCGTCCTTGAAATACTGAACCATGGTGCCGGGCTCGGGGCCTTCGTAAAGGATCTTCGCCTTGCCTTCGTAAATCTTCTTGCGACGTGCCATGCCTGCTCCAACCGGGCCATGCGCAGGATTGCAGGGGCCCGTTTCAGCGCCCGCTATAGGGCATCGTCGTCAGGCGGGCAAGAACGCCCTCTTGGCAAGGCGCCGGCGGCTGAGCATATCAGAAGAGCAACCGATGTTTGAGGAGGATCCAAGATGACCAGCTTCCAGGACCGCGAACGCGCCTTCGAACAGAAATTCGCACATGACGCCGAGATGCAGTTCAAGGCCGAGGCAAGGCGCAACCGCCTGCTCGGCCTGTGGGCCGCCGGCCTGCTCGGCAAGAGCGAGGCGGAGGCGGCCGACTACGCGCGCGAGGTGATCAAGGCCGACTTCGCCGAGGCCGGCGAGGAGGACGTGTTCCGCAAGGTGTCCGGCGATCTGGCCTCGCGCTGCGACGCGGCCACGGTGCGCGCCAAGATGAGCGAGCTGATGACCGCCGCCAAGGCGCAGATCATGGGCGAGGACTGACCGGCCCGCTCGGGCGCCGCCATTCGCCTCCCCGGCGCCCTTGCCCGCCCTGGGACCGCATCGCGGATGCCGGGGCGGGTTTCGTGCACGGGCTGCATGATGATCATGACGTCTCGTCATTTGCGCCCCGGCGCGGCGCATGCGATGTAGCGCGCGCGCAAGCCGGGCGAGAGCCCCCTGATTTGCCCTGCATGGCGGGGCGCCCAAGCGAGGAAGGCCACCGAAGATGAGTGACGCGCTGCAACGGATGCTCGAGAACCGCGAGTGGATCCTCGCTGACGGAGCCACCGGTACGAACCTGTTCAACATGGGCCTTCAGGCAGGCGACGCGCCGGAGTTGTGGAATGTCGAGGCGCCCGGGAAGATCCGCGCCCTCTACGAGGGTCCGGTCGGCGCGGGGAGCGATCTGTTCCTGACCAACAGTTTCGGTGGCAACGCGGCGCGCATGAAGCTGCATGGCGCGCAGGACCGGGTGCACGAGCTCAATCGTGCCGCCGCCGAGATCGCCCGCGAGGTCGCCGACAAGGCGGGCCGCGACGTGGTGGTCGCGGGATCGGTCGGACCCACCGGCGAGATCATGGAGCCGATGGGGCAGCTGACCTACAAGGGGGCGGTCGAGATGTTCCACGAGCAGGCGGAGGGCCTCAAGGAAGGCGGCGCCGACGTGCTCTGGGTCGAGACGATCAGCGCCGCCGAAGAATACCGCGCCGCCGCCGAGGCGTTCGAGCTGGCCGGAATGCCCTGGTGCGGCACCATGAGCTTCGACACGGCCGGGCGCACCATGATGGGCCTGACCTCCGCCGACATGGTGAAGATGGTCGAAGGGCTCAAGAGCGCCAAGCCCCTCGCCTTCGGCGCCAATTGCGGCGTCGGCGCCTCCGACCTGCTGCGCACCGTGCTCGGCTTCACCGCGCAGGGCGCCGAGCGGCCGCTGATCGCCAAGGGCAACGCGGGCATCCCCAAATACGTCGAGGGCCATATCCACTACGACGGCACGCCCGAGCTGATGGCCGAATATGCCACCCTTGCGCGCGATTGCGGTGCCAGCATCATCGGCGGCTGCTGCGGCACCACGCCCGAGCACCTGCGCGCCATGCGCGAGGCGCTCGAGACCCACGCGCGCGGTCCGCGTCCCACGCTCGAGCAGATCACCGAAACGCTCGGCGGCTTTTCCTCCGCCAATGACGGGACGGGGACGCAAGCCGCGCCCGAACGCACCCGCCGGCGGCGCCGGAGCTGACATTGCGCGCCGGCGCGGCCCGCGCGGTCGGTGGCCGCGCCGCGCGTGTCGTTATTCGGCAACCCGGGCGGCCGTTTTGCGTATTACTGGCCCCATTACCGCACATGACCCAGAGAAAGGGAGTGCCCTGCCATGTCCGATGACCAAGACGACATCATCCTGTCGGAACTGCCCGATGACGAGCTCGTGCTGCAGATGCATGACGATCTCTATGACGGTCTGAAGGACGAGATCGAGGAGGCGGTGAACATCCTGCTCGAGCGCGGCTGGGCACCCTACCGCGTCCTGACCGAGGCGCTGGTGGGCGGTATGACGATCGTGGGGAACGACTTCCGCGACGGCATCCTCTTCGTCCCCGAGGTGCTCCTGGCCGCCGGCGCCATGAAGGGCGGCATGTCGATCCTCAAGCCCCTGCTGGCGGAGACCGGCGCGCCCCGGATGGGCAAGATGGTGATCGGCACGGTCAAGGGCGACATCCACGACATCGGCAAGAACCTCGTGGGCATGATGATGGAGGGCGCCGGCTTCGAGGTGGTCGACCTGGGCATCAACAACCCGGTGGAGAAATATCTCGAGGCGCTCGCGGCGGAGGAGGCCGACATCCTGGGCATGTCCGCCCTGCTGACCACGACCATGCCCTACATGAAGGTGGTCATCGACACGATGGTCGCCGAAGGCATCCGCGAAGACTACATCGTCCTTGTCGGCGGCGCGCCGCTCAACGAGGAGTTCGGGCGCGCCATCGGTGCCGACGCCTATTGCCGCGATGCGGCCGTCGCGGTGGAGACGGCCAAGGACTTCATCGCACGCAAGCATAACAGGATGAACGCATGACACAGAAGTTGACCTTCTTCCTTGCGCGCGGGACGATCTCCGTGGCGCCCCATATCGTCTTGGAAGAGCTCGGCCTGCCCTACGAGCCGCGCTGGATCGATCTGCGCGCCGGGGCGCAGCGCGGCGCGTCTTATCTCGAGGTCAATCCGAAGGGCCGCGTTCCCGCCCTGTCCACTCCGCAGGGCGTTCTGACGGAAACCCACGCGATACTCGTCTGGCTGGCCAGCACCCATCCGGATGCCGGCCTCCTGCCCGCCGATCCGTGGGAGCGCGCCCGGATCGACGAGCTCGCCCTCTACCTTGCCGCCACGATGCATGTCGCGCATGCCCACTTCGCCAGGGGCGGCCGCTGGGCGGATGATGCGGATGCGGTCGCTGCGATGAAGGCGAAGGCCCCGGCATTAATGGCAGAATGCTGCGCCGTCATCGAGGCGCGGCTCAACGATCACGAGGGACCTTGGGCGACGGCGTCGGGCTACACCATCGCCGATCCCTATCTCTATGCCGTTTGCCGCTGGCTGAAGGGCGACGGGGTGGCGATCGCCGACTATCCCGCCCTCGCCGCGCATCACGCCGCGATGGCCGAGCGCGAGGCCGTCAAGACCGTCGAGGCACGCCACGCCTGATCCCGAACACCGCGCGGCACCCCGGCGCCCCAGGGAGGCGACACGCAGCATGAGACAGGATCGCCCCCTCTCACCTTCGGCGTCGCGCGCCGCCCGTGATGCGGCCGGCGCCCCGGTCGGGCCGGACAGGCTGCTGCTCGTCGCCTGCGGCGCCCTCGCCCGCGAAATCGGCGCCGTGATCGGCGGTGCCGGCTGGTCCCATGTCGACCTGATCTGCCTGCCGGCGATCTTGCATAACCGCCCCGAGGAGATCCCGCAGGCGGTTCGCCAGGCAGTGCTCGATCACCGGGCGGAGTATGCGCGGATATTCGTGGTCTACGCCGATTGTGGCACCGGCGGGCGCCTGCAAAGCGAATGCGATGCCCTCGGGGTGGAAATGGTGCAGGGGCCCCATTGCTACGCGTTCTACGAGGGACTGGAGGCGTTCGCAGCGCGCGAGGAATGCACCGCCTTCTATCTCACCGATTTCCTCGTGCGGCAGTTCGATGCCTTCGTGATCCGTCCGCTCGGGCTCGACCGGCATCCACAGCTGCGTGATCTCTACTTCGGCAACTACGACCGCCTCGTCTACCAGGCGCAGACGGAGGATCCCGAACTCACGCGCCGTGCACAGGATTGCGCTACGCGGCTGGGTCTGACCTTCGAACGACGCTTTACCGGGTACGGCAATCTGCAAGACGAGATCGTCCGCAGAGCCCCACCCGGCTGACCCTTCATCTCCGCGAGAAATACCTTGCGGGGGTCCGGGGGCGCAAAGCCCCCGGCGGCGATCGCAATCTGGCTCAAGCGTGCAGTCCGCAATCTGCGCCGGGACGATATCAAGCCGCGGTCTGCTCGGCGATACCGTCGATCCGCTCGATCATCGCGCGAAGCCCGTTCGAGCGCTGCGCCGACAGATGGTCGTTGAGGCCGAGGCGCGCAAGCTCACGCGCGGTATCGACCTGCGTCACTTCCCGCACGGTCAGCCCGTCATAGAGCGCATGCAGCACCCCGATCAGGCCCTTGACGATCATCGCGTCGCTATCACCCTGGAAATGAAACACGGCGCCCGGCCCCTCGCCGTCGATCGCCGGATGCAGCCAGACCTGGCTGGCGCAGCCCTCCACCTTCGTCGCCGGAACCTTCAGCGCCTCGGGCATCGGCGGCAGGGCACGGCCCAGCTCGATCACGTGCCTGTAGCGTTCTTCCCAATCGTCCAGGAACTCGAACGTCTCGGCGATCTCCTCGAATGCCGCGCTGGCCATGTGCTCTCTCCGCGTGTCAGACTGTGCCTGACCTAGGCAACGACCGGCCGAAGGACAAGTGCAACACAGCGGCCGCCGTGTCCCCTCCCGTGCCAAGGCACGCTTTCAAAGCGCCCGGCGATCCGCTACTTCCGTCGGGAAGGCCCTGAGGAGACACCCATGCGCAAAAAGCTTGTCCTGTCGGTTCTGGCGCTCGCGATGCTGGGAGGATGCGCCCGGGTCTCCGAAAGCCGCTTCAATCCGCTCAACTGGCTGGGCGGCGGCGGGGGGAGCAGCACCGCCCGGCCCGCCGATTACGTCCGCCCGCCGGAGACGCGCCCGCTCGTGGACCAGATCACGAGCGTTTCCCTGGAGCCGACGCCGGGAGGCGCGATCCTCACCGCGGTCGGTCTGCCGCCCAGCACGGGTTACTGGGACGCGGCCCTGATCCCGGTGGAGGGCGCGCCCGAGAACACCCTCGCATTCCGCTTCCATCTGCGCCCGCCCGCCGTCACGCGCGCGGCGGGAGCGCCGGCGGCACGCCTCGTCAGCGTCGCACTCCATCTGACCCGGCGCGAGCTGGAGGGGGTCGGAACGATCACCGTCAGCGCGGCGCAGAACGCCCTAAGCGCCGCCCGCTGACGCCGGCGATGCACCGCGCGCATTCCTTACGTGAGGCCGCCATGCGGCACGTGATCTGTCAGGGATGACCGAGCCGCGAACGGGATCGCGCATTGCACCCTCCCGACTCTCCGCCCGGCCGCTTCAGGTCAGGTCGAAGACCACGACATCCGCACCCTTGGCCACGAGACCGATCTCCCCCCGGCAAAGGCGCACCGCATCCATCCCGAAGACCTTGTTGCGCCAACCGGTCAGGGCCTGCACGTCGCGCT
Organism: Profundibacterium mesophilum KAUST100406-0324; assembly: GCF_009835145.1. GTDB lineage: Bacteria > Pseudomonadota > Alphaproteobacteria > Rhodobacterales > Rhodobacteraceae > Profundibacterium > Profundibacterium mesophilum. Next base: position 26,130 of record NZ_APKE01000007.1, on the reverse strand, counting down.
CGCCCCCCGCGATCAGATCGAGATCGGCCGATGTCGCGATCAGCTTCTGCGCCACCCCGGCCGTCTCGCTCTTGGCCTTCAGCAGGACCCGGAGCAGATCGGCGAGCGCCGGGTTCACCTGCAGTTTCTCGCGTGAGCGGTCGGGCTGGGGATGGGTGGAGGGATCGCTAGTCATGCCGGCCTTCACCGCCGCGAGGATCCCGTCGGCGATCTCGCCGCGCCGCGCCTCGCGCAGGAGCAGCCGCGCGCGCGCGAGGTCCTTTTCCGATTGCGGCTTGGTCGAGGCCAGCTCGAGCATCGCGTCGTCCTTGTAGACGCGGTTGCGCGGAATGTTGCGCTCCTGCGCGTAGCGCTCGCGAAAGGCGGCGAGTTCCTTGACGATCGCCATGAACCGCCCCGACTGGGTGCGGGTCTTGATCCGGCGCCAGGCCTCGTCCGGCTCGACGCTGTAGGTGGCGGGATCGCTCAGCACCGCGAGCTCCTCCTCGACCCAGTCCATCCGGCCCGACTTGCGCAGCTCGGCGTCGAGATATTCGTAGATGGTCCTCAGATGCGTGACATCGGCGAGGGCGTAATGCTTCTGCGCATCGGTGAGGGGGCGGCGCGACCAGTCGGTGAAGCGCGATGTCTTGTCGAGCGGTTGACGGGCGATCTTGCGCACCAGCGTCTCATAGCCGGCCTGCTCGCCGAAGCCGCAGACCATGGCCGCGACCTGCGTGTCGAAGAGCGGCGCGGGGATCACGTCGCCTTCGACGCAGAAGATCTCGAGGTCCTGGCGCGCGGCGTGGAAGACCTTGACCACGTCGGGATTGCGAAAGAGCGCGTAGAGCGGCTCGAGGTCGATCTCCCCGATCAACGGGTCGACGAGGACCGCGTTCTCCTCGCCCTCGGCCGGCAGCGCGAGCTGGATCAGGCAGAGCTTGGAGTAATAGGTGCGCTCCCTGAGGAACTCGGTATCGACGGTGACATAAGGATGTCGGGCGGCCCGTTCGCAGAAATCGGCAAGTGCTTGTGTCGTGCTGATCGTGATCATCGCGCTGTCTTGCTTCCCTGCTCGTTCCTGCGTCCGACGGTGATAGGGGGGGGCGGCGCAAATTGGAAGTGTCAGCGCAGGTAAAGCGGCGTCCGGTTCCCTTCGGCCACACGGCGCAGCACGGCAGGGTAGAGGCGGTGCTCAGCCAGCAGCACCCGCGCGGCCAGACGCTCGGGCGTGTCGCCGGGCCGGACCGGCACCCGCGCCTGGCCCAGCACCGGGCCGTCATCGAGTTCCGCCGTCACCTCGTGCACGCTGCAGCCCGCCTCCCGGTCCCCCGCCGCGATGGCGCGCGCATGGGTGTCGCGCCCGCGATAGGCAGGCAGCAAGGAGGGATGGATGTTCAGGATGCGTCCCGCCCAGCGATCGATGAAGCCCGGTGTCAGGATGCGCATGAAGCCCGCGAGACAGATGAGATCGGGCCGCGCCTCCTCGAGCTTCGCCGTCAGCGCCGCCTCGAAGGCCCCGCGCTCCTTGCCGAAGGGCCGGTGATCGACCGTCGCGGTCGCGATCCCGCGCGCCTCCGCCAAGGCAAGCCCGCCGGCCCCCGGCCGGTTCGACAGGACCAGGACCGGGCGTGCAGGATGATCGCCGACCATGCTTTCGCACAGGCGGTCCATGTTCGAGCCGCTCCCCGAGATCAGGATCGCGACGCGCATCAGCCGAGCGCGCCCTCGGTGCGGACGCCCTCGCCGCGCTCCACATGGCCCAGCCGGATGACGCGCTCGCCCTGGCCCTCCAGCAAGTCAGCGAGGGCGTCCGCCCGGTCCTCGGCCACCGCCAGCACCATGCCGATGCCGCTGTTGAAGGTGCGCAGCATCTCCGCCTCGTCCAGCCCGCCCTCGGCGGCCAGCCAGGCGAAGACCGCCGGCAGCTTCCATGCCCCCAGATCGACCCGCGCGCCAAGGCCCTCCGGCAGTACCCGCGGCAGATTCTCGGTGAGGCCCCCGCCGGTGATATGGGCGAGCGCGTGGACGCCGCCGGCACGGATGGCAGCGAGCCCCGGCTTGACGTAAAGCCGGGTCGGCGTGAGCAGCGCGGCCCCGAGGCTTCCTTCGGCGAAGGGCGCGGGATCGTCCCAGCCGAGCCCGCTGCGAGAGACGATGCGGCGCACCAGCGAGTAGCCGTTGGAATGGATGCCGTCCGAGCCCAGGCCAAGAAGGACATCTCCCTCCGACACGTTTGCGGGAAGCGCGGCGCCGCGGTTCATCGCGCCCACGCAAAAGCCCGCCAGGTCGAAATCACCGCCCTGGTACATGCCGGGCATCTCGGCCGTCTCGCCCCCGATGAGCGCACAGCCCGAGCGCACGCATCCCTCCGCGATGCCCTCGATGATCCGCGCGGCGGCGTCGAGCTCGAGCTTGCCGGTGGCCAGGTAGTCGAGGAAAAAGAGCGGCTCGGCGCCCTGGCAGACGAGATCGTTGACACACATCGCCACGAGGTCGATGCCGACCCCGTCAAGCTCGCCGGTCTCGATCGCGATCTTCAGCTTGGTCCCCACGCCATCGGTCGCCGCCACGAGGATCGGATCGTCATATCCGGCCGCCTTGAGATCGAAGAGCGCGCCAAAGCCGCCCAGGCCCGACATCACGCCCGCGCGGGCGCTGCGCTTGGCGGCGGGCTTGATCCGCTCGACGAGGGCATTGCCGGCCGCGATATCGACACCGGCATCGGCATAGGTCAGGCCCGCCGCGGGGCCGGTTTGATCTCGGTTGGTCATGCTTTGGGTCCTTTCGCGCTCACCGCTGCGATAGCCGATCACCCCTCACCTCGCAACGGTCAAGGCGCCGGCCTTTCCGCTAGCGGGGAACCGTGCCGGCGGAACGCGCGTTCGATCATTGTCGATAACGCGGATAAGATCATGAAACACTTCTTCATTCTCGCCATGGCGGCGCTGATTTCCCCGGCGGCCGGCGCGGCACCCGCGCAGGGCGAGGCGGCGCAGGATGTGGCAGACCCCCTTCCCGAACTGCGTGCGATGGCGGAGATCGACGATGACCCCGCGACCCTGACGCCCCGCGAGGCCCAAAAGCTCGCGCTTCTGGCACAGGTGCTCGGCGCCGATCCGGCGCTTGCCGCCCGATATGTCGTCACGCATTCCGTCATGCCCACCGGTCTTGACCAGACGCCCCGCTCTGATAGTTGAGGCATGTCGGGCCTGTAGCTCAATTGGTTAGAGCAGAGCGCTCATAACGCTTTGGTTGCGGGTTCAAGTCCTGCCGGGCCTACCATTCCCCCGATCGAGCCATCGGCGCCCCATTCGCTCGCCGCCGCCTTGTAACTTTCCGCCGCATGCGCGCGCCGCCCTTGCAACGCGCGGACCGGGACCACGAGCGCAGGGCGTTTGCGCGGCGGGGCACAGGGATCGGCGATTGCCCGCGGCGCATGAACCCTTAGATAGTCAGGACAACGATGCCGCGCCCCGCATTACGCGGCGGCCGGCCGCTCAACCGGACGGTGCCCCGCATCGCCCCAGAACGAGATGAAAGGCAGGAGCCACATGAGCGAGTCTTCCTATACGCCCCCGAAGGTCTGGACGCAGGACGCCGAGAATGGCGGCCAGTTCGCCAGCATCAACCGCCCCGTCGCCGGGCCCACCCATGACCGGGATCTGTCGAAAGGCGCCCATCCGCTGCAACTCTACTCGATGGCCACGCCCAATGGCGTCAAGGTCACCGTGATGCTAGAGGAGCTGCTGGAGCGGGGCATCGATGCCGAGTATGACGCGTGGCTGGTCGACATCTCGAGCGGCGACCAGTTCGGCAGCGGCTTCGTCGAGGTCAACCCGAACTCGAAGATCCCGGCCCTGATGGATCACGGCACCACCCCGCCCCGCCGCGTCTTCGAATCCGGCAGCATCCTCGTCTATCTCGCCGAGAAGTTCGGCGCCTTCGTGCCCGAAGATGCCGCCGAGCGGACCGAATGCATGAACTGGCTCTTTTGGCAGATGGGCAGCGCGCCCTACCTGGGCGGCGGCTTCGGCCATTTCTATGCCTATGCGCCGGAGAAGTTCGAGTATCCGATCAACCGGTTCACGATGGAGACCAAGCGCCAGCTCGATGTTCTCGACCGGCAGCTGGCAGAGCGGTCCTATCTGGCCGGCGACAGCTACAGCATTGCCGACATGGCCGTCTGGGCCTGGTATGGTCAGCTTGTGCTCGGCCGTCTCTACGGCGCGGCCGAGTTCCTCGACGTCGAGAGCTACACGAATGTCATGCGCTGGGCCAAGGAGATCGACGCGCGTCCCGCCGTCCTGCGCGGCCGCAAGGTCAATCGCAATTTCGGCGATCTGGACATGCAGCTGCATGAACGCCATTCGGCCGGTGACTTCGAGACCGAGACGCAGGACAAGAAAACCGACGCACAGGCGCTCGCCAAGAACGACTGAGCCTTGGCGGCATCCCGCCCGCCCGGCGCATTCGCGCGCGCCGGGCGGGCGGTTCCAGGAGATCACCCCATGCCACCCGCCCCCCCGGAACGCGGCCCGAAATGATGCAGGCCCTGCCCTCCTTGCATGTCGCCGTCGGAATGGTCCTGTCGATGATCACCCTCGTCGTGATCCTGCAGCAGCGGCGCAGTCCGCAATCAACCGCGGCCTGGGTGCTCTTCGTGATCGTGCTGCCCTATGCCGCGATCCCGCTCTTCCTGCTGCTGGGCTTTCGCAAGCGCGGCTCGCGTTTCTCCGCGATCGCCTACCGCGAGGCCGACGAGACGATCGAGCCTGTGCACGAGGTGGGACATGTGCTGCGCGATCTGGGCATTCCGGGCGCGACACGGCACAACGCGTTGACCCTCCTGACGGGCAATGCCGAGGCGGAGGCCGCCCTCTTTGATCTGGTGCGCAGTGCGCGCGAGCGCATCGATGCGACATTCTACCTGATCCGCAACGATCCGTCCGGAGAAAGCTTCGTCGACCTTCTGACCGAGCGGGCGGAGGCGGGCATCGAGGTGCGCCTGATCCTCGACCGGTTGGGATCGCTCTCGCGCCCCAAGGCCGCGTTGCGCCGCTTCGCGGAGGCGGGCGGAACACTCACCTACTTCTCCCCGCTGATCCAGCCGCCCGACAAGGGCCACCTGAACCTGAGGAACCACCGAAAGCTGGTGATCGCCGATCTGAACCGGGTGTGGTCCGGGGGGCGCAACATCGGCGACGAGTATTTCGGCGTGGGGCCCGGCGCTTGGCAGGACCTGAGCTTCACGGTGTCCGGCCCGGTGGTGCAGACCTATATCGACGTCTTCTCCTCGGACTGGAACGTGACCGCCAAGGGCTCCGCGCTGATGCCGCCCATCGACGTGCCGGACCGCGACGCGACCGCCATCGTGCAGCTTGTCCCCTCCGGGCCCGACGCGCCCAACGATCCGCTCCATGACGGGCTGGTGAATGCCATCCACCGGGCCGAGAAACGGGTCTGGATCACCACACCCTATTTCCTGCCCACCGAGGCGCTCTTGCATGCGCTGCACACCGCCGCGCATCGCAAGATCGACCTGCGCATCGTGATGCCCCGCCGCTCGAACCAGTGGACCGCCGATTTCGCGCGGGGCGCCTATGTGCGCGACCTCGAGATCGCCGGCGCCCGGATCTTCCGACATGAGGGGATGATCCATGGCAAGGCCGGGATCATCGACGATTTCGGCTGGCTCGGTTCGGCCAATTTCGACGTGCGCTCGATGCTGCTCAATTTCGAGACGACGCTGTTCATCTACGACCATGCCAGCCTCGAGGCGATGACGGAGTGGATGCTGCGTCTGCAGGACGAGGCGCGGGAAGGCCTGCGGCCCGCCGGCTTCACCAGGCGCCTTGCCGAAGGCATTTTCAGATTGGGAGCCCCGATCCTATGACCGAGCACAGCTTGCGCATCGTCACCTACAACATCCGCAAGGCGATGGGCACCGACCGGCGCCGCGATCCACGCCGGATCATGCGCGTCCTGGCGGCACTTCGCGCCGATGTCGTCCTGTTGCAGGAGGCCGATCGCCGGCGCGCCCCGCGCCCGCCCGCCCTGCCACCCGCAGAGCTCGGCGCGGCCACGGGCCTGCATCCCGTGACCTTCGATCACGGGCGCGACAGCCTCGGCTGGCACGGCAACGCGGTCCTGGTCCGGGAGGGGATCGAGCTTGTGGCCCGGGATTTCTTCGACCTTCCGGGGCTGGAGCCGCGCGGCGGCATCTCGGTGGATCTCGCGCTGAAGGGTGTGCGGTTCAAGGCGATCGGCGTTCACCTGGGGCTGCTGCGCGGCGCAAGGCGCGTGCAGATCAGCGCCCTGCGCGACATGCTCGCCGCCGGCCCGAGCCTGCCGACGGTGATCGGGGGGGATTTCAACGAGCGTTCGCTGCGCGTCGGGCTGGGACGCTTCTCGCCGGCCTTCCGCATTCTCGATGGCGGCGCGACATACCATGCCCGCCGCCCGCTCTTCGCCCTCGACAGGATCGCGCTGAGCCCCGAGTTCGAGGTGCACGGCCTGCATGCCGCGACGGGCCCCGAGCTGCCTTTCGCATCCGATCACCTGCCGCTGGTGGCCGAACTCTCGCTCAAGGGCTCCCCCGGCGGGTGAGGGGCGGTGCGGGAGCGCTCGGCGGCCGCGGGAAGCGCGGCGATACGCCGTGCCTCGGGGGTTTCCAGTATGCCCGGATCGCGCAACCAGTCGAGCAGCAGGCCGAACATGTCGTCACCCCAGAAGATGCGCGTGTCGATGACGATGCTCGGCACGCCGAACACACCCTCGCGCGCCGCCGTCTCGGTGTTCGCGCGCAGGCTGCGCTTCACCTCCGGCGCCGCGATCATGCGTTCGAGCCGGGGCATCGGCAACTCGAGCCGTGCGGCGAGCCGCGCCATGCTGCCTGGCGCCTGGCCATCCTCTCCCCGCCCCCAAACATGATCGAAGATGGTGGCGATCACCGCCCGCCGGTTGCCCAGCGCGATCGACAGGCGCAGCAATGTCAGCGGGTTGAACGGATGTCGCGGCGGCGGCACGAAAGGCAATCCCGCCCGGCGGGCGCGCCATTGCGCCGTCAGCATCGTGTGGACCTTCTTTTGCGGGATCTCGGCAGGGCCAAGCTGCCCCCAATGCGACAGCAATCCCGCGAAGAGGACCGGCCTGAACTCCAGCTCGAGCCCCTCGGGCAGGGCATGCAGGCGGTTGAACTGCAGATAGGCATACGGAGAGATGAAATCGAAGACCCAGACCGCCCGCCGCGGCATTCCGGCCCCGCTCACCGTGCGGGACCCGCCACCACCCGCCCGTTCTCGCGCCCTGCCGAAACCTGCGCCCCCGCGCCGCCGGCGGGCCGTTCGCGCAGCGGACCGTCGATGCCGGGCAGATCGGCGATCTGGCATCCCGTCGGGCAGCAACGTCCCGGCTGGCTTCGCGCGGTCTGCGGTGCCGCGCTCGGGCCGTGCACCCCCCGCCCCATCAGGGCGGCGACCACCTCCGCTTTCTCGCCCACGGGATAATTGCGCCAGATCTCGCGCTTCATGGCCTCCGGCGAGCCGCCGCCATGCAGCGAGATGACCGAATACCACCCCGCCTGGTCCGACACGGTCAGATCCTCGATGAAACGCGCCGTCTGCATCCGCTGCGCATGGGGAATATCCTCGCGCCCGCCAAGCACGGCGGCGAGCGAGGCGGCCGTCTCGGGGTTGTGATCCTCGTCCGGGCCCGGAAGCGCCACGATCAAGCCGCCGGAGACGGTATGGGCGATGCGGTGCATGTCGTAGATCTGCGTGGCCAGAAGCAGCTTGCCGATATTGGAGAAGACCGGGTCGGGCATCATGTTGCCTGCGGCCCCGCGCCGCCCCTGCACCGAGGCGGCGATACCGCAGGCATAGAACCCCTCGACGATCTTGATCAGCTCGACCATCTGCTCGCGGATATGCGGATGGCGGTCGGCATCGAGCCCGTTGGCCTCGATCATGAGGGCCGCCGCCCCGATCAGCAGATCGCCGAAACCCGCGCGCGCCGCGATGCAGCTGTGCCGGTGATGCGTGGCATAGGTGGTGGTCGCGAGCCCCGCGGAAACCGTCTCGCCGGCCATGAAGACCCGCTCCCAGGGAACGAAGACATCCTCGAACTGGACCACGGCCGTCGTCTGCCCGTAGCGGTTCGAGAAGATCGCATCCCCCTGTCCCGGACGGCCCGCCTTGCGGGCGATGATCGTCACGCCGGGCGCATCGACCGCGAGCGCGCAGATCACGGCGCAATCGGCATCCTCGGCCCGATGCGTGCGGCAAGGCATCACCAGCAGTTCATGCACATAGGGCGCGCCCGTCACGATCGCCTTGGTCCCCGATAGCACGATGCCATCCGGCCTGCGCTCCTTGATATGGACATAGGTGTCCCGCGAAACCTGCTGTCCCGGCCGCAGGCTGCGATCACCCTTGGCATCGGTCATCGCGATCCCGATCGCCAGGTCGGCGCGCTGCACCTGCTGCATCCACGCGTCGAAGCGCTCGCCATACCGGGTCCCGTGCTCGGCATCGGCATGGCGCGTGCCCTCCAGGAGCCCGCCGAACGCATCATGGGCGAGGTATCTTTGCGCGCAACCGGATATCCGGCATACCAGCCGCACCGCCTCGAGCTTGGCGAGGAGGTCCTCGGCCGTCTCGTCGACATGCAGCATCCGGTTCACCGGCCCCCTGCCATCCGCGCCGGCCGCCGTCATCACGGCTGCATGATCAGGCATCCGCGCAAGGTCGTAGGTGACCCCGATCGCCTCGATCCCGGGCCGCAGGATCGGAGCGTCCGCCACGGTCTCGATCCGCTCTCCGTTGACGAAGACCCGCGGGCTGAGCGCATAAAGGGATTGGTGGTATTCCGCGGCACTCATTAGCATGATGGCTCCTCCTGATTGCGCATTCGCGGTCAATTCTTTACAACTATTGAAAATCTATCAACGAATAAATTTGAGGGTGTCAGTATGGTCAAGCGGACGGTGCGCCCCGGAACGCGGCTCGAGCGGCGCGGGGTCATCATGATGGCGGCCCGCGCGGTCTTCGAGCGAGAGGGGCTCGAGGGGGCGTCGTTGCGGGCGATCGCGGCGGAGGCGGGCTACACCCCGGCGGCGCTCTATTTCCACTTCGACTCCAAGGAGGCGCTCTATGCAACGCTTCTGCATGACGCGCTCGCGGTCTGCAGGATGGGCGTGCGGCACGCGGTGGAGCATGCCGGCCCCGATCCCGGCATGCGCCTCCGGGCCGCAGCCATGGCCGTCTTCGAGCATTACGATCGCAATCCGCGCGATCTCGACCTGGGCTTCTACCTCCTCCGGGCCGGGCTTCGGCCCAAGGGGCTCGGGCGTGCGCATGACCTGGGATTGAACAAGGCCTTCGCCGAGACCCTCGCCCCGATGCGCCGTGCCTTCGAGGATCTGGGCGTGACGCCCGGGGAGGCGCAGCTGATGACGGCCGATACATTCGCCCATGCCGCCGGCCTGCTGCTGCTGTCGCATACGCGGCGCATCAAGATGTTCGGCGTCGCGCCGTCGATCCTGATGGAGCGTCATGTCGCCGAGCGCCGCGCGGCCCTGGGCGGGGCATTGCGGGCGCGCAAACACGGGTGATCACGTTGGCGCGGCGGTTCAGGATGGGCGGCGCGCCGCGGAACATGCGCGCGTGATGGAACCATTCGGCCTCCCGGAAACTCTACCCTCAGGCTTTCACGGTATTACGGGATCCCAAGACATGACGCGTTCATCCAACGATAACGGCAACGGCGAAACCCATCAGCAGTCGGGCGGCGATGTGCCCGACCTGACCACGGCGCAGGGCATCCCCGTCTCCGACAACCAGAACACGTTGCGTCCCGGCCCCCGCGGCCCGGCGCTTCTCGAAGATTTCGTGATGCGCGAGAAGATCTTCCACTTCGATCACGAGCGCATCCCCGAGCGCGTCGTCCATGCGCGCGGCTACGGCCTGCACGGGCATTTCGAACTCTACGAAACCCTCTCCGATCTCAGCGCCGCTGACATCTTCCAGCGCCCCGGCGAGAAGACCCCCGTCTTCGTGCGCTTCTCGACCGTGGCCGGCAACAAGGGCTCGGCCGACCTGGCCCGCGACGTGCGCGGCTTCGCCGTTAAGTTCTACACCCAGGACGGCAACTGGGATCTCGTCGGCAACAACATTCCCGTCTTCTTCATTCAGGACGCGATCAAGTTTCCCGACCTGATCCACGCCGCCAAGCCCGAGCCCGATCGCGGCTTCCCGCAGGCCCAGACCGCGCATGACAATTTCTGGGACTTCATGTCGCTGATGCCCGAATCGATGCATATGGCGATGTGGATCATGTCGGACCGGACGATCCCGCGCTCTTTCCGCTTCATGGAAGGCTTCGGCGTCCACACCTTCAGGCTGGTCAATGCCGAGGGACAGTCGCATTACGTCAAGTTCCACTGGAAGCCCAAGCAGGGTCTCCAATCGGTGCTCTGGGACGAGGCGGTCAAGGTCAACGGCGCCGATCCCGATTTCCACCGCCGCGACATGTGGAACGCGATCGAGGCGGGCGACTACCCCGAATGGGAGCTGGGCATCCAAGTCTTCGACGACGAATTCGCCGACAACTTCGAGTTCGACGTGCTCGATCCGACCAAGATCATCCCCGAGGAGCAGGTACCGGTGCGTATCATCGGCAAGATGACCCTGAACCGCCTGGTCGACAATTTCTTCGCCGAGACCGAGCAGGTCGCCTTCTGCACCCAGAACATCGTCCCCGGCATCGACTTCACCAACGATCCGCTGCTGCAGGGGCGCAACTTCTCCTATCTCGACACGCAGACCAAGCGTCTCGGCGGGCCAAACTTCACCCATATCCCGATCAACGCGCCCAAATGCCCGTTCCATAACTTCCAGCAGGACGGCCATATGGCGATGCACAACCCCAAGGGCCGCGCCAATTACGAGCCCAACAGCTGGGGCGGCGCGCAGGGCGGACCGCGCGAGACGCCGCGTCGCGGCTTCCGGTCCTACCCCGAGCAGGTGCAGGGCGAGAAGCGGCGCCTGCGCCCCGAAAGCTTCGCCGATCACTACAGCCAGGCACGGCAGTTCTATCTCAGCCAGACCGAGGTCGAGCAGGCGCATATCGCCGATGCGCTGGTCTTCGAGCTCAGCAAGGTCAAGACGGTCGCGATCCGCGAGCGTATGGTCTCGCACCTGCCCAATATCGACGAGGACCTCGCGAAGAAGGTCTGCGAGGGTCTGGGTCTTGCGAAGATGCCGCAGGCCGCCGAGCCCGCGCATCCGGTGAACCGCAACCTTTCGGTCTCGGACAAGCTCAGCATCCTCAAGAACGCGCCCGACAGCTTCAAGGGCCGCAAGATCGGCCTTCTGCTCAGCGACGGGGCCGATGATGCGCTGATCGAGGCGCTGATGTCGGCGGCGAAGGCCGAAGGGGCCATGGTCGAGGTGGTCGCCCCGCGTGTGGGCGGTGTCACCACCGCGGGCGGCAAGGCCATCGAGGCGGACGAGAAGATCGATGGCGCGCCTTCGGTCCTCTACGACGCGGTCGCGGTCATCGTTTCCGCCGAAGGTGCCGAAAAGCTCGCCGCGATCCCCCAGGCGCGCCAGTTCCTGTCCGATGCCTATGCCCACTACAAGTTCATCGCGCTCGGCGGCGAGCCGGACGCGCTGGCGCGCGCGGGCGGGCTGCCGGAGGGCGGCGATGGTGGCATCCTCGCGCTCGGCGGCACAGATGCGGGCGCGTTCGTCGCGCAATGCCGGGCCCTGCGCTTCTGGGACCGCGCAAGCTGAGCATCACACCATGCCCTCCCGCCCCCGGCCAGGCGCCGCGGGGCGGGAGGGGCTTCTAGCGGCTGCCCTTCGGGGTGGTGATGATCCTGGCGCTGTTCTGGCCGGTCACGAAGGACCACAGCCAGCTCAGCGCGACCGAGATCCGGCTGCGTGTTCCGATCAGGAAGAAGATATGTGCCACGCCCCAGATCCACCAGGCGAGGCGTCCCTTCAGCGTGACCTTTCCGAAATCCGCGATCGCCGCCCGGCGCCCGAGCGTCGCCATGCTGCCCAGATGCTTGTAGCGGAAGGGCGGCGGCGCCTCCGCTCCCGCATGGCGTCCGGCGATCAGCCGTCCGACGTAATCGCCCATCTGCTTGGCGGCGGGCGCGATGCCGGGCACCGGGGCGCCCGATGCGTCCGGCACGGCGGCGGTATCGCCGATCACGAAGATCTCGGGACGGCCCGGCACGCTCAGGTCGGGCGCCACCTCGGCGCGCCCTGCCCCGTCGCGCGGTGCGCCGATCCACTCGGCGGCGGACGATGCCTGCACCCCGGCGGCCCAGATCACGGTGCGGCAGGGGACCTGCGTGTCGCCCATCACGACCCGATCGGCGTCGATCTGCGTCACCGGCGTGCCGAGGACGACCTCGACACCGAGCCGCTCCAGCGAGGCACGCGCATAATCGGACAGGTCCTCGGAGAAGGCCGAGAGCACTTTCGGCCCCGCCTCGATCAGCATCACGCGGGCCCTGTGGGTATCGATGCGCCGGAATTCGCGCGGCAGGATGCGATGCGCCAGGTCGGCGATGATCCCGGCCATCTCCACCCCGGTCGGACCTGCCCCGATCACCGCGAAGGTCAGATGCGCCTGCTTGAGGGCCGGATCCCGTGCCGCCTCGGCGGCCTCGAAGGCGAAGAGGATCTTGCGCCGGATCGCCGTCGCGTCCTCGAGGGTTTTCAGCCCGGGTGCGTGCAGCTCCCAGCCGTCATTGCCGAAATAGGAATGGCGCGCACCGGTTGCGAGCACCAGCGTATCGTAGGAGATCCGCTCCCCGTCCTCCAGGGCAACCTGCCGCGTGGCCGGCTCCACCCCCGTCACCGTCGAGAGCAGCGTCGTCACGTCCTCGCGGTCGCGAAAGAGCTGGCGCAGCGGCCAGGCGATCTCCGACGGCGCGAGGATTGTCGTTGCCGCCTGATAGAGCAGCGGCTGGAACAAGTGGTGGTTGCGCTGGTCGATGAGCGTGATCCGGATCCCCGGCCCGCGCAGCGACTTGATGCATTGCAGACCGCCGAAGCCGCCCCCCACGACAACCACGTGATGGCGCATATCCGTTGCTGGGGAGGAGGGATGGATCACGGTGATCGGTCCTTTGCGATGGGCTGGCGCGGCACCGGAAATGCCGCCGCGCGCGCAGGCCGCTCGCGACAACTCAAGGCGTTAGCGCAATCAGCGCCCTCTAGCACGGGCAGGCATGCAATGCACGGCACTTCGTGCGGCCCAAGGCAGCGGCCGGCGGATCGCGCCTGCCACGGGGCGGCGGCATCCCGGCCGCATCACGCGCGGCTGCGGCAGGCCGCGGCAGTTCCGCCCGGCGCGCATTCGGCACATCCGACAGCGTGGACAACTGGTGGGAGGCGCGACATCCGAGCCCACCGCCGACCCTGCGCCGGACCCGGGAAGGCCGCCTGCGATCGTGTCGATCGGCGCGCCTGCGGTTTTCGATCCACGAGTAGTTGAACTTCGGTTCAATTCAGACAGTCTTGGTCATATCCATTCCGCGTGGCCGATGGGCGATACGCGCGCCCACAGCCGCAGCCAGAGGAGACACGATGCCCATCCTGCAGCGCCACAAGCCCCGGCCCGTCCCAATTCCCCGGACCGTTCCCGAGAATCTCGCCGCCGGAGAGCTGGCGGCCGCATATGCGAGCACGAAGGCCGCGTTCGGGGTGCCTTGGATGGGCGTGGTCGCCATGGCCTTCGCCAGTTTCCCGGGTTTCTACCGCGCGCTTTGGGGCCTGTATGACCCTATCGTGCGCAGCACCGCCTTCCGCTCTGCATGCACCGAGCTGCGCGACTGCGCCGAGCGGGAGGCGGCGCGGCTCGATCAGGCACCGCTCGCCCGGGACCTGGAAAAAGCGGGATATACCGACGCCGATCTCGCGGCGATCCGCAAGGTCATCGAGGTTTTCGCGGCAGGGAACATGCCTTACCTGCTGATGGCCACGTCCGCGCGTCTGCTGCTGGAGGGGCACGAGGTGGGAGAGGCGTCGCCGGGCGATCTCACACAGGCCGGCGCGCCGCCGGTGCTCTGGCCCGCCGGACAGGCGCTGACACTTGTCGAGCCGCATCACCAGGACGCTTCCGGCCGCGCACTCTACGAGGATATCAAGGCGACGCTGGGGCTCCCGTTCCTGAACACCGATTACCGCGCGCTGGCGCGGTGGCCCAGCTACTTCCACCTGGCCTGGCAAGGGCTGCAGCCGCAGGTCGGGCAGCCTCTCTACTCCGAAATCGTCACGGCCGTTCATGACCGCGCCACGGAACTGGCCATGGCATTGCCCAATCCGAACGACGTGCGCTCGGAAACCGTTCGGGCGGCGGCTGCCGCGGAGGGAGCGTCCGGAGAGGTTCTGGCCGTTGTGCACCTGTTTCAATGGCTGCTGCCGGGCCTGGTCACGAATGTCGCTGTCTTCCAGGGACAGCTCGAAAACTGACCACCGATCAGGAGACGAGCGGTTCCTGGCGTGCGAATGGCAGGAGTGCCATTTCGACGATATTGCGAAGCGTCGAGCGATCCGGGTCGGTTTTGGCGATCACGTTGAGCCCCTGTGACAGGCAAAGCAGGTATTTGGCATTCCCGGCGGCATCCTCGATGCCCGTGCGATCGAGGGCCCGGCAGAATGCCTGTTCCAACCGGCCAAGGTGGTCCGACATGAGGCGCCCGACCTCCGCGTCGTTCTCCTTGAGTTCGAGAAAGGCGTTGGTCCCGAGGCAGCCCCAGCGGCGATTGCCATTGACGATCCCCTCGACGATGAACTCGAAATAGGCGCGGATCCCCCTCAGCCCGTCCGGTTCGGCATCCATCAGGTCCACACCGGGACGATTCATCTGGTCCAGATAGCGCTGAACCACCTTGACGAAGAGCCCGTGCTTATTGCCGAAAGCGGCATAGACGCTGCCTGGATTGAGGTCCATGGCAACGCAAATCTCCTGGATCGGAGCAGCGGCGTAGCCGCGATGCCAGAAGATCTCCAGGGCCTTGTCCAAGGCCGTATCCATGTCGAATTCCCTCGGCCGTCCCATGAACACCCCTTTCCGAGCCAGTCAGTCCTCCGACCCTGCAATTTTTGCAACGTCCGAACAAGGCGATGCCGCCGGATCGCCGGTGCCGCACCCGCGCGCACCCGATGAACTACCCGGGCAGGTCCCCGCAAGGACGGCGGGTCGCGAGCAGGTCGCGCGTGGCCAGAACCGAGGAATACGTGGAAACGGAATAGGGCACGCAAAAGGTCAGCATGATCTTCAGCATGCGGCTCAGATCGATGTCGCCGCGCAGTATGGCGTCCCCATGATTGATGGTCGCCAGGACCACCCCCACCACGAGTGCGACACGTGCCGCCCGGCGCACCACCGTGCGGTGCAGGGCGATACTCCAGAAACGCGGGGGCGGAGCGGCAGCCCCGCCCCGGGGTGGCCCTTGTTCGCTCACCGCAGCGCGACCAGTTCGTTGAGCGATGTCAGCCGGTAATCCGGCTCCATCCCCAGATCCTCCATCTGCATCCGCAGGAGCTTGAACATGGTCGACGGGCCAACATGCTCGGCCTCGTCCACCTCCCGGTTCATCGCCTTTCGCGTCACGCGCTCGATCCAGGCCACGCGGAAGCCGAAATTCTTGGCCGCGCAGGCGTCGAAGGCGTTGGATGAGACGAAGACCACGTTCTCCGGCTTCACGTTCAGCCGCTCTTCGACAAGCTCGTATGCCGCCGCATGAGGCTTGAAGATGCCGACCTTGTCGACGCTGATCGTGGCCTCGAGCTTGCGGTCGAGCCCGGTGTTCTCGACCAGCGTGTCGAGGATGCCCTGGTTGCCGTTCGACAGGATCGCGAGGGGCACCCCGGCCAGTGCATCGAGGGCCGAATGACAATCGGGATGAGGGTCGAGATGCAGGTACTTGTCCATGATCTGCGCGCGCGTCGCCGCGTCACTCTCCACCCCCACCGCGTCGAGCGTATAGATCAGCGACTCCTCGGTGATATCCCAGAAGCTGCGATAGCTGTTCATGAGAGAGCGGAGCCATGTGTACTCCAGCTGCTTCAGGCGCCAGACCTGGGTGATGAGCTCTCCGTGCCGGGGGAATTTTTCACAGGTGATCTTCGAGACTGATTGCACGTCGTAAAGGGTGCCGTAGGCGTCGAACACGAAGGCTTCGGTCTTCATCGGGTAAAACTCCGTCAGTGGTGTCTGTTATGGGCGAAAGGCTCAGATCGTCAGGAAGACGAAGCTGACCAGGAAGATGATCGCGCTCGCGGTCGCGGCGCCGGCTCTGGCGAGGCTCCAATCGAGATCGGTGGATAGCAGCCCCGAGAGGGTCCATCCGTAGAGGGCCAGTCCGGCCAGCGCCGCCAGGGGGGCTGCGGCCGTGGAGGCCCCGGCGAGCCAGAAGGCCGCAACCGGCGCCGCGATCCAGAGCGGCAGGGCAGCTTGCGAAACGAGCGCCCCCGTGCCGAGCAGGGACAGCCGCCCGCCGAATGCACGGCACAAGGCCCAGGTCACCCCGGTGAACCCGCCCCACAGCGCGAGAAAGAGGCCTATCCCGCCAAGAGTGACCGGAAACGCCGCCTCGGCAAGGCTCATGTCCAGTGACGCGATCTCCGATGAGCGGGCCTGGAGGGTTGCGAGGCTCCAGAGGAGCCCCGCGATCGGTACGCCCAAAGGAACGGGCAGACGCCGGTTGGGTGCCATGAGGACCTCTACCAAGGCACGAGGCCCCAGAGCAGCACGGGTGCCCAGAGCGCCGCGAGGATGAGAAGCCACTGGCTGCTGTCATATCGTTGCCGCGTCACCGTAGCCCAGCCATGCATGCCCTCGACCAGCTCCTGCGCCCGGCTCCGCGCCACCTCAGCTTTGCCGCGTGCGAAACGCTCGGTGGCCAGGGACACCAGAATCGTGAGGATGAAGCCCACGGGCACCGAGATGAGCGACGTCGAGAAGCCCAGCCCTGCCACGAGACCGCTTCCCACCACCAGGTCGGCGAAAACATATGGCGACAGCAATATGTAGAGCGCACCCGACAGCAGACTGCCCACGAAGGCGCCCCAGGGATTGATCCGCGTCGACCAGACCCCGAGGACCACCATGGGCGTGATGGCGGTGGCGCAAAGTCCGAAGGCCCAGAAGATCGACGTTATCAGGAAGGCCGGCGGATCGAGCGACACGAGCAGCGAGACGACCCCCGTGCCCGCCAATGCCATGTAACCGTAGCGCAGCTGCTGTTTCTCGCTCATGTGGGGACGCAGGACTCCCACGATGTCATGCCCGACAACCGTTGCCACGCCGATCATCAGCCCCGCGATCGTGGAGACGCCCGCGGCGAGGACCCCGGCGATAACGAAGGCCGAGACCCACTCGGGATTATAGGCCAGGTTCAGCAGCAGCGTCGTCTTGTCCGCAGCTTCCGGCGTGAGCTCCTGGCCCATCATGGCGAAATGGTAGACGCCGGCAAAGCCCATGGCATAGGTGCCGAGAAACATCAGCCCCACCCAGAGGCAGAACCATGGGACGACGACCCGCGCCGACTTGATGTTCTCGGAAGTCAGCACCCGCTGCGCCAGTTGCGGCAGACCCAGGGTGCCGATCGTCAGGGCGACGAAGAGCGACAGGTAGAAGCGCGCCTCGAATTTCAGGTCAAAGAAGGTCGGGATCTGCTCGAGCAGCGCATCCGTCAGATCGCCGTAACCCAGAGGCGGGACCCAGTAGCCTGCCACGCCCATGGCCTTGAGAATGGCCGCCAGGGGCACCAGCAGAGCGATCATCATGATCACCATCTGGATGGCATCGTTGTAGGTCGCGCCCTTCATGCCGCCGATGGTGATGTATCCGGTTATCACCAGCGCCGAGAGGATGAGCGACGGCGTGTAGGGCAGGCCGAGCAGCACCTCGAAGACCTTCGCGATGCCGATGAACTGGCCGACCATATACATGAGCATGATCAGGAGCATCCAACCCGCGGCCAGGAATGCCGTGTTGCGCCCGTAGCGCAGCTGCACGAAATGCACCGAGGTGAAAACACCCATCCGGTAGAGCGATGCACCGTAGAGCATTACCAGAAGCGGCACGCTCAGGATGAGCTGGATCCACATGTAGACGAAGGGAAGATGGAGCTGTTGGATCAACGCCACGACGCCCAGGAACGTTGCCACGCTCATCCAGGTGGAAGATGCGGCGAGCGAATTGACCAGCGGACCGATCGAGCGGCCGGCCAGGTAGAGATCGGTCGCATTCGCCGTTTTCTTGTTGTTGATCATCGCGACGGCGTAATAGAGGCCGAAGACGGCCAGCGTAATGCCGAGCCCGAGCCAGATATTCTGGATTTGCCAGTCTGCGGAAGTCATTTGGCGGCCCCCGCGAGCTGACCTGGCGCGGCCGGCGATGCGGCGGAGGTCGAAGCCGTGACGTTTGCGTCCGTCCGCGGCCCGCCCGTGGCGGCCGCGTTCTCAGCCTCGATCTCGTCTTCCAGCCGGTTGGCGAAGATGCACCAGATGACGGACCAGACAAGGACCCCGAAGGAGCCGAGCAGGATGGCGACCAGATAATGGGCCGGCAGCCCGAACAGCCTCACGCTGTTGTCGCTGCCAAGCATCACCACCCAAAGCCCGGTATGCCCGAGCAACACATAGCCGATCCCGAAGCCGATCGTTGACCGGACCTCTTTCTTGTACGCTTTCACTTCCTTTCCCCCCTTGTTCTTCGCGGGTCCGTGCCTCCCCGGCTGGTCTTTGATCGAACAGTTTCCCGGCTGACCGCTGCGAATAGAGATGACGCTACGCATTATTGAATTTGTTTTCAATAAATGTTTGCGAGACCCGATGCAGGCTCCGGACCGCGGAGCAGATGGCCTGCTGCACGCCGCCGATCTGCTTGGCAGACCCAATGGGATACGCCTGGCGCGATCGGTACTCGAGGGCTGTGCGCTGCTTCATCTGTCGGCCGAACGGATTAACACGGCTTGCGGCGCGTCGATCAATCTGCCGGTGTTCTTGATTGTCCATGACCCGCCCCGGATCGAAGCAGGGCGCTTAGCGGCTCCCCAGCCCGCCCGGCCCGGGGTCGAGAGCATCGTCACGCTGGCCAACGGCCTCAGCGACGTTCTCCGAGCCTAACTCGACGAAACGAGCAGCATTCAGTTGTCCGAACGCTTCCGGGAGGGGCGCTCGATGGCAGCTTGGACTTCGGACAGTGTCCGGCGAGGAAAAACGCCGGCACGTGATCGTCCAATGCGAGGCCCGGGAGAACCTTGCCGGATCGTCACAGCGGGCTCGCCGCCGGACATCAGCACCGCGGGTGGCGGGGCGGGAGTGCCGTTCCGCGCCACCGAGGACGCGATGGCCGCCATGTCGATGCCGAGCTCGCGCGCTTCGCGCTCCAGAGCGTCGCCCAGCAGGATAGGGGTGATGCCGCGGGCTTCGGCGACCCGGACCGCCGCTTGCAGCGAGGCTTGCGGTATGGCGATGAACCGAAACTCTGACTGGTCCGGCCGCGCGGGGGAGGAGGTCGAAAGCAGCCTTCGGGCCACGTCCGGCAGACCGGAGCCGAGCCGTTCCGCCAGGTACGACAGGTACGACAGGTCGTCCCCGGCCGTGGGGTCCGCGACCGTGGGGCCTGAGGCGATGGCCGCCGGGTCGTCGCCGGGCACGTCCGGGATCGCGAGCGTCACGATCCGCGCCCCTTCCGCCGCCTGCGCGAGCCCCCCGCCATTGATGCGGGAAAGCCGTCGGCGCACGCTGTTCATCGCACTTATCGAAAGGCCGGAGGCCAGAAGGAGCCGGTTCACCTCGATGACGTCGTTCAGGGGAGGGATGGCTCTGGCATGGGCAGCAGCGCGGAACCGCCGCCCGAGATCAGGGCGAGGACAAGATCGCCCGGTCCGGCCTCGGCGCCCTTATGCATGATCTCCCGCGCCGCCGCCGCCCCTGCCATGTCGGGCACCGGGTGGGCGGCTTCGCGCACCTCGATGCGCCGGGTCGGAACGGCGTGGCCATAGCGGGTGACCACCACCCCCGACAGGTCGACATCGGGCCAGGCCCGTTCCACCGCGCGCGCCATCGCGGCGGCGGACTTGCCCGCGCCGACCACGATGCAGCGGCCCGCGGGCTTCTCGGGCAAATGACGGGCCAGAACCACGCCGGGATCGGCCGCCTTGATGGCGGCGCCCGGCATCTCGCGCAGCAGGGTTTCCGGGTTGCTCGGGCTCACGCCAGCGGGGGCTCAGATGTTGTCGCCGCGGATCGCCTCGCAGACCGCGTCGGTGACCTGCTGGGTCGTCGCGCTGCCGCCCACATCCGGCGTCAGCACGCCATCCGCGCAGACCTTCTCCACAGCGCGCATGAGGCGGATGGCCGCGTCCGCTTCACCAAGGTGCTCAAGCATCTGGCTCGCGGTCCAGAAAGTCGCCACCGGATTGGCGATGCCCTTGCCGGTGATGTCGAAGGCCGAGCCGTGGATCGGCTCGAACATCGAAGGGTAGCGGCGCTGCGGGTCGATATTGCCCGTCGGCGCGACCCCGAGGGAACCGGCCAGCGCACCGGCCAGGTCCGACAGGATATCGGCATGCAGGTTCGTTGCCACGATGGTGTCGAGGCTCCTGGGATCCTTGACCATGCGCACGGTCATGGCGTCGACAAGCATCTTGTCCCAACTCACGTCCGGGAACTCCTGCGCCACCTCGGCGGCGATCTCGTCCCACATCACCATGCCGTGGCGCTGCGCGTTCGACTTGGTGACCACGGTGAGAAACTTGCGCGGGCGCGACTGGGCCAGTTCGAAGGCATAGCGCATGATCCGCTCGACGCCGGTGCGGGTGAAGATTGAGACCTCGGTGGCAACCTCCTCGGGCATGCCACGATGGGCGCGCCCGCCGACGCCGGAATATTCACCCTCGGAATTCTCGCGCACGATGACCCAGTCGAGATCGCCGGGGCCGACGCCCGCCAGCGGCGAGGTGATGCCGGGCAGGATCTTGGTGGGGCGCACGTTGGCATATTGATCGAACCCCTGACAGATCGGCAGGCGAAGACCCCAGAGCGTGACGTGATCGGGCACGTCGGGCGCGCCGACAGCGCCAAAAAAGATCGCGTCGAAATCCCGGATCTGGTCGCGCCCGTCCTCGGGCATCAGCGCGCCGGTCGTCTTGTAGCGATCAGAGCCCCAGTCGAACTCGGTGACGTCGAGCTTGAAGCCGCCGTCGCGCCGGGCCAGCGCCTCGAGCGCCTGAAGCCCGGCGGCGATTACCTCCGGGCCGATGCCATCTGCGGGAATCGAGGCAATGCGGTAGGTCTTTTGCTCCGGACTGGCCGCACGCGTCTCGCCTTCGGTGACATCCTGGTGAACGACCGTCATCCTCTTCCTCCTCGCGCGGTATGTGATCTGTCACAACGCTACCGGAACGGCGATGGACACCTCAATTCTGTAGTGATTATATACATAACCGATATAGCAGCCCGGATGCCGGCGATGAACAAGATGCAGCTCCGTTGTTTCCTGACCGCCGCCGAAACGCTTCATTTCGGTCGCGCGGCGCAGCGGCTGGAGATCCTGCCCGCAAGCTTCGGGCGTCAGATCAAACAGCTTGAGGATCACCTGGGGGTGGAGCTGTTCCGCCGAACCACGCGGGACGTGGCACTCACGGAGGCTGGCAAGGCGATCGTGGAGGACGCTCGGAACCTGCTCGCTCAGATGGACGCGTTCGAGCGGAAGGTGCGGGCCGTGCGCATGGCGCGGTCGCATGTCCTGCGGGTCGGGGCGATCGACAGCGCTGCAGCCGGTCTTCTGCCACAGATCCTGCCGCCGATGCGGGAGTCGCACCCCGACCTGGAGATTCAGATCGTCGAACAGAAGACGATCCACCTGTTGCCGAAACTGCTGAGCGGCAGCCTCGACATCGCGTTCTGCCGCCCCCCGGACCTTCGCGACCCGCGGCTCGTGTTCCGGACCCTGTTCCATGAAACCGCGGTCGTGGCCCTGCCGGCCGATCACCGCCTGGCCAGCCGCGAACAGATCGAGATCGCCGATCTGGCCGACGAGCCGCTCATCGTGCCGGACCGGCGCTCGCGCCCACATTCGCATGACCTAACGATCACCCTTTTCCTGCGCGCCGGACTGACGGCGCGTATTTCGCAGATCGCCGAGGAAAAGCAGACCATCGTCAATCTTGTGGCGACCGGAACTGGGCTTGCCATCGTGCCGCGGTGGACGTCCCGCCTGAGGGTCCGGGGTGTGCGCTTTCTGCCGCTGCGCACAAAAGATGCCCCGCCCCAGGCGAAGCTCATCCTTGCATCGGCTTGGGCCCGGAATACGCGTGATCCGGAGCGGGACGCGCTCATGGAACTGCTCGAAGGACATCTGAGCGAGATCGAAGCATCGGCCTGATTATATCGTAAATGAATATATTACGCAGCAAATTGAGTCGAGAGCATCTCTCGAGTCATTTTTCCTAGAGAGGATGCGCCTCGCCAAGGCCCGTCCGGGAGGAAATCGCAGAGGAGGAGCTCTCATGAAACTCACGGCACTTATCGCCGCTGCCACTTGCGCGTTGGCGTTGCCCGTCCACGCACAGGATCGCGCGGACTGGCCCAGCAGCATCACCATTGGGACCGGCAGCCAAGGCGGCACCTATTTCGGC
Source organism: Profundibacterium mesophilum KAUST100406-0324 (assembly GCF_009835145.1). GTDB lineage: Bacteria > Pseudomonadota > Alphaproteobacteria > Rhodobacterales > Rhodobacteraceae > Profundibacterium > Profundibacterium mesophilum. The sequence goes on along the minus strand of NZ_APKE01000007.1, from coordinate 3,476 downwards.
TATGGCTCGGGTTTCGGCGCGATGATCAGCGAGGAACTGGGCATCAACGCCGGCGCCGAAATCACCGGCGGCCCGGTGCAGAACGTCACGCTTGTCGAGACCGGCGAGCATCAGCTTGGCTTCGTCACCCTCGGCCCGGCGGACGAGGCGCGGCGCGGCGAGAGCCCGCTGATGCCTGGCGTGCCGCACGAGAACGTCCGCGCGCTGTTCCCGATGTATCAGACCCCGCTGCAGGCGGCGGTGCTAGCCTCCTCGGATATCGAGAGCTTCTCTGATCTGCAGGGCAAGCGCGTCGGCGTCGGCCCGGCGGGCGGCACCTCGGCCACCTACTGGACCCGCTTTTTCGAGAATGCCGAAGGCTATGACGACGTCACCGTCTCCAATGCCGGCGGCTCGGACACTGCGGGCCAGCTCAAGGACGGGCTGATCGACGCGTTCGTCTATGCTGCTGGCCTGCCCACCGGCGCCTACAGCCAACTCGCGGTCGAGAACGACGTTCGCTTCCTGTCGATGGACGACGAGACCCGCAACACGATGAAGGAGATCGTGCCGGCCATGTCCAATTTCACGATTCCCGCCAACACCTACGAGGACCAGCCCGAGCCGCTGGAGACGACCTCGCTATGGAACTTCGCCATCGTTCATCAGGACATGCCCGAAGATCTCGCCTACGAGATCACGAAGCTGGCGATGGAGAACAACGACAGGATGGTGACCAATCACGCGGCCGCCAAGGACTCGCTGCCCGAGAACGTGCAGTTCAACACCGTGATCCCGTTCCACCCGGGCGCCGCTCGCTGGTTCCAGGAAAACGGCTACGACGTGCCGTCCGCCGAGTAAGGCCAGCGGCCCTCGACCGATCTTGGAACGGGCGGCGGAGCGAACCCGCCGCCCGCCTTCGTCCTGAACCCAGCAGCTACAGGCGCCCGCGATGACCCATTCCTCCGACGCCCATCAGGCGCAGACCGCACAGTCCAACATCGAGCAGGAACTGGCCCGTGCCAATGTCGACGCGGACCCGGTCGCCGGCAACCAGCGTCTTTTCGAAGGCGGTCGCAACGCCCTGATCGCGATCATGTGCGTGGCCTACACGGTCTTTCACCTGCTGGTGATGAACGTCTACCCGCTCGAGACATGGGCCTATCGGTTGAGCCATGTGGGGGGCGGCCTTTTGCTGGGCTATCTGCTGTTCGGCTCCTCCCCCTTTGCCGAGAGCGATGCGCGAGGGCGGCCAGATGGGCTGCTCTCGAAGGCGCTTCTGGTGCTGGCCGGAGCCGGAATCCTCTACGGTCTGGCCGGTGTCGCCGCGATCTGGATCAACGGCCGGATCATGGGGGAAATGCTGCCGCCTGCCTGGGCGATGTCCACCTTCGGCATCCCGCTGACCGCGGGCACCGCGATCGCCATTCTGCACGGCTGGCTCTTTCCCCACCGCAACCGGACGCGCTTCGCCCCCGGCGACGTGTTGCTCGCCGCCGCCACAGTCGGTGCCATCGCCTACCTGATCTTCTTCGCCCGCCAGCTTCAGCTGCGCGCGGGCATGCCCATGGCTCTGCCAGGCGACATGTGGTCGGCAATCACCGGCGTTCTGCTGATCATCGAACTGACCCGTCGGCTCGCCGGGCTCGCGCTCGTCATCATCGCCGGCGTCTTCGTCGCCTACGCTTTTGCCGGGCCCTGGTTGCCGGGGATCTTCGAGCATCGCGGCTACGACGTGAAGCGCTTCTTCTCCTACATCTTCACCGACAACGGCGTGCTCGGCGCGCCGATCGCAATCTCTTCGACCTACATCATCCTCTTCGTCGTCTTCGCCGCTTTCCTCCAGACCACCCGGGTCGGGGAATACTTCGTGAACCTCGCCTTCGCCGCCGCCGGTCATCGCCGCGGCGGGCCGGCCAAGGTCGCGATCTTCGCGTCTGGCCTGATGGGGATGATCAACGGCACCTCGGCTGGCAACGTCGTCGCCACCGGCTCGCTCACCATTCCGATGATGAAGAAGGTCGGATACCGACCGCAGACCTCGGCCGCCGTCGAGGCCGCGGCGTCGACGGGCGGGCAGATCATGCCACCGATCATGGGCGCGGGCGCCTTCATCATGGCCGAGATCACCGGCATTTCCTACATGGAGATCGTCTACGCCGCGATCATCCCCGCGATTCTCTACTTCATCTCCGTCTACTTCATGGTCGACCTCGCGGCGAAGAGGGTCGGCATGAAGGGCCTGCCGCGCGATCAGCTGCCAAAGCTCGCCAAGCTGATCCGGCAGGTCTATCTCTTCCTGCCCATCGTGGTGCTGATCTACGCGCTATTCGCGGGCTATTCGGTCATTCGTTGCGGCACGCTGGCAATGATTACAGCCGCTGTGGTGTCTTGGCTGACGCCGCACCGGATGGGACCGCGCCAGTTGTTCCAGGCGCTCGACAACGGCGCGCGAATGGTGCTGCAACTGGTCGCCGTCTGCGCCACCGCCGGCATCATCGTTGGCGTCATCGCACTGACCGGGATTGGCTCTCGCTTTTCCACGGTGCTTCTGGCACTGGCCGATCAGAGCCAGATCTTGGCTTTGTTCTTCGCAATGGTCGTCTCGATCATCCTCGGGATGGGCATGCCCACCACGGCGGCCTATGCCGTGGCCGCGAGCGTCATCGCGCCCGGCGTAATCAACCTGGGCGTCGCCCCCCTGACCGCGCATCTGTTCATCTTCTACTTCGCGGTTATGTCAGCGATCACGCCCCCCGTGGCGCTGGCCGCCTATGCCGGCTCGGCGCTTGCTGGGTCCGACCCGATCCGCACGAGCGTGGAAAGCTTCAAGATCGGTCTCGCCGCCTTCGTCGTGCCCTACATGTTCTTCTACTCCCCGGCGATGCTGCTGAAAGGCAGCCCTTTCGAGATCGCCCATATCTCGATCACCGCGATTTTCGGCGTCTACCTGCTCTCCTGCGCCGTGCAGGGCTGGTTCTTCGGCCCGGCGAGCGGTCTGGTGCGCGCCGCGCTCGTAGTGGGCGGGTTGACCATGATCGCCGGCGGCTGGGTTACCGACGCGGTAGGACTTGGCATCGCGCTGGCTCTGGTCCTTGTGCAGAAAAGGATCGCCACGCCCGGTGATCTCTCTGCCCAGCAAACCGGTGAGGGCGGGGCATAAGGAGCTTCCGAAGGTCTTTTGCGCAGGGTCCCAAAATCGGGAGTTTCTTCTGGCACGTTGCGATTCTGGCCATGCCAGGTTGCCGGAATCGGTCCGCCCGGGAGATGATCTCCATGCCGGCCTCGCGAAACATGGCCAGCAGCACCGTCCCGCCACCCCGGGGGGCTTTCCCGAAGTCATGCAACAACCCCACTTAGAAGGAAGTCGCCGAAAACATTGGGGAAAGAATGGTAGCGGATGAGGGACTTGAACGGCGTTGTTGCGTAACTCACGCCTGAGACATGATGCCCCCTTTCCCCGCCGTCATCAGTCCACGCGGACGATCTCGGCCGTT
>NZ_APKE01000069.1 GCF_009835145.1 Profundibacterium mesophilum KAUST100406-0324 | reverse complement strand
TGAATAGGTCCGTGTTCTGTGGACGCCTTCTTCACTAATTTTGAGGCAAGGAGGCCATGATGAGCAGCAACAATTCAGCGACGAGTTCAAGCGGGACGCGGTCGCGCAGATCACCGAGCGGGGCTACCCGGTAAGGGAGGTGTCGGAGCGGCTCGGGGTCAGCCCGTATCCGCTCTACGCCTGGAAGAAGAAGTTCGCGAAGGCGTCATCGGGAGAGGCGGAGAAGGACACCGAGATCCGGCGCCTGAAGAAGGAGCTGGCGCGGGTCTCGGAGGAACGTGACATCCTAGAAAAGGGTCGCCATTGGCGCGCCATTGGTCCGAGCGACAATGGCGGCGCGTATTTCGCCAGGGATGCAAAGTGAGATACGCGTTCGTGGCCGAGCATCGCGGGCAGTTCTCCGTCAGGGCGATGTGCCGGTGTCTGCGCATCCAGCCGAGCGGCTTCCATGCGTGGGTGAAGTCGCCGCTCAGCAAGCGCGCCCAGGAAGACGCCCGCCAGACCGAACTGCTAAAGGAGGCCTTGGGTCGAAAGCGGCAAGGTCCATGGGCACCGCAAACTTCACGACGATCTTCTCGAGCAGGGCGAAGACGTCTGCCTGAACCGCGTCGCGCGCCTGACCAGGCTGGCCGGGATCACGCGGCACAGATCGGCTACAGGCGCCGCCCAGGCAAGTATCGTGGCAAACCCTCGGTCGTGGTCGACAACACCCTGGAGAAGGCTTCGCTTACCTCGCTGTGGTCATCGATCTGTTCTCTCGGCGCGTGGTCGGATGGTCCATGCAGTCGCGCCAGACGACCGACGTCGTGCTCCAAGCTCTGCTCGTGGCCACATGGCGGAGAAAGCCGAAGGCCGAGGTGTTGATCCACTCCGATCAGGGCAGTCAGTTCACCAGCATGGACTGGGCCGCTTTCCTGAAAGCCCACGACCTCGAGCATTCCATGAGCCGTCGAGGCAACTGCCACGATAACGCCGTTGCCGAAAGCGTCTTCAACCTGCTCAAGCGCGAGAGGATCAGGCCTCGCACCTACCGCACACGAGAGGAAGCCAGGCGAGACGTGTTCGACTACATCGAGATGTTCTACAACCCAAAGCGCAAGCACACACGGAACGGAATGCTGTCGCCCCTCGAGTTCGAGCGGCAGCAGAAACTGAGGCACGAGGGCGTCTAAGAAACACGGGGCTATTCA
>NZ_APKE01000068.1 GCF_009835145.1 Profundibacterium mesophilum KAUST100406-0324 | reverse complement strand
GTCCGCACTTCAAGGTTAGCCTGTTCTCCAAACGAGGAGACAGACGATGAGAAGAAGCCGGTTCAGCGAGGAGCAGATCATTCGGATCCTGAAGGAACACCAAGCCGGGCTCGGGGTGAAGGAGCTGTGCCGACAGCATGGGATCAGCGATGCGACCTTCTACAAGTGGCGCTCGAAGTATGGCGGCATGGAAGTGCCCGACGCCAGGCGGCTGAAGGCGCTGGAGGCTGAGAACGCCAAGCTCAAGAAGGTGTTGGCGGAGCAGATGCTGGACATGGCCACACTCAAGGAAATGCTCGCAAAAAACGTCTGAGGCCTGGTTCGAGGAGACGTGCCGTGGACTGGGCCATGACAGAGAAGAGCTATTCGCAGCGGCGCGCCTGCGCCTTGGTCGGGATCGATCCGTACCTGTATCGGCGGCAGTCCACCAGACCGTCCGACGAGGACCTGCGCCGACGGCTGCGAGAGCTCGCCGGTGAACGGCGACGCTTCGGCTATCGCCGTCTGCATCTCCTGCTGGAACGGGAGGGCTGGGTATCGAACCGGAAGAAGCTGTATCGGCTTTATCGCGAGGAAGGGCTGACCGTGCGCAAGCGCGGCGGCCGCGAGCGCGCGATCGGGACCCGGGCGCCCATGGCGATCCCGCAAGGGCCGAACCAGCGATGGAGCCTGGACTTCGTGTCCGACAGCTTCGCCGATGGCAGGCGGTTCCGGGTGCTCTGCGTGATCATTCGCCATTGTCGCTCGGACCGATGGCGCGACATGGCTCATCTTCAGCCGGGAATGCCTGGCGGCCGTCGTCGATACCTCGCTGTCCGGCCTGTGGGTGGCGCGTGAGCTCGACCGGATCGCCGAGTTGCGAGGCTATCCCTGCATGGTGGTCAGCGACAACGGCACGGAGCTGACCAGCAATGCGATCCTGAAATGGCAGGAGGACCGCAAGGTGGATTGGCATTACATCGCGCCGGGAAAGCCGATGCAGAACGGCTTCGTCGAGAGCTTCAACGGGCGACTGCGCGACGAGTGCCTGAACCAGGACCTGTTCTCGAACCTGCGCCATGCCCGCCAGCTGATCGAGGCCTGGCGGGACGACTACAACCACCACCGCCCCCATACGAGCCTCGACGGGCTGACGCCTCGCGAGGATCACCAACGGGCTGAAAGCGACCAAACCCTGAACAGAGCTAACCTATAAACGAGGACTCGCAGGGGAGCATGTATGAACTGCCTTCCCCTGCAAGCATTTTGTTGATGTCCCTTTGACCCTGCTTCTATGTATTCGGTCTTTCG
>NZ_APKE01000067.1 GCF_009835145.1 Profundibacterium mesophilum KAUST100406-0324 | reverse complement strand
GGCATCATCGCCTGCTCGGCCACACCCTCGCCTTCGAGGGCTACAGGTATCGCAAGCACGCCGAGCTCGCCTGAGACCGAACCGGCCCCCCGGAGGGAAATGGTATGACGCGCCGGCCTCATGCCGCGTCCTCCGACCCGGAGGCGGACGGGCGCGGAACATCCCGCGGCCATTCCAGATCCTCGGGCCAATTGCTGCTGAACCATTCGACAATCCGGTCTCGCCGCCCGAGCGTCAGGCCGATCTCGCCGGCCTTCAACTTGCCCAGATAGGCACCTTGCTTCGTCGCTCTGAGGCTCACGGTGCTCAAAGCATGATAGCGATGGCGACCGTAAAGATCGGCGAGAAACAGTATGTTTCGGATATCCGTATTGGCGTTCATGCCAACTATTTGTATTGGTATATATGCCAAGGTCAAGGGTATTATTGTGCTTGAGGGAAATTGTTGGCATTTGTGCCAACATGGATAAGAACCAGCTGATCGCGACGATTGAAGACCGGATACAGGAGCTGGGCTGGACGATTTCCGGCGCCTCTACGGCTGCTGTAGGAAACTCGACCTTGATCTCGAATCTGAAACGCAAACGCCATGGAATGCCCTCGATCGAGAACCTTGATCGATTGGCGGATGTTCTCGGCCTCGAGTTATATTTCGGTCCTCCGCGCCCCTTTTTGTCGAACCACGAGGCGATCGCCTTCGAGGGCGAGTTCGTGCGGGTCCGCCGCTTCGACGTACAGCTCTCGGCCGGTCCTGGGCACAATGGCGAGAATGCCGCCGAACTGGCGCCCCTCGCGTTCCGCGCCAAGTGGATGTTCGAGCAGGGTCTCGATGCCGAGAAATGTGTCGCCGTCAGCGTGACTGGCGAGAGCATGCTGCCCACGCTTCATCCTGGCGATCTGGTCCTGGTCGACAGGAGCAAGAATGACCTGCGCGACGGCGAGATCTATGCCCTGGTCGATATCGCGGGTGACGTCCGCGTGAAGCGTCTGGAGCGCCTTAAGGACCGGCTCCTTCTACGCTCCGAGAACGTCACTTTTCCGACCGAGATGCGCAGCACCCCGTCTGAGGTCGAGCAGATGACCATTATTGGCCGCGTCGTCTGGTGGGGGCACACCGTCCAACGGTTGTGAAATCGCGGCAAACAGTTCCCACTTCCACGCCTACTGAAACGGAGGGGCAAAAACAGCAACCATCTGTTTTATCGTGCTTATTGCCGAACTGGGAACTGAAATAAGAACTGGGAACCGCAGTTCCCAGTTCCGGAAGCCTATCCGCCCCCTTTTTCGCCCCCTCAGGGTCGCGCCTGTCTGGAAAAGTCTAGGATTGAACAGGGCTTAGCTCGTTTGGAGGAGGGGGGCTCTGGCGAAGCTCGCAGGAGCGCTGAACAGC
>NZ_APKE01000066.1 GCF_009835145.1 Profundibacterium mesophilum KAUST100406-0324 | reverse complement strand
CAGGGGAGCATGTATGAACTGCCTTCCCCTGCAAGCATTTTGTTGATGTCCCTTTGACCCTGCTTCTATGTATTCGGTCTTTCGACGGAGCCATTCGATTTGCCCCTGACCAAGATGGGAAGTCGCGCGTCCTGTGTCTCGTTAGCTCATCGGCACTCTTGGGGCCATGCTCCCCGTCAGACTGACAAGACGCCGATTGGTCGTTGGTCCATCTCCTCCTCGCTCGCAGATTCCTATGTTTCTTGTTGCGCGGTTGCGTGTCTATGTGCCCACAAGCGCCACGGGACGATACCGCTCGCCTTTCGTCAATACGGCCCAGGCGATCCGCGCCATCTTGTTTGCCATGGCAACGGCAGCGACATTCACGTGCGCCCGCTCTTTCAGCCCATCTGCCCATTGCGTTATTGGCGATGTTCGATTCCGCACGAGATGCAGAACGGTCCGCGCCCCATGGATGAACAATTTGCGGAGGTATCGGTTGCCGTGCTTTGAGATGCCGATCAGCTTGGCTTTTCCACCTGTGGTGATCTGCCGTGGCACGAGACCAAGCCATGCGGCAAGATCGCGCCCTTTGGCAAAGCTGCTGCCGGTTCCAACGGCGGCCACAAGGGCGCTCGCAATCGTTGGGCCGACGCCAGGGATTTCCATCAAGCGCTGCATGTCGGCATCGGCCTTGGCCAGAGCCTTGATCTCGGTGTCGATCGCTTCGACCCGGTCGTTGATCGTGGCCAGCTCCGCCATCATGTCCGACAACATCGACAGGATACGGTGCGACAGATCAGCGGTGCCTGTCGCAACCAATCTCACCAGCTCTTTCTGGAAGACATGGCGACCCGTTCCGACCCGAATGCCGCGCTCCATCAGAAAGCCCCGGCCCTGATTGATAAGGCGTGTCCTTTCGGTCACCAGCCGCTCGCGGGCCCGATGCAGAGCCTGAAGATCAAGCTGCTCTTCCGATTTGATCGCGACGAATGACATTGTCGGGCGCGTCGCGGCCTCGGCGATCGCCTCCGCATCACGGTCATCATTTTTGTGAACCTTGACGTAGGGCCGGACATAAAGCGGCGACATCAGTCGAGGCTCATGCCCGTGTTCAAGGCAAAAACGACCAATGTGATGCGCGCCGCCGCAAGCCTCCATCGCAACAACGCAGGGATCCAAACCTTCCAGTAAGTCCAGCAACCGGTGCCGTTGAAGGCGCTTGCGGTACACGACCGCGCCTGTTGCGTCCAATCCCGCAAGGCTGCAAACGGTCTTGCCCAGATCAATGCCCAATACTTCGATATCCATCAGAATGCTCCTATCTCTCCACCGATGCCCGCAACAATAGCTGCGGTTTGGCGGGAAGGCAGTTCATCCCATTAGGTCA
>NZ_APKE01000065.1 GCF_009835145.1 Profundibacterium mesophilum KAUST100406-0324 | reverse complement strand
GCTGTTCAGCGCTCCTGCGAGCTTCGCCAGAGCCCCCCTCCTCCAAACGAGCTAAGCCCTGTTCAATCCTAGACTTTTCCAGACCGGCGCGACCTTGAGTGGTCGAAAACAGGTTCGAAAGGGCTTCCTGAACTGGGACGCAAGCGTCCCAGTTTGTTCTGAGCGTCCCAGTTAGGCGCAACCTACTGTAAGATAGATAATAAACGAGAGCGCGCCGGCTCGTACGAGGGTGCCGAACTGGGACGCTATTTTCGCGATTTCACAACCGTTGGACGGTGTGCCCCCCAGACGACGCGGCCAATAATGGTCATCTGCTCGACCTCAGACGGGGTGCGCATCTCGGTCGGAAAAGTGACGTTCTCGGAGCGCAGAAGGAGCCGGTCCTTGAGACGTTCCAGACGCTTCACGCGGACATCACCCGCGATATCGACCAGGGCATAGATCTCGCTGTCGCGCAGGTCACTCTTGCTCCTGTCGACCAGGACCAGATCGCCAGGATGAAGCGTGGGCAGCATGCTCTCGCCAGTCACGCTGACGGCGACGCATTTCTCGGCATCGAGGCCCTGTTCGAACATCCACTTGGCGCGGAACGCGAGGGGCGCCAGTTCAGCGGCATTCTCGCCGTTGTGCCCAGGACCGGCCGAGAGCTGTACGTCGAAGCGGCGGACCCGCACGAACTCGCCTTCGAAGGCGATCGCCTCATGGTTCGACAAAGAGGGGCGAGGTGGACCTACGTAGACTTCTAAGCCGAGCGCAGCGGACAGAGCTTTAACTGTCTCAAATGATGGAGACGAGCCGCGTTTAATGTTCTGCAACTTTGCGCTGGATTTTTCGTATCCGGCTGCCTGACCGACGTCAGCTTGAGACAAGCCCAAGGCTTTCCGGCGTGCCTCGAAGAGGGAGTATAGATCGGTCTTTTCCACCGGTGGAAAATTACACCGAAAATGAGCGGCAGTGCAACAGGGGAGCGCGATACAGACTGTCTACAAAATAGTGTAAATATATATTGACCACATGGTGTAAATATATATCTTCTAGTCATGGATCAGGCGCACCTCATAACTCTCGCAGCGGTTCTTTCTGCACATGTAGCAAGAAGCGAAGCTACCATCTCCAACTGGGCAGTCGGCCATGCGCGCCTGTTTACGAGACTGCGTGATGGCCATGGCTGCACAGTTCGCACAGCCAATCGAGTGATTGGCTGGTTCGACGAGATCTGGCCCGAGGATCTGGAGTGGCCGCGGGATGTTCCGCGCCCGTCTGCCTCGGAGGACGCGGCATGAGGCCGGCGCGTCATACCATTGCCCTCCGGGGGGGCGGTTCGGTCTCAGGCGAGCTCGGCGTGCTTGCGATACCTGTAGCCCTCGAAGGCGAGGGTGTGGCCGAGCAGGCGATGATGCC
>NZ_APKE01000064.1 GCF_009835145.1 Profundibacterium mesophilum KAUST100406-0324 | reverse complement strand
ACACTCGCAATGCCGTGGCCGGACAAAACTCGCCTGCCATCCTTTAAAACGGCACACGGGATTTCAACGGGGCCGATCCTTAACTTGCCACGGTGCGTGGCCTCATTGTCGGCAAGCGCATCCCTCTCTGAGGGCGGCACTATCTCAGGACCCTGCGATGCCATTAGGCGTGGGGTTACAGCCCCGACGACGTCCTCAAAAGCCGCGTCGATAGGTTCAATGATGTCCTTCTTCTTGTCAGCCATTGATCAGCCTCCTGTAGGTCAGCCGCTTGTCGGCCATGCGCTCGATTGTGATGTTGATGAAGCCCATGGTGCCAAACTTGGCCGTGTTGTGGCGGAAGGAGAACTCCTTCACGTAGCGGTGCAGGTGCTTGGCGCTCATGTAGTGGTAGATGCCGTAGTGGCCCCGCTTCAGCAGCGCCCAGAAGCTTTCAATGCCGTTGGTGTGCGCCATATCACGGACGTACTCACCTACGGAATGGTTGATCCGGATATGGGTGTAGCCGCTGGCCTCAAGTCCGATGTAGCCTCCGTGCTGGTCGGTGACGATAGTTGCTCCGGTCTTGGCGTGATCCCTAACGAAGCGCTGAAGCATAGACGCCTTAGTGCTGCCGACCGGGACGGCGCGGACTTCACCGGTCTCCGACCGTACGCCGAGAACTGCGGTCTTGCCTACAGCGCCGCGACCGGCATTCAGTTTCTTGTTGGCGTGTTTGTTCTTCTCTTTGCCGCCTACGTACGTTTCATCAACCTGAACCTGACCGTCCATGGGGTCGTCGGGGTCTTTCAGCCATGTTTCGCGGATGCGCTGCGCAAGGAACCATGCGGTTTTCTGGGTGACACCCAGCTCGCGAGCCATCTGGGTGCTGGGGATGCCCTTGCGGGCGCTGGTGAGCATGAAGATTGCCAGAAGCCACTTCTGTAGGGGAAGGCGGCTCTCGGCCAGAACGGTGCCTGTGCGGACACTGAAATGCTTCCGGCAGTCCTTGCAGCGATACGCCATGGGCTTATGGTCTTTGCACTCAGTCACGGAGACCGAACCGCAGTGACCGCAAACCGGATCATCACCCCAGCGCTTGGCTTCGAAGAACTTGCGCGCCGCTTCCTCATCCGGGAACTTCTGGAAGAACTGGAAGGTGGAGAGGATTTCGGGTTTCGGCTGCGTCATGGGTCGGGCTCCTTATGGAACCCTTGTAACTTAACTAGCCAAGGCGCGCAAGTAACTTCTGGCTAGTTAAGTATATAGGCCCCTATCGTTTCAGCATGTTGACCACGACCTCGCGGTTCGATGACGCCGAACTCGTGAGCGATCACGGCCGTGTGATCGAAAACTTCTCGTTTTCTGTTAGAATCTGCTTGCGGGTTTTGTTGGGTAGTCTTAGACACCCCTTCACCGGCGGCGCTGAGGCG
>NZ_APKE01000063.1 GCF_009835145.1 Profundibacterium mesophilum KAUST100406-0324 | reverse complement strand
CAGCAGGACCAGCAGATTGAAGCTGCGGTTGATCCGCTCCAGCGCACGGCGGCGCGCCGTGTGGTAGAGCGCGTTTCTCAGCACATTGAAGCGGATCAACTCAAGGTTTCGGCGCATCGTCACTTGTCCTTTTTCGGGGGCGGCGCGGGCTTGCTTTCGCTTCTGCCCGGCAGCTTGGGATGGCGCGGGCCGACCGAGTTCTGGGCGTATTCTTCGCGCTCGCGCTTGTCATTGTTGTCGTCACTCATGGAATTCGGATCCCTCAAGTTGGTTTTGGTGGGTTCGATAGGCACCGGCGGAAGGGTTCATCTCCGCCGGTGCCGCCAAGGTAGCACGACTGCCTGCCGAAGGGCCGACCGACGGATGTCGGGGCCGGCGCGCCTTACCATTACCTTCAGGGGAGCCAGGATCATGGCCGAGATAACTCAGCCCCACGGGCTGCGTGCGTTGCGCTGCGTCGAGCAGATGACCGACGCGCAGAAGATCGCCCTGGCGATCGAGATCACCAACAGGATCGACGACCCGCGCCAGGGCCCGGGGCTGCTGCGCCTCGGCCGGCTGGCCACGACGCAGGGCGAGCAGATGGTGCGGACCCGGTTCGAAAAGGAGAGCGAGTGATGCCGGGGGAAAATCTTGGGACAACTCATGTCCGGGCGCCAGCGCACCGCGCCCATGCATGCCGGCACCTGCCGCACAGCACCCGCGATATCGCCCGCCGCTCTCATGTCTGCGCGATCAACAGCTGCGTCGCCGAGCTGCGCCAGCATGGCGCCGAGATCCACTGCGAGCGTCTGCGGGTGCGGGACGAATGGCGCTTTTTCTACACGATGACGAGAGGACCGCAGGATGCGTGATATATCACAGCTCCCCCCAGTGCCCGCGATTGACTTTGACGATCCCACCTTCGGGCGGGGGCTCATTGTCGAACTTCTCACCGCACTCAGGGCAGCGAAGGTGTCGCCCGGCGGGCTGCAGGTAGCTGATCTTGAGATGCTGCGCGCACGGTGCGCAGATATAATGGTGCGGTACGACGCTGCCCTGATGGAGTTGGCGTTCGAGCACGATGCCCCCACCGGCAAGCTTGACAAGGCCGTAGTGCGCGCGCTCCTCGCGGAAGGCCTCGAAGTCCTCGATCGCGCCCTGAGCCTCAACCAGTTTCTGGGTTATATCGTGGAGTTTCAGCTGGGTGTCCGCGATCTTCTCGGAGAGCTGAGCGATCTGCAGGCGCAGGGCGGTTGTGTCTCCCTTCCCCAAGCGTCGATTGACAGCCTCGAATTCTGTGCGGACGAGGTTGATGGTTTCACCCGCGAGTTTTGTCAGGCCGAGGGCCTGAGCGATCTGCTCGATCATGACGGTCGCCTTCATCTAGGTCCCCTGGAAGGGGTGATTGATCACGCATCCATTGAGGCCAGCGATGGCTGAGCAGATCAAGACAATCTCGCACGTGGCGGTTGCGGAGGTGGGCATCGCGCCCGCCGGGCGGCTGCGGCCGGTGTCGGAGGCCGGGGTGCTGAGCCTGGTGGCCTCGATCGGCGAG
>NZ_APKE01000062.1 GCF_009835145.1 Profundibacterium mesophilum KAUST100406-0324 | reverse complement strand
AACGTCGAGACGAGCCGCGACGACTACCGCACCTTGCGCAACTGGAAGGAGGGGCGCAGCGATGTGAACCCCTTCGAGCGCCTGGGGCCGAACACGTCCACCGGCCCGGCGACCACGGATGTTCTGGAGGATGCCAACGGTCAACCCTATTACCGGATGGACATCCCGGCAGGCTCGAACCGCAAGATCCGGGTCGCGAGCTATGGCGGCGGCGCGCAGAGCTTCTACACCCTGCCGGCCGTGGGGCAGACCTACGCGCTGCGTTTCCGGGCGCGGCGGGTGTCGGGCACCGGGACGCTGGGACACGAAGTCCTATCCGATCGAGCTTCTGTTCAACGGCGCTGGCATCTTCGAGCTGTCCTATTACTGGACCGGGCGGCTTGAAGCGGGTGATGTGCCGATGCGCCTGACGCCCAACGACCAGGCGATCTTCAACGACTTCGCGCCAAGCTACGTGCGTATTCACCGCTTCATCAAGTCTGACCCCCATTCCAACTATCTCGCGCAGGTGACGGACGAGGCGGGGCAGGAAGGGTTCTCCTTGCCGCAGCATCTCGACATCATCGAGGCGGGCGGCTCGAAGCCGTGGCTGCAATTCGATTGGGTGTGGGACGAGGACGAGTTCCTTGGCCTGGCCGAGTATATCGCCGCGCCCTACGATCCGGCGATCGACACGCAGGCGAGCAAGCCATGGGCCTACAAGCGCCACGCGGCGGGGCGCACGGCGGCGCCCATCGACAGCTTCGGGACGATCCTGATGGAGTTCGGCAACGAGAACTGGAACACCGCGCCGAGTTTCTGGACGATGCCCGATCTTGGCAACGGGATCGCGGGCTCGATCCTCATGGCGCATTGGCAGAACTACCTGTGGGGCGTGATGAAGTCGTCGCCCTACTGGCCGCAGCTTGCCGGGCGCTTCGAGCTTGTGCCCTCGGGGTGGAAGCAGATTTTCTTCTGGAGGAGAACCATGTGCGCGAGACGGTCGAGGGGAAATACATGACCCTCAACCTCTACAACGGCGACAACTGGGAGGATAACGGCGGCACCGGCGCGCTGCTCAACTGGGAGGATAACGGCGGGACCGGCGCGCTGCTGACCTATTCCGACGACTACGTGGCCTTCGTGCTGCAAGGCGTGCCGACACGCTGGCAGAAGGTGTTCGACGAGGCGGCGGCGGCGCGTGACCGGATCAACGCGCAGCGGGGGCCGGGCGGGGTGCAGGTCGAGCTGGCGGGCTATGAGCAGAACCACACGACGCCTAAACTGCCAAGCTCGGGCGATAGCGAGGCCGCGATCGCAGAGCAGGAACGCACCTGGGCGGCGAAGGGCGTGCAACACGCCATCGTTGATCAGTTCTGCGCCTATGCGGCGAATGGCGGCAAGCTGCAGAACTTCTTCGTGTTCGGCGCCGGCACGACCTGGAACTCGCACGGGGCGCCGGGGCGCGGCGGGGTGCGGGCATCGTTCCAGTGGCTCGGCCTGATCAACCGCGAAGTGATGCAGGACGTGGATGCCACGCGCGCGCTCAAGGTGGCGAAGGCGGACATTCTGAGCGACGGG
>NZ_APKE01000061.1 GCF_009835145.1 Profundibacterium mesophilum KAUST100406-0324 | reverse complement strand
AGCAAAAGTGGACGACTTTTGCGCCGCCCGCCCCGGCAAAATACCGGCGCTACCGTGGCCTAATTTGCAACCGCCCTATACAGTTTCGATCTCGCCTGCGCCGGAGCCCGAGAGGCCTGAGAAATCCCCAGTCTTGATCGCCTCAATCGTGGCGAGGATGTCCCCGAACTCCTGGTCGAGCAGACCGTTCAACTCGTCTTCCATTTCCGTGCGGATGATTTCTGGAAGCTCGGCGAGGCGGGTGAGGGCCTCGTAGGTTCTTTGCAGCTCCGCGAGTTGGTCCGTGAGAAGGCCGAGCTGTTCGCGGAGCTGCGTCAGCTGCTCGTTTTGCAGGATCTCGTCTTCGATCATCTGCCGTAGCTGCTGGATGTTTTGCGCGATGTTCTGGGTGTCGACGACCGGTACACCTTGTGCTGCGGCAGGGGAGAGGGCTCCCAGATGCAGGCCAATTCCAAGCGTTGTGGCCAAGGCCGCTCTCAGAAACTTCCGTCTCATCATTCAATCTCCCTGATCGTAAAATCCATGAACGCGCCTTCGGCCATGCGGGCGCTGGCCTGGGCCAGCTCTTCGGCGGAGAGCACGCGGGTGCGGGCGGCCTGAAGCCGGATGCGGGCGGCCACGAGACGCACCAGTTCGGCGCGGGCATAGGTGTTGAGCGCGACGCTCTCCTGCACGTCCTCGGTTTCGGAAATCCGTTCGACGATATCCGCAATACGTAGGGCGGCTTGCCTGATCGCGGCGGGCGAGTTGTTGCCATAGAAGGCCGCCCCATGACCCGTGATTGAGAGGTTGGCATTGGCCAGAAGCGCGGGGTCGATCGTGCCAAGCGCTTCGATCCCGCCGATACGGCTTAGATAGAGATTGTAGCGTTCAGGGATGACCGACACGTAGGTTATAGGCCGCGAGGGCGTTGATGATGTTGCCATCGAATGTGTTGAGCTGGGTCGCGAGATAGCGCGCGCCGCCATGCACCTGCAGATAGGGGCTGTCATAGTATTCCGGGTTGATGCCCAGATCGCTGGCGGTGCCCGGCATGATCTGGGTGAGACCAAAGGCGCCGACGGGAGACCGTGCCCCAATGGTGAACCGGCTTTCCTGCCAGATCAGCGCTTGCAGCAGCGCGCGCCACTGGACGGGCGAGAGTCCTGCGCGTCCAACACCCGCAAAGCCGCTGGTCTCCTGGGCAACGCGGATGATGAGCTGCTCGATGTTCTCGGCGGCGTCCCCGAACATCTGCGCACCGCCGGGATTGGGATCGATCTCGCCCGTGCCATAGACCGCCGCCACGGCGCGGTCGGGATCGCCGCTGCCGCTTTCCAGCCCCGAGACCATGGCGGGCTCGACGATGTCACGCGCGGTCAGCCCACTGTCATTGGTCGGCACGCCTTGAGACAAGGCGAGACCGGGCAGCAGGCAAAACGCGAGGATATGAGGCAGGCTAGACTTCAACGTCGCCCTCCGGCGCGCCGAGCGGTGCGAAGTGGCAATCCTGGGCTGTCGCTGCCGTCGAGGCGAGAAAGGAAAAGCAATTGGCCTGCGGCTCCCGATACTGGGTGCAGGAGGCCAGCGCGCCGAGTGCAGCCAAAGCGATAAGAATACGGATCATGAAAGCCTCCAGAAGTCTGTAAGCGTTAGCTGAACAGCACCAGCGGTTCAGCTTGACGGCTTGAAGTTCCACGGCAGCAGGTCGTCGAGGCGGCTTTGC
>NZ_APKE01000060.1 GCF_009835145.1 Profundibacterium mesophilum KAUST100406-0324 | reverse complement strand
AAGCCCGACGCCAAGCCCGAGAACTACGGCTCCACGGCGATCGATATCGATCGCTTCGTGGCGGTGGTCGGCGAAGGGGTGGCCGAGCACAACGCCCGCCTTGGCCGGCTGTCACCGACCGTCAAGGGCGGCAGCTTCGACGAGGCCTTCGCCAAGAGCTATGCCACTGCACCGATCCGGCGTGCCACGGCCGAGCAGCGGCGCCTCTGGCTCATGGGGCAGGAGGTGCGCAAGCTGCATGCCGGGCATGGCCGGCTCACGCTGCACGGCAACAGCTACTGGTCGGACTGGATGAGCGAGCTTGCCGGCACGAAGATCGTGGCGCGCTTCGATCCCGAGCATCTGCATGACGCGGTCAGCCTCTATGCGCTCGACGGGCGCTACCTCGGCGAGGCCGCCTGCGAGGTCGCCGCCGGCTTCTTCGATGCAAGCTCGGCACAGGCGGCAGCGCGCCGCAAAGGGCAAATCAACCGCGCCCAAAAGCGTCTTGCCAAGGCGCTCGCGCCCCTGTCGGCGAAAGATATCGCACGCGGTCTCGAGGAAACATCGGCGCCGGAGCCCGAGACATGAGGTGTTTTACCGGGACTTCCGCGCCTCTGCGCAAGACGAAAGCACGCCGGCGGAGGTCGATGATCCGCTGGTCCGCTTCGAGCGTGCCCATGAGCTTCTGAGCCGCTCGGCGGAGGGCAAGAGGATCGGCGAGCAAGAGGCCGAATGGCTGGCCTCATATCGCCAGAGCGCAGAGTTCCGCCAGCAAATGGAGATGTACGAGATCTATGGCGACAGAATGTTCGCCAGATGATGACGCCGCCGGGAGGCCACCCGACGGCGCAGTAGTGAAGTCGTGTAGAAAAGGAATAGAGGCAGAATGTCACAAAATAACGCCCTTTACAACTCTGTTGCGCCACTGCCACTGCGCAACGTCGCGGCCCTCGCGACCCTGATCGAGAGGGCGCGCACCCGCGCGCACAGCCTGCCGGGCATGGCCACGTTTTACGGGCCTTCAGGCTTTGGTAAGACCACGGCTGCGCTGTTTTCGACGAACAAGTTCCGCGCCGTGACGGTGCAGGTCAAAAGCACCTGGACGGCCAAGCATCTGTGCAAGTCGATCCTGACCGAGA
>NZ_APKE01000006.1 GCF_009835145.1 Profundibacterium mesophilum KAUST100406-0324 | reverse complement strand
AGCGTCGTCTTGCCGTGGTCAACATGGCCGATCGTGCCAATGTTAACATGCGGTTTGTTGCGTTCGAATTTTGCCTTCGCCATGATGGCCTCCTGTCAATTACGGGGGGCTGCGCGAGGGTCGCGCAGCCCGCTATTCGGTCAGGCGTATTTCGCCTGGATCTCTTCGCTGATGTTCTGCGGAACCGGCTCGTAGTGGTCGAACAGCATCGTGAAGTTCGCGCGGCCCGAAGACATCGAACGCAGGTTGTTGATGTAGCCGAACATGTTGGCCAGCGGCACGAAGGCGTCGATGACGATCGCGTTGCCGCGGCTGTCCTGCCCCTGCACCATCCCGCGACGGCTCGTCAGGTCACCGATGATCGAGCCGGTATATTCTTCCGGCGTGACGACCTCGACCTTCATGACCGGCTCGAGCAGCTTGGCGCCGGCCTTGCGCAGACCTTCGCGCATTGCCATCCGCGACGCGATCTCGAAGGCGAGAACCGACGAGTCCACGTCGTGGAACTTGCCGTCCAGCAGGGCGACCTTGAAGTCGATGACCGGGAAGCCGGCAAGCGGGCCGCTATCCATGACCGACTTGATGCCCTTCTCGACACCGGGGACGTATTCCTTGGGAACCGCGCCGCCGACGATCTTGCTCTCGAAGGAGTAGCCCTCGCCCGGCTCGGTCGGGGAAATCGCCAGCTTGACCTCGGCGAACTGACCCGAACCACCCGACTGCTTCTTGTGGGTGTAGGTATGCTCGATCGCCTTGCCGATGGTCTCACGGTAGGCCACCTGCGGGGCACCGATATTCGCCTCGACCTTGAACTCGCGCTTCAGACGGTCAACGAGAATGTCGAGGTGAAGTTCGCCCATCCCCTTCATGATCGTCTGGCCGCTCTCGAGGTCGGTCTCGACGCGGAAGGACGGATCTTCGGCCGCCAGACGCTGCAGACCGGTGGACATCTTCTCCTGGTCGGCCTTCGTCTTGGGCTCGACGGCGATCTCGATGACCGGATCGGGGAAGGTCATCGTCTCGAGGACGACCTGCTGCTGCGCATCGGACAGGGTGTCACCGGTGGTGGTGTCCTTCAGGCCGGCGAGCGCGATGATGTCACCCGCGAAAGCTTCGTCGATCTCTTCGCGGTTGATGGCGTGCATCATCATCATCCGGCCGATCCGCTCCTTGCGACCCTTGGTCGTGTTGAGCAGCGAATCGCCCTTCTTGAGCTTGCCCGAGTAGATCCGGGTAAAGGTCAGCGATCCGACGAAGGGGTCGTTCATGATCTTGAACGCGAGACCCGAGAAGGGTTCGTCGTCGTCGGCATGACGCGCGATGTTCCGGGTCTCGGTCTCGTCATCGGGGCTGAAGCCCATGTAGGCGGGAACGTCGAGGGGACCCGGCAGGTAGTCGATGACCGCGTTGAGCAGGGGCTGAACGCCCTTGTTCTTGAACGCGGAGCCGGCGAGCACCGGGACGAAGGACATGCTGAGCGTGCCCTTGCGGATCAGGCTGCGAAGCGTCGGGAGATCGGGCTCCTCGCCCTCGAGATACTTCTCCATCGCGTCGTCGTCCATCTCGACGGCGAGCTCGATCAGCTCGGCACGCATGGACTCGGCCTGCTCGCGCAGGTCTTCACGCACGTCCTGAACGACCCAGGAAGCACCGAGATCCTCGCCCTTCCAGACCCATTCCTTCATCGTGACCAGGTCGACGATGCCTTCGAGCTTGTCTTCGGCACCGATCGGCATCTGGATCGGAGCGGGCGTGGCGCCGGTCCGGTCCTTGATCATCTTGACGCAGTTCCAGAAGTCGGCGCCGATCTTGTCCATCTTGTTGACGAAGACGATGCGCGGAACCTTGTAGCGGTCGGCCTGGCGCCAGACGGTCTCGGTCTGCGGCTCGACGCCGGCATTGGCGTCGAGAACGGCGATCGCACCGTCGAGCACGGCGAGCGAACGCTCGACCTCGATGGTGAAGTCGACGTGGCCGGGCGTGTCGATGATGTTGAAGCGGAACTTCGCCTCCTCGGGCGTGTCACCGTAGATGCCGGTCGTGGTCTGACCGTCCTCGGTGCGGAACCAATGCGTGGTGGTCGCGGCGGACGTGATCGTGATGCCGCGCTCCTGCTCCTGCTCCATCCAGTCCATCGTGGCGGCGCCGTCATGGACTTCGCCGATCTTGTGGGACTTGCCGGTGTAGAACAGGACCCGCTCGGTGCAGGTGGTCTTGCCGGCGTCGATATGCGCCATGATACCAAAGTTGCGGTAACGTCCTAGGGAATAGTCGCGGGGCATGAACTGCGTCCTCGTGTTACTGTGCCGCGGGAACGCGGCGTGGCCGGCCGGCGGCCCGAATGGCCGCGCGGCAAGCCGGAATTACCAGCGGTAGTGGCTGAACGCCTTGTTGGCATCCGCCATCTTGTGGGTGTCTTCGCGCTTCTTGACCGCGGAGCCACGACCATTGACCGCGTCGCTCAGCTCGCCGGCGAGACGCTCTTCCATGGTGTTCTCGTTGCGGGCACGGCAGGCGTTGATCAGCCAGCGGATCGCGAGAGCCTCGCGGCGCTCGGGGCGCACCTCGACCGGAACCTGGTAGGTCGCACCACCGACGCGGCGCGAGCGGACCTCGACACTCGGCTTGATGTTGTCGAGCGCCTCGTGGAAGGCCTCGACGGGGGACTTCTTGAGGCGCTGCTCGACCCGGTCGAACGCATTGTAGACGATGCGCTCGGCGACCGACTTCTTGCCGTCGACCATCAGGTTGTTCATGAACTTGGTCAGCACCGTATCGCCATACTTGGCGTCGGGCAGGATTTCGCGCTTTTCGGCGGCGTGACGACGGGACATCTGATCTTCCTCTTACTTCGGACGCTTCGCGCCGTACTTCGAACGACGCTGCTTGCGGTCCTTGACGCCCTGGGTGTCCAGAACACCGCGAAGGATGTGATAGCGGACACCGGGAAGGTCTTTCACCCGGCCGCCACGGATCAGGACCACCGAGTGCTCCTGAAGGTTATGCGATTCGCCGGGGATGTAGCTGATGACCTCGTAACCATTGGTCAGGCGCACCTTGGCAACCTTCCGCATGGCCGAGTTCGGCTTCTTCGGCGTGGTGGTGTAGACGCGGGTGCAAACCCCACGCTTCTGCGGGCAAGACTCCAGGTGCTGCGACTTGGAGCGTTTCACTTTCGGCTGCCGCGGCTTGCGGATCAGCTGTTGGATCGTTGGCATTCCGGTTCATTCCCCGTGTTGCAACACATTGTCCCGCAGACACGCGGGCGGTTCTTCCTGCCTCGCGCGTATCGCGAAGCTGACTTCACCGGGATGCGCGCATCCCGGCAGGCATTCGGCGCGTCACGCGTCCGCAAAGCGCAAACACCGCATTGCTCCCCGTCAGGGAACACGCGGCGGGTATCCAGAGGATCGGAGCGCGGAGCCCGGATCGTGACCACTTCGGTTCTGTAAAGGGCGTTGCGAGACGAAAACCCGCCACCCGAGTGGCCGCCGTATAAGCGGAGTCGCGGGGGGTGTCAACACTCCCCCCCGCGCCCTCCCCTAGCGCAGGCGCAGCGGGACGGGCGACGGATGTACGCGGCGCAGCTTGCGCTCGCGCGACAGGGTGAAGAGGCCGGTTCCCACGATGACTGCCGCCCCGGCAAGGGTCAGCCCGGATGGCCAGTCACCGAAGACCGCCAGCCCGAGGATCAGAGCCACGAGCAGCGAGACATAACGGAATTGCGCGACCACCCCAAGCTCGCCGATCCGCATCGCCGAAACCGAGAAGACGTAGCCGGCCAGCACGAAGCCGGTCGCGCCCGCGAGTTGGAGCGCGGCCACGGGAGGCAGCGGAACCCACCCCTGGAAGAGCGATCCGATGCCGGCGGCGATCGTCACGCCCACTGCCGCGGCGAGCGCGACGCTGAGTGATGGCAGACCGCGCGACATCCGCCGCGCCGCGAGATCGCGCACCGTCACGCATAGCACGGATGCCAGTGCCAGGAGGGAATGCCCGGTGAATCCCTCCCCGCCCGGCCGCACGATCAGCAGCACCCCCGCGAAACCGACGGTGATCGCGGTCAGCCGCCGCCAGCCGAGCGCCTCACCGAGAAAGAGGGCACCGGCCAAGCTGACCGTCAGGGGGATCGCCTGCAGAATGGCGGTCACGTTGGCGATCGGCATGTTGAAGAGCGCCGTCAGGAAGAAACCCGCTGCCGCGATCTCGGCGCAGGTGCGCAGGAGGATCAGCCAGCCGTCGCGCGCCGAGGGCCGGTGCCGCAACCCTCCGCTGGCCCAAGCCAGAAAGAGGAGCATGACCGTCACGCCGCTGCCGCGCAGGAAAACCGCCTCGAAAAGGGGCACGCTCGACGAAAGCGCCTTCATGCAGGCATCGTTGATGGTGAAGGCGGTCATGCTTCCGGCCATCAGGATCGCACCGCGCGTGTTGTCGCTCAAAGCTAACATCCGCCCCGTGTAGCAGCCGCCCCGCGCACCCGCCAGACGCATCGCGGACGGCGGGTATGAACCCATCGCCGTGGAACGAGAAACGCCCCCGCCCGTGAAACGGGCGGGGGCGCGGGAATCGTCGCGGGACGCGGAACGCGCCTTATTCGTCGCGGCTCTCCGGTGTCTCGACGAGACCGCTGTCATACTCGTCCCCGTCCATCGGCTCTTCGACCGGGGCGGCCAGCGCCGCCGCGGCCTCGGCCTCGGCCTGGGCTGCCTTGAGCACCTTGAGGTCGCGCTCCGCGGCGATGCGCCGGGTCTTCTGGGTCGCGCCACCGGTGCCCGCCGGGATGAGCCGGCCGACGATGACGTTCTCCTTGAGACCGACGAGCTTGTCGCGCTTGCCCTGGACCGAAGCCTCGGTGAGCACGCGTGTCGTCTCCTGGAAGGAGGCAGCCGAGATGAAGCTGCGGGTCTGCAGCGACGCCTTGGTGATCCCCAGCAGGATCGGCTCGCCCGTTGCCGGACGGCCACCCTTCTTGATCGCCTTCTCGTTCGCCTCGTCGAACTCGGACTTGTCGACATGCTCGCCCTTGAGCAGCGTCGTCTCACCCGAATCCTGGATCTCCCATTTCTGGAGCATCTGGCGGACGATGACCTCGATGTGCTTGTCGTTGATCTTCACGCCCTGGAGCCTGTAGACCGCCTGCACCTCGTCGATCATGTAATCGGCCAGCGCCTCGACACCCATGATCGACAGGATGTCATGCGGCGCGGGATTGCCGTCCATGATGTAATCGCCCTTCTGGACATAATCCCCTTCGGTGACGGGGATGTGCTTGCCCTTCGGGACCATGTATTCGACCGGCTCGAGGCTGTCATCGGACGGCACGATCGCGATCCGGCGCTTGTTCTTGTAGTCGCGCCCGAACTTCACGTAGCCGTCGATCTCGGCGATGATCGCGTGGTCCTTGGGACGGCGCGCCTCGAAGAGTTCGGCCACCCGCGGCAGACCACCGGTGATGTCCTTGTTCTTCGTTCCTTCGCGCGGGATGCGCGCCACGACGTCACCGGCCTTGACCTGCGCCCCGTCCTCGATCGACAGGATCGCATCCACCGACATCGGATAGGTGACCGGGTTGCCCTGGTCGTTGCGCACGGGTTCGCCATCCTCGCCGATGATGATGATCTCCGGCTTCAGCTCGTTGCCCTTGGGCGCCGAGCGCCAGTCGGTCACGATCTTCTGGGTCATGCCGGTGGCATCGTCGGTATCGTCACGAACCGAAAGGCCGGTGACGAGATCGACGAAGCGCGCCGTGCCGGACTTCTCGGCGATGATCGGCAGGGTATAGGGGTCCCATTCGAAGAGCTTGTCGCCCCGCGCGATCTGCGCGTTCTCCTCGACATGGACCTTGGTGCCGTAGCCGAGCTTGAAGCTTGCGCGCTCATTGCCCTGCTCGTCCATGATGGCGAGCTGCATGTTGCGGCCCATCACGATCGCCTCACCGGCCTCGTTGGTCAGAAGCTGGGCGTTGCGGAATTCCGCACGGCCCTCCTGGCCTGCCTCCTGGAAGGACTGCTGGCCACCCTGGGCCACGCCGCCGATGTGGAAGGTCCGCATCGTCAGCTGGGTGCCCGGCTCGCCGATCGACTGCGCCGCGATGATGCCCACGGCCTCGCCCTGGTTGACCATCGTGCCGCGCGCAAGGTCGCGGCCGTAGCACATGGCGCAGACGCCCTCCTCGGCCTCGCAGGTCAGCGGGCTGCGGATGCGCGCCGATGCAAGGGTCGAGCTTTCGATCAGGTCGGCGGTGCGCTCGTCGATGAGCTCGCCCTCGGCGACCATCACCTCCTGCGTCACCGGATCGATGAGCTCCTCGGCGGCAACCCGGCCAAGCACGCGCTCGCCCAGGGACGCCACGACCTCGCCATCGTTGACCGCCGCCTCGGCGGTCACCGCGCGGTCCGTGCCGCAATCGGTCATGCGCACGATGCAGTCCTGCGCCACGTCGACGAGACGGCGCGTCAGGTAGCCGGAGTTCGCCGTCTTGAGCGCCGTATCCGACAGGCCCTTCCGCGCGCCGTGGGTGGAGTTGAAGTATTCAAGAACGGTTAGACCTTCCTTGAAGTTCGAGATGATCGGCGTCTCGATGATCTCGCCCGACGGCTTGGCCATCAGGCCGCGCATGCCGCCCAGCTGCTTCATCTGGGTGACCGAGCCACGAGCACCGGAATGGGCCATCATGTAGACCGAGTTCGGCTCGGCTTCGGAGCCGTCCTCGTGGGTGCCCGGGGTCGAGATGGTCGTCATCATCGCCTCGGTGACCTTGTCGTTACACTTCGACCAGGCGTCCACGACCTTGTTGTACTTTTCGCCCTGGGTGATCAGGCCGTCCATGTACTGCTGCTCGAAATCCTTCACCTGGTCGCGCGTCTCGTCGACGATCGGCCACTTGCTCTCGGGGATGACCATGTCGTCCTTGCCGAAGGAGATCCCAGCCTTGAAGGCCTCGCGGAAGCCCATCGTCATGATCTGGTCGCAGAAGATGACCGACTCCTTCTGGCCGCAATAGCGGTAGACGGTGTCGATGACCTGCTGCACTTCCTTTTTGCGCAGCAGCCGGTTCACCAGCTCGAAGGGCGCGCGGTTGTTGAGCGGCAGGAGCGCGCCAAGACGCACGCGGCCCGGCGTCGTCTCGAAACGCTGCACGACCTCGTTGCCCTCGGCATCGACCTGGCGCAGGCGCGCCTGGATCTTGGCGTGCAGATGCACTTCCCCGGCGTCGAGCGCGTGCTGCACCTCGTCCACGTCGGAGAAGATCATCCCCTCGCCCTTCATCCCCTCGCGCTGCATGGAAATATAGTAGAGGCCGAGGATCATGTCCTGCGACGGCACGATGATCGGCGCGCCGTTGGCGGGCGAAAGCACGTTGTTCGTCGACATCATCAGGACACGGGCTTCGAGCTGTGCCTCGAGCGACAGCGGCACGTGCACGGCCATCTGGTCACCGTCGAAGTCGGCGTTGAAGGCCGAGCAGACGAGCGGATGCAGCTGGATCGCCTTGCCCTCGATGAGCACGGGCTCGAAGGCCTGGATCCCGAGGCGGTGGAGGGTCGGCGCGCGGTTGAGCATGACGGGATGCTCACGGATCACCTCGTCAAGGATGTCCCAGACCTCCGGACGCTCCTTCTCCACGAGCTTCTTGGCCTGCTTCACGGTCGAGCTGAGGCCCTTGGCCTCGAGCCGCGAATAGATGAAGGGCTTGAAGAGCTCGAGCGCCATCTTCTTGGGCAGACCGCATTGATGCAGCTTGAGCTCCGGGCCGGTCACGATGACCGAGCGGCCGGAGAAGTCGACGCGCTTGCCCAGAAGGTTCTGGCGGAAGCGGCCCTGCTTGCCCTTGAGCATGTCCGACAGCGACTTCAGCGGGCGCTTGTTTGCACCGGTGATGACGCGGCCACGGCGGCCGTTGTCGAAGAGCGCATCAACGGATTCCTGCAGCATCCGCTTCTCGTTGCGCACGATGATATCGGGCGCGCGCAGCTCGATCAGCCGCTTGAGGCGGTTGTTGCGGTTGATGACGCGGCGATAGAGGTCGTTGAGGTCAGAGGTCGCGAAGCGGCCACCGTCCAGAGGCACCAGCGGGCGCAGCTCGGGCGGGATGACCGGAACGACCGTCAACACCATCCACTCGGGACGGTTGCCGCTCTCGAGGAAGTTCTCGACGATCTTCAGACGCTTGATGATCTTCTTGGGCTTCAGCTCGCCGGTCGCTTCCTTGAGCTCCTCGCGCAGGCGCTCGGCCTCCGCCTCGAGGTCGATCATGGAAAGCATCTCGCGGATCGCCTCGGCACCGATATTGGCGGTGAAGGCGTCCATGCCGAACTGGTCCTGGGCATCCATGAACTCTTCTTCGGTCAGCATCTGACCATAGGTGAGATCGGTGAGCCCCGGCTCGATGACGACGTAGTTCTCGAAGTAGAGCACACGCTCGAGATCGCGCAGCGTCATGTCGAGCATCAGGCCGATGCGGCTGGGCAGCGACTTGAGGAACCAGATATGGGCGCAGGGCGCGGCCAGCTCGATATGGCCCATCCGCTCGCGGCGCACCTTTTGCAGCGTCACCTCGACACCGCATTTCTCGCAGACGACGCCGCGATATTTCATCCGCTTGTACTTGCCGCACAGGCATTCGTAATCCTTGATCGGACCGAAGATGCGCGCGCAGAAGAGACCGTCACGTTCGGGCTTGAACGTGCGGTAGTTGATGGTTTCGGGCTTCTTGATCTCGCCGAAGGACCAGCTGAGGATCCGCTCGGGGGAGGCCAGCGATACCTTGATCTCGTCGAAGGTCTTGGGAGCGGCCAGCGGGCTGAACGGGTTGGTTGTCAGTTCCTGGTTCATTTTCACACCTTGGGTAAATGGGCAGCGAAGGGGATGGGCGCGCCGCAGCGGCGCGCCCCGAGGTCAGACGGCGCGTGCCGTTATTCCTCGTCCTCCTCGGCGTCCAGGAGTTCCATGTTGAGGCCCAGACCGCGGACCTCCTTGACGAGAACGTTGAAGGATTCGGGCACGCCCGCCTCGAAGTTGTCCTCGCCCTTGACGATGCTCTCGTAGACCTTGGTCCGGCCGGCGACATCGTCGGACTTCACGGTGAGCATCTCCTGCAGGGTATAGGCGGCGCCGTAGGCCTCAAGCGCCCAGACCTCCATCTCCCCGAAACGCTGACCGCCGAACTGCGCCTTGCCGCCCAGTGGCTGCTGGGTGACGAGGCTGTAGGGCCCGGTCGAACGCGCGTGGATCTTGTCATCCACGAGGTGATGCAGCTTCAGCAGGTACTTGATGCCCACGGTGACGCGGCGGCTGAACTCCTCGCCGGTCCGCCCGTCGAAGAGGCGCGACTGACCCGAAGTGTCGAACCCTGCGCGGCGCAGCGAGTCGTTCACATCCGCTTCCTTGGCCCCGTCGAAGACCGGGGTGGCAATCGGAACGCCGCGAACGACGTTGCCGGCCGCCTCCAGCAGATGGGTCTCGTCCATCTGCTCCAGCCCCTCGTCATAGACGTCGTCACCGTAAGCCAGGCGCATCGCTTCCTTGACCGGGGTGATGTCCCCGGAGCGGCGATAGCCCGAAAGCGCATCCTCGATCTTGATCCCCAGGCCGCGCGCGGCCCAACCCATGTGGGTCTCGAGGATCTGGCCGACATTCATGCGCGAGGGCACGCCCAGCGGGTTGAGCACGAAATCGACCGGGGTGCCGTCCTCGAGGAAGGGCATATCCTCCATCGGAACGACCTTCGAGATGACGCCCTTGTTGCCGTGACGGCCGGCCATCTTGTCGCCCGGCTGAAGCTTGCGCTTCACCGCGACGAAGACCTTGACCATCTTCATCACGCCCGGCGGAAGATCGTCGCCCCGGCGCACTTTCTCGACCTTGTCCTCGAAGCGAGCATCGAGCGCCCGCTTCTGGGCCTCGTATTGCTGGTTCAGCGCCTCGACGATCTGCGCGTCCTGCTCCTCGCCGAGCGCGAGCTGCCACCACTGACCGCGGCTCAGCTGATCGTCCAGCAGCTCCTCGGTGATCACGGTGTTCGGCTTGACCCCACGCGGACCCTTCACGGCGGTCTTGCCGAGGATCAGGTCACGAAGACGGGCGTAGATGTTGCGATCGAGGATCGCCAGCTCGTCGTCACGGTCGCGCGCCAGACGCTCGACTTCCTCGCGCTCGATCTGCAGCGCCCGCTCGTCCTTCTCGACGCCGTGCCGGTTGAACACCCGCACCTCGACGATCGTGCCGTAATCTCCGGGCGGAAGGCGCAGCGACGTGTCGCGCACGTCGGAGGCCTTCTCGCCGAAGATGGCGCGCAGCAGCTTCTCCTCGGGGGTCATCGGGCTCTCGCCCTTCGGGGTGATCTTGCCCACGAGGATATCCGCCGGTCCGACCTCGGCACCGATATAGACGATGCCAGCCTCGTCGAGGTTGCGCAGGGCTTCCTCGCCGACATTGGGGATGTCGCGGGTGATCTCTTCCGGCCCGAGCTTGGTGTCACGCGCCGCGACCTCGAACTCCTCGATATGGATCGAGGTGAACACGTCGTCACGGGTGATCCGCTCCGAGATCAGGATCGAGTCCTCATAGTTGTAGCCGTTCCAGGGCATGAAGGCGACGACCACGTTCTTGCCGAGGGCCAGCTCGCCCATGTCGGTCGAGGGACCATCCGCGATGACCTCGCCCTTCGAGACCATGTCGCCCACCTTCACCAGCGGACGCTGATTGATGCAGGTGTTCTGGTTCGAGCGCTGGAACTTGCGCAGACGGTAGATATCGACCCCGGCATCGCCAAGCTCGAGATCCTCGGTGGCGCGCACCACGATCCGGGTGGCGTCCACCTGGTCGATGATGCCGCCGCGCGCGGCCATGATCGCGGCGCCCGAATCGCGGGCCACGACTTCCTCGATGCCGGTACCGACAAGCGGCGCCTCGGCCTGCAGGAGCGGAACCGCCTGACGCTGCATGTTCGAGCCCATGAGAGCACGGTTGGCGTCGTCATTCTCGAGGAACGGAATGAGCGAGGCCGCGACCGAGACCAGCTGCTTGGGGCTGACGTCGATCAGGTCGACATTCTCGTTGGGCGCCAGCGTGTAATCGCCGGACTGACGGGTGCTGACCAGGTCGTTCACGAAGCGGCCGTTCTCGTCGAGATTGGCGTTCGCCTGCGCCACGGTGTGACGCATTTCCTCGGTGGCGGACATGTAATGGACCTCGTCGGTCACCTGCCCGCCCTTGACCACCCTGTAGGGGGTCTCGATGAAGCCGTACTTGTTGACCCGCGCGAAAGTGGCGAGCGAGTTGATCAGGCCGATATTCGGGCCTTCCGGCGTCTCGATCGGGCACATCCGGCCGTAATGGGTCGGGTGGACGTCCCGCACCTCGAAGCCGGCGCGCTCGCGGGTCAGACCGCCCGGCCCGAGGGCCGAGAGGCGCCGCTTGTGCGTCACTTCGGAGAGCGGGTTGGTCTGGTCCATGAACTGCGACAGCTGCGAGGAGCCGAAGAATTCACGCACCGCGGCCGCGGCCGGCTTCGCGTTGATCAGGTCCTGCGGCATCACCGTGTCGATCTCGACCGAGGACATGCGCTCCTTGATGGCGCGCTCCATGCGCAGCAGGCCGACGCGGTACTGGTTCTCCATCAGCTCGCCGACCGAACGCACCCGGCGGTTGCCCAGATGGTCGATGTCGTCGATCTCGCCGCGCCCGTCGCGCAGGTCCACCAGCGCCTTGATGCAGGCGACGATGTCCTCGCGGCGCAGCGTGCGCTGCGTGTCCTCGGCATCGAGGTCGAGACGCATGTTCATCTTGACCCGGCCGACGGCCGACAGGTCGTAGCGCTCGCTGTCGAAGAAGAGCGTGTCGAAGAGGTTGCTGGCCGCCTCGACGGTGGGCGGCTCGCCGGGCCGCATCACGCGGTAGATGTCCATGAGCGCGGTGTCGCGGCCCATGTTCTTGTCGGCGGCCATGGTGTTGCGCATGTAGGGGCCGACATTGATGTTGTCGATGTCGAGCACGGGAATGTCGGTCACGCCGGCATCCATCAGCTCCTTGAGCGTGCCGCCCGTGACCTCGCCGTCCTTGTCCGTCTCCCAGGTCAGCTCGTCGCCGGCCTCGACGTAGATCGCGCCGGTTTCCTCGTCGATGATGTCCTTGGCCGCGAAACGTCCGATGATCTGGTCGAAGGGCAGCAGGACGCGGCTGACATTGCCCGAATCGATCATCTGCTTGACCGCGCGGGGCGTGATCTTCTTGCCGGCCTCGGCGATGACCTCGCCGCTATCGGCATCCACCAGGTCGTAGCTCGGACGGGTGCCGCGCACGCGCTCGGGGAAGAAGCGGGTGACCCAGCCCTTGTTCTTCTCGAGGGTGAAGTCGACCGTGTCGTAATAGGCGTCCATGATCGCTTCCTGGTCCAGCCCGAGGGCATAGAGCAGGGTTGTCACCGGGAGCTTCCGGCGGCGGTCGATCCGCGCATAGACGATGTCCTTGGCGTCGAACTCGAAGTCGAGCCAGGAGCCGCGATAGGGAATGATCCGGCAGGCGAAGAGCAGCTTGCCCGAGCTGTGCGTCTTGCCCTTGTCATGGTCGAAGAACACGCCGGGGCTGCGGTGCATCTGGGAAACGATGACCCGCTCGGTGCCGTTCACGACGAAGGTGCCGTTGGGCGTCATCAGGGGCATGTCGCCCATGAACACGTCCTGCTCCTTGATGTCCTTGACGGATTTCGCGCCGGTATCCTCGTCGATATCGAACACGATCAGGCGCAGCGTCACCTTCAGCGGTGCGCTGTAGGTCATGTCGCGCTGCTGGCATTCCTCGACGTCGTATTTCGGCTTCTCGAGCTCGTAGCGCGAGAATTCGAGCACGGCTGTCTCGTTGAAATCCTTGATCGGGAAGACCGACTGGAAGACGCCCTTGATCCCCTCGCCGTCCATCGGCTCGGGCTGGTCGCCCGAATTGAGGAAGAGGTCATAGCTGGATTTCTGAACCTCGATGAGGTTCGGCATCTCGAGCACTTCACGGATCTTGCCGTAATATTTGCGCAGACGCTTCTGGCCGAGGAAACTGGACGCCATAGGGAAAGTCACCTTTTCTTTTCGCCGGTCCATCGGCCGCCGGGCTACGGGCGATGGGCCTTTACGAAACGGGGGGCCGGATCAATACCTGGCGGCCTTCCCACAGGCCACCTCCCGATCCGGCACCGCTCCTTAGGAAGGACCGCGGACGGCCCTTTCTGAGACGCGGACGGCTGGCCCCGGCATCCGGGACCAGCCTGACAGTCATGCGCGGCGCGGGGCGAGCCCCGCGGCGGCGATCACTTGAGTTCGATCTCGGCGCCAGCGGCTTCGAGCTTGCTCTTGATCTCTTCGGCTTCGTCCTTGGAGACCTGCTCCTTGACGGCCTTGCCACCGGCTTCGACCAGCTCCTTGGCTTCTTTCAGGCCAAGACCGGTGATCGCGCGGACTTCCTTGATCACGTTGATCTTCTGAGCGCCGGCCGACTTCAGGATGACGTCGAATTCGGTCTGCTCCTCGGCGGCGGCACCGCCACCATCGGCCGGACCGGCCATCATCACGGCGCCGCCGGCGGCGGGCTCGATACCATACTCGTCCTTGAGGATGGTTTTCAGTTCTTGTGCTTCGAGAAGGGTAAGACCCACGATCTCTTCGGCGAGTTTCTTCAGATCAGCCATTGTTCAGTTCCGTTCTTTTCAGTTGTGTTCCAACGTCGGGGGACGCATCCCCCTGCGCGAGGCTCAAGCGGCTTCCGCTTTTTCCTCGATTGTCGAAAGGATGCTCGCGATGTTGCTTGCAGGCGCGCCAATGGCCCCGGCGATGTTGCTGGCAGGTGCGACGATGCAGCCCACGATGGAAGCGATAAGCTCCTCGCGCGACGGCAGGTCGGACACAGCCTTGACACCGGCCCGGTCCAGAGCCGTTTCACCCATTGCGCCGCCGAGGATCTCGAATTTCGAGTTGTCCTTGGCATAGCCTTCCGCGACCTTGGCAGCAGCCACGGGGTCTTCGGAATAGGTGAGAACGGTCATACCCGTGAGAAGATCGGACAACGAAGCGTTGGCCTTGCCTTCAAGAGCGATCTTGGCGAGCTTGTTCTTGGCAACGCGAACGGAGCCGCCGGCTTCGCGCATGCGCGAGCGGAGGTCCTGCATTTCGGCAACCGTGAGACCCGCGTAGTGGGCGACCACTACAACGCCAGAGCTTTCGAAGATCTGGCCGAGTTCCTCGACCACTTTCTCTTTCTGGGCTCTATCCACAGTTTCACTCCAAGGTTGGAAGGGTTTCCCCCTCCGGCTCTGTTTTGCCGGCAGATGCCAGCGTTCAGGTCCGCTTAACGGGGCTGAACCAAGAACGCCCGAGGCGCAGCCCCGGTCAAACTGGTCTGTACCCGCCTCGGGTTGGATATTAAGGACACGCGGATGCGGCCACCTACCGTCTCGGACGACACGCCCCCGGTCGCGACGAATCACGCCCGGGAATGCGAGATCGCTGTCTAGACCGCGATGCGAAGATTTCCAACCCCAAATTGTCGGCAATTGCCGGGACCACTCGATGGGGACCCCGCCATCCCCAGACACCGCCCTGCCCTGACCCTGGCCGGGGACGGGGACGGGGACGGCCTCGCCCGCTGCGGGCCTGAATGAAAACGGGCGCGCCCGAAGGCACGCCCGCGATCGAACCCTGTCCCGCGAGGGGACGGCGCGATCAGTTGCCGGTGGCGTTCGCCACGTCGACGCTGACGCCGGCGCCCATGGTCGAGGTCAGGAAGACCTGCTTCATGTAGGTGCCCTTGGCGCCGGAGGGACGCGCCTTGCCGACGGCCTCGACGAAGGCACGGATGTTCTCGGCGAGCTTGCCCTCGTCGAAGGAGGCCTTGCCGACGCCGGCATGGATGACACCGGCCTTCTCTGCCTTGAACTGCACCTGGCCGCCCTTGGCCGCCTCGACGGCCTCCTTGACGTCCATCGTCACGGTGCCGATCTTGGGGTTCGGCATCAGGTTGCGCGGCCCGAGGATCTTGCCTAGGCGGCCGACGATCGGCATCATGTCCGGGGTCGCGATGCAGCGGTCGAAGTTGATGTTGCCACCCTGGACCTGCTCCATGAGATCCTCGGCGCCCACCACATCGGCGCCTGCGGCCTGGGCTTCCTCGGCCTTGGCGCCGCGGGCGAAGACGGCGACGCGGACGGTCTTGCCGGTGCCGTTGGGCAGGGTGACGGTGCCGCGGACCATCTGGTCGGCGTGGCGCGGATCGACGCCGAGATTCATCGCGATCTCGATCGTCTCGTCGAACTTGGCCTTCGCGTTGCCCTTGACCAGGCTGACGGCCTCCTCGACGGAGAGATTTTCCGCGCCACTGACGGCTTCGCGGATGGAGCGGGTGCGTTTTCCGAGTTTGGCCATCTTACTTCACCTCGATTCCCATGGAGGACGCGGAGCCCAGGATGATCTTCATCGCGCTGTCGACGTCATTCGCGCTCAGATCCTTCATCTTGGCTTCGGCGATCTCGCGGACCTGCTTGACGGTCACGGTGCCGACGGTCTGCCGGCTCGGCGTCGTCGCGCCGGACTTCAGGCCAGCGGCCTTCTTGAGGTAATAAGACGCGGGCGGCGTCTTGATTTCCATCGTGAAGGACTTGTCCTGGTAGTAGGTGATCACGGTCGGGCACGGCGCGCCGGGCTCCATGTCCTGCGTGCGCGCGTTGAACGCCTTGCAGAACTCCATGATGTTGATGCCGCGCTGACCCAGTGCCGGGCCGACGGGGGGGGACGGGTTCGCCTGACCCGCCTTCACCTGCAGCTTCATGCTGCCGATCTTCTTCTTGGCCATGAGGCCTCTCCTTTTCGATCAACTCCCGCACCGACGCGTCGGAGGGGATTGCGTTGCCGTGGTCGGGTCGGGCGATCGCGATCACCCTTCCTCCCACGCCCCGACCCCGCCATGACGGCGGCGATTGCCGGGATGCGGCTGCCTAGCGGCGCGCGGCGGGCGCGTCAAGTCCGCGGCGCGGCGAGCAGGGTGATGGCGGCGCGGGTCCCGGATGGCGCGCCGCGGTGCGCGCCGATTGCAAAAAGGGCGGCCGTGCAAACGGTCCGCCCTTTGAAGGGGCGCCGGCCGCGCCCCGCAATTCCGTGGAAGACCGTCTCAGCCCTGCTTGGTCACCTGGGTATACTCAAGCTCGACGGGCGTCGCGCGGCCGAAGATCGAGACCGACACCTTGAGGCGCTGGTTGTCGTCATCGACGCCCTCGACCATCCCGTCGAAGCCCTCGAAGGGACCGTCGGAGACCTTGACCTTCTCGCCGATATCGAAGCTCACGAGGGTGCGCGGCGATGCCTCGCCCTCCTCGACGCGGTTGAGGATCTGGTTCACCTCGCTGTCGCGCATCGGCATCGGGCGGCCATGCGGGCCGAGGAAGCCGGTGACGCGGTTGATCGAGTTGATCAGGTGATAGCCGTGATCGCTCATCTCCATGCGCACGAGGACATAGCCTGGCATGAAGCGGCGCTCGGTCGGGACCTTCTTGCCCCGGCGGATCTCGATGACTTCCTCGGTCGGGACCAGGACTTCCTCGATTTCTTCCTCGAGGCCCGCCTCGGCGACGGCGGTGCGGATCTGCTCTGCGATCTTCTTCTCGAAGTTCGACAGCACGCTAACCGAATACCACCGTTTCGCCATGTTGAACCTCTGTCCTCTATGCTCCGGGCCTGCACCGGGAACGCGTTCGAATGATGCGGCGACTGCCGCCCCGCGCAACGGCACCGTGCGATTCTGCGGTGAAAGGCACGGTGTGTCGGGGGGTGGCCAGCGTTTAACCGCCGCCCGCGGCGAGTTCAAGCACCGAATGGAACGCTTGCCAGAGGCCTCAGCCGAACATGCCCAGAAGCGCCTGGAGGCCGGTGCGGATGATCAGATCGACGAAGAAGAAGAAGATCGCCGTGATCGTCGCCATAACGAAGACCATGGCCGTGGTCAGGATCACCTCGCGGCGGGTCGGCCAGACGACCTTGGCGACCTCTGCCCGCACCTGCTGGATGAACTGAAGCGGGTTGGTTCTGCTCTTGGCTGCCATGATCGGGATCCTCTTTGCGCTTGGGGGCAGATACGCGAGCAGGGCGGCGAATTCAAGCCCGCTGCATGGCGGTGGGAACCGCGCCCGCGCGCGCCGCGCTGTGCGGTGAAGGCTCGCTGTTCCGGGCGGGCGAAGCTGCGGAGGGAACGTGCCGATGGCAAAGTCGCATGACGAGATCTGGGAGGAATGGGGTCGCCTCGTGAACATGGCCCCCAAGGAGATCGAGGAATTCCTCGAAACCGAGGAGAGCCGCTCGGTCGGTGACAGCTCGGATGGCGAGAGCACCGGACACAAGTCCGGACGGCGCATCGTCGAGATCAAGCGCACCAGGAAGGACGCGCTCACCGATGCGCAATGGGACCACATGGGCAAGGTCGTGGGCTACATCAAGCGGCATTGCGCGCAAGGCCCCCGGAAGGACATCGAGACGAGCGACTGGCGCTATTCACTGATGAACTGGGGCCACGACCCCCTGGCGGAGGGAGGCTGCGCGGCGGATTGACGCCCGCCGGGCCTCAGAGCCCGAGGCACCAGCGCATCACCGCCTTCTGCGCATGGAGGCGGTTCTCGGCCTCGTCGAAGATCACCGAATGGGGCCCGTCCATCACCGCGCTGGTCGCCTCGTCGTCGCGATGCGCGGGCAGGCAGTGCATGAAGAGGGCATCGGGTTTGGCCCGCGCCATCAGCGCCTCGTTCACCTGGTAGCCGCGCAGCTGGTTGTGGCGCCGCTCGCGGGCGCTTTGCGGGTCATGCATCGACACCCAGGTATCCGTGACCACCAGGTCGGCCCCCTCGACGGCACGGCCGGGATCGCGCTCGATCTCGATCGACGCGCCGGCCTCGCGCGCGGCCTCGATGATCGCACGGTCGGGATCGAGCGGCGACGGGCCGGTGAAGACGAGATCGAAGCCGAACTGCGCGCTGGCCTGCGCGAAGCTGGCGAAGACGTTGTTGCCATCGCCAGACCAGACGACCTTGCGCCCCCTGATCGGGCCGCGATGCTCCTCGAAGGTCATGATGTCGGCCATGATCTGGCACGGATGGGTGCGGTTGGTCAGCCCGTTGATGACCGGAACGCTCGCATGCTCGGCCATCTCTTGAAGCGTGGCCTCCTCGAAGGTGCGGATCATGATCAGATCGACGTAGCGCGACAGCACCCGCGCCGTGTCGGCGATCGTCTCGCCATGGCCGAGCTGCATGTCGCTGCCCGACAGGACCATCGTCTGGCCGCCCATCTGGCGCACGCCGACATCGAAGCTGATCCGGGTGCGGGTCGAGGGCTTCTCGAAGATCAGGGCCACCATCCGCCCCTCGAGCGGGGTCTGCGCATCGCACATCCCCTTGGGCTGCCCCCGGCGCGCATCCTTCATGGCACGGGCATGGTCGATCATCCGGCGAAGATCGGCGGTGGGCGTGGGAAGGATGTCGAGGAAATGGGTCATGGCTGTCTTTCGCATCGAATGTCTGGGAGGAAAATCGCCGCCGCGCTGGCCGGCAGGAGGATCGGTATCGTCATCTGGGCCTCAGCGTCATCACGCGGACCGGACGGCCCTCGGCGTCGCGCGCGGCGCCCGCCCCCGAGAAACCGGCCCGCCCGTAAGCGGCGATGGCGCGGGCGTTGCCCGGCGCGGGATCGACCGCGACGAGCGGCGCACCCTTCGCCGCAAGCCGCAAGGCACGCTGGCGCAGGAAGGCTGCGGCGTGGCCGCGCCCCAGGTAGGCCCGATCGCCGAGGAAAGCGTCCATGGCGCGGGTGCCCTTCGGCAGATGCGCGTAATGGGGCATCGTGCAGGAATGGGCGTCGTAATCCTGCACATAGGCGAAGGGGTACCCCTCATGCTCGACGATGCGCATGTCCGCGTCACCGCCGGCAGCCCATTCACGCATGATCTGGGCCCATTCGGTGTCGGCATCGCCCCACCAGCCTTCCATGTGCGGCTCGGCCAGCCAGCGATCGAAGAGCCGCCGGTCATCGGCGACCAGCGGCCTGAAGCGGTACTCACCCGGCATTCGTCCCGATCCGTGCCGCGGCGCGGTCGAGACGCGCGAGGGCCTCGCCGATCTCCTCGAGGGTGATGTTCAGCGGCGGCAGCAGGCGCACGACGTTATCGGCGGCCGGCACCGCGAGCAGGCCCTCGTCATGCCCCGCCTGCACCAGGTCCGCCGGCGCGACCCGGCATTTCAGCCCCAGCATCAATCCCTCGCCGCGCACCCCCTCGAACACTTGCGGATGGCTGGCCACCAGCCCCTCGAGCCCCTGGCGCAACCGGCCCGCGCGGCTGCGCACGCCCGCGAGGAACTCCTCGTCCGCGACGATCTCCATGACCTTGGCGCCCACCGCGCAGGCCAGCGGGTTGCCGCCATAGGTCGAGCCATGCGTGCCCGCCACCATGCAGGCCCCCGCCGCCTCGGTGGCCAGCACCGCCCCGAGGGGAAAGCCGCCGCCGATGCCCTTGGCGACCATCATGATGTCGGGGGCCACGCCCGCCCATTCATGGGCGAAGAGGCGGCCCGTCCGGCCCATGCCGCATTGCACCTCGTCGAAGATCAGCAGCGCGCCGATCTCGTCGCACAGATCGCGCAAGCCCTTGAGGCATTGATCGGGGACGGGGCGGATGCCCCCCTCCCCCTGCACCGGCTCGATCAGGATGGCCGCCACGTCGGGCTCGGCGGCCGCTTCGCGCAACGCGTCGTGATCGCCCCAGGCAAGCTGCGTGAAGCCCGGCAGGAGCGGTCCGAAACCCTTGGTCATCTTCTCGGTGCCGACGGCGGCGATCGCGGCCGAGGAGCGGCCGTGGAAGGCCCCCTCGAAGGTCAGGATGCGGGTTCGCTCGGGCTGACCCTTCTCGAACCAGTGACGGCGCGCCATCTTCACCGCGAGCTCCATCGCCTCGGTGCCCGAATTGGTGAAGAAGCAGGTGTCGGCGAAGGTGGCGTCGACCAGCGCATCGGCGAGGCGCTGCTGGGCGGGAATGGTATAGAGGTTCGAGACATGCCAGACGGCCTGCGCCTGCTCGGTCAGCGCGGCAACCAGGTCAGGATTGGCATGGCCCAGCGCGTTCACCGCGATCCCGGCCCCCATGTCGAGAAAGCGTCGCCCGTCCTCGCTCTCGAGCCAGACGCCGGTTCCGCGGGTGAAGGCGAGCGGCGCACGGTTATAGGTCGGCAGGATCGTCGGGATCATCGGAACGGCCTTTCTCAGCGAAAGACCGATAGGTGCCAGCGGCCCGGTGCCGTGTCAACGCCGCCGGGCCGCCGCGCGCGTCAGGCCTTGAGCCTGTAGCCCTTGCGGAACCAGTGCCAGCACAGCGCAAGCACCAGCGCCGTGACCGCCAGCACCACGGCGAGGCCGAGCCAGGGCGAGCTGTCGGAGCGGCCGATGATGCCGTAGCGCACCCCGTCGATCAGGTAGAAGACCGGGTTGGCATGGGTCAGCCAGTACATGGCCGGTGGCAATGTCTCGATCGAGTAGAACGTGCCCGACAGGAATGACAGCGGGGTGATGATGAAATTGGTGATCGCCGCCATCTGGTCGAACTTCTGCGCGAAGATGCCGGCAATCATCCCGAGCCCCCCGATCAGCGAGGCGCCGAGCAGCACGAAGACCAGCGTCCAGATCGGATGCGCCATACCGACCCCGAGCGTGAGCGCCATCGCCACCCAGATCGCGGTGCCGACCACCAGCCCGCGCCCGACCGAACCGGCGATGTAGCCGATGACCAGCTCCAGCGGCGAGAGCGGCGGCATCAGCGTGTCGACGATGTTGCCCTGCACCTTGGAGACCATAATCGAGGAGGAGGAATTGGCGAAGGCGTTCTGGATCACCGTCATCATCAGGATGCCGGGCGCGAGGAAATGCACGAAGGACACCCCCATCACGTCGCCCCGGCTGGGCCCGATGGCAAGGGCGAATACCGTCAGGAAGAGCCCCGCCGTGACCAGCGGGGCGAGCAATGTCTGTGTCCAGACAGCGAGAAAACGCCGCACCTCGCGCTCGGCCAGCGTGGCCAGCCCGACCCGGTTCCAGCGGCCGAACCGCCGCGTTCCCATCTTAGCGCCCTGTGCCATGCCGCGTCCTTTCCAATACCTGCGCGCTTGTAACCGCGCGCCGCGTGACTAGAATAGGGGTCTGCCGGAATTCTCAACCCCGAGAGTTGCGGACAGCCAAGAAGCGATACGGCCGAAGGTGCGCCATTCCGGCGCGGCCTTCGCATTTCTGCGAGGTATGCAATGTCCTGGACTGACGAGCGGGTCGAAACACTCAAGAGAATGTGGGGCGAGGGCCAGTCGGCCAGTCAGATCGCCAAGGATCTCGGCGGCGTGACCCGCAACGCGGTCATCGGCAAGGTCCACCGCCTCGGCCTGAGCAATCGGGCCGGCGTGGTCCCGGCGGACGCCGCCGCTCCCCCCGCCCCGGTGGAAGCCGAGGCGGAGACCCCCGCCCCCCAGGCACCCGCCGCCGAAGCTCCCGAGCCGGCAGGCGCGGAGCCCGAGGAGGAGGAGGCCGCGAGCCCGATCCCGGCACGCAAGCAGATCATCCCGGCCGGGCAGCCCCTGCCCCCCCAGCCCTCCGCCAACGAGATCAGCCCCGAAGCCCTCGCCTCGGTGCGCGAGGTCGAGAAGGGCGCCAAGCGGCTGAGCCTGATGGAGCTGACGGAGCGGACCTGCAAATGGCCGGTGGGGGATCCTGCCACGGAGGATTTCTGGTTCTGCGGGCTTGGCGTGCAGAGCGGCAAGCCCTATTGCGAAGCCCATGTCGGCGTCGCGTTCCAGCCGATGAGCAGCCGGCGCGACCGGCGCCGGTAATCGCGGCCCTTGGGAAGGCGGCGCATAGGGCACGGCAACGGGGGCGCGGGAACGTATTCCCGCACCGCGCCGTTCACGCTTCTCATACGCTCGGCGAGCGGATGCGTCTGTCAGATCCTTCGCGCGAAAGGCTAGGTCATGCATGATTGCGTCATCATCGGCGGCGGCCCGGCGGGGTTGACGGCTGCGATCTACATGGCGCGCTTCCTGCGTCCGGCTATCCTCCTCTCCAGCGGCCGGCCACGCCTCGATCACATCCCGCGCAGCCGCAACCTGCCGGGCTTTCCCGACGGCATCGCGGGGGGCGAGTTCCTCGAACGGCTTCTTGAGCAGGCTTCGCTCTACGGCATCGCCCCCCGCGACGAGCGGGTCGAGCGGATCACCAGGGAGGGCGCGGCCTTCACCATCGTGACGGCGACGGGCACGCTGCAAAGCCGAACGGTGATCCTGGCGACGGGCGTCACCAATCACCGCCCCGCGATGAGCGATGCCGCCCATGAGGACGCGCTGTCGCGCGGGCTGATCCGCTATTGCCCGATCTGCGATGCCTTCGAGGTGCGCGGGCAACGGATCGCGGTCTATGGCGGCGATGATCACGCCCTCGCCGAGGCACGCTTCCTGCGCCGCTACGCGCGCGATGTCTGGCTCACCGTTCCAAGGGAGCCGGATGACGCCCCCCCCGACACCGCTCTGCGAGCGCGGGCCGAGGCGGCCGGCGTGGGACTTCTCGAAGTGGTGCCGGGCATCGCGGACAGCTCTGGCGAGACGATCGCGTTGCAGCTGCGCGGCGGGGGACGCAAGTCCTTCGACACGCTCTACTCCGCCCTTGGCACCACCGCCCATAGCGGCCTTGCCAGGGGCCTCGGCGCTGCCCTGACGGCGGCCGGGTGCATCAAGGTCGATGCCCAGAACCGCACGTCGGTGGAGGGCCTCTATGCCATTGGCGATGTCATCGACGGCGTGGATCAGATCGCCTTCGCCCTCGGCCATGCCGCCGTCGCGACGACCGCCATCCACAATGCGCTGTCCTGAGACCGGGCGCCCCGCCCGCATGAGCGAGGCGCACTCAGCGCGGCCCGGGGGCGCGGCGCGGCGCGGGTCGCGCGGCATGCGGCACGCCCGAGCCGTCGCCCCCCGCCGCGATCTCGACTTCGTCGGCAGGTGCCATGCCCGGCCCGTCTCCGTCCGCGCCCCCGCCCGCCGAGGCCCGGCGCGGCGCCCGTTCCAGCTCGGCACGGGTGCGCGGCAGGGCCTCGGGATGCTCGGCGGAAAGCCATTCGAGCATCCGCTCGCGAATCTCGCAGCGCAGGTCCCAGGCCCGCGGCGCGTTGCGCGCGCTGACGAGGGCGCGGACCTGGATCGTCTCGGCGCCGGTCTCGACGACCTGGATATTGGCCACCTTGCCGTCCCAGAGAGGCGTGTCATGCACGAACTCGTCGAGCTTGCCGCGCATCGCCTTGACCGGCGCCGCGTAGTCAAGATGCCACAGCACCGTGCCGATGATGGCGGCGCTGTCACGGGTCCAGTTCTGGAAGGGCTTCTCGATGAAATAGGAGAGCGGCACCACCATCCGCCGCAGGTCCCAGATCCGCACCACCACGTAGGTCGCGTTGATCTCCTCGATCCAGCCCCATTCGTTCTCGACGATCACCACGTCGTCGAGCCGGATGGGCTGGGTGAAGGCGATCTGGATGCCGGCGATGAGGTTTGCCAGAACGGGCCGTGCCGCGAACCCCAGAACGAGCCCCGCGGCACCCGCGGAGGCGAAGAGTGACACGCCATAGCTGCGCACGCTTTCGAAGGTGCTCAGCACGAGCCCGGCCGTCAGGAGCACGATCAGGATGCGGGCGGATTGGCGCAGCACCCGCGCCTGGGTGACATGCTTGCGAGCCGCGAGGTTGTCCTCGTCCTCGAGGCGGAAATCGCGGGTGATCCGGTCCACCGTCACGTCGAGCATGACCACCGCGACCCAGCCGCCCAGCACGATCAGCAGCGCGAAGGCGATCTGTTCGACGATGCGGAACCCCTCCGCCCCGAGGCCGGAGGCATCGACGGCGAGCCCGAGGGCCGCGACCACGAGGATCAGGCGCACCGGACGCCGCATCCGCCGCACGATCTGCCAGCGCAGCGCCCCGCGCCCCTCGGCGAGCCGCGCGACCCAGCGCCAGATGACGGCATGGAGCAGCCAGGCGAGGATCACCGCCCCCAGAAGGACGGCCCAAGGCGCCGTGCCGGCCGGCAGAACGCGCTCGGCGGCATCGCGGAAGATCGTGAGGGGGCCCGGCATTTACAACTCCTGGTCTGACGCATTGTGGCATGTGACAGGCATAATGCGCCCCGGATCGGAACGGGTTCATCGCAGGCACCACGCGGGCGTGGAAAGTTCGTCGGCCCTTGCGGCGCGGACCCGCGTGCCATTTGAATCCGGGAAGGGCAAGCGGCACGGTGCCGCTCCGGCTGGCTCGGAAGCTTCGGCCTCCGATTTTCCGGCGCGCACGCTGGCGCCCATCACCCCCAGCGGGATCAGGCAATTTCCCGAGTTGACCAGGTGGCGCAGGCGGAACGCTGCCGACAAGGCGAGAGCCTATCGCACTTCACAAGGTGTGGAGGGTTTCCTGATCGCGCCCACCGGCTTTCAGCCCACCGGCATCACGGATGAATGTCGCAATCTTCTCGACCTCGCGCCTGGCTCGAAGCGAAGTGAACACGAAAGGCCGATCCTTGCGCATCCGCTCCGTGTCGCGCCGCATGATCTCGAGCGACGCACCGACATGGGGGGCGAGGTCGGTCTTGTTGATCACCAGAAGGTCCGATCGGGTCAGCGCCGGCCCGCCCTTGCGGGGAATTTCCTCGCCTGCCGCGACGTCGATGACATAGATTGTCAGGTCCGCCAGTTCCGGACTGAAAGTCGCGGACAGGTTATCACCCCCGCTCTCGATCAAGATCAGGTCCAGACTTGGATGGCGCGCTTCGAGTTGCGCGATTGCCGCAAGATTGATCGATGCATCCTCACGGATCGCGGTATGCGGACATCCGCCCGTTTCGACCCCGATGATGCGGTCCCGAGGCAGAATCTGCATGCGCATCAATGCCTCGGCATCCTCTTGCGTATAGATGTCGTTGGTGATGACACCGATTGAGGTTTCGGGGTGAAAAACGCGGGCAAGTGCAGCGGTCAGCGTCGTCTTGCCGGCGCCGACTGGGCCGCCGATACCAACGCGCAAAGGGCCGTTTGGCTGGGTCATGTTCTGAAAATCCTTGGTTGAAGCGTCTCGTGCCGCATGGCGGAAATGTCGGATGAAAAGGCCAGGCCGGCCAGATCGTCGAGCGTGGCTCCTTCTGTTTCCTGGGCGATCCGCTCGCAATGGGGAATAAGGGTGGCGACGATTCGTTGCGCGCGGGTCTGGCCCAGCCCCATGAGACGCTGTGCGACGGAGACGAGGTTGCCCGTATTGGCATGCAAGAACATCGCAGCGGTCAGGGCCGCAGGCAGGTTCAGGCGGGCCGCGGCCGTTCCCACGGCCACCGGATAGAGGTAGCTGCCCTCATCGCCGCCCCAGATCGCGGTCGTCACCTTGACGAAGGCCGCCCCCTGGGCGTCGGCTTCCGTGATCCGCTCGGCCGAGGCGGCAAAGGCACGGCCCGTGGCGTCGATGATGAGCCGTTCTGCGACATTCGTGCTGGCATGGGCGGCGCGCAGCAAAATGCAATCATTACGGCCGCTGCCCTCCGCGATGACTGCGATCAGCCATTCGCGAAGGTCATCCGCCGAGCCAATCCAGCCATCCCCGATCGCCGCTTCGAGCCCGTGCGAATAGGCGAAGGCGCCGACCGGATAGGCCGGCGACAGCCACTGCGCGAGGGTCAAAGTGTCACTGTGCATGGGGGGTCGCGCCATGTTCATGGGCATGAGTGCGGCTGTGGCCATAGGCACCGCGCTCCGGGGTGAATGGCTCCTGAATCTCCGCCAGCGTAGCGCCGAGATGAGACAGCATGTGTCCGATCACCGGATCGCGCTGGATTACCAGACGCGACGGCTCCACCTGACAGGGCGTGTGACGGTTGCCGATATGCCAGGCCAAACGAAGCAGCTCTCCGGTAACGGCGTAGAGCGGTTCGGGTGCGGCACGGATGCCGACCAGGCCGCCGCCTTCTAGCACGAAGGCATCGCCATGATCGAGAGAGGTGGCTCGCCCCAGATTGACGAGCAGGCGCCAGCCACCGGCGGTCTCGATCACCTTGCGCCTCAGGAAGCGCTCGTCGTAGCCGAGCAAGCAGTGATCGAGCGGTTGGGCGCGATCCTGGCCGGCGGTGACCGCCCGCTGGATCTGCTGTGACGTGAGATCGGCCATCAGAACAGGAAGTAGCGCTGCGCCATCGGCAACACCTCCGCGGGTTGACAACTCAGCAGGACGCCGTCGGCGCGGACCTCGTAGGTCTCGGCATGCACCTCAATCTCTGGCAGAGCGTCGTTCAGCACCATGTCGGACTTGCCAATGGTGCGGGTGCGCGCCACCGCAACGGTTTGCTTGGCCAAGCCCAGTTGATCGCGGAGCCCCGCCGCCTGCGCCGCGCCTGACACGAAACTGACAGAGGAATTGATCCGCGACCCGCCGAGCGACCCCCACATGGGCCTGGAAAACACCGGCTGTGGGGTGGGGATCGAGGCATTGGGATCACCCATCTGCGCTACCGCAATAGAGCCCCCCAGCAGGACCATTTCCGGCTTTACCCCGAAGAAGGCCGGGTTCCACAGCACAAGATCGGCCCGCTTGCCCACCATGATATCGCCGATCACGTGACCTACCCCCTGCGCGATAGCCGGGTTGATGGTATACTTGGCGATGTAACGGCGAACCCGCAGGTTGTCATTGTCCCCGGTTTCTCCCTCCAGCCGGCCGCGCTGTTTCTTCATCTTGTCGGCGGTCTGCCAAGTGCGGATCAGCACTTCGCCGACACGGCCCATGGCCTGACTGTCCGATGCGATGATCGAAAAGGCGCCCAAGTCGTGCAGAATATCCTCGGCTGCGATGGTTTCGCGCCGGATACGGCTTTCGGCAAAGGCCACGTCTTCGGGGATCGACTTGTCGAGATGATGGCAGACCATCAGCATGTCGAGATGCTCTTCCAGCGTGTTGACCGTGAAGGGGCGCGTGGGGTTTGTGGACGATGGCAGCACGTTGGCATCGCCGCAGATGCGGATGATGTCCGGCGCGTGGCCACCGCCCGCCCCTTCGGTATGAAAGGCGTGGATGGTACGTCCCTTCATGGCGCCCACGGTCTGTTCGACAAAGCCCGACTCGTTCAGCGTGTCGGTGTGGATCATCACCTGCACATCCATTTCGTCGGCCACCGACAGGCAACAGTCGATGGCGGCAGGTGTGGTGCCCCAATCTTCGTGGAGCTTGAGCGCACAGGCACCGCCCTCCACCATCTCGACAAGAGCTTCAGGCCGGCTGGCGTTGCCCTTGCCCGACAGCCCGATGTTCATCGCGACCCCGTCAAAGGCCTGCAACATGCGCCCGATATGCCAAGGCCCCGGCGTGCAGGTTGTCGCGAGGGTGCCATGCG
This sequence comes from Profundibacterium mesophilum KAUST100406-0324, assembly GCF_009835145.1. Taxonomy (GTDB): domain Bacteria; phylum Pseudomonadota; class Alphaproteobacteria; order Rhodobacterales; family Rhodobacteraceae; genus Profundibacterium; species Profundibacterium mesophilum. The sequence continues at coordinate 8,381 of NZ_APKE01000006.1, read as the reverse complement.
CCGGGCCGGTGCCACCACCGAAACAGGTGGTCACACCGGAATGCAGGCTGTCCTCCATCTGCTGCGGGCAAATGAAGTGGATGTGGCTGTCCATGCCCCCGGCGGTAAGAATGCGCCCTTCGCCGGCGATCACCTCGGTGCCCGGACCGACGATGATATCTACGCCGTCCTGGGTATCGGGATTGCCGGCCTTGCCAATGGCGTGGATCAGACCGTTCTTCAGGGCCACGTCGGCTTTGTAGATGCCCGAATGGTCCACGATCAACGCGTTGGTGATGACGGTATCCACCGCGCCGCCGGCGCGGGTGGTCTGGGCCTGTCCCATGCCGTCGCGGATCACCTTGCCGCCGCCGAACTTCACCTCTTCGCCATAAGTGGTCAGGTCGCGCTCCACTTCGATGATCAGATCGGTGTCAGCCAAGCGCAGCCGGTCGCCCGTGGTGGGACCATACATGGCAGCGTATTGCGCGCGGGAAATTTGCAGGGGCATCAGAGACACCCCATGATTTGCTGGTTGAAGCCAAAGATGCGTCGGGCACCGCCGAACGGGATCAGTTGCACCTCGCGGCGCTGGCCCGGCTCGAACCGGACGGCGGTGCCGGCGGCGATGTTCAGCCGCAGGCCGCGCGCGGCGGCGCGGTCGAAATCCAGCGCGGGGTTGGTTTCGGAAAAGTGGTAGTGGCTGCCGACCTGCACCGGGCGGTCACCGGTGTTAGCCACCATCAACGTGATCGCCTGCCCATCTGCATTCAGTGTGATGGGGGCGGCTGCGGGAAAGAGTTCTCCGGGAATCATGGGCTTACCTGATGGGGTTGTGAACGGTGACCAGCTTGGTCCCGTCCGGGAATGTCGCTTCGACCTGCACTTCGTGGATCATCTCGGCGATGCCCTCCATGCACTGGTCACGGGTGATGATCTGGCCGCCCGCCTCCATCATATCGGCGACGGAGCGTCCGTCCCGCGCGCCTTCGACCACGGCGTCGGTTATCAGGGCGATGGCTTCGGGGTGGTTCAGCCGGATACCGCGCGCCAGTCTCTTGCGGGCGACTTCGGCGGCCATGGCAATCAGCAGCTTGTCTTTTTCGCGGGGGGTCAGTTGCACGGGGTTCAAAGCCTCCAGGACGTGGGCAGGGTGTTATCGGTTAGGTGATCGAGCAGCGGTAGCAGGGATCGGCGCAGGGCAAAGCTGTCCTCGGCCAGCAGGCGCAGCACCAACGTGTCCGGAGCGATCAGGCTGGCGCCGGCGGTGGCCGGCAGTGCGGCGCGGATCCGCGGCAGGCGTCCCGCGGCCCCGGGGTGGACAAGGACCACGCTGGCCATTGCTCCGGCCCCGTTGGCGATGGCGGGCCTGCGCAGCTGCCCCGAGGCATCCCCCGACAGGCGCATGGCGTCGATGTAGAGGGGGGTGCCGTCGCGGGTGATGCGTATGCGGTCGTGAAAGAAGATATCGCGCAGCGTCTCGCCCATGGCCGCGCGGCCAAAAACGACAGGCTCGACCATCAGCAGCTCCGCCCCCGGTGCCAGGTCGATATGCAGCCGCCGCCGCAGGGCGCTACGCTCGAAAAGGATCAGCTCTTGGGGCAGCCAGTTCAGACGCGCGCCACTTGCCACGTCGATCCGCGTATCGACCGACCCGATTTCGTTCGGTTGCGCGCGGTAGGCGCGTTCGGCGGCTTGGGTCGTCAAAGTGAGGCGCGCACGCGCGGCCAGCGCGAGTTCCAGAGAGAAGCTATCGCCTCCGGTGATCCCGCCGGCGGTGTTGACCAGTATGACCTCCGCATCGAGACGGTGAACACGCGGGAAGACCAGTCGTGTCGAACCGGACTGCCGCAGGTCCACAAGGCGGGTTCTCCCGGTTTCGTCGGCCGCAACGCAGACACGTCCGGCACCGATCGCCCGCGGCTGGGCCGGGACGGCGCCATGAAGGCTTATGGAACTCGGCAGAATGATGATTTGCCTCCAGCGGATCCGGTTTCGTTTCCCGCCATCCACCACGAACCAGCCGAATGTGGCAGAGGATCGGCGGGTAACAAGGCCCGCAAATGGCCTGATTGCCAAAATATCGCGCAGCAGGAAGCGATATCGCACAGTAAATGGGCGAACTTGCCGAGCTGCGAAAAACATCGGGTTCGGAAAATTGCGGTTCGGCCCGGGCCGCGCCAATCATCAGCCGTCCCGACCGGCTGACGTCGCAACGCAACGCAGCCTGGGGGTATGTGGCGACCGGTTGAATTGGACCTCAGGCCAGCCGCCACACTTCTTGCAACGCATGTTGCAGAGAACAGCTAGGCCGCATCTGTTCCTGGAACAACGCGCGGGCGCTTTTCTCTGCGGGGAGATTTCAATGCGCACCACAATCGCTCTGGCTACCGCCCTTACCACTGGCGCCGCCCTGCCCGCGCTGGCACAGGATTGCCCGATCAAGGTCGGCATCCTGCATTCGCTGTCGGGGACGATGGCAATTTCCGAAACTACCCTGAAGGACACCGTCGAGATGCTGGTCGACCAGCAGAACGAGGCCGGCGGCTTGCTGGGCTGCGAACTCGAAGCCGTCGTTGTCGATCCAGCCTCCGACTGGCCCCTGTTCGCCGAAAAGGCCCGCGAACTGATCAGTGTGCATGAAGTCGACGTCATCTTCGGCAACTGGACGAGCGTGTCGCGCAAATCCGTCCTGCCGGTGATCGAGGAGTTGAACGGTCTGCTGTTCTATCCCGTCCAATACGAGGGCGAGGAAAGCTCCAAGAACGTGTTCTATACCGGGGCCGCGCCGAACCAGCAGGCAATCCCAGCCACCGATTACTTCCTTGAGGAACTGGGGATCGAGAAATTTGCCCTTCTGGGGACCGATTATGTCTACCCGAGAACCACGAACAACATCCTTGAGGCCTATCTGAAGGACAAGGGGATCGCGGAAGAGGATATCTTCGTCAACTACACGCCTTTTGGTCATTCCGACTGGTCCAAGATCGTGGCCGACGTGGTTGCCCTGGGTGCTGACGGCAAGAAGGTCGGCGTGATCAGCACGATCAACGGCGATGCCAATATCGGTTTCTACAAAGAACTCGCCGCCGCCGGAATTTCGGCCGAAGACATTCCCGTCGTGGCCTTTTCGGTCGGCGAGGAAGAGCTTTCGGGCCTCGACACCTCCAACCTGGTCGGTCACCTCGCGGCCTGGAACTACTTCCAATCCGCCGAGACCGAGGCCAATGCCGGCTTCATCGAGACCTGGAAGGCGCGCATGGGCGAGAACCGCGTGACCAACGACCCGATGGAGGCCCATTACATCGGCTTCAACATGTGGGTGAACGCGGTCGAACAGGCCGGCACGGCCGAGGTCGATGCAGTGCGCACGGCGATGTACGGGCAGGAATTCGCGAACCTGACCGGCGGCACGGCCGTGATGCTGCCCAACCATCACCTCGCCAAGCCTGTGCTGATCGGCGAAATCACCGCCGAGGGACAGTTCGACATCGTCAGCCAGACCGCAGAGGTGCCCGGCGACGCCTGGACAGATTTCCTGCCCGAATCGGCGGTCCTGACTTCCGATTGGAAGGATCTCGGCTGCGGCATGTACAACACAGAGACGGAGACCTGCGTCCAGATGCTGTCCAATTACTGATCGTCCGATCCGAAAGGGGTGCGCCAACGCCGGCGCCCCCCACCCTCCAAGAGTTCTGAACCCCATGAAGACGCTTTTCACAGCGATGTTTTGCGCATTGCTCACGACACCTCTTGCCTCGGCCCAGTCCTTCCCTCAGGCTGAGCCCAAGGCCCCGTCGCAGACGCAAGATGTACAGGACGTACTGCAATCGCAGCGCGCGCTGATCGAGGAAAGCTCACGCCGCACAATAGGCCCTGCCATCGAGGCACTGGCCGGCAGTGGCCTGCCGCAGGTGCCGCGCGTGCTGGAAGCCTGGCAGGCCAAGGACATGTGGCAGCGCAAGAGCGACGGTCTGTTCTTTGCCGGTGAGAAGGCAGCCGATGCCCAATATCGTCTGACCGATTTCAGCGACGGCGAAGTGATCGGCACTTATCCCAAGGAAGACCTGAGCCAGATCAAGCCGAACAGCGGCATCCGGGCCATGATTGCCACCGCCCTGGTGCGGTTTCAGCTCTCGGATCCCGACCCGTCGAGACGCGCCGCCGCGCTGGACAGCCTCGCCCGGGATCCGCAGGCCGGGCTGCTGGATCCGCTGCGCGTTTCGATCGACGGGGAAACGGATCCTGACCTTCTGGCACGCAAGCAGCGGTTGGAACGTCTGATGACGGTGAGTTTCGGCGCGACGACCGGCGAACGGGTCGCGGCGATCGAGCACATGTCAGGCGATCTGGGCGTGGATTTCCGTGGCACGCTGAACCCGATCCTGACCACGCGTCGCATCGTGACCGAAACCGGAGAAAATTCAGTAGTGGCGGGCAACGTGGCCGCCGAGCTGGTGCCGGGTGGTGACGAACTGTCGCTCCAGGCGGCCTATGACCTTCTGGTGGACCAGGGACGCGCCCCAGCGATGGTAACGAAGCAGGCGCGCGACGCTGCACTGGCGGCCAACATCCGCGACGGACGCGTTGGCGGTTTGCCTGTCCACACGCTGTCCAGCGACCTCAGCCGCGACACCGCCTATGACGCGCTGGTGGCCACCGGGTTGGCGGAGCCGCGCGTCACGACTTCGGACGTGGCGGAAGCCGTGGCACGACACCGCTTCGTCGATGTCTACGCTGACCCCGACCCGCGCGTCACGACGGCCGCCGCCGCCGCGCTGAACGCGTCACAGACGCGCGTGACCCTCGGCCAGGCCGCGGATCTGGGGCTGGATGCGTTGTCGCTGGCCTCAATCTATTTCCTGGCCGCCATCGGGCTGGCGATCACCTTTGGGGTGATGGGCGTGATCAACATGGCACATGGCGAATTTATCATGATGGGGGCCTATACCGGCTACGTCGTGCAGCAATTCGTCACCAATCACACCGCGTCGATCCTGCTGGCGGTGCCGCTGGCTTTCGCCGTGACATTCGCCGCCGGCGTGGCGCTGGAGCGACTGGTGATCCGCTGGCTGTATCACCGACCGCTGGAAACCCTGCTGGCGACCTTCGGCGTGTCGATCGCCCTGCAGCAGCTGGCCAAGAACATCTTCGGCACCCAAGCCCGCCCCCTGACCGCGCCGGGCTGGCTGGACGGCGCCTGGGTGATCAACGACGTGGTGGCGATCAGCTATATCCGTATCGCCATCTTCGCGCTTGCCCTGATCTTCCTGGGGCTGTTCCTGTTCATCATGAAGCGCACCCGCTTGGGGCTGGAAACGCGTGCCGTGACGCAAAATCCGCGCATGGCCGCCAGCATGGGCATCAATCCCGACCGGGTGAACATGCTGACTTTCGGCCTCGGCTCTGGCATCGCCGGGATCGCGGGGGTGGTCATCGGGCTGTTCGCCAAGGTCACGTCGGAAATGGGCGGCGACTACATCGTGCAAAGCTTCATGACCGTGGTGGTCGGCGGGGTCGGCAACATCTGGGGCACACTGGCCGGCGCGGCGATGATCGGCGGTTTCCAGAAGGGGGTCGAATGGCTCAACCCGTCCAACACCCTGGCCGCGCAGACCTACATGATCGTCTTTATCATCATCTTCATCCAATTCCGGCCGCGAGGCATCATCGCCCTCAAGGGCCGCGCCGCAGGAGACTGAGGCCATGCACCGCTCATTCATCGCTCGCAATCCGTCGATCCTGATCTTCCTCAGCCTGTTGGGGCTGTTCACCCTGGGGGTCACGGTCCTGTCCGAAGGCTTCGGGGTCGGCGTGATCTCCACCAGTTTCGTCAAGACCCTGGGCAAGACCCTTTGCTTGTGCCTGATCGCCGTGGCGATGGACCTGATCTGGGGCTACGCCGGGATCCTGTCGCTCGGCCACTTCGCCTTTTTCGGGCTGGGCGGCTACATGATCGGCATGTGGCTGATGTACGAACGCACCCGGCAGATCGTGGCAGGCGCCCTGTCGGATGGTGCACTGCCGCCCACCCCGGAGGAAGTGCAGGCGGCCATCGGCAACCAGATTTTCGGCGTCGTCGGCGGCAGCGACCTGCCGCTGATCTGGACCTTCGCCAATAGCCTCACGGTGCAATTGGCGCTCGTGGTGCTGGTCCCCGGGCTGTTCGCGCTGGTCTTTGGCTGGCTGGCGTTCCGGGCGCGGGTCACGGGCGTCTACCTGTCGATCCTGACCCAGGCGATGACCCTGGGCCTGGCCCTTTACTTGTTTCAGAACGCCAGCGGGCTGCGCGGCAATAACGGACTGTCAGGCCTTCAGAACCTGCCCGGCGTCGATCTGCCGCAATCGGTGGTGTCGCTGTGGTTCTTCTGGGCCTCGGCGCTGGCCCTCGGGCTGGGCTACCTGCTGGCCGCCTGGCTTGTGGCGGGCAAGTTCGGATCGGTGATCCGCGGCATCCGCGACAACGAGGCGCGCGTGCGCTTCCTGGGCTATTCAGTCGAAGGCTACAAACTTGCGATCTTTACCCTGACCGCCTGCCTCGCGGGCATTGCGGGCGCGCTTTATTATCCGCAGGCGGGGATCATCAATCCCGCCGAAGTGGCGCCGATCGCATCCATCTACCTGGCCGTCTGGGTCGCCATCGGCGGACGTGGGCGTTTGTACGGCGCGGTCATAGGCACCGCCTTCGTGAGCCTGATGTCATCGTGGTTCACCGGCGGCCAAGCGCCGGATGTCACCCTGGGGGGCTATACCATCAAATGGGTCGACTGGTGGCTGGTCCTGCTTGGTCTCAGCTTTGTCGCCGTAACGCTCTACGCACCGCGCGGCATTGCTGGCGCGCTGGACCGCCTGACCGGCAACCGCAGGAGGAAGGCCTCATGAGCACGCTTCTGGAAGTGTCCGGCGTGACCGTCAGCTTCGACGGCTTCCGTGCCATCAACAACCTGTCGTTCCGCATCGAAGGCGCGGAGTTGCGGGCGGTCATCGGACCGAACGGCGCTGGCAAGACGACCTTCATGGACATCGTCACAGGCAAGACCCGCCCCGATAGCGGCCAGGTGCGCTACGGCGACAAGAGCATGTCGCTCATCGGGATGAGCGAGGCAAAGATTGCGCAAGCCGGTATCGGGCGCAAGTTCCAGAAGCCGACGGTGTTCGAGGATCAAACGGTGCAGGCGAACCTGCTGATGGCCCTGCGCAAGCCGCGCGGTGCATTGGCGGTGCTGCTATACCGTCCTGACGCGCCGGATCTGGACCGGGTGGCCGAACTGGCCGGCGAAATCGGGCTGGGCGAACATCTTGACCGCTTGTCAGGAGAGCTGAGCCACGGCCAGAAGCAGTGGCTGGAGATCGGGATGCTTCTAGCCCAGGACCCGAAGTTGCTGCTGGTGGACGAACCCGCCGCCGGGATGACCCCGGCCGAGCGTGAAAAGACCACCGCCATTCTGGTCGAGGCCGCCCGCACCCGGGCGGTCGTCGTGGTCGAACATGACATGGAGTTCGTGCGCCGCCTGAACTGCAAGGTCACGGTCCTGCATGAAGGCGCGGTCCTGGCCGAAGGCTCGCTGGATCACGTGACGAAAAATCAGGACGTCATCGACGTCTACCTGGGGCGCTGATCATGCTGAACATCGAAAACCTGACCCTGCACTACGGCAAGTCGCAAATTCTGCATGACATCTCGATGTCCGCCAAAGTGGGCGAAGTGACATGCGTCATGGGTACGAATGGCGTGGGCAAGACCAGCCTGCTCAAGGCGATTTCCGGCACCCACCCCGCGTCCAGTGGCGCCATAAGGCTGGACGGCGCCCCCGTTCGGGACCTGGCGGCACATCACCTGGCAAAGCGCGGCATCGGCTACGTTCCACAGGGCCGCGACATCTTTCCCCTGATGACAGTGACCGAAAACCTGGAAACCGGCTTTGCCTGCCTGCCCCGGTCCGAACGTCATATACCTGAGCATATCTACGATCTGTTTCCCGTGCTGCACGACATGCGGCACCGTCGCGGCGGCGACTTGTCGGGCGGTCAGCAACAGCAGCTTGCCATTGCCCGGGCACTCATCACCCGGCCCAAATTACTTCTGCTGGACGAACCGACCGAAGGCATTCAGCCCAACATCATCCAGCATATCGGCGACGTCATTCGCCTGCTCAGGGAGCGCGGCGAAATGGCGATCGTTCTGGTCGAACAGTTTTTCGATTTTGCGTATGATCTGGCCGACCGTTTCGTCGTGCTGCGGCGGGGCGCGGTGATCGAAGACGTCGGTAAAGAGGCAATGACGAAAGAGGCATTGCTGCCGATCGTGTCGGTCTGACTGAATAGGTCCGTGTTCTGTGGACGCCTTCTTCACTAATTTTGAGGCAAGGAGGCCATGATGAGCAGCAACAATTCAGCGACGA
>NZ_APKE01000059.1 GCF_009835145.1 Profundibacterium mesophilum KAUST100406-0324 | reverse complement strand
GCCGCCGAAAGGCACGGTGTCGGAGATGGTCGAGGCGATCTCGGCGGAGCTCGCCATGAGCGACGCGCCGCTGCTGATCGACGAAGCGGACATGCTGGTCAAGCGCAAGATGATCGAGATCGTGCGTGACATCTACGAGGGCTCCGGTGCCCCGGTGATCCTCATCGGCGAGGAACTGCTGCCCCAGAAGCTTCAGCAATGGGAGCGCATCCACGGCCGGATGCTCGACTGGGTCGCGGCCCAGAAGCTTCAGCAATGGGAGCGCATCCACGGCCGGATGCTCGACTGGGTCGCGGCCCAGCCGGCGGACGCGCGTGATGTGGGACACCTGGCGCCGATCTACGCCCCCGGCCTCGAAGTGTCCGGAGAGCTTCGCGAGCAGATCCTCAAGGCTTCGAACGCATCCATCCGGCGCATCTGCGTCAATCTCGACCGCGTGGCCGATTTCGCACGGGTGCGCGGCCTCAAGAAGGTCGGCCAAAAGGAATGGGGCGCACAGTCATTTTTCACGGGCACTGCGCCCAAAGGCAGGCAGGATTACACATGAGCATCGAGATCAGACAGAAGGTCTGGAACAACGAGATCAGACAGAAGGTCTGGAACAAGGTGCGCGCCCTCGAGCGCTTCACCGCCGATGATCTGACCGCAGCCGGCGCCAGCCGGGCCGCCGTGCAGAACTACCTCCACAGTTGGGAGCGCTCCGGCGCGATCCGCTTCGACGGCAAGGATGGCCAGCGCCTTCTTTACGTGGCGATCGCGCAGGACGAGACCGCGCCGCCCACAGGCAAGGCCGATGGCACGCAAGCCCGCAAAGGCCGGCCGGCGGAGAATATGTGGACCGCCGCGCGGATGCTGACGACGTTCAGC
>NZ_APKE01000058.1 GCF_009835145.1 Profundibacterium mesophilum KAUST100406-0324 | reverse complement strand
GCGTGCCGGACCTTCTCCCATGGAATTGGCAGCCATCGGAGCGCCAACGCGCCGCATGACCACGGCCTACGCCGGATGCTTACGCTGAAGGGAATGGTTTCCTGCTGCTATCTGAGGATCAAGGATTGCGACAGTGGGCGTCAGCCGCGCTTGAGGTCGGATCAAGTTGGCTGCAGCCTGTTCTACTGCTTGCCAAAGATCGAGGCTTTGTCTCGATTGAGGACTACACCAAATTCATCGTAGACTGCCTGAACCGCGACTTCACCTACGTGTCAATGGACTCTCAAACTTTGCTAACCCAGGCGAAGGCTGATGGGTTCAGCGGGCAAAGTACTGCGAAGAGGATGTTGGAAGTGGTTGGCGGGAAGAACGCGGACTTGGAAACCAACATTGGTGTCGCTGCCCTGTTCCTTGACTTGGTGTTCCGGGAAACGAAACAAGAGCACCTGCGAAACCGCTACGCAAGTCTGGTTCTAGAGGCATTCTGTGCACCGCGTAGGGGCAAAACGATCGAAGTCATAAAGTTGCTGACCGCGCAGGTCTCCATTCGCGTATTTAACTTGATTGAGCACGCCTTTTGGTGGCTTGTTGGTCGAGAACTTGGAACGCCGAATTTCGATCAACAAGTTGAAGAAGCAAAGAAATCTCAGCTACAGCGGCCGGTGTCTCTTCCTCATGCCATTCGATTTCGTGTGACGGAAAAGATTAGGCTACTCGGTTCGTGCATCCCAAACTGAACCATTTAATTGATATTGGCGTGAACGTCCGCTTTACGACCCACCCAACTCGCGGTGCGCTCTGACCTGCTCCCCTTTGAGTCCGCGTCTTTCAGTTAGCTCTGTTCAGGGTTTGGTCCTCTCTTGACCGTTGGTGATACTCCCACGGGGTGAGCCCGTCGAGGCTCGAGTGTGGGCGGTGTTGATTGTAGTCGGCGCGCCATGCCGCGATCATGCGGCAGGCATGGCGCAGAGACGGGAACAGGTGTTCGTTTAGGCACTCTTCGCGCATCCTTCCATTGAAGCTTTCCACCAGGCCGTTCTGCATGGGCTTTCCTGGTGCGATGTAATGCCAGCCGACCTTTCGGTCCTCCTGCCATTTCAACATCGCGTTCGACGTCAGTTCGGTTCCATTGTCCGAGACCACAAGGCAGGGATAGCCGCGCAGCTCGGCGATCCGGTCCAGCTCACGGGCGACGCGCGCACCGCCAATGGATGTATCCACCACGGCGGCCAGGCATTCCCGGCTAAAGTCATCGATCACATTCAGCACCCTGAACCGGCGTCCGTCTTCCAGCGCGTCCGACATGAAGTCGAGCGACCATCTCTGGTTCGGCCCCTGCGGGATCGCCATGGGCGTCCTGGTGCCTACTGCGCGCTTGCGTCCGCCCCGTTTGCGGACTGTTAAGCCTTCTTCGCGGTAGAGCCGATAGAGCTTCTTCCAGTTCACTTCCCAGCCTTCACGCTTCAGCAAGATATGCAGCCGTCGATAACCGAACCGACGCCGCTCAGAGGCCAGTTCATTCATCCTTGTGCGCAGTTCCGTGTCGGCGGGGCGCTTCGACTTGCGCCGATACACACGCGGATCGATCCCGGCCAGCGCACAGGCACGGCGCTGATTGTAACCCTTGGTCTTCATGGCCCAGTTCACAGCATTCCTCCTCGAACCGGGCCTCAGAAGTTTTTTCCGAGCATCTCTTTCAGCGTCGCCACGTCCATCATTTGCTCGGCCAGCATCTTCTTCAGCTTGGCGTTCTCGGATTCCAGCGTCTTCAGCCGACGGGCGTCTGAAACCTCCAAGCCGCCATACTTGGAACGCCACTTGTAGAAGGTCGCGTCACTGATCCCATGCTTGCGGCACAGCTCCTTTGCACCAAGCCCGGCCTGATGCTCTTTCAAAATGCCAATGATCTGCTCTTCGCTGAAACGGCTTCTCTTCATCGTCTGTCTCCTCAGTTGGAGAACAGGCTAACCTCAAATCGAGGACATTTCAGGGGAGCATGTATGAACTGCCTTCCCCTGCAAGCATTTTGTTGATGTCCCTTTGACCCTGCTTCTATGTATTCG
>NZ_APKE01000057.1 GCF_009835145.1 Profundibacterium mesophilum KAUST100406-0324 | reverse complement strand
AAATGGCAAACGCATCTGGCGCTCGTCGCGCATGCGGGCGCTGATCCGCTCGACGCTGCGCTGGTGCAGATCGCAGGCCAATGCGACCTGCCGAATGGTGCGTCCCTCCGCCAGGAGCCGCGCGGCCCGCCCGCGACGCGCGGCCTGCCCGCGAAACGCTCCCATCGGCAGCACGATCGCGCCGGGGCCGAACGCTTCGATCAGTGCGTCGACGGTCCGCAGGCCGACCTGCGCCGCGAGCTTGCCGCCATCGGCTTCGTGCGGGATGCGGATCTTCGCCCCGCCAAAGCGGCGCAATAGCCGCTCGGTCTCGATCTCGCCAAGCGCCTCGATCAGGCGCTCCATGACCGCGACCTTGGCCGCGATCTCGGCGCGCGCGGCCTCGACATCGACGCCGCGCACCCGCTCGAGATACCGCAGCACCGCGTGGACTGTCACCCTGATCATCCGCATTCTATCTCTCCGTACTGATACCGCGCCGCCGGCATCGCGCAGGCTGTCGATGTCGATCGGCACGGACTGCCATTTGCCCTCGAAGCGCGATCGGATGAAGGCGTTGAGCCCGGGGCGGCCGGGGCGCTCAAGCGCGCCATCCTCGCCAAGCAGCCGCCACAGCACATGCACGTAGCGAAGATCGGCGCGCGGCGCGGCCGGGCGGGCGCCGCGCCGCTTCGCGCCCCCGCCCATCTCGTCGAGCCGGGTCAGCACGGCACGCATCTGCGCATCGTCCATCTGCGACAGGCTGTCCTTGCCGGTCACGGCCAGCTGTAGATCGCGCCGCTCCTCCTGCCCGAGGCCGAGCGTGCGGCAGCTGGCGAAGATCGCGCGCTGAAGGGTCCGGCTCATAGGCAACTCCTCTCGCAAGACGGGCTGTGATATGCAGGCAGCGCCGGAATGCGCGCCAACGCATTCCGGCACCTGTCGCCCTCAGACCTCACCATCCAAGGACGCATTCGATG
>NZ_APKE01000056.1 GCF_009835145.1 Profundibacterium mesophilum KAUST100406-0324 | reverse complement strand
CGGTGCTCACGCTGCTGGCCCGGCAGGGAACGGTGAGCAAGGAAGACCTCGAAAATCACCTTTACACGTTGTGCGAAGCCGACAGGGCCACCTTCGTTGACCGCGCGGCAATGCATGGCGCCATCAAGGCGCTGAACGGCACGCCGCCAGTGGGCTAGACTGCGGCATCTCATACGCCGCCCTCGCGCAGCAGCCGGTCCATGCGGCGGTCATGTCGTCCTCCGCCGACCACGCCAGTGCTTTGCGGCGCACCGCACCGGGATCGCAGGCATCCTCGCGCCCACGCGGCGCGGGGCGCACGAGCGCCGGGGCCAAGGGACGCGAGAGCTCGGCCGCTGCCTGCCCGGGCACTTCGGGCGCCGGCTCGGGCTGTGTCTCTTCCTCTGACGCGCCGGGCGCCGCCGTGTCCCCGGCCCCGCCAAGGCTGCGCAGGAAGAGCTCGGCATGGGCACGCGTGTAGAAGAGGCCAAGCACCCTGTGCTCGGCCACCTCGAAAGCCCCACCGTCGATGGGGGCAATGCGAAGATCCTTGTCTGTATGCATGGTACTCATGCCTTGGCCAGATCGATCGTGACGGCCTGCCACGGCGCGCCGGGGGCGGGCCGGCGGTAGCAGCGGATATAGGTCTTCGAGCCGACGATGCGCATCGCGTCGCGGATCGCATCCATCGCCTGGCGCCAGCGGGCATCCTCGATCTCAAGGCGCAACAACATGAAGATCTCCGAGCGGTTGATCTGGCCTGCCTTGTCGGTGTTGAAGGCCCGCGTGACGATCGCCGCGATCTCGGGGCGGCTCTCGGCCGACCATTCGGTCAGGCATTCGTCGATCAGTTCTTTGGCGATCTGCAGCTGCGGCCCGAAATCGATGTGATCGGCCACCTGGACGCTCACCTTCATCAGGCCGTCATGGCTCATGAAGGTCTTGTTCCCCTTCGCGCCGCCCTTGCTGGCGCCGTACTCCTGGGCAAGCAAGGCCTCGAACGCGCCCAGGTCCTCGAATGTGTGCCCCTTGAACCGCGCGATCTGGTCGCTCAGAGCCGTCGCGAAGCTCATGATCTTGCGCACAGTCTCATCCTCGAGCAGATCGGCGGGCCGGATCAGATCGACCGGCACGAGCGCGCCTTTGGCATCGGCGAGATACTCGCGCCCCGATAGGGTGATCCGGCCGTCATCGGTGGTGGGATGGTCGCTCATCAATTTGCTCCTT
>NZ_APKE01000055.1 GCF_009835145.1 Profundibacterium mesophilum KAUST100406-0324 | reverse complement strand
ACTCCTGCCCTAATCTCCGTCAGGTGCGAAATCTCAGGTCAGGTGAGAATTGGGAAGGTGCGGGCCAGGAAACGCTTACAGAAGTCTGGGCGGTCGCGGTAATCGGCGCCGACGAGCGCCTCGCCTTTCTCCATGCCGCCGAGGATGGTGAGATTGGGCCCGAGAGCACTGAGATCGGCATCGACGACGATTGAGCCCTGATCGTCGCGGATCAGCGCCAAGCGGCTGTTGCTGCCCGTGTTGAGAAGGACGTCGAGTTCCTTCTCCGTGAGGTTCAGCATTGCGTAATCCGCAGGCTGCGCGCGGATATTGGGGAGCAGGATCTGCGTCGGCACCGCCTCGATGATGGTCTTGCCGGTCCGGGTGCGCTCGAGCTGGCTTGCGTATTGCGTCATCATCACCGCGACCGTGTTCTGTTTGCGCGCTGTCACCAGCCAGTTCGACAGCCGCTCCGCGAAATACGCGTTGTCGAGCGCCTTCCAGGCCTCGTCGATCACGATGATGGTGGGGCGGCGATCCTCGATCTCGCGTTCGACTCGGCGGAAGAGATAGGAGAGGACCGCCATCCGTTCCTTGTCGGCCTCGCTGTCGAGAATGCCGGTGAGATCGAAGCCCACTACATCGCCTTTGAGTGAAAAAGTGTCCTCAAGGCTCTGCCCGAAGATCCAGCCATAGCGGCCGTCCTCGGTCCATTCGAGCAGGCGCTGGTGCAGATCGCCGCCATCATCGGTGGACACAAAAAGCGATGCGAAATCCCGCCAGTTCCGCAGGGCCGGATTGGAGGCCTGCGCGTTCTGGCGCACCACTTCCTGGATGCGATTGGTCTGTGCCGGTGTGAGCGGCTTGTCAGCGCGGTAAAGAAGCGTGGGCGCACCGCCATCTCCATGCCAAGACGGTAATCGAAGACGAAGATCCGCGCCCCTGCGCGACGGGCCTGGGTCATCAGAAAGGCGGACAGCACCGATTTGCCGGACCCGGGCCGCCCCATGATCAGGGTATGGCCGCTGGTCGGTTCTTTGTCGGGCGATCCCTGCTCGTGATAGGAAAACCGATAGGCGCTCTGCTCGGGCGTGGGCAAATAGGTGATGACCCGGCCCCATGGGGTAAGTGCTGCGGGTTTGCCGAGCTGCGTTCGGTGGAAGGCCGCGAAATCCGCGAAGTTGCGGTTGGTGACGGCGCTCGCGCGGCTGAGGTAATGCGCCTTGGCCGCGACCCGCTCGCCAATCATCTTCACGCCTTCGGTTGCGGCGGCGTTCACGATCTCGGCGCTCAGCGTCTGCAGCTCTTCGAGCGTGTCGCAAAAGAGCGTCACGACCATATGATGCTCGCCGAAGCTCTGGCGCTTGGCTTCGAGATCATCGGCGGCGATGTCGAGGGCTTCCATGAGCGAAAGGGCGGCGTCTTGGCTCGCCTGCATCTGGCGCTTTTGCCGCTTGATGCGGCCCGCCATGAGGTTCGAATTGATCGGCGTGAAGGACTGCGTGACGATCATGTCGACCGGCAGGTTCAGCATGTCGAACATGGTGCAGGACGTGCCTTCGGAATATTCTCCGATGGTGAAGCTCTTGCCGTAGCGATGCCCCACCACGCCTTCCGAGAGCTCGAAATGGTCTCCGTGGAACGTCACGCGGGTATTGGCGACGTTGAAGGACAAAAAGCCGTAGGTGTTTGCCGGGTAGAGCGGCAGCTCTGTTCCGGTGTTGAGCGCGCCCAAAAATCCCACCAACTCTCCCGATCCGGCTGACAGCAGGCGCGGCTTGAGCTCGGTGAGCCCAGAGAGGAAGACGTTCACGGCCTCGCCGAGGCGCTGCAGGCGTTTGCGGGTCTCCTCCTTCAGTCGGTCCGGCGCGCTGCGGCTCAGGAACGGCAGGAGACTTTTCGGGGGCGGGCGGTGAATGACGGTGAGCGTCAGTGTTTTGTCGCGGAGCCCGCTGGTCTCGAGTTTCGCGCGCCAGCGCCGGTCGACCTCGCCTGCGAAGCTGTCCTCACGAATTGGGTCCAGATCCGGTCTGATGGCCTTGGAGACCTTGTGGACGTAATAGCTGAATTCCGGCCCGAGCTGCGCGACGATGCGGGCAAAGAGCTCCGTCACCTTGTCGAGATAGGCATCGTCCGTCGTGTAGCTGTTGATCCCCTCGAGCCGGATGCAGCGGAAGAGTTCGTTCACCCGTGTCCGCACGGTCTGGTCGTCGACGAGG
>NZ_APKE01000054.1 GCF_009835145.1 Profundibacterium mesophilum KAUST100406-0324 | reverse complement strand
TGTATAGGGCGGTTGCAAATTAGGCCACGGTAGCGCCGGTATTTTGCCGGGGCGGGCGGCGCAAAAGTCGTCCACTTTTGCTCTCACTGTCTTTGCAGGGAGGGCCGGAGGATTTTCACCGTGGAAGTTTATTTAGCCGTGCGCCGCGCGCATTTCGATGAGGGGCGTAGCAAACGTTCGATCGCCCGTGATTTTGGCCTTGCCCGTGGAACGGTCGACAAGATGTGCGCGTATTCGTCTCCCCCTGGTTACCGCCGGAGCCAGAAAGTTCGGCGCCCGAAGTTGGAAGCCTTCACCGATACAATTGACCAATGGCTTCTGGAGGATCAGAACCGTCCGAAGAAGCAACGCCATACGGCGAAGCGGATCTTTGAACGGCTTCGTGAGGAAGAAGGCTTCACCGGCGGTTATACGACCGTGAAGGACTATGTTCGGGGGCATCGTCAAAAAGCGCGGGAGATGTTCATTCCACTCGCACATCCTCCGGGTCACGGGCAGGCCGATTTCGGTGAGGCCGTTGTCATCCTGGGGGGCGTTGAACAGAAGATCCACTTTTTTGCCTTTGACCTTCCCTACAGCGATGCATGCTATGTGCGGGCCTATCATGCGGCGACAACAGAAGCCTGGATGGACGGGCATGTTCACGCCTTTGAGTTCTTCGGGCGCGTGCCGCTCTCGGTGGTCTATGACAATGACAGCTGCCTTGTTGCGAAGATCGAATCCGGTGGGCGGCGTCGGCGGACGCAGATGTTCACGGAGATGTTGTCACACTACCTTTTTGATGATCGCTACGGCCGCCCAGGCAAGGGGAATGATAAAGGCAATGTCGAAGGTCTGGTGGGCTGGTCCCGGCGCAACCTGATGGTGCCGCTGCCGGAATTCCCTGATCTGGACAGCTTCAATGACTGGCTCGAAGAGCAATGTCTGGCACGGCAGTCGGCTGTCTTGCATGGGCACCGGGAGACGATCGGCGAACGGCTGAAGCGGGTCAGCTCCCAATCTCTGGTGCGCTACAAATCCAATGATTACTCGGTTCCCAGCACCTATGGCTTACGGGAGGTCACGATCCGTGCGTTTGTGAATGTGGTCGAGATCGGCTGTGGTGGTGGGGTCATCGCCCGTCACGCCCGCTGCTACGAGCGCGAACAAATGATCTTCGACCCTGTGCATTACTTTGCCCTTCTGGAGACGAAGCCCGGGGCCTTGGACCAAGCCGCCCCTTTGGTCGATTGGGAGATGCCCGACGAGCTGCAAACCCTGCGTCGCCTGATGGAAGCGAGACATGCCCGCCAAGGGCGTCGAGAGTTCATTCAGGTGCTTCGGCTCCTGGAAAGCTTTGATCTGCCGACTTTGTGCGCGGCGGTGCGGGTGGCGTTGCAAAAGCGGGCGATCGCCTTTGATGCGATCAAGCATCTGGTCCTGTGCCAAGTGGAGCGCCGCCCCGCTCGGCTCGATCTGTCCCTCTACCCCTATCTTCCCCGGACTGCGGTTCAGACGACAAAAGCCGCGAGTTACATGGCGCTCCTGTCGGAGGGAACCGCATGACGGAAGTCCCGGACCTTCTGCTGGCCCATCACCTCAAGAAGCTCAAACTGCCCACCGTATTGCGCGAATACGAGAAGCAGGCGCGACAGTGCGCCGTCGAGGGGAAGGATCACATCCAGTTCCTCCACAGATTGATCGAATTGGAACTCATCGATCGGGAGCGGCGTATGGTGGAGCGACGGGTCAAGGCGGCGAAGTTCCCGGCGCCCAAAAGTCTGGACAGTTTCGATTTCCAGGCCATTCCCGCCCTGAACAAAGCCCGGGTGTTGGACCTCGCCCGTTGCGGATGGATCGAGCGGCGCGAGAACGTGATCGCTCTGGGGCCCAGTGGCACGGGCAAAACGCATGTCGCTCTTGGCCTTGGATTGGCCGCTTGTCAGAAAGGGATACCGGTTCGCTTCACCACCGCGGCGGCTCTTGTCCATGAGCTGATTGAGGCCAGTGACGAGAAACGGCTCCTGCGCCTGCAAAAGCAGATGCTGGCACCCAAGCTGTTGATCATTGATGAATTGGGCTTCGTGCCACTGAGCAAAACCGGCGCAGAACTCCTCTTCGAACTAATCTCGCAGAGATACGAACGCGCCTCAACATTGATCACCAGCAACCTCCCCTTCGAGGAATGGACTGAAACGCTCGGATCAGAACGTCTCACCGGCGCACTTCTCGATCGGCTCACCCATCATGTCTCCATCCTCGAGATGAACGGTGAAAGCTACCGCCTCGCACAGAGCCGAAAAGCAACCCAGAACACCTGATCAGAAACTGCCCCTCACGGGGCAATGCGCCCGGGAACCCGCTTGCTATGTGAGGAGCCGCAGGTCCCCGGGCGCCTCTAAAATCAAACAAACGGCTCAATCCAAACTGGCCTACTTTTACGCCGCCCTAATGGACCAATTTTGCACCGCCCTTGACA
>NZ_APKE01000053.1 GCF_009835145.1 Profundibacterium mesophilum KAUST100406-0324 | reverse complement strand
TGCCCTTTGCTTCTGATTGTTTTTGCCACGCGTCACATACCTTTTGTGACGTCGCTAGCGGATGAAATCTGTTATCTAAAAAGTAGATATTTGAGGGTGTTATCGGCGTCTGGTTTCCATGGGCTGCAAGTCTGATGCTCCCGAAGCTGCCCATCAATCCCCTACCAATTGCAGAAATCGGCCGTAGTCCTCACTGACCTCCCTCGCTTCCTCGAATGCACGGGCCCGTTCACCGTCGAGGCACCGGAAGTAGCTCTGGATATCCTGAATGTAATCTTCGAAGTCGCCACGGATGATATCCGCATAGTCCCGCGCGGCCTGCGAATCGCTTGGCAGGAAAGGACGGGCCGGGGCGAAGCAGGATTCCGCCAAAACCGGCCCGGGAACGCAGATCAGAAGGGCCACAGCTTGCAATGGGAGCAGGCATGTCAACCTTGGGTTTCTCAAACCTGTTATCTCCTTGATCGCGGACACTGGCCGTGACTAGTGTTTGCGTAACCAAACTACAGCCAAAGCACGATATTACATCTTGCGGTTGATAATATACTATCGTAACTCTGGGCTTCAAGTAGGGATGCCTGGGGTCGCGCCATTGGAGAAAGCGTGAGCCGGGCCATGAACTGGGACATCGAAGCACCAAATGTGGTTACGGAAGCCAGGTTCCGCGAGCTTGTGGAAAGCGGCTATAGCGCAGAAATCCTGTGCCAGGAGTCGGCACACAAGAAAGGCCCTAGCTATTACGGGGTCTGGATCATGCGTGTTGTCTCTGATGACGGGGTCGAAAAGCTCCTCGTCACCGCCCGCACGCGGACGACCTACAACGATATCAAGATCCGCGAGTTCAAGACGATCTCTGGCGTGGTGTCTTTCTTCATTGGCCTTGGTTTTGCGCATGTCGACCTGCCGCTTGAGGCGGGGACAAGCCGTACGCACAAACTTGCGCCGCCAGACAAAGCCCCATCAGACAAGGGCGCTGGCAGCTAACCTCGTCTGTCTCTGGCTGGTCGCAGCACCTGCCTCAGCGCAAATGGTCCTGGTCATGGAGAGCGACGGCTCCCTGACCCCGTCCCGCTCTCAGAGCAGCTTTGCTCGAAACTACAATGAAGGGATTGGTCAGAGTTCGGCCTCCGATGGGATCGCGATCTTCGGCGAGGTAGAGGCCGAGCAAGAGGGCGTCCAAGTCGCGGCCCTTGCCCGCCCGACTCCCCTGCCCCGCGCCGATGTCCTCTCCGGGATTCAGACCACGGCCTTGCGCTATGCCAGCCATCCCGGCCTGCGTCGCGCGGGGCTTTCCGTGACGGATTGGCTGGCTCTCTATCGGGCCAATATCGAGGTTGAGAGCGCCTACCGGCAGGATGCGATTTCAAGTGCAGGTGCCATTGGCCTTGGTCAATTGATGCCAGCGACGGCGCGTGATCTGGGTGTCGACCCGCGTGATCCGCTGCAGAACCTCGACGGCTCCGCCCGCTACCTCGCGATGATGCTGGAGACGTTCGGCGATCCGCACCTGGCGCTGGCGGCCTACAACGCGGGGCCGGACGCCGTGCGCCAACACGGTGGCATTCCCCCTTACCGAGAAACCCAGAACCACGTGGCCCGCGTCATGGCCGTCGTGGCACGATTGGAAGGATCAAATTCATGATGTCCCAACCTTTTTGGAAATCATTCCTCAAAACACTTATCGGCAATGTCACGAGAGCGCGCAGCGCGGCAGTGCATTGGCGATACCGCTTTTTCCAAACAAGTTGGATTTCAAACCTCTTTGTCGCCTCGCTGGCGCTATTCCTGTTCATTGCCGAGCCCGCCCTTGCACAGAGCATCGATCTCTCCCCGATCCAGAGCTTGTTGCAGGGCATTGTCGACGCGCTGACCGGCCCCCTTGGTGTGGTCATCGCCACACTCGCAGTCCTCGGCGTTTTCTTGAGCTGGTTTTTCAACATCATCGACCTGCGCCAAGCGCTTTGGGTCCTCGTGGGCATTGCCGGTGTTGCGGCCGCCCCCACCATCGTTGCCGCGGTCTTTGCCGGTGGCTGAGCGCGCGCCTCTCTTTCTCGGCCTCGTGCGCCCGCCCAAGCTTCTGGGCCTGCCCATCATGTACGCGATGGTCTGGCTCTTCGGTTCGGTGCTCTTGTTCGTCTGGGTCCAGCACATCGGGGTGCTGGGCGTGGCCGCCCTTCTTTATCCGGTGCTGTGGAAGGCCGCAGATTGGGACCCGCGTTTCATCGACGTGATGATGACGGCCCTGCAGGAGACACCGCCCACGCGCAACAGGTCCATCCATGGCGGGGACAGCTATGCCCCGTGATGACGCCCGTGATGCTGCGCTCGATGCCCGCACAATGACGCCAGACTGGTATGCGCGCGAGACCCGGCTTGCGCATATGCTGCCCTATGTGAGCCTCGTCGACGACCAGACCGTGCGGACACGGGTGAACGAACTCTTCCGCTGCATCCGGCTCGAGGGGATCAACAGCTACACGAC
>NZ_APKE01000052.1 GCF_009835145.1 Profundibacterium mesophilum KAUST100406-0324 | reverse complement strand
CGTAAGCATCCGGCGTAGGCCGTGGTCATGCGGCGCGTTGGCGCTCCGATGGCTGCCAATTCCATGGGAGAAGGTCCGGCACGCGGGATACGGTTGCGTTGGGTAGCCGGGCGAGGACATCGGCGAGCCAGGCCTGAGGATCGAGGTTGTTCATTTTCGCGGTGACGATCAGGGAATACATGAAGGCAGCTCGGTCGCCGCCGCGCTCGGAGCCGGCGAAGAGCCATGACTTCCGGCCGAGGGCCACCCCGCGGAGCGCCCGTTCGGCCGCATTGTTCGTCAGGCAGACCCGACCGTCCTCGAGAAAGCGCGTGAACGCGTCCCAGCGGTCGGTCTTGAACATGTAGGCGATCGCCTTAGCGACGGGGTTGTGCTTCGACATCGTGCCCTGCTCGGCGCGCATCCAGTCGTTCATATCCTCCACCAGCGGACGGGCCAGTCGTTGTCGGCTCTCGAGCCGGGAGTAGGCATCCAGACCGCTGATCTGGCGCTCGATATTGAAGATGGCATCGATCTTCTTCACGGCCTCCAATGCGACCGGGGATATGTCGTGCGCGGGCTTCTTCTTGCGGGCATTCTCCTTGATGTCTGCCAGTTCGAAGAACTTCCGGCGGGCATGGCTCCAGCACAGGGCACTCTGAACCGGACCGGGGTCACGGTCGCCGCGGTAGAGGTCGTTGTAGCCGCCATAGGCATCGGCCTGAAGGACACCCTGCCACCCGGCGAGATGTCGGTTCGGGTGGGTCATCTCCCTGTCACGCGAGAAGTGGAACAGCGCAGCTGGTGGCGCCCCGCCACCAAAGGGCCGGTCGTCGCGAACATAGGTCCAGAGCCGCGCCGTCTTCGTTCCGCCCTTGGCCAGTAGGGGCACGGTGGTATCGTCGCCGTGCAGCCGCTCGGCCCCGAGAACATGGGCCCTGATCAGCGCATGGATCGGCTCCAGCGCGGCGGTGCAGGCCCCGACCTGATCGGCGATCGTCGAAAGGCTGATCTCGACGCCCTCCCTGGCATAGCGTTCGGCCTGCCGGTTCAACGGTTGGTGCTGGCCGAACTTCTCGAACAGGATCATTGCCAGAAGGTTCGGACCGGCCCAGCCACGGGGCGTGGGGTGGAACGGTGCCGGCGGCTGGCTGATCTTCTCGCACTGCCGGCAGGTGAACTTCTCTCGGACCGTCTGGATCACCTTCCACTGCCGCGGAACGACCTCGAGCGTCTCGGTGATGTCCTCGCCCATCCTCACGATGCGATCCGAGCCGCAGCAGGAACAGGCCGTAGGCGCCGCGATCACCACCCGCTCGCGCGGCAGATGCTCCGGGAAGGGCTTGCGGGCCGGGCGGCGGCGCTCGAAGCCAGCGACGGACGTGGTCTTCGCCACCTTCTCGGCGGCGATCTCGTCTTCGGTGGCTGCGGCCTCGAGTTCCTCGAGCTGCAATTCCATCTGGTCGATCAGGCGGGCGCGGCGTTCCGAGCTGTGGCCATATTGCTCGCGCCGGAGCTTGGCGATCTCGAGCCGGAGGTGCTTGATCATCGCCTCGGAGGTCGAGACCACCGCCCGGGCCTGCGCCAGCTCGCTCTCCGCGGCCTTGGCACGGGCCTCCGAGGCCGCGAGCGCGGCGCGCAATCTGGCGATCTCGGAAGCGGCATCTGACATGGCCGAGACCTACCACGCGGGCATCGAAAAGCCCATGAAAATAAGGCTGAAAGGGTCGATTTATCCCGCCTTTGCAGGGCGTTGCGTCCAGCGCGGATTGCGCCAGTCGATCCCTTCCAGAAGATACCCGAGTTGGGCCGCGGAGATCTGCACCGCCTCGCCGCTTCCGCTGGTCGGCCAGATGAACTTCCCGGCCTCCAGCCGCTTGGTATAGAGCGACATCCCGACCCCGTCGTGCCAGAGCAGCTTGACCAGGTCGCCCTTGCGCCCACGAAAGCAGAAGATCTCGCCGGCATGGGGATCGCGCCCGAGCCCCTGCTGCACCGTCAGCGCCAGGGTGTTCATGCCACGCCGCATGTCGGTGACCCCGCCCGCGATCCACACGCGCACCCCCGCCGGGAAGGCGATCATCGGCCCTCCAGCACCGGAAGGAGCCGAGCCAGCATCTCCGGGTCCGCAGTGGAAGGGAAGAGAAGCCGCCGCCCATTCCTCAGCACGATCTCGAGCCGGGCGTCAGGGGTGTTGCGCGGCGCAGCCGCCGGCACCGCCGCAGGCGCCTTGGGCGAGACCGTCAACGGGATGAACACCGGCGATGTCTCGTCACCAAGTTCACCGCTCCGATACTGCCGCCGCCATATCGTCAGCAGGGAGCGCGACACACCATGCCGCCGCGCCGTCGCTGTCACCTGGCGATGCCCCAGGAAGCTCTCCTTGACGATCCGGATCTTGTCCGCATCGCTCCAATGCCGACGGCGCGGCACGTCCGCGGCGGATAAAACTTCGATCTCGGGTCTGAACTTATGGTCGGCCATAAGGTCGGACTTATCACCGACGCCGAAATCCCGTCAGACGGCCTCCGGCGGAGGGATAC
>NZ_APKE01000051.1 GCF_009835145.1 Profundibacterium mesophilum KAUST100406-0324 | reverse complement strand
CTGCACCTTCGCCGCGGGCGGCATCAGCGGCCGCTTCGATGTCGACCGACCTTCGCTCCGCCCTGCCCGAGCGACCGCAACGCGGGACAAAGCTGCCGTCGCGTCGGTGTCTCCCAAGCTCCGCTTCGCGTCTTTGGACCCATCGCTGAAACCCACGCAAGACTTACCTGTGCTGGTCAATCAGGATTGGATTGCCGTCCGGATCGATCACAACAAAGCTGCCTGGGCCAGCATCGGCGTCCAACGTCTTCTGCACGGCTTCGATGCCGTCCGTAGTGATGTGGGCATGCAGATCACGGACGTCCTCAAACGGATCAACCGCCCCTGCAGCTTGATCCCATCCAGGGTTGAACGTCAGCATGGGTTGATCGAACATTCCCTCGAACAAGCCGATAATATGACCGTCAGGATTAACTAAAATCGCCCACTTGGCACCGTCTTCCAACGGCATTTTCGGCGCAAAGCCTAGTTTCGCATAAAACGCCATCGAGGCTGTGATGTCCTTGACCGGCAGACTGACCGAAAAAGCACCAAGTCTCATATTCTGGCTCCTTGCTGATTGAAAAATCCTTGTTTCTGACCGTCTCCAGGCAGAATGCCATCTATAGCATTTTGCTCTGTATCACCCCGCAATCAAGCGTCTTAGGTCCACCGTCTCGCAACACGACCGATCGGGGTTAAAGTTTTCTGGCCTACGCCAACGGAAAGCGGCCATTGGTCAATGGCGCAGGATCAAGCTCTCCGGGCGCCTTCCAGACCTTCGCCGCGCTGAACACGAGTGACCGCTGCCGGACCAAACCCCTTGCCACAACCTATGACCCTAAAACGGTCGATATCGCCGGTGACAGAAACGACTGAGTTCTGGTCGCTGGACGCGCCAATGCGGTCGTTCACTGGCGACTAGGTTACGGTCCGCTGTGCGGGACGAAGCGGACCTACAACTCAGGCGTTTGAACGTCCGCTTCTTCTGAAACTTGAATCTGACAGCCCTGCGCGCAAGAAATCAGCCGATCAGACACGGATTGCTGACCTCTTCTGCGATCAGCTTGCGCAGCGACACTTTCGGAATGGACCCCATGAACACGGTGCGACCGACCGCGAAGGCCGGTGTGCCAATGAACCCGAAGACATCCGCGATTGCCGCCGTAAGGCCCAGGCGGCGCTCGATAGCGTCCGACCGCATATCTTCAAGCAATCTGTCAGCGTCGAGGTCGAGGTTTTCCGCAATCGCAGCGATGTAACTTTCATCCGTCACGGCCGGGCTACGGATCAGGCGCGCATGCATATCGCGGTATCGACCTTACAGATCAGCGGCGAGAACCGCGCGGCTGGCGGTAGCCGACGCAACGCCAAGGAGCGGGAGCTGATGCCGAACAATGTGGAACGTGCCGGGATCACTCTCTTCGAGATCAGAGAGACGATCATCCATCACACGACAGATCGGACAGGCGAAGTCCGAGAACATAGCAACGGGCACAGTATCGGTCGCACCTTCACCGAAGAAAGCGGCGCACGGATTTGTCCTGACAAACTGTTCAAGCTCGTTGTTAACCTCGGCTTCAGCCTCACCCATATCGAGGCCCGCAAAGATCGCCGCACTCGGCGTGGATGCCCCGGCTCCTTGCAAACGCCGGAAGGGCGGAAGGTCGGAAATGTCTTCAAATGCAAATTCCGGCCGACTTAGCGAGGCCAGATAAGGCGCACCCTTGACCCATCCGAAGATGGCGAGGGCACCGCCAGCCAGCAGTGCCCGTCGCTTCCAATCGGTTTTTTTTTCCATCAGCCAGCAATCAGTCTGACCAGCATGACGATGGCCATTCCCATCATCATCAGGTTTTCGGTAAGGCTTACGAACCCAAGCGGCACGTTCGCGCCTCCGCCCACGCAGGCGCATTTCAGTTCGCGCTTGTCGATGTAGACGGCCTTGAACACGCTGGCAGCGCCGACAGTGGCGATAAAGAGCGCAGCAGGGGCGGCAAGCCAGGTCAGCAGCATACCCGTCATCAGGATACCCGCCCCCGTCTCGACCCACGGATAGACATAGGCATAGGGCACCCACTTCCGCGCGAGCAGGTCGTAGTTGAGGAACATCGTCGTGAAACTCTCTATATCGCGGAGTTTCTGCATCCCCAGCAGGATCATCGAGACGGAGATGAACCATCCGAGCGTCTGCCACGAAATCGTGCCGAGAAAGCCGATGGATAGCGCGAGCGCCGTCGCTGCGGCGACCGCGAAGAGATAGATTACCGGCGTGTAGGTCGTCGCGTCGGGATCATAGTCGGTGAGCTTCTGGCGCAGGGCATCATAGCCACCGACGCGCTCGCCTTCGATCCAGACCTGTGGCGTGGTGGGAACATCATATTTGTCTTTGAACGCATCGACTTCCGGGCGCTCGCGGAACAGTCGATCATCGACATCGTAGCCTTTCGACTTCAATAACCAGCGCGCCTTTTGACCGGCCGGACACAGATGGTTCGGCAGCGCCATGCGGTAGAGAACGGCGGTCTTTCCGGTCGCGGCAGTTGCGGGATCGGTCGTTACGTCTGCGACGTCGCGGGTGTCCTTCGGCATGTCATAGTCTCCTTGCGCTCAGCGTCCGCGAGAGTTGCGGATGAAATAGACGATACCGGCGATCAGAAAGACGATCACGAGCAGGGAAATCAAACCCATACCGCCCATCATCCAACCGCTTCCGTCCATCATTTGATCTTCGTTCATCATGGCATTGCTCTTTTAAATCTATCTTCAGTTTTGAGGGCTGACTTCGACACGATCCGTGCCGGTAGCCGCGTCCCCATTGGCCTCGATATCCGCGATGTAGAGTTTCATTTCCTCGATCTCGCTGCGCTGCGCCTCGATGATCGCATCGGCCAGCGCGCGGACGCGCGGGTCGGAAATGTTCGCCCGTTCGCTGGTCAGGATCGCGATGGAATGGTGCGGGATCATCGCCTTCATCCATGCGACATCGCCCACCGTGTCCTGCGACCGGACGAGATAGACACCGGCGGCAAAGGCGATGGCTGCGCCAGCGAAGATCGCGATGTTGGTTTTCCGGTTTGTCAAGGGCGGTGCAAAATTGGTCCATTAGGGCGGCGTAAAAGTAGGCCAGTTTGGATTGAGCCGTTTGTTTGATTTTAGAG
>NZ_APKE01000050.1 GCF_009835145.1 Profundibacterium mesophilum KAUST100406-0324 | reverse complement strand
CGTAATAGATCCGCTCGACCATCAGCGCGGCCGCGATCGCGAAGATCGGCCCCTCGATCCGCGCGAGATTGCGCAGATCGAGCAACGAGTTCCAGGCGCGCCTGATAGCGATCGCGTTGACGAATGCGCAGCCGCAGGCAAGCACCAGCACGACATGGCTCGCCAGGGTCACGGCCGACCAATGCAGTCCCATGGCTTACCCGATGCGCTTGGACGCCTTGATCCGGCCGTAGATCGCGCCGACGCCGCCACCAGGTCCAGGGCGACACGCACCAGAGCGGCCTGGTCGGCCGGCGAGACCGCGTAGCCGAGCAGCCCCAGAGCGCCCGCGGCAAGCGCTGCGCCGCCGCCCCAGATCGTCTTGCTTGCGAAGATGGATTTGCTGTCGTGAAACATCTGTTTTCCTTCAGGTTTGATCGTGGGTCGTGGTGTAGCTGCGCGCGATCCAGCCCTGGTTTCCGCCATAGACGGTCTCGATCCAGCGCCGGCCCCCGAAGGTGCCGAGCCGCAAGACAGGCACCTCGGTGCCGTCCGGGATCAAGCGGCGGGATATCTCCCGGCTCCTCGCGGCCGAGGATGCGGGCGCGGATGGCGTCCAGGGGAAAGAGCGGGTTGGCATCGATCTTGCGCCCTGGCGAGACATACCAATGCGCGCGGATGTCCTTCAGGGTCGGAATGCCAGCAAAGAGCGCGCCGAGGAGCTCGATCACCGCCGTGATCTGTTCGGGCGTGTAATCCATCCACAGGCCAGCGCCGTGTTCGGGCGTCTCGGCGGCGCGGATGCCATACGCCTCGTTATCGTAGGTCTCCTTGAACCACGCCGCCGAGCGGCCGGGCCCCGCCGGTGTCAGCTTGATAATGCGAGCGGCCGGCATGACCCGCGCGGCGGTTCGTGGGCACCTGCTGGACGATCTCGCCGCCCCGCTCGACCACGAAATGCACCGACACGCCGGCATCGTTCTGCGCCAGATAGCGCGCCGAATTGCCCGCCTCGAGCCTGCCGGCGGTGTCATGCACGACCACGAGCTCGGGCACGATCGGCCCGCCGATGGTGCGGGCGGGGGTCATGGGGATCGATGCGATGTGATGGTGTTCGAGGCGCATTGCCGAAAATGGCAAACGCATCTGGCGCTCGTCGCGCATGCGGGCGCTGATCCGCTCGACGCTGCGCTGGTGCAGATCGCAGGCCAATGCAACCTGGCGAATGGTGCGTCCCTCCGACAGGAGCCACGCGGCCCGCCGGCGCCGCGCGGCCTGCCCGCGAAACTCTCCCATCGGCAGCACGATCGCGCCGGGGCCGAACGCCTCGATCAGGGCGTCAACGGTCCGCACGCCAACCTGCGCCGCGAGCTTGCCGCCATCGGCTTCGTGCGGGATGCGGATCTTCGCCCCGCCAAAGCGGCGCAGCAGCCGCTCGGTCTCGAGATCGCCAAGCGCCTCGATCAGGCGCTCCACCGCGACCTTGGCCGCGATCTCGGCGCGCGCGGCCTCGACATCGACGCCGCGCACCCGCTCGAGATACCGCAGCACCGCGTGGTCTGTCACCCTGATCATCCGCATTTTATCTCTCCGTACTGATACCGCGCCCGGCATCGCGCAGGCTGTCGATGTCGATCGGCACGGACTGCCATTTGCCCTCGAAGCGCGATCGGATGAAGGCGTTGAGCCCGGCGCGGCCTGGGCGCTCGAGCGCGCCATCCTCGCCAAGCAGCCGCCACAGGACATGCACGTAGCGAAGATCGGCGCGCGGCGCGGCCGGGCGGGTGCCGCGCCGCTTCGCGCCCCCGCCCATCTCGTCCAGCCGGGTCAGCACGGCACGCATCTGCGCATCGTCCATCTGCGACAGGCTGTCCTGGCCGGTCACGGCCAGCTGCAGATCGCGCCGCTCCTCCTGCCCGAGGCCGAGCGTGCGGCAGCTGGCGAAGATCGCGCGCTGGAGGGTCCGGCTCATAGGCAACTCCTCTCGCAAGACGGGCTGTTATATGCAGGCAGCGCCGGAATGCGCGCCAACGCATTCCGGCACCTGTCGCCCTCAGACCTCACCATCCAAGGACGCATTCCGGTGCTCACGCTGCTGGCCCGGCAGGGAACGGTGAGCAAGGAAGACCTCGAAAATCACCTTTACACGTTGTGCGAAGCCGACAAGGCCACCTTCGTTGACCGCGCGGCAATGCATGGCGCCATCAAGGCGCTGAACGGCACGCCGCCAGTGGGCTAGGCCGCGGCACGTCATACGCCGCCCTCGCGGTCATGTCGTCCTCCGCCGACCACGCCAGTGCTTTGCGGCGCACCGCACCGGGATCGCAGGCATCCTCGCGCCCACGCGGCGCAGGGCGCACGGGCGCCGGGGCCAAGGGACGCGAGAGCCCGGCCGCTGCCGGCTCGGGCACTTCGGCCGCCGGCTCGGGCTGTGTCTCTTCCTCTGGCGCGCCGGGCACGGCCGTGTCCCCGGCGCTGCCAAGGCTGCGCACGAAGAGCTCGGCATGGGCGCGTGTATAGAAGAGGCCAAGCACTTTATGCTCGGCCACCTCGAAAGCCCCCCCGTCGATGGGAGCAATGCGAAGATCCTTGTCTGTCTGCATGTCACTCATGCCTTGGCCAGATCGATCGTGACGGCCTGCCACGGCGCATCAGGGGCGGGCCGGCGATAACAGCGGATATAGGTCTTCGATCCGACGATCCGCATCGCGTCGCGGATCGCATCCATCGCCCGCTTCCACCGTGCATCCTCGATCTCGAGACGCAGGAGCATGAAGATCTCCGAGCGGTTGATCTGGCCCGCCTTGTCGGTATTGAAGGCCCGCGTGACGATTGCCGCGATCTCGGGGCGGCTCTCGGCGGACCATTCGGTCAGGCATTCGTCGATCAGCTCTTTCGCGACCTGCAGCTGCGGCCCGAAATCGATGTGATCGGCGACCTGCACGCTGATCTTCATCAGGCCATCATGGCTCGCGAAGGTCTTGTTGCCCTTCGCGCCGCCCTTGCTGGCGCCGTAGTCCTGGGCGAGCAGAGCCTCGAAGGCACCGAGATCCTCGAAGGTGTGCCCCTTGAAGCGGGCAACCTGCTCGCTGAGCGCGGTGGCATAGGTCATGATCTTGCGCACCGTTTCGTCCTCGAGCAGGTCGGCGGGCCGGATCAGATCGACAGGCACAAGCGCGCCCTTGGCATCGGCGAGATACTCGCGCCCCGATAGGGTGATCCGGCCGTCATCGGTGGTGGGATGGTCGCTCATCAATTTGCTCCTT
>NZ_APKE01000005.1 GCF_009835145.1 Profundibacterium mesophilum KAUST100406-0324 | reverse complement strand
CGGGTCTGAACTTATGGTCGGCCATAAGGTCGGACTTATCACCGACGCCGAAATCCCGTCAGACGGCCTCCGGCGGAGGGATACTATGCATCGTATATAGTACGTTGAGGTATCTCCTACAAGTGCATATGTATCGAATACAATGCATTTAGCTACACGGGCGGACCATGGCAGAGCAAACAGAGTGGGAGCGGAAGGCGGCAAACCTTCTGAAAGCCGAGCTGAAGCGGCAGGGCGTGACCTACGCGCAACTGGCTGAGCGGATCGAAGACAAAGAAGCGAATGTCCGCAATAAACTGTCTCGCGGGAAGTTCAGTGCGGCCTTTCTGTTCGAGGCTCTACATGCTATACAGGTAGCGCGTATAGAGTTGTAACCATGATAGAAAATGCCAATAAAAATCAAAGCGATAGGTGTAGGCAGTGGGCTACGCCTCTGATCTCTGCGGCATTGATCTTCGGAGTTTTAAGCGTCGTTCAAGCCATCAACCTGTGGGCTTCCGTTGGGCTTGCCTTCCTAATAGTGGTCGGCGGAATCTGGTTTCTACGGTCCCGGTAGTACGCTCGGTTGGTAAGGCGGCGGGCTTACATGAAGCACTCGTTGTACTACGTGCTCTTTAGGCTTCCAAACGTCGTCTTTGCGCTCTTCCGTAGTCTCCAAGAGAACCTTTAAGATGATGCCTTCTCGCATCGGAACGTTCAGCGCTCCGGAAGCCAGGCGATCAAGAAACGCTTGGTCTTTTATGCTGGCCCCAAAGTTCCCGAACGGTCCGCGAAAGCCCCACCTCTTCGTCGTCTCAGTTGTAAGAACCGCTCTCAATAGTATCAGCTCGACTTCTTCGACTTTGACGCGCTGCTCGCTTTCTGTGCCGTCTTCTTCCGTGAACTGAGTGGGGAAATCTGGTTTTGTGACGATGTGAACTGGTCGTGCGCCATCCCTACCTGTGACGCCAACGCCGACCACACGCTCATCGTTGTTGAGCTCCTGAAAAACACGTCGAGCGGGTTTCACCCCAACTTCATTCCTGATGGCTTGGGCAACTTGCTTGGCAAGCTCGACCATCTCTTCCTCGGATAACTGCTGGACGCTCTCAGGAGCATCAGGCCCTTTGATGAATTCTAAAAGCTGCTCCCAGCCCCACGCGACGCTTACCTTAGCGATAAACAGCGCCGCGACGATTACAGCGGTGCGAACGTCAGACTTCGGGTCCGAACTTATCGAACGAATGAGAGCCTTGATCCTTTGGCTCCCAGGTTCTGAGCTTACGAGATCGACCTGAGGTGATGCGAACGGGTCAACGTACTCCCCGACCCGTTCAATCGTGTCGGCCCATGCTATCGCCGCGCGAGCCGCCGATCTGAGGTCAACTTTGGCATCTGGTTTAAGATCAATGAAAAGAACTAACGAAGTCTGCGACATATGCCCTCCCACTGCCTGTGAAAGGTAAAACTACTAAGACGGAAAAATCTAGCTGGTTTGTGCTTTGGTGCGTTTGCTACCTAAGGCCGCAGATCTGGTGCAGCAGGACCACCGCCCCGCCCTTGCCGCCGCGCAGCCTGGGCACGAGATGATGCAGGCTCTGGCGCACATCCGGCGGAATCGGCCTGCCGCAAAGCGGACAGACGGGATCGCCGGCATCACCGGGCGGGATATCGTGGGAGGGCGGATCGCCCCGGCGGGAGGAAGGGGTACGGCGCATGGATGACATATGGGGCGGCCGCGGCGGCGGGGCAAAGGGTGCGGCATTCGCGCTCGTCATCGGCGCGGGACCGGCGGGCCTGATGGCCGCCGAGCAGATCGCCGCGGCCGGCCTGCGCGTCCTCGTCGCCGAACAGATGCCCTCCCCCGCACGCAAGTTCCTGATGGCGGGAAAATCGGGATTGAACCTGACCAAGGACGAGCCGCTCGAGCGCTGCCTGCCGGCATACGGCCCGCGGGCCGAACAGCTGCGCCCCCATATCGAGGCGTTCGGGCCGGCGCAGCTGATGGCGTGGGCGGAGGCGCTCGGACAGCCGCTCTTCACCGGCAGCACCGGCCGCGTCTTTCCCGTCGCGATGAAGGCCTCTCCCCTGCTGCGGGCTTGGCTCGCGCGTCTGGAGCGCGATGGCGCGGTTTTGCGCCGGCGCTGGCGCTGGCGCGGGTTCGAGGAGGGCCGCTTCGACTTCGACACCCCCGGCGGGCCGGTGACGCTTTCACCGGGGGCGGCGGTCCTGGCCTGCGGCGGGGCAAGCTGGCCGCGCCTCGGCTCCGACGGGCAGTGGACGCGGCTCGTGCCGGCGGATGTGCCGGTCCATCCCTTCGCCCCGGCCAATGCCGGGCTGCGGGTGGATTGGTCGACGCATATGGCCCGCCATTACGGAAGCCCGGTGAAGGGCGGCGCGCTTCTCGCCGGCCCGCACCGTCACCGGGGCGAATTCGTGATCTCGCGCCGTGGCCTCGAGGGCGGCGGCATCTATGCCATGAGCCGCGCCGTGCGCGAGGGGGCGCCGCTGCATCTCGATCTGCTTGCCGATTTGCCGGTCGAGGCCGTGCACGCGCGGCTGTCATCCGGCCCCCGCAAGGCGAGCACGACAGCCTGGCTGCGCCGTGCGCTGAACCTGACGCCCGCGCAGATTGCGCTCGTGATGGAATTCGCGCGCCCGCTCACGCGCGGGCCGGAACTGGCCGCCATGCTCAAGGCACTGCCGCTGCGCCATGACGGGCTGCGCCCCCTCGAGGAGGCCATATCGAGCGCCGGCGGCCTGGGCTGGGGCGCCCTTGGGCCCGATCTGCAACTCATGGACCATCCGGGCATGTTCGCTGCCGGCGAGATGATCGACTGGGAGGCGCCCACCGGCGGCTATCTTCTCACCGCGAGCATGGCCACGGGGCGCGCGGCCGGGCGGGCGGCGGCCCGGCTCCTGGAAAACTGATGCCCTTTTCGCGATGCCGGTGCGGCGCTGGTAAGGCGGCGGGACCACGCGCCGGGGTCATGCGGCGGCGGGGGCGCGGCGCTCGCGCACCGGCAGGTGTATCAGCGCCGAGAAGGCCCCGACGCCCACCCCGAGCCACCACACGGCGGTGTAATCGCCGGTCGCGTCATAGAGCTTGCCGCCCAGCCACACGCCCATGAAGCTGCCGAGCTGATGGCTGAAAAAGACCAGTCCGTAGAGCGTGCCCATGTAGCGCAGCCCGAAGAGATGCGCGACCAGCCCCGCCGTCAGCGGCACCGTCGCCAGCCAGAGCGTGCCCATGACCGCCGAGAAGACGAGGACGCTCGCCGGGGTTATCGGCAGCAGGATGAAGATCGCCGCGGCGAGGGTGCGCCCGGTATAGATCGCGCTGAGCAGGTATTTGCGGCTGTAACGGCTCCCAGCCCAGCCGGCGCCGAGCGTTCCGGCGATGTTGAAGAGCCCGATCAGCGAGATCGACACCGCCCCGAGCCGCGCGGTGTCGGTGATCCCGAGCTGCGCCAGCAGGCCCTGCGGCGCGATGGCCGCGCTCGCCTCGGTCACGAGCGCGGGGAAATGGGCGGTGATGAAGGCAAGCTGGTAGCCGCAGGAGAAAAATCCCGCGAAGATCATCGCATAGGACGGATCGCGCAGCGCGCGCCCCAGGATCGCGCCCATCGTCTCGTGCAACTCCGCCCGGCCCGCCGGCTCGGGCGCGCGCATTGCCGGCAGGACCGCGAGACTGAGAAGCACGGCCCCGGCGAACGCGATGAAGACCGACGACCAGTGCCAGTAGCCCAGCAGCCATTCGGCCACCGGCGCGCCGAAGACCTGCCCCGCCGAGCCCGCCGCGGTCGCGACGGCGAGGGCCATCGCCCTGTGCCGGTCGCTCGAGGCCCGCCCGACCACGGCGAGGATCACCCCGAATCCCGTGCCCGCGATGCCGAAACCGACGATGATCTCCAGAAGCTGATGACCGAGCGGGGTGACGGCGAAGGCGCTCATCACCAGGCCCGATGCGTAGAGCACGGCACCCAGGACGATGGCCTTGCGGTCGCTCATCCGCTCGGCGAGCGCGCCGAAGACCGGCTGACCGAACCCCCAGGCGAGGTTCTGGATGGCGATGGCGAGGCTGAACTCGGCGCGGGGCCAGCCGAAATCCTCGGCGATGGGAATCTGGAAGACGCCGAAGGAGGCCCTGACCGCGAAGCTGACGAGCAAGATGAGGCTGCCGGCGAGCAGAACGGGCGTGATCAGCCGGTCGGGGCGGGTGGGAGCGGATGGTGGAGCCATATGCGTCATGGCGGCCATAGTGCTGCGGCGGCGCGCCTTGTCAAAACGTCATTTGTCCGCCGGCCCGTCACGAAAGATGATGCCGGCGCTTCACAAGATCGCCCCCGCGGGAGTAGGAAGCCGCCCATGGATAGCAGCTTTCAGGACATCTACGCGCGCCGCATCGAGACGGGAGGGCTTCAGCCCGATCCCGCCCAGCAGGCGTTGATCCCCGGGTTCCAGCGCATGCTGGACGCGCTGGCCGCCCCGCCTCCCCGGGCCCGCGGCCTCTTCTCGCGCCGTGCCGCGCCCGAGCCGGTGCGCGGGCTCTACCTGTGGGGGGGCGTGGGGCGCGGCAAGTCGATGCTGATGGACATGTTCTTCGAGGCCGCGCCCCTCGCCGGCAAGCGGCGGGTGCATTTCCACGCCTTCATGCAGGAGATCCATGCCGGGATCGCGCGGGCCCGCAAGACCGGGACCGATGACGCGATCCGCCCCGTCGCCGAGGAGATCGCCGACGGCCTGCGCCTTTTGTGCTTCGACGAGATGCAGATCACCGACATCACCGACGCGATGATCGTCGGGCGCCTCTTCGAGAAACTCTTCGAAGCGGGCGTCACGGTGGTCGCGACATCCAATCGCCCGCCATCCGACCTTTACAAGAACGGATTGAACCGGCAGCTCTTCACCCCGTTCATCGCCCTTCTCGAGGAGCGGCTGGAGATCCACGAGCTCGCCGCCGAACGCGATTACCGGCAGGACCGGATCGGCGGGACGCAGGTCTATTTCCACCCGGCGGACAAGGCCGCGCGCATGGCCGTCGACAGCCTCTGGGAGGAGCTGACGGGCGGCGGCGGCGCTCCGCTGACGCTGCGGATCAAGGGCCGCGACGTGGTCCTAGCGCAGGCGGCGTCGGGGGTGGCGCGCTGCGATTTCTGGGATCTCTGCGGGCGGCCCCTCGGGGCTGCCGATTACCTCGCGGTGGCCGAGGCGGTCAGGGTGCTGATGCTGGAGAATGTGCCGCTCCTGTCGAGCGAGAACTACAACGAGGCGCGCCGTTTCGTGACCCTCGTGGACGCGCTTTACGAGGCACGCAGGCAGGTGGTGATCAGCGCCGCCGCTCCCCCCGAGGATCTCTATGTCGAGGGCGAGGGCCTGTTCGAATTCGAGCGCACCGCGAGCCGCCTGCGCGAGATGCAGTCCGAGGGCTGGGGCACGGGGGACTGAGCTCGCGCGGCGGCGCTAGCCGTTGTCGCGCAGCACCTGGCCGGCGAGATAGAGCGAGCCGCAGATGACGATCCGGGCATGCGGCGCCTTCGACGCGATCCCGGCGACCGCCTGCGCCACGCTCGGCGCCGATTGCGCCGCGATCCCGGCGGCGGTGGCGGCAGCGGCGGTCGCGGCGGCAGGCAGGGTCGCGGTCTCGCCGGGGATCTCCACCGCGTGCAGTCCGCGCGCCTCGGCTGCCAGCGGAGCGAGGTAGCCGGCGACATCCTTCGTGGCGAGCATCCCGCAGACCAGGTGCACGGGCCGGCCCTGCGGCAGGGCGGCAAGCGCGCGGGCGAGCATCTGCCCGGCGGCGCGGTTATGCCCGCCATCGAGCCACAGCTCGGCCTCGGGGGCGGCCCGGACCAGCGGCCCTTCGCGCAGGCGCTGCATCCGCGCGGGCCACTGCGCATCGCGCATCGCCGCGGCGCAGCCCTCCTGCGAGACGTCCAGCGCGCGCAATGCCGCCAGGGCGGTGCCTGCATTGTCGACCTGGTGGGCGCCCACGAGGGCGGGCGGCGGCAGGTCCAGCAATCCGCGCTCGTCCTGGAAGATCATACGCTCCCGCTCGATCCAGCCATGCCAATGCTGACCCCGGGCCAACAGGGGCGCGCCCAGCCGCGCGGCGCGCGCCTCGATCACGCCGAGCGCCGCCTCCTCCTGCCGCGCGACGATGGCCGGCACGCCGCGCTTGAGGATACCGGCCTTCTCGCCGGCGATCTCGGGAAGCGTCTCGCCAAGATATTGCTGATGGTCGATCGAGACGGGCGTGATCACCGTCAGCGCGGGACGTTCGATCACGTTGGTCGCGTCGAGCCGCCCGCCGAGCCCCACCTCCAGCAGCGTGAAATCGGCATCATGGCGGGCGAAGGCGAGAAGCGCGGCGCAGGTGGTGATCTCGAAATAGGTGATCGGCGCGCCGTCATTGGCCGCGTAGCATTCATCGAGCAGCGCGCTCAGATGCGCCTCGTCGATCAATGCGCCGCCAAGGCGGATGCGCTCGTGGAACCTGACCAGGTGCGGCGAGGTATAGGCGTGAACCCGGTGCCCCTCCGCCTCGAGGCCGGCGCGGATCATCGCCAGGGTCGAGCCCTTCCCGTTGGTCCCGGCGATGTGGATCACCGGTGGAAGGTCGCGTTCGGGATGGCCCAGCGCGGCGAGCAGGCGCCACATCCGGTCGAGCGTCAGGTCGATGATCTTGGGATGCAGCGCCATCATTCGCGCGAGGATGGCATCCGATCCGCCGGGCCCTGCCGGGCCGCCGGACGCGCTCACTTGGCCGGATCGCCGTTCAGGACCGCCGCCGCGGCCTCCGCCGATGCCGTGGAGGCGGCCTCCGGCCCTTCCGCAGGGGCCGGCAGATCGCCCATCACCGCCGGCGGCAGCCCTGTGAGCATCCGGCAGATGGTGATGAGTTCCGCGCGCAGTTCGGTGCGGTGCGTGACCCGGTCGAGCATGCCGTGCTCGAGCAGGTACTCGGCCCTCTGGAAGCCCTCGGGGAGCTTCTCGCGGATCGTCTGCTCGATCACCCGCGGCCCCGCGAAACAGATCAGCGCGCCGGGCTCGGCGATCTGCACATCGCCCAGCATCGCGTAGCTGGCGGTGACGCCGCCGGTGGTCGGATGGGTCAGCACGACGATATAGGGAAGGCCGGCCTCCTTGAGCATCTCGACCGCGACGGTGGTGCGCGGCATCTGCATCAGTGACAGGAGCCCCTCCTGCATCCTGGCGCCGCCGGCGGCGGAGAAGAGGATCAGCGGGCAGCGGCGCTCCACCGCGCGTTCGGCCGCCGCGAGGATCGCGTTGCCGACATACATGCCCATGGAGCCGCCCATGAAGCTGAAATCCTGCGCCGCGACGACGACGGTGCTGCGGCCCATCTCGCCCTCGCCCACCAGCATCGCCTCGGCCTCGCCGGTGGCTTTCTGGGCGCTCTTCAGGCGATCGGGATAGCGCTTCTGATCGCGGAAATGCAGCGGATCGGCGACCGGCGCGGGCACCGGCACGTCGACGAAGACGCCGCCATCGAAGAGCGCGGCAAAACGGTCGCGCGGCGTGATCGCCATGTGATGCTGACAGGACGTGCAGACATTGAGATTGTCCGACAGCTCGCGGTGGAACAGCATCGTGCCGCATTCGGGGCACTTGGACCAAAGGTTCTCCGGCACCTCGCGGCGCGAGAAGAGCGAGTTTATCTTGGGACGGACGTAATTCGAAATCCAGTTCATCGCGTCAAACCTCTGGCGGCAACTGCCCTCGACCTAATCGGTGGCGGCGGCAATTGCAAACCCCGCGCCGCGCCGCGGCGGGCCGTCGCAAAGACGCCGCGCAAGCCACCATGCGGCCAGCATCATCGCCATGTCCCCCAGCACGAGGATGTCCGGCACGTCCTGCGCTCCGAGGGCATAGGGCGTGACCTTGAGCGCGAGGCCGGTGATCGTCCCCTCGGTGGCCAGGACCAGGATCGCAAGCACGTTATTGGCGAAGTGAAAGCCCCAGGCGGCGCCGATCGAGCCGGTCCGCGCGGTCAGGTCGGCGGCGATCAGGCCGAAGAGACCGGCGGAAAACACCGGAAGCCATGCCCCGGCCCCCTGTGCCCCCGGATCGAAATGCAGCAGGCCGAAAAGGATCGAAGGGAGCACCATCCAGGCGAGCGGCGAGCGGAACCGGGCGGCGAGCTGCTGCAGCAGGTAGCCTCGGAAGAGAAGCTCCTCCGCACCCGTCTGGATCAGCACGCCGGCGAGGGCGACGGGCAGAAGGCTCAGCCACAGGGATGTCTCGAGCTGCTGGCGCGCGTCGAAGCCGATGGACCACAGGGCAAGGCCGGCAGCGTAGAGAAGCGCGACCGCCGCGCCGGCGCGCAGGAAATCGCGAACGAGGCGTCGGCGCGGCCCGAAGAGGCTTGCCGCGCGGCGCCGGTGCAGCAGCCTTGCCGCCGCCATGGGCGCCAGTCCCAGCCCCGCGAATGTCGACAGAAGCAGCAACGTCGCTCCCGGTGTCTGCGGCAGGCTCATCCGGCCGAGCCAGTCGAGGAGGCTTTCCGCGCCCAGAACCAGATAGATCGCGCCGAATGTCAGCGCCGCCCAGAGCATGTAGACCGCCGCGCCGAGAACGAGACCCGCGCCGAGGCGCCACAGGGCGGGCCGGCGCCGCGCGGTCCGGACGAAGGCCGAAAGCTCCGGCCAGCGCGGTCCTGCCGCGGCGCCACCGGGGGCCCGGGGTCCGGGCCGCGTTCCGCCATGCCCGCCGCGCCCGGCCATGCTGCCTGTCTCCATCCGCCACTCCCCGATCAGCCGTGCGAGGCTAGCGCCGGTCGCGGGCGGGGGCAATCGCGCTTGTCGCGCAGCCTTCGAGGGCTTATCCCGAAGCCAAGTGACCCCAGGGAGATCGCCATGCTCAAAGGCAAGACCGACAAATCCAAGCTGCCCAGCCGCCATGTGACCGAGGGGCCCGCGCGGGCGCCGCACCGATCCTACTACTATGCGATGGGCCTTGGCGAGGAGCAGATCCACCAGCCCTTCGTCGGCGTGGCGACCTGCTGGAACGAGGCGGCGCCCTGCAACATCTCCCTGAGCCGGCAGGCGCAGGCGGTCAAGCTCGGCGTCAAGTCGGGCGGCGGCACCCCGCGCGAGTTCACCACCATCACCGTCACCGACGGCATCGCGATGGGCCATGAGGGCATGCGCAGCTCCCTGGCCAGCCGCGAGGCGATCGCCGACACGGTCGAGCTGACGATGCGCGGGCATTGCTATGACGCGCTCGTGGGGCTCGCGGGCTGCGACAAGTCGCTGCCGGGCATGATGATGGCGATGATCCGCCTCAACACGCCGTCGGTCTTTCTCTATGGTGGCTCGATCCTGCCGGGCAAGGTGCCCGCAGGGGCCGATGTGCCCGATGATTTCGCCAGCCGCGACCTGACCGTGCAGGACATGTTCGAGGCGGTCGGCCGGCATCAGAACGGCACCTTGTCGGACGCCGCGCTCGAGATCCTCGAGCGGGTCGCCTGCCCATCGGCGGGCGCCTGCGGCGGCCAGTTCACCGCCAATACCATGGCCTGCGTCTCCGAGGCGATCGGGCTGGCGCTCTTCAACTCCTCGGGCGCGCCCGCGCCTTATGAAAGCCGCGATCAATACGCCCAGGCCTCCGGCCAGGCGGTGATGACCCTGATCGAGAAGAACATCCGTGCCCGCGACATCGTCACCCGTCAGAGCCTCGAGAACGCCGCCCGCGTCGTCGCCTGCACCGGCGGATCGACCAATGCCGGCCTGCACCTTCCCGCGATGGCGCATGAGGCGGGGATCGATTTCGACCTCGGGGACGTCTGCGAGATCTTCCGCGACACGCCCTATTTCGTCGATCTCAAGCCCGGCGGGCAGTTCGTGGCCAAGGACCTCTACGATGCCGGCGGCCTGCCGGTGGTGATGAAGGAACTGCGCAAGGCCGGCCTGGTGCATGAGGATTGCATGACCGCCAGCGGTTATTCGGTGGGCGAGGAGCTCGACAAGATCGACCGCGTCGCCGATGGCCGCGTGATCCACAGCATCGACGCCCCCCTCACCAAGACCGGCGGCGTCGTCGGCCTGAAGGGCAATGTCGCCCCCGAGGGCGCCATCGTGAAGGTCGCGGGGATGAGCGCCGAGGAGCAGGTCTTTACCGGTCCCGCCCGCGTTTTCGAATGCGAGGAGGATGCCTTCGAGGCGGTCAAGGCCCGCAAATACGAGCCCGGAGAGGTCCTCGTGATCCGCAACGAGGGTCCGGCCGGCGGCCCGGGCATGCGCGAGATGCTCTCGACCACCGCCGCGCTTTCGGGTCAGGGCATGGGCAAGAAGGTCGCGCTGATCACCGATGGGCGCTTCTCGGGCGCGACGCGGGGCTTTTGCGTGGGCCATGTCGGCCCCGAAGCGGCGCAGGGCGGGCCGATCGCGCTGCTGCAGGACGGCGACGTGATCACCATCGACGCGGTGCGAGGAAGCATCTCGGTCGATCTCACCGAAGCCCAGCTCGCCGAGCGCAAGGCGGCCTGGTCCGGCCCGCGCGAGACGATCTACGCCTCGGGCGCCGTGTGGAAATTCGCCAGGCTCGTCGGCCCCACCCGGCTTGGCGCCGTGACGCATCCGGGCGGCAAGGCCGAGAAGCACATCTACATGGACCTGTAGGGCCGCGCGGGCTGCGGGGAGGAGAACGCGGATGGGCCTGCTGGGCAGGACGGGATTGCGCCGGGCGGAGCGGCTCATGCTGCGCCGCTGGAGCCGCCTTGCCGAGCAGTCCCCTCCCGCCGGCGCGGGCCGGCTGCGCCGCCTGCGAGCCGAGGCGCGCGCGCTGCGCGACGCGGCGCAGCGGGTCCTGTCGCGCAGCGAGGCCGGCCTTGCCCTCGGCGCGCCGGGCGATCGGCAGGATCTGCCGCCGCGCACCGACTGGCATTGGCGGCCGGC
Source organism: Profundibacterium mesophilum KAUST100406-0324 (assembly GCF_009835145.1). Lineage (GTDB taxonomy): Bacteria > Pseudomonadota > Alphaproteobacteria > Rhodobacterales > Rhodobacteraceae > Profundibacterium > Profundibacterium mesophilum. The sequence goes on along the minus strand of NZ_APKE01000005.1, from coordinate 63,140 downwards.
GCCCTGGTGCGCTCGTGATGCGTCCCTGTCGCGTACCGCGCGCCCCGATACGGAAAGACCCGCACCGCTTCTCCTCGGGCCGGGCATCGCGCTTTTCCATGACTGTCCGCTTGGCGAGATCTGCGCCGCGCAAGGTGCCGGGCATCCCGGCGCGGCCCCATGCGCGCTGCGGATCGAGGTTTTCGGCTTCTCGGGAAGCTTTCTCAGCCTTGCCGTGGACCTGCCGCCCGAGGCGCTTGCCGGGCTTGGCACGCATCATGTCCTCCGGGTCGATATCGGCCGCCGCGGCGAGCGGCCGGCGGCATCTGTGCTGCGTCTGAACATCCGTCATGGCCCCAATACCGCGCAGATCGCGAAAACCCTTGCGGCGGGCCATGGCCCCGAGCGCGTGGAATTCGACCTGGCCTATGCCGAGCTGGACGAGAAACGCATCACCCACGCCTGGATCGACATCCTGATGGAGGAGCCACGGATGAACGAGATCATCATCGACGAGCTGCGTGTCAGCCGCCACCGCCGGGTGATGCTGTGAGCGGCGCGGTGCGACTGCGTATTGGCGAGCACCTTCTGCGCCGGGGGGTCTTCGAGGCGCGGATCGAGGGCGGCGATCCCGCGGTGCCGCCGGATGTCGCGCTGTGCCATCGCGGCCGCCCGATCGAGGGCGCCACGTTTGCCCCGGACGAGACCGTGCAGGGGGCCTGGCGGCTGAGCGTGCCGCTGCCCGCCCACCTGATCGATGACGGGGTGCAAAGCCTGTCGGTGATCGCGCAGCCGGGCGCCGAACGTCTCGGCGGGTTCGAGATCGCGGCTGGAACGGTGCTCGAGGCGGAGCTGCGCGGCGAGCTGGAGCGGCTGAGCGCCGAGCTCGACCTGCTCAAGAGGGCCTTCCGGCGCAGCCAGCGATCGTGAGGCCCGGGTAGCAGGAACCGCCCGCACGCGCCTGGTGCCGCCGCGCCGCGCCCCGTCCCGGCATTCCGGCCCGCCCGGCCCGCGCGCCGGTTTGCCCCTTCCCGGCCCCCGCCGTCCCCGCGCCGGTCTGCCTTCCCCCTCCCCCGCACTGCCCCTGCCCCGCACTGGCCCCCATTGCACGCGCCGGCCGCCTTGCGTCACGTCAGCCGGGCCGCGCGGCGCGGCTTACGCGGCGTTCTGGATGACATGCGCGCGTCGACTTCCCACACTCGCCGCGACCTTCAAAGGACTGCGCATGACCCAGTATCCCCATATGCTCGCGCCGCTCGATCTCGGCTTCACCACGCTGCGCAACCGCGTTCTGATGGGCTCGATGCATACCGGCCTCGAGGAAACCGGGGACTGGGCGCGCGTCGCCGCGTTCTACGGCGCGCGGGCGGCGGGGGGCTGCGGGCTGATGGTCACGGGCGGCATGGCGCCGAACCGCGAGGGGGGCGTCTTTCCCGGCGCGGCGGGACTGTTCGGCGAGGCCGACATCGAGAACCACCGCCGCGTCACCCAGAGGGTTCATGACGAGGGCGGCAAGATCGCGATGCAGATCCTGCATGCCGGGCGCTATGCCTACAGCCCCGATTGCGTGGCCCCGTCGGCGATCAAGTCGCCGATATCGCCCTTCGTGCCCCGCGCGCTCGACGAGGAAGGCATCGAGACGCAGATCGCCGATATCGTGACCGCCGCCGAGCGGGCCCGCGCGGCGGGCTATGACGGGGTCGAGATCATGGGCTCCGAGGGGTATTTCCTCAACCAGTTCCTCGTCACCCATACCAACAAGCGCACCGATCGCTGGGGCGGCAGCTACGAGAACCGGATGCGCCTGCCGGTCGAGGTGGTGCGCCGCGTGCGTGCCGCCGTGGGCCCCGATTTCATCCTCATCTACAGGCTCAGCATGATCGACCTGGTGCCGCAGGGGTCGAGCTGGGAGGAGGTGGTGCAGCTTGCGGGGGCGGTCGAGGCGGCCGGCGCCACCTTGATCAATACCGGGATCGGCTGGCACGAGGCGCGCATCCCGACCATCGTCACATCGGTGCCGCGGCGCGCCTTCGCATGGGTCACGGCCAAGCTGATGGGCGCGGTCTCGATCCCCGTCATCACGTCCAACCGGATCAACACGCCGCAGGTCGCCGAGGCGCTTCTCGCCGAAGGCGCCGCCGACATGGTCTCGATGGCGCGGCCCTTCCTCGCCGATCCCGATTTCGTGGCCAAGGCGCAGGCGGAGCGCGCCGCCACGATCGCTCCCTGCATCGCGTGCAACCAGGCCTGCCTCGACCATACGTTCGGCGGCAAGCTCTCGAGCTGCCTCGTCAATCCGCGCGCCTGCCACGAGACCGAGCTGGTGGTCGCGCCGGCCCGGACACGGCGCCGGATCGCCGTCGTGGGCGCGGGGCCTGCCGGTCTTTCGGCGGCCCTGACGGCGGCGGAGCGCGGCCATGACGTCACCTTGATCGAACAGGCCCAGGATGTCGGCGGGCAGCTCAATCTCGCGCGGCAGGTGCCCGGCAAGGAGGAGTTCCACGGGCTCGTCGAATGGTACAGGACGATGCTCGGCGAGAAGGGTGTTGCCGTCAGGCTGGGCCATCGCGCCGATCCGCAGGAGCTGAAGGGTCATGACGAGGTGATCATTGCCACCGGCGTGCGGCCGCGCGATCCGGCGATCCCCGGACAGGACGGGCCCAACGTGCTGGGCTATGGCGCGGTGCTGCGCGGCGCCCCGGTGGGCCGGAGGGTGGCGGTGATCGGCGCCGGAGGAATCGGCTTCGATGTCAGCGAATTTCTCGTCACGGAAGGCAACCCAACCCTCGATCTGCCGGCTTGGCTTGCCGAATGGGGCGTCGCCGATCCGCAGGATCATCGCGGCGGGCTGGAGCCTGAGGGACCGCGCCCTCCCGCCCCCGCGCGCCATGTCACCCTGCTTCAGCGCAAGGCCGAGAAGCTCGGGCGGCGCCTCGGCAAGACCAGCGGCTGGGTGCACCGGGCCGGGCTCGCCATGCGCGGGGTCGAGATGGTCGGCGGCGTCAATTACGAGCGCATCGACGCGCAGGGGCTGCATGTCACGACCGGCCCCGGGCGCGACGATCCCAGGCTGATCGCGGTGGACACGGTGGTGCTCTGCTCGGGCCAGGAGCCCGAACGCACGCTTGCCGACCAGCTCGAGGCGGCCGGCATGAAGGTGCACGTGATCGGCGGGGCCGATGTCGCGGCCGAGCTCGACGCCAAGCGGGCCATCGACCAGGGCACGCGGCTCGCCGCGCGCCTCTAGGCGCCCTCCCCCGGCCCTCCCCCGGCCCTCCCCCTGGCCCTTCCGTCCCGGCCTGCATGCGGACCGCGTCGTCGATGCCTGGCCTGCCTCCCTGTTTCGCCTCGCGCGACGATCACCGATCGACCCTGATATTGTCCTTCGCACTCCGCAATCCTGCCCGATTTGGAAACGATAGATTGGGCAAGAAGAAGGGGACAGGACACATGGACAGACTGACGGAAATGGAGGCCTTCGCGACCGTTGTCGATCAAGGGGGTTTCACCGATGCCGCCAAGAAGATGGGCATCTCCAAGTCCGCCGTCTCCAAGCACGTGTCCTCCCTGGAGGCGCGGCTCGGAGCACGGCTGCTGAACAGGACCACCCGCCGGGTGAGCCCGACCGAGATCGGTCTTGCCTATTACGACCGGGCGCGGCGCGTTCTCAACGATGCCGGCGAGGCCGACGCGCTCGTCACCTCCATGCAATCGGCGCCCTCGGGCCTGCTGAGGATCAGCGTGGCAACCGATTTCGGGGTCAACCACCTCAGCCCGGTCCTTGGCGAGTTCCTTTCGGAATTCAACGACATCACCGTGAACATGGTGCTCAACAACCGCTATGTCGAGCTGATCTCCGAGGGCTTCGACATGGCCGTGCGGATCGGTGAGCTGGAAGACAGCACCCTTCGGGCACGCAAGCTGACCGAGACCACGAAGAAGATGATCGGCTCGCCGTCATATTTCCAGAAATACGGCCGCCCGCAGAAGATCGACGATCTCAACGAGCACAAGCTGCTGCATTATTCGAGCCAATCCAACGGCGCGGTCTGGAAGCTGACCGCGCCCTCCGGCGAGAAGCGCCAGGTGCGCACCGCCGGCTGGCTCAGCGTCAATGACGGCCAGTCCCTGCTCAATGCCGCCATCTCCGGGCTCGGCATCGCCTACCTGCCCTCCTTCCTCTATGCCGACGCGCTGAAGGCGGGCTTGGTGGAGGAAGCGATCCCCGGCCTGCCGGCCGAGAGCCAGGGCATCTACGCCGTCTATCCGCCGGGCCGCTTCACGCAGCCCAAGGTGCGCGCCTTCATCGATTTCCTCGTCCATGCCTTCGCAGAGAAGGGCCCCGACGACTGGTAGACCTTTTCCCGCCGTGACTGCCGTGACGTGCCACCTCGGGGTGCTCCATGCGAGCGCCCCGCTTTTGCATGCGCGGTGTCAGGGAGCGTCGCCGGCGCGCAGCAGGACCACCTCGACGCGCCGGTTCGACGCGCGGCCCTGGGCGGTCGCGTTGCTGGCGCGCGGTGCCAGGAAACCGGCCCCTTCGGCGCGAAGCTGGCGGGCGGGCACGCCCAGCCCATCCGACAGGCGCGCCATGACCGACCGCGCGCGCTGCTCCGACAGGGCGATGTTGCGTGGCAGCGCGCCGGTGGAATCGCTGTGACCCACGAGCAATGCCTGCGCGCCGGGATGCGCTTCGAGATAATCGGCAAGCTGGCGCAGGGATGCGAAAGGGCCATCCCCGAGCCGCGACGAGCCCGGCGCGAATGTCAGATCGTCGAGCGGGGCACGGCCCGCCTGGGCAAGCCGCGCCGTCACGCCGGCCGCCTGATCCCCGCCGAAGGAAGGCGAAACGCTTGCCGACGTCTCGGCGGCAGGCCCGTCGAGCGGCCCCGGGAGGCCGCCGGACTTGCTGGACGTGACGACCTGTCCGGCCGCGCCGGAGGCGAGATGGGTGAGCTGGATATAGCCTGTCTGCTCGGAGCGGCTGACCATCAGGGCGACGAGCGCACCGCCGCCGGGGGCCTCGTGCCGCGCCGCGATATATCTGTAATCTCCCAGATCGACATGCATCTGCGGCTCGGGCAGCAGTGGCAGGGCATAGCGGAAGTCGAACCCGCCGCAGGCCTCGTCCTCGCAGGCGAACACGATCTCGTAGCCGGCCCGAACGAGCTGCCCGCGCAGGTCGGCGGCGATCTGCGCGGTTTGCAGCGTCGATCCCGGCAGCTGCCAAGCTTGCCGCGTCAGGGTGGCCGTCGCCCCCTCGGCAAGGCCGCCGCCCGGCGCGGTGGAGCCCTCGCGGGGGCTTGCACCGGCGGCCATGTCGCGCGCGGCGCCCGGCGCCCGTCCGTCCCGCGCGCCCGGGGCCGGGCTCATGCGCATTCCGCCGGCGCTCCATCGCGAAACCGGCAATTGCGCGGTGCTGCCGCGCGCGGTCTGCTGGGCGGCAAGCCTTGCAGGGCCGGGAAAGGCCAGCTCGGGCATGCCCGGCCCGGCGGCAGCGTCCGGCGCGAGAGCCCGGGGATCATCGGCAGCGCGCGCGGCCGTTCCGGGACCCGCCGCGGTCCATAGACCCAGCATGAGGACGGCCAAGCGAAGATGTGCGGTTCTGGTCATCGGTAAGAGGAATGATACTCGTCGTTCGGTTTCATTTCCGTTGCCGAGGCAACGCGGTTCGTCATGTTGAAGAATGCCGCGACCGAGGCGATGTCCCAGATGTCGCGATCGTCGAAGCCCGCATCGCGCAGGGCCTGACGATCGGTTTCTACCACCTTGTGACAGGATTCGGTCAGCTTGGTGACGAATTCGAGCATCGCGACCTGCCGGCGTGACAGATCGGCGACACGCCAGTTCATCACCATCTGCTCGCCCAGGACCGGATCGCCCGAAAGTTGCCGGACGGCCGCGCCATGCGCGACGAGGCAATAATAGCAATGGTTGACCGACGAGACGGCCACCGCGATCATCTCGCGCTCGAGCTTGCTCAGGGCGCTCTCGCCCAGCATCAGATCGTTGTAGAGGGCGGTAAAGGCCTCCAGCTTGCCGATGTCGAATGCATAGGCGCGCAGGACGTTGGGCACCATGCCGAGCTTTTCCTCGCAGATGTCGAAATATTTACGCGTCTGCGGCGGCAGGGGGTCGACCTGCGGCAGGTCGAGTGCGGTCGGACGGTCTGTCATCGGTCCTCCTGGGGCTGGATGCGGTAGTGATAACGTCCCGCCAGCTCCATGCCGAGCCCTTCGTAGAGCGCGCATGCGGCGGCATTCTCCTCACGCACCACGAGCGCCAAGGTCCGCGCACCCTCGCGCCGGGCCCATTGCACGGCATGGCGCAAGAGGTTCCGCCCCGCCCCGTGGCGGCGCAGCTCGGGCAGGATCTCGACCGCGTGCAGCATCGCGACATCGCCGTCGAGCGCCACGAAGGCGGCGCCGGCGGGCTTGTCGGCGGCGCGGCCCAGAAGGCCGATCTTCGGGCCCTTCACCCTTTGCATGACCGCGATCCGCTCGGGCCCGATGCCACCGGCCTGCCAGATGTCGCGCATGATCTGCAGCGGCTCCCAGACCCAGAACCCGCTCACCGGCTCCGGAGGCATCTCGGCTAGGTGCGCGATCGGGGCATGATAGAAGACCGTCGGGTCCATCACCTGGTAGCCCAGCGCCGCCAATGCGGCATCGAGCGCCTCGTCCGCCGTGCCCAGCTGGAACAGGCAAGGCTGGCGCAGCGCCTGCATCTCGCGTTCGGCAAGGGCGATCTGCCCGGCCGCGCCGGCCTCGAGCGCGCGGGCGGCCGACACTCTCTTGCCGCCGCCCCGTCCGGCACAGATCCGCCATGGCCCGGCGCGCATGGTCGCGGCGGGGGGCCATGTCTGCGCGAGGGCGTGTTCGAGGCGGGTGGGAGCGGTCTGGCTCATTCCCGGGGCGGCCTGGTCCGGGCCCGGCACGGCTTGGCCCGTGCTCACTTCATGGCCCCGCCCGGCGCGGCGCCGCCTTGCGCCCCTTCCACGGCCCCCGGAAAGAGCGCGCAGAGTTCGGACATGGCGGCATTGACCGCAGCCGCGTCCTGTCCGCGCACCACCACGTTCGATCCGTGGACCCCGTTGCTCACGAAAGGATAGCTGCCGAAGCTGAGCTCGGGATGACGCGCGGCCAGCGCGCCGAGCGGGCCGGCGATATCGCCCTCGCCGCGCAGCACCGGAAGCGTCTGCGAAAGCAGCGGCGCGCCCCCGGTCAGGCGCGGCAGGAGCGAGGCCAGCATCGCCTCGAAGATCGACGGCACGCCGGCCATCACATGCACGTTGCGCAAGGTGAAGCCCGGCGCGATCGAGACCGGGTTCTCGATCAGCCCGGCGCCCTCGGGGATGCGCGCCATGCGCAGCCGCGCCTCGTTGAGCTCGGTGCCGCGCTGCGCGTAATGGTCCGCAAGCAGCGCCCGCGCGTCCTCGCGCACGTCGATCGGCACCTCGAAGGCGGCGGCGACGCAATCGGCGGTGATGTCGTCATGCGTCGGGCCGATGCCGCCCGAGGTGAAGACATGATCGTGCCGCCCGGACAGGCTGCGCAGCGCGCCGGTGATCGCGGCGGCATCGTCGGCCACGACACGCGCCTCGCGCAGATCGATACCGTGATCGGTCAGGGCGCGGGCAAGGTAATGAAGGTTCGAATCGCGGGTGCGCCCCGACAGGATCTCATCCCCGATCACCAGCATGGCGGCTGTCGGATTTGGCATCGGCGCGTCTCCTGTGACCGGGGCTCCTGGCTCTGGGTATAGGCTGCTGGCCGTGTCATTCAAGCACACCGCGCCCGCGCCGCCGGGTCCGCGCGATTCCCCGCCGCCCACCGCCCGGTCGCCGGGGCCTGTCCCGCTGACCTGGATGCTGGAACTTCGCACGCGATCCGCGTATGCTTTGGGCTGAATTTTCCATGGAGCCGCAAGTTGGACGAGACAAATCGCGGCCGTCTGACCAAGGACGGCATCCGAATTCACGACGCAGCCGATTTTGCCGGCATGCACAAGGCCGGCGCCCTCGCCGCGCGCATCCTCGACGATGTCGCGCCCCATGTCGAGGTGGGCCAGACCACCGGCGCGCTCGACGCCATGATCACCCGGATGGTCGAAGAGGCCGGCGCCACCTCCGCCACCATCGGCTACAAGGGGTATCAGCACGCCAGCTGCATCAGCGTCAACCACGTGGTCTGCCATGGCATTCCGGGCGACAAGAAGCTCAAGGACGGCGACATCCTCAACATCGACGTGACGGTGATCGTCGATGGCTGGTTCGGCGATACCAGCCGGATGTATGTCGCCGGCAAGCTGCCGCGCAAGGCCGAGCGCCTGATCGAGGTGACGCATGACGCGCTCTTCAAGGGGATCGAGGCGGTACGGCCGGGCAATACCTTTGGCGATATCGGTCATGCGATCCAGAGCCATGTCGAGGGCGAGCGGATGGGCGTGGTGCGCGATTTCTGCGGGCACGGGCTTGGCCGGGTGTTCCACGCGCCGCCCAATGTCCTGCATTACGGGCGTCCCGGCACGGGACCGGTGCTGGAGGAAGGCATGTTCTTCACCATCGAACCGATGGTCAATCTCGGCCGGCCCGAAACCAAGGTGCTCGCCGATGACTGGACGGCCGTGACGCGCGACAAGTCGCTCTCGGCGCAGTTCGAGCATTCCGTCGGCGTCACCGCGCAGGGTGCGGAGATCTTCACCCTCTCGCCGGGCAACCTGTTTCACCCCACCTGGCGCTGACGGGCCCCGCGCCACCGCGCCGCGCCGGGGGACGAAGCCCGTGAGCCCCGCCTCGCGCGCGCGCCGTCAGGCTTCGGCGACGCGGGCGAGGGTGATCCAGGTATCGCCGTAGCGGCGTTGCCCGCTCGGGATCAGCCCCGCGGGAAGCTGTGGCGGGACGCTTTCCTCCCAGACGACGAGCGCGCCCGGCGCGATCCAGCCGCCATCCAGCGCCGCGGCGAGCGCCGCCTCTCCCAGCGCCTTGCCGTAGGGCGGATCGAGAAAGACCAGATCATGCGCCGCGCCCGAGTTCTCGCCGAGCCGACGCGCATCGCGGCGCAGCAGCCGCGTGATCTCCTGAGCCCGGCATTTCGCGATGTTCTCCCGGATCAGCCGCGCGGCGGCATCCCCCTTCTCGACGAAGCTCACCCGCGCCGCGCCGCGCGACAGCGCCTCGAGGCCCAGCGCCCCGGTCCCCGCGAACAGGTCGAGCACCTGCGCGCCCGGAACCGGGTTCGGCCCGTGCCCGCCCCCCGCCAGCAGGTTGAAGAGACTCTCGCGCACCCGGTCCGTGGTCGGGCGCAGATGCGCGGCCGCATCACCCTTGCCGACGCTCGCGAGGGCCAGTCCGCGATGCGCCCCGCCGATGATCCTCATGACGCGAGCAGCGCCTTGAGATCGACGCCGGGATCGGCCACGAGATCGGGATCGGGCGAGCGGTCCGCCTCGATCAGCCTCTTGCCGATCATGTAGCCGCGCGCATCGTTCATCGCATCCACCGCGATCAGGCGCTTGCCGCGGAAATACCAGTGGCTGCGCTGGGCGGGGGCGGCGCCCTCGCGGACCACGATCCGGTCCGCGTTCGTCCCCAGCCCGGCGATCTGCAACTTCACGTCATACTGGTCGGACCAGAACCAGGGACGCGGCACGTAGGGGGTATCGGCGCCCATGATGTTGTCGGCCACCGCCTCGGCCTGGTCGATCGCGTTCTGCACCGATTCAAGGCGGATCATTTCGCCTTCATGCGGCAGCAGCGTGCAGTCGCCGGCAGCCCAGACACCCGGTGCCGAACTGCGTCCCAGCGCGTCGACGACGATGCCGCCCGAGGGCGCCGGACCGGTCTCGATCCCCGCCGAGCGGGCGAGCGCGTCGCGGGCGCTTACCCCGATCCCCACCAGGGCCAGGTCCACCTCGATCCGCGCGCCGTCCGAAAGCCGCGCCGCCGCAACCGCACCGCCGGACACGGCGCCCTGCGCCGTCTCGAGCCGGTCGAGCCCGGCCCCCTCGCGCAGATCGACACCGTTCCGCTCGTGCAGCGCGCGGAAATAGTCGGAGGTCTGCGGAGCGGCGACGCGGCGCAGGATCCGCTCCGCCGTCTCGACAAGCGTCACGGTCATCCCGTTCATCCGCGCGGCCGCCGCCGCCTCGAGCCCGATATAGCCCCCTCCCACGATCAGCGCCCGTCGGCCCTCGACGAAGGAGGCGCGCATCCCATCGACATCCTCCAGATCGCGCAGCACATGCACCCCGCCGAGCGTGCCGCCCATCGCCTCGGGCAGACGGCGGGGCGCGGCGCCGGTGGCCAGGACCAGCGCGTCATAGGCGAGCCAGTCGCCGCCCACGCGCACGCGCCGGGCCGCGGGCTCGATCCGCTCCGCCATCTGGCCGAGACGCAGCTCGATCCCGTTCTCCTCGTAGAAGGCGGCCGGGCGTAGGAAGAGCCGCTCCTTCTCGAGGCGGCCCAGCAGGTAGGCCTTGGAGAGCGGCGGCCGCTGGTAGGGCGGTGACGTCTCGCCGCAGACAAGGGTGATCCTGCCGTCGAATCCCCGGCCGCGCAGCCGGGCGACGAGGGAGGCTCCAGCCTGCCCGCCACCGATCACGATCACATGGCGCATCGTGCGTCCCTCTGCTAGTTCACTTCGGCGATGAGCCTACATGTGCCCGCGATGTCAACGCAATCAGGGAAGGAGCACGGAGAAATGAGCTTGAAACAAGGTGACAGGTTGCCCGACGCGACCCTTCTGGCAATCGATGACGAGGGCCCGCGTCAGGTCTCGCTGAACGAACGGCTGGCGGGGCGCAAGGTGGTGATCTTCGGCCTGCCGGGCGCGTTCACCCCGACCTGCGACAGCGCCCATGTTCCCAGCTTCATCCGCACCCGGGATGCCTTTGCCAAGAAGGGCGTGGACGAGATCATCTGCGTCGCGGTGAACGATCCGCATGTGATGCGCTACTGGGGCAAGACCAGCGGCGCTGCCGAGGCCGGGATCACGATGCTCAGCGATGCGGATGCCAGCTTCACGAAAGCGATCGGGATGAACTTCACCGCCGAGGCGGTGGGCTTTTACGACCGCTCGATGCGCTATGCCCTCTATGCCGAGGATGGCGAGGTCAAGGTGCTTCACATGGAAGAGGCGCGCGGCGTGTGCGAGCGCTCGGGCGGCGAAGCGCTTCTCGCGGCGATCTGAGAAAGGCGCGCGGATGGGGGGGGCGCCGCGCGTTTCGTCCGCGCGGTCCTGGGCCGTGCCGCCCCCTGCCGTCAGCTTGCGGCGGTGTGGACGGTTCGCGTGGGGAAGGGAATGTCGATGCCATGCGCGTCGAAGGCGTCCTTCACCGCGCGCTTGATGTCGGCCTGGTAGGCGAAGTAATCGGCGCTCGGCACCCAGACCCGCACCAGAAAATCCACCGAGAAATCGCCCAGGTTGTTGACCTGGATGAACGGCTCGGGCTCCGACATGCTGCGCGGATCGGCCATCACCGTCTCGAAGATCACCCGCTCGGCCAGTTTCAGATCGCTCTCGTAGGAGACGCCGAAGATCCACTCGGCCCGGCGCGTGGGATAGACCGAGTAATTGGTGATCGTGTTTCCCCAGACCTCGGAATTGGGAATGATGATCTGCACGTTGCCGATGGAGGCCAGTTCGGTGAAGTTGAGGTTGATCTCCTTCACCGTGCCCATCTGACCGTTGACCTCGACGAAATCGCCGGCCTTGATCGGCCTGAAGAAGATCAGCATCACCCCCGCCGCCACGTTCGACAGGGTCCCCTGGAGCGCGAGGCCGATCGCGAGGCCCGCCGCGCCGATCACCGCGACGACCGAGGTCGTCTGCACCCCGAACGTGTTGAGGATGAAGAGCGCGGCGAAGGCGAGGATCGCGTAGCGCACCAGGTTGCCGAGGAAGTTGAAGAGCGTGACGTCGAGATGCGGATTGCGTCCGCCGATCGCCGCGATGCGCCGCCCGACCCAGCCCGCGATGGCGAAGCCGAGCACCAGGATGACGATCGCCGCCAGCACATCGCCCAGGATCGAGATCAGGAACTCGAGGGTCAGCAGGTCCGCCAGGGACTTGCCGCCGATCAGCTGGGTGTTGAACATTCCATCAAGCATCCGCCGCCTTCTCCATCCAGCTTGCAAGGTCGATATCGCGCCGGGTCAGACCATTCGTGTCGTGACTTGTCAACGAAACCGTGACCTTGGCATAGCTGTTGGACCAGTCGGGATGGTGGTTCGCCTTCTCAGCACGCAGGGCCACGCGGGTCATCCAGGCGAAGGCCTCGGTGAAATCGGCGAACGCGAACTGCTTGGTGATGGCCCGCCCATCCGCTGTCTCGCGCCAGCCACGCTCCAGCAACGGGGCGAGGGCGGCGCTGCGCTCGGAGCCGGTGAGCGGCCCGCTCATTCGGTCTCCGCCGGCGCGCTGCGGCGGAAGGGGCCGTAGCCGGTGAGGATCTCGATCTCCTCGTCCACGGCCGCGCGCTCGGCAACGAGGAACTCCTCGACGGCGCGGGTGAAGGACGGCTCCGCCAACCAGTGCAGCGAGTGAACGGGTGCGGGAAGATAGCCGCGCGCCAGCTTGTGCTCGCCCTGCGCCCCCGCCTCGACCCGGGCGAGCCCATGTGCCATCGCGTAATCCATTGCCTGATAGTAGCACAGTTCGAAATGCAGGAAGGGATGATCTTCGGTGCAGCCCCAGTAGCGCCCGTAGAGCGTGTCCCTGCCGATCAGGTTCAGCGCGCCTGCGACCGGCACGCCGCCGCGCAGGGCGAGCACGAGGAGGCAATCGTCGCGCAACGTCTCCTGAGCGATGTCGAAGAAATGCCGCGTCAGGTAGGGCTGTCCCCATTTACGCGCGCCGGTATCTTGGTAGAACTCCCAGAAAGCGTCCCAATGCTCGGGCGTGATCTCCTCCCCGGTCAGTTGCACGATCTCGCCGCCGAAGGCCTGCGCGCCCTGGCGCTCCTTGCGCAGGGTCTTGCGCTTGCGCGAGCTGAGCGAGCCGAGGAAAGCGTCGAAATCCGCGTAATCGCGGTTGATCCAGTGAAACTGCTGCCCGGTCCTGTGCAAAAGACCCATCCGGGTGCCGCGCTCGGCCTCCTCCTGCGTGCAGAAGGTGACATGCAGCGAGGAGAGGCCATTGGCCTCGGCGATCTGCGTCGCGCCTTGCAGGAGCGCGGCCTGCCCCGCCGCCTCGAAACCGGGCCTGGTCAGGAAACGCCGCCCCGTCGCGGGGGTGAAGGGCACTGCCATTTGCAGTTTGGGATAGTAGCGCCCGCCGGCACGCTCATAGGCCTGTGCCCAGCCGTGGTCGAAGACATACTCGCCCTGGCTGTGCCCCTTGGCATAGAGCGGCGCGCAGGCGATCGGCTGGCCATCCGGGCCGCGCGCCACCAGATAGCGCGGCTGCCAGCCGGTTCCCGGCCCGACCGAGCCGCTCCTCTCGATCGCGGCGAGAAAGCGATGCGTGGTGAAGGGATCGCGCGGCCGGCCGCCATCGGCGGCTTCGGGTGCCGCGCAGGCATCCCAATGCGCGGGGTCGATCTCGTCGATCCGCCCATGGGCGCTGATCTCGATCTCGAGTGCCGTCTCGCCATCCCGTCCGGGGTCCGCGACCGCGTCCGGGGATGCGCCGGACTGTGCTTTGATGTCATTGTGCATGGCTCGATCATCTGGGCCTTGCGGGGTGGGCGTCAAGCGGTGGCGGGGTCGGTTGCGGGGCGGTATCGCTCGAACGTGATGTTGTCGGCCCAGCGCCGCGCGGCGATCTCCTGCGCGCGGCTCTTGATGGTCCAGCACAGCACCGCGCCGCCGGAGGCGCGGACCGCCCCCAGCGCCGGGCGGTCCGGATCGGCGGCATCGTGGCTGACGAAACCGGCGCCCACCTGCGTGTAGTCCTCGATCGCGGCGAGCCGGGCGGCGTGCTCGGGCGCGATTCCCCAGGCATCCGACTCGAAGGCGCAGGTGGTCAGGCCGCGCGGCACATGCGGGGCGAATTCGCGCATCAGGCGCATGGAGGCGGGATTGAACGACATCACCGCGGCCGGCCCCCGATGCGCGGCGAGCGCGGCGGCGACGGCCTTCTCCAGCCGTCCGTCCACCGGGCCGAGCGGATCGCGGGCCTGGTCCTTGATCTCGACGAGCACCGGCGTCTGACCGACACGCGCCAGCACATGCGCAAGCGTGTCGATCACGCCGCCGCCGCGCAGGGCGCAGCGGGCAAGCTCGTCCGCGGTCAGCGCGTCGATGCGCCCCTCCCGGCCGGTCATGCGCCCCAAGGTGGTGTCATGGAACACCATCGCCGCGCCATCGGCGCTCGGCTGCACGTCGAGCTCGATTCCATAGCCCGCCTCGCCCGCGGCGAGAAAGGCTGCCATGGAATTCTCGGCGCGCCCCTCGCCATGCAGGCCGCGATGGGCGAGCGGACGGGCCCGGAAGACGCCGGGCAGGGTCATGACAGCTCGAAAATGCCTTCGATCTCCACCGCGACGCCAAGCGGCAGGGCCCCAGCACCCACGGCCGAGCGGGCATGGCGCCCCGCATCGCCAAGCAGCTCGACCATCAGGTCGGAGGCGCCGTTCACGACCTTGGGCTGATCGATGAAATCGGGTGCGGAATTGACGAAGGCGGTGAGCTTGACGACCCTGACGAGACGGTCGAGATCGCCATCCGCCGCTGCGCGCACCTGCGCCAGAAGCGACAGGGCGCAGCGGCGCGCCGCGCGCACCCCGTCGGCGAGCTCCAGATCGCGGCCGAGCTTGCCGACGATCAGCCCGTCCGCATCCTGGCTGATCTGTCCCGAAACATGCAGCAGGGCACCGCTCCTGACGAAGGGGACGTAATTGGCGGCCGGTGCGGGCGCGTCCGGCAGGCTTTCACCCAGCGCGGCGAGACGCTCTTCGATCTTGCGGCTCATCTCATGGCTCTCCTTTGCACGGCGCCCGCCGGGACCGGGGGCGCGCCGCGCGCAGAGTGGCGCATGGGCGCGACGCTTGCAATCCGCGCCGCGGCGCGGGCTCAGCTTTCGCGGAATGCCTTGGTGAAGTAATCGGTCAGAGGCTTCACCAGATAGGCGATCGGCGTCCGGTCGGCGGTGCGCAGGAAGGCCTCCACCGGCATGCCGGGGATCAGGACGCGCGTGGCACCGAGACGTTCGATCTGTCCCGGCAGCAGGTCGATCTCGGCCCTGTAGAAGGTCGAGCGGGTCGTATCGTCGGTGAAGGCGTCCGCCGAAAGCTGCCTGACCGTTCCGGTCAGCTCCGGCGTGGTGCGCGCATCGAAGGCGGGGAAGCGCAAGATGACCTCCTGCCCCACGTGGACCTGGTCGACATGGATCGGCAGCACCTGCGCCGCGATCAGGAGCGGGCGGTCCTGCGGGATGAGATAGAGGACCGTGTCGGCCGGGCGGATCACCGAGCGTTCGGCGAAGACGGTCAGCCCGTAGACGATACCCGAGACGGGCGCGGTGATCTCGAGGCGGTCGAGCTGTTCCTTCAGCGTATCGCGCGTCTCGCGGAACTCGACCTCGCGGAATTGCAGATCGCGGATCTGCGTGATCGCCTCCTCGCGGCGGCGGTTGTCGAGCTGCAAAAGCTCGATCTCGATCTCCGCGATACGCTCGGCGGCCTCCGCGGCCTTTGCCGTCAGATCGCCCACCGAGCCGCGCAGGCGCGCATCCTCGCGTTGCAGCGACAGCACCCGGCTGGCCTGCGCGAGCCCCCTGTCGAGCAGGGATTGCTGACTGCTGAGCTCCTCGCCGATCAGCTCGATCTGGGAGGTGAGCGCGGCCTGCTGCGCCTCGATCCCCTCGATCTGCCGCTCGATCTGGGTGCTGCGCCCGGCGAGCTGCTCTTCGGACTTGCGTTGCGATTCGGCACGGGCGGCAAAGAGGCGTTCCTGCCCCTCGAGCAGCTCGCGCAGCTCCGGCCGCGCATCCGCCGCCTCGCGCAGCTCGGCGGGAAAGGTGATCTCGGTGGCGCCATCGAGCTCGGCCTCGAGGCGCGCGCGCCGCGCCATGAACTCGTAGAGCTGGCTTTCGGCGGTTTCGAACCTTGCGCGCAGCAGGGTCGAATCGAGCCTGATGAGCACTTCGCCGGCCGTGACCTCGTCGCCTTCGCTGACGAGGATCTCGTCGACCACCCCGCCATCGGGATGCTGGACCACCTGGCGGTTGCGCTCCACCTCGATCTGCCCCGGCGCGACGATGGCGCCCGAGATCTGGGTGAAGGTGGACCAGGTGCCGAAGCCCGCGACCAGCAGCAAGAGCGCCATGAAGCCCAGCAGAAGCGGCCCGCGCGCAGACCATATGCGGGTCTCGCTCATGACACGCCCCCTGTCTGGCCCTGGCTGGCGGCAATCGCCGAATGGTTCGTGACGGTGGCGCGCAACACCTCGTCGCGCGGCCCGTAGGCACGGCGCATTCCCCCCTCGAGCACCAGAAGCTTGTCGCATTCGCGAATCGCCGCCGGCCGGTGCGCCATGATCAGGACCGCGCCGCCCGATTGCTTGACCTCGCGCATCGCGAGGTTCAGCGCCTCGCTGCCCTCGTTGTCGAGATTGGAATTGGGCTCGTCGAGCACGAGCAGCACCGGCTCGCCATACATCGCCCGCGCAAGCCCGATGCGCTGTACCTGCCCGCCCGACAAGCGGCCGCCGGCGGCCGTCACACGGGTGTCGTAGCCATCGGGCAGCTTCAGGATCATTTCATGGGCCGCCGCCTTGCGCGCCGCGGTGACGATGGCCGCGTCGTCGGCATCGGGGCTGAGCCGCGCGATGTTCTCGGCGATCGTGCCATCGAAGAGCTGCACCCGTTGCGGCAGGTAGCCGATATGCCGGCCGAGAACGTCCGGCTCGTATTGCTCGAGCGCCGCGCCGTCGAGCCTGATCTTGCCGCCCGAGCAGCGCCATGCCCCCACGATGGCCCGCGCCAGCGTGGACTTGCCCGAGCCCGAGGGACCGATGATGCCCACCGCCTCGCCGGGCTCCACGTCGAAGGAGACCATCCTGACGGAAGCCTGCTGCTCGCCGGGGGGAATGATGGTGGCCTGGATCACGCTCAGGCGGGCACGCGGACGCGGCAGCGCGGTGCGCGGCGGCTCCTCGCCGATCTGTCCCAGCAGCCTGGCGAGCTGCCCCCAGCCCTGCCGCGCGCGCTGCACGACCTGCCATTGCGCGATGATCGTGTCCACGGGGGAAAGGGCACGGCCCAGCATGATCGACGCCGCGATCATCCCGCCGGCGGTCAGCTCGCCGCGCAGCACGAGCCAGGCCCCCAGCGCCAGCATCGCCGATTGCAAGAACAGCCTGAACGTGCGGGAGATCGCGCTGAAGCCGCCGCCCTTGTCGCTGGCCTCGATGTTGGCGCGCAACGCCGCGCTGCGCAACGAGCGCCAGCGCTGGAAGGTCGATTCCTGCATTCCCAGCGATCGCACCATCTCCGCCTCGCGGCGGATCTGCTCGGACATCCTCTCGGCCCGCACCCCGGCCGCGTTGGAGCTGTCGAGCGCGCCGCGGGTCATCGACTGGTTGAGCAATGCCGCCACGACGAGGACCCCGCCGCCCCCGATCGCCAGAAGTCCGAGCAGCGGGTGGAAGATCGCGATGATCGCAAGGAAGATCGGGGTCCAGGGGATGTCGAAGAAGGCGCTGAGCACCGGGGAGGAAAGAAGCCGCTGCACCGCCTCCAGATCACGCAGGTTGTTCTGTCCGTCCTCGTTGTCGGTCAGCGTCGCGCGGCGCAGCACCGCGGCGAAGACCCGGTGATCGAGCCGTGCCTGGAACCCCGCCCCGATCCGCGACAGGATGCGCCCGCGCGCGAAATCGATGAGCCCCATGATCCCGAAGAGGAAAGCCATCAGGATGAAGAGCGCGAGCAGCGTCTCCTCCGAGCGGCTTCCAAGCACCCGGTCATAGACCTGCAACATGAAGAGCGGTCCGGTCAGCATCAGGAGATTGACGAAGAAGCTGAAGATCCCGACGACCCAGAAGAGCCCCCGCGCCGCCTTGCGCGCCTGCGTCAGCTCGCGCTTGCCGGCGGTTATGTCTGGCGCTCTGAGCATCTTTGTCCTTCTTCCCAATGACCGTCATGGCCTTTGGACCGGGCATGGCCGGTCCCTTCGCAGGTGCCCGGAAACTACGGCAGCCGCCCCTGCGGGTCCAGCGCTGCCGGACACCCTGTGTCAAGAGTGATAGACCGATGCGCAAAGCGCGCTATGATGGATGTCATGAGACATGTTACCGTTGCGGCGCTGTGCCGTCCGACCAACGCCGCCGCCGCGGCACCGCCTTCACCGCGCCTGCCGCTCTGGACGGCATTGGCGTTGGGCCTTGTGGGCCTTGCGGGCACGCCCGCCGGGGCGCAATCGACATTCGACGGCCTCTGGAGCCCGGATGCCGGCGCCACCTGCATGCCCGATGACAGGGATGACGGGTCGGTGAAGGTCGAGGATGGCATCTTCTATGGCGTCGGCAGCCAATGC
This sequence comes from Profundibacterium mesophilum KAUST100406-0324, assembly GCF_009835145.1. Taxonomy (GTDB): domain Bacteria; phylum Pseudomonadota; class Alphaproteobacteria; order Rhodobacterales; family Rhodobacteraceae; genus Profundibacterium; species Profundibacterium mesophilum. The sequence goes on along the minus strand of NZ_APKE01000005.1, from coordinate 44,687 downwards.
GAGATGACCGCGCCCGTGCCCGTGCGCAAGATGGATGCCGTGCTCTATGACATGCGGTGCAGCGCCAAGGGGCACAGCTGGAGCGACCGCGCGATGTTCATGCGCGCCGCCGATGGCGGGCTGATCATGGTCTGGAACGGATACGCGTTCAGATACGGCGCCTGCACGCCGGCAGCAGCCGGACCTGGGGCGGGAGCGGGGGACGAGGCGAAGACCGCGGCACGCGACGGTCCCGCGGCCGCCCCCGCGGACGGAGCGCAGGCGCAGGATCGCCTGCCGCGCCTGCGCCCCCCGCGCCGGCCGGCCGAAGCGGCCGCGAGGGCGCGCGCGGCGGGGGTCGGCACGCCCCAAGGCGCCACAGCCGAAGAGACGGCAAGCCCCGTACCTGCTTCACCGAAGGCATCCGCTTCATCGAAGGCGGCGGCAACCGGCGCCGGGGGCGGCGCGGATGACGCTCCGAAGGCGCGGCCCGCCCCGGCGGTGATCCCCGAGGAGGCGCCGGACACCCCGACCCGCGGGACGGCGGGAAACACCGAGAGCGAGAAAAGCCGTGCGCCGGCGCCCGCTGTGATCCCCGAACGCCCCGACGACGTAGGCGCGGCGCCGGACCTGCCGGCCCGGCTGCCCGAGGAATAAGCCGCGCGTTCGGCGCGCGAGGAACAAGCCGCGCGTTCGGCGCGAGGGGCAAGCCGTCCGGCTTAGCGCCCGGCGATCTCCGCGCTGAAATCGAGGGGACGGACCCGGCCTTCGAGCCGCGCGCGATAGACCGGCAGCGATTCGGCCACGCGCATCACGTAGTTGCGGGTTTCGTCGAAGGGGATGTGCTCGATCCAGTCGATCATGTCGACCCTGGCACCGCGCGGATCGCCGCGCTCCTTCATCCAGCGCATCGGGCGCCCGGGGCCGGCATTGTATCCTGCCGCGACGAGGATCGGGTTGTTCCCGAAGCGGTTGATCAACCCCGCGAGATAGGCGCTCCCCAGCGTCGCGTTATAGCTGGGATCGGAAAAGAGGCGCTCTTTCGAATAGGGCAACCCCAGGAGCCTGGCGACATCCTGTGCGGTGCCCGGCATCAGCTGCATCAGGCCGCTCGCCCCCACACCCGAGCTTACGCCCGGGTCGAATTCGCTCTCGCGCCGCGCGATGGCCAGGGCCAGCTCACGCGCCACGGGCATATCCTCGACCCCCAGATCGACGACCGGGTAATAGGCTTTCGCGATCTCGTGCCCCTGGCGCGCGGCCTCCTTGGCGATCATCAGCCCCAGATGCGGCTCGCCGAGGCGCAGGGCGAGGTCGGCGAGCGTTCCAAGCTCCGCGCGCGGCAGGGTCTCGCCGATCGTGATGAAGAACCGCTCGGCAAGCGCGCGCTCGCCCGCCGCCTGAAGCAGCAGGCCCGCCTCCAGCGCCGCGCTGTCACGGAAGCTGGCTTCCGAAAGCGGCGGAAAGCTCTCCGCACCGGTCAGAAGCGGATCGAGCGGCAGCTCCGCCCGCTCGGCGGCCAGCAGCCCGTAGAAGCTCGTCTGAAATTCCGCCCCGAAGGCATAGGCGTTGCGGGCCGCCTCCATGTTGCCCGCCGCCTCCTGCGCGCGGCCCTCCCAATAGCCGGCGCGCCCCAGCGAAATCGGCGTCTCGACACGCGAGCGGAACCGCTTGAAATGCTCCACCGCGCGCTGCGGCTGATCGAGATAGGTCAGCGCGAGATACCCCGAGAGCCATTCGAGATCGGCGAAATCCGAACCCTCGGTCAACCAGTGCGACGCGGCGATGGCATAGGCGCGCTCGGGATCGCCGCCGCGCATCTCGGCGCGGGCCAGGTCGCGCCGGGCTCGGGCCCACAATTCCGGTCGGCCAAGCTCCTCCGCGGAGCTGCTGCGGGCGGCCAGCAGTTCGATCGCCGAGTCCCGCCGCCCCTTCGCCATCCGCCAGCGGAACCGCTCATAGGCCAGACCCGCGTCATCCGCGAGCGCCTCCGGCACCGCGGCGATCGCGGCGTCGATGCCCTCGCCCATCGTGCGCAGGAGCAAACGCGCCTCGGCCAGCGCCTGCCAGCCCGCACCGACCCGCGTCATCGCGCGGCGCGCGGCTGCCGGCGCGCCCTCCCACAAGAGCGCGTCGAGCCGTGCCTCGTGCAGACCCTCGAGCGCGCGGCCGTAGCGGGCCAGGAGCATCCGCTCGGTCTCGGCATCCATCGGCAGCTCGAGCCAGGCCAGCGCCGCCTGTGCCTCCGCGTCGCCCTGCGCGCCGATCTGCGAGAAGGCCATGCTCAGCGCCAGGGCGCCGTTTCCCGTCGTCGGGGCATTGCTCGAGAAGAAGTCGATCACGTCCGGCGCCCGTCCCTCGAGCGGCACCGCCTTCTCGGAGCGCTGCCGCAGGTAGGGCATGCCGGGCCAGTCGGCGCGGCGCCTGCTGAAGCTCAATGCCTCGTCGAAGGTGCCGAGGCCGGCCCGCAAACGGTGCCACTCGATGATGTCGCGCCCGACGGGGCCGTGCCGCGCCGCCGCTTCGAGCGCGCCGGACCAGTTGCCCCGGCGCAGCTGTGTCATCGCGTCCGCAAGGCCCATCGAGGGGCGGGACTGATGCGGGACAGGCTCGGCGGCGGGCATTCCCTGCACCCCGGCGGCGAATGCCGGCGCACAGGTCAGAAGAAGAAGGGGAAGCCATTTCATCGTGATAAAATAGACGGGCAAGGCATGGACTCCAATTCACGAACTTGGCAACGCGGCGCACCGGGGCTAGGGTCCGCGCGCAATCGTACCCGGCTCCCCCCTCTGGCGCCAAGAATGATAAGGAAGCGTGTCATGTTCAAAGGGTCCCTGCCCGCCCTGGTCACGCCGTTCAAGGACGGCCAGCTCGATCTGGACATGCTCAAGAAGCTCGTGGAGTGGCATGTCGAGCAGGGCAGCCACGGTCTCGTGCCGGTCGGCACCACCGGCGAGAGCCCGACGCTCAGCCATGCCGAGCACGAGCGCGTCATCGAGGAGGTCGTGCTCGCCGCCGCTGGCCGAATCCCCGTGATCGCAGGCGCCGGCTCCAACAACACCCGCGAGGGTGTGCGCCTGCTGCGCCACGCGGCGGAGGTGGGGGCCGATGGGGCCCTCGTCGTGACCCCCTATTACAACAAGCCCACGCAGGCCGGCCTCTACGAGCATTTCAGGACGCTCCATGACGAGGTCGAGATCCCGATCATCATCTACAACATTCCCGGCCGCTCGGTCGTGGACATGTCGCCCGCCACCATGGGACGCCTCGCCGAGTTGCCCAGGATCATCGGCGTCAAGGACGCCACCGGGGAGGTCGAGCGGGTCAGCATGCAGCGTGCCAGCTGCGGTACCGATTTCGTCCAGCTCTCGGGCGAGGACGCGAGCGCGCTGGGCTTCAACGCCCATGGCGGCGTGGGCTGCATCAGCGTCACCGCCAACGTGGCACCGAAGCTCTGCGCCGAGTTCCAGGAGGCGACGCTGCGCGGCGATTACGCAAGGGCCCTCGAATTGCAGGACCTTCTGATGCCGCTGCACGAGGCGATCTTCCTCGAACCGGGGCTCGTCGGCGCGAAATACGGCCTGTCGCTTCTGGGCCTCGGCCGCGAGGAAGTGCGCCTGCCGCTGGTCGGGCTGAGCGAGGGCGTCAAGCTGGCGATGAAGGATGCGATGCAGCGGGCCGGGCTGATCGGCTGATCCCGCGCGCCGCCGCCGAACCCGCGCGGCGGCGCATGTTTTCGCACCGGGCGCGGGCAATGCGGGACGCGCCCGCGCCGCGACCATACCGGATCAATCGCGCCGCAATCGCCTCGGTGACTTGCCGCCGGAGCCGCTCTGTCCTATCTGCGTGGTCATGGCAAAGCCCAAGGATAACCCGAATTACAAGGTGATCGCCGAGAATCGGCGCGCGCGCTACGATTACGCGATCGACGATGATCTCGAATGCGGGATCCTGCTCAGCGGCTCGGAAGTGAAGTCGCTGCGCCGCAACCAGGCCACCATCGCCGAGAGCTACGCCGCCGTCGAGGAGGGCGAGCTGTGGCTGGTGAACAGTTATATCGCCCCCTATGACGCGGCGATGTTCGGGCATGAGGACCGGCGGCGGCGCAAGCTCCTGGTCAACCGGCGCGAGCTGGCGCGCCTGTGGCAGGAGACGCAGCGCAAGGGCATGACGCTCGTACCCCTGGTGCTCTATTTCAACCATCGCGGCATCGCCAAGATCAAGATCGGCATCGCCAAGGGCAAGAAGGCCCCCGACAAGCGGGCTACCGAGGCCAAGCGCGACTGGCAGCGGACCCAGCAGAGGCTTCTCAAGGAGCATAGCTGAGGCGGCATGGCGTGCCGATGCGCGTGGCCGGGCCATGCGGCCCCATCTTGCCTTGCCCTGCTCCGGCAGGTAGTCACCGAAGCGCCCGACCCTTCATCGAGGAGCCATGCGCATGCAGGACGATCCAAGGACACTGGTTTCCACGGACTGGCTGGAGCGTCACCTGAACGATCCCGACCTGCGCGTGATCGATGCCAGCTGGTACATGCCCGATGCAAAGTGCGATGCGCGCGCCGAATACGAGGCCGCGCATGTTCCCGGTGCCCGTTTCGTCGATCTGGATGATGTGAGCGACGGGCGCTCCGACCTGCCGCACATGGCGCCGCCCCCCGAGAAATTCATCAGCAGGATGCGCCGGCTCGGCATCGGCGACGGCCACCAGGTCGTGGTCTATGACGGGGCCGGCCTCTTCTCGGCCGCGCGGGTCTGGTGGCTCTTCAAGCTGATGGGCAAGACCGACGTGGCGGTGCTGGACGGGGGCTTTCCCAAGTGGCGGGCCGAGGGCCGGCCGACCGAGGATCTGCCGCCCGTGACCCGCGATCGCCACATGACCGCCAGCCGCCAGAACCACCTCGTGCGCGACGTCACGCAGGTCGCGGCGGCCGCAAAGCTGGGCGAGGCGCAGATCATCGACGCCCGCTCCGCCAAGCGGTTTGCCGGCGAGAATCCCGAACCGCGCGCCGGGCTGCGCGCCGGTCATATCCCCGGATCGCGCAACCTGCCCTATTCCGAGCTTCTGGCCAGCGACGGCACGATGCTGCCGGCGGAAGCGCTGCGCACCGTTTTCGAGGCCGCCGGGGTCGACCTGTCGCGTCCGCTCATCACCAGCTGCGGATCGGGCGTCACCGCCGCGATCCTGAGCCTTGCCCTCGAGCGGCTCGGCCACCAGCAGCATTCCCTATATGACGGGTCCTGGACCGAATGGGGCGCCTTCGGCGACCTGCCGGTCGAGACCGGACCTGTCGCAACAGGAGATACCTGACCACATGTTCGACCAGCTCAAACAGCAGCCAGCCGACAAGATCCTCGCCCTCATGCAGAGCTTCCGCGAGGATCCGCGCGATGACAAGATCGACCTGGGCGTCGGCGTCTACCGCGATGCCGAGGGCGTGACCCCCGTGATGCGCGCCGTGAAGGCCGCCGAGGCGCGCATTCTCGAGCAGCAGACCACCAAGGCCTATACCGGGCTGGCCGGGGAGCCGGGCTACGCGAAGGCGCTGACGGGGCTGATCCTCGGGGCGGACGTGGCGCCAAGCCGGATCGCCGCGGTGGCCACCCCCGGCGGCACCGGCGCGATTCGCCAGGGTTTCGAGCTGATCCGCATGGCCTCCCCCGATGCGCGGGTCTGGATCTCGGCGCCGACCTGGCCGAACCACCCTTCGATCCTGAAATATCTCGGGATGCCCTTCTCCGAATACCGCTATTTCGACGATGCCGCGCGCGATGTCGATTTCGCGGGCATGATGGAGGACCTGTCGCAGGTCGCCGAGGGCGACGTCGTCCTGCTTCACGGCTGCTGTCACAATCCCACCGGCGCCAACCTGACGCTGGGCCAGTGGCAGAGCGTTGCCGACCTGCTCCTCGAGAAGCGGGCCATTCCCTTCATCGACATCGCCTACCAAGGCTTCGGCGACGGGCTGGAGAGCGATGCGGCGGGCACGCGCCTGATCGCCACGCAGCTTCCGCAGGCGCTGATCGCGGCAAGCTGCTCGAAGAATTTCGGCATCTACCGCGAACGCACCGGCCTGCTGATCGCCCTGTCCTCGGATGACGCGATGCAAAAACTGGCGCAAGGCAACCTGGCCTACCTGAACCGGCAGAACTTCTCGTTCCCGCCCGATCACGGGGCCCGCGTGGTGATGACGATCCTGGATGATCCCGAGCTGCGCGCCGACTGGAAGGCGGAGCTCGAGGAGATGCGCGCAGGCATGCTGGCCCTGCGCGAGCAGCTGGCCGATGAGCTGCGCCAGCGCAGCAATTCGGACCGGTTCGACTTCATCGCCCGCCACCGCGGCATGTTCTCGCGCCTTGGCGCCACGCCCGAGCAGGTCGAGGCGATGCGCCGCGACAGCGGCATCTACATGGTGGGCGACAGCCGGCTCAACATCGCCGGCCTGAACGCGCGCACGGTGCCGATCCTGGCCCAGGCGATCATCGACGCGGGCGTCTGATCCCCGGAGGGATCGGCGCAGCGCGTGCCGATCCCCGCCCAAAGGGGCCTTGCCCCCCGTTCGCGCTGCGTGCGTCCCTACTATCGCCGCTGGAACCGATCACCCATTCATCCTGTTGAATGGGTGTCTTTGCCTGTCGACAGGACATGGCAGCCCCGCCGCGACGATAGCAGAGGATCATTCATGGATACCGAGACCACGCAGAACGGCACGCTCGAGACCTGGACCCCGCAGGAGGTCTCCGACGCGCTCGAAAAGGGCGAGATCGCCCTGATCGACGTGCGCACCCCCCAGGAATACATGTGGGAAAACGTGGAGGGTGCGCTTCTCGCGCCGATGGCCCTGTTCCGCGCCGATCGTCTTCCCTCGCAGGAGGGCAAGCGCCTCGTCTTTCACTGCGGTTCGGGAAAACGCTCCGAGAAGGTCGCGCGCGAGGCGCTGGCCGCAGGCCTCTCCCCGGTGGCCCATATGGGCGGCGGCTTCGGTGCCTGGAAGGAAGCGGGCCTGCCGCATGTCGGCACCGACATGGCCACTGGCGCGCCCAAGAAGGTCACGCCCTCCTGACAGAGCGCACCGCGAGGGGCCGGCGCATCGGCATGCACCCCATGCAGAAAGGCCCGGAGCGATGCTCCGGGCCTTTCGCGCGTTTCATGGGGGGCCGGTGTCAGCCCGGATTGAACTCGGGATAAGCCTCCATGCCAAGCTCGCTCACGTCGAGCCCCGCGATCTCGGCTTCCTCGTTGACCCTGATCCCGACGAGTGCTTTGAGCACCAGCCAGCAGACGAGGCTGATGGCGAAGACGAAGACCCCGACCGCGCCGATGCCGATGGCCTGTGCGGCAAAGCTGGTATCGGGATTGGTGACCGGCACCACGATCGTCCCCCAGATGCCCGCCACGAGATGCACCGGGATCGCGCCGACCACGTCGTCGATGCCGAGCCGGTCGAGCAGCGGAACCGTCAGGACCACCAGGACGCCGCCCACCGCACCGATCAGGACCGCACCGCCCAGGGTGGGCATCAGGGGCTCCGCCGTGATCGAGACGAGGCCGGCGAGCGCGCCGTTCAGCACCATCGTCAGGTCGGGCTTGCGATAGAGGAACTGGGTCAGGAGAAGCGCGGCGAGGGCACCGCCGGCCGCGGCCATGTTGGTGTTGGCGAAGATCCGGCTCACGTCGCTGATATCGCCCACGGTTCCGGCCGCGAGCTGCGAGCCGCCGTTGAACCCGAACCAGCCCAACCACAGGATGAACGTGCCGAGCGTGGCGAGGGCCAGGTTGCTGCCGGGCATCGGAACGGTGCGCCCGCCGCGATACTTGCCGATGCGCGGGCCGAGGACGAGCGCGCCCGCCAGGGCCGCCCAGCCGCCGGCGCTGTGCACGAGGGTGGAGCCTGCGAAATCCGAGAAACCCATCTCGGAGAGCCAGCCGCCGCCCCACTGCCAGGACGCCTCGATCGGGTAGATGAATGCGGTCAGCACGACCACGAAGGCCAGGAAGGGCCACAGCTTGATACGCTCGGCAAGCGCGCCCGAGACGATCGAGGCGGTGGTCGCGGCGAACATTAGCTGGAAGAAGAAGTCCGATCCGGCGGAGGCGTAATCGATCGCCGCATCCCCGGCCGAGATCCCGACCGCATCGAGCGTGGTGGGCGCGAAGAGCGGCCCGAGGACGCCCTCGATGCCCCATTCGGCAGGATACATCAGCCCGAAGCCGATGAGGTAATACATCACCGCCGCGATCGAGAAGAGCGCCACGTTCTTGGTCAGCTGCATGGTCACGTTCTTCGAGCGCACGAGGCCCGCTTCGAGCATGGCAAAGCCCGCGGCCATCCAGAAGACCAGGAAACCGCCGACGAGGAACAGGAGGCTCGTCAGGATATAGGGCATGATGTCGGGGGCGGCCGCGGGGATGGCCGCGCCGGGATCGGCTGCCTGCTGCGCCGTGGCCAGCCCCGGAAGGAGCATCAGGGCGACAAGGGCCGGGATCGCTCGTTTGGAGAATGTCATCGTCTTTTCCTCGTCTTGCTCAGAGCGCGTCGTCATCGGTCTCGCCGGTGCGCACGCGCAGGGCGTTCTCGACATCGAGAACGAATATCTTGCCATCGCCGATCTTGCCGGTGCGCGATTGCGCCGCGACAGTCTCGACCACCTGCTCGACGATGGCATCCGGGACCACCAGTTCGAGCCGCATTTTCGGGACGAAGTTCACGGCATACTCTGCGCCGCGGTAGATCTCGGTATGGCCCGATTGCGATCCGAATCCCCTGATCTCCGACACCATCATTCCGCGCACGCCGATTTCGGTCAGCGCGTTGCGGACCTCCTCGAGCTTGAACGGCTTGATTGCTGCGATGACTAATTTCACGATCGCTCCCCTATGCTGGTGGCGTCGACGGTATCGCCGCGCTCTGTGACGCCACAAAACTGCCGCCCGGCGGCGGGTGTCCAGTTTGCGAAGGCCGCATTACCGGCGCGAAACACAAAAGTTGCACATTATTTGCACAATAGCAGATTGGTGCCTATTTTTTAATCAGTTTTCAATGGGCGAAACTTCTCTCATGCCCGCTCTACATTCCCGGCGCGGCACGATATTCTCGGGCTTCAAGAGCAGCATGGACAAAGGACCGGTCATGACTGGCACCGGCAGGAAAAAACCGCCCCTCGTCGCGGAACGGCGCCGCGGAACGGCGGAGAAGAAGACCGCCGCCCCCCGCAAGCGCCGCAAGCCGGCGGCACGCAAGGCCCGCAGGCGCGGCCTGATCGGATGGATCACGGGGCTGGTGCGCTGGATCGTGCGGCTCGGTTGGGGCCTTGCCTGGCGCGGCACCGCGATCATCGCCCTGCTTCTCGCGCTCGGGACCTACTACATCTACACCACCCTGCCCCCGGTCACGGAGCTGCTGGATGGGCGCGCGCGCGGCTCGGTGACGATGCTGGACCGGCATGGCGAGGTCTTCGCATGGCGCGGCGAGCAGTTCGGCGGCCAGATCGACGCGCGACAGGTTTCGGTTCACCTGCGCAACGCCGTCATCGCCACCGAGGACAGGCGCTTCTACGAGCATTTCGGCATCTCGCCGCGCGGCGTCGCCGGTGCCGTCAGGATCAACCTCAGCGAGGGGCGCGGCCCGCTATCGGGTCACGGCGGCTCGACCATCACGCAGCAGACCGCCAAGCTCCTTTGCCTGGGCGAGCCCTACGATCCCGACACCTGGGAAAGCGAGCGGGCCTACGAGGATGACTGCCGGCAAGGCTCGCTGTGGCGCAAGCTCAAGGAAGCGGTCTTCGCGCTCGCGATGGAGGCCAAGTATTCCAAGGACGAGATCCTGACGATCTATCTCAACCGGGCCTATCTCGGCGCCGGCACGCGCGGCTTCGAGGCGGCGGCGCAGCGGTATTTCGGAAAGTCCGCCAACGAGGTGCAGCCCGCAGAGGCGGCAATGCTCGCCGGGCTGCTGGTCGCGCCGACGCGCTATGCGCCGACGAGCAACATCGAGCGCAGCCGCGACAGGGCGGCGACGGTGATCCGGCTGATGGAAGAGCAGGATTACCTCACCGCGCAGCAGGCGAATGCCGCGCTCGAGCAGCCGGCGACCCTCTCCGAGGCGGCCGAGGCGCGCGCCGGGGGCTATTTCGCCGACTGGGTCATGGAGACGGTGCCGGATTTCCTCGCCGGCAAGACCACCGAGGACGTGATCCTGAGCACCACCTTCGACCCCGAGATCCAGAGAGCCGCCGAGGGGGGCCTGCGCGAAACCTTCGAGACCAAGGTGCGCGAGGGCTCCAAGGCACAGGCGGCGCTCGTGGTCATGAGTTCGGACGGCGCCGTGCGCGCGATGGTCGGCGGGCGCAAGTTCAAGGGCGTCGCGGGACAGTTCAACCGGGCGATCATGGCCAAGAGGCAGACGGGATCGGCCTTCAAGCCTTTCGTCTATGCCGCCGCGCTGGAGCTGGGCTTCGAGCCCTACGATCTCATCTCCGACGATCCCCTGACGCTGAACATTCCCGGCTCGGGCGCCTGGTCGCCCAACAATTACGACAACCGCTTCCGCGGTGACGTGACACTGGCGGAGGCGTTGCGCGATTCGCTGAACATTCCCGCTGTCAGGCTCTCGGAGCGGATCGGCCGGGAGAACGTGCGCAAGGTGGCCGAGGATTTCGGCATCGTCAGCGATCTGGCCTCCGGGCCGGCACTGGCGCTGGGTGCGTCCGAATCGACCCTTCTGGAGATGACCGGCGCCTATGCCGGGATCCTCAACGGCGGCAGTTCGGTCACGCCCTACGGCCTGAGCGAGCTGCGCCTGCAGGCCAACTCGACCCCGCTGATCGGCCAGGCCGGCGGTCTGGGCGAGAGGGTCATCTCTCAGGAGGCCGCCCGCAAGCTCGTCTGGATGATGAGCCGCGTCGTCGAGGAGGGAACGGGCACGCGCGCCAGGCTTCCCGATCGCGAGGCCGCCGGCAAGACGGGCACCACGCAGGCCGCGCGGGATGCCTGGTTCCTGGGCTTCACCGCCGATTACGTCGCCGGCGTCTGGATGGGCTATGACGACAATACGCCCCTGACGGGCGTGACGGGAGGCGGCCTGCCGGCCGAGATCTGGAAGGAGGCGATGCTGCGGATCGAAGGGGGGCAACCTGCGCGGCCGCTGCCGATGGATCTGCCGGCCTACGCGCCGCCGCCGCCCGCAGCGCCCCCGCCCGCGGAGACGATCGCCCGCGACCAAGCGCCCGCTCCCGAACCGCAAGCGGGCCAACCGCGGCGCGAAAGCCCCGCGGAAATGGCCGAACGGGTGCTTCTGGAAGTTCTCGGAGGGTTGCTCGGGGGGAATTGAGCCGCGCCGCGCCGGCCCCCTCGGGGCGGCCGGCGCGGCCAGTGCAGCCGGTGCGGCGCGGTCAGCCGGCGTATTTCTCCAACGCGCCCTCTTCGCAGATCAGGTCGAGATCGTGGATATCCGTGCCCTGCGCCGCGTCCGGCTCGAACCCCTCGAGCACCGAGAAGAAGGTCTTCATCACGTAATCGACCCCCGCGCCGTTCACGCTGCGCAGATCGCGGTTGAAGAACATCCCCGCCGCCGCCGGCGCGGTGATGATCTCGTAGGAGGGGAAGTAGCTCACATCGTCATGATCGGCGGCGAAATCGCCGGCGGCGGCGCGCAGCACCGATTTGGAATAGGTCGTCGCGGCAAGCACATGCTCGCCCGAGGCCGTCGCCGTCAGCGGCACCGGCGAGACGGTCAGCACCATGCGCGCCTTGGGATTGCGCGCCTTGAGCAGGGCATGGAACGCGGTCAGATCGTCCATGATCGCGCCATGGCGCAGGTTCACGAAATCGATGCTGGCCGGATCGTATTGCCCGGCGATGGTGCCGGGCGCGGCGGGAAAGACGCGCCCCGTCCGCCGGTCCTCCCACGTTTCGGTCAGCCCGAGCGTGAAGACCAGGACATCGAGATCGTCGAGGAGACGGGCCACCGCCTCGAGATGCGCCTGGCGCAGCAGAACGACATCCTCGGGACGGGCATGGCCCGCCGGGTCGACGGAGGGGCGCAGCGCATCGAAATACCGCCCGTCCCGCTCCCAGATCACCGGCTCATGCACGTCCGCGCCCGTCGCCTCGCGCGCCAGCTGGAGCAGTTGCCGCGTCGTGTAGATATTCCCGTAACGGCCGGAATAGACGCCGAACCCGTGTTTGCGTGCGTTGCCCTGTGACCAGCCGGTTGGCGCGGGCTCGTAATCGAGATAGCGCGCGCCGGCCGCTTGCAGGCGGTTGCCGATATGCTGGGCGAAACAGCTCCCGGCGGTTGCCACGCGGTCCTCGCGCGACAGTCTTATCGGGGTGCCGAGCCCCTCGAGATCGAGGAAGTGCCGCTCGGCGATCGCCTTCTTCCAGAAGGCGCGGGCCGGCAGTCCGGCATAGGGATGGGCGCTCATGTGCGGGCCTCTTGGGTGGCGCGCACCAGTTGCGCGGCCAGTTCGATGTCGAGCGGATCGTCGCGCGTGGCCTTGGCGCGGGCGGGCCGGGCCTCGCCGGCGCGCAGCTTCTCGCGGGTCAGGGCGGCCATGCGGGCGGTTGGCTCGGGGGCCATCACGGCGGCATCAACCCATGCCGTCAGCTCGTCCGGCGGGAAGGCATGCCCGGCATGCTCGGGGAAGAAATAGGAAACCGGCAGGATCCGTTCCGGCTCGGCGGTGCGGCCGCCGAGATTGGCCAGCATCGGCGCCGCCTGTCGATAGATATGCGGATCGGTCGCGTTGAGCAGGATCACGAACTCGTTGTGCAGGGTCATGTCGGAATAGGCCAGGGAGGCATCGTTGACGACCTGCGGGACATCGGCGGCACGTGCGGGATGGCCCGGCCAGCACAGGTTGAAATACTCCCTCACCGAAGGCTGGTGGTAGTCGTCGATGCGCGGCAGCGGATTGGCCAGGACCACCATGCTTCCCGGCAGCTCGCGCGCGTGGGTGAGCACGGCATGGGCCCCGATCGAGCCTCCGGTGACGATCACCCGGCTCGGGGCGATCTGCGCGACGAAGGCGGCCAGCAAGGTGCGCACCGCCCCCGGCACATCCACCCCCTCGGCCCCCGCGAACCAGCCGAAGCGCAGGCTGTCGGAGAGGGCGAGCGTCGGGTCGCACAGCGCGATCACCGTGCGCGGCGCGGTATCGGGCCGGCCGACGAACCGGCTTCCATAGAAGAACGGATAGGGCTGCGCGCGGTTGAAGCCGCCATGGAAGACGAAGACCAGCGGTGCATCGGCCGCGCCGGTTCCGGGCACGTCGATCACCCTGACCGGGATGTCGATCCCCTCCGAGCGGATCGTGTAGATCTGCCGGCGGGTTTTGTTCGGCGTCGTGACGAGCTGCCGCGAGAGGTCCTCGATGGTGATGCTGCGCTGTTCCGCATCGCTCATGGCGGCTCCTTTCCTGGAAATTCGGCGGCCTGTGGCGGGGGTGTGGCTGCGCGCGCACAGATTAGGCGAGGCCCCTCACGGGCACAATGCGATTGTCCCCGCCCCGGCAAGACCCGGCAAGACGCGGCGGGCCCGGATCAGGCCGGGCCGTGGATGGAAGCAGGCCCGCGGGTGAAAACCGCGCGGGCGCGCCGGCCGGACGCCGGCGGAGCCCGGCCCGCGCGGGCGCTCAATCGCGGGTGGTGATGCACTTTCCGCTGCCATCCTCGCCCGGCGCCGCCCAGGCATCGCTGCGCGACAGGCCGCGCAGGTTGGACAGGCGCCGTGCGTCCGGGGGCGGATCGCCCCGATCTGTTGCCGGGGGCGGGCCGCCGGCGGGCGGCGTCAGGCGGGCGCGCAGGAAGGAGATCGGATGGGCCCGCAAGGTCAGGCGCATGGCGACATAGTCCTCGACCACCTGCTCTCCCGCGCTCATCGCGGGAAGATGCGCGGCCGGCTCGTGGATCGCCTCACCGTCCATGTCGGTGGCAAAGAGCGGAAGCGGCTCGGTTCCGGCAAGCGCCTTGGCCTCCCAGATCGCGTCGCGGCGGCTCATCCCCAGACCGGCGAAGGCATCGGCCTCCGCCAGAACCTGCAACTGCCGCGGACCCAGGCCCGCGCGCCGCCAGACATCCTGAACCGAAAGATAGGCGTTGCCGCGCGCCGCCGGGAGCCAGCGGGCCTCGTCCTCGCGCAGCGCCTTGACCATCCGCAGCCCCAGCCTCAGGGCGAGCCCCCCCTGCCCGTCGGGCTCCATCACGCAATCCCAGTAGCTCGCATTGATGCAGACGGGGCGCACGTCGACCCCGTGCTCGCGCGCGTCGCGCACGATCTGCGCCGGCGCGTAGAAGCCCATGGGCTGCGAATTGAGAAGCGCGCAGGCGAAGATGCCCGGATGATGCCGCTTGATCCACGCGCTGGCATAGACCAACAGCGCGAAACTCGCCGCATGGCTTTCGGGAAAGCCGTAGCTGCCGAAGCCCTCGATCTGCGCGAAACAGCGCTCGGAGAACTCGGCGTCGTAGCCGTTCTGGCGCATGCCGCGCAGAAAGCGGCTGCGGAACTCGCTGATGTTTCCCAGCTTCTTGAAAGTGGCGAGCGCCCGGCGCAGGCGGTCGGCCTCGTCGGGGCTGAAGCCCGCGCCGACGATGGCAATCTGCATCGCCTGCTCCTGGAAGAGCGGCACGCCCAGCGTCTTGCCGAGCACCGCGCCCAGCGCGTCGGAGGGAAAGCTCACCTCCTCCTCGCCCGAGCGGCGGCGCAGGTAGGGATGCAGCATGTCGCCCTGGATCGGGCCGGGCCGGATGATCGCGACCTCGATCACCAGGTCGTAGAAGGTGCGCGGGCGCATTCTGGGCAGGAAGTTCATCTGCGCCCGGCTTTCGACCTGGAACACCCCGAGGCTGTCGGCTTGGCACAGCATGTCATAGGTCGCGGGATCCTCCGCCGGCAGGGTGGCAAGGTCGTAGCGGGTGCGGTGATGCTGCGCGATCAGGTCGAAGGAGCGGCGCAGGCAGCTGAGCATCCCGAGGGCGAGAATATCGACCTTGAGAATGCCGAGCGTGTCGATGTCATCCTTGTCCCAGCAGATGACCGTGCGCTCCTCCATAGCCGCGTTCTCGACCGGCACCAGCGCGTCGAGACGCCCTTCGGTAATCACGAAACCGCCGACATGCTGGCTCAGGTGGCGCGGAAAGCCAATGATCTCGCCGATGAGCTGGAGCGTGCGGGCCAGCCGCGGATCGGCGGCGTTAAGCCCGATTTCCTTCATCCGGTGCGTCTCGATGCCATTCGTGCCGAAAAAGCCCCAAAGCTGCGAGGAGAGGGCGGCCAGCGTGTCCTCCGACAGGCCCATGGCCCGGCCCACCTCCCGGATCGCCCTCTTGCCGCGGTAATGGATCACGGTGGCGCAAAGCCCGGCGCGGTGCCGGCCGTAACGCTCGTAGATATACTGGATCACCTCCTCGCGGCGCTCGTGCTCGAAATCGACGTCGATATCCGGCGGCTCGTCGCGCGCCTCGGAGACGAAACGCTCGAAGACCATGGTGCCGATCTCGGGGCTCACCGAGGTCACGCCGAGGCAGTAGCACACCACCGAATTGGCCGCCGAGCCGCGCCCCTGGCACAGGATGCCGCGCCCGCGCGCAAAAGCCACGATGTCGTTCACGGTCAGGAAATAGGGCGCGTAGCCCAGCTTGCCGATCAGGCGCAGCTCATGGGCCAGAAGCTTGCGCACATGGCCGGGCGCCCCGGAGGGATAGCGCCAGCGCAACCCTTCCTGCGCAAGGCGCGCCAGACGCTGATCGGCGCTCTCGGTGCCATCCGTCTCGGAGGGGTATTCGTAGCGCAGCTCGTCGAGGGAAAAGGTGCAGCGCGCCGCGATCTCGCGCGCATGATCGAGGGCGTGCGCGTAGCCGGCGAAGAGCCGCGCCATCTCGGCTGGCCCGCGCAGACGTTGCTCGGCATTGGGCAGCGCCGCGCGGCCCAGACGCTCGACCGGACAGCCGATCCGGATCGCCGTCAACACGTCCGCCAGCCGCCGGCGCGCGCCGTGATGCATCATCGGCAGGGCGGAGGCGGCGAGCGGCAGGGGCGCCCCGCCCTGCCGGGACAGCGCCTCGGCGAGCCGCTCCAGCGCGGCGAACCGATCCTTGTCCTGGCCGTCATAGACCGGCGCCAACATCAGCGAGACATGACCGCCGAACCGGCCCAGCAGGCGCAGTGCCGTGCCGCGCCAGGCGGTCGGCGGCGCCCCGGACGCATCGAGCGGGGGCGCGTGCAGAACCAGCTCGGAGCCCTCGCACCACTCCAGCAGGTCCTCGGTGCGTATCTCGCAGCCGCCTTTCGGCGCCCTGCGGCGTCCGGCGGTCAGAAGCCGGCAAAGCCGCCCCCAGGCCGTCCTGTCGCGTGGCAGCATGGTCATGGCAAAGCCGTCACATGTCACGATCCGCGCCGCCGGGAGCAGGCGCGGCACAGACAGGATCGCAAGCCCCCCCGCGCCCGGGCGCGAAAGCTCCGGGGGACAGGGCGGGCCGATCGGATCGGCATCGGCGGCACGGCGCAGACGGGCCAGCCGCGCCATCTCGCGCAGATGGGTATGCGCCCGCACGATCCCCGCCACCGAGTTCTCGTCGGCGATGGCAATGGCCGGGATCCCCAGCAGCCCGGCACGGTCCACGTATTCCTCGGGATGCGAGGCACCCGTCAGAAACGTGAAGTTCGACTGCGCCGAAAGTTCCGGGCAGGCGGGTGTCCCGAACCGCGCCCAGGGGCGGCCGGCATCTTGCGGCAAGGAAGGTCGTGAAGTCATGGCACCGTGCCTGTTTGGCTTTCAAGGCGGATATTCACCTTTTGTTCCATAACGCGACCTTATGCCACCCCCGTTATGCGCAGGCTTCCCTTCGACGCTGCGCGGCGTGGGAGGATCGATCGGGAAGACGCCGCGCTGCGCCAAACGGCCCGCTTACCCGAAGGGAGGAGTCGATGGGGCAGCCGGGAGAAGGGTCCGGCGAATACGGCAGTGCCGCCGCAGGCGCTCAGAGCTTGGGGGAGAACGTGTTCAGGACTTGCATGTAGACCTCGCGCTTGAACGGCACGATGCTTTGCAGCAGACGATCGGCCGGAAGCCAGTCCCAGGCGGAGAATTCCGGATGGGGGCGGTCGATATCCACCTCGTCGTCCGAGCCGTCGAAGCGCATCAGGAACCAGCGCTGCTTCTGCCCGCGATAACGCCCGCCCCACAGCTTCCCGAGAAGCTCCGGCGGCAGCTCGTAGGTGATCCAATCCGGGCTTTCGGCCTCGATTCGCACGCGGCCGCGGCGCACCCCGGTCTCTTCCTCGAGCTCGCGCAGGGCGGCCTCGCGCGGGGTCTCGCCGGGGTCGATCCCGCCCTGGGGCATCTGCCACGCGCCGGGGGTGTCGATCCGCTCGCCGGCAAAGATCAGCCCCACCGGGTTGACTAGCATGACGCCGGCACAGGGGCGATAGGGAAGATCGGCGGGATCGGCGGGGGATGCCATTTGCGGCTCTCCTTGGGCTCGTGTCACGGGATCGGGGCGCGAAGATCGGGGCGAGCGGCTTCGCGCAGAAGGCATCGGGGGCGCGGCTCGCCCCCGATGCTCGCGGCAGAGCGCGCGGGATTACTCGGCGCCGTCGCTGCCCAGCGCCGAGAGGCCCTTGAGGATGTCGATCGCGTAGGCGAGCTGGTAATCCTCGTCGCGCAGCTTGGCGGCTTCCTCGGCCTGCTCCTGCTCCTCGCGGATGATGCGCTGCTCGTCCTCGCTCACCGAATCGTTGGTGATGGCGCCGCGCAGATCGGCCTCCGAGCGCAGCGGGCGTGCCAGATCCTCGTCCTCCTCGGTCTCCTCCTCGGGCGTGCGCGGGGGCTGCTGCACCACGATGTCCGGCGAGACGCCGAGCGACTGGATCGAGCGGCCGGACGGGGTGTAGTAGCGCGCCGTCGTCAGGCGCATCGCACCATCGCCCCGCAGCGGCATGACCGTCTGCACCGAACCCTTGCCGAAGCTCTTGGTGCCCACGACGATGGCGCGGCGGTGATCCTGCAGGGCGCCGGCGACGATCTCGGAGGCGGAGGCCGAGCCGCCGTTGATCAGGACGACCATCGGCTTGCCATTGGCCAGATCGCCTGCGGTCGCGTTGAAGCGGTCGCTGTCGGCCACCTCGCGCCCGCGGGTCGAGACGATCTCGCCCTCCTCGAGGAAGGCGTCCGAGACACGGATCGCCTGGGTGAGCAGGCCGCCGGGATTGTTGCGCAGATCGAGCACGATGCCGTTGATCTTATCCATGCCGCCGAGTTCCTCGACCTGCTTCTCGAGCCCTTCCTTGAGGTTGGGGAAGGTCTGGTCGTTGAAGGTCGTGACGCGCAGGACAACCGTGTTGCCCTCGTTGCGGGTGCGCACGGCCGTCAGCTTGATCGTGTCGCGGATGATCGACACGTCGAAGGGCTCGTCGCGGCCCTCGCGCACGACGGTGACGATGATCTCGCTGCCGACGGGCCCGCGCATCAGCTCGACCGCGTCCTCGAGGGTCAGCCCGAGAAGCGATTCGCCGTCGACATGGGTGATGAAGTCGCCCGCTTCCATCCCGGCGATGTCGGCGGGGGTGCCGTCCATCGGGGAGACGACCTTCACGAAGCCCTCCTCCTGCGTCACCTCGATGCCAAGGCCGCCGAACTCGCCGCGCGTCTGCACCCGCATCGCGGCGGCATCATCCGGCGACAGGTAGCTCGAATGCGGGTCAAGCGAGGTCAGCATCCCGTCGATCGCAGCCTCGATGAGGTCCTTCTCCTCGACCTCCTCGACATATTGCGCCCGGATCCGCTCGAAGATGTCGCCGAAAAGGTCGAGCTGTTCGTAGACGCTGCTCTTGGAGGCTGTCTCCTGTGCAATCAGCGGTCCCGCGACCTGGGTGGTCAGGACAATCCCCGCCAGCGTACCACCGGCGGCGGCCATCACGAATTTTTTCATATGCTCGTCCTATTCCTCATCCAGTGCGAACCAGTCGGCAGGGTCCTGTGGCGTTTGATCGTCGCGCAGTTCCATATAGAGCGTTTCCACCGGGGGATCATCAACGCTCTCCTGCACGGCAGCGGAAATCCCCTGATCCGCGCCGGGCATCAGGCCGAGCGGCGCCCCTGCCGGCACCACGAGCCCTGCCTCACCATAGACCGCGCCGAGCCCTGCCAGAACCAGCAGATACCCCTCTCCAGGCTCCAGAATGATCACATTTGCGTAGTCAAGCAACGGTCCCACGTAACGAATCGTCGCCGGCCAGGGCGTGGTGACGAGGGCGCCGGGCGCGGCCGCGACGATGAGACCGGGTCGCCGGATCCCGGCCGCATCCGCCTCGCCGAAGCCGCGCAGGACGCGGCCCGCGACCGGCAGCGCAAGCGCCCCGCGTCCCGCCGCGAAGTCCGGCAGGTCCGTCTCCTGTCCGGGCAGGCCCGTCAGGCTGTCGGCGAATCCCTGCAAGGTCTCGGCACTGTTGATCAACTGCTGCATCCGTTCCGTGTCCTCGGTCATCCTGCGTGGCAGGTCGGTCCGCTCGGAGACGGCCTGCGCAAGGGCGAGGCGGGCCTGCTGCACGCCATGAAGCCCCTCGGTCAGGGTAGACTGCGCCGAGGCCTGAAGCACCTTGAGCGTGGCCATCTCGTCCAGCGCGGCACGCAGCGTGGCCGCTTGCGCGGCCAGCGCGGGGGCGACCTCGGCGATCATCATGCCCGCGCGCGCGGTGCCGAGCGGGCCGGCAGGGTGCAGCAGGAGCGCGGTTCCGGGCTCGCGCGCCATCACCTGCAACGCGGCGAGCAGTTGCCCCGTCTCGTCGCGGCGTGCCTCGAGTTCGCTGTCGATCTGCCGAAGCCGCACCGAGGCCTGCCTGATCCCCGCCCTCAGGGCCGACAGCCCCGCCTCGTAGGCACGCACGGTCCCCGTCAGGGCCGCCACGCGGTCGCGCGCGCCATCCGCCCGCGCCATCGCGCGCGCCGCGAGATCGAGTTGCTCCGCCGCGCGGCGCGCGATCGCACCGGGCGCCTCGGCCGTCCATGCCGGGGGCGCCGCGATCATGGCGCATAGTCCAAGGCCGACCGCCAGCGCCGCGGCGCGCCCCCGTCCCCGCCCCCGTCCCGTCATCGCACGATCAGGCTCGTGCCGGTCATCTCGGGGGGCGCCTCCAGGCCCATCAGCTCGAGCACGGTGGGCGCCAGGTCCGCCAGCCGGCCCGATCTGAGCCGCGCACCGTCCGGCCCGCCCACGAGGACGACCGGAACCGGGTTCAGCGTATGGGCGGTATGCGCCCCGCCCGTCAGCGGATCGGCCATCGTCTCGCAATTGCCATGATCGGCGGTGACGATCATCGCCCCTCCCGCCGCGCGCAAAGCCTCGATGACGCGGCCAAGACCCCGGTCCACGGCCGCGCAGGCCGCGATCGCCGCGTCGAGATCGCCGGTATGACCCACCATGTCGGGATTGGCATAGTTGCACACGACGAGGTCGTAGCCGGCGCCGATCGCCTCGACGAGACGGTCGGTGACCTCGGTGCAGGACATCTCGGGCTGCAGGTCATAGGTCGCGACCCCCGGCGAGCGCGGCATTGCGCGGCTCTCGCCTTCCTGCGGCTCCTCGCGCCCACCATTGAGGAAGAAGGTGACATGGGGATATTTCTCGGTCTCGGCGACGCGGAACTGGCGCAGCCCCTTGGCCGCGACCCATTCGCCGAGCGTGTTGACGATGGCGCGCTTGGGAAAGACGGCATCCATGTAGGCGTTGTGGGCCGAGGAATACTCGACCATGCCGAGACGCGCGGCAAGTTCGGGCCGCTGGCCGCGCGCGAAGCCGTCGAATTGCGGATCCCCGATCGCGGCGAGGATCTCGCGTGCCCGGTCGGCACGGAAGTTGAGGCAGAAGAGGCCATCTCCCGGCCGCATCCCCTCATAGCCCTCCATGACGGCCGGCAGGACGAACTCGTCGCTCCGCCCTTCGTCGTAATTCGCCTGCAATGCCGCCCGCGCGTCTGTCGCGGTGGCTCCCCGGCCCTGCACCATGGCCTGGTAGGCCTGCTCGACCCGGTCCCAGCGCGTGTCCCGGTCCATCGCGTAATAGCGCCCCGAAAGGGTGGCGATGCGCGCACGTGCGGGCAAGGCCGCCTCCAGCCCGGCAAGGTAGCCGTCGGCCGATCGCGGGGCCACGTCGCGCCCGTCGGTGATCGCGTGGATCACCACCTCGATCCCCGCCGCGTCGAGCGCCCGCGCTGCCGCGATCATGTGCGACAGGTGCCCATGCACCCCGCCATCCGACACCACCCCCATCATATGGGCCCGTCCGCCGCTGGCCCGAAGCGCCGCAACGAAGCCGCGCAGCGCCTCGGCTTCGGCAAAGCTGCCATCCTCGATCGCGAGGTCGATCTGCCCCAGATCCATCGCGACCACCCGGCCCGCGCCGATATTCGTGTGTCCGACCTCGGAATTGCCCATCTGTCCGCTGGGCAATCCGACATCGGGCCCATGGGTGATCAGCGTCGCCGCCGGCCCCTCGGCCATGATCGCGTCGAAATTGGGCGTATGCGCCAGGGCGGGTGCGTTGGCCTCGCGCGTCTCGCCTTGGCCCCAGCCATCGAGAATGCACAAGATCACGGGTTTCGGAGGATACATGGACTGGCCTTTCCGCTCGTTTGCCGCGTCCTGCCTGTCTAGCTTCTGCGCCCGGCCGGGAAAAGGGTGCGCCGGAAAGCCCCGCGCGCGGGCGGCGCGGAAAAGCCCGTGCGCGCGGGCGGCACGGATGGCCCGCCGCGTGCGGGCCGGGTGCCGCCATGCGCTCCTGCGACCATCAGGCCCGGTGATAGGGCCCGCCCGCCAGGATCGTCGTGGCGCGGTAGAGCTGCTCGGCGAGCATGACCCGCACCAGCATATGCGGCCAGACCATCGGGCCCAGCGACAGGCGCATGTCGGCACGGGTCAGCAGGTCGGCCGTCAGGCCGTCGGCCCCGCCGATCACGAATACCGTGCCGGGATCGCCCGCATCGCGCCAGCCGGCGATGGTCTGCGCCAGTTCGGGAGAGGACATCTGCCGCCCGCGCTCGTCGAGCGCGCAGATGCGCGTGCCCTCCGGTATCGCCTTGTCGAGCAGGAGCGCCTCGCCCTCCTTGCCGCCGCCTTTCCGGTCCTCGACCTCCTGCACCGCGAGGGGGCCGAGGCCGAGGCCGCGCCCGGTCCTGTCGAACCGGGCGACGTAATCATCGAGCAGCTGACGCTCGGGGCCGGCCCTGAGCCGGCCCACCGCACAGATCGCGACCTTCATGGGCGTTCAGCGATCCGCCTGGGCTGCGGAATTGGGACCGACCCACATCTTCTCGAGCTGGTAGAACTCGCGGACTTCCGGCCGGAAAACATGGATGACGACATCGCCGGTGTCGATCAGCACCCAATCCCCGGTATCCTTGCCCTCGACCTTGCTCAGGCGGCCGTGATCCTGCTTGAGCTTGTCCACCAGGCGATCGGAGATCGCGCTGACCTGGCGCGAAGAGCGTCCCGAGCAGATGACCATGTAATCGGCCATTTCGGATTTGCCGCGCAGGCTGACCTGCACAACGTCTTCGGCCTTGTCGTCGTCCAGCGATGCAAGGATGATATCGAGCAATGCTTCGCTCGTCAGAGCCGGGGCATCGTCGGTCATGCCGAGGACACTCCGGTGAGCGGCCGTGCCACCGGCCGCTGTTTGGTCAAGAGACAGGACATCGTCCTCCTTCGTAGCGCGCCGGAACGCCCCGGCGCAGGGCATAGTGACAATATAGAGACTGAACGGTGCGATCTCAATCGTTGTGGTCCCAATTCGGCGCAGCGCGCTACATTCCGCCTCGAAGGAACCGCGACGATTGAGGCGGGTTCCCCTGTTTTGACCGGGGAGAGCGTCATGGCAAGCTACAAGATCGGCGAGACCGTCGAATGGAGCTGGGGCGGCGGCACGGCGAAGGGCAAGATCACCGAACGATTCACGAACAAGGTCACGCGCAAGCTGCAAGGCAGCGAGATCACGCGCAACGCCACCGAGGACATGCCCGCCTACCTGATCGAACAGGAGGACGGCGCCGAGGTCCTCAAGCTGGCATCCGAATTGAATTGAACCGGGAGACGGGATGACGGCCGAGAGCGCACAGACGGGCAGCGAGCAGAAACGCCCGACAGGGAGCCTTCATCCGGGCCTGACATGGCGCGACTGGTGGTATGCCTCCAAGGCGGTGTTCATGAACATGAACGACACCAATCTGGGGCTGATCTCGGCGGGGGTCGCCTTCTACGGAATGCTGGCGCTTTTTCCCGCGGTGGCCGCCCTGATCGCGATCTGGGGCTTCATCGCCGATCCAAGCGTGGTCGAATCGCAGATGATCCTGCTGCGCAAGTTCATCCCCACGGATGCCTTCGTGCTGCTCGATGACCAGGTGACGCAGCTGGTGCGCGCCAATACGCGCACCCTGGGCTGGGCGACGCTGATCTCGACGGGGGCGGCATTGTGGTCTTCGCGGGCCGGCGTCGCGGCCCTGATCCGGGGGCTGAACGCCATCTACCGCGAGCGCAACAGGGTGGGCCTGCGCCAGATCCTCGCCGCGTTCGGGGTGACCTTCCTGCTGATCTTCGTGGCGATCATCGCGCTGACCTCGGTGGTCATCATGCCGATCTTCCTGGCCGTCCTGCCACTCGGCCCGCTGACCAACATGGCGATCTCCACCGCCCGCTGGCTGATCGTGATCGCGGTGGTGATGTCCGGGCTCGGCGTGATCTACCGCTACGGGCCGAACCGGCGCCATGCGCGCAGCGCCTGGCTGACCCCCGGCGCGCTGCTCGCCGTCGCGATCTGGGCGGCGGCGTCTTACGGGTTTTCCTACTACCTGACGAATTTCGGCCGCTACAACGAGATCTACGGCGCGCTCGGGGCGGTGATCGCCCTTCTGATGTGGCTCTATATCAGCGCCTTCGTCGTGCTGCTCGGCGCATCGCTCAATGTCGAGCTGGAGATGCGCACCGCCGAGGACAGCACCGTCGGCCCCGACCGGCCGATGGGCGAACGCGGCGCCGTCGCCGCCGACACGCTCGCCCCCGATTCGAGTGCCGCCCTCGCCGAGGCCGCCCTGCCGACGACGCAGGAGCCGCCACCGGGTGATGTCATCAAGGCCGAGGAGACTACATGAGCGGACGCTGGCGCAGGGGACCGATCTCCATGCCGGCAATCCGCGCCAGCTCCTCGAGCTTGGTGACCCGAAGGGTCCCCTCCGACCAGAAGACCAGTTGCCGCTCGCGCAGCTTGGCCAGCGTCTTGTTCGTGTGGACGAGCGACAGGCCAAGCGCATCCGCGAGATCCTGCTGCCTGTAGGGAAAGGGAAGCCCGTTCTCCTCCAGAAGATCGATCGCCGCCGCCCGCTGGTGTATCTTCACGAAAGCCCAGGAGATACGCTCGATCGCGGAACGCTGGCCGACCGTCGTCAGCGCCTCGCCGAGGAAATGCTCCTCGCTCGACACGAGCCAGGTCAGATCGAAGGCCCTGTCGGGATGCGACTTGAAGACCTGGTAGAGCTCGGAGCGGTTGAACACGCAAAGCCGCATGCGCGAGGCCGCGTCGACCGAATGCTCCATCTCGCTCATCAGGCTCGCCTGCAATCCGATGAGATCACCGGGAAAGACGAAACTGATCACCTGCCGGCGCCCGTTCGACAGCTGCTTGGTACGCATGCCCATGCCGGAAAGCACCGTGTAGAGCTGCGAGCTGCCGCTTCCCTCGGTGAGAATCTGCGTGCCGGCCTCGACCGTCATCTCACCTGCCTTGAACTTCTCCATGAAAGAGACCTCGTCGGAAGTCATCTTGCGGAAAAGCGGCAGCTGTCTGAGAGGACATCTCGAACATGGCACCACCATCGGTTTTTTCTCCCTGCAACGTCACAGTTTAATGCGCCCTTCTGCGCAATGTTCCAGAAAGCTGCCTCGAGTGTTTACCGATTGTTCGAGGTTTCAAGATGAGGACCGGCTTAATCGTTCAGAGTTCGGCTTTGGTAGCCGAGGATATCAAGGATGTCGTCTGCGAACTCTTTCCGGGGATCAATGTCACGATCTGCGCGGACTTCAGGCGGGCGCGCGACTGGCTGTCGCGGGCGGTCTCCCTGGATCTGGCCATCGTGCCGGCGCGCGACGCGCTGGCGCAGGACCGCAAGATCATGTCGGCCTTCGCGCTCTATGGCACGCGCGTCGTCCTGATCGCCGAGAACGCCAATCCTCTCGGCGATCACCTGCCCAAGGCCACCGTCCTGCGATCGCCCTTCACGGACGAGATGCTCCATGCCGCCCTGACGGAGCTGAAGCTCAGCGACGCCTGATCAGGCGTCCCGCCTCGATCCCCAGAAGCAGCGCCTCGAGCAATCCGGTGCCCGCGGCGAGCGGGCGGCGCGGACCGGGGGCGGGCGGCACGGCGCGCGCCGGCGCCGCACTCGCGGGCGGAGCCGGAACGGGACGGCGCCCCAGGAACAGGACCAGCAGACCCGTCCCGAAAAAGAGCATGCCCAGGGCCACGCTGGCCAGGATCGGACCCAAGGCGAGCTCGATCAGGAGCCACAGCGCGACCGTGAGGAATGCCAGGCCCGCGCCCAGAAAGAGCGCCCCGACGATCCCGAAGACGATCCTTCGCGCCACGAGGCGCGCCCGAAGCTCCGCCCAGGCCGAGAAATGAGCCAGCATGCCTCAGCCGCGACGGCTCAGAAGGCCGATGAGAAGCCCGATCAGGGCCGCGAAGCCCACCGCCTTCGCCGGGTGATCGCGCACGTAGCGCTCGGCATCCTCGACGGCCGTCTCGGCACGCAGCTGAACGTCATCCGCCTGCTCGCGCGCCCTGTGCTTGAGCTCGCGGCCGGCCGACTTGCCAAGCTCACCCATCGTCTGCGTCAGGGCGGCAATGTCGCTCTTGAGCGATTCGACCTGACGTGACAGATCCTCGACCGAAGCCGTGGTCTCGTTGTTTCGACCGCTCGATTGCGCCATGGGATAGTCCTTTCTGATTCCGGTCGCCGCGTGCCCTTGAGCCCGGCGGCAACCATGGTGATGCAATTTGGTGTCAACACGCAAGCGTGACCGCGGAATACCCGTAAAAACGCGAAGCTTCCCGGAACCGCACGTGCACGGACGTGTTGCCTGTCCAACCGAGCTCTACACGAAGGAGACAAGGGTGACAAAGACGGCAATGCTATTTCTATGCGCGGCGCTTCTCGCTGGCCTGATGGGCTTCGGCGGAACCGCTGGCACGGCTGCGCTGGCCCAGCTCATGTTCTTCTTCTTCGTCGCGCTGTTCGTCGGAACGATCGTGTTCGGCGCTGCGAAAAAGACAAACTGATCTAGGTCAGGCTCGAAACGATGAAAGGGTGGCTCCGAGGAGCCACCCTTTTTTTCGTGTCTGGTATTTCGATGCACAGAGGAAGCGGCCCGCGGGATCGCCGCCCCGCCCCGCTCCGCCCCCTTAGGCGTGCGCCTTGAGCGTTTCGGTGCTGGCGAAGAACATCGCCTGGCTGACCGCCGAGCGGACCTGATCCTCCGAGTAGGGCTTGGAGATCAGGAAGGCCGGCTCGGGCTTGTCGCCGGTCAGCAGGCGCTCGGGGAAGGCGGTGATGAAGATCACCGGGATGTCGCCGAACTGCGCGAGGATGTCATTCACCGCGTCGATGCCGGACGAATTGTCGGCAAGCTGGATGTCGGCGAGGATGAGGTCGGGACGATCCGAGGAGCCAAGCTCGACCGCCGCGCTGCGGGTGCGCGCGATCCCGGTGACGTCATGGCCCATCTCGGTGACGATGGAATGGATATCCATGGCGATGATCGCCTCGTCCTCGATGATCATGACCTTTCCGGCCATTGACCGCTCCATCTCGGCGATCGCGATCCCGACAAGGCTCTCGGCCTCCTCGCTGGTGGTGCCCATGATCTCGCCGACTTCCTCGAAACTGAACGATTCGATGGTCGAGAGAAGAAGCGCCTCGCGCGTATTGTTGGTGAGGCCGGACATGTGGTCGAGGGCGCGGCTCTCGATCCGGGTCTGCGGATCCTCGGTGTCGGCGGTGGGCGCGCCGGCCGTGGACCATATCTTGTGGAAGGCCTGGAAGAGCGCGACGCGCGGCTGCAACCCGTCGGAGAAGATCGACCGGTCCTGCAGGATCGCCTCCAGCGTCGCCGCCGCGTAGTTGTCACCCGTGCCTTGCGAGCCCGTAAGCGCCCGTGCGTAGCGACGGAGATAGGGAAGGTCGCTACCGATCGTGGCAGAAATATCGCCGCGCGCTGTCGTCTCAGTCATATGCAGGTGTTCCTCAATATTCTCGGCGTTTTTGTTGGAACCAAACTCGCAACTCCGGCGTTTGTTCCAAAATCTGGCAGAAAAAAGTTATGCGTGGGCGCGGAATGACAGAAAACAAGGATGTGTCTAAAGTGATGAGACAGATCGATGAAAACCTGCGTCGCGTGTATCGGGAGGAACCTGTCGAAGAGGTTCCTGACCGGTTTAAGGATCTGCTGAACCGATTGAAAGAGCAGGACCCCTCGAATGCCAAGTAATGCCGACCCGCGTGATGAGCTGGTCGAACATCTTTCCGCACTCAGGGCCTTCGCCATGTCCTTGACGCGCAACTCCGCCGCGGCGGATGATCTCGTGCAGGACACGATCGAGAAGGCGTGGAAGAATATCGAGAAGTTCAAGCCCGGCACCAACCTGCGCGCCTGGCTCTTCACCATCCAGCGCAATGCCTTCTACTCGTCGCGCCGCAAGGCCCGCCGCGAAGTCGCCGATGTCGACGGCGTGATGGCTGCGAGCCTTTCGGAGAAGCCGGCCCATGACGGGCGTCTTGCCCTTGCCGATTTCCAGAAGGCTTTCGAACAGCTCCCGGTCGAGCAGCGCGAGGCGCTGATCCTCGTCGGCGCATCGGGCTTTGCCTACGAGGAAGCGGCCGAGATGTGCGGCGTGGCGGTGGGGACGATCAAGAGCCGTGCCAATCGCGGACGCAAGCGGTTGACCGAACTTCTCGGAATGGCCGACGGGGAGGATCCCGTCATCACCGACGCAGCGACAGCATCGGTCATGGCTGCCAATCTGCATCAGCGCTGACCATGCTTGCACCGCTCAGAGGCTTCGACGGGCTCAACAGGCTCGATGTCCGGCTCGTACTTCTGCTCGGGCTGGCGCTGCTTCCGATCGGCATCATTGCAATGGTCCAGACCTACCGCGTGATCGAGGATTCGGACGCGCGGCTCGAGGCAGCCCTGCTCGGCGAGACGCTCGAGGCGGCCGCGGTCGAACGGCAGGTCATCCTGCATACCCGCGGCGCGGCGCAGTCGATCGCGCGGATCATCCCCGGCTATAACGAGGACCCGAAAACCTGCAGCACGGTTCTCGACCGCTATGCCTCCTCGATCACGGATATCGCCTTCGCGGCCCATGTCTCCGAGGACGGGATAGTGCGCTGCGGCAGCGCGGCTGTGGGCACCGACCTTTCGAGCACCGCGACCCACACGCAATATGTCGAGACCGGCCTCCCCTTCGTCGGCGCCACGCTCACCGCGCGCCAGACCGAGGACAACCTGATCAACGTGGTCGAGCCGGTGGTCGACGGCAACCGCCCCGACGGCTACGTCATCCTGTCCTTCCTCCACGACGCCATCGTGATCAATCCGCCCGGGAACAATGGCGGCCCCCGTCCCCTCGACACGATCACCTTCAACGATCGCGGCGACATCCTCAGCTCACAAATCGGACTTGAGACCGCGCTCGATCGCCTTCCGGTGAACCGGGCGCTTTCGATGCTGGGCGGCAATGGGACCGGAACCTTCGAGGATGTCGACCGCACCGGTGCACAGCGGCTCTATACTGTCGCTCCGCTCCTGCCGGGCTCGATCTACGCGCTTTCCATCTGGGAGCCGTCGGCCGGACGCACAGGCGGGCTCACGGCCATGTCGGCAGTGCTCTTTCCGTTCCTGATGTGGCTGATCAGCCTCGCGGTGGCCTATTTCGCGGTTCACCGCCTTGTCACCAGGCATATCCGTTCGTTGCGCCAGAACATCCGCGCCTTCTCGAGCACCCGGCGCACGCTCAGCAATGTCCATCTTGACGAGGCGCCGCTGGAGCTGCGCGAGGTGATCGAGGCTTTCGTGTCGATGACCCACCAGATCGCGCGCGACGAGGCCGAGCTTGAGAACGGGCTGCACGAGAAGGACGTGCTTCTCAAGGAGGTTCATCACCGCGTGAAGAACAACCTCCAGCTCATTGCCTCGATCACCAACATGCAGATCCGCAAGGCCCAGAGCCCGGAGACGAAATTCGTCCTGAAGCGTCTGCAGGACAGGGTGCTCGGCCTCGCGACGATCCACCGCAATCTCTACCAGGCGTCGGTCCTGTCGAACGTGCGCGCCGATACGCTGATCGAGGAGCTGACGGCACAGATCACCCGCAATTCGATCACGCCGGCGGCCGGCATCGATCTCGAACTCGATATCGCCCCGGTCAGCCTTTATCCCGACCAGGCCGTTCCCCTGTCGCTGCTGGTGACCGAGGCCACGACCAACGCGATCAAGTATGTCGGGCGCCCGACCCCGGATGCGAAACCCTGGATCAGCGTCGTTCTGAAGGCGGCAGACGAGACCGGACAGGTCAGGCTGGTGATCTCCAACTCGATCGGCACGCCCGTCAACGCGCTGCCGGAGGGCGAGGTGCCCGGGCTCGGAAGCCAGCTCATCAACGCCTTCGTCATGCAGCTGGGCGCCGTGTCGCAGGTGACCGAGACCGGCACGCAATACGAGATCAACGTGAAATTCAGCCCCAGCGATTTCACCGCCGAGGATGCAGCAGCGTGATGCGTGACGACAATCGCGATCCCCACCAGACCGCGGCAGCCGGCGAGGCGCGTGAAGCGCCGGGCCCCGACATGCCGCAGCTCTTCCTGACGGCGTCCGAGGCGTTCCCCGCGCTCGAGCGGGCCTTTCTTTCGGCCGAGGACCGGATCGTCGCCGGCTTTCGCATCTTCGATCCCGCCACCAAGCTACGCTCCGACGAGGGCCTGGCCATCGGCGAGACCTGGTTCGACCTGCTCGTCCATACCTTCTCGCGCGGCATCTCCTTCGATCTCATCCTGTCGGATTTCGATCCCATCGTCTCCTGGGACACCCACCAGGGAACCTGGGCCAGCCTGCGGCAGATCTGGGCCGCGGCGGAGCTTGCCGGACCCGAGGCCAGGGTCACGGTGCGCCCCGGCCTTCACCCGGCCAAGATCGGCCTGCTGCCGCGTGTCTGCCTCTGGCCAAAGGTCAGCGGCGAGCTGCGCGAGATCGCCCAGGCGCTGAACGCGCTGGAGCTTCCCCATCGCAGCTCCGCCATGCGCCATCTTCCCGGCCTTGCCGATTTCCTGCAGCGCGGCGAGGTGCCGCCGGGCGATGTCGCATTGCGCCGCAGCGGCCCGCCCCTTCTCTATCCCGCCTCGCATCACCAGAAGCTCGCCGTGATCGACGGCGAGACGCTCTATATCGGGGGGCTCGACCTCAACGAGCGCCGCTACGACACGCTGGAGCATGACAGGCCCGCCGAGCTGACATGGCACGATGTGCAGATCATGACCCGGGGACCCGTCGCGAAGGCCGCCGAGGACTACCTGCGCGCGGTGCCGGAGATCGTGCGCGGCGCGCAGGCCCCTCCCCCCGAGCAGCACGGTCTCGTCACGACCCTGTCGTCGCAGCGCCGCTGGTCCGGCCCCTATCTGTCACCGCAGAAGGTCCGGCGCTCGATCCTCAAGACCATTCTCGACGAGGTCGCCGCCTCGCACAAGCTCATCTATTTCGAGACGCAGTTCTTTCGGGACCGCGGCCTTGCCCGCGCCCTCGCCGCCGCCGCGCGGCGCGATCCCGAACTGACGCTGGCGATGATCCTTCCGGCGGCACCCGAGGTGATTGCCTTCCAGAAACGCAAGAAACTGGACACACGCTTCGGCGAGTTCCTCCAGGCGCGCTGCGTCTCCACCGTGCGCAAGGCTTTCGGCAAGCGCGTCTTCTTCGGCTCCCCGGCGCAACCGCGCGGCCCGGTCCTGCAGGACGGCCCCGAACACCGGGACCGCCATTTCGGCGCGCCCATCGTCTATGTCCATGCCAAGCTTTGCATCTTCGACCAACGCGCCGCCATCGTCTCCTCGGCCAATCTCAACGGGCGCAGCCTGCGCTGGGACACGGAGGCCGGAATGCACGTGCAGACCCCCGGCTTCGCCGCCCATGCCCTGTCGCGCGCGATGCATCACTGGCTGCCGGAGGACAGCGCGCGGATGGCCAGCGATCCCAACCGCACGGTTCGGGTCCTGCGGGCACAGGCGGCCCGCAACGCGCGGCGCGATCCGTCGGAGCGCGAGGGGTTCATCCTGCCCTACAATGTGCGCGTGGCCCGTGACTTCGGTCACGATCTGCCGATCATTCCCGACGAAATGGTTTGAGAGCCCGCATTCCGAACGAATGAACCTTCGGCGGAAAGTTGCGTAGATCGCGGTCGATCCGCGCTATTGTTGCCAAATTCGGAACAGGACATCCGGGATTGACGTTGATCCCCCAGACTGCATGATGCGGCAATCAAACCCGGAGGTTCCAGATGCAATTTACGCCGTTCATTCCGCTCCTGCTGGCAATGATCTCCGCGGCCGGTGCGATACTGGTGGCCAGGTCGGGCAAACCCGAGCGCCGCGAGCTTCGTGTCAGGATCGATCCGGCGGAACGCCGGCGCTGACGCGCAGAAAAACGCGTGCCCCCGGACGGGGATGCCGCTCCGCGCGGCTGGATATGAACACCCTCTGCCTGCCGGCCCCTGGTCGGCAGGCATTTATTTTGAATTATCCTTTCTGCCCAAGCTCCACGCAGCAGGAACTTGCTCTCCGGACGGTCCTTGCTTTCGGCGCGCATGCCGGTCCGGCTCAACCGCCGACCCTGCGCATCACGCCGCTACCGCGAGGATTGCGTGGTCCGGCAAAGCCGTCCGAGCAGGAACGAAGCTCCAGTCCCGCCAGTCATACCTTGCAGGAACTGCCACATAGGTCGCCCAGGCTGACAGCGGTCTGAGCCATGTGGTCGAGGCCCCCGGCGCACCCTCGGCCTTGTGATGCGGAGTGGGCCAGCGCGCTCCCTATGAGTGGCTTTGCTCTTTCGGCCGGTCGGTGCGCGATGAGCATGATGCACTGCCCGATGGGGATGCGATGCGCATGCCTTTTTCTTTGTTAGGGAACCAACACGAAGGTCACGCCCCCCCCCCCCCCCGTGGGTGGGCGGCATTCGGGGGCCGTCCGTCTCCGGTGTCGGTGCGGCTCCGCCGGGGGGCGCACCCTCTCATGCCGGCGGTGCTTCGGCACGGGCCCCATGCGCGCGGCGAGCCCAAAAGCGCCGCCGCGCGCATGGCCGGTCAGTAATCCTTCTCGAAGAAGATCCCGAGGCTCGTCTCGCCGCTGCTCGACGCCCCGCCCTTGACCGTCAGCGACGGGGTCAGGTCGAGGTTGAGATTGATCTCCGCGTCGCCCTCGCTCCCGACGGCCACGTCCGAATAGACGTTTTCGGAAATGTACTTGCCGGCACGCAGGCCCACATTTCCCTCCTCGTCCGTGGTCACGTCCAGATCGTCGAGGCCGAAATTCTGCCGCAGCTTGCCGATCACCCCGTCGCCGCCGCGCCCGGCAAGGGTCGCGACCGCGGAGGCGAGCTGTGCCGCCTGTAGCGCGGAGATCGATTCGATCGAGCGTCCGAAGAGCAGGCGGGCCAGCACCTCGTCCTCGGGCAGTTCCGGCTCCGACAGGAAGTCGATATCGGGGCTGAGCGCCGGTCCCTCGACGACGATGAGCACGGTGACGTCGCCGGTATCGGTGCGCACGACGAAGCGGATGAAGGGGGTGAAATCGCCCTGCAGCGTCACCTGCCCCTCATCGAGCACAAGGCGTTTGCCCAGAAGGTCGATCCGTCCCCGGATCAGGTCGAACTGCCCTGCCGGGATCACGTTCGCCGTCGTTCCCTGTAGGGTGAGTTGTCCGCCCAACTCGGCATCGAGACCGCGCCCGCGGATGAAGATCTGGTTCTCGGCGATGATCCTCAGATCCAGCGGGTAGGCGACGCGCGTGCCGCCGCCATCCGACGCACCATCCTCCGACCCATCCTCGATCAGGCCGGCACGCCGGCGCGTGGCCCGTACCGCCTCCGGCTCGCTGACATGGGTGATGCCGTCGGGGATCGGCCCCGTCGCACCGAGCCCGGTCGAGGGGATGCGCAGATCCGTCTGACCCAGCACCAGGGTGCCACCGATCCGCGCGCCGCCCGCCAGGGGACCCTCGATGGCCACCGTGCCGTCGACGATCGTCCTGTAGAGTTCGGGATCCTCGACCACGAATTGCTGCAGCGCGATGCGAAGATCGGCATCGAACCCGCCCAGCAGGGTGATCGGGCCGGAGACGGTCACGCGTCCGCCCTCATCCTTGCGCGCCGAGCCGTCCAGCACCACGCGGCTGTTCGCAATCCGCGCCGTGAGGGCCAGATCCTCGAGCACAGCCTGCAAGCCGGGATCGACGAATCGCGCGCCGCTGGTGCTGATCTCGCCCGAGAGCGAAGAAAGCGCAAGCGGGCCGTCGAGCGAGACATCGAAGCGCGCCGTGCCATTCAGGGAGCGCGGCATCAGGACGGTGTTGGCCAACCCGAGCGGCACCTGTCCGCTCGCGTCGAGCGCGGCGGTCGAGAAGTCGCGTGCGAGCGTTCCATCGACGGCAAGCGCCACCCCGCCGGGGCCGGTCCCCTCGATGTCGAGCGCAAGCCCGCTGCCGGCCTCGCGCAGGCTGCCCGCGACACGTGCCGGACCGGAGATGCCGGCGGCGAAGGGGGCGATGTTGGCGATCCTGACCGCGAAGTCGAGATCGCTCGCCCCGCCCAGGATCGTGCCATCCGCCGTGGCGGTAAGCTGCGATCCGTCGAGCGAGAGACGCTCGAGCCGTATCGGATCGCCCGCCGCGTCGCGCGACGCGCTGGCCGCGAGCGTCATCTGCCCGCCCAGCAGCCCGTCCGCCGTGCCCAGCCCGGCACTCAGGCCGCGGGTCCGGGCCGAAAGATCGACGTCGAACCGCGACAGGTCGGTGCGCAGCCCGCCAGAGGCCTGCGCCTCGAGACTGCCGCCAAGGCGCCGGCCGGCCAGACCCGAGAAGCGTCCCAGGTCCGCCGCCTCGACGCGCGCGTCGCCCTCGATGAGAGGCGTGCCGCCGGCGATGTCGCTGATCTCGGCGGAGGCCGCGACCATCGCGCCCGCGCCGGCCGCATCGAGCGTCACCTGCCAGGCCGCGCCGATTTCCTCGGCAACGATCTCCGCCGTGGCCGCCCCGCTCAGTCCGGCGGCGAGCTGTCCGATCTCGGTCAGGCGCAACTGCGCCTCCAGCGCGCCGCCATCCCCGTAGCGGCCCTCGGCGCTCAGCTCCATCTGCGGATTGCGCAGCGAAAGGGCGGGGATGTCGATCACGCTGCCAAGCTTCATCACCTCGCCCGACAGGACGGTCCGGCCGGCCAGAAGCGCGTCGGCCTGCGCGATCCCGATCGCCAGATCCTGCGCTTCTCCCGAGAAGGACAGATCGGCGCGCGCGGCGTCGCTGGTGCCGCTTCCCTCGATCGACAGGGTGATCGCACCGCCAAGCTCGCGCCCGGCCAGTCCGGAGAAGCGGCCAAGCTCGGCCGCCGCCAGTTGCGCCGTTCCGCTCAGGCTCTGCACCTCGCGGTCGAGCCCGCGCAGCTCCAGGTCGGCATCGAGCGCCACGTCCGCGCCGCGCCCGTCGAGGACGACGTTCCACACGCCGTCCTGTCCCACGGCATTGATCTCGGCCACCGCCTCGCCGCTGAGTTCGGGCACGATCTGCGACAGCTCGGACAGGCGCAGGTCGGCACGCAGCTGTCCCTGCTCGGGCGCGTAGCGGCCCTCGCCGTTGACCTGCAACCGGGGATTGGCGATGCGCAGGCGCGGCAGGAAGATCTCGTCGCCGCTCTTGCGCATCCGTGCGGTCATGGCGGTCGTGCCATCGAGAAGCCGGTCGAGCTCGGCCTGTCCCACGGCGAGATCCCTGAGCGTACCCTCCGCGTCCAGCTCGGCGCGCGCGAAATCGCTCGTGGCGCTGCCTTCGAGGGCAAGCTGAACGCTGCCGGCAAGATCACGTCCCGCGATCCGCGAGAACCGCGCCAGATCGGCCGCCCCGAGGGCGGCCGTGCCGCCGATGGTGAATGCCGATTGGTCGAGATCGGTAAGCTCGGTATCGGCGGCGAGCGTGATCCCCGCCCCCTCGCCATCGAGCAGCACCGTCCACAGGCCGCCCTCGCCGGATGCATCGAGCGTCACCGTCGCCGGCCCCGAAAGCTCGGGCACGATCGCGCCAAGCTCGGCGACCGCGACCTGCGCCGTGACGGCACCGTTCTGCGGGCTGTAGCGTCCCTCGCCGGCGACGCTGATCTGCGGGTTCTCGATCCTTGCCCGCGGCAGGGTGATCTCGTCACCCGATTTCGCGGTCTCGAGCGCGATGGTGGTGGTGCCGGCCAGGAGCCGGTCGAGATCGGGCTGGCCAAGGGAGAGGTCCCGTGCCTCGCCATTCGCCGTCACCGTCAGCTCGGCCAGGTCACTGTTGCCGCTGCCCTCGATATCGAGCGAAAGCGCGCCCCCGAGGGGACGTTGCGCGAGGCGCTCGAAGCGCGACAGGTCGGCGGCGCTGAAGCTGGCGCGCCCGGCGAGCGATTGCACCTCCTCGGCCAGCCCCTCGATCGCGACATCGGCGTTCAGGACGACATCCGCCCCTTCGCCCTCGAGCACCGCCTGCCACACGCCATCCTCGCCCTGGGCATCGAGCACGAGCCGCGCCGGGCCGGAGAGCTCGGGCACCACGTCGCCCAGCTCGGCCAGGGTCAGCTGTAGCTCGGCCTGGCCATTCTCGGGGCTGTAG
Organism: Profundibacterium mesophilum KAUST100406-0324; assembly: GCF_009835145.1. Taxonomy (GTDB): domain Bacteria; phylum Pseudomonadota; class Alphaproteobacteria; order Rhodobacterales; family Rhodobacteraceae; genus Profundibacterium; species Profundibacterium mesophilum. The sequence continues at coordinate 8,781 of NZ_APKE01000005.1, read as the reverse complement.
GTGCCGCCGCCGGCAAGGCTCATCTGCGGATTTTCCACACGCAGGCGCGGCGCACCGAACTGGCTGCCCTCCCGCGTCAGCTGCGCGTCGATCGCCGTCTGGCCGGCGAGAAGGCGGTCGATATCCTCCTGTCCGATCTGCAGATCGCGCAGGCTTCCCTCGACGCTGGCATCGATCGACATCGCGTCGGTGGTGGCGGTTCCATCGATGGTCAGGGCGATCCCGCCCGCGATTGGGCGACCGGCGAGCCGCGCGAAGGGCGCGATCTCCTCTGCGCGGATCGCGACGTCGCCGGTGACGCGCTGCACGGGCTGGTCGAGCCCTTCGACATCGACATCGGCGGCAAGGGTGATCCCCGCGCCGGCACCGTCGAGGACCACGGTCCAGATGCCGTCGGCGCCGCTGGCATCAAGCTCCAGGGTTCCGGGGCCGGAAAGCTCGGGCATGATCTCGCCGAGCTCCGACAGGCGGATCCGTGCGTCCACCGCGCCGCTCGCCGGGGCATAGCGGCCCTCTCCCGAGGCGGTGATCTGCGGGTTCTCCAGCGACAGGCGCGACAGGGTGATTTCCTTGCCCGCCTTGGTCGCGGCCAGATCGAGAACCGTCTCGCCGCCCATCAGGCGGTCGAGCTCGGCCTGCCCGATGCGCAGATCGCGCGCGGTGCCCTCGGCCGTCAGATCGAGCGCACTCAGATCGGTTCGCGCCGAGCCGGCGAGCGAAAGGGCCACGCTGCCGCCAAGGCGGCGATCGGCAAGCCCCGAGAAGCGCGCGAGATCCTCGGCATCGAGCGTCACCGTGCCGGTGATCAGCGGTGTGCTGTCGAACTGGCCCGCTGTTCCCGATCCGCTCACCGTGGCGCCCGCCCCGCTGCCTTCGAGCGCGACCTGCCAGATCTCGGCCTCCTGGCGGGCGGTCAGCACGACGCGGCCCGGCCCCGACAGGGCACGGTCCATGCGCGAAAGCTCCGCGATCGCAAGCTCGGCGCGTGCCTCGCTCGCCTCGGATTTGAGATCGGCATTCGCCGTCAGCTCGACATGCGCGCCATCCAGCGTCAGCTGTTCGAGCCGCGTGCCGGTCTCGTCGCGGTCGGCCCGCAGCACCAGCTGCGTCTCGCCCTCGAGCAGGCCGTCGATCTGCGGAATGCTCAGTATCAGGTCGCGTCCGGTGCCGGTCAGCGCCACGTCGAACGCGCCATTGAGCACCGCCGCCTCGAGCGACAGGTCTGCCGTGAGGCCACCGCTGATGGGCCGTCCGGCAAGACCGGAGAACGGCGCCAGGTCCTCGGCCTCGAGCGTGGCCGTCAGGGCCGCCGGGATGCCTTCGCCGGCGGGATCGAGCTGCCCCTGCCCCTCGAGCCTGTAGCTGGCCCCGTCGAGCACGAGCTGGCCGAGCTGCACCGGCGTTCCGCTGACCCATGCGATCTCGGCCCGGCCCTGCGTGCGGCGGCCCAGCGCCTGCTGCAACCCGCCATCGTCGAGCGACAGACCGTCGGCGATGAAGTCGAAATTCGCCGTGACGGCGAGCGTGTCATCCTGCGAGATCACGCCGGCGCCGTCGAGACGCAGCTCCTCGATCTCCAGGTCGTTCTGCTGCAGCTCGCTGATCACCACCTCGCCGGACCACGCCTCGCCCTGCGACGCGTCGAAGCCCAGGTCGAGAATGACCTGCCGCACCCGCGTATCGCCCGCGCCGAAAGGCAGGAGGACAGGGCCGTCCTCGCCCGCGATCCGCCCGGTGAGCGCGAAACGCTCCGGCACCTTGTCGGCGCCCAGCGCGGCGGAACCCTCCAGCAGGAGCGACTGCGCGGCAAGGCTGAAATCGTCGAGCACGAGGCGGCCGTCGGGGAACTGCGCCCCAGCCGCCCTGAGCGAGATGTCCGGCCCGAAGAAGGGGCGGTATGTCGGCGAGAAGACGGGCGCGATGTCGCCGCTGATATCGGCGGCGAAGCGGCGGGCGCCGCCATCGGCGTCCTCCTTGAGCGTCACGGTTCCCGCGATGCGCGGCTCGCCGTCCGTCTCCAGCGTCAGGGCCGCCTCGAAATCGGAAAGCGGACCGCTGCCCTTGATCTCGGCGGTGAGCGCCGGGCGCCCCGGCAGGTCGGCAAGGCTCGCGACGATGCCGTTGGGCCCCTCGACGAGCGACAGATCGAGGGTGAGCACCTTGTCGTCATTGGCATAGCTGCCGGCAAGCGTCAGCGTGCCGAGGTCGCCGTCGAGCCGTTCGGCATTGATCGAAACCTCCCCCTCTCCATCGTCGAGCGAGGCGGCGCCGGCGAGGGTGACGACGGCCGGGCGTCCGAGAATCGGCTCGCCCAGCTCGACCCTGTCGATCGCGAGCTTCTCGATACGCACGGAAACCGGCAGGTCCGGCAGGCTGAACGGCGTGGCCTCGGGAGCGGGGGCCGACGGGTCGGCGTTCGCGAGCCGCGGGATCGACAGGCGCACGGCCGAAAGCTCCTCGACCTCCAGCCGCCCGCGCAGCAGCGCCGAGCGGTTCCAGTCCAGCACCGCGTCCTCGAGCGTGAGCCAGGCACCCTCATCGTCGGAGATGACCAGCGTCTCGATGGTCGCGCGCGAGCTCAGCGCGCCCTCGAAGCCGCGGATGCGCACATCGAAGCCGGGCCCCGAGAGGGCCTTCTCGATCTGGCGTTCCAGGAAGCCGCCGCCGTCATCCTCGTCATCCTGGGCATGGACCGGCAGGGCCAGCATGAAGATCGCGGTGAGAAGAACCAGAAACCTGTGCATCAGAACGCCTGCCCTATGCCAACATATACATCAAATCCGCTGCCACCGCCGCTCACCGGCGCGGCAACATCGAGCCGGATCGGCCCGATCGGGGTCAGGTAGCGCAGCCCGAGACCGGCCCCCGCGTGGCTGTCGCCATTGCCGCCGAAAGTCTCATCGCCGACATAACCGTAATCGGCGAAGGCCACGACGCCGATCTTGTCGGTCACCCGGCCGCGCAATTCCCCTGAAAGCCCGACGAAGGAGGCGCCCCCGGAGGAGGTGCCATCGGGCAGGGTCACGTCGAGCGACTGGTAGTCCTGCCCCCGCACGCTGCCCCCGCCGCCCGAGTAGAAGCGGTAGTCGTTGGGCACGGATGTCAGCTCGGCACCGATGATCGAGCCGCCCTGCACCCGGCCCGCCAGCACGATCCGGTCCTCATCGCCAAAGCCGACATAGCTGCGGGTATCGAAGGTCAGGCGTGCGCCGCTGCCGGTCTCGCCGAACCCCGCGAAAGGCGTCAGGTCGGCTTTCAGATAGACGCCCTGCGCCGCGTCGAGCGGTTTCTCGCGCGTGTCGTAGGTCACTTCGCCCGGGAAGGTGAGCATGCTGTAATCGGTCTCGCCGCGGGCATCGGTCACGCGGGAGAAACGGTAGGCAACGCCCAGCTCGGCCTCCAGCTCCTCGCTGAAGATATGCTTGAAACCGAAGCCCACGCTGCCGATCCGCGAGGTGTAGTCGGGCTCCTCCAGACGCGCGAGCTCGGCCAGGACGTAAAGATCGGTATCGGGGGTCAGCGTCGCCGGACGGCTGTAGCGGGTGGCGAAGCTGTAATCCATACCGCCCGTCTTGCCGCCGATCCCCGAGACCTCGCCCTCGACGCGGAGCCGCTCCGCCCCGCCCAGCAGGTTGCGATGCAGCCAGAAGCTCGACAGGGTCACGCCTTCGACCGAGCTGATCTCGGCGCCGAAGCCGAAGCGGCGGGGTTTCTGCTCGGTGAGCGTGGCGATGATGTCGAGGCTGCCATCGCGCTCCAGCGTCTCCGCCTCGGTCAGCGCCACGGCCGAGAAGACCCCGGTGCGGCGCAGGCGCTGGGCCGAACGCTCCAGTTCGGAGGGTGAGAAGATCTCGCCGCTGGGAAGGCCCGCGATCTTGCGCAGCCGCGCCGGGCGCACGCTGTCGCCGCCCCGCAGGATCAGGTCCCCGAAGGTGACGCGCGGTCCGGGCGCGATGGCGATGGCGGCATCGAGCTGGTTCTGCGCATGGCGCGCCGTGATGTCCTGTCCGGCGGCGGCGGCCTTTGCATGGCCCTCCTCGCGCCAGCCGGTCAGGGCCGCCTGTCCCGCGTCCTCGATCGCCGGGGTCCGTGCCGGTTGGCCTGCCGCGAATCCCTCCGGCAGCTCGGTCTGCTGCGCCAGCGGCGCGACCTCGGCCCGCCCGAAGGTGTAGACGGGGCCCGGCCTGACGGTGACCGCGATCCGCTCTACCGCTCCCAGGGGGGCGAGGGGCGGGATCTCGGCCGCCTCGCGCCCGTTGACGAGGATGCTGACGATGCCGCCGAAATGTCCCTCGGAGTAGAGCGCCCCGACGAGCCGGCCGTAATCGGCACGCGCCGCGGCGAGCAGCTCTTGCGCGTTGGTGACGTCCTCGCCCTCCGCTGCCACGAGAAGCGAGGATTCGCGCAGCGTCTCCGCAAGATCGCCATCCGCGCCGGGGGTCTCGAACGTGACCGTCTGCGCGGCCACGGCACCGGCCGCGCAAATGAACATGACCGCCGCCCCTGTCATGCGGCTTCTCGAATCATAATCTGACACTGCGGTCCCCCACCCTCGTATGACGATCCAATCCTAGAGCGCCGCCGCCACGCTGGCCAGAAGTGGTCGATCACATTCGCCTTTATTCTTGCAAATGCGCATTCCGGGGACCGGAAACCGGGGCGCGCCGGGCATGATCCGGAGGGTCCCGTCGCCGCACCGGAACGGGGCTGCGGAGAGGCGCGGGGGCCATGGTCCGCCGGCCGGGAACGACGAGGAATACCGGTCCCGGCGCACGGATCGCGCGCATGGCAATCTTCACGGGCGTGCGGGCGGCATGGGCATGGGCATGGGCATGGGCATGGGCATGGAGGAACGCCCGGCGATGACGAAAACCGGGCCGATCCCGGCGCCCGCCCCGCCCCGCCCGGGCCCGAGCCTCGGCACCGAAGGGACGACCTGCCCCGGGGGCTTGCGCGGCGGCGCGGGCCGGCCCGACGCCTCAGCCTTGATAGGCGGCGTGATCGACTGTATTTCACGAAGCCATGATACGTGTATTCGATCTGGCCGACCGCACCCGACTGCCTTGGAGGTTCCACAGGCTGGACCTTGCGCTGTGCGCCCGACTGTAGCTGCGCCGCCGGCGGCCCGCCGGCTGCCTTACGTTGTCCAGTTCACCCCCCATGAAAGCTTTTCCGATGACCGGCAAGACCCTCTACGACAAGATCTGGGACGCCCATGTCGCCCATGAGGCCGAAGACGGCACCACCCTTCTCTACATCGACCGCCACCTCGTCCACGAGGTGACGAGCCCGCAGGCCTTCGAGGGGCTGCGCATGGCGGGGCGCAAGGTCCATGCGCCGGACAAGACCATCGCCGTTCCCGACCACAACGTGCCCACCACGCTGGAGCGCAACAACGGCATCATCGACAACGAGGAAAGCCGCATCCAGGTCGAGGCGCTCGATACCAACGCGCGCGAGTTTGGGGTGCATTACTACCCGGTCTCCGACATCCGCCAGGGGATCGTGCACATCGTCGGCCCCGAGCAGGGCTGGACGCTTCCGGGCATGACCGTGGTCTGCGGCGATTCGCATACCGCCACGCATGGCGCCTTCGGGGCGCTCGCCCATGGCATCGGCACGTCGGAGGTCGAGCATGTGCTCGCCACCCAGACGCTGATCCAGACGAAGTCCAAGAACATGAAGGTGGAGATCACCGGCACGCTCGCCCCCGGTGTCACCGCCAAGGATATCACCCTGTCGATCATCGGCAAGACCGGCACCGCCGGCGGCACCGGCTATGTCATCGAGTATTGCGGCGAGGCCATCCGCTCGCTGTCGATGGAGGGCCGGATGACGGTCTGCAACATGGCGATCGAGGGCGGCGCGCGTGCCGGTCTCGTCGCGCCCGACCAGACGACCTTCGATTACGTGAAGGGCCGGCCCCACGCGCCCAAGGGCGCGCAATGGGAGGCGGCGATGGAATGGTGGAAGACCCTGCATTCCGACGATGACGCCCAGTGGGACAAGGTCATCACCCTGCGTGGCGAGGACATTGCCCCCGTCGTCACCTGGGGCACCTCTCCCGAGGACGTGCTGCCGATCACCGGCCGCGTTCCCGAGCCCGGCAGCTTCGGCGGCGGCAAGATCGAGGCCGCGCAGCGCTCGCTCGACTACATGGGCCTGACCCCCGGTACGCCGCTCAGCGAGATCGAGATCGACACCGTCTTCATCGGCTCCTGCACAAACGGGCGGATCGAGGACCTGCGCGCCGCCGCCGCGATCCTGAAGGGCAAGAAGATCAAGGACGGGCTCCGGGCCATGGTCGTGCCGGGCTCCGGCCTCGTGCGGGCGCAGGCCGAGGAAGAGGGCATCGCCGACATCTTCAAGGACGCGGGCTTCGAATGGCGTCTCGCGGGCTGCTCGATGTGCCTTGCGATGAACCCCGATCAGCTTGCCCCCGGCGAGCGCTGCGCCGCGACTTCCAACCGCAATTTCGAGGGCCGGCAGGGCAAGGGCGGGCGCACCCACCTGATGAGCCCCGCGATGGCGGCCGCGGCCGCCGTCACCGGCCGGCTCACCGATGTCAGGGAGATGATGTGATGGACAAGTTCGAGACACTCACCGGGGTGGCCGCTCCGCTGCCGCTGATCAATGTCGACACCGACATGATCATCCCCAAGCAGTTCCTCAAGACGATCAAGCGCACGGGGCTTGGCAAGAATCTCTTCGACGAGATGCGCTTCGACGAGAACGGGGCCGAAAAGCCGGATTTCGTCCTGAACAAGCCTGCCTATCGTGACGCCGAGATCCTCGTGGCCGGCGAGAACTTCGGGTGCGGATCGAGCCGGGAGCACGCGCCCTGGGCAATCCTCGATTTCGGCATCCGCTGCGTGATCGCGCCGAGCTTCGCCGACATCTTCTACAACAACTGCTTCAAGAACGGCATCCTGCCGGTGGTCCTGCCCGCAGAGCAGGTCGAGACGCTGATGCAGGATGCGCGCAAGGGGGCCAATGCCCGTATGACGGTCGACCTGGAGCGTCAGGAGATCACCGCCTCCACCGGCGAGGTCTTCCCCTTCGAGATCGACAGCTTCCGCAAGCACTGCCTGCTCAACGGGCTCGACGATATCGCTCTCACGCTCGAGAAGGCCTCCGCGATCGAGGGATTCGAGAGCCGGGCCGCACAGTCGCGCCCTTGGGTCTGACAGGGGGACGACGTTAGACATGGCGGCTCATTGGGGCCTGCCGCCCACCGGGCACAACATATGGGGCCAGCCATTCGGCTGGCCCCTTTTACGTTGCAAGCTTGATGCATTACCGCACCAGGTTTTCCACGAAAACGCCTTACAATTTCGCAAGGATATGAGGAACCTTGATCGGCGTAGCGAAAGTAGGCCAAAGTTGGGCAAGAATGAGGCACACCGCCCCTGGGGGCGGAATCAAGTTGGGACCAGGCACTGGCAGCGCATCGGTGCCGTCCAGGCTGAGGGACTAGGGCAGTGATCGTAAGATTGGCAGGGGCAATTTTCCGCGGCATTCTCGTCGCCATGCTCATCATGAGTCCGTCCCTGATGCTGCCCAATGTCGGCGCGGACGGGGCCCAGATCGTCGCGCTCATCGCCATCTGCGCCGCCATCCTGACGATCTTTGAATACGGCTCGAACTACCCGTGCCTGTTCGAATTCCGCGACGCGCCCCCTTTCAACCGCATCCGCTTCTTCTCGCTGCTGCTCACAGTGGTGCTCCTGTCGCTGATCGCGCGCGGGCAGCAGATGCCATCCAGCCTGAGCACCTTCCTCGCCGTGGCCGGGCATATCGTGGCAAGTTCGATCGACTTCCCCTTCAGCCCGGTGCGCCTCGTGATCCTGATGCTGCCCGAGGGAACCTCGGATGAAAGCCTGTTCATGCTGCGCACCTCGGCGGGACTCGCCTATCTCGCCTCGCTCTTGTCGATGGCCGTCTTCATCCTGGCGATCCGCCGGCGCGACTGGCCGCTGCGCGGTGGACAGTTCAACGTCTGGGTCAACCTGCCCACTTTCGATCCCACCGCCAATGGCGACGTGGTCTACAGGTTGCGGCGCGACGGGCGGGTGAATATCGCGCTCGGCTTCATGCTGCCCTTCGCGATGCCCGCCGCGGTGAACGCGGCCTCCTCGGTCTTCGGCTCGCTCTCGCTCGAGGATCCGCAAACGACGATCTGGGCCGTCGCCGCCTGGTCCTTCCTGCCGGCCTCGCTCTTCATGCGCGGCATCGCGATGAGCCGCGTCGCCGCGATGATCAGCGAAAAGCGCCAGAACACGAGCGACATGGAGAGCGCATTCCTGGTCGCCTGACAGGCCTTCGGGCACTCCTTGGCGCCGCACTCCTCGGCGCCTGCCCCCTTCACGGCATGACGGCCGCCGGCGCCCAGACGGAACAAGCCTCCCCGGACATGCCCCTGCCGCGCGCCGAGGGCACCCTCCTGCGCATCGCCACCTACAACACGGAACTCTCCGCGAAGGGGCCCGGCCTCCTTCTGCGCACGCTGCGCGCGGAGCCGCTTGCCGGGCGCGCCGCCTGGGTCGTGTCGGAACTGGCACGTGTCGATCCCGATATCGCGGTGCTGCAGGGGATCGATTTCGATCACGACGGGCGTGCCCTTGCGGCGCTCGCACGGCGGCTCGAGGAGGCCGGCGCCCCCTACCCCTACCGCTTCGCCCTGCGGCCGAATGCCGGCATGTGTAAGCGTTTCCTGGCCCGCACCTTCCCAATTCTCACCTGACCTGAGATTTCGCACCTGACGGAGATTAGGGCAGGAGT
>NZ_APKE01000049.1 GCF_009835145.1 Profundibacterium mesophilum KAUST100406-0324 | reverse complement strand
AACGGCCGAGATCGTCCGCGTGGACTGATGACGGCGGGGAAAGGGGGCATCATGTCTCAGGCGTGAGTTACGCAACAACGCCCATCATTTCAGAACCACCCGAGTACCGACGGAAAAAAACGTTGGCGGTCTACTTCGTCGATAATTCATCTGCGAACGCCTACAGTCCGAAAGACCCACCGGACGCGAATGGAGATAGCACGTTCCGCGTTTCGCTTCTGCTACTGAATGAGTACTTCGAAGTCCACATCACCTCCCGCGCCGGCTTCGAGCGGACCGGCGCATTCCCATCTGAGCGGCCCGGCGAAACCCGAGTTGTTGGTTGCCGGTTCGGTCAATGTGCAGGTCAGCCCGCTGGAAACCCGGGGCGTCGTGACCGGGGCGGACAGAGCAGTGTAAGGAGGGGTTCGATCGTAAATGACGACTCCGGTCAAGCGCTCCGCACCCCTGTTGCTGAAATAGATACGATAGAGAAGCCGGTCTCCCGGGCGGCCGGCATTGGCCGTGCCTTCGCCGGTGCCCTGGGTGATGTTCTCGACCGTTTTCGACAGGACCAAAGCCGAGACAGAACCGATGGTGATCTTGTCCACACTTCGGCTCGAATGGGTCACCGTCGTTCCGGAAAATTGTGTCTCGGCCAGCAAGGTCACCACGGCCTCCGCACCCGACGACAGTCCGGAGGAACTGGAGACGCGCAGGAGCAGGCAGACATGTTCGCCGCCTTGCACCGCAATGGGTCCGCTCACCACGCCATCCGGAGACCCATCACATCCCGCATCGAGAAAGAGCGCAGGGACGAAGCCGCGGTCAGATGCCTGCGCGGCATCTGGAATTGAATAACTCACCGTTCCATCGGAGCCCGCGACATAGCGGTGCGGCAGCATTGCAATCTGACCTGGCCGGATCGTGGTGGCCTGATCCTCGTCCAGCCGCGGCACCGGTATGATGCCGATGTCGAGGCCGCCATAGGATTGCGCGGCATCGGGCGTGAAGGTGAAGCTGCCATCGGTGGTGTCGGGGTTCGACAAGGCCGGCGGCGTACCGGGGTTTTCGCTGATGGTCAGATAGCCCGACGGTGGCAGGGCCCGCACAGTGACCGGCCCGGTGTAGCCAGCGGGAAGCGATGTGGACCAGTTGCCCAAGGCGTCGGGGGCGATCGGAGCCAGAACCACGTCCGCGCCATCGACGATCTCGATGCGGCCCACCGAGACTCCGGCCTCTGTTCCATTGCGCAGGCCGTCATGCGCGACGCCGCCAAGACCGCTGCCGATATCGAGGATCAACTGGCCCGAAAGCGTGGCCGCGCCTGCGCTTGCGGCGAGTGGCAACGTGACCTGAGCTTCGTCGTCGTCGGCGATACCATCCCCGAGATCGTCGACGTTACTGCTCGCGGCGGGATCGGAGTCGGGGTCGAGCGCCGAACTGAGGACAACCTCGGCAAGATTGGTCCGGTCGCCGGTGGCCAACGTCTGGGTGCGGATGGTGAGCGTTCGGCTGGCGCCCGCCGCCAGCGCCCCGACCTGCCAGAGGCCGTTATTCGCGGTATAGTTGCCCGTCGCGTCGTCGCTGACATAGGAAAACCCGCTGGGCAGCTGGTCGCGAACTTGAACGCCGGACACCCCCGCCGGGCCGGCATTGGTTACTGTCACCACCCAGTCGATCGCTTCGCCCTCGGTGGTGTCGGTTGCGGCAGTGCCATCCGTGCGCCGTGCGGTCTTTGTGATGGAAAGGTCGGCAGTCAGACTGTCAAAGCCAAAATCCTGCGCCGGTGTCGTGGCATTTGCGGCGACTGAGATGCCAGTAAGCGGATGCAGGGTGCCGATCGACATGTAGGCCGGAATCTCTGGGTCGGTCAGGTCCACGTCGATTCGGTAGGTGAAGGCGGCTGAGACATTGGCGAAGCGAAAGCTGCCGGCGGAATCCGTTTCGGTATTCATTACGAAGGTGTCGTCTGTCAGGTTTCCGGGCGTGCCATTGTCGTTGTAGAGCTGGAGGGTGATCCCGGCACCCAGCTTCTGCTCGCCCGCGTCTTTGGCGTCGTTGGCGTTCTGATCAACATAAAGCTCGCCGGTGATCGAACCGAACGGGATGGGCGAGAAACCCCGACAGGCCATGCCGTCGTTGAACCCGCCTTCATCATTTGTCGATGTGGCAAGGAGAGTTGGCTCTCCTGTCACCAGATCAACGAGGTAGACCGCGTTCGTGCCGGTATTATAGACGTAAAGGCGGCCGCCTTGATCAAACCAAATCGCCCCGTAGGTGCCGGTATAGGTGGCGGGACCGAACAGAACCGGAATGACCGTACCAGCCGTGCCATTATTGGCCGACAGCCGAAACAGTTGGCTCGTCGCACCATCGATTCCGTAGATCATCCCGTCAAGGTCGTTATAAGCCATGTCAGACGGGCTGACGGCAGTGGTCAGGACCAGATCGCCGGCGTCCGTGGGTGTAGCCGGAACGCTGATATCGACCAGTTGCATCCGGGTCGCATTTTTGGGATAAAGCATGACGCCGTTCGGCAGGACGTCGCCCGCGCTGGTGCCGACAGCGGCCGTGGCGGGGATGTTGGTCACGAAATAGAACTCGCCTGCCCCATCCAACTGCCACAACTCGAGCGTGCCGTCGCGCAGGCCATAGGCGTAACCATCGACAGCGTTGTAGCCCCAACTACCATCCAAGGTTTGCGCCGCACCGATCCCGACGTTCTGATGGGACAGGCTGTAGCCAGACCCGGTGTTGGTGAACTCCATCTTCTTCATCACCGACGGTGCGCCCGCCACCTGGTAGAGCCCGGACGAACAGGTCAAGATCGGCGGATCATAGGAAAAGCTGATCTGGTAATCCTCGACCTCGCCATCGCCCACCGGGGCGCTGTTGGTCACGCCCGCGACGGTGGACCACCGAAAACGTGCGAACGTATTGCCCACCGTCGGCGAGGCCGGGACAGTGACGTCAAAGAGGATCGTGCCATTGGCCAGGCCATCTTTGTCAAGCGGTCCGCCATCCTGAAGGTCGGCGGCGATCTGGTCGCCGGGGTTGGCAAAGCTGCCGTCGCCGCCGAAATCCATCCAAGCCTGGAGATAGGAGACGCCGGAAATCAGCTCATTCACCGTCACGGTGATTTCGGCCAAGCCGCCTGCGTAGAGCACCGGCAGAGTTACCCCGTCCTCGTCGTCCACACCGCTTGCGTCATCGCCGGTGGCATCCACGTTGCCAACGCTGGCAACGTCGATGTCGGGCGGAGTGGCACCGAGATAGATATTGGGTACGACGAGGTGCTGAGGATCGCCATAGCTGGTGTTGGTCAGCGGCGCATCGCCCCGGTCTGCCTCGAGGCTGGTGCTCACCGCGCCGACACGCGGCCATTCACCGGTGTTCACGCCCATGTTGTTGTCGATCCGGAAGCCAGTGAAATCGCTCTGTGTGTAGAAGTCATGCGCGGGCAAGGTCGATCCGGGGATAGAGGTGGTCTGCGCCGCCCAGCATCGCAACGCGACATAGGGCTGCTTGTCGGCGGATCCGTCGATGGCGTCGATGGCGCTTTCGAGGAACGCCACTTCAAGATTGCCGTTATTTACGCGGGCATAGACATTGGCCGTACCAATCGTGATTTGTGTGTCATAGGCGGTACTGCCCGGGCCCAGTACCTTGTCTGAGTTCAACGGATTAGGTGCACCGTGCAGGTTGTCCGTCTGCTGATAAACCAGAACGGAATCGTCGCCTGCCGCAACCCAGGCAGTTCCGATCAACTCGGGCTTTGGGGCCAGCTCGAAATAGATGTCCGGGGCCGTGTCGCCGCCGATCTGTTGGTCGATCTCGAGTTCGATGTAGTAGCGATGCGCAGCGGCAACGGTCCAGGCATTGCGCATCACCCACTTCTGATAATACCACGTGCCATCATACCCGGCGTCGCAGCTCAGGAGGTCGGCCGCACCGGGTTCGGTGCCGAGCGGATCCCAGTTCTCATAGAGATCATTGGCATATTCCTGGCATCCCGGTACAGTCTGGTAGAAACCAGGGTTATAGGCGGTCGTCGTGCTGCAATCGCCAGCCGAAATGAGCGTCGCCCACCCCTCAACCGGCTGTGCCTCGAGACGAGCCGGTGCTGCGAGGCAGGCAACGACCAATATCAGAAACCTGACAATGGAACCCATCCTGCCACATACTGAAAGTATCATCAGGTTCCCTTCGACCGTCGTAACAACTTTGCGGAAACTTAACTGCAGCCAATCATCGCCCTCAAGTTTGAGCGATGGTGCTTTGGTTTAGCCTACAAAGGATTTACACACTGTAAACACATCAGAAAGATAGGTCGGCTACCTGAAGGCATACTGGCATCTTCGCCGCGAATGTTAGCCACGCCGCATCCAGCAGTGAGACGGCGTTGTTGCAGAACTCTGATTGTCGAGGATTCACATTGTGAATCCATGCGGTTAGACGGTCCGCATGAGCAAGCCATCACC
>NZ_APKE01000048.1 GCF_009835145.1 Profundibacterium mesophilum KAUST100406-0324 | reverse complement strand
CCGAGAAAGAGTAGTTCTGGGGGTGCAAGGGGCGGCCCCAGTGGGCCGGGGCATACCCGGATCGCACAAAGGAGCCTAATATGGTAGCTTGTGCATGGCCGAAACCGGTGAGCGTTTGCTCATACTTCCGGCTTCGGTTTGGAAAATGGGAATACGTGGTTTCGCACTGCCGTTCCTATCCGTCCCACTAAGGTTGTCTAGGCCGAGGGATTTGTAAGAAGAAACGTACCTATCACTAGCCGGAATCCGGTGTCTAGGGAAACCGAACTAGCCGTCAATGCGGCTAGTTAAGTATATAGGCCCCAATCGTTACATATGCGATTGCCTCGTAGCCCGAGGCGAACGCCCACCCTGTCAGCACCAATGCCGCCAGAACAAAAAACCGCCACCGCCACATAGCCCTCCCCCTGCGGAGGCGCGGGTCGTTCCTTGGCTAGATCATACAGCCGAGACAAGGCGGCGACCCGCCACCCTTCCCAAGCCGCAGCGGTTCGGCGCCGCGCGCTCGCAGGGTCATTTCAGGAAGCGCGCCAAGGCGTCCGCGATCGGGACCAAGTAACGGTCCAATTCAGCGCGGGTCTCGCCGGCTAGGCGATCCAGGGCGCGCTCGAAGCGGCCAAATTCGTGATCCTCTGGCCAAGTGAATGGTCGTCCTTTGCGGTCCATGGTGTACTCTCCTTATTCAGATGGGACCAAATTGCCGTTCTGATCAATCCTGAGCTTCTCCCCATTGCGAGAAACGGTGTAGCTATCACCCGCATGGTATGCCCCATACCAGGCCAGAATGAGTGGGACCGATGCCATATCGCACTGGACCGTCGCGGTCTTTGTCGCGGCTCCTTTGTTGGATTACGGTTTCGGCTGAACGTGCTTGGCAAAGGCGGCATCAAACACCGCCCTGACCCGCCCGATAGGCCACCCTGTGCCGTGGCAAGTATTGCACTTAGACCATGAACCTGTGCGATCATAAGTGGTGTCGTTAAACCACCCTGCGCCGTTGCATTTCAAACAGTGCGTAGCCGACAAATCGGCTTCTCTCTTCTTCGCCACAGCTAGACGCCGCTCAAGGTCTTTTACGCTATCCATCGCCCTCGCTCCTATTCAGACATGGATTCGACCAGCGGACGGACGCAATCAGATTGCCGGGCGCGGCGCCATCGATAGCGTTCGCCTGACGCCTTGAAGCCATGAAGGTAGTGCCCGCCGACTTGGTGGCCGCAACCTGACCCGCCCCGTTACATTCCACCCCGTCCGCCCAGGAATTGGCCCCATCGGCATGGCTCGCGCTCCTTTGTTAGACCCTAACCGCGCCTCGGTTCCACGCTTCGACGGCATCTGCCATCCACTTCCGGGCCGTCGTCTGCCGCCCGCAATTCGAACAATAGACGCGCCAGCGGTGCCGAAGCGTTTCCTCGGGGATCGGCGTCCCAGAACCGCACTCGCAAGCCCGCATTCGGTCCAAGAAGAGGCCGTGCGCCCGTGCCACCTTGCCCGCTAGATCGTCGTCACCCATGGCCCCGCTCCTATTCGGACAGCACATGGGGCGGAACCCATACGCGCTTGGGGCCGAAGCCCTCGGTCAGAAATTCAGCATCTGGCCATTCGGAAGGGGCCGCGCCGTTCTCGGTGTGCTCGGTGGTCACCACCCCGTTTTCGACGGAAATAACCCGATACACCCCTAAATCGGCGCGGCTGGTGGTGTATAGGTCACCAGCCTTTGGAGCCCATTCCATGCCCTGATAGAACCGCGCGGCCAGCGCCTCTAGCTTTTGCATCTTGGTCAATTGCATGTTTCGCTCCTATTTAGACTGCGGCGGATACCAGCGGCGCAGAGCGCCCTCGGCATCCTGACAAAAGAATGTATGGCCCTGCATGGCATCTAACGCCTGACGCAGCCGCTCTATCTCGTCGGCTGCCTCACGCAAAACCGCAGGGTAATCCCATATCGCTGAGTGAGTATCGCTTTCGGCGTCCCGCGCCACATCACGCAATTTCTCGGGTGTCGTCACTGCCTTGCTCCTTTGTCAGACCTCTTCGTCGGGCAGGTCGGTGACCTCCCCGGCATCCCACAGCTTCTGCCAGGCGAAGTAGGCCGCCCGGCTGATCGGCACCTCAGACAGCGGCTTGAGCGCCTGCCAGACCTCGTTCCCGCGCGACCCCAAGCGCAGCATGGTGTCCGCCACCTCGACCCGCGCCGGGGTCATGGCCACAGGCCGACCGCCCTTCTCGCCCCGCTCACGCGCCCGCGCGATGCCAGCCTTGGTGCGCTCCACGATCAGGTTGCGCTCGAGCTCGGCCACAACGGCCATCATCTGGAGCATCGCCTTGCCCATAGGCGTCGTCATGTCCACGCGCTCAGTCAGGCTGAAGAACTTCACGTCTCGGCTTTCGAGCAGGTTCAGCACCTCGATGATGCCTTCCAGCGTGCGGCCCATCCGGTCCAGCTTCCAGACGACGAACTCGGTTCCGGGGTGCTGCGCGGTCTTGAGCGCGCGAATGAACATGGGGCGGTTCATGGTGCCTCCGCTGGCGCGATCCACGAAGATCAGATCTTCGGAAACGCCGTAGGCTTTGAGTGCGGCGATCTGCATGTCGGGGTTCTGATCAGCGGTCGAGACGCGGGCGTATCCGATCTTCCGACCGGGCGGGTTTTCGGATTTGGACGTCACTTTGTTACCGCTGTTTTTCATCGTCGCCGCCAATCTGGACCGGGTTCTCGGACTCAGCTTCGCGGCGATCAAGCTCGTTGTCTACCGCCTCGCGGATGAAGGCAGCACGTTGATTTGGCCCGGCCACCTTCTCGATGCGGTCCAGCGCCTCCTGCGTCAGGCGCACAACTGTTGGCTTCACATTCATTGGCGGGCGTCCCATCCGCCCGCTGCTATCCGATATCGGAAATTCGGTCAAAGATTCTTCCCCTCGCAGTAAGCGATATCGCTTATTGACCAAGTAACCGATATCGCTTATTCAGTCAACAGCACATCCCAACACCCCGGCCATAGGAGGGCCGCACCATGACCGACCGACCGAACCCCGCTGATTTCTCGGTGAACGACAAGCCGCGCGAGTATGATGTGCGCATCCGCATCGAAGGGACCATCTGCCGGACCATCAAGGCCGACAGCCAAGAGGAAGCCGATGCGATGGCGGAAAAGATCGAGGATGACATCCTCGAAGAGCGCGATGACGCGGAGCCTGATGAGGTTGACGACGTTCGCCTCATATCCTGCCGCAGGGCGCGCCCGATGTTCCGGGTGATGCGCGACGGGAAAGCCTTCCAGGTCAGCCATCTGGAGCCCGGAGACCTTCCCCGCGACCCCGATAATCTCGGTTTCTGATACAATCCAACTAGCCCGAAAGGAGAACACATGCCCGGACCACAATGCCCATTCTGCGGCAATGATCCGTATGAATATGTCGATATCGGCGTTGGCATGGAACGAGTTGCCGTGACGTGCTGCGAGTTAGGGATTGAATACTTCCACCCCGACGAACGGGACACGATCACAATTAGTCGCGGCACTCTCGGTTCATTCGCTGCCGTATTCTCAGCGATGCGAACGCTCGGCATGTCGCCGGACATTGAGTTTGATTGAACCGATACAGCTAACCCCGGAGGGAATATGACCAAGAAAATGTGGGCCGTTGGCGAGGATGATGGCGAAGGATGGATAGCCGTTTCCGCCGACACTGAGGCGGCGGCAAAGCGAGCGTACACAGACGAATGGCACGGCGCAGATGTAAAGGTTCCCGGCCACATCATCGCACAGCGAGTTGAGGCTTGGGATGCGCTGACCGGAGCGCCAGAGGGGAAGGACTGGCTCACGGCTGGCCTTTCCTATCTCTGCGAAGGAGGGTGCGGCTCTATGGCTTGCCTCGACGGAGCCGGAAAGATCATCGACGGGAAACCGTATTGCGAAGACTGCCCAAACTGAATCCAACAATCCCCCGGAGGAACCAATGACCGTATTTGACGATGAAATGATGAAGGCTCTTGAGGCCGATGGTGAATACCTGCGCCAAATGACGGCTATTCGGACAATCGTGTGGAATGGAGGCACCGTGTCTGAGCGCGTCAACATGACAATTCCCGACGATATGGGGGATAGGTTCGAGGCTTGGAGAGCGGAGCAGTGAGGGACAGCCGACTGCACAATGACTGCGACGGCGGGAACTGCATTGCCTGTCGCTCGGATGAGATCGTGGCGAAAGGTGCCATCTGCGAAACTTGCTTCTGGTGGCTGAGGGACAGCTTGGGCGATGGCGAGGGCCTATGCCGTCGCTTCCGTCCAGCGCGCGTCGAGACGACCCGCTCTGGCGACACGTGCCGAGAGCATTCCTTCGACAGCCCCTTCCATCGCTCCGGCCCTTGGTCACGAAAAGAGGCTGGCCGCCACCAGTGAGAAGAAGGGCGCCGGATAGGCGCCCTTCCTGATTTTTCGGGTCACGTCAGGATGAACATCTGGCAATCGCCGGGCGGCAGGCTCGTTTCGATGACGTTGAGCGGCCCGGTGATCGCCGCACTCTGGAGCGCAAGCGCGTTCGCCGTCGCCGCCGTCGAGTTGTGGTCAGCAAAGCCCCCCGTCATCGTCCACTTGGTGCCGGCGGTGAAGCCGGGCGGCACGCGCAGCACCACGGGCGAGACGCCATCCCCCGCCACCCCGCCATT
>NZ_APKE01000047.1 GCF_009835145.1 Profundibacterium mesophilum KAUST100406-0324 | reverse complement strand
GCAGAAGCGCATTCATTGCTGCACCGCCTTTCCCGCAGCGGCGACACGACGCGGTGCACGCCGTTCGACTGTAAAGCTGCGCTGCTGGGCGACATCTGCTTGAAACCGGCGCCCGACCCGGCGGTCGGCCGCGATGTCGCGCTCAGCATGGATATGACCGCGCACGGCGTTCATCGCCGTGAGGGCTGACCCAGCAAGGCGCCCGAGCACGGCCGAACCGGTGGCCCGGCACACGGAGAAGCCGCTGTGCTTCAGCGGCACGAGCAGCCGCCGCGCGCCTACGAAGCGCGTCGGCTCGTTCAACCCCGCCGAGAGGTAGTCTGCCCGGCGGCGCACATGAACCTCGTAGCCGATGTTGGACTGGCGCCGAGAGGTGGTTCCGTAGGCGAGCAGCGCATAGCGCTGACCGCCATGCGCCTCGATGTCGAGCACGAGGCAGGGCCGCGCCTTGGGACGCCCGGTATGGCCCTCTTCGGCCACCGGAAAGCGAAACGAGACGATGTCGCCGGGCGAGATGTGGTCTTGCCAGGCTGGGGTCATCGCAAAGGAGGTCTGTGTGCTGTCGAGCATTGTCGGTATCCTTGAATGGTGGATGTCCGACGCGCCCGATCTTCCCTCTATCCTATCGGCCTGCCCCTTCCGTCGTGCGCGTCACAAAGCGCGCGCACGACGGAAGGGGCAGGCCCTGCTTCCCGGTCCGGCCCTTCTTGCTGGGGTGATGGGGAGAGCGTCGAGAGGGGTGTCCCCTCTCGACTTTGTTGGGGCACGGCGACAAGGGCGTCCGTTCGCCCCACTATGCATAAACTTGAGCATCGCAAAGGAACCGGGCCGTGCACCGTTACGGATGCCCCACATGCCACGAGAGCCCGAACGACCTTATGCTGACCTCCGCACCAAACGCAGCGAAGGACCGGAGCCAGCCCTTTCGCGACATTCCTACCAAGTGCAGCGAAAATCCAGCTACCGACCAAAGGCGGGAAGCTGACATTCGCTGCGCTTTGCTTGAACCGCAGCTTTCCGAAGGCTCAAGGGTATTTTCGATGGCGGATTTACCCGTTGCAAGTTACCCCACTTGGAAGGCTCTGAAACCGTTTGAGAGATAAGCCATGACAACTGCACTCGATCCTGACCGCGCACTTGAAAACGAGCAGAAAGATCAATTCGGATTTGTGGGCATGGCGAAGCGACTTGCTCCCTCAATTATTGAAGCATCCAAAGGTGACGGCATGGTCATCGGCTTGGAAGGACGCTGGGGTTCGGGAAAGACGTCCCTTTTGAACTTCCTACGCGCCGAACTTATCAACGCTCAAGCTGAGGGGGTTTACACCATCACAATTGCACCGTGGCTCAACGGAGACGCTTCATCGATGGTAGAGTCTTTGCTGGCACCGATGACAGAGAGACTTAGAGCGGAAGAACAAGCGCCTGCGAAGGCTGGCGGCGAACAAGCGAATGCCACGAAGGAACAGGTGGCCGAAGTCGGTAAGCTGCTTCGGGATTATGGTCCGAAAACTGCCCGTAGGATTGCGTCGGTTGCGAATGTTGCTGGGCACTTCATCCCGGGAGGACAGATGGTCGGAGGTGCATTGGAGGCCGCTGCAAATGCGGCTGATCAAATTATGCCTGCTGGGCCAACACCATCCGAGTTGAAGCGAAAAATCGCGCATAAGATCCAAGAGCTGGATGTTGGGTTCGTTGTCATTCTCGATGATCTTGATCGCCTTGAACCCCAGCAAGCGGTTGAGGTTGTTCGACTGGTTCGTTCCGTCGCAGATTTTCCACGGGTTGCTTATCTGATGTGCTATGATCGCCAGGTCTTGGCTCAAGCCCTAAAGACTGGCCTCCAAGTAACAGACGGAGACCTATTTCTCCAAAAAATCGTGCAACTTACCTTCAACATCCCACTTCCAGAACCATTTGACCTGCGGACCCAATTCCGAGATGAGGCAAAAGCCATCTACTCCGAAGTCATAGGGACTGAAGCAGACGGCGAGCTACTCAAGGAATTACACTCCGCCGTCGACCGAGAGGGAATGGGGCTTTCCACACCGCGCGAAGTTAAACTTGCCTTGAACAGCATTCGCTTTATATTCCCGCAGGTCAAAGAAGATGTATATTTCCCGGACTTTTGCCGGCTACACTTAATTAAGATCAGCAATTACAAACTATATCGATGGCTTGAGGTGTATCTTTCAGTGCGATCAGTATTGGCAACTGGAGATGCAACGGTTTCAAGTGATGAAAAGGCCAGCATGGGTGAGCAGCTGAAGACGCTCTTACCTTCGAAGGGTCCAGACTCTGGCCGTTCGATCTGGAGTTTGGGGCGCTTCATTCCGGGCGTGGCAGATGTGGACGAACCGGAAAAACGGGTTTTCAACACGATGGATTCGGCGGCTGTTTTCGAGGCAATCACGCTAAAAAGGCTCGGTAGCCCACTGCATTACCGATTCTACTTTGCGCTCACTGGCCCTAAGACGGTTATGCCAGATGAAGAGTTTAATGCTCTGTTGGAGTTGGCACGGGCAAATGTCGATCAGTTGACTGCACGCCTTGCCGAAGAGGTGATGAAGCGTCGTAGCTCAGGCAAAACTTGGTTCGAACATATCCTAAACCGATTAGACGACAAATGCATATCAGGTTTGGATGAAGACCAGCTTGTTGGGATTTGCGAAGGGCTGTCCGGAATGATGGACGCAGCGATGGCAGAAGATGGCGAACAGCGCGCTTTTTCTCTTTCACTTGACGGACTTGCCAACGTGGTAGCTAAGGATTGCCTGAGGCAGTTGAACGAGCTGAATTCGGAAAAACAAGCTGAGACAGTTCGGCGGATGGCAAGTGATGGCGCAGCCTTAAATTGGCTGGTTGGAGGTTTTTTTCGAAGCCAACTGTTTCGGCACGGACGAGTGGGCGACGAAGCCGAGAGCCCGGACCGATGGGAAATTTCAGAAGACGTTCTGGATGAAGCCATCGATATCTTGAAGAAGCGCGTTAGCAAGCAAACTACAAGAGCGCTGATACCGAATCTGCCTGATATTGCGGCTTACCTTTATGGTTGGCTGAACATTGCTGGAGATGATCAAGCCATCGACTGGGTTCGAGAATATACAAGCACTGATGAGGGGTTTCTTAGTATACTGAACCATCTCAGAGGATGGTCGATGAGCGACAAAGTCTATTATCCTCTATCCAAGAATTCCGTCGAGCGATTCCTCGATTGGGATGCCACTGTTGCCCGCTTGGATAACTTGCAGACCGGTGAATTTGCAGATCAAGTTGCGGAACTTCAGTTGGCAATTGAGCAAGCAAGACATTGAGCGTAGCGGACATTCCGCTCCCCTTTCGCGAATGGCCGCTAAGGCCGGTCGCGACAGTTGATTGGGCGCTACCATCGGCCTATGCAGAGTCCGCTTCCTGCGCATCGCCGACGTTTGGGCCGAACGCGGTGAAGGCGCCTTCTCGCGAACGCTGCACCCAGCCCCAAGTCGGCCTTCCCCACCGGGCGATGGTCGGGTTGGGGCTGGGTATTGGGTTTGATTGCGTGCGGCGGGAGCGCGCGCAATGAGCCACGATTCCCCAGTGGTCGGAGCGCTAGGTAAATCCTCAAGAGCAGATTGCTCTCCGCCGACACCCCAACGCCGCGCATCCCGCAAGATGCGCGGCGTTGGGGTGTCTGGCCGTCGGAGACGCCTAAGGGGTGCAGGGGGCGTGGCGAACGGGCCTCTGCGAGCAGGGGGATGCAAGGGGGAGTGCGGAACGATGACCCTTGCTCCGGCGGAAGGCCCCGAGAGGGTCAGGGAGAGCGGCGCGTCTCCCTGGCGGCGCGGCAGCGGCGCCGGGGTCCAGGGGTCTCCCCTGGCGAACGACAGCCTGTGCACAAAGGCGCGCGCGAGCCGCGACGACTGCGCAGGCTGGTAAGTGAGTAGAGTAGAGGGCCAGTCACACCCCGCGAAGCGACCGTGAAGGAACCGCGATTTCCGGATCGCCTGGGTCAGCAACATCTCCCCGTCTCCTGCCCTTCCGGAGATGTCCCCCGTGGCCCACCAATCCAACCAAGAATTCGCCGTCGTCTGTCGCTTCCAGGGTTTGTTCCCTGCCGATCTTGGTGGCTATGAGAAGCATCGCACCCGGAACGGTGGCGATCTCGGCCATGTAAACCCCTCCCGCTCCCTCCTGAACCGTCGTGTCATCGGCGAGGCGAATTGGGCGGCGCGGACGACCGCGATGATCGAGGACATGAAGGCGGAGAACTTCGCGGACGAGATCGAAACGCTCACGCGGCGGCGGCGGAAGAAGCAGATCAAGGAGCGCATGGCCGAAGGCCCTCGCGATCCCTGGCGAGCAACCCGGCATGGCCCCATGCGAGAGGTGATCCTGACGGCGAACCGCGACTGGTTCGACGCCCTGCCCACGGTCGACGCTCGCGAAGCGCGCGCCCAAGCCTTCGAGGACGCGGCCCGAGACTGGCTGCTGGAGAATTTCGGCGAGGATGTCGTGCATGCGCGGGCGGACCTCGACGAGCAGGCCTTTCACATCCACGCGGTGATCGTGCCGAAGGTTCAGGTGGAGCTGAACGGGACGAAACGCTGGATGCTCCAGCCGTCCAAGCACGACCTGATCAAGAATTACGAGGCGGCGCAGGACAGTGTGGGTCAACATTTCGCGCCGCTCGGCCTCGTGCGGGGAGAGCGGCGGGCCGAAGCCGTGCGCAAGGCGCGGCAAAATGGCGATGAGCCGCCGGCCTACCGGCAGCATGTGCGGACGGCGGACTGGCGCAAGGCCGAGGATACCAGGATCGTCGAGACCCGCGCGGAGCTCGACCAGCGTGCGCAGGCCATGACCGCCGAGGAAGTGGCAATCGAGCGGAAACGAGAGGCGGTCACGGGCCGGGAGAACGCCATTGGCGCGCGCGAGGACGCCGCCGTGGCGAAGGCGCAGGAAGCCGATGCAGTGCTTGCTGTGGGCCAAGGCCTGGCCGCAGGCGCCTTCGACATCGAGGACAACCATGGAGCGCCGGTGCTCGTTGAAACCCCGGACGCAAAGCCCGGGCTCCTGTCGAATCTGAGGGCGCGGATGGCGCCGTCTTCCTCTGGCCGTGCCCGCGCGCTGCATGTGTTTTCGAGGGCGTTGGCGCGCTTGCGCGAGAAAGCCCGCGACGAGGCGAAAACAGCCGTCGCTCGCGACACGGCCGAGATTCAATCGGCGGACGAGACCATCGTCGAAATCGCATCTCGCCTGCCCGACGCCGAGCGTCGGTCCATCGGAAAGATCCGGGTCTCTCTTACTGCGCGCATCATGGCCCTGACCGGTCGTGGTCAAGGCAACGAAGATCGCCCAAAAGGCGGCGATGACGAGCGGTCGTAACAGAAGAATGCAAAGTTTGTTCTCAGCGATATCCGATACTTACACCTCGCCAAGGCGTTGTTGCAGAACTCTGATTGTCGAGGATTCACATTGTGAATCCATGCGGTTAGACGGTCCGCATGAGCAAGCCATCAC
>NZ_APKE01000046.1 GCF_009835145.1 Profundibacterium mesophilum KAUST100406-0324 | reverse complement strand
AGAGCAAAAGTGGACGACTTTTGCGCCGCCCGCCCCGGCAAAATACCGGCGCTACCGTGGCCTAATTTGCAACCGCCCTATACATTTGGCGGCTTGCGCACATCGGCCATCGGATTGACGGCAATGAGTCCCCATTCCCGGCGAGCGATGCTCAGGACAGCGGAGAGCAAGACCATTTCGCGGATGACCGAGCCCGCCGACACCTCGCGCAGCCGCCGATCCCGCCAGTCCGCAAAATGTGCGGGTGCCAATTTCGACATGGAGATCTCGGCGATTCGGTCCTGCCGCATCCTGCGCAGCCGCATGATCTCCCATCGCTCACCCCGCTTGCGGGGGCTGACCTCATCGGCGTAGCGGGCCAGCACGTCGCGGAATAGCGTCTTTTCCCCAGCTGGTACGGCGGTCTCGATCAGGTATTCCTGCCGCGCGGCCCATTCTCGTGCCGCTGCTTTTGTAGGGAACACCTTGGAGGATCGCCGCCCCTGGCGCGCAACCTCTGCCCGCCACCGGCCCCCGGCCATTTTGCGGAAGCTCGCCATACCCCCTCCTTTTACGGCTATTCGGATAATCATGTTGAAATGACCTCACAACGTAGTATCCTGTTTCGGACAATCGTGTGGAATTGGGGTGTCTCATGGGAATGATCGAAGACCTTAAAAGAGCGGAGGCGGCGGTCGAACGGATACGGCGCGAGATCGCGCAGGGGCCATGTCGGAAGTATGGGCACGACTGGCAGTTCTCCGGCGGCAGGAATGCCGGATGTGATGGTGGCGACTGCTGCGCGTGTTCGGTGCCCGTCCACACCTGCTCGAAATGCGGCGATTGCGACTATGGCGATAACGAAGAGGCTGATGATGTTCGATCTGATTGCGCTCGGATGAATGGGCGCGGATAACAGAAAGCTTGTGATGAAAAAGATTGACCTGGAGTGCCCGAAGTGCGGTCGGAAGCATAAGGCCATAAAGTTCGATGACGATCCGCCAAATGCAGTGAAAGCATGGATCATTTGTCCAGAATGCTGTGGAGGAGATTTTGGCACGACGCAGTATGAGGACGCGGAAGGGAAAGAGGTTCCTTGGGACACAGTAGACTCCACATCCTAATCCGAATGGTGCTTTATCGGCTCCATGGCGAATCTCATGTATCTTCCGGACTGGACTGTGACTGATTACGAGATCGATAGTGACGGCGCTTATCGCATTCCGGCCAGCTATGATGTGGCTCCGGAGCACTGCGTGAAGTGTGGCACTGTCGGCAATCTCTACAAGCATGGGACCAAGACCACTGTCTATGTCGATGCGCCGGTGCATGGTCGCCAGACCTTCATTGAGGTCAAACGCGCCCGCTATCGGTGCCGAGACTGTGGCGGAACCTTCATGCAAGACCTGCCCGACATGGACGACAGCAGGCGCATGACGGTCCGGTGTCGTGAATACATCGCCGCTCAGGCGCTTTTGAAGCCGAACACGCATGTCGCAGATGATGTCGGCGTCGATGAGAAGATCGTCCGCCAGATCGGCAAAGAGAACGCGGCTGTTTTGCTGGAAGATCACGCCATAAACATTCGCGCTCCGCGCATTCTGGGTCTCGATGAGTTGATGCTCGGCGGCGAAATGCGCTGCATCATTGTAGACATCGAGGACAGTTGGCCTATCGAATTGCTCCCGAGCAGAGATCAGGGTGCGGTGCATCGCTTTCTCTGCACTATTCCCGGCAGAGAGGAGGTCAAGGTCGTGGCTATGGATATGTGGAAGCCCTACCGCGCCGCAGTCCATCACGCGATGCCGCAAGCCATCGTCATCGTCGATAAGTGGCACGTTCAGCGCCTCGCCAACGATGCTATGGAAACGGCGCGGAGGCGCTTTCAGGGCCTTCTCGAAGCCCGTGATCGGCGCGAGCTGAAGAAGGGCCGGAAGATGTTTCTGACGCGTCCGTTCAATCTCTCTCCGATGGAACAGATGAACCTCGACGGCTGGCTCAAGAACACACCCGAGCTGCGAGGTGCCTATGAGGCCAAAGAAGGGTTTATGGACATATGGAGCTGCCGGAAGTCTGAGACTGCGAAAGCGGCGCTGGATGACTGGCGCACGTCTCTGCCTGCACACTTGCGCCCGGTGTTCGGTCCGGTGCTGACGGCGACCAAGAACTGGGAGACCGAGATCCTGAATTACTTCGATCATGGCCGCTACACCAACGCGGCCACCGAAGCCCGTAACCGAGTGATCAAGATGACCAACCGTCTTGGCGCTGGATACAGCTTCCCCGCGATCCGTGCGCGCACGCTGTTTGGAAAGAGACCTGGGCGGGTGAAGAAGGAGAAGGCTGCTGCCGAAGTTGCCCGCAAGGCAGCGATGGTTCAATGCGACATCTGCAAGGCGCTCTTTGGGCCTGCGATCATTGAGATCAACCACATTCGACCTATCAGACACGGCGGCACCACAGAGGTCAGCAACCGGCAGATGGTCTGCCCTAACTGCCATCGACTCCACACAGAGGACTGGCTCAAACCGGTTCACGATTCCACACCCTTATCCGAATAGCCCCTTTTACGCATATGCGGGAATCGTGCGTAATGAGGTGCACAAAAGTGCGTATCAGGGCAAGTCAGGGATGCGGGAGGAAGGCGGCAAACCTAGGGTTTTGCCCTTATTTGCTTGCCTAGACGTGGCATCGGACTGCAAAGGGTGGTGCCGGCGGAGGGATTCGAACCCCCGACCCTCGACTTACAAGATCGCCGCTCTGGCCAACTGAGCTACGCCGGCATCCGCGTCTGCCATAAGGCCTTCGATCGCCGACGGCAACCGTTCAGGCGCGGTTGGCACGTGCCATCACGGCCACCGCCGCAAGCCCGACCCCGATCACCAGCAGCGCCGCCGGGGCGGCCTCGCCGATCTTCTCGAGCGAGGCCTGCTCATGGACCCTTGTGGCCAGAGTGTTGTAGTTGAAGGGCCGCAGCAGGAGCGTCGCCGGCAACTCCTTGACGGCATCGACGAAAACCAGCAGCAGCGCCGTGCCCACGGAGCCGCGGATCAACGGCACGTAGACACCGCGCAGGGTGCCGCCGGCGGTGCGCCCGAGCGCCCGCGCCGCCATCGGCAGGCTCGGGGAGACGCGGCCCATCGCGGCATCGGCAGCACCTTGGGCGATGGCGAAGAAGCGCACGCAATAGGCCAGGACGATCCCCGCCGCCGATCCGGTCAGCAGCAGGCCCGGATCGTGCCCGGTCACAGCCAGGATGCCATCGGCGACCGCGTTGTCGAAGGCCGCGAGGGGCAGCAGGATCCCGAGACCGAGCACCGCCCCCGGCGCGGCGTAGCCGATCGTCGTCACCGGCATCAGAAGGCGCGGCAGGCGCGAGCGTGCAAGGCGCACCCCGTAGACCATGAAGAGTGCCCCCAGCACCGTCAGAACCGCCGCCGAGCCGCCGACCGTCAGGGTGTTGAGCAGCGCCTTGAGAAGGCCGGGATCGACCCAGCGGTCCGGCTGCTCGATCGCATGGGC
Organism: Profundibacterium mesophilum KAUST100406-0324; assembly: GCF_009835145.1. GTDB lineage: Bacteria > Pseudomonadota > Alphaproteobacteria > Rhodobacterales > Rhodobacteraceae > Profundibacterium > Profundibacterium mesophilum. Next base: position 2,174 of record NZ_APKE01000046.1, on the reverse strand, counting down.
GGTGATGACCGAGATCGGCAGGACGAAACCCACGGCGACCGGCAGGGCGCAGGCGGCGCAGGCCGCCCAGCCGCGCAGACCGCCCAGCGTGATCGGGCTGCTCTCCCGGTCGGAGCGCGAGAGGCGGTAAAACCGGCTGCCGCGCCGGCTGACCTTTTCGAGGGTGACGAGGACGAGAACCAGCATCAGGATGACGCAGGCGATTTGCGCGGCGCCGCCGGCATTGCCCATCTCCAGCCAGACGGTGAAGATCCCGGTGGTCAGCGTCTGCACCCCGAAGAACTCCACGGTGCCGAAATCGTTGACCGTCTCCATCATCACCACCGCCGTTCCCGCGGCGATCGCCGGGCGCGCGAGGGGCATGCCAACCCGCCAGAAGCGCGCCAGCGGCCCGGCCCCGAGGGCCCGGGCCACGTCGAAGGTGCATCCCGCCTGCTCGCGAAAGCCCGCCCGCGCCAGCAGGTAGACATAGGGATAGAGCGAGGCCGCGAGGACGATGATCGCCGCACCGCGCGAGCGGATGTCGGGAAACCAGTAGTCGCGCCCGTCGGCCCAGCCGAACTGCGCACGCATCGCGGTCTGCACCGGACCGGCATATTCGAGGAAATCGACCAGCGCGTAGGCGCCGACATAGGCCGGGATCGCCAGCGGGAAGAGCAGCGCCCATTGCAACACCGCCCGGCCGGGGAAGCGGTACATCACCACCAGCCAGGCGGTGACCGTGCCCGCGACCGCGGCAAGCAGCCCCACCCCCAGCATCAAGATCACCGTGTTGCCGAAGTAGCGCGGCAGCGTGGTGCTCAGAAGATGGGCCCAGATCGGCTCGCCCGGCCGCGCGGCAAGCGCGAGGACCGCCAGGATGGGCAAAAGAACAAGGATCGCGATCGCCGCCGCCCCGAGCGACCAGCGATCGAGTTGAGCCGGCCAGCGACGCGGCCTTGGTATCCGAGCGATTTTGTCGGTCATCATCTGCGCCGCCATAGCCAAATCCGGTTCCCCTGTCCAGAACAGACAGCTATGCTGAATGCCAGTGCAGACCGGCCGGAAGATCAGATGGAAATCGCCTTTCACATCGGCGCCCATTGCACCGATGAAGACCGTCTTCTGAAGTCACTGGGGCGAAATCGCGATCAGCTTGCCGGTTTCGGCATCGTGGCGCCGCCGGCCGGTCGTTACAGGGCGCTGCTGCGCGATATCGCGACGCGTCTGCGCGGGGCACGGGCCAACGAGGAAATGCAGGACGCGCTTCTCGAGACGATCCTCGAGGGCGCCGATCCCGAACGCCTGATCCTGTCGAACAAGAATTTCCTTTCGGCGCCGGGCCAGTCGATCGCCGGCGGACGCCTCTATCACAAGACCCACAAGGCGGCATGGCTGCGCGCGCTTTTTCCCGACCATCCCGTCTCGTTCCACCTCGCGATCGCCAACCCCGCGACATTCGTGCCGGACCTTTATTCGCAGGCGAGCGTGCAGAGCGACCTGATGGCATTCGTGGACGGCGATCCCGCGGGCCTGTCATGGTCCGACATGATCGCCCGCTTGCGCGAGGCCTGCCCCGATGCGCCGGTGACGGTATGGTGCCACGAGGACGCGCCGCTGATCTGGCCGGCGGTGCTCTGCGCGCTGACTGGCCTGCCGGACGGGCTGCCGCTGAACGGCGAGCTCGACATGCTGCGCCCGATCATGTCGCAGGAGGGGATGGGCCGGCTGCGGCGCTACATGCGCAACCGCCCGCCAAAGAGCACCGAGATGCAGCGCCGCGTCGCCGCCGCCTTCCTCGACAAATACGGCATCGACGAGGAGATCGAGGTCGAGCTCGACCTGCCGGGCTGGACCGCGCAACTGGTCGCCCAGCTGACCGAGGATTACGACCGGGACGTGGAGCGCATCGCCGCCATGCCCGGAGTGACCGTTCTGGGCCATTGATCCTGCCGCGGCGCAGGCGCGGCCCGCATCGGCGTGCCTCCACAGGTGAGGGCGCCGGGCACGGGAAGAACGAAAAGCCATCTGCGGAGAAGAGCCGCGGCGCCGGTGCCGCGCCGAAGGCGGGCGCAACGCCCCTTGCCCAACCGCTAATTGTCGTTTTCTGTCTGACCTAATGGGATGAACTGCCTTCCCGCCAAACCGCAGCTATTGTTGCGGGCATCGGTGGAGAGATAGGAGCATTCTGATGG
>NZ_APKE01000045.1 GCF_009835145.1 Profundibacterium mesophilum KAUST100406-0324 | reverse complement strand
TCGTCGCTGAATTGTTGCTGCTCATCATGGCCTCCTTGCCTCAAAATTAGTGAAGAAGGCGTCCACAGAACACGGACCTATTCAAACCAACGGGCTGAAAACGACCAAACCCTGAACAGAGCTAACCTATAAACGAGGACTCGCAGGGGAGCAGGTCATCAGTTGATTACCAAAGAACATAGTGTCGAACGTGAAAAGGGCCAAACAGAATGGTCAAGCCCTTACCGTATGTGTTGAAGAACCACGCATGATCCCGAGTGCAACGGTTCTCAACAGACGAATGCCCTCGCAGAAATCTGCGGTGGTAGTGTTGTCGCCCGCGATGTCGGCTGTGCGGGACGAAGCTACCATTCGCTGCCCACGTAAAATCTCAACTGATGGTGATGTCGCATTCGTTGAGGAAAGCGAGTAGCGGACGTTGGCTGGGACCCGACGAATTGAGTGAACTGCAGGGCTGCGATATGCGTTAGGCACTTAGCCTCAGCATTGCGCGAAACACCTCACACGGTCAACCGGCCGTCACAAATGCGCCAAATTTCTGGGCGCTAAACACTATAGCTTGGCATGTCGACCGGATCTTGCTGACCGCAACAGGTAGGATCGCTGACTCCTAAGCTAGAAAAGCACTTGCACCGGCCCAGTAGGTACCGAACCGGTGCAGATCGTCAGGCGGCGTGCCGACGAAGACGTGCGAGCGCCGCCGCGACCGCCAGCACCACGACTCCCGCAATCAAAGGCGCGGGAGAGCCGGCGTGGATCGGCGTGATACCATGAGCCGCCGCGGGGCTGGCGGCGGTGAGGGCAATCAAGGTTAGAACGTATTTCATGCATGGTCCTTTCGGGAGGCAGAGTGGTTTTGCAAAAAGCTGCGCAGATCGGTGACGTGCTTGGCGTCAAGCGAGACATAGACGAGGCCCATGTTCGTACGTTCCGTCACCATCGGGCCTGGGTAGGGCAAATAGCTGAGTTCGCGCGACCCGAACGACGGAGACGCGGTGCCGACCTGCCATTCGGTCGTCAGTTTCACGTCCACAAGTTTCATTGTCGGACCGCCATCGGGGGCCGCAATCTCGAGCGGCACACCGGCGATCCGCAGGTAGGACATCTTGTCTTTTGCGGCTGTAAAACCGTCAATAAACTGCGTCGTCAGGACGTGCAGTTCGGCGGCGGTGTCCGCCTCTTGCAGGTGGCTGTGCAGGTGATCGGCGGCGTGGCTGTGGTTGTGCCCCGCGTGTGCGTGCCCATCACTATGGTCGTGTGTGTGCCCGTGGCTGTCCTCGTGGTGATGATGACCCGGTGCATTATCGTGAGGCATTGGACCACCGCTTTCCTTCGAATTGCCCGTGCGGGATCGTGACGGGTTTGTCCATGTGCCGCTTGTGCGCACCCATCTTGCCAGAGGCGACCAGTGATCCCAGCACGTCCACGATCACGCGGGTGCCCATCAGGGCGGTGATCTCCGACTGGTCATAGGGCGGTGCGACCTCGACCAGTTCCATGCCGCAGATGCCTTCTGCGGCCACCTTGGATACAAGGCCCAAGGCCTCGCGCGGCAGGAAACCGCCCGGTTCCGGCCAGCCGGTGCCGGGCACAAAGCCGCAATCAATGCTGTCGATGTCGAACGACAAATAGACCATGTCGACACCGTCCCAAGCCATTTCCAGCGCCATCTCGGCGGTGCGGTCGATGCCCATCTTTTCCATGTCGCCCATGGTAATAATGTTCGTCTCGCGGTCGCGGGCGACCTTCACCGCGTCGCGAGGCACTTGCCAGCCGCCGATGCCGATCTGAACGAGGTTCTTGGCCGACACGTTCGGCATGTTGGTCGCGTGGAACCACGGCGTGGTGTGCATCCGTTCGTCCAGGTCCTTTTCCTGGATGTCGGCATGGCGGTCAAAGTGGATGATGCCAATCTTCTTGCTGGTGCATTCTGCAATTCCGCGCAGGCAGGGAAAGCCGATGGAATGGTCGCCGCCGATCATGATCGGCAAGCTGCCCGAGGAGGCGACGTGGCTGACCGCGCGGCTGATCTGGTCGAAGGATTTTTCGATGTTTGCGGGGATCGTGAACACGTCACCTGCATCGCACAGAGTCATTTGTTCGCGCAGATCGACAGCCATTTCGTAGTTATAGGGCGTATAAAGTGCAGAAATCTTGCGTACCCCCTGCGGGCCGAACCGGGTGCCTGCACGGTAGGTCGTGCCGCCGTCGAACGGGATGCCCAGCACGGTGGCGTCATAGTCGCCGACCTCTGTCACGTCCTCGGCGTAGGGTGCTTTCAGGAAGGTATTGATGCCAGCGTAATGCGGCAGCTCCCCCCGCGCGAAGGTCGGGATCGACTTGTCCTCGATGCTGTCCGCACCGGTCAGACCCATACGCAGCGCCCATTTCTTTTCCTGCTCCCAGCCGGAACTCGCTAGTCCGGCTTCGTCCTGCATCGCCTTCCAGCCGCGCAGTTGCGACAGATCGGGATGGTGGTGGCGGCGCGCATCATGGCGCATGTCGCGCGGATTGTGCGAACGCGACCGGTCACGCGGGGTATGGAACATTGGTTTTCTCCTTGAGGGTTTGAAACGGGATGCCGCCATGGCGGGCATCGAAATCGTAGGTGATGGTGGCGCCGTGAAGGTTCGGGTCCTGCGGGTCCCAGCGCACCTTGTCGAACACCAGCACACGGTCACCCAGCTTGAAGGCCTCTGCCAGATCGTGGGTGACCATAAAAACCGTCATCGCGGCCTGGGCGCGCAATTCGGTCAGGAAATCGTGCATCTGGAGGCGCGTGCCGGGGTCCAACGCGCCAAAAGGTTCGTCCAACAGCAGCACCGATGGCTTGGCTACCAGGGCCTGCGCAATGGCCAGACGTTGCTGCATGCCACCTGACAGGGTAGCAGGATACTGGTCTGCCACATGATCCAGACTGATGCGGGCCAACGTCTCGTCGGCTCGGGCCAGTGCTGCACGACGTTCAGCACCCCAGAACCTACCCCAGCCGCGCCGAAAGCTTTCCCCCGCGACGATGTTGTCGCGCACTGTCAAATGAGGAAAGACGGAATACCGTTGAAACACGATCCCCCGGTCCAGTCCCGGCTCGCGGGCGGGATTAGCACCATTAATACTAATCTGGCCGCGTGTTGGTGTTTCCTGCGCCAGCATAAGCCGCAGGAATGTCGATTTACCGCAGCCTGAGGCGCCGACGATGGAAATGAATTCGCCTTCGGCGACATCGACGTTGACGCGTTCGATGATCGGGCGACGGCCATAGCTCTGGAACAGGTTCTCGACGCGGACGTAGGTCACAAGCCGTCCTCCGCCCAAGGGAAGGTGCGGCGCGACAGGCTGCGCAGCGCCCAGTCCATGAGGAAGGCCAGCAGCGTGATCCACATGACATAGGTCAGGATCACATCCATCGCGAGGTAGCGGCGCACTAGAAAAATCCGGTAGCCAAGGCCCGCATCCGCTGCAATCGCCTCTGCCGCGATCAGGAACAACCATGCGGGGCCAAGCGACAGGCGCACCGCCTGAATGAGGCGCGGCATCAATTGTGGCAGAGCCACGCGGACCGCAATGACCCATGTAGACGCACCAAGCGTCTGCGCCTTGACGACCAATTCCTGTGGCACTTCCAGCACCCGCTGGGACAGGTCGCGGATCAGGAAAGGTAGGGTGCCGATAACAATCAGCACAACCTTGGACAATTCGCCCAAACCAAAGACAATGAACAGGATCGGCAGCAGCGCCAGTGGCGGGATCATCGAAATCACGGCCACGACCTGTGCCAACAGCGCACGTGCCACCGGCAGCAAGCCAATCAAAAGACCGAAGACAAGCCCGATGGCAGAGGAGATGCCAACACCAAGCAACAGCCGTTGCAGACTGGCCCATGTGTCCTGCCAGAACAGAATGTCACCACTGCGCCGGTCGGCCTCCGTGACTAGCCGCCCTGCGGTCTCCATCACCGTCTCCGGTGCCGGCAACAGCTTATCAGCGGGGTTTGCCGCCAAACGGATATCGGACGCGACCGTGTAGGCGATAAAGATCGCCACGAAAGGCAGCAGCGCCAAGACGACGACCGTCGGTCGGCTTGGCCTGATGTTGATGATCCGCATTGCGGAATTCCCTAAGCGCGCTGAGTCAGATCACAGCGCGCCATCAGCGGCCATCTGCATGTAGGTCGTGTCGTAGCGGAACATCACGTTGTTCGCGTCCCCGCTGGTGACATCTCCCGGATAGGCGACGCCGACGAAGTCCGCCGATGGCGCGCCGGTGCCGAGAATGCCCTTGTCGAATAGGAACTCCGCGACATTGGTCATTGTCTCAGACAGGGCAGCGTCGGAAGTGAAGGTAACTGCCTCGGCCGGATCGTAGAACATCTGAGTTGCGTCCAACTGCGACTTGTAGCCCGCCAGATCGGTGCCGGAGGCTTCTGCCATCGCGGTCAGCGCTTCCTCATCCCCAGCGGCCATCAGACTCATGACTTCATACCATGCCCCCGTAACAGCTTTGCCAAAATCAGGATTGTCTGCCAGCGTTTGCGTGTTCACGACCATCAGGTCGATAATCTCGCCGGCGATGTCTGAGCTGTCGAACAATTTGGTCGCGACGGGGTCCTCCATGATTGTCGACACCAAGGGGTTCCAAGTCACCACAGCCTGAATGTCATTGGTGGCGAAGGCGGCAACCATGTCGGCATCGGACGTGTTCACGACGCCGGCCAAATCGGATTCAGACAGCCCTGCAGTATCCAGCGCCCGCGCTAGCAGATAGTGAGAGACCGAGAGTTCCACGAGATTTACGGACATGCCAGCAAGCGTCGTCAGGTCGCCATCGCCCTTCAGAATGACCGCATCGTTGCCGTTGGAATAGTCGCCGACGATTAGCGCAGTCGTGTCAACACCGCTGCCTGCTGGGATTGAGAGGGTATCCATATTCGTGGCCGATACGCCGTCGAACTGACCGGCCGTATATTGGTTGATCGATTCGACGTAGTCATTGATCTGCGTGATCTCGACCGTGATACCGTATTTCTCGGCCCATTTATCCATGATTCCGCTGTCGGACAGGTAGCCCCACGGCATCCAGCCGGCATAGATCGACCAGGCGAGTTTGAAATCAGTTTTGGCCTCGGCTTGGGCGCCAGTGGCAAGGCTCACGACAAGAGCGGTAGTGCAAATCAGCTTGTTCATTTCGGTCTCCATTAAGTTTGTATTCATGGAATGACCGCGTAGAGAACGGATGCGGCGCGCGGGTCAAACCGGCGCAGTAGCCTCCCGGGATTTTTCCCCGCCGTGTATCGCACCGGAATTTGCCGGATTGACGATATCTCTCGGACCTGACCCTTGTGCGGCGGAACCCTAGACATCCTGCATCCCGATATTCCGAAGCATCCTGTGAGTGCGTCAAGACTGCCCTCGGATCACGCACTCCGGCCCACTTTCTTTTCGTGTAACTGACGACAAATTCATCGTTCAGGTGCGGCATGACGCATTTTTAATCGAAGGTCGTTCGCCTTGGCGGTAAACTCACAGGTTCATCATCGTTGTGTTTGAGTGAGCTTTCACGCTTTGAATGTTGAGTGGCTGGGACAGTAGGAGAAAAGAGATATTTTCTGGACGCCACGATCGATTAGTCGTTTTGAGAAAAATGGTCATGGTTTCGCCGTTCGGCAGGAGGGCAGTTTGCAGGCTGCTGCCAATGCCTGCATGAAGGTCGAATAAGGGGGGTGACCTGCCACGGGATTTTTCCTCCACCGTTGATTAGAGTCCGGCTCAAGCTGAGGACGGACAATGAAGCGAACGAGATTTACGGACGAACAGATCATCCACTGCCCGGCAGGCGCATTCGCAGAATGCTGCCGGGAGGGGGCATCCTTGCCGAGCAGGAGGCAGGCGCGAAGTGTGCTGACCTGTGCCGGCAGCACGGCATGTCGGAAGGCACCTTCTACAACTGGAGGGCCAAGTTCGGCGGCATGACGGTGTCGGAGGCCAAGCGGCTGAAGGCACTGGAGGAGGAGAACGCCAAGCTCAAGAAGCTTCTTGACCTAATGGGATGAACTGCCTTCCCGCCAAACCGCAGCTATTGTTGCGGGCATCGGTGGAGAGATAGGAGCATTCTGATGGA
>NZ_APKE01000044.1 GCF_009835145.1 Profundibacterium mesophilum KAUST100406-0324 | reverse complement strand
CCTCGTCGACGACCAGACCGTGCGGACACGGGTGAACGAACTCTTCCGCTGCATCCGGCTCGAGGGGATCAACAGCTACACGACCGACGATGCCTATCTCGACAAGGTGACGGCACTTTTTGCCCGCATCGTCGCGCAGCTCGGGCCGGAATTCAGCTATTACGTCCACAAGGTCTCCAAGGCCATCAAACCTGATCTCGACCCGATCCGTGAGGACAGCTTCGCAGGCGAGGTGGACCGGCGCTGGCGCGCGAAACTCGAGACCAGCGGGCTGCGCGACAAGACGCTGACGCTCACCGTCATTCACCGCCCGCCTCCGAAAAGTCTCCTGCCGTTCCTCAACCGCAGCGCGCCGGACCGGCTGAGAGAGGAGACCCGCAAACGCCTGCAGCGCCTGGGCGAGGCCGTGAACGTCTTCCTGTCCGGCCTCACCGAGCTCAAGCCGCGGCTCCTCTCGGCCGCATCAGGCGAGCTGCTGGGGTTTCTGGGCGCGCTCAACACGGGCACCGAGCTGCCGCTCTACCCGGCCAACACCTACGGCTTTTTGTCCGTCAACGTCGCCAATACCCGCGTGACGTTCCAGGGCGACCATTTCGAGCTTTCCGAAGGTGTCGTGGGCCATCGCTACGGCAAGAGTTTCACCATCGGGGAATATTCCGAAGGCACCTGCTGCACCATGTTCGACATGCTGAACCTGCCGGTCGACATGATCGTGACGCACTCCTTCACGCCGATCAATTCGAACCTCATGGCGGGCCGCATCAAGCGGCAAAAGCGCCAGATGCAGGCCAGCCAGGACGCAGCCCTCTCGCTCCTGGAAGCCCTCGACATCGCCGCCGATGATCTCGAGGCCAAGCGCCAAAGCTTCGGCGAGCACCACATGGTCGTGACGCTCTTTTGCGACACGCTCGAAGAACTGCAAACCCTCAGCGCCGAGATCGTGAACGCCGCCGCAACCGAAGGCGTGAAGATGATTGGCGAGCGGGTCGCGGCCAAGGCGCATTACCTCAGCCGCGCCAGCGCCGTCACCAACCGCAACTTCGCGGATTTTGCGGCCTTCCACCGGACACAGCTCGGCAAACCTGCAGCACTTACCCCCTGGGGCCGGGTCGTCACATATTTGCCCACGCCGGAGCAGAGCGCCTACCGGTTTTCCTATCACGAGCAGGGATCGCCCGACAAAGAACCGACCAGCGGCCATACCCTGATCATGGGGCGGCCCGGGTCTGGCAAATCGGTGCTGTCGGCCTTTCTGATGACCCAGGCCCGTCGCGCAGGGGCGCGGATCTTCGTCTTCGATTACCGTCTTGGCATGGAGATGGCGGTGCGCCGGATTGGCTCACAACCCTGCTCTACCGCGCCGACAAGCCCCTGACCCCGGCGCAGACCAACCGCATCCAGGAAGTCGTGCGCCAGAATGCCCAGGCCACCAATCCGGCCCTGCGGAACTGGCGGGATTTCGCATCGCTTTTTGTGTCCACCGATGACGGCGGCGATCTGCACCAGCGCCTGCTGGAGTGGACCGAAGACGGCCGCTACGGCTGGATCTTCGGGCAGAGCCTCGAGGACACGTTCTCGCTCAAGGGCGATGTCGTGGGCTTCGATCTGACCGGCATTCTCGACAGCGAGGCCGACAAGGAACGGATGGCGGTCCTGTCCTATCTTTTCCGCCGGGTCGAGCGCGAGATCGAGGACCGCCGTCCCACCATCATCGTGATCGACGAGGCCTGGAAGGCGCTCCACAACGCATATTTCGCCGAACGGTTGTCGAACTGGCTCGTGACTGCGCGCAAGCAGAACACCGTCGCGGTGATGATGACGCAATATGCAAGCCAGCTTGAGCGCACCCGGACCGGCAAGACCATCGTCGAAGCCGTGCCGACGCAGATCCTGCTGCCCAATATCCGCGCGCAGCCTGCGGACTACGCCATGCTGAACCTCACGGAGAAGGAGCTCGACGTCCTTCTCAACACGGGCAGCAACAGCCGCCTCGCACTGATCCGCGACGATCAGGGCTCAATCGTCGTCGATGCCGATCTGAGCGCCCTTGGGCCCAATCTCACGATCCTTGGCGGCATGGAAAAGGGCGAGGCGCTCGTCGGCGCCGACTACCGCGACCGCCCGGACTTCTGGAGGCTTTCATGATCCGTATTCTTATCGCTTTGGCTGCACTCGGCGCGCTGGCCTCCTGCACCCAGTACCGGGAGCCGCAGGCGAACTGCTTCACATTTCTGGCGTCCACGGCACCCGTTGCGCCTGTTTTGCCTGCTGCCCGGTCTCGCCTTGTCTCAAGGCGTGCCGACCAATGACAGTGGGCTGACCGCGCGTGACATCGTCGAGACAGGCGATCGCGAGGCAGACTTGGCTGTTCAGGCCGACAAGCTTGCAGTGCGCGAACTCATCGCCGAGATCGAACGGGAGCAGCTGGAAACCCTCCGCCCAGACCAGCTTCGGCGGTCAGGGCCTGCCCGCCATGGTCTCGGGGCTGGAAAGCGGCAGCGGCGATCCCGACCGCGCCGTGGAAGCCGTCTATGGCACGGGAGAAATCGATCCCAATCCCGGCGGTGCGCAGATGTTCGGGGATGCGTCTGAGAACATCGAGCAGCTCATCATCCGGGTAGCCCAGGAGACCAGCGGCTTTGCGGGTGTTGGCCGCGCAGGGCTCTCGCCCGTCCAGTGGCGCGCGTTGCTGCAAGCGCTGATCTGGCAGGAAAGCCGGTTTACGATCGGGGCACGGTCTCCCGTCGGCGCCTATGGTCTCACCCAGATCATGCCTGGGCGCTATCTCGCGACCCAGCTCAACACATTCGATGGCAACATCATCAACGCCCTCGCGGCCTATAACGCCGGACCCGGCCGGGTTTTCGAGTATGGCGGCGTACCCCCCTTCCGAGAGACCCAGCACTACGTCCAGGTGATCCCGGAGCGCTACAATCTCTATCTAAGCCGTATCGGCGGGATCGATGCGCTTGGCACGATCGATCCGGCGCTTCTCGCCAATGCCAACCTCTCGCTCACGGGTCATGGGGCGGCCTTTTATGGCAGCAACTCACCAGCCGCGATCCGCCAAGCCGCCCTGCGCATCCGCGATATCGTTGAACGGATTTCCGAAACCGAGGACGTGCAGGAGAGCGTCGCACTCAACACCTATGCCCGCGCCGAACTCGTGCGCCTCGTGGCCGCGCGCATCCGGCTTCAAGCAGCCCGTACCCGCGTTCTCTCCGCCGAAGAGCTAGCCCAGGCCAGCGCTCGCATGGCCGAAGGCGCGTTCATGGATTTTACGATCAGGGAGATTGAATGATGGGACATCTGCTCTTGAGGACAGCTTTGGCCACGACACTTGGCGTTGGCTTGCAGTTCAGCGCCCTACCCCCTGCCGCAGCACAAGGTGTACCGGTCGTCGACACCCAGAACATCGCGCAAAACATCCAGCAGCTGCGGCAGATGATCGAAGACGAGATCCTGCAAAACGAGCAGCTGACGCAGCTCCGCGAACAGCTTGCCACACTCACGGATCAACTCGCAGAGCTGCAAAGAACCTATGAAGCGCTCACCCGACTTGCCGAGCTTCCCGAAATCATCCGGATGGAAATGGAAGACGAGTTGAACGGTCTGCTCGACCAGGAATTCGGCGACATCCTCGCCACGATTGAGGCGATCAAGACGGGGGATTTCTCGGGCCTCTCGGGCTCCGGCGCAGGCGAAATCGAAACCCAGATGGACCGGGTGCTGGCCGATCTCGGCTTCGATGAAGACACGCTCTCGGAAATGGCCACCAGCGGCAATCCCGGGGCCAACCGTGTGGCCACGCAGGCAACAACCGGCGCGCTCGTCTCAGCCGCCGCCCAGAACAGCTATGAAGATGCCGGGCAATCGCTCGAGCGGGTCGACCGCCTTGTCGGGCTCATCGACGACATGGAAGAGCTCAAGCAAAGCGTCGATCTCAACACGCGCGTGACAGCTGAATTAGCCATCGCCCTCGTAGCGATGTGGCAGCTGGAAGCGATTCAAACGGTGGGCGATGGCACGGGCGGCGTGATCGATGCCGCCACCATCGCCGAAGAGCAGCGCTTCATGGATTTCACGCTACCGGACCTCCGGGCAGACTGATCGTGGGGGCATGACGGGTGGCGACTGAACAAGAAATCATCGAGGAAGAACTGGTCTACGGTGCCCTGCGCCGCGAACGGCTCTGGCAACGCCTTGGCCTGATGGGCCTTGTCTTCGGTATCATCGGCTGTCTGAGTGCCGCGGCGGTCTCGATCCTCGATGTCGACCCGCCCCCCGTCGTTGTCCCCTATGATCCCGCCACTGGTTTTGCCCTGCCCGAGGCGTCCGTTGGGGCCACATCCGTCACCGCCAACCAAGCGATCATCGAGGCGGAGGTGTTCCGCTATGTGACCGACCGGGAGGTCTATAACCAGCTCGACAACGATCTGCGCATCCGCAGCGTCCTGCGCCGCTCGGACGGAGCTGCCGAGAGCGGGCTGCGCCAGATCTGGAACAGCGCCAACGAGAATTACCCGCCGACGGTCTATGGCCCCAATGCTCGGCTCGACGTGGAAATCCTTAGCATCAACCGGATCGGAACCAACCGCGCGACGGTCCGCCTGCGCAAGCGCCTGACGTCTATTAACGGCACCCAGACCGGCCTCTTCACTGCGACGCTTCTCTTCGAGTTCCGCCCGGAGACCCGCCGCTCCATCGATGAGGTCTGGACCAATCCATTCGGCTTCACCGTCCTCGAATATTCCATCCGCTCCGACAGATTGGAGAATTAGTTTGATCAATAAGTTCTTTGTTGCTGCCATATTTGTTTTGCTGCCTGCCCTTGCCTTTGCCGAAGCGATCCCGCGCGGTGGTCCAAATGACAGCCGCGTGCGGCTGGCAACATATCAAGAAGGTCAGGTCTACCGCCTCAGCGTCTCGCTTACCCATGTGACCACGGTCGAATTCGGTGAGGGTGAAAGCATTCGCTCGATCATCGCGGGCGACACCGAGGGCTTCGAGATCGATGGCGTGCCGGCCGGTCAGGCCTTTGCGATCAAGCCCGTCGCGCGCGGCGTCCATACCAATGTGACCGTCTACACGAACAGGCGCAGCTACTATTTCAACGTCCAGGAGGTCCGCAGCCCGACCTTCTACGTGGTGCAGTTCCGCTATCCTGACGACGCTGCGCGCCCGACCCGGGCCATCGCCGCCCAAGCGCCGAACTACAACTACGGTGCCAGCGCGCGGACCGAGTTCACGCCAACCCGCATCTGGGATGACGGGACGTTCACGTATTTCGCCTTTCCGAGAAACGCACCTGTGCCAGCGATCTTCCGCTACGCGGGCGGCCGAGAGCGCACGGTCAACACGCAAACTCCTGAAGACGGCGTGATCCGCGTCAGCGGCGTAAACCGCCAATGGGTCCTGCGACTTGGCGAAGAGGTGGTCTGCATCGAGGCGATCCCGCCCGCGCAGGCCGCCTCATGAGCGATACCGAGAACACCGAGCTGGAAAAACGCCTCGCCGCCCTTGAGAAAGGCAGTGCCCGCGCCCCCATAGCGGCGCAGCGCCGGTCGCCCCTTCTCGCGCTGGTCGTGGTCCTCGTCATCGGCGCGGGTGGTGCCCTGCTTTATCTCCTCTCACAGCCCGACGAAGAGGAAGCCTTGCCGACGGCCACCCCGGACGTCTTCCAAAACGAGGGGGACGGCTTTGGCGCCATCGAGACCTTGCCCCCGCCCGAGCCCGAGGTTGTGTTTGTCGGACCGGATCCAGTCGAGCCCAACGCGGAGCTTCTGGCGCAGATCACCGCCCTGCAGGCCCAGATCGAGGAGTTGCGCAACGCCCCTGAACCAGTTGTCGAGGAAGACACCGCCGCCGCAGAGGCAATTGACGCGCTGACTGCTCAGATCGCGGCGCTACAAGCCGCCTCGGAAGCAGCACAGCAACGATTTCAGGACGAACTGACGGCGCGGGATCGAAGTCTTGAACAACTCCGCATGGATCTGGAATTGGCCCAACTCGAGGCCAGCCGACCGCAACCCGCCCCAGCGGGCCCCACGGAAGATGAGCTGCGCGCACGCGAGCAAGAGCGACTGCGCCGCGAGGAAGAAGCCCGGCGCATGGCCGAGCTGGAGCGCCGCGCCGCGGAGGAACGCGCCTTCCAGGAGCGGCGCATCGCCTCGCCCACCATCGCGTTTGGCGGCACGTCCGGAGCGAATGAAACGGCTCTGACCGAACGCACTTTTGGCGAGGTGTGTATAGGGCGGTTGCAAATTAGGCCACGGTAGCGCCGGTATTTTGCCGGGGCGGGCGGCGCAAAAGTCGTCCACTTTTGCTCT
>NZ_APKE01000043.1 GCF_009835145.1 Profundibacterium mesophilum KAUST100406-0324 | reverse complement strand
GCGTGCCGGACCTTCTCCCATGGAATTGGCAGCCATCGGAGCGCCAACGCGCCGCATGACCACGGCCTACGCCGGATGCTTACGTATCAAGTCGTCCCAGTCGGCAATAAAGCCGGGGTGTCAAAGCGGCCAAGGGCTGATTCTTCTGGAGGTGTGTCATCAATCTGCGGCAGCACGCAGGGGCAACGCATTAGATGAAAGGCCCTGATCGGTCTGCCTTTGCGCCTCTGCCTGCCGTTCACGGCGGAAATAGGTCTGATAGAACACAGGCACACCGATCAGCGTCAGGATCGTGGCAAATCCCAGACCGGCCATGATCGTCACCGCCATCGACGCGAACAGCGCGTCCCACAGCAGCGGGATCATTCCAAGGATTGTCGTCCCGGCTGCCAGGACCACGGGACGCAGACGGCTGACGCAGGCCACCACGATGGCGCGGCTTTGCGGCAGACCTTCGGCCTTTTGCAGATCGATTTCCTCGACCAGCACGATCGCGTTCTTGATCAGCATGCCTGAAAGCGACAGTAGGCCCAAAAGCGCAGTAAAGCTGAACGCTTGACCGGTAAAAAGCAGGCCGAGAGCGGCCCCATTCACTGCCATTGGCACGATCGTCCAGATCACCGCAGCCTGTCGCAGACGCCCGAACAGCAGGATCGTGATCAACAGCATAGTGCCGAATGCCAGCGGCATCTGCCGCCCCAGGGACGCCTGCGCCTGACCCGCGCTTTCGAACTCTCCGCCCCATTCCAGCGCGTATCCTGCCGGCAGGGGCATCGCCTCGATCAGGGGGCGCACGGTGGCGAATACGGTGGGAGGTGTCACGCCGTCGATCACGTTGGCCTGCACGGAGATCGTCGGCACACGGTCGCGCCGTTCGATCAGCGTGTCGCGCGCCGAGACCGAGAAGCCGCCGATCACCTGTTCCAGCGGCAGATAATCCTGAAGCGCGGGCGACCAGACCAGCAGGTCGCGCAATTCGCCGTCCGCCACCTCTGCGCGCGGAGTGCGCAGGATGATCGGGATCAGCCGGTCGCGTTCGCGGTAGAACCCCGATTGCAAGCCGTCTGTAGCCAATGCGATGGCACTGCCGACATCCGCGCGGGTGATGCCAACCGCCTGCGCCCGCGCCTCGGCAAAGACCGGGCGCGTCATAAGCTCGCGCTCGCGCCAGTCGGTGCGTTCGGTGTGCAGCAGGGGCGTCGCGGTGCGCAGGATGTCCTCCGCCTCCAGCGCGAGAGCGCGCAGCACGTCGGGGTCGGCCCCGGTAAATCGCGCCTCTATGTCCGCGCCCACCGGCGGGCCAAAGATGATCTGTTCGCTGCGGGTTTCAGCCCAAGGCAGGTTTTCCGCGACGAACAGGTCCAGATCGCGCCGCAGGGGCGGGATCGCCTCGTAGCTGGTCGCGCGGATCACAAGCTGGCCGACAGACCCGTCCACCGGCTTCGGGTCGTAGGTCAGGATGAAGCGTTCGGCACCTTGCCCAGCCGACGACAGCACCGACACGACGTCGCCGCGCCCGGCCAGCCATTCTTCCACGACAGCCAAATCTTCGGATGTCTGCCAGACGGATGTGCCCTGTGCCGCCTTGTAGTTGAGGTAGAAAATCGGGGTCGAAGCGGGCGGAAAGAACTGTTGCTTGACCATGCCAAACGCACCAAAGCAGGCCATGGTCGTGCCGATCAATGCCAGGATCACCAACCACCGGACCCGCAACGCGCCCCGCACAAGGCTGCCATAGGCGCGAAAGATCGGGCCATCGTAGGGGTCTTCTCCGTCGGCCAGACCGCCGGTGAGAAACAGGTAGCTGCCCAGCAACGGTGTGACCGTAATCGCGATCAGCCATGACAGCATGAGCGAAATGGCAATCACCGCGAATAGAGAGAACATGAATTCCCCCGTCGCATCCGGCGACAGGCCGATGCCGGCAAAGGCCATGATGCCGATGATCGTGGCACCCAGCAGCGGGATCTGCGTCTTGGACGCGACCTCTTCGGCGCTGTCGGCGGCACGGCGTCCTCGCCGCATCTCGATTTGCATGCCTTCGGCGACGACGATGGCGTTGTCGACCAGCATGCCCATCGCGATGATCAGCGCACCCAGACTGATGCGTTCGACCTTAACTCCCCAGAGGTTCATGAAGAAGAATGTGGCAACAACCGTCACAAGCAACGACACGCCAACGACGATGGATGCGCGCCACCCCATGAACAGCGCCAGCACAGCGATAACAACGGCCACGGACAGGGCCAGCGACACAAGGAACCCCTTGGTTGCCGCATCGACCACAAGGTGCTGTTCATATATCGGGTGGATTGTCACCCCAGCGGGCAGGATCGTGGCGATCGCATCCAGACGATCCTCGACCGCGTAGCCAACGGTCACGATGTTGCGCGTGGCAAGACCTGCGATGCCAAGGGTGAAGGCAGGTGCGCCGTCAAAGCGCAGGATATGGTCCGGGCTCTCGACCCGTTCGCGGGTCACGCTGGCGATGTCCAGCAGGTTCAGGACCTCGCCCTGCGCGCCGAAACTCAGGCCCGCGATATCGCTGACGGAATCGTCGCCCGAAGGTGCATCGATCCGCAGATCGCGGGTGCCTGATGCGGCCGTGCCGGTGGCCACGACCGCATTGGCCCCACCGATGGCCTGCTGGATGACGCGCGGATCGACGCCCAGATTGGCCAGCGCGCGGCTGTCGGGTTCGACAAAGATCGCCTCTTGCGGCAGTCCCGACAGCGCCGCGTTCGCCACACCGTCGACGGCCAGCACCTCGCGCCTGATGTAGCTTGCGATTTCCCAGACCTCGGCGTCGGTGAAACCGGGAGCGGTAATGGCGTAGTAGATGCCGTAAACGTCGCCGAAATCGTCGTTGACCATGGACGGCCGCACGCCCGACGGCAAATCGCCGGTCGCATCTGACACGCGGTCGCGCAGATCGTCCCAGACCTGCGGCAGCAGATCGGGACCGAAGGTATCGCGCACCTCGACTTCGACCACAGACAGGCCGGGGCTGTTGCGCGACGTGACGGTCTTGATCTCGTCCATCTGCTGAACCGCGGCCTCGATGACCTCGGACACCTCAGTCGCGACCTCGGCTGCGCTGGCACCGGGATAGGGCGTAATGACAAGGGCCGATTTCAACGTAAAGGCCGGGTCTTCCAGTTTGCCCACGGA
The DNA here is from genome assembly GCF_009835145.1 of Profundibacterium mesophilum KAUST100406-0324. Lineage (GTDB taxonomy): Bacteria > Pseudomonadota > Alphaproteobacteria > Rhodobacterales > Rhodobacteraceae > Profundibacterium > Profundibacterium mesophilum. The sequence continues at coordinate 3,467 of NZ_APKE01000043.1, read as the reverse complement.
CAAATAGCCAGCCGCCCCGCCCAGCAGGCAGAACAGGATCAACAACCAGGTGTAAAGCGGGCGCTCGATGGCGATGCGGGCGATCTTCACGATGTCATTCCTGGACCGAAAGGCCAAGGTAGGGACGCACTTCCTGGCCGTCGGTCAGCAGATGCCCCCCCACCGCCACGACCTGTGCGCCCTCGGGCAGACCGATCACACGCAGGTCGGTGCCGGTGTCGGATACCACCTCGACCGGCACGGCCCGCACCTGCCCATCCGCATAGATCATTACCTGCGGCTTGCGGTCAGCCCCCGGCAGGATCGCCGTCGCAGGCAGCAGCACTCCGTCCGCCGTGTCCACCGGGACGGTCGCTGTCACGCTCATGGTTGCGCCGGGGATCAGTGTAGCGAAGTCGAGGTCCGGCAGTGCCAGACTGACCCGGAACGTCTGCCCCACGCTGGAGGTTTGCGCGTCGTATTCCACGATCTGGAGCGGGATCGGATCAACCACCTGCGGCAGCGCGCCGGTCCAGACGACTGCGGCGGGGTCGGTCGCCTGAAACAGGCGTTCCGGCACGTCAATCTCGACCCGGATTTCGGACATGTCATGCAACCGCACGATGGGCTGGCCGGGGCTGACATTGGCAAAATTGGGGGTCATCCGCTGCGCCACCAGACCATCGAAGGGTGCGGTCAGGGTCGCATCCTCCAACGCAGCCTGCGCCTCTCTCAGCGCGATGTCGGCGGTGTTGCGGGCGCTGCGCGCATCTTCGGCCTGCACTTGCGACCCGACGCTTTGCTGCGCCAGCGTCTCGGCGCGTTCGACTGCGCGAGTGGCCTGTTCCAAATCGACCTGCGCACGTTCCACAGCCCGTTCAAACGGCCCCAGCTCCAGCCGCGCGATCAGCTCGTCGCGTGTGACCGGCTTGCCTTCGGTCACGGGCAGCTCGACAAGATGGCCGCCGACCTCAAAGCTCAAATCGACGGTTTCGCGTGCGGCGATCCGTCCAAAGAACGTGCGGCTGGCCTGCTGCGCGTCCTGCGCCGGGCTGGTCAGCTTGACCGACGTGACCGGTTTCGCGATGCCGGAGGGGGCCAGATCCTGCGCACTTGCAGGCGCCGCGATGACAGCGGCCCCGCACAGAAAGATCATTGTGCAGCACCGATGCAACCTTGTGATCGTGCCATTCATATTACATCATATCCCAGTAAGCAGACCGACCGGTCGGTCGATAAGTTTACCCAAATCAGGGAAATTGCAATGCCGAAAATCGACGCAGCCGATCAGGCCAACACAAAGTCGGCCGTCGTCGCAGTTGCCATCGATCATTTCCTGACCCATGGCTATGCCGCCACGTCCATGAGCGCGATCGCGGCGGCGTCAGGTTTGGGCAAGGCTTCGCTTTATCACCATTTCGCATCCAAGGAACATCTGTTCATCGCGTCAATCACGCAAGGCCTGACTGCCAGCGCGCAGCAGATGCGGCAGGTCGCAAACGACGTCAGTCTCGGGCACGAAGACCGCGTCAGGCAAGCCATGGTCATCGTCTACGATGCCTGCGTGCTGTCCGCGGCGGGCCGCATGGCGCCGATCGTCGCGGAAACATCGCGGATCATACCCAGCGTCGCGCGCGGCTTTCACGACAGCTTCATCGATGCAATGAAGGGTGTCATGTGCGACATCGTGACCGCCGGCGTCCGCGATGGCGTCTTTAGGCACCGCGATCCGGTCGGGTTGTATCACATGACCTTTGGTCCGCCGGTCAGTCTGGCGATTTCGCGTGCGATGTTTGCGGACATTCCAGGTGCCGCACAGGCCCTCGACGTCGACTATGCGCGGCGCACGCAGACCGACATGCTGCTTGAACTGCTGCATGTCTGACGGCAGACAGGCGCGCGAAGAAAACGCCGACGACCTCTAATGAGAAGCGACATGTTCAGCCCAAAGTCGCGCTCCATGTTGTCGCTGAAGAAACAGGAGGTCGATGACAAGCTGACGTTCGCCACGTTGAGTTGGACGGCAGCTTCGTCCGCATCTTACCAGTTCGTACACGACGCAGCGAACGGCAGGTGTACGGATATGGTGGGACTTCTGAGAATTTCATCGTACCAGCCATCTTGCACACCAATATCGCCCATTTCACTCGGCTCAAAGGTGACGGGAGATTGTAACGAAGACCCCCCCTTATAGACAGCCTAAATGTAGGTGACCTACCCCCCTCTGGCATTCGACCGCACTTACCGATCGGGCACCGCTTCAAGGGAAGTTTCGAACCGCTTGCCCGCCGCTGCAGCTTCTTTCAAGAGCGCGTCGAAATTGTCAGGTGGGTTGCCATCTTCCAGCATCCCTGAATTTCGCCCGGAACCAGTGCTTGCGGTGATCGCCGAGTGTGCCGCCTTGCCGGAAGGCGGCGGCACCCGGATCTGCCGGTATAGCCTCGGTGACCAGCTTGAAGATGGCTGCCAGCCGTTTCGTGGGGTTTTTCTTACGCCAGGTCTTTGGATCGCGTACCTTACGCGCTTCAACCTCCTCGATCAGCCCTTCGAGCTGGTCCAGAAAGAGCGGATGCGCATAGATCGGTCCGGATGCGCCTTGATATCGGCCTCGACAAAATCGAGAAAGGCTCCGAGCACGGGATCTTCCTCGTCGCTGCGCACGGGCTCAATATAGACCCTGCCACTCGGCTCGGTGCAGTAACGAATCTGGTCGCCCTTGCCCAGCTTGAGCTGTTTGCGCACACCCGCCGGCACGGTCGTCTGATACCGATCCGTGAGTTTCGAGACATCTTGTGCGAGGGCTGTCATGGCAGTCTCCTGAAGAAAAGGGTCTTTGCTGCCCGCGACAAGTAATGCATTTGCATTGCCTTGTCAAGATTAGACGCAGGATCTGCTGTCACCGGGCAGGTCGATGAACCGTCCGGCGCTGACCTATTCTCGCCCCGCCAGAAACTCCGCCAGCACAGGACTGGTCGCGACTTTCGCGGAGCTGAGCAGCTCCGAGCCCGCAAGCGAGGCCTTCGACAGGCGTACGAGCCCACCGGTTTCCTCGATGCGGTAGCAGCGGCGTTTCTGCCGACCCCGCCTGTAGTGCGTCGCGGTGACTATCTGGCATGTACTGCCATCGGTCAGGGTCACAGGCGCGGCGAGCTTGATCCTGTCGCCCTCCTCGTAGTCCGGGATCGCAGCCCAATCCCGGCAGCGCTGGCGCCAGGCATGAGCATAGCTGTCTGGGTCTTTCAGCTCGGACAGCAGGGCCAATAGGCTCAGTGGCGCGCGGGATTCGACCGGTCCCGCGCTTTCCTCCATGTCCTTGTAGCCCCAGCAGCCGTCATCATATCGGGTAAGGAATACGGCGGCGAAAGTGATGGAACCATCCGCATCGGTGACATAGGTCGTGTCTTCGGTAAGCGTTAGCTGAACAGCACCAGCGGTTCAGCTTGACGGCTTGAAGTTCCACGGCAGCAGGTCGTCGAGGCGGCTTTGCG
>NZ_APKE01000042.1 GCF_009835145.1 Profundibacterium mesophilum KAUST100406-0324 | reverse complement strand
TTGGCGCGGCTACGGCATCGACAACCAGACGTTGCTTGATGCCGACGAGATCCGTGCCCATGTCGGCAGCGGCATCTATGCCGGTGGACTACGCGATGCGAGCGGGGGGCATGTGCACCCCCTCAACCTCGCCCTGGGCGAAGCCCGTGCGATCGAGGAGAACGGCGGAACGATCCATGAGATGAGCCCGGTGATCTCGGTGTGCATGGATGGGCCCCGCCCGGTGGTGCAGACCGCCCGCGGAGAGTTGACCGCGCGGGTCCTGGTTCTGTGCGGCAACGCCTATCTGGGCAACGTGGTCCCCGAACTCGCCCGCCGCGTCATGCCCGTCTCGACCCAGGTGATGGCAACCGCCCCCCTCCCCGAGGAGACCGCGAGGCGCCTGCTCCCGCAAGATGACTGCATCGAGGACATACGCTACATTCTCGACTATTACCGGCTGTCTGCCGACAACCGCCTGCTCTTCGGGGGCGGAACCGTCTATGGGGGGAGCGATCCGCGCGACATCAAGGCCAAGCTCATGCGCAATATGGTCAAGGTTTTCCCCGAGCTCCGGAACACGCCGATCGACTATGCCTGGAGCGGCAATTTCGCTCTTTCGTTCAGCCGTGTGCCCCAGCTGGGCCGCTTGGGAGACGATGTTTATTTTGCCCATGGCTATAGCGGTCACGGCGTGACGGGCTCGCATACCTTTGGGCGCAT
>NZ_APKE01000041.1:2500-6244 GCF_009835145.1 Profundibacterium mesophilum KAUST100406-0324 | reverse complement strand
TTCGCGACCGCCTCGGGGTGTGATCGATCCGGCAGGGTCGCGGATCGAGACGGACGGTCTTTTGCATGAACTTGTGGGTCCTGCCGCTGAAAGCCGAGCTCGGGTTTGTTGACTGCGCCCGAGTTCAGTTCTTGGAAGCGCCGCTGAGGGACCGCGACGGCATGGTGCAAGCCCCCGCCCTCATGCGCCGGCTTCTGGGCGTGGTGCGGGTCCGGGGCGATCCAGAACCGTGGGACGGATTGGCGACCGAGGTTCGGGGCGCGGCGCTGGTTTGTCTGTGGTTCGGATTTTGTTGGTTGCGGGAGTAGGATTTGAACCTACGACCTTCAGGTTATGAGCCTGACGAGCTACCGGGCTGCTCCATCCCGCGCTACCATGTGCAGGGCCAATTTTCGGTTTTGACCGTATTGGCGTTTTTGCCTCTTGCGTATCTTGCGAGGTGCAATCGCGGTCTGCGACGTTCCGCGGTATTATGTGTTTGCTCGTTTTCGAGAGATTTTCGGTGTTTCTTACTAGGTTTGGCGGCGACCTACTCTCCCACGTCTTAAGACGCAGTACCATCGGCGCTGTGGCACTTAACTGCCGAGTTCGGGATGGGATCGGGTGTTTTGCTCACGCCATGACCACCAAACCGAGAAAGAAACACCAGCGCTGCATTCCCGGAGGGATGCAGCGGGTCGGGGGATGCGGGTTTGCTTTTGCAAACCTGCGTTCCGACCGTGTTCAGCCGGAGCGGGAGCTCCGGCGTCATCATCAGTTTTATCCAAGTCAGCACACTGTCGGTGTGTATGCTTTTGAGCCAGTCTTCCACTGGATCAAATCAAGCCTATCGAGCAATTAGTACCGGTCAACTGAACGCATTGCTGCGCTTACATCTCCGGCCTATCGACGTGGTGGTCTACCACGGCTCTCAGGGATACCTTGTTTTGAGGGGGGCTTCCCGCTTAGATGCCTTCAGCGGTTATCCTTTCCGATCATAGCTACCCAGCACTGCCATTGGCATGACAACTGGTCCACCAGTGGATCGTTCACCCCGGTCCTCTCGTACTAGGGGCAACTCCTCTCAAGTATCCTACACCCACGGCAGATAGGGACCGAACTGTCTCACGACGTTCTAAACCCAGCTCACGTACCTCTTTAAACGGCGAACAGCCGTACCCTTGGGACCTGCTCCAGCCCCAGGATGAGATGAGCCGACATCGAGGTGCCAAACGGTGCCGTCGATATGGACTCTTGGGCACCATCAGCCTGTTATCCCCGGCGTACCTTTTATCCGTTGAGCGATGGCCCTTCCACTCGGGACCACCGGATCACTATGGCCGTCTTTCGACTCTGCTCGACATGTACGTCTTGCAGTCAGGCTGGCTTCTGCCATTGCACTCAACGAGCGATTTCCGACCGCTCTGAGCCAACCTTCGCACGCCTCCGTTACGCTTTGGGAGGCGACCGCCCCAGTCAAACTACCCGCCACACAGGGTCCCGGAACCGGATAACGGTCCGCGGTTAGACATCAAGCAAAGCAAGGGTGGTATCTCAAGGATGGCTCCACAGGAACTGGCGTTCCTGCTTCAAAGCCTACCACCTATCCTGCACATGCTTGGCCTGATGCCAGTGTGAAGCTGTAGTAAAGGTGCACGGGGTCTTTCCGTCTAACCGCGGGAAGCCTGCATCTTGACAGGCAATTCAATTTCGCTGAGTCGATGTTGGAGACAGCGGGGAAGTCGTTACGCCATTCGTGCAGGTCGGAACTTACCCGACAAGGAATTTCGCTACCTTAGGACCGTTATAGTTACGGCCGCCGTTTACCGGGGCTTCAATTCAAGGCTTGCACCTCTCCTTTTAACCTTCCGGCACCGGGCAGGCGTCAGACCCTATACGTCGTCTTGCGACTTCGCAGAGCCCTGTGTTTTTAGTAAACAGTCGCCACCCCCTGGTTTGTGCCCCCAGCCCATACTTGCGTACGAACCGGGCCTCCTTCTCGCGAACTTACGGAGGTATTTTGCCGAGTTCCTTCAACATCGTTCTCTCAAGCGCCTTGGTATTCTCTACCAGTCCACCTGTGTCGGTTTAGGGTACGATCTCATGGAAGAGCTATTTCCAGGGACCGGTGAGCAGCCCATTCAATCCGATAAGGATGAACTACCTTTCCGATCCGTCACTACTTCCTGGCCCAGGAATATTAACCTGGTTCCCATCGACTACGCCTTTCGGCCTCGCCTTAGGGGTCGGCTTACCCTGCTCAGATTAGCTTTAAGCAGGAACCCTTGGACTTTCGGCGACAGGGTCTCTCACCCTGTTTGTCGCTACTCATGTCATCATTCTCGCTAGTGATCTCTCCACCGGATCGCTCACGCGCCGGCTTCACAGAAAGCCTCTCTCCTCCAACGCGGGCGAACCCGCTAAGGAGGAATGAGACTATGTCACACTACGCTCCGCTACCATGCGCTATGCGCATCCTAAGCTTCGGCTCATGGCTTGAGCCCCGTTACATCTTCGCCGCAAGACAGCTTGTTTAGACCAGTGAGCTGTTACGCTATCTTTAAAGGATGGCTGCTTCTAAGCCAACCTCCTGGTTGTTTTGGCCGTCTCACATGCTTTCCCACTTAGCCATGAATTAGGGGCCTTAGCTGTAGGTCAGGGTTGTTTCCCTCTTCACGACGGACGTTAGCACCCGCCGTGTGTCTGCCATCTAGTACTCCTCGGTATTCGGAGTTTGGTTAGGATCAGTAAGCCTGTGGGGCCCCATTACCCATCCAGTGCTCTACCCCCGAGGGTATTCGGATGACGCTCTACCTAAATAGATTTCGCGGAGAACCAGCTATCTCCGAGTTTGATTGGCCTTTCACCCCTAGGCACAACTCATCCCGACCTTTTTCAACAGGTGTGGGTTCGGACCTCCAGTTAGTGTTACCTAACCTTCATCCTGGTCATGCCTAGATCACTCGGTTTCGGGTCTGATCCCACGAACTCATGCGCCCTATTAAGACTCGCTTTCGCTGCGCCTACACCTAACGGCTTAAGCTTGCTCGTGAGACCAAGTCGATGACCCATTATACAAAAGGTACGCCGTCACCCCTCAAGGAGGCTCCGACTGATTGTAGGCGTTCGGTTTCAGGAACTGTTTCACTCCCCTCGTCGGGGTGCTTTTCACCTTTCCCTCACGGTACTGGTTCACTATCGGTCAGCAAGGAGTACTTAGCCTTAGAGGGTGGTCCCCCCATGTTCAGACAGGATTTCACGTGTCCCGCCCTACTTAATACGTCCAATCGAGCTTCCCATACGGGGCTGTCACCCGCTATGGCCCAGCTTTCCAACTGGTTCCGGTCACTCTCATGGCTCGGCTGGTCCCCGTTCGCTCGCCGCTACTAGGGGAGTATCTGTTGATTTCCTTTCCTCCGGGTACTTAGATGTTTCAGTTCCCCGGGTTTGCTCTTTTAACCCTATGTATTCAGGTAAAAAGTACCTGGTTAACCCCATTATCGAATACCCCGAAGGGCTGACAATAACAGAGTTTCAGGTGGGTTGCCCCATTCGGAAATTCATGGATCAAAGCCTATTCTCGGCTCCCCATGACTTATCGCAGAGTATCACGTCCTTCATCGCCTCTTGCTGCCAAGGCATTCACCAAACGCCCTTTTCGCGCTTGATTTGATCCAGAAGAAGACAGGCTCCTTCTGCGCCCCACCGCCTTTTGACTTCGGCAGGACATTGATCAAAAGCATACTTTCCCACCCTTCCGTCTGG
>NZ_APKE01000040.1 GCF_009835145.1 Profundibacterium mesophilum KAUST100406-0324 | reverse complement strand
AACGGCCGAGATCGTCCGCGTGGACTGATGACGGCGGGGAAAGGGGGCATCATGTCTCAGGCGTGAGTTACGCAACAACGCCGTCGTAGGCGCAGGCTCATCCGGGCGCGGCGCATTTCGCCGCCCATTCGGACCAGATTGGCCCGTTCACCCTTGAATCCTCCTGATTTACATCCATATACCATCCACACGGATGGAGGTTTGACTATGGCCGAGATTAAACAGCTCAGGGACAAGCAGCCTGATAATGAAAAGATCACCATAAATCTCGGCTTCGTTGACCTCGGTCGTATCGATCTTCTGGTGCAGGAGGGGTTCTACTCCAACCGCAGCGACTTCATCCGCACAGCGATCCGCAAGCAACTCGACACACATGGAGAGGCCGTCGACCGCTCCATCGAGCGCCATACCATGGAACTCGGCCTGCGGGACTTCGGCCGAGCGGAGCTCGAGCAGCTTCGCGCAGCTGGCGAGATCCTTCATATCAAGGTGGTGGGCCTTGCCCGCATCGGTTCAGACGTCACGCCCGACCTCGCCCAGGCGACCATCGGCTCGATCACCGTCCTCGGCAGCCTTCAGGCGTCCGCGGACATCAAAAAGGCCCTGGCCGACCGCATCCTGTAGCGGCGGTCCTTACAAGGACGGATCATATGATCACCTTCAACGCCGGCGCTTGGCGCCCGGCGAACGGAAAGATGCGCGCCGCGCGGCTTGCCTTCGCCAATGACCTTGTGACCCGCACCCTCGCCCAGCACGGTCTGTCTGCCGGGCCCGGGGCCGGGCTCTTCGCCCCGGGTGGCACAGAAACGCAGTCTGCCGCTCTTTCCGGTCTGCTGGCCCGCTTCCAGCCCCATGGCCAGCCACCAGCAGAACCCGTGGACCTTCCGGAAAGCGCAAGCTTTGCCGAGAGCAGCTTTACCTGTGCCGCCGGGACGCGCCGCTACCGCACCTATGTCCCCGCCTCGGCGCAAGAGGGGGCCGCTGGCCTTGTGGTGATGCTTCACGGCTGCACTCAGACGCCCGAGGACTTTGCAGCCGGGACTGGCATGAACGCCCTGGCCGAACAACATCGCTTCGTCGTCGTCTATCCGCAGCAATCGCGCGGCGACAACGCCCAATCCTGCTGGAACTGGTTCAGCCGTGGTGACCAGAAGCGCGACTGCGGCGAGCCTGCCATTCTTGCCGGTTTGACGCGCGAGATCATCGCCCGTCATGCCATTCCCCAAGACAGGGTCTTCGTGGCAGGCCTTTCGGCGGGGGCGGCAATGGCCGTCATCCTTGGCGGTGCCTATCCGGATCTGTTCAAGGCGGTGGGCGCCCACTCTGGGCTGCCCGCGGGTGCCGCAAAGGACGTCCCCTCCGCCTTCGCGGCAATGGCCGGATGCGAGACCGCGAACGCACCGCCCGGGGCGGCCACGCGGACCATCGTCTTCCACGGCGAAGCCGATGCTACGGTTCATCCGTCGAACGGCGAGCGTATCGTCCGGCAGGCTCTCGAGGGCGGCCCGGGGCAGAGTCTTCAGACCGAGAATGCGGGCACAACGGGCGGACGGTCCTATCGGCGCTGCACGACCTACGACGCCGCTGGCATTGAAGCGGTTGAACACTGGGTCGTAGAGGGCTTGGGGCACGCATGGTCCGGCGGACAATCCGCAGGCAGCTATACCGATCCGCAAGGTCCCGATGCGAGCACAGAGATGATCCGATTCTTCTTTGGGGGCTCCGTTCGATAGGTCGGGGGGAGGCATCGCTACGGAGTTGATATCGCGCGCAGCAATTGTCGGCCTGACGATTGCTGTCGCACTGATCTGAAGGAAACCTGTCCTACCAACAAGTCTCGTCCTACTGCCGCGCGAAGGGCGGCAGTAGTGAAACTACGCCGCGGCGCCCGTCCGCTAAGGTCCGTCTGCGGCACAGGATACTATGCTGCAACTGCGAAGATCTTCATGTTCAGCGCGGTCAAGAAGAGCTCAGAGCAGGCTTTCGCTGCGCTTGGCAGGAACCGCTGTTCAGCGGACCTTCCTGCCGTTCGCTGCGAGTGCTCGATCTGCGCTGCGGCTGCGAAGGCCTCGGGAAAGAGGGCGTTAACCGACATGCCGCAGCTGGAAGTCAAGGCCAGCTCTACCACTTGTTCGGCCATGCGGCCAATCAAGCACGTCTGGCCGTTCAAGCGCCGGGCGCCTTCATTGGCATGACGCCGTGTTTCGAGAAGGAGGCGTGAGCTCGTCTGACCCTCTCGAGATCGTGTGGGAAAATCCAGCTCCTGCTCCGCACGGGCGAAGGCAAGCGCTGCCTGATCGCGAGCGGCCTGGCTGATATCTGTCGCTGGCAGCGGTGCCAGCAGCTCGAGCGAGCGTTGGAGCCAGATCCCCACTTCGACTGATCCGACCCCATCCTTGCTGATCGCAGCATAGGCATCTTCCAACAGATCCTGGGGGTCCAGTGGCGGCACGAAGACCCGCTCGAGCTGCGGCTGCGCGCTGTTGTCGGCGTCCTGCTCGATGCTCCAGTCCCGGATGATCCGCGACATTCGCACGACGATGTCGATAGCTGTCCCCGGATCATTGATCCCCGGCGACAGGGCGCGAGAGCCGATCTCCGACATGACGATCAGGCCGAAGCGCGGATCACTGGCGTAGGTGCGCCGCTCCGCCAGGACGAACGCGTCGAGCAATTCACGCAGGTCAAGCACCGTCTCTCCAGCCAATGTCTTAACCATGGCGAGCCCCCGCTGCGGGTGGACGAACGCGCCCGGCTGGCTGCGAACGTAGACCACCGCGTCGTTCTCTTGCGCCCACCTGTCAAGCCGGCCGATGTCGATGTGTTGGATGAAGCCAAGTTCCTCGGAGTAGAGATCCACCCTGCTCTCCGGGATAACACCGACGGGACGCCCTCCCAGCGGCGCGGTGCGTTGAAAATGGCCGAAGGCCTCGCGTGTCGCCTCGTCCACCTTCCCGATGGTATTCTCCAGTCGACCTAGCCGCGCGATGTTGTCGACCCAGCGGACGAAGGTGACGATGACCCATGCGAAGATTGCGATGGTGAAGAGGAACAGCGCGAAGCGGCCGGCGATCCCGAAGTAGCCGACCTTGATCGCAATGATGCCCACGATGCTGAAGATGAAGGCGCCGATGGAGCTCGACAGCGCTTCCCGGGACAACCAGTCGGAGATGATCAGGGCGAAAGCGCGCGGCGTCGCACTGCCGCCGGCCGAGGCATAGGCCGACACCATGGAGGCAACGGCGATGGTTGCGACGCCCAGCATGCTGGTAGAGATCACCGTCAGCAGCTTTTCGACCGTCTCGGTGCTGATGTCGGGCACAATCTTCTGGAGCGGCAGGCCGTCCGCAAGATGCGCCACGAACACCACCGCGACAGCGAGAACGGCATTACGCAGAGGCTTGATCCAGAGCTTTTCGCTCAAGTGCTGAATGGTGAACTTCAGGCGGCTACGGATCATGATGACGCTTCTGCGGGATGTGGCGTCTTCATGCCGCGACCCGAGGTTTTGCAAGCCCAGAGAGGAAGCGCGTTCGACTGCCACAGGCATTGCAGATGGCACAGACGTCGCTTGTCTGACCGTTGGCTCGTTTTAACCATCATGGGCCGTATCGCGCGAAGGACTGCCGATCATGAGACCGCTGTTCTGGCTGATCTCCGCCCTCTTCGTGGTGCAGACGGTCTTTCCCCTGATACGCAGCTCCAGATGGTGGATTCGCATGAGCGATTTCCCCCGTCTCCAGATCGCCTCCGCGCTGGAGGTTCTGCTGGTGGCCTATCTGCTCCTGTTCGGGGTCACCGACCGCTGGGACATTCTCTACCTGTTGACCGTCGTGCCCGCGCTGAGCCTCCAGATATTCCTGATCTTTCCCCATACGGTTGCGGCGCCGAACCAACTCATGAAGGCGTCTGTGCATTGACCAGAGAACTGCATCAGGGCGATGATCTCGAACGTCCTGATGGAAAACCGCAAGTCGATCGACCCTCTTCAGATCGTGCGCGATGACGGTCCCGACCTGCTGCTCGTGGTGGAGACGGATGACTGGTGGCATGAGAAGCTCGAGTCGCTCGATGAGGTGTTTCCGTATCGGATCAAGCGCCCTCTGGACAACTATTATGGGATGGAGCTGTTCTCGAAGCTGGAGCACGAAGCCAGCGATGTCCGGTTTCTGCTGTCCGACAAGATCCCTTCCATTCGAACCGGCGTGCGCCTGCCCTCGGGGGTATGGATCGACTTCTTCGGTATCCAACCCCGGCCACCGGACCCGGACCCGGACCACGACAGCGAGGGGCGAAATGCCGGACTTCCGCAGGTCGCGAAGGAGATGCGCCAGTCGAAGCGCGCGGCCATCGTGACCGGCGACATGAACGACGTCGCTTGGTCGCATACCACACGGCTGTTCCAGCGGATGAGCGGCGCCTGGGACCCGCGGCGTGGTCGGGGCATGATCAGCACCTTCCATGCTGGTCACCTCCTGCTCAGGTGGCCACTCGACCACATCTTTCACGACAACTCCTTCACGCTGGTGGAGCTGCGTCGTCTGCCAAACATCGGATCGGACCACTTTCCGGCCCTGGCCGAGCTTCAATATGAGCCACAGGCCGAAGCGCAGCAGGACGCCCCGGAAGCTGATCAGGAAGATCGCGAGGAAGCGAAGGAGATCATCGAAGAAGGGCGCAAGGCTGTGGGCTGACGCGGTCGTCTTGACCGGACACGGCGCCGAACAGCTTATCCCCTGACCAGGAGTTGATGATGTGACCGCCCCCGACGGCATCGGTATGCCAAGGTGGGCCTGCAACAATCCGCATTGGAGGACGATCACATCATCAACGCCCTGCGGGGGCGCGAGGCGGTCTTTACGCAGTCCTGAGGTCGTGAGGCGAGCGGATATTGGGTCCAGAAGTGCAGCCCCGAAGCATTGCCACTCCGGCTGTGTTGTTATTCCTGCGCAATCGAGTAAGGGTTCGCCATATGCCAATTGACGATCGTGAGAAATGAACGACAAATCTTTGCGGCACGCGGTCATCCAGGACCACGCCGCGTATCTCGCTCTGGAACATGATTTCCAGGCCGACATCGAGATGCTTGCGGGCAGCGAGCTCGTCGGCACCATCCTCGAAACCGTCATGCTCGCGACGAACATGCGCTTCGCCGCGGTGGCCCGGGTGACGGCCGATCGTTGGGTGGCCTGTCGAACGGTCGACGAGGTCAATTTCGGCCTGGCCGAAGGCGACGAGATCGAGATCCAGTCGACCTTCTGCCAGTCGGTGCGCGAGACTTCGCAGAAGGTGCTCTTCAACGACGTTGCCACCGACGATGTCTATGGCAATCATCCCATCGCCGCCAAGTTCGGCATCGTCAGCTACGCATCCATTCCGATCCACCGCAGCGATGGCAGCTTCTTCGGCACGCTGTGCGCAATCGACACCGAGCCGCGCGACGTCAAGAACCTTCGTGCCGTCGCGATGCTGGAGATGTTCGCGAACATCATCGGCCGAAGTCTCGAAACCGAAGAGCGGCTGGAGGAGCAGGAGCGGCTTGTCGCGCAGGAACGCGAACTGGCGCGCATTCAGGAAGAGTTTGTCGCCGTTCTTGGACACGACCTGCGCAACCCGGTGGCCGCCCTGGACGCAGGGTTCCGGCAGCTGGAGAAGGAGCCGCTGACCGACCGGGCGCGCAGGATACTTCCGCTCATGCGATCCTCCCTGCATCGCATGAACGACCTGATCGAGAACATCATGATGCATGCCAAGGCCCGGCTCGGGGGCGGCATTCGTGTCAACGCCACACCCGACGCGCCGTTGACCCAAGCCATCACTCAAGTGGTCGAGGAGATCGGGGCCGCCGCGCCGGAGCACGAAATCTTGCTCGATCTCTCGTGGGATCAGCCGGTGAGCTGCGACGCGGCTCGCGTGGCGCAGGCTGTTTCGAACCTGATTTCCAATGCCGTGCGCCATGGCGGGTCAGATGCGCCCATCAGGGTGCAGGGGACCGCGAACGAATGCGGGATCGCGATTTCCGTAACCAACCGAGGCAGAGCCGTTCCCGACGAATTGCGTCAGCGATTGTTCCAGCCGTTCCAAAGGGGCCTCCAGTCGGAAGGCGAAGGGCTGGGGCTCGGTCTCTACATCGCATCCTCCATTGCCACCGCCCATGGCGGCCGCATCGAGGTCGATTGCGAGGATGGCACAACGACCTTCATGCTCAAACTGCCAGTCCTTCCGGCGGCCTGACCAACGCACTGGTCGGAAAGGAAATCTGTGTTGGTAACAGCGGCCGCAGCTCATGTCCTTGGGCATGGTGTAGCTGAGGCGGCCCGGTAAGATCGGGTTGCGAAAGCCGACCTGAACCGAGGGATGACCCCGATGATCAGATCCTTGATGGACCCGAGAGAGCTTGTCGAGCCTAAGCCGGATCAGTGATTGATCCGGGAGAGGGATCGCACGACGGAGGGTGATGCGGAACTCCTGCCCGTGAGGCGAACTGCCCTCGTGGACTGGACACAACGGCCCCCAAACTGCGGCTTCGAATGGGGTGGACAGGATACCTCTGAACTTCATCCCCGTCGAAGATGTTGCCTCCCCATGTCTCGAAGTGCACAGGGCGACAACGATCGCGCGCGATGGCAATGCGCCGAACCTAGCTGGAAGCTGTTCCAAGACAATCACGACATCCGGGACGCAGTCTTTCAGCGATGCAACCAGCCTCGTCACAGCACCGACATGGAGCAATACATAATCAGCATGCAGGGCGTCGGGCAGGTTCTGCTGAACCTGCTGGCAAGGAAGGCGCGGCAAGGGGTTGCCGTCCGGCTACTTGCTGACGGGCTTGGCAGCCGTGGCCTGACGCGCAGCGATGGCGCTCAGGCTCTTTTGCGCAACGGTGGGCGCATCAAGATGCTCAACCCACCCGCCAGTCTTCTGCGCCACCCGGTTGCACGGGCACCTCGCATGCATCGCAATACGCTGATCATCGACAACGCATGTATCATGGTCGGCGGCAGCTGCTACCAGGACCGGATGTCGAACTGGCGAGACACAATGCTTCAGGTCGGTGGCCCGCTCCCGCCGGCCAGCACGGCGACATTCGAGAGCGCTTGGCAAGACTGTTCCCAGAGCATCGCCGACGGCACGCCGCCGCTCGAAACGAAAGGCGCGACACCCGACGGCTGGTCCTTTGCGGCGGGCGGGCCGGCCCCTCATGCCGTTCCCGATCTGCGGAAGTGCCTGCCGGAGAGAATCGCGACCGCCGAGAGGGCCGTATCTCTGACGCCCCCTATCTGCTACCTGACCGCACCCTAAGAGATTCCCTGATCGCGGCGGCCAGACGCGGCGTGAAGGTGCGCATCGTGATGCCAGCTCATAGCGATCATCCTCCCCTTGACGCGCTGGGGCGCCGCTTCGCGCATGCCCTCGCTGCGCAGATGGACGTCGATGTGGCGTCCTCGGACCGCCATTTCAGGCCAAGCGCAATACGCGTATGCGCAGGGAAACGAGGCATTTCGCAACTCCCTGATCCGGTCATCCTTGCTGGAGTGGTGGAGAGAGGGTCCAGGCGGACGTCGCCTTCGGTTGCTTGTGGGCGTTGTTGCAGAACTCTGATTGTCGAGGATTCACATTGTGAATCCATGCGGTTAGACGGTCCGCATGAGCAAGCCATCACC
>NZ_APKE01000004.1 GCF_009835145.1 Profundibacterium mesophilum KAUST100406-0324 | reverse complement strand
AAGCCTGCACAGCCACGATGCCGTCTCGATCCTCACCGAGGGGCCGACATTCGCCGCATCGACCCTCGATCCGCGCCTCTTCGAAACGCTCTTCCATACAGGCTGAGCGCAGCGCGCAAGACTGGCGGATGAAGAACCCAAGGCAGGGGGACGGCGACGACGGGCGCGCTTGACAGCGCCGGGCGCGCGGATAAAGCCTGCGGGATGATCGATCTGCGCCCCATCGGACATGTCATCGGCTCTCTGGTCGTCGCCCTGGGGGCGACGATGCTGGTGCCGATGGTGGTCGATATCGCGGCGGGCAACGGCCATTGGGGCGTCTTCCTGCGCAGCGCGGTGATCACGGCGCTGACCGGCGGGCTGATCGCGATCGCCTGCGCCAACGGCGTTCAGCAGCGCCTTTCGATCCAGCAGACCTTCCTCCTGACGACGGGCGTCTGGGCCGCGCTTCCGATATTCGGGGCGATCCCTTTCATCGGCGGTGCGACCGATGCCTCGGTGGTGGACGCGATGTTCGAGGCCGTCTCGGGCCTCACCACCACCGGCTCGACCGTCTTCTCCGGGCTGGGCGAGATGCCGTCCGGGATCCTGCTCTGGCGCTCCATGCTGCAATGGTTCGGTGGCATCGGGATCATCGTCGTGGCGATGGTGTTCCTGCCCGAATTGCGGGTGGGCGGAATGCAGATTTTCCGCTCCGAGGCATTCGACACGATGGGGAAGATCCTGCCGCGCGCCGCCGAGATCGCAAGCCAGATCAGCTGGATCTATGTCGGTCTGACCTTCCTGTGCTTCCTGTCCTATCTCGCGGTGGGAATGAGCAGCTTCGAGGCGATCAACCATGCGCTCACCACCCTGTCGACCGGAGGATTCTCCACGCTCGACGCCTCCTTCGGCGCGTTCCAGGGCGCGCCGGAATATGTCGCCTCGGTCTTCATGATCCTCGCGAGCCTGCCCTTCGTGCGCTACGTGCAGATCATCGCCGGCACCGCCCGCCCCCTGCTCGTCGACGCGCAGATCAGGGCCTTCCTGATCGTCGTCGCCTCGATCGTCGGTGTGCTTGCCACCTTCCAGGTCTTCGCCGACGGGCGCGGCATCGAGGAAAGCCTGCGCGAGGCGCTCTTCAACGTCACCTCGATCGTGACCGGGACCGGGTATGCCAGCGTCGATTACCAGCTCTGGGGCGGTTTCGCGATGGTGACCTTCTTCTTCATCGGGCTGGTGGGGGGATGCGCTGGATCGACCTGCTGCTCGATCAAGATCTTCCGCTATCAGATCCTGTTCTCGGCGATCGGCACGCAGATCCGCCGCATCCACTCGCCGCATGGCCTGTTCACCCCCAAGTTTGCGGGACGCCCCGTGGATGAAGACGCGTTGAGCTCGGTGATGGCCTTCTTCGTGATCTTCGTCGTCTCGCTGGGGGTGCTGGCCGTGCTGCTGGCAATGACCGGGCTCGATTTCGTCACCGCCCTCTCCGGCGCCGCGACGGCGATCGCCAATGTCGGGCCGGGTCTCGGCGCGGTGATCGGACCGGCGGGAAATTTCAGCTCCCTGAACGAGACGGCGAAATGGCTGCTGATCGGCGGGATGCTGGTCGGACGGCTCGAATTGCTCGTGGTCTACGTTCTCTTCACGCGGCGGTTCTGGCGCAGCTGAGCAAGGCTTCGCGCGCAGCTGCCGCGCCGGCGGGGCAGGGCGCCCCCGGCGCGGCGGGCAAGCTCAGTTCCAGCAGCTCACGAGCACGGTCATCTTCGCCGCGCGGCGGGTCAGCTCGGCACGTCTCGGCCGGTCCTGCGGCGCCGGGGCGGTGGCGATCTCGTTGCGTGCCAGGACGGCACGGATCGTGGCCGCGTCCGCGGCGAGCGCCACGCCCTTGGGCAGGCTGCGCGCTCCGTCGGGCTGCGGCAGCAGGACACCGATCATCGCGCCCGAGGGATCGAGCAGCGGGCCGCCCGCGTCGCCCGGCCGGGCCGGCAGGTCCAGCCTGAGCATTCCTTCCTCGCCCTCGAGGCCGCTTGCCTGTTCGAGCGTGCCGGCAGTCAGGGATGGCGCGCCGAGCGCGCCTCCGAAGGAGTAGCCCGACAGGAGCACAGGACTCCCGGCCAGCGGTACGGTGGCGGCCAGAGCGGCGTGACCGCGCGGGACGGTGCGCGCCACGGGGCGCAGCAAGGCAAGACCTCCGCCGTCCTCGGCCCCGTCCCCCGCCTCGCCCCCGGACCCGCCCCCGGCATCGAGCAGCTCGGCCTCGATCTCGTCGCCAAGGGTGATGCGTCCGCAGGACTGCAGATCGCGCGCCGCGGTCAGCACCGTGCCATCGGCATCGACATGAACGCCGGACTGCACCCGCGCGGGGCGGCGAAGCTCGAGGCCTGCGAGCAGGTCGACCCCCCGCGGGGTATCCTCGGTGGCATCCACCGCCTCGAGGACGCCTGGCAGCATCTCGAAGCTGTCGATCATTGCATCCTCGACGCGGCTGCGGCGCGCCGCGTCACCGGCGGGCCAGACCAGCGTGAAGCCCTTGATGATGCCATCGCGCAGCCACACCTCGGTCCGCGATACCACCTCGTCCCCCTCGCCGATAATGCTGAAACTGTCCGGGGACAGGCTTCGCGCGCCGGTCTCGGGGACGATTCGCAAGGTCTGCATGATGTTGTAGAGCCCGCCGAGCGTCGTCCTGTCGCCCCTTCGGCTGATCAGGAGGACCTTGTGAGGCGCATCCTCGCCGACCGGCTCGTAATGGGCGAAGGGAGGCTGGTAGCGATCGAACGCAACGAGGCCCGCGGGCATCCGCACGGCGATCCCGGCCTGCGCATCGGTGATCGTCTCGAGCCCCAGCTCCTCGAGAAGGGCGGCCTGTGCCGCGCGCAGGGCGCCGCGCTGCGCAGTGGTCAGCACGCCGGTCGCATCGACCCCCTCGGCCTCTTGCCAGGCGCGCATCGCGCCGCGGGTTCCGGGACCGAAATCACCGTCGATCGGCCCGTCGTAGAAACCGGCCCAGCGCAAGGCGACCTGAAGCCGGCGGCGGGCGGCCTCGTCCAGTGTCCGCTCCGAGCGGCGTGCCTGCTCGAGGGTTTCGACGGGCGCTTCCGGGGCGTCGGCGCTGGCGGCATCCCGGGTGGCGGTCTGCGCGGGCGGCGCGGGAGGTGCGGCGGGCGTTTCGGGGCCGGCCTGCATCTCTTGCACGGCGGCGGCGTCCGGCGCGCCCTCGATCGGCCAGAACCGATCGGAAAAGCTGCTTCCATCGGTGACGAAGCTGTCGGCGGGGATCAGGCCGGAGCGCCGCAGCTCGCCGCGCAGGCGCCTGGCGGCATCAACGCTGGGAAGCGGTCCGATCACCACCGCATGCCAGCTCGAGCGCCCAAGGCGGAAGCCCGCGACATTCTCGATGCGGCGCGCGTATCCGCGTGCCGCATCGATGCCCTGCGCCGCGCCCGGGCGCGCCTCGATCTGTAGCCAGGCGGGCTGCTGCGCGAGGACGCCCGTCCCCCAGAAGACAAGGAGCACGAAGGCAAGGGGGCGAAGAAGTGCGGGCATGACGGGTTACCTGTTCACTGTGCGAGAGAGGGAGACGGCGATGCTTCTGGCGGTTCTGGTCCGGCGGCGCAAGCCATGGCGGATGGGGCGGGGCGTGATTGACCCTTCTGGCCCATCTGCCTATGCAGGACGCGCCCCCGCCATCCGCCACGGTGACGGGTGCCGCGCAAACGCAAAGGACCCCGCCCGATGGACAAGCCGCGCAGCTTTCAGCAGATCATCCTGAACCTGCAGACCTACTGGGCCGCGCAGGGCTGCGCCGTGCTGCAGCCCTATGACATGGAGGTCGGGGCCGGTACGTTCCACCCCGCCACCACATTGCGCGCGCTCGGCAGCCGTCCCTGGGCCGCGGCCTACGTGCAGCCCTCCCGGCGGCCCACCGACGGGCGCTACGGCGAAAACCCCAACAGGTTGCAGCATTACTACCAGTACCAGGTGCTCATCAAACCCTCGCCGCCCGATCTCCAGGAGCTCTATCTCGGCTCTCTGCGGGCGATCGGCATCGACGATGCGCTGCATGACATCCGCTTCGTCGAGGACGATTGGGAAAGCCCGACGCTGGGCGCATGGGGCCTTGGCTGGGAGGTCTGGTGCGACGGCATGGAAGTGTCGCAGTTCACCTACTTCCAGCAGGTCGGCGGCCATGACTGCCGCCCCGTCTCCGGCGAGCTGACCTACGGGCTGGAGCGGTTGGCGATGTATGTGCTGGGCGTCGATCACGTCATGGACATGCCCTACAACGATCCCGATGCGCCGATCGCGCTCAGTTACGGCGACGTGTTCCGCCAGACGGAGGCGGAATATTCGCGCTGGAATTTCGACATCGCCGACACCGACACGCTCTTGCGCCATTTCGAGGATGCCGAGGCCGAAGCGGCACGCATCCTCGATGCGCCGGCCCTCGATCCGCGCAGCGGGCGGCAGATCATCATGGCCCATCCCGCCTATGACCAGTGCATCAAGGCGAGCCATATCTTCAACCTGCTCGATGCGCGCGGCGTGATTTCCGTCACCCAGCGGCAGGCCTATATCGGCCGGGTGCGGGCGCTTGCCAAGCGCTGCGCCGATGCCTTCGTGGCCACGGAGGCCGGCGGCGCCAGGGGGGCGGATGAGAGCGGGCGCGGCGATGGGGACGGGCAAGCGGCATGAGCGGCAAGCTCTTCGCCGCGATCCTCGCTGCGCTGGCGATCATCACGGGCGTGTCGGTCTACTACCTGCAGGTCTACGGCTATTACGACGAGGTCACACCCGATCCCGCGGGCCTCGTGCCGGATGGCGGCGCGAACCCGCAGCTCGGGGCGCTGCGCGCCATCGATGCCGACAGCTCGCCGCTGCGGTTCAGGGCCTGCTTCACCATCGCCGATCCCGACGCGATGATCGTGGGGGCCGAGCCCTATGCGGGGGCGGTTCCCCTGACGGCGCCGGGCTGGTTCGACTGCTTCGATGCGGCCGACATCACCGAGGCGCTGGCGGAGGGCGAGGCGCAGGCCTGGCTCGTCGCCAAGAACATCGAGTTCGGGGTCGACCGCATCATGGCGCTCTATCCCGACGGCCGGGCCTATGTCTGGCACCAGTTGAACAATTGCGGCGAGATGGCCTATGACGGCACCCCCGTCGGCGAGACCTGCCCACCGCGCAAGGAGACCGAGTGATGCCCGATCTGTTGATCGAACTGTTTTCCGAGGAAATCCCGGCCCGGATGCAGGCGCGCGCGAGCGCCGATCTGAAGCGCATGGTCACCGACGGTCTCGTCGAGGCCGGCCTGACCTATGCCCATGCGGGCGGTTTCGCGACCCCGCGCCGACTGGTGCTGGCGCTCGAGGGGCTGACGGCGCGCTCCCCCGACACGCGCGAAGAGCGCAAGGGCCCCAAGGTCGGCGCGCCCGACAAGGCGGTGGAGGGCTTCGCGCGGGGGGCCGGCGTGGAGCGTGCGGCCCTGCAGACCCGCGCCGACAAGAAGGGCGAGGTCTATTTCGCACTCATCGAGCGCCCCGGCCGCCCGGCCGCCGAGATCGTGGCCGAGGTGCTGGAGACGACCGTGCGCGGCTTTCCCTGGCCCAAGTCGATGCGCTGGGGCAGCGGCAGCCTGACCTGGGTGCGCCCGCTGCATTCGATCCTGTGTCTTCTGCATGACGAGGCGGGAGCCGAGACCGTGGCGCTCGAGATCGACGGGATCCGCGCCGGCGACAGCACGCGCGGTCACCGCTTCATGGCGCCGGCCGAGTTCGTGGTCACCTCCTTCGAGGATTACACCGCCAAGCTGCGGCGCGCGAAGGTCATGCTCGATCCGCAGGAGCGGGCCGACGCGATCCGCAACGAGATGGGCAACCTCGCCTTCGCCGGGGGGCTGGAGCCGATCGAGGATCCGGCCCTCCTGTCCGAAGTCGCGGGGCTGGTGGAATGGCCGGTGCCGCTGATGGGCCGGATCGACGAGGCGTTTCTCGACCTGCCGCCCGAGGTGCTGCAGACCTCGATGCGCGAGCATCAGAAGTTCTTCTCGCTGCGCGCCAAGTCCGGGCAGATCACCGGCTTCGTCACCGTGGCGAACCGCGAGACCGCCGATGACGGCGCCACTATCCTCGCCGGCAATCTCAAGGTGCTGGCCGCGCGCCTGTCCGATGCCAAGTTCTTCTGGGAGAACGACCTGCGGGTTGCGCGAGACGAGAAGATGGCGCCATGGACCGCCGCGCTGGAGCGGGTGACCTTCCATGCCAAGCTCGGCACGCAGGCCGAGCGCATCGCGCGCATCACCGCGCTCGCACGCGAGATCGCGCCGCAGATCGGCGCCGATGCGGACCCCGCAGAGGAGGCCGCCGGCATCGCCAAGCGCGATCTGGCGTCGGAGATGGTCTACGAGTTTCCCGAGCTGCAGGGCCTGATGGGCCGCTACTACGCCGAGGCCGCGGGCCATTCCGCCGAGATCGCCGCGGTGGCGCAGGAGCATTACCAGCCGCTCGGCCCCTCCGACGACGTGCCTTCCGCGCCGCTCTCGGTGGCCGTCGCCCTCGCCGACAAGATCGACATGCTGACCGGCTTCTGGGCGATCGAGGAGAAGCCGACGGGCTCCAAGGACCCCTACGCGCTGCGCCGCGCCGCGCTTGGCGTGATCCGGCTCGTGCTCGAGAACCGTCTGCGCCTGCCGCTGATGCCGCTCATCGAGGGGCGCGCCGGCGATGCGGGCGATCTTCTGTCCTTCTTCCATGACCGGCTGAAGGTCTACCTGCGCGAGCAGGGCGTGCGCCATGACGTGATCGACGCCTGCCTTGCGATGCCGGGAACGGACGATCTGGCGCGGCTCGTCGCACGGGCGCGCGCGCTTTCCGATTTCCTCGGGACCGAGGATGGCGGCAACCTGCTGCAGGGCTTCAAGCGGGCCGCGAACATCCTCGCGCAGGCCGAGCAGAAGGACGGTGTCGAATACAGTTTCGGTGCCGATCGCAAATTCGCCGAGAAGAGCGAGGAAACCGCGCTTTTCGACGCGCTCGATGCCGCCGAGCCGGCAATCTCCGAAGCGCTGGAGCGCGAGGATTTCGAGGCCGCCATGCGCCAGCTGGCCGCCCTTCGCGCGCCGATCGACGCTTTCTTCGAGGCGGTGCAGATCAATGCCGAGAGCCAGATCATGCGGCGCAACAGGCTCAACCTGCTCAGCCGTATCCGCGGCCTTTGCCTGAATGTCGCCGATCTGACGCGTATCGAAGGGTAGGATCGAGGTCGCAGTTGCGCATCTCGCCGCCTGCCCTATCCTGCGGGCGCGAGGAGTGCCGCAGTGCAGAAAGATCAAAAGCCCATCGAGCCTTTGCTCATCACCCCCGACGCGCCGGTGCTCGGGGGGGTGCATGGCGGCCGGGCGAAATGCCTGCAACGGCTGGTCCGGCTGGGATTGCCCGTCCCCCCGACCGTCGCGCTCGACTTCGCCGCGGTGCGCGGCATCGCGTCAGGGGCCTATGTCGACGGCGGCGCGCTGCTGGAGGCCTTCGCGCCCGATGCGCTGGTCTCGGTGCGGCCCTCGAGCGAGGATCCCGATTGGGGCGGGCCGGGGACCATCCTCAATATCGGCATGAACGATGCGCGCCACGCGGCGCTCGCCGCACGCCTGGGCCGGGGCGCGGCGGACGCGCTCTACCGGCGGTTCATCCAGTCCTACACCGCCCATGTCGCGCGGCTCGATCCCGATCTTCACAGCGGCGCGGGTGACATTCGCGAGATGCTCGCCGCTTTCGAAGCGGAGATGGACGAGCCCTTCCCCCAATCGCCCGGACGCCAGCTCGCCGAGGTGCTGCGCGCGATGGCACAGGCCTGGGAGGGCACCAGCGCGCGGCTCCTGCGGCAGGCCAAGGGCGCGCCGCCCGATGCCGGCCTCGGCCTCGTGGTGCAGGCGATGGCCCTTGGCGTCGGCGATCCCGCCGGCGGCGAGAGCGGCGCGGGGGTGATCCAGTTCGTCAGCTCCTCGACGGGCGAGCCGCGCGTGACCGGTCGCTATCTTGGCCAGAGCCAGGGGCGCGAGGCGCTGGGGGCGGGGGGCAGGGCGCTCTATCTGACCCGCGATCCGCGCGGCCCGTCGCTCGAGGACCTGTGCCCCGATCTCTTCGACAGCCTGCAAGATCACGGCCTGCTGTGCCGCAGGCGCCTGCGCGAGGAGATGCAGATCGAGTTCGTGATCCATCACGGCGCGCTGTGGATACTCGATGCCGTGCGCGTACGCCGCTCCTCGCGCGCGGCGGTGCGCATCGCGGTCGATCTGGCCACGGACGGGGTGATCCCGCAATTCGAGGCGGTGCTCAGGATCGAGCCGCGGGCGCTCAACGATCTTTTGCACCGGCAGGTCGATCCGGACGCGGTTCTCGATCGGTTCGGAAATGGCATCGCGGCGAGCCCCGGCGCGGCCACCGGACGGATCGTGTTCAGCGCCCGCGCCGCGCAGGCAAGCGCCGCGCGCGAGGAGCCTTGCATCCTCGTGCGGCGCGAGACCAAGCCGGAGGATGTGCGCGGCATGCATGTCTCCGCCGGCGTCCTGACCGAGCGCGGCGGGGTGACGAGCCATGCGGCGATGATCGCGCGGGGGCTCGGGCTGCCGGCGGTGGTGGGCGCCTCGAAGCTGCATCTCGATCACAAGGCCGGAACCCTGACCACCGAGGATGGCAGGGTGCTCGGCGAGGGCGACGTGATTACCATCGACGGATCGAGCGGGTCGCTGATCACGGGGGCGGCGCCGCTTCTGGAGCCGGTCCTCGATGATGCGTTCCGCAGCCTTCTGGGCTGGGCCGACGCGCTGCGCGATATCGGCGTGCGGGCCAATGCCGACACGCCCGCCGAGGCGGTAATGGCGCGCCGCTTCGAGGCGGAAGGGATCGGGTTGTGCCGCACCGAGCACATGTTCTTCGAGGAGGACAGGCTCACGGTAATGCGCGAGATGATTTTCGCCGAACGCCCCGAGGACCGCGCCGCTGCGCTTGAGCGGCTGCTGCCGGTGCAGCGTGCCGATTACTCGGAGCTTTTTCGCATCATGGACGGCTACCCGGTCTGCATCCGGCTGCTAGACCCGCCGCTGCACGAGTTCCTGCCGGCGGACCGGGCCGGGATGCTCGACCTGGCGCGGGCGCTGGGCCTGCCGCTTTCGCAGGTGGCCGACAGGATCGCCGCGCTGAGCGAGCTGAACCCGATGCTCGGGATGCGCGGCGTGCGGCTCGGCATCGCCGTTCCCGAGATCTATGCGATGCAGGCGCGCGCCATCTTCGAGGCCGCCGTGCAGGGTGAATCGGCTGCCGTGCCGGAGGTGATGATCCCGCTCGTCTCGGCCCGGCGCGAGGTGGAGCTGGTCAAGGCGCAGATCGACGGCGTGGCCGCGGCCGTGCGCAGCGAGACGGGGCGCGCCTTCGACTACCGCCTCGGGGTCATGGTCGAGACGCCACGCGCCGCCCTGCGCGCGGGCGATATCGCCGAATCAGCCATGTTTCTCAGTTTCGGCACGAATGACCTGACGCAGATGACCTACGGGCTCAGCCGCGACGATGCCGGCCATTTCATGAATGCCTATGTCTCGCGCGGCGTGTTCGACGAGGATCCCTTCCTCAAGCTCGACATGGAAGGGGTAGGCGAGCTTCTGAGCATCGGCGCCGCACGCGGACGCGCAGTGCGCCCCGACATCATCCTGTCGGTCTGCGGCGAGCATGGCGGCGATCCTGACAGCATTGCCTTCTGCCGCAACGCAGGCTTCAGCTACGTCTCCTGCTCGCCCTTCAGGGTGCCCCTCGCGCGGCTGGCGGCCGCGCATCTCGCAATTCGCGACAGCCGCAATCTCGGCAATAAAATGCCACAATAGGCAAGTTCCCGCCGTCCTGCGACGCGGGGTTTGTTTTGCGATTAAGCAACAGGTAAACCGTCCCCGCTATCGGAAACGGGCTTCTGCAACCCGTTGAACTACCGAATGAGACTTGGGGGACACATGAACTTGACGCGCCTGACGCGCGCCGTTGCCTTATGCACGGCTTTTTCCACCGCGCCGCTTACTGCCCATTCCGACATTATCATGAGCCAATCGAACGATCCGAGTGTTCAGCTCAATCGCAATCTCGACACCCTGCTGGGCGCATCCCGCCCCGAGGTCGAGGCCCGGACCGGTAACCTGCTGCCACAGGTTCTCGTGCCCCGCAACGATCCCGAACCCGCACCCGCGATCACCGCCGCGACCCTGTCATCTGCCGCGCCCGCCGCGGGGGGCAAGCAGTGGGAATGCCTGACCGAGGCGCTCTATTTCGAGGCCCGGGGCGAGACGATCGCCGGCATCACCGCCGTTGCCGAAGTGATCCTCAACCGCGTGGATAGCAAAAGGTTCCCCAAGACGGTCTGCGGTGTCGTCAACCAGGGGACGGGGCGCAAGTACCAGTGCCAGTTCTCCTATGCCTGTGACGGCCGCGCCGAGGTGGTCCATGAGAAGAAGGCCTGGCGCAAGGTCGGCAAGATCGCGGCGATGATGCTCGATGGCGCGCCGCGCAAGCTGACCCGCGGCGCCACGTTCTATCATACCAAGCAGGTCTCCCCGAGCTGGTCGCGCAGTTTCGACAAGACCGCGACCATCGGCGCGCATATCTTCTATTCCCTGGGGTGATCCCGCGCTTGCCGCCGCGACGCGGCAGCACCAGACATCGACCGGCCCGCCGCGCACTTTCGTTCGGCGGGCTTGCGCGTTATGCGGGGCGTGCTGGCCAAGGAGTGGGACGATGCCGAACGAGACCCGTCATGCTTTCGAGCATCCCGAAGTCCGTGCCGAGGCCACGAGCACGCAGCCGCTCGACCGGATCTCCCTGCGCGACCATGTCGTCGAGGTCGAGATCGGTGCCTTCCAGCTCGAGCGCGGCACCACCCAGCGCGTCTGCTTCAACCTCGTCGTGGAGGTCGCGCCGCACGATGCCGCGCGCACCGACGACGTGGACCGCATCCTGAGCTACGACACGCTGCTCGAGGCGATTGCCGCCGAGCTCGAGGCGGAGCGTCTCAACCTGCTGGAAACCCTTGCCGAGCGCATCGCCGAGCGAATCCTCCGCGCACCGCAGGCACAGCGCTGCTTCGTGCGGATCGAGAAGCTCGACCGTGGCCCGGGCGCGCTCGGCGTGGAGATCGTGCGCAGCGCGGCGAAGCGCGAGATCGATGCGTCCATGCCGTCCGGGACGCCGGCCCCGACGGTCGTCTACCTGTCCAACAGCGCCATCGCGAGCCCCGCGCTCGCCGGCTGGCTCGATGCGCTGGTGGCGCGGGGCGCGCCGGCGATCCTGTGCGTGGGTCCGGGCGATCTGCCGCGTCCGCGCGCCGAACAAGCCGCGGCCCAGCGCAGGATCGACCTCCTGGCGATCGAGCAGAACGCCTGGGTCCTCGCGGGGCGCGACAGGCGATGCGTCGTGGTCGGCACCAGGACCGAGCTCGACTGGTCGATGCGCCATGACCAGATCACCGTCTGGGCGCCCTCGAAGCTGGTGCTCGACAGCGTGCGCCCGCCCGGTGCGGGGGCCGGGGATGGCCCGGCACTGGCCGCATGGTTCGCGCGGCTCATGCAGGCCCGCGCGCTCCTCTTTGTCGGGGCGGACGCGCCGCGCGAGGCGGGCGGCGGGGAGGGGTTGGCCGCGATCCCCGTGGCGGCCAGCGCCTCCGATGATCCCGCGCTGCCGGCGGACCCGGTTCCGCCCCGATCCGGCCCATCCAACTCCGCGCGGGGGACGGAACGATGAGCGTGCTCTACCGCCCGCTGGTCCAGTCCGGCCCGGTCCGGCCCGAAAGCGCCCTGACGCTGGCCGGCGGCTGGTGCTGGTTCACCCATGTCGAGCGGATCGCGCCGGGCACGCGGGAGGTGATCGAGGCGCGGGACATGCCGGGGGAGGCGCGGCGGCGCCTCACCGCGCCCCGCGCTCCGCTGGGCCAGCTCACGCTGGATCGCCCGCGCATCATGGCGATCCTCAACACCACGCCCGACAGCTTCTCCGATGGCGGTCTTCATGACGGCGAGCAGAAGGCGGCCGAGGGCGCGCATGCGCTGATCGAGGCGGGGGCCGACATCCTCGATATCGGCGGGGAATCGACCCGCCCCGGCGCCAGTCCCGTCGCGCTCGAGGAGGAGACGGCGCGCACCGAGCCCGTGATCGCGGCCCTCGCCGCGCGCTGGCCGGGCCTGATCTCGATCGATACGCGCAACGCGCCCGTCGCGCTGGCCGCGGCGCGGGCTGGGGCGGGCCTGCTGAACGACGTCTCCGCCATGCTGCACGATCCCGAGATGGCCGAGGTTGCCCGCGCGCGGGCACTTCCCATCTGCCTGATGCATTCGCAGGGCGATCCGCAGACGATGCAGGCCGATCCGCGCTACGACGATGTGCTGTGCGAAGTCTACGCCCATCTGGAGGAGCGTGTCGCGGCGGCAGTGGCGGCGGGGATCGCCCGCGAGCGGATCGTCGTCGATCCGGGCATCGGTTTCGGCAAGACGCTCGAGCACAATCTTGCCTTGCTCGCGCGCATCTCGGTGTTTCACGGTCTGGGCTGCGCGATCCTGCTCGGGGCCTCGCGCAAGCGCTTCATCGGCACGCTGGGCGGGGCGCCCGACGCGGCAGATAGAATGCCCGGATCGATCGCCGTGGCCCTCGCCTGCATTGCGCAGGGGGTTCAGATCGTCCGGGTCCATGATATGGCCGCGACACGCCAGGCCGTGACCCTGTGGCAAAGCTCGATTGACGGAGAAGCATCGTGAACCGGAAACTTTTTGGAACCGACGGGGTGCGCGGCACCGCCAACAGCGCACCGATGACCGCCGAGATGGTGATGCGGCTCGGCGCGGCGGCGGGGCGGTATTTCCGGCGCCATGACGACACGACCGTGCACCGCGTGGTGATCGGCAAGGATACGCGGCTGTCGGGCTACATGTTCGAGAACGCGCTGACGGCCGGCTTCACCTCGTCGGGGATGAACGTGCTGCTGCTCGGCCCGGTGCCAACCCCGGCGGTCGGGATGTTGACCACCTCGATGCGCGCCGATGTGGGCGTGATGATCTCGGCCAGTCACAATCCGCATTACGACAACGGCATCAAGTTCTTCGGGCCCGACGGCTTCAAGCTCAGCGACGAGGCGGAGGCGCGGATCGAAGAGCTTGTCGAAAGCGGCGTGGCCCCGGCGCAGGCGGCCAATATCGGGCGGGCCAAGCGGATCGACGACGGGCGCGCGCGCTACAATGAGCGTGTGAAGTTCACCTTCCCGACCGGTCAACGGCTCGACGGGATGAAGGTGGTCGTCGACTGCGCCAACGGCGCGGCCTACCGCGCGGCGCCCGAAGTCCTGTGGGAGCTGGGCGCCGAGGTGATCGCCATCGGCGTGACGCCCGACGGACGCAACATCAACGACGGCTGCGGCTCCACCGCGCCGCAGGCCGCATCGCGGGCGGTGCTCGAGAACGGCGCCGATATCGGCATCTGCCTCGATGGAGACGCGGACCGTGTGATGCTGATCGACGAGACCGGGCGGGTCGCCGACGGTGATCAGATCATGGCGCTTTTCGCGGCGCGCTGGGCGGCCGAGGACCGCCTTGCCGGGCGCACGCTGGTGGCCACGGTCATGAGCAATCTCGGGCTCGAGCGCTACCTGCGCGAGCAGGGGATCGACCTGCATCGCACCGGTGTCGGGGACCGCTACGTGGTCGAGGCGATGCGCGCCGGCGGCTTCAACCTCGGCGGCGAGCAATCGGGCCATATCGTGATGACCGACCATGCCACCACCGGCGACGGGCTGATCGCCGGGTTGCAGTTCCTTGGAGAAATGGTGCGGACCGGGCGCCGTGCCTCCGAGCTGACGCGGAGCTTTTCGACCGTGCCGCAGCTGCTCAGGAACGTGCGCTACAGAGGTGATGTCGATCCGCTTGACGACCCGTCCGTGCGCGAGGAGATCGCCGCGGCGGAAAAGCGGCTTTCGGGGAACGGACGCCTGCTGATCCGCAAGTCGGGAACCGAGCCGCTGATCCGCGTCATGGCCGAATCGGAGGATGACGGCCTTCTGAACGAGGTCGTCGGCAGCATCGTGGACAAGGTGGAGCGGGCATCCGACGCGGCCGGGTAGGCCGGCCGTCATTCCCCCGCGCGCGCTTTGTCAGGCCCCGCCGCGAAAAAGGCGGCGCAGCGCGCCCCATTGGCTCGTGGCCAGCCCCGCGAGGATCAGCGCGAGCGCCGCGAAGAAGCGCAGCGGCAGCGCCTCCGACAGAAGCAGGGCGCCGAAGCCCATCGACCAGAGCGGCACCTGGTAGTTGACCAGCGTCATGAAGACGGATCCGGCGCTTCGGATCACCTGCACCCGGATCAGCGCGGCAAGCGCCGTGGGCACGAGGCCGAGGAAGACGAGCGCGTAATCCGAGAGCGTGCCGGTGATCCTCGGTGCCCCTTCCACCACGAACATCAGCGGCACGAGGACGACCGTACCGATGCCCAGCGTCAGGGCCGACAGGGTGATCGCGTCAACCACCGGGCAGCGCCGCGTGAGGATCGAGGCCACCACGTAGGACAGCGCCGCGGCGAGACAGGCGAGCCGGCCCAATGCCTCGGCGCCGTCCGGCCCGGCGCCGCCCTGCGACAGCCCGCCACCCAGGAGGATCGCCGCTCCCGAAAAGCCGAGGATGACCCCGGCAAGGCGGCGCAACGACAGGGGTTCGTCGGAGAAGAAATGCGCCAGCGGCAGCACGAAGAGCGGCAGCGCGGCCATCGAAAGCCCGGCGAAGGCCGAAGGGACATGCTGCTGGCCCCAGCTGAGCAGGAAGAAGGGCAGCGCGGTCGAGAGCAGCCCGATCGGCACCGCGAAGGCCCAGACCCTGCGATCGCGCGGCAGCGGACGGCGCAGCACGGCCATCAGCGCGGCGAGGGCTGCGGCGCCGAGCCCGGTGCGTGCGGCGGCCACGGTAAGCGGGCCGTGATCGCGCAGGGCGACGGAGACCACCATGAACGTGCCGCCCCAGATGACGCCGAGCAGCAGGATCGAGGCCCAGTTCTGCGCGGTGGGGGCCGAGGTCATGGACGTGGCGATCGGATGGTCATGGGGTGGGGGTCTTTCGCAGGCAGCGATCGCCGCGGCATGCGGCAGGCCATCGGGCCTATGCCCGAAAGATGCAGGTTAAGGAAGGTCCGGAGCGATCCGGGGGGCAGAGCGGCCGTCCCCGGATCGCGGCCCGCCCGCCATGCGGAACATGGCGTGCGGAAATGCTCAGTTCTTGGACTTGTCGACCATGCGGCCTGCGGAGATCCACGGCATCATGCCGCGCAGCTTCTCGCCGACCTGCTCGATCTGGTGTTCGTCGTTGAGGCGGCGCGTGGCCTTGAACGAGGGCTGGCCCACGGCGTTTTCCTGCATGAAGTCGCGCACGAACTTGCCGTTCTGGATATCCGTCAGCACGTCCTTCATGCGCTTCTTGGTCTCGTCATAGGGCAGGATGCGCGGGCCCGAGACATACTCGCCATACTCGGCCGTGTTCGAGATCGAGTAGTTCATGTTGGCGATGCCGCCCTCGTAGATCAGGTCCACGATCAGCTTCACCTCGTGCAGGCACTCGAAATAGGCCATCTCGGGCTCGTAGCCGGCCTCGACCAGGGTCTCGAAGCCCATGCGGATCAGCTCCACGAGGCCGCCGCAGAGAACGGCCTGCTCACCGAAGAGGTCGGTTTCGCATTCTTGGCGGAAGTTGGTCTCGATGATGCCGGAGCGGCCGCCACCGATGGCCGAGCAATAGCTCAGGCCGATTTCCATGGCCTTGCCGGACGCGTCCTGGTGGACCGCCACGAGGCAGGGAACGCCGCCGCCCTTGACATACTCGCCGCGCACCGTGTGGCCGGGGCCCTTGGGCGCCATCATGATGACATCGACGCCGGCCTTGGGCTCGATCAGGCCGAAATGTACGTTCAGGCCGTGGGCGAAGGCGATGGCCGCGCCTTCCTTGAGATTGTCATGGACATGCTTGCGATACACCTCGGCCTGCAGCTCGTCGGGCATGGTGAACATGATCAGGTCGCACCAGGCGGCGGCTTCCTCGATCCCCATCACCTGCAGGCCCTCGCCCTCGGCCTTCGCGCGGCTCGGCGAGCCTTCGCGCAGCGCCACGACAAGGTTCTTGGCGCCCGAATCGCGCAGGTTCAGCGCATGGGCATGGCCCTGGCTGCCATAGCCCAGGATCGCGACCTTCTTGTCCTTGATCAGGTTGATGTCGCAATCGCGGTCATAATAAACGCGCATGGCGCTGTCCTTTCAGTAACTGTGCGGAGCGGAAGATACGCAGCCTTCCACCCCGCGTCACCACTAGTTCCGCATGTTTTGTACCGCTCGGACGCTTTTTCTATTTGCTGGAGTTCAGCTTCGTATAAATACCTATGCTCGATGATACGGACAGGCGCCTGCTTCGCCAGCTTCAATCCGACCCTGCCGCGACGGTGCAGGCGCTTGCCGCGCGGGCCGGCGTCGGAGTCGCGATGGCCACCCGGCGCTTCGAGCGGCTGCGCCAGGCGGGAATATTGAAGGGGCAGCGCG
Source organism: Profundibacterium mesophilum KAUST100406-0324 (assembly GCF_009835145.1). Classification (GTDB taxonomy): domain Bacteria; phylum Pseudomonadota; class Alphaproteobacteria; order Rhodobacterales; family Rhodobacteraceae; genus Profundibacterium; species Profundibacterium mesophilum. Next base: position 50,887 of record NZ_APKE01000004.1, on the reverse strand, counting down.
GCGTCATCGACTGGACCGCCCTTGGCTATGCTGTCCGGGTCTCCTTGCGCTTCACGCTCGACAAGGCGCACCGGGATGCCTTCGACATGTTCCTCGCCGCCGCGAGGCAGGTGCCCGAGGTGGTGGAGATCCAGACCTTCCTGGGGCGGGTCGACGTGCGGCTGGCGGTGATCGCGCGCGACATGCCCCATTACCAGGACATCTACCGCAAGCGCATCCTCGCCCTGCCACATATCGCGGACATCGAATCCCTCATGCATGTCGCCACGATCAAGACCGACGAGCGCCTGCCGATATGAGCGCGCCACTGCTGCCCGACGAGACCGACCTCGCGATCCTGCGGGCGCTGCAGGCCGACGCCACCCGCTCGACCCCCGCACTCGGCCGTGAGCTGGGGCTCAGCCAGCCGGCCGTCTGGCGCCGCATCCGCCGTCTCGACGAGGCCGGCATCCTGGCGGGGCGGAAGCTCGATCTCGACCTCGAAGCCCTCGGATTCGGTGTAACGGTCTTTCTCGGGGTGAAGCTCGGCGCGCGCGGCCGTGTCAGCCTCGACGATTTCGAGCGGGCGATCACGGCTATCCCCGAGGTGCAGACGGTCGAGCATGTGCTCGGTCTCTACGATTACAGGCTCAGGGTCGTGGCCCGCGACCTTGCCGATTTCGAGCGCGTCCTGCGCCGCCGTGTGCTGACCCTTCCGGGGGTGGGCAATGTCGAGGCCAATGTCCTTCTGAGCGAGGAGCGTCTTGCCGGCCCCCTCTGAGGCGAACTTGCGACGATCGGCGCTCTTGTCCGGGCTGCCCGTTCGGGTAAGCAGGGCGGCAGTCTGAAAGGAGTTTTCCATGACCGCGCTGCGCAATGATATCGATCCAGACGGGCTGCTCGAATATTCCGTCGTCTTCACCGATCGCTCCCTCAACCACATGAGCGCCGCCTTCCAGGGGGTGATGTGCGATCTGTCGCGGATGCTGCGCGATGTCTATGGCGCCGACGGGGTGGCCCTGGTTCCGGGCGGCGGCACCTTCGCCATGGAAGCGGTCGCCCGGCAGCTTGCCACCGATCGCGAGGTGATGGTGATCCGCAATGGCTGGTTCTCCTATCGCTGGTCGCAGATCTTCGAGATGGGCGGCATTCCCTCCAAGGAGACCGTGCTGATGGCGCGGCGCACCGGCAACGATCCCAAGGCCCCCTTCGCGCCCGTCCCTATCGAAGAGGTCACCGCGCGCATCCGCGAGGAGCGCCCGCAGATGGTCTTCGCCCCGCATGTCGAGACCAGTTCGGGCATGATCCTGCCGGACGACTATCTGGGCGCGGTGTCGCAGGCCGTGCACGAGGTGGGCGGGCTCTTCGTGCTCGACTGCATTGCGTCGGGCTGCGTCTGGGTGGACATGAAGGCGACCGGCGTGGATGTGCTGATCTCGGCGCCGCAAAAGGGCTGGTCCGCCTCTCCCGCCGCTGGATGCGTGATGCTGAGCCAAGCGGCGCTCGAACAGGTGAAGGCCACGAAATCCTCGAGTTTCGCCGCCGATCTCGGCAAATGGCTGTCGATCATGGAAACCTACGAGAATGGCGGGCATGCCTATCACGCGACGATGCCGACCGATGCGCTGCGCGTCTTTCGCGACACGATGCGCGAGACCCGCGAGGAGGGGTTCGAGCAGCTTGCGCAGGCGCAGTGGCGGCAGGGGCGTGAGGTGCGCAAGATGCTCGCCGCCCGCGGTATCGCCTCCGTGGCCGCGCCGGGTTTCGAAGCGCCCGGCGTCGTGGTCAGCTATACCGACCGGGCGGATGTGAAGACCGGCAAGGCCTTCGCGGAACAGGGCATGCAGATCGCCGCCGGCGTGCCGCTGATGGTGGGCGAGGGTGAGGGGTTCGAGACCTTCCGTCTCGGCCTTTTCGGCCTCGACAAGCTGCGCGATGTGGATGCGAGCCTCGCCCGGCTGGACAAGGCGCTCGACGCGGTCTTCTAGGGCGGCATCTCAAGGGGCGGCCGTCATCGGGCGGCTGCCCGCGTCAGGCCGCGCCCCGTTCTGTTTCCCGTTCAGTCCCGGGTCCCGTCCGATCCCGCGCCCAGGCCCGCGCGCATCAGGCCGCGCCGCAGCGGCGCCGCGTCATGGGCGCAGCGCAGACCGGCCAGGCGCAGCTCCTGGACCGCGTCGATGCGCGACTGGCAGACCCTGTTGAAAAGATCGATCGCCGCCGCGCGCAGCGCCGTGTCGCGCTGACGCCGCGCCGCATAGGCGTCGAGCAGGGATCGCGCGCCCGGATCGGCGCCCGGCTCCAGCAGATCGAGCAGGCAATCCACGTCGCGCAGCGACGTGTTGAGCCCCTGCGCCCCGATCGGCGGCAGCACATGGGCCGCCTCGGCCATCAGCAGGCCCCGCTGGAAGGTCAGACGCCGCGCGGTCTGCGTGATTACCGGCCAGGACGCGATCGCCGTGATGGCGCGCATCGGGCCCAGCAGGTTCATCGAACGCAGGGCGAGCGCCTCCGACAATGCCTCCGGGGACATGTCCCGAAGCTCGATCGCGCGCCGCCCGTCATTCATCCACACGATCGCCGAGGCGGGCCTGCCCTCGTGATCGGGCAGGGGAACGGTGGTGAAGGCGCCGCCGCTGTTGTAGATCTCGCGCGAGACATTCTCATGCGCCCGCTCGTGCGTGACCGCGAAGGCAAGGGCCTTCTGGCCGTAACGGCGCTGCGTGACATCGATCCCCGCCGCTTCCCGAACCGCCGAGGCCCGACCGTCGGCGCCGATCAGCAAGCGCGTCTCGATCCGCGTTCCATCGTCGAGCCGCAGGATCGCCATGCCCTCACGCGTCGTCATCGCCGCGAAACTGCGCCCGAAGCGCAGATCGACGCCGTCCTGCTCCGAAAGATGGGCGGCCAGAAGAGCGCGCGCGCGCCAGTTCGGAACGTTCCAGCCGAAACAATCGAGCCCGAGCTCCCGGGCCGCGAAGCGGCGGGTATCGCGCAGCATCGGCGGCCAGCCGGCAGTGTCGCACAGCTCCAGCGCATCGAGCGGCGTCGCATGCGGGGCGAGCGCCTGCCACAGCCCAGTCGCATCGAGCAGCGCGCGCGCGGGCGCGAGATAGGCGGTCGAGCGCAGATCGGAGCCTGGCGCATCGTTCGTGGTGGGCGGCGGTGCGGGATCGAGCACGCAGACCTCGAAGCCCCGCGCCGCCAGCCCGGCGGCTGCCGTCAGCCCGGCAATGCCGGCCCCGGAGATCACGATGTCGAATTTTTGCCGGCTCATGACCGTGATCTAGGGCGGCGCGTGCCGGGTGCAAAGCCTTCACCGGCCAAGTGCGCAAGAAACTCGGCCAATGCGGATGTATGGTGGTGGATATGGGCCGCAGGGGCGGCCTGCGGGGCCACGTGTACGGTGCGCATCCCCATTTCGTGCGGCGCCAGAAGATTGCGCGGGTCGTCCTCGAACATCGCGGCGTTGCGCACGTCGAGCCCGTCGAGCAGCCAGATCGCATCGAAGGCGGCGCGGTCGGGCTTGGGCTTGTAGCCGGCATTCTCCACCCCGTAGACCGCGTCGAAGAGCCCGTCGAGCCCGCGCGCCTCGAGCACCCGGCGCGCATAGGGCGCCGAGCCGTTGGTATAGACGATCTTGCGCCCGGGCAGCGCGGCGATCGCCCCCGCGAGTGCCGGCTCGGCCGCGAGCCGCTCGAGGGAGATGTCGTGGACATCGACGAGGTAGGGATCGGGATCGACCCCGTGCTCGTGCATCAAGCCCGCCAGCGTCGTGCCGTAGGTCCGCCAGTAATGGTGGCGCAGGCGGTCGGCCTCGATGCGGTCCACGCGAAGGCTGCGCATCACGTAATCGACGATCTTGCGCTCGATCTGATCGAAGAGCCGCAATTCGGGCGCATAGAGCGTGTTGTCGAGATCGAAGACCCAGTGGGTCACATGCGAGAATAACGTGGTATCCATGGGCGCGCAGGCTAGGGCGCGGCGCTGCGCGGTGCAAGCGGCCGGCGCCGCGCCGGTCCGTGAGGGAGGCAACGCTTGCACAGGCGCCGCGGGCCGGATTACTCTGCGCCATTGCCTTTTTCGGAGGACCGATGGCCGAGCCCAGACAGCCGCAGAACGACGCCTATTCGCTGATCCTCGCGGCCATCGATCATGGAACCTACCGCCCCGGCGACCGCCTGGTCGAGAGCGAGCTTGCCGAGCGGTTCGGCGTCTCGCGCACCCCGATCCGCGAGGCGTTGCAGCGGCTCGAGACGCAGTCGCTCCTGGCGCGCGACGGGCGCAGCCTGATCGTCGCGTCGCTCGACCACAACCAGCTGGCCGAACTCTATGTCGTACGCACCGAGCTCGAGGGGCTCGCCGCCCGTCTCGCGGCCCGCCATGCCACCGCCGAGGAAGTGCGCGTGCTCAGCGCGATGGCCCGGGAGGACAGGGCGCTGATTGACGATCCCAACGCGCTCAGCCGCGCCAATCGCCGCTTCCACAAGCAGATCCATCTCGCGTCGCACAATCGCTACCTCGTGCAACAGCTCGACCTCGTGCACCGCTCGATGGCCCTTCTGGCCACGACATCCCTGGCCGTCGACGGGCGCGGTGCGGATGCGCTCGACGAACATGACCAGATCGTTGCGGCCATTGCCTCCGGAGATGGCGATGGTGCCTTCGAGGCGCTCAAGATGCATATTTCGAAGGCGTTCGAGACCAGGCTTCGCCACGACGCGGCCAGCGCACCGGGAGAGTGAGTGGCCGCCGCGCGGCGCTCAGCCCTCCTGGCGAACTGGGTCAGGCTGCGAGACGCCATGCGTGGTCTTGTCCCAGAAGAAGGGCAGGAAGATCGCTTCGACCAGGGTCTTGGTCAGGGCGAGCGTCGCCATCGCGAAATAGACCGGCAACAGAAGCACGAAGGGCAGCAGCCGCAGATGCCCGCCCATGGCCATCGCGATGATCTGCGCGGCGGCGCCGACGAAAGCCGCGCCCAAAAGCACCGCGAGGATCGCCTCGCGGCCGGCCTCGCCAAGCGCCGCCTCCCAAGGGTGCCAGCCGCCGGGCAGCAGAAGCCAGAAGCTCCACAGGAATGGCGTGAGCAGGAACCCCAGCAGGGTGCCGGCGAAGAGAAGCTGCACGCCGGCGAAGCGCCAGGCGCCCATGTCATGCCAGAGCCGGGCGGGATTGCGCATGTGCACGGCATAGGTCATCGCGTATCCCTTCAACCAGCGCGAGCGTTGCCTGATCCACGGAAGGGCCCTGACCGGGGCCTCCTCGAGGGTGACGCTGTCGAGGATGTCGACATCGAAGCCGTAACGGGACAGCCTGATGCCCAGATCGGCGTCCTCGGTGACGTTATGGGCATCCCAGCGGCCGAGAGCCTCGAGCGCGCGGCGCCTGAAATAGACCGTGGTGCCGCCGAGCGGGATCGCAAGGCGCAAGGCGCGCAGGCCCGGCAGGACGATCCTGAACCACAGGGCATATTCGATCACGAAGCAGCGCGAAATCCAGCTTGCACGGGCATTGTAGAAGTTCAGCCCGCCTTGCAGGCAGGCCGTCTCCGGGGGAGCCGCGGCGAATTGCGCGGCCACGCGCAGAAGCTGGTCTGGCGGGGGCGCGTCCTCCGCGTCGAGAATCCCGACGATCTCGCCGTCGCAGAAATCGAGCGCGTAATTCATCGCGCGCGGCTTGGTGCGGATGGTGCCCGGGGGCACCGTGACCACGCGTGCCCAGCGCGGAAAAGGAGCGCGGTCAAGCGCCGCGCGCGTCGCGAAATCGCCCGCCTCGACGATCAGGCACAGATCGATCAACTCGGCGGGATAGTCGAGCGCCATGATCCTGCGGCCCAGCGCATCCACGATTCCGATCTCGTCGAAAAGCGGAACGAGCAGGGAGATGCGGGGAAGGGGCGCGGGCACCGGTGCGCCGTGCGCGGTGCGGCACATCGCGCGCGCCGCGCCGATGCCGGCCACCGTGGCGAGAAAGACGGTATTGATCAGCAGGACGGCGAGGGCGGCCACGGTCATGACGGTGAAGACCTCCACCGGCCGGAAAAGCGCGATGACGGCCGCTGCGGGCACCGCGCAGGCGGCCGCGGCGATTATCACGCGGGCCCGCGTGCCGCGGCAGCTCTCGCGCGGGGCCGTGGCACGCTCGGCTTCGGCGACCAGGGCGTGGGACTTGATGGCCGTCAGGGCGGTCCGCTGCTGGCTCTGGGTGGTGACCGCCATCAGGATCGGTCCTGCCCGCATCTCGATCCCGCGGCGCAACTGCTCGAAAAGTTCGGGCCGCGCGCTGGCGATCAGCATCGCGCCGCCCATCCTGCCGATCGGGATCAGACCGTTCTGCAGGCAAAAGGTCGGACCCAGCCTCTCGAGCGCGGTCGGTTGGGCATGGAACGCGGTCGCATCGACGTAGAGCGCCCCGTATTGGCGCGCCAGGACCTTGTAGAACGCGATTTCCTCCACCAGCCCGTGCGCCATGAGGATATGTCCGATCGGGGCCTTGTGCTGACGTTGCCGCGCCAGGGCCCAATCGCAGTCGCGCGGCTTGAGCAGCCCCGCCGCAACGAGCATTTCCCCGATCGATCGCCGCGGCCCGCTCTCCCTCACGGCGGGGGCGCCGCCTTGCGGACGCATGGCCAGATTCTGCCCGATGACTGCCATCGCCAACCCCGCTGCAATGCCGTGACCGAGGCTAAGCCGGCTTGGTTAATGCAAGGTTAACGAGCGAGGGCAGATCCCCCGGATCGCGCAGACGGAACAGGGAAAGCGCCGCGGCGCCGATGGATCAGGCCGCGTCGGTCATCGCCTTCGAGAAACGCTCGAAGAGGTAATAGCTGTCCTGCGGCCCGGGGCTTGCCTCGGGGTGGTATTGCACCGACCAGACCGGCCGGTCGGCGAGCCTGATCCCGCAATTCGATCCGTCGAAGAGCGAGACGTGGGTCTCCCGCACACCGCTCGGGAGCGATTGGCTGTCGACGGTGAAGCCATGGTTCATCGAGGTGATCTCGACCTTGCCCGTATCCACATCCTTGACCGGGTGGTTGGCCCCGTGGTGGCCGTGGTTCATCTTGACCGTCCTGGCGCCGAGCGACAGGGCCAGAAGCTGGTGCCCAAGGCACACGCCGAAAACCGGAAGCCGCGTGTCGCGCAGGATCTGCTGGATCATCGGCACGGCATATTCGCCGGTCGCGGCCGGATCGCCGGGACCGTTCGACAGGAACAGGCCTTGCGGATCATGCGCCAGCACATCCTCGGCCGTCGCGCTCGCCGGCAGGACGGTCACGTCGCACCCCGCGGAGGCGAGGCTGCGCAGGATGTTGCGCTTGGCGCCGTAATCGACGGCGACGACGCGGTGGCCCGGCGTGCTGCGCCGCACATGGCCCTCGGGCCATGACCACAGCATCTCGTCCCAGCGGTAGGATTGCGAACAGGTCACGTTCTTGGCCAGGTCGAGCCCTTCGAGGCCGGGAAAGCCGCGGGCCGCTGCGACCAGCGCCTCGATGTCGAAATTGCCGTCCGGATCGTGGGCCATGGCGACATGCGGCGCGCCCTGCTGGCGAATCGCGCGGGTCAGGCGCCGCGTGTCGATCCCGCCGATCCCGATGCGGCCGCGGCGGGCCAGCCACGCGCCGAGCGCATCCGTGGCGCGCCAGTTGCTCGGCTCGGTCGGGTCCCATTTCACGATCATCCCGTCCGCGACCGGATCGGAGGTCTCGTCATCCTCGGGCGTCACCCCGGTATTGCCGATATGGGGGAAGGTGAAGGTCACGATCTGCCCCGCATAGGAGGGATCGGTCATGATCTCCTGGTAGCCGGTCATCGCGGTGTTGAAGCACAGCTCGGCCACCGTCTGGCCCGTAGCGCCGAACCCGCGTCCGTAGAACACGCTCCCGTCGGCGAGGGCGAGGCAGGCGGTCGGAGCGGTGCGGTGTGCGGCTGGCATGACAGGCTTTCCGGTTGGGCGGCGAGGGCCGCCAAGGCAAATCTGGCGCAATCTAGGGAAGTCGACAAATACGGTCAAGGCCCACCGGCGGTGCCCGTGGGCGGTGCCGCGGCAGTTGTCACGGCAGGGGCGCTGGGCTACCGTGCCCCGCTTGCGCAATACAGGATGGACAGGCAGGATCATGGATCTCAGAACGCGCCTTTCGGCGGCCCTCAAGGAAGCGATGAAGGAAAAGCGCAAGGATCGCCTGTCGACCCTGCGCCTTGTCAACGCGGCGATCAAGGACCGCGACATCGCGCTGCGCGGGAGCGAGGAAAGCAGCGAGACCGGCGTCAGCGATGCCGAGATCCGCGGCATCCTCGGCAAGATGGTCAAGCAGCGGCAGGAAAGCGCCCGTGCCTACGAGGAGGGCGGGCGGCTCGAACTGGCGGCGCGCGAGATCGAGGAGATCACGGTGATCGAGGAGTTCCTTCCCCGCAGGCTTTCCGAGGAGGAGGTCGACAAGGCGATCGCGGCGTCGATCGAGCGGACCGGCGCCAGCTCGATCCGCGACATGGGCCGCGTCATGGGCGAGCTGAAGGAGCGCTATACCGGACAGATCGATTTCGGCCTCGTCGGGCCGAAGGTGAAGCAGCGCCTCACCTGACCGCGATCGCCGCCGGCACCCCGAATTTCAGGGGGCCGGTGGGCCCTGCATCCCTTATCTCAGGCGCCATGCGCCCCTTCGGCAAGGCGGGAGACGAAGGCCAGGATCTCCTCCACCGGCTTGCCCTCGGCCATTTCCGACACGATTGCCGAACCCACGACGCAGCCATCGGCGGCGGCGGCCATCTCGCGGGCCGCCTCGGGGGTCCTGATCCCGAAGCCGATGACCACCGGAAGGTCGGTGCGGGCCTTGATCCGCGCCACTTCCGGCGCGACCTCGGGCGCCTTGGGCGCGGCGCTGCCGGTGATGCCGGTGATCGAGACGTAATAGACGAAGCCGCTTGTATTGGTCAGCACCGTCGGCAGGCGCGCGTCATCGGTCGTGGGCGTGGCGAGACGGATGAAGTTCAGCCCCGCCTCCTGCGCGGGCAGGCACAGCTCGTGATCCTCCTCGGGCGGCAGATCGACGATGATCAGCCCGTCGATCCCGGCCTGCTTGGCATCGTGGAGGAACTTGTCGACGCCGCGCGAATAGATCGGGTTGTAATAACCCATCAGAACGAGCGGCGTGGTGCTGTCCTCGGCACGGAACTCGCGGGCGAGCTGAAGCGTCTTCTGAAGCGTCATCCCGGCTTCGAGGGCACGTTGCCCGGCAAGCTGTATCGTGCCGCCATCGGCCATCGGGTCGGTGAAGGGCAGGCCAAGCTCGATGATGTCCACGCCCGCTCCCGGAAGACCCTTCACCAGCTGCAGGCTCCGCGCGTAATCCGGATCGCCCGCCATCACGTAGGCGACGAAGGCGCGGCGTCCCTCGCTGCGAAGGGCGGCGAATGTATCGTCGATCCGGGTCATGGCATTCTCCCTAGAGGCATCCTTTCGTGTTGCAACAGGCGGGGGGGATGTTCAATGGCAGAAGGGATCCTATCTATGGGTGCATGAATTATGTACTCGCCCTGTTGCTCCCGCCCTTGTCGATCCTGCTCACGGGTCGGCCGATCCTGTCCATCATCGTTTTCCTGATCTGGCTGCCGGCCATCCTGATCAGCGGCGGCCTGGGCCATCCGATCTTCATATTGCTGGCCTGGATCCTGATCTACCAGACGCATGCGGACCGCCGCGCCCGCTAGCCCTCCTTGACGATCCGCCCTGCCAGACCCCATATGCCGCGATCGGATACGGGAAAGGACGCGGCATGGGTTTCAAGATGGGTATCGTCGGGATGCCGAACGTGGGCAAGTCGACGCTGTTCAACGCGCTCACGCGCACTGCGGCGGCTCAGGCGGCGAATTTCCCGTTCTGCACCATCGAGCCGAATGTGGGCGAGGTGGCGGTGCCGGATGCGCGGCTCGACCGTCTGGCGGGTATCGCCAAGTCCAAGCAGGTCATTCCTACCAGGATGACCTTCGTGGACATCGCGGGATTGGTGAAGGGCGCGAGCCAGGGAGAAGGCCTCGGCAACCAGTTCTTGGCCAATATCCGCGAATGCGATGCGATCGCCCATGTTCTGCGCTGCTTCGAGGATGGTGACGTGACCCATGTCGAGGGGCGCGTTGACCCGATCGCCGATGCCGAGACGATCGAGACGGAGCTGATGCTTGCCGATCTCGACAGTATCGAGCGGCGCCTCCAGGGCCTGACGCGCAAGGTGCGCGGGGGTGACAAGGAGGCGATTCAGCACGAACGCTTGCTCAAGGCGGCGCAGGCGGCGCTCGAGGAAGGGCGACCGGCCCGCGTGGTCGAGATCGATCCCGACGACATGAAGGGCTGGAAGATGCTTCAGCTGCTAACGTCGAAGCCGATCCTGTATGTCTGCAACGTGTCGGAGGGCGACGCGGCCACGGGCAACGCGCAATCGGAGCGGGTCGCGCAGATGGCCGCCGAGCAGGGCGCGGGCACTGTCGTGATCTCGGCGCAGATCGAGGAAGAGATCGCCCAGCTCGACAAGGACGAAGCGGAGATGTTCCTTGGCGAGATGGGGCTCGAGGAGCCCGGCCTCGACCGCCTGATCCGCGCGGGATACGAGCTTTTGGGATTGCAGACCTATTTCACGGTCGGGCCCAAGGAGGCGCGCGCCTGGACCATCCGCGAGGGCACGCTGGCACCGCAGGCCGCAGGGGTCATCCATGGGGATTTCGAACGGGGTTTTATCCGTGCCGAGACGATCGCCTATGACGATTTTACCGCGCTGGGCGGAGAGCAGGGTGCCAAGGATGCGGGAAAGATGCGTGTCGAGGGAAAAAGCTACCTCGTAAAGGACGGCGACGTGCTGCACTTCCTCTTCAACGCCTGAGCCTTGGGGCGCGCCCTTCGAATGCGCTCCGCGCGGGAGGTATTTGAGCGAAGCTGAAAAGGGCGCGCACCGTTTCCTTCAGCTTCGTGAAAATACCTTTGCCGGGCGGTAGAAGTCGCGCGCCCTGCGGGATCAATCGGACAGGGTGGCCAGCGTGCGGACAGCCTGTTCCAGATCACCCCTGAACCGCGCCGTGGCCTCGGCGCGCGCCGCCGGCTCGGGAATGCGCAGAAGGTAGCTCGGGTGCACCGTCAACAGGACCGGTATGCCCTGCGGGCCGGGCTCGATCGCTCCTTGCCGCTTGGTGATGCCCTTTCCCGTCCCCGTCAGGCTCGCGGCCGCGGTCGCGCCCATGGCGACGATCAGTTTGGGCCGGACGATTCGCAATTCGGCATCGAGCCACCACTTGCAGGCGCGGACCTCGCCGGCGTCGGGGCGCGCGTGGATGCGCCTCTTTCCGCGCGGGGTGAACTTGAAGTGCTTCACCGCATTCGTGACGAAGGCACGGTCGCGATCGAGGCCGGCCTCGGCCGCCACGGTGTCGAACAGCTGTCCGGCGGGCCCGACGAAGGGGCGCCCTTCGAGGTCCTCCCGGTCGCCGGGCTGCTCGCCGACGATCATCATGGTGGCATCCTGCGGTCCGCTTCCCGGAACGACCTGCGTGGCATTCGCATGGAGGGGGCAGCGCCGGCAGGCGGCCTCGGCGCGCGACAGTGCGTCCAGCGTATCGGGCTGATCGGAGCTTTCCTCCGCCGGGGGGCGGGCATCCGCGGCGGCATCCAGGATGCGATGGCTGCGCAGGGGCGGGAGCGTCGGAGCCGCGTCCTGCATGGCGCGTGCGCGCTGCTCGGCATTGGCGATCAGGTCGGGAATGGAGGCGGTTTCGGGCATGTTCTTCCAGTACTTCTTCGGCATCTCGGCCTGCATCGCCTTGATCTTCAATCTGGCCGGATTGAAAATGTTCCTGAAATACGTGGTCCAGAGCGCCTCTGTGGCATCATCGGGATGATCGGGCCGGGCGCTGCCTGGCGCGATATCGACCCGCCCGCTCTCGAAGCTGATACAGGCCTGCGGCGTGGCGATGATCCAGTCCATGTCACCGAACCTGCGCGCGAAGAACGGGGCAAGGGGTTCGGCGATATGGTGATCGGGTTCGAACCAGGCACCGAACCTGCGCCGGCCGGGGGTCTTCCGCTCGATCTCGCGAAACCGCACGAACGCCTTCATCTTGTGCTTGTCGCGCGTGACCTGCTTCTCGGCCGCGCGCAGGCGGGCAAGCGCGGGGTCGCCGCGATCCTCCATCAGGCCAGCCGTTCGGCGCAGCCTGTGAAGAAGCGCGTAGAGCTGCGCGAAACGTTCGGGATCGCTGTGCCAGACCACGTTCGAGGCCAGCTCGACGAAGCTGCGCGGCACCGTCATCGCCGCCTGCGGGATCTCCTGCGGGAGGGGGGTGCCGGTGAAGAGGCCGGACGGCTCCGCGCCGAAGGTCCAGAGCATGTCCTGCGGTTCGATCCCGAGGGTGAGCCCGCGGCGCGCGGCGTCGCGCCAAGCCGCGAGCGTGCCGATCGGGGGCATATGGGCGACATGGAGCATCGCGTGCTCTAGAACAGGCTCAGCTGCTCGGGCGGGGGCGCGAAACGCGCGCGCAGGCTCTCGCTGTCGATCAGCGCGTCCGGTGACCAGCCGGCGGCGGTTATGAAGCTCTTCGCCTTCTTTAGGGAGGCCCCGAGCCGTGTCAGGTCCTCGTAGCGCAGCGCGCGGTGGCGCCGGGTGCCGAGGATGCGGTTCACCGTCTTCACGCCGAAGCCGGGCACCCTGAGCAGCATCTCGCGGGGCGCGGTGTTCACGTCGACCGGGAAGTGATGCCGGTTGTTCAGCGCCCAGGCAAGTTTCGGATCGATATGCAGATCGAGATTGCCGTCCTTCGTCCCCGAGGTGATGTCGTGGAGATCGAAGCCGTAGAACCGCAAGAGCCAGTCCGCCTGGTAGAGGCGATGCTCGCGCTCGAGCGGAGGGCGCACGAGGGGCAGTTTCGCGGTCGCGTCGGGGATCGGGGAGAAGGCCGAGTAATAGACCCGCTTCAATCCATAGCTGGCATAGAGCCGGGTCGAATTGCCAAGGATCGTGGTGTCATTCGCCCCGTCGGCGCCGACGATCATCTGCGTCGACTGGCCGGCCGGCGCGAAACGCGGCGCGCGGCGCCCGGTATGGCTCTTCTCGGTCGCGGCCTCGCGGCGCATGCGCACATCCGCCATCGCCTTGCGGATCGTGGCAGGATCCTTCTCGGGGGCGAAGCTCTTCACCGCCTCGTCGGTCGGAAGCTCGACATTGATCGAAACCCTGTCCGCCAGGAGGCCCGCCTCGGCGATCAGGTCCGCGGAGGCGTCGGGGATCGTCTTGAGATGGATGTAGCCCCTGAAATTATGCTCCTTGCGCAGCGAGCGCGCGATCTGGACCATGTCGCTCATCGTGGCATCGGGAGAGCGGATGATGCCCGAGCTCAGGAACAGCCCCTCGATATAGTTCCGGCGATAGAATTCCAGTGTCAGCTCGACCACTTCCTCGGGCGTGAAGCGTGCGCGCCGCACGTTGGACGACACCCTGTTCACGCAATAGGCGCAGTCATAGATGCAGAAATTCGTCATCAGGATCTTCAGCAGGCTGATGCATCGGCCATCCGGCGCATAGGCGTGACAGATCCCCGAGCCCTCGTTGCTCCCGAGGCCCTTGCCGTCGCGACTGTCGCGCCTCGTGCTGCCGCTCGAGGCACAGGAAGCGTCGTATTTCGCCGCGTCCGACAGGATCGCGAGCTTCTCGTTCAGGGTCATTTTGCTCATGGGTTCATAATATGTTCCAAACGCCGCGAAACAAGGATCTGCGGCAAAACGCGCGGCGCAAGCGACCCCCGTCACACCCCGTCATCCACTGGACATTCGGCGCAATTTCCTGCATCAAATACCGCGTGCACGCAATGGCAGGAAAGAACGCAGTAGTTTGCAGGATTTTTCACAGTCATTCCTCTCGGCTCTGTGGTTGATCCTTTCGGGGGATGGGGACCTGTGGGCGATCGTCATCCTCTCCTTGCAGGTCTCTCTGGGGGCCGTGGTGATCGCGGCGGCGATCGGGATGCCGCTCGGGGCCTGGCTTGCCGTGTCGCGCCCGCCGGGACGCCGCGCGATCATCACCGTGCTCAACGCGTTGATGGGATTGCCGCCGGTGGTGGTCGGCCTCGCGCTCTACCTTCTGCTTTCCCGCGCAGGTCCGCTGGGTCCGCTCGAGCTTCTCTACACGCCGACCGCGATGATCGCCGCGCAGGCCGTCCTCGTCACGCCGATCATCGCCGCGCTGAGCCGCAGCGCGCTGGAAGGCCTGTGGGACGAATACGCAGAGCAGCTCACCTCCCTTGGCCAGAGCCGCCTCGGTGCGATCCCGACCCTCATCAGGGACGGGCGCGCCGCGCTCATCACCGCCGCCCTCGCGGGGTTCGGGCGGGCCATCGCCGAGGTCGGCGCGGTCCTCATCGTCGGCGGGAACATCAATCATGCGACACGCGTGATGACCACGACGATCGCGCTCGAGACATCCAAGGGCAATCTCGATCTCGCCCTCGCGCTGGGCAGCGTCCTCATCCTCATCGCCCTGCTGGTGAATGTCGCCGTGAGTATCGTGGGGCGCGACGGCGCGTCCCCGTCGGGCCCGTCCGCGTCTGGCACGGGGCCGCAGATGGCGGGGGCGCGATGAACGCGGCGGTGCGCCACGAAGCCCTGACGCCGGGCGGCGAGGCGTTCCGTGCCCGGTTGCGCGTGCGCGGGTTGCGCAAGTCGGCCGGCGGCGTCCTGCGCATTTCCATCGACGAGCTCGGCCTTGCCCCCGGCGGCGTCACCATGGTGCTGGGTGCAAATGGCGCGGGCAAGAGCCTGCTGCTGCGGCTGCTGCACGGACTCGTTCTTCCCGACGAGGGCACCATCGCCGCGCCGCCGGGCGTGCAGTCGATGGTGTTCCAGCGTCCGGTCCTGCTGCGCAGGTCGGTCTTCGCCAATCTCGACTTCGCGCTGAAGATCGCGGGGATCGGCCGTGCCGAACGGCATCGCTCGGTGCGCGAGCTTCTTTCGCGGCACGGCTTCGGGGATCGCGCGGGCCAGCCGGCGCGAAGCCTCTCGGGCGGCGAGCAGCAGCGGCTCGCGATGATCCGGGCGCTCAGCGTGTCGCCGGCCATCCTCTTTCTCGACGAGCCGAGCGCCAGCCTCGATCCCGCGGCCACCTCCTCCATCGAGGCGCTGATCCGGTCCGCCGCGCGGCAGGGGACGAAGGTGGTCATGGTCACCCATGATCCCGGCCAGGCCCGCCGGCTCGGAGACGAGGTTCTGCTCCTGCATCGCGGCCGTATCGCCGAACAGGGCCCGGCGGCGGAGTTCTTCGCCGGCCCGGTCTCGGGCGCCGGGCGGGCCTATCTCGATGGTTCTCTTTACCTCGATCCGTGAAAGGATATTCACCATGATCAAACTTATCGCCCTTTGCGCTGGCGTGAGCGGGGCGCTTGCCGCGGGCCTGCCAGCACCGCTTGCCGCAGAGCCGCGCGCAATCACCGTGCAATCGACCACCTCGACACAGAATTCGGGACTGTTCGACGGGATCCTGCCGCAGTTCACGCAAGAGACCGGCATCCCGGTGCGGGTGGTCGCCGTGGGCACGGGCCAAGCCATCCGCAACGCCGCGAACGGTGACGGCGACGTGCTCCTTGTCCATGCCAAGCCGGACGAGGAGGCTTTCGTCGAGGCGGGCTTCGGTCTCGAGCGGCGCGACGTGATGTATAACGACTTCGTCCTCGTGGGACCGGGCGACGATTCCGCGGGGGTCCGCGCCGCCGTCGATGCGCCCGCCGCCCTGCAGGCGATCGCGCAAGCCGGGGCGCCCTTCGCCTCGCGCGGGGATGACAGCGGCACGCACAAGGCCGAGCGCGCCCTGTGGGCGGCCGCCGGAGAGGAGCCGGGCCGCGCGGCGCAGGCGTGGTACCGCGAGACGGGGCAGGGCATGGGCGCGACGCTCAACATCGCGGCGGGGATGGAGGCCTATGCCTTGACCGACAGGGCGACCTGGATCGCCTTCGGCAACAAGGGTCCGCTCGAGATCGTCTTCGAGGGCGATCCGGCGCTCTTCAACCAATACGGCGTTATCCTGGTCAATCCCGAGCGGCATCCCTTCGTTCACGCCGAAGAGGGACAGGCCTTCATCGATTGGCTGACCGGCCCCCGCGGACAAGCCGCGATCGCGGCATTCCGCGCGAATGGAGAGCAGGTCTTCTTCCCCAATGCCGGCTGAGCCGGGCGACCATCAGGGGGCGGGGCTGTTCCAGACGATCTGCCCCGCACCGCTGACATCGTAGCCGCCCATGCGCGCCGCACGCTGGGCGAAGCGTTCGGTGCGCAGGAAATCGAGAAGGCGGCGCAGCGGGGGATCGAAGGCGGCGCTGCGCCACAAGCACAGATCGAAGCGCTCGCGCAGCAGCGGCACGAAATCGAGGCCGGCCTGCGCGGCGACGCTGGCGAGGCCAAGGCCCGCATCCGCGGCGCCCTCGCCGATCATCGTGGCGATGTCGGCCTCGGTGCGCGCCGGGCTTGCCGGGCCTGCAAGGTCATGCGGCGCGATGCCGGCGCCCTTCAGCAACCTCTCGAGCAGCGATGCGCTGGCCGCGCTCGGCTGCCGGCGCGCCACGCGTCGTCCCGCCAGGGCGGCGATACCGTCGATGCCATGCGGATTGCCGGGCGCCACCAGAAGGCCCCGCATTCGCCAGGCGAATTCGACCAGGGCGACGGGGCGGGTCGACAGGCGCGCCGCGCAGGCTTCCACGTTCCAGCCGGCGGGCGCGGCGTCATCCACCGCCTTGCCCTCGATATGCAGGCCGGCGGCCAGGGCGGCGCGCCCGGCGAGCCGGTCGAGCCCGTCATGGCTTCCGTCGAAATAGGCCGCGAGGGTGCTGCCGCTTTCGCGCAGGGCCCAGTCGAGCAGCGGATCATGACTGCCGGCCACGATGGCGGGAAGGGGCGGCGGCAGGTCGGGACCCGAGCGCGCCGCGGCGATCCACGTCTCGATCCTGTCGCGCGGAAAGAGAAGCTTGCCGACGAGACGCACGCAGGGCACTTCGCCCTGCGCCGCGAGATCGTAGATCTTCCGCTCGCTCAGGCGCAGCAGCGCCGCGAGCTCCTTGGTGGTCAGGTGGTCGGGGGCCGACCCCTCAGTCAAGCCTGACGTCCGGCCCGCTGTATTTCTCGGATGCGGCGAAGCCGGTCTCGTCGAGGATCATGGGGGCGAGGACGACGGTCGCGGCGAGGACGACCATGGCGGCCAGAAAGGATTTCATCTTCTACTCCTGGGGTTCGGTGGCACGGCGCAGATAGGCGACGAGATCGGCGCGGTCCTGCGCGCCGGTGATGCGCTGCATCGGCATCTTGGTGCCGGGGACGTAATGGTCGGGGCCCTCGTCGAAGAGCGCGTCGATCGTGGTTTCGTCCCAGATGATCTGCGCGCCGTCGAGGGCGGAGGAATACGTGTAATCTTCGAGACTGCCGGCGCGGCGGCCGAAAAGTCCGTAGAGGGAGGGCCCGGCGCGCCGCGCGGTTCCGGGCGTCAGCGTGTGGCAGATGGAGCATTTGCGCGCGAATTGCCGCTCGCCGTTCTCCATCGTCTCCGGCGCCGCGAGGAAGCTTTGCCCGCCATCCTCGATCGGGGCGAAATCGCCCATCGTGTCGAGTGGCCATGCATAGACCGCGGGCTCGAGGCCAGCGGCGAGGATGTCGCTGCCATCGGCGGAGAAGTCGAGCGCCCAGATCGGGCCGCGCTCGGTCGCGCGGAAATCCTTCTCGATGCGCCAGTCGGCGGTCGAGATGACCATGATGTAGCCCTCGCCATCGCCGGCCGCGATCCGGCTCCCATTCGTGTCGCGGGCAAGGGCGAGGATGGGGCGCCGCTCCAGCGTGAAATCGGCGATCTGCGCGCCGGTGGCCGGGTCGATCACCCGCGTCGCGCCATCCACCGTGCCATAGGCCAGCCAGCTTTCGTCCGGGGCCAGGATCAGCTTGTTGATGCCGAACCCGTTCTCGAGCAGCGTGCGGCTCGCGCCCGTCTCGATGTCCCAATGGCGCAGGGTGCCGTCGGCCCCGGCGGAAAGGAGCGTCCTGCCGTCATCGGCGAAGACCACGGCATTGACGCCGCTCGCATGGCCGGTGAAGCTCCGCGGCTCTTGCGTCTCGTCCGCGCCGAGCGGCCAGAGGCCGATGCTGCCGTCCCAGCTGGCCGAGGCGAGATGGGTGCCATCGGGCGAGACCGCCAGATCGGTGACCTTTCCCGCATGCGCCCCCAGGCGGCGCGGCACGGTCCCCTCCCAGAGCAGGATGTCGAAATCATCGCTTCCCGAGGCCATCCGTTCATCGGGGAGGAAGGTGACGACGTTCACCGCCGCGCGGTGCCCGTCCCGCCAATCTGGGGTCATGCCGGACCAGAGGCCGACCGCGTTGTCGAAGCTCGCCGTTGCGAGCCGTCCGTCCTTGGCCACGGTGATATCCATCACCGGACCGCCATGACCTTGATAGGTGCGGAATTCCCCGGCGGCGGCAAGCGCGGGAACGCTTGCCGCCAGGAGCAGGCAAAGAGCGCGGCGCATGGGCCGTCTCACTCGGCGGGGGCGGTGCCGGCGGAAGAGCCCGACGGCGCCTTGTTCTTGGCCTCGAGCTCCTCGACCCAGAGGTCATGGTGCTCGCGTGCCCATTGCAGTTCCACGTCGCCGCGGCCCATCGCGTCGAAGGCGCCCTCCATGCCGACCGTGCCGAGATAGATATGGGCGAGGATGACGGCCATGAAGACGAAGCCGACGATGCCGTGCCACAGCTGGCTGAGCTGCATCTCTTCCTGCGGGGCAAGCTCGGCGGGAAGCGGTCCGGCCCCCACGAGACCCGGCAGGCCCGTTTCGTTGATCAGACCGAAGGTCTTGGCGAACATCGGCAGCTCGAAGGGGAAGAGCAGCGACAGGCCCGATGCCGAGATCGAGACGCCGAGGATGATGACCGCCCAGAAGATCATCTTCTGCCCGGCATTGAACTTGCGCGCATGGGCGTGGCCACCGAAGATGCCGCCCCCCTTGGCCAGCCATTTCACGTCCGTCCAGGTCGGGATGTTGTGCACGACCCAGAGCACGAAGACGAGGACGAGGGCCACCATGAAGGCCCAGGAGATGTTGTTGTGGACCCACTTGGAGGCGGCCGCGGCCCCCGCGAAGGCCTCGCGGCCGAAGACCGGGATCAGGAACTGACGTCCGAAGAGGGTGATCAGGCCGGTGATGCCGAGCACCAGGAAGGAGCCGGCGAGCATCCAGTGGGCGAACCGCTCGTAGAAGGCGAAGCGGGGCAGGCGGATGCCGGTCGTGGGGCCGTCGATCCGGATGCGGCCACGCAGCAGCAGGAAGAGCGCGAGCGCCACGACGGTGCCGACCAGCAGCCAGCCGCCCCAGACCAGAAGCGGGCCACGGCGGAAATCGAGCCAGCTCATGCCGCCATCCTGCACGAGGACGCGGGCCGCGGGGCCGTGATTGGAGGCACGCACATCGGCCTCGTTGTAACGCAGGTCGCGCCACATTTCGGCATCCGACGTGCCGCCACGGGTGCCGAGCGGGCCGTCGATGCTGCCGACCGGCCCCCGATTGTCCTCGTTGCCACCCATGTCGATCCGGCGGTCCTCGACCGGCTCGCCGCGCTGACGCCGCAGGATGTCCTCGAGCGTCTGCGCGCCGCCCGTGGAGCTGCGGTCGACTGGAGCGGCAACCGCGTCATCGGTTGTCTGGGTGGTCTGCGCGATGGCGACCGGGCCGGCGAGAAGGCCGGCGAGCAATGTTACGAGCAGTAGGAGGCGTGTCATGTCAGGTCCCATCGTGTTCCGACGGCTGCAGGGCGCAGCGCTCGGAAGAAATTATATGCGCAAACCGGCAGCGGGGCAAAGGCCACGCGTGCCTTGTGAAGCGGTTGTGACGACGCGGCACCGCCATTTCCGCGGTGGGGCCTGCCTGCGCAGGCCCCGTGCCCGGCGCCCGAGGTGTCGCGCAGGCGCGCACGCCGGCGTGGCCGGCCCCCGGGCCGTGCGGATCAGTCGCGGGTCTCGCCAAGCAGGCGGAAGAGGTCCCAGATCGCGAGCGCGAGCGTGACGCCGATCACGAGCGCGAGGTCGAGCCGCGGCACTTCGAACACGAGGATACCGAGATAGCCGGCCACGCACAGGAAGCCGAAAATGGTAACGAGGCGTTGGATCATCATGAGCCCTCCTGCTGCCGGGTGACGAAATCCTCCATCAGCCACCGCGCCGTGCGAAGCAGGCGCGCATCGTCGCCGCGACGGCCGACGAGCTGGATCCCGAGCGGCAGTCCGGTCTCGGTCTCGAAGAGGGGAAGGGTGACGGCCGGGGTCCCGCACAGGGTCCAGAGCCCGTTGTAGATGGCATCGCCTGTGGAGCCGAAACCTTCGGGCGCGGGGCCCGGCGTCGCGGGCATCACGATGGCGTCGCAGCGCTCGAAGATCTCGTCCAGCCCGCCATTGAGCACGGCGCGCCAGTCGAGTGCCGAGAGATAGTCGCGCGCGAGCATCTCGCGCCCCTGCCGCATGGCAGCGGCAAGCTCGTCGGAGAAATGCTCGGCGCCGCGCTTCTCGTAGGCATAGAAGCTCTTGGCCATCTCGGCATGATTGATCCGCGCGCGGATCCGCGCCGCCTCGGCGAACATCCCGGGCAGGGCGATCTCGAAGGCCAGGTCACCCAGCATTTCGGTCAGGGACGCGAAGGCCTCGGACATCTGAGGATCGGGCTCGCGGCCCGGAAGGGTGGACAGCATCGCCAGGGTCGGGGTGACAGGAGGCTTCGAGGATGCGACCTGGACAAGCCGCGGGGCGGGGCCATGCGCGGTCGTCCGGTCATCGGGATCGTGGCCGTAGAGCACTTCCGCCAGCATCGCGGCATCGCCGACGGAGCGTGCGAAGACGCCCGGCGTGTCGAGGAAAGGGGACTGCGCGAGGATGCCGCTGCGCCCGATGGCGCCATAGCTGGGCTTGAAGCCGACGCAGCCGCAGAATGCCGCCGGACGGATCACCGAGCCGCCCGTTTGCGTGCCAACGGCGAAGGGCACCATGCCGCAGGCCACCGCCGCCGCGGAGCCGGCCGAAGAGCCGCCGGGCGTGTGGCCGGGCGCGGCGGGATTGGTCGTCCTGGCGGGATGCAGGAAGGCAAGCTCGGTGGTGACGGTCTTGCCCATGATGATCGCGCCGGCGCTGCGCAGGCGGGCGACGAGGCCCGCATCCTTCGACGGTACGCGGCCCTTGTCGAGCTCGGTCCCGTTCTCGCAAGGCATCCCGGCGACATCGATGATGTCCTTGATGCCGACGGGCAGCCCGTGCAGGGGGCCGGTCGGCCGCCCGGTGCGCCGCTGCGCATCGGCGCGCCCGGCCTGCGCCATCACGTCGTCGCTGTCGAGATGGGCCCATGCTTGGACCTCGGGCTCGCGCCCCGCGATCTGCGAGAGGAAGGCGCCGCTGACCTCCTCGGCCCGCAAGGCGCCGCCCTCGAGGCGGGTGGCGAGCTCGGCGGCGCCGAGCTCGATCAGCGGCAGGCGGTTGCGCGTCTCAGTTGCCATAGAACACGCCGGGCAGGTGATAGACGATCTGCGGGAAGATGTAGACGATCGCCATCGACAGGAACACCATCGCGAGGAACGGCATGATCCCCTTGAAGATCTGCGTCAGCTTCACCTCCGGTGGCGCGATTCCCTTCAGATAGTATGCCGACATGGCCATTGGCGGTGTCAGGAACGAGGTCTGCAGGTTCAGCGCGACGAGGATGCCGAAGAAGAGCGGATCGACATCGAACATGGGAAGCAATGGCAGGAAGATCGGCACGAAGATGATGATGATCTCAGACCATTCGAGCGGCCAGCCGAGCAGGAAGATGATCAGCTGCGCCAGCAGCAGGAATTGCAGCGGCGTCAGGTCGAGGCCGGAGACGAATTCCGAGATCAGGTGCTCGCCGCCCAGGTAGGAGAAGACCGAACTGAAGGTGTAGGAGCCGACGAAGAGCCAGCAGACCATCGCCGTGGTGCGCACCGTGAGATAGACGCTTTCGCGCAGGCGCTGGAAGCTCATGGCGCGGTAGGCGACGGCGAGGACCATGCCGCCGAGCGCGCCGATCGCCGCCGCTTCGGTCGGGGTCGCGAGACCGAAGAGGATCGAGCCGAGCACCGACAGGATCAGCACCGCGAGCGGGAAGAACGAGGTGAAGAGCATCCACAGCAGCGTGCCCAGCTTGACGGACGGGACCTCCTCCTCGGTGGGGCGGGGGGCGACCGAAGGCTGCAGGATCGCGCGCCCGATGACATAGGTCAGGTAGAGCCCGACCAGGAGCAGGCCCGGCAGTAGCGCCGCGGCGTAAAGCCGGACGATCGACACGCCCGAGGCCGCGGCATAGACGATCAGCATGATCGAGGGCGGGATCAGGATGCCCAGCGTGCCGCCGGCGCAGATGATGCCCGAGGCGAAGGAGGGCTCGTAGCGGGCCTTGAGCATGGCGGGCAGCGCGAGAAGGCCCATGAGGGTCACCACGGCGCCGACGATGCCGGTGGCGGTGGCGAAGAGCGCGCAGGTCACGAGCGCGGCCACGCCCATCGAGCCGGGGACGTTCTTGGCGGCGATGTTGAGGGTGGAGAAGAGGCGGTCGACGATATTCGCCCGCTCCACGATGTAGCCCATGAAGAGGAAGAGCGGCACCGCGGTCAGGACCTCGTTGCTCATCACCGTGTAGGTCTGGTTGATGAAGAGGTCGAAGATGCGGTTGTTGTAGAAACCCTCGATCCAGAGGGATGTGCTCTCCCACCAGCTCGCGGTCTCGTCGAGACGATCGAAGCCGCGCCACATGCGCCCTGCGTCGAAATAGGCGAAATAGCCGAAGAAGATGCCGAGCGCCATCAGGGTGAAGGCGATGGGGAAGCCGAGAAAGACGAGCCCGATGAAGAGGGCAAGCATCGACAGGGCTACTTGAGGATCAGTCACGAGGTTCGCTCCGATGGCTGACTGGGAAGACGGCGCCGTGGCCCGCTTCCGTTATTTCATGTCCGGGTGCTCGCCGACGGTGGCGTTCTTCACCGCGAGGGCTTCGGTCTCTTCGACGTCTTCGGCAGCCTGCAGCCAGTATCCGTCGCGGATGCACAGGATACAGCGGAAGATCTGGGCGATGCCCTGGATCGCCAGCAGCAATCCCGCGGCCACGATGACGCTCTTGAACTGGTAGATCGGGATGCCCGCCGGGCTGTTGACGCTGACTTCGCCGTAACCCCAGGAGCGGGAGGCGTATTTCCAGCCCGAGAAGACGAGCGCGAGTACGCCGGGGAAGAAGAAGAGGGCATAGAGGACCAGGTCGACCGTCGCCTGCATGCGAGGGCGCCACAGGCGGTAGAGGAAGTCGCCGCGCACATGCCCGCCGCGCGACAGGGTATAGGCGCCGCCCATCATGAACAGCGTGCCGTACATGATGAAGGAGACGTCAAGCGACCACGGTGTCGGGCTGTTGAGCACGTAGCGCACGAAGACCTCGTAGCTCACGCCGAAGGTCATCAGGATGATCAGCCAGCCGAAGGCCTTGCCGAAGGCGGCCGAGAGGCCGTCGGCGAATGTGATGAAGGTTTTCATTGCGCTTTCCTCCGAAAGAATGGCCGCTCCCGGCTCCGGGAGCGGCCGTCGTTCTCGTACCGGGCGGGGCTCAGAGCTTGAGCTTGCCGGGGAAGTAATGCTCGTAGGCGAGCGCGTAATCGGGCGAGTTCATCAGGTTGTAGAAGGTGACCCGCTCGACCCATTCACGCTGGCTGTCGAGGACCTTCTTCATGTAGGGATCCTGCTCGAGCTCGGGGATCAGCTTGTCCCAACCTTCCAGCTCGGCGTTCAGGATGTCTGTGGAGGTGCGGTGCACCGTGACGCCCTGCTCCTGGATCTTCTGCAGGTCCGAGGAGTAGTTGTCCATCGCCGCGGCGGTGTTGGAGGTGGAGGCCGCCTCGACCGAGTGCCGCAGGATCGCCTGCAGGTCGGGCTCGAGATCTTCCATGAAGGACCGGTTGAACAGGAACTCGAAGGCCTCGGATGCCTGGTGATAGGACGACAGGTAGTAGTTCTTGGCCACGTCGGGCGCACCGAAGCGCAGGTCCGAGGAGGGGTTGTTGAACTCGAACGCGTCGATCACGCCGCGCTCCATCGCGGGGACGATCTCGCCGCCGGGAAGCTGGGCCACGGACATGCCGATGCCCTGCATCAGGTCGGCGGCAAGGCCCACGGTACGGTACTTGAAGCCGTTCAGGTCGGCCGCGGTGTTGACCTCTTCCTTGAACCAGCCGAGCGGCTGCGCGGGCATCGGGAAGCCCAGCAGGCCGATGACGTCGAGGCCCATGTTGTCCTGGATCAGCTCGCGGAACAGCTCCTCGCCGCCCCCGGCATAGAACCACGCCAGCATCGTGTCGCCCGAGCCGCCGAAGACGGGGCCGGTGCCGAAGAGCGAGGCGGCCTTGTTCTTGCCGTACCAGTATGCGGACACCGAGTGCGAGGCGTCGATCAGGCCGTCATTCACGGCATCGAGCACCTGGAACGCCGCGACGACGGCGCCGGCGGGCAGCAGGTCGATCTTGAGGCGGCCGCCGGACATGGCTTCGACACGGTCGACATACTGCTTGGCGAATTCCATCCAGATGTCGGAGGCGGGCCAGGACGTCTGCATCTTCATGACGATCGGGCTTTGCGCCAGAACCGCGGGAGCCGCGAGCGCGGCACCGGTAGCAACGCCGCCCGCGAGGGCACCCTTGCTCAGAAAGGACCGGCGCGACAGGCGCGCGGTTTTGGTATCCATCGTCATAGTATCCTCCCAGATATCACTTCACGACATGCGGCACGGGAGGCACGCTTCCGGGCTCCCGCGATCCGCATCTGACGCGGCGTGCGCCCGCTCACGGGTTGCCGCATATGCGGGAGGGTGCCGAGATTAGTTACCCGATGTCAACTGACGGGATCTCAAAATTGCTCGGCTGTATACAATTTTTGAAC
This sequence comes from Profundibacterium mesophilum KAUST100406-0324, assembly GCF_009835145.1. Lineage (GTDB taxonomy): Bacteria > Pseudomonadota > Alphaproteobacteria > Rhodobacterales > Rhodobacteraceae > Profundibacterium > Profundibacterium mesophilum. The sequence continues at coordinate 25,942 of NZ_APKE01000004.1, read as the reverse complement.
GATTGCGCTATCAGCTTGCAACGGGGGCACCGACCGCAAGTGGATCCATGTCCCGCCGGACCGCGGACGCTGCCGCATGCAGCGAATCCCTGTCTGAAAGAGCAGGCGCCGGAAGGCTCGATGAGCCGCCATCATTACTGACATGGAGAAGGGGGATGGTGGAGCCTAGCGGGATCGAACCGCTGACCTCCTGCATGCCATGCAGGCGCTCTCCCAGCTGAGCTAAGGCCCCATCCGGTGGCGATCCGTCGTCCGACCGCCTGTGATCGCGTCACTAAGGGATGGCGGGATGGGGTTCAAGCGAAAAACCGTCCGCCCCGCCAAACTTTTCACACGCTCAGCTGTCGTCATCCGAAGAGGAGACATCGGCGATATCGTCGAGGGAAACATTGTCCTCGTCATCGTCATCGTCGAGCACGTCATCGCCCAGATCGACATCGTTGCCGTCATCCTCGTCGTCGTCTTCGAGGACGACTTCCTCATCCTCGACCTGGTCCTTCTTCACGGCATCCTTGTCGGCCTTGTCGGCCACCATCGTGCGCGAACCCTTGCCGGTATCGAGCGCGACCACCTCGCCGGTATAGGGGCTGACGATCGGCGAACGGCCGAGGTCGTAGAACCGCTTTCCGGTGGTCGGGCAGACACGTTTGGTGCCCCATTCTTCCTTGGGCATGAAAGATCCTCTTTCTGACAGGCATCTGGTGAATCGGTGCCAAGTGCCACAGCCCCCATTCGCTGTCAAAGCCTTTCCGATCTGGCGTGGCGGCGTGGCGCATCCTAAGATCGCGCCGCCGAGCCGAGGAGTGAGCGATGGAAGAGGCGGTCCTGCCCGGCGATCCCCCGATCGCCATGGTGCTGCGCCGCTCGGCGCGGGCCAAGCGCATCTGCCTGCGCGTCTCGGCGCTGGATGGGCGGGTGACGCTCACGCTGCCGCCCGCGGTGACGCTCGCCCAGGGGATGGCCTTCGCGCGCGCGCGTGACGGCTGGATCAGGCGGCATGCGGGCGGTGGCCATGAACCCCTCGCGGCCCGTGTCGGCGCGCGCATCCCGGTGCTGGGCCGCGAACGGCTGGTGCGCCGGGCCGATCTGCTCCGCCCATGCCTCACGCAGACCGAGATCCTGCTGCCGCCGCATGGCCCACAGGGGCCGTGGATCGCCGCCCTTCTCAAGGAGGAGGCGCGGCGCGCCCTGCACGAGGCGAGCCTGCGCCATGCCGCCGCCGCGCGGCGCGACTTCACCGCGATCACCCTGCGCGACACGCGCAGCCGCTGGGGCTCGTGCAGCTCCGAGGGACGGCTCATGTATTCCTGGCGGTTGATCCTCGCGCCTTGCGAGGTGCTCGATTACGTCGCAGCCCACGAGGTGGCCCACCTGGTGCATATGGACCATTCGGCGCGCTTCTGGGCAGAGGTCGAGCGGCTGCTGCCGGGCCATGCTCCCGCCCGCGCATGGTTGCGCGCCAACGGCGCCACGCTTCACCGCTGGCGCTTCGATGATTGACCGCATGCGCCCCGGGGCCGCAGGATGCACGCCATGTTGATGCAGAACAGACCCGCCGATGCCGGCGCCGCCCATGACCGGGTCTACCGTGCGCTGCGCACGCAGATCATGCATGGCGACATCGCGCCCGGCACCAGCCTGACGCTCAGGGGGCTGGCGGCGCGCCATGGCGTGTCGATGACGCCCGCCCGCGAGGCGGTCCGGCGGCTCGTGGCCGAAGGGGCGCTGACGACCTCGGCCTCCGGGCGGGTGACGACGCCGGAGCTTTCGGCCGAGCGTATCGAGGAGCTGGCCGCCCTGCGCGCCCTGATCGAGGTGGAGCTGGCGAGCCGGGCCCTGCCACGCGCGCATCTCGCGCTGATCGACAGGATGCACGCGCTGAACACGTCGATCGCAGGGGTGATCGAGAGCGGCGACGCGGTGGGCTATATCCGGCTCAACCTTGAGTTCCACCGCATGCTGTATTTGCGGGCACAGGCGCCGGCGATGCTGGCCATGGCCGAGACCGTCTGGCTGCAGCTCGGGCCGACGATGCGTGCCCTTTACGGACGGCTCGGGCGCACCGGCGTGCCGTCCGGACACCGGATGATCGTCGCCGCGCTGCGGGCGGGTGACGAGCCGGGGCTGCGCCTTGCCGTGCGCACCGATGTGACCCACGGGCTGCGCATGCTGGTGGGATAAGGTGGCGGGCACCCAAAAGGGTACCCGCCGGCCGTGTCAGGCGTGGATTGCGCCGTCACCGCAGGCAAGCGCCGCCTCGCGCACCGCCTCGCTATAGGTCGGGTGGGCGTGGCAGGTCAGGGCGATGTCCTGAGCGCTCGCACCGAATTCCATTGCCACGCAGATCTCGTGGATCAGATCGCCCGCCATCGGCCCGATGATATGCGCGCCAAGGATCCGGTCGCTCTTGGCATCCACGATGATCTTCACGAAGCCATCGGCCGCGAAGTTGGCCTTGGCCCGGCCATTGCCCATGAACATGAACTTGCCGGCCTTGTAGGCGCGCCCCTCGGTCTTCAGCGCCTCTTCGGTCATTCCGACGCTGGCCACTTCGGGATGGGTATAGACCACGCCGGGGATCACGCCGTAATTCACATGCCCATGGCGCCCGGCAAGGGTCTCGGCCACCGCCATCCCCTCGTCCTCGGCCTTGTGGGCGAGCATCGGGCCGGCAATCGCGTCGCCGATCGCGTAGATCCCGTCCACCGAGGTCTTCCAGCCGGCATCGGTCTCGATCTGGCCGCGCTTGCTCAGCGCGACGCCGAGCGCCTCGAGCCCAAGCCCGTCGGTCTGGGGGCGCCGCCCCGTGGCGACGAGGACGGTATCGGCCTCGAGGCTGCCATCGCTGTCATCCTTGCGCATCTTGTAGGAGACGGTCGCCTTGCCGCCCGACACGTCCACGGACTGGACGGCCGCGCCCATCACGAACGTCATGCCTTGCTTCTTGAGCAGTTTCTGGAAGGTCTTCTGGATCTCGCCGTCCATTCCGGGCGTCACCGCGTCGAGATATTCGACGACCGTGACCTCGCTGCCGAGCCGGCGGTAGACCGACCCCATCTCGAGCCCGATCACCCCGGCGCCGATCACCACGAGGCGCTTGGGGATCTTGGAGAGGGCAAGCGCGCCGGTGGAGCTGACCACGGTCTTCTCGTCGATCTCGACACCGGGCAGGTCGGAGACCTGCGAGCCGGTGGCGATCACGATGTTCTTCGCCTCGTGCGTCTCTTCCCCGACCTTGACCTTGCCGGCCTCGGGTATGCTCGCCCAGCCCTTGATCCAATCGACCTTGTTCTTCTTGAACAGGAACTCGATGCCCTTGGTGTTCTGCCCGATGACGTCGTCCTTGTAGGACTGCATCTGCTTCCAGTCGACCGAGGGGGATTTGCCCTTCAGGCCCATGGCGGCGAAATTGTGCTCGGCCTCGTGCAGCATATGCGTGGCATGAAGCAGCGCCTTGGAGGGGATGCAGCCCACGTTGAGGCAGGTGCCGCCGAGGGTCTCGCGCCCTTCGACACAAGCGGTCTTCAGCCCGAGCTGGGCGCATTTGATGGCGCAGACATAGCCCCCGGGACCGGAGCCGATAACGATGACATCGTAGCTGGACATGGTATCTCCTTGCGAAATTCGGATAGGGGCGGCGCCTCAGACGAGCGCGGCCAGGATCATCAGGACCGTGGCGAGATATCCCGCCATCCAGATCAGCGACCGGCCCGGCCGCCAGCCGAGCGCGTAGGCCGGGACATAGGCGATACGGGCGGCCAGGTAGATCCAGGCCAGCAGCGCGGTCCAGCCCGTGGACTGATCGGCGAGGGTGACGATCACCACGGCGAGGGTGAAGAGGATGAGCCCCTCGAAATGGTTGGCCAGCGCGCGCTGCAACCGCGCGGTGCGCAGGCCGAGGGCCCGGCTGGGTGGGCGGTCGCGTGCCGACATGGTGTAGCCCGGCCCGAGCGCGCGGTTGGCCGGAACCGCGAAGAGGGCGAACTGCACCGATTGCAAAAGGCCCGCGAGGGCGAGGACGAGAAGCTCTGGTGTCATGCCGATTGTGTCCCGAGAAACAGGAAGGGTGCGAGATAGAGCCATAGCACGAATGGCACCGACAGGGCCGCGGCGAGGCGCGAAAGGCGTCCGGCCCCCGCGATGCCGAAGCCCAGATGCAGGAGCCGCGCGCCGAGAAAGGCCTGCGCCGCGAGAATGGTCGTGCCGCTGAAGGCGTCGCGCTGGGCGAGGATGAGGATCGCGGGCGCCACGAGGACCAGCGCCGAGACGCTCTCCGCCCGCAGCAGGCTCATGCGCGATCCCGGCGGCGCGAGGCCCGCATGCTCAGGGCCGCCCAGGCGGCCGCGCAGGGCCAGGCGGCCCCGCTCGGCGGAGGCCACGAGGACCACGAGCATTCCGAAGATGCCCAGGATGCCCAGTTCGCTCGTCACGCGGGTCAGGCGATCTGAAGGAAATGCACGGCGCTGTCGATGATGCCGGCGCGCGTGGCGTGCAGCGCCGATTGCGGCGAATCGACCCAAGCCTGCGCCCGGTCGCGGTCAGAGACCTCGAAGAGCAGCCAGATCGCGTTCGGATCGCCCTCGGCATGCCACATCTGCAGCAGCGAAAGCCCGGCGGCGGCCTGCGCCTCGCGGTCGGTCTCGAAGACGTTCTTCCACGCCTCGGGATCGTTGGTGGTGTTCTGAATGAGCAATTGCATCGTCGGGGCTCCTTTATGAACCATTCATCCCTTGCAGCGCAGCGGTGCGGCCAGGACGGACTGTGTATAGCGCGCGCCCTGGTCGCGGGTCTGCTCCTCGATCTGGTCGCGCGGCGCATCGACCCACCGACAATCCGGCTCGCGTTCGATCGCGCGCCGGGCCAGGGTCAGCCGCGTATCAAGGCTTCGCGGCTGCGAGGGGTCGAAGAGAAACAGATGCCAGCGCGCTCCGTTCCCGAAGCTCTGCGTACTGGCGAAATGGCGCACGTTCGGCGCCTCCGGCGTGCCTTCCCCGACCCGCGGTGTCGGGGCGCAGGCCGCGAGCCCCGCCGCGATCAGCGCCAATGCGGCGACGTTACGTAGTGGCGAATGCATGCAACTGGGTCTCCGCTTGAATTTTAGTTGAGATTTCAGCGCAGTTCAGGCATTCATTAATGGTAACTTAACGATTGCCATAAACCAAAAAGATCGGCGCAATGCCGACGAGTGCTCGAACCGGGTGCCGGGAACATGCAGGCGGGGGGCCGGAAAGCCGGCTCCCCAAAGCGAATGTTCCTCACAGGTCCATCAGCAGCCGCCGCGGATCTTCCAGGGCTTCCTTCACCCGTACCAGGAAAGTCACCGCGCCCTTGCCGTCCACGATGCGGTGATCGTAGCTCAGCGCGAGATACATCATGGGACGGATCTCGACCTTGCCCTTGATCGCCATCGGGCGCTCCTGGATCTTGTGCATGCCCAGGATGCCCGATTGGGGCGGGTTGAGAATGGGCGAGGACATCAGCGAGCCATAGACACCGCCGTTGGAGATGGTGAAGGTGCCGCCCTGCATCTCGGCCATCGACAGCTTGCCGTCGCGCGCCTTGGCGCCCATCTCGGCGATCGCCTTCTCGATCCCGGCGAAGGACATCGCGTCGGCATCGCGGATCACCGGCACGACGAGGCCCGTGGGCGTGCCCGCGGCGATGCCCATATGCACGAAGTTCTTGTAGACGACATCGGTGCCGTCGATCTCGGCATTGACCTCCGGCACTTCCTTCAGGGCATGGATGCAGGCCTTGGTGAAGAAGGACATAAAGCCCAGCTTCACCCCGTGCTTCTTGAGGAAGAGTTCCTTGTACTCGTTGCGGAGCGCCATGACCTCGGTCATGTCCACCTCGTTATAGGTGGTGAGCATGGCGGCGGTGTTCTGGCTGTCCTTCAGGCGCTTGGCGATGGTCTGGCGCAGGCGCGTCATCTTGACCCGCTCCTCGCGGGCCTCGTCCTGCGCGGCGACCGGCGCGCGCGGGGCGGGCGCGGGGGCAGGGGTCGGCGCGGATGCGGGTGCCGGGCTCTTGGCGCTCGAGCCGCCCTTGCCCTCGGCGGCGCGCAGAACGTCCTCCTTCATGATCCGGCCATCCTTGCCGCTTCCCGTGACCTGATCGGGGCTCAGACCCTTCTCGGCCATCAGCTTGCGGGCCGAGGGCGCGTCCTCGGTATCGCCGCGCCCGGCTTGCCCCTCGGCCCCTTCATAGGCGCCCGGCGCGGTCGTGGTTTGCGGTGCACCCTCCTGGGCCGAATGGGCCGAGCCCTCGCCGCCGCGGCGCATGGTGCCAAGACGGCCCCCCGCCTCGACGCTCGCACCTTCCGGCGCCTCGATCTCGCCCATGATGCCCGATGCGGGCGCCGGCACCTCGACGCTGACCTTGTCGGTCTCCAGCTCGCACAGCATCTCGTCGGCCTCGACCGTGTCGCCGGGTTTCTTGAACCAGGTGGAAACCGTCGCCTCGCTCACCGATTCGCCGAGTGTGGGCACCATGATGTCGACCTGCTGGCCGCCAGCGCCGGAACCGCCGCCGGCCTCGCTGCCTTCGCCATCGCCGTCCACGCGTGTGTCGGTCACGTCGGAGCCGCTATAGCCGCCGGTGGCCTCGGCCGCGGTCTCGCCCTGGGGCGCGCCGCTCTTCTCCGAGCGCGGGCGCGTCTCCTCGGGGCCTGCATTGCCCTCCTCGGCGATGTTGGCGAGCAGCGCGTCGACGCCGACCGTCTCGCCTTCGGAGGCGACGATGTCGCCGAGCGTTCCGGCCGCCGGCGAGGGCACCTCGACAGTGACCTTGTCGGTTTCCAGCTCGCACAGCATCTCGTCGAGCTCGACCTTGTCGCCGGGCTTCTTGAACCAGGTTGCCACCGTGGCCTCGGTGACGGATTCGCCCAGGGTGGGCACGCGGACTTCGGTAGACATGATCTTATCCTTCGATTCCAAGCGCTGCGTTCACCAGCGCCTGTTGTTGTGCCTTGTGCTGCGACGCAAGACCCGTGGCGGGCGATGCGGCGGCATGACGGCCCGTGTAGACGGGACGCTGATTGTCTGCCTTGATGCGGGTGAGGACCCACTCGATATTGGGCTCGATGAAGGTCCAGGCGCCCTGGTTCTTGGGCTCTTCCTGGCACCAGATCATCTCGGCGCCCTTGAACCGCTCCAGCTCCTTGACCATCGAGAAGGCCGGGAAGGGATAGAATTGCTCGATGCGCAGCAGGTAGACATCGTCGAGCCCCTCCGCATCGCGTTTCTCCAGCAGATCGTAATAGACCTTGCCAGAGCACATCACGACCCGTCGGATCTCGTTGTCGGGCTTCAGCGTCAGCTCCGAGTTGCCATGCTGCGCATCATCCCAGAGCACCCTGTGGAAGCTCGACCCGGTGGTGAAATCCTCGGAGCGGCTGATCGCCATCTTGTGACGCAGCAGCGATTTGGGCGTCATCAGCACGAGCGGCTTGCGGTAGGAGCGGTGCAGCTGCCGGCGCAGGATGTGGAAGTAGTTGGCCGGCGTGGTGCAGTTCGCCACGATCCAGTTATCCTGCCCGCACATCTGCAAGAAACGCTCGAGGCGCGCCGAGCTGTGCTCGGGACCCTGGCCTTCGTAGCCATGCGGCAGCAGCATCACGAGGCCCGACATGCGCAGCCACTTGCTCTCGCCCGAGCTGATGAACTGGTCGAACATGATCTGAGCGCCATTGGCGAAATCGCCGAACTGCGCCTCCCAGAGCGTCAGCGCATTGGGCTCGGCAAGGCTGTAGCCATATTCGAAGCCCAGCACCGCGTATTCCGAAAGCATCGAATCGATGACCTCGTAATGCGCCTGGCCCTCCCTGACATGGTTGAGCGGGTAGTAGCGGCTCTCGTCGGACTGATCGACCAGCGCCGAATGCCTCTGGCTGAAGGTGCCGCGCCCCGAATCCTGTCCGGACAGGCGCACCGGGTAGCCCTCGAGGAGCAGCGAGCCGAAGGCCAGCGCCTCCGCCGTCGCCCAGTCGAAGCCGACGCCGCTGTCGAACATCCGGCTCTTGGCCTCCAGGAGGCGATCGACGGTCCGGTGGGTCGAGAAGCCCTCGGGCACCTGCGTCAGCGCCCGCCCGATATCGGCATGGGTTTCGGGGGCGATGGCGGTCTTGCCGCGCTGGTATTTCTCGCCCTGCTTGTCGAGATGTGACCAGCGCCCGTCGAGCCAGTCGGCCTTGTTGGGCTTGTAGGTCTTGCCGCTCTCGAACTCCTGGTTGAGATGCGACTGGAACTGCGCCTTGGCATCCTCGATCTCGCCCTCGGGCACCAGCCCCTCGCGCACGAGGCGCTGGGCATAGAGTGTCAGCGTCGTCTTCTGCTTCTTGATCTGCTGGTACATCGCCGGGTTGGTGAACATGGGCTCGTCGCCCTCGTTATGCCCGAAGCGGCGATAGCAGAAGATGTCGATGACCACGTCCTTGTGGAACTTCTGGCGGAACTCGGTCGCCACCTTGGCGGCATGGACCACGGCCTCGGGATCGTCGCCGTTGACGTGGAAGATCGGCGCCTCGACCATCAGCGCGATGTCGGTGGGATAGGGGGAGGAGCGCGAGAAGGCCGGTGCAGTGGTGAAGCCGATCTGGTTGTTCACCACGATATGCATGGTGCCGCCGGTCCGGTGCCCGCGCAGGCCCGACAGGCCGAAACATTCCGCGACCACGCCCTGGCCCGCGAAGGCCGCGTCGCCATGCAGCAGGATCGGCAGGACCTGCGTGCGGTCCTTGTCGCCCAGCTGGTCCTGCTTGGCGCGCGCCTTGCCGAGCACGACCGGGTTCACCGCCTCGAGATGCGAGGGGTTGGCGGTCAGCGACAGGTGCACCTCGTTGCCGTCGAACTCGCGGTCCGAGGAGGCGCCGAGATGGTATTTCACATCGCCCGATCCGTCCACGTCCTCGGGTTTGAAGCTGCCGCCCTGGAACTCGTTGAAGATGGCGCGATAGGGCTTGTTCATCACGTTGGCCAGCACCGACAGGCGGCCGCGATGGGGCATGCCGATCACGATGTCCTTGACCCCAAGCGCGCCGCCACGCTTGATGATCTGCTCCATCGCGGGGATCAGGCTCTCGCCGCCGTCGAGGCCGAAGCGCTTGGTCCCCATGTACTTGACATGCAGGAACTTCTCGAAGCCCTCGGCCTCGACCAGCTTGTTCAGGATCGCCTTGCGCCCCTGCTTGGTGAAGCGGATTTCCTTGTCGTAGCCCTCGATCCGCTCCTTGAGCCAGGCCGATTGCTCGGGGTCGGAGATGTGCATGTATTGCAGCGCGAAGGTGCCGCAATAGGTCCGGCGCACGAGCGCGATGATCTCTCGCAGCGATGCCACTTCGAGGCCCAGCACGTTGTCGATGAAGATCGGCCGGTCCATGTCCTTGTCGGTGAAGCCGTAGCTCTTGGGGTCGAGCTCGGGATGGTCCGCGTCCGAGCGCAGGCCGAGCGGGTCGAGATCGGCCGCCAGATGTCCGCGGATCCGGTAGGCGCGGATCAGCATCAGGGCGCGGATCGAATCGAGCACCGCGGTGCGCACGGCGGCGGCGTTGATCTCGATGCCCTTGGCATCGGCCTTGGCCCGCAGCTTGCGCGCCACCTCGTCCGCCTGGCTCACGGCGCGCTCGCCGCTTCCCGGCAGGGACGGCGCCACCGGCCATTGGCCATCGAGCGCCGCCGTCAGATCGTCCGACGGCTGCGGCGGCCAGTCGCCGCGCGCCCATGAGGGGCCGGCGGCCTCGGCGCGGGCGGTCTCGGCCTCCTCGCCCAGCTGCCGGAAGAACTCCGCCCAGCTCTCGTCCACGGAAGCCGGATCGCTGGCATAGCGGGCCTGGAGCTGCTCGAGATACTCGGCATTGTGGCCTTGCATGAAGCTCGATGCGTGGAACTGGTCGTTCGAGGACTGGTCGGTCATTGGATCACCTCATGAGGGTTGGGACCGTAGGCATTTGGGCCGGGCTGCGAGGGGCGGGCGAGCCACCACAGCACCAGCAGGGGAGAGATCATCAAGGTGATGGCGGCGACGAACATCACCACCGTCGAGGCCCCGGCGACGATCGAGGCGTAATCCCCCGCCATCATCGGACCGATGCCGACCATGAAGGTCATGAAGCCGAAGATGCCGGCCATCACGATCAGCGGATAGATGAGATAGAGGCCGGAGCGCCCGGTATCGTGCATCCGCCGCCAGCCGGCCGCGATCATCGGGATCAGTGTCAGCAGGCTGAAGATGCCGGCGAGCGGTCCGTTGGCCTCGAGCCGCGCGGTGCCGGGGCCGGTCTCCACCAGCGTCGTGCCGAAGACGGCCCGGTCAACCAATCCCAGAAGGAAGGCGCCGAGGAAGGCGAAGAGCACGAAGTACCAGTATTCCGAACGGGAAGCCCGTCCGGAGAAGGTGACATAGTTGCGCATGACATGCGCGACGGATTGCGTGAAGGTCACCTCTGGGCACCCTTGTGTGACGCCGTGGGGCCGTGCGGGTGGCACGGCCCCGGGGCAGGATCGCGCGATCAGCCGATCGCCTTGAGGACCGCCTCGCCAAGCTGGGCGGGGCTGTCGGCGACAACGATCCCGGCGGATTTCATCGCCTCGATCTTGTCATCCGCGCCGCCCTTGCCGCCCGCCACGATCGCGCCGGCATGACCCATGCGGCGGCCCGGGGGGGCGGTGCGCCCGGCAATGAAGCCGGCGGTCGGTTTCCAGCGGCCCTTCTTCTTCTCGTCGGCGAGGAACTGCGCCGCTTCCTCCTCGGCCGAGCCGCCGATCTCGCCGATCATGATGATGCTCGTCGTCTCGTCATCGGCGAGGAACCATTCGAGCACGTCGATATGCTCGGTTCCCTTGATCGGATCGCCGCCGATGCCCACGCAGGTCGATTGGCCGAGGCCGACATCGGTCGTCTGTTTCACCGCCTCGTATGTAAGCGTGCCCGAACGCGAGACAACACCGACGGAGCCGCGCTTGTGGATATGGCCGGGCATGATCCCGATCTTGCACGCATCGGGGGTGATGACACCGGGGCAGTTCGGCCCGATCAGGGTGCTCTTCGAGCCTTCGAGCGCACGCTTGACGCGGGCCATGTCGAGCACCGGGATGCCTTCGGTGATGCAGACCACGAGCGCGATCTCCGCCTCGATCGCCTCGAGAATGGAATCGGCGGCGAAGGGGGGCGGCACGTAGATCACCGACGCGTTCGCGCCGGTCTTTTCGACCGCCTCGAAGCAGCTGTCGAAGACCGGCAGGTCGAGATGCGTCTGCCCGCCCTTGCCCGGTGTCACGCCGCCGACCATCTTGGTGCCGTAGGCGATGGCCTGTTCGGAATGGAAGGTGCCTTGCGAGCCGGTGAAGCCCTGACAGATCACCTTCGTGTTTTCGTCTACGAGAATGGCCATTTCGGCTCCTCTTTGTCTGTCTTTCGGCGCGGGATCGTCCCGGCCGGTGGAACGCGGTCAGAACAATCGCTGATCGTCGTCCACGATTTCATCGAGAGCGCGCAAGGCGATGAGCCCGGCGCCCAGAAGGATCAGGCTGCGTCCGACACCGCCCGTCAGGTTCCCCGGCAGCACCGCCGCGATCCCGTCCTGTGTGCGGTGGGCCGCGGCGGTCAGCCCGCGGCCCGAGCGTCCGCGCGGACGCTCGGGCAGGTCCAGAAAGGACGGCCGCCATAGGCGCAGGAGCACGCCGATCCCGAGAAGGATCGCACCGACCGCGAAGGGCGAATGTCGAGGCGGCCGCCGGTTCATCCCTTGACGGCCTTCACGATCTTCTCCGCGCCGTCCTTCAGATCGTCCGCGGCGATCACGTCGAGGCCGGAGGTCTGGATGATCTCCTTGCCTTTCTCGACATTCGTGCCTTCGAGCCTGACGACCAACGGCACCTTCAACCCGACTTCCTTCACGGCCGCGATCACGCCCTCGGCGATGACATCGCAGCGCATGATGCCGCCGAAGATGTTGACGAGGATGCCCTTCACCTGCGGATCGGAGGTGATGATCTTGAAGGCCTCGGTGACCTTTTCCTTGGTCGCGCCGCCGCCCACGTCGAGGAAGTTGGCAGGCTCCGCGCCGTAGAGCTTGATGATGTCCATCGTCGCCATGGCAAGGCCCGCGCCGTTGACCATGCAGCCGATCTCGCCATCGAGCGCGATGTAGTTGAGGTCGTATTTCGAGGCCGCCAGCTCCTTGGGGTCCTCCTCGGTCTCGTCGCGCAGCGCGGCGATGTCCTGGTGGCGGTAGATCGCGTTGCCGTCGAAGCCGATCTTGGCGTCGAGCACCTTCAGATCGCCCTTGTCGGTGACGATCAACGGGTTCACCTCGAGCATCTCCATGTCCTTCTCGGTGAAGGCACGGTAGAGCTGCCCCATCAGCTGGACGCATTGCTTGACCTGCGCGCCCTTCAGCCCGAGGGCGAAGGCGATGCGGCGGCCATGGAAGGGCTGGTAGCCGGTGGCCGGATCGACGCTGAAAGAGAGGATCTTCTCGGGTGTGGCTTCGGCCACCTCCTCGATATCCATGCCGCCTTCGGTGGAGCAGACGAAGGAGATGCGGCTCGTCTGACGGTCGACCAGCAGCGCGAGGTAGAGCTCGGTCTCGATGCCGGAGCCGTCCTCGATGTAGATGCGGTTGACCTGCTTGCCTGCGGGGCCGGTCTGGTGCGTCACGAGGGTGCGGCCGAGCATCTTGCGGGTTTCCGAGGCGGCTTCCTCGACCGACTTGGCCAGGCGCACGCCACCCTTCTCGCTGGCATCGGCCTCGGTGAAGTGGCCCTTGCCGCGTCCGCCGGCATGGATCTGGGCCTTGACCACCCAGAGCGGCCCATCGAGTTCGCCAGCGGCGGTCTTGGCTTCCTCGGCACGGGTGACGACCCGTCCTTCGGAAACCGGCGCGCCGTAATCGCGCAGCAGAGCCTTGGCCTGATATTCGTGGATATTCACGGGTATTCGCCCTCCGGTTCATGTCGTTCGATGAATGGATGACATGCGGGCGGGAAGGGGAAAACAGTTTTCACGCGGCTCGGCGGAAAAACGGCGTGGTTAGCGCAAAACGTGATCACAAGGCCCATGGTATGTGATCACAAGGCGCCGGGTGGTCGAGGTGCCAATGCTTCGCAGCGGCAGGGGCGCCGAGGGTGCGCAAGACTGGATGGGGGCCGGTGATGGGAGCGCGATGCTCAGGGACCGGACTGACAGGACGAACGGGGGAAAGGCGGATGGTCCGCCATGCCGTGGACCGGTGCGGGCATCAATGCCACGTCGGTGCGCTCCGGCCTGTGCCGTGGCCCTGGGCGGGCGGGCCGAGACGGCACCGCCCGCGCGAGGATCAGCTCAGGGAGTTGTCGATGCCCTTGCAGGCATCCACGAGGCCCTTCACCGCGTTGACCGACTTGTCGAACATCGCCTGCTCGTCCTTGCCGAGCTTGATGTCCACGACCTTCTCGATGCCATTGGCGCCGATGATGGTCGGAACACCGACATACATGCCCTTGAGGCCAAAGGCGCCGTCGACCCAGGCCGCGCAGGGCAGGAGCCGCTTCTGGTCCTTCAGGTAGGCTTCGGCCATCTCGATCGCCGCCGTTGCGGGTGCGTAGAAGGCGCTGCCGGTCTTCAGCAGGCCGACGATCTCGGCGCCGCCGTCGCGGGTGCGCTGGATGATCGCGTCGAGCTTGTCCTGCGTGGTCCAGCCCATCTTCACCAGGTCGGGCAGGGGAATGCCGCCGACGGTGGAATAGCGGGCGAGGGGGACCATCGTGTCGCCATGGCCGCCGAGCACGAATGCGGTGACGTCCTTCATGGACACGTCGAACTCGTCGGCGAGGAAATGGCGGAAGCGGGCGCTGTCGAGCACACCGGCCATGCCGCAGACCTTCTCATGGGGCAGGCCGGAGAACTCGCGCAGGGCCCAGACCATGGCATCGAGCGGGTTGGTGATGCAGATGACGAAAGCGTCAGGGGCATGCTGCGAGATGCCCTCGCCCACGGATTTCATCACCTTGAGGTTGATGCCCAGCAGGTCGTCGCGGCTCATGCCGGGCTTGCGCGGCACGCCGGCGGTCACGATGCACACATCCGCGCCGGCGATGTCGGCGTAATCCGTGGTGCCCTTGAGTCGCGCGTCGAAGCGCTCGGAGGGGCCGGATTCGGCTATGTCGAGCGCCTTGCCCTGGGGGGTGCCGTCGGCAATGTCGAACAGGATAACGTCGCCAAGTTCCTTGATCGCGGCGAGATGGGCGAGGGTGCCGCCGATCTGGCCCGCGCCAATCAGGGCGATTTTGGGTCTGGCCATTGCAATATCTCCGATCTGCTAGGGTCGGCGGCAGGGTTAGCCAGTCTTGCAGCCATGCGCAAGATGCAGGCCAGTGGCGGAACTCTGCCTGCGGCATGGAGGCGGCGCGAGGCCGCCGATCTTCGGCTTGCTGGCGAAGCGAGAAAGGGCCGCCTCCTTTCGGAAGCGGCCCCCTTGGTCTGCGGTGGCGCCGGCATGGCCGGGCCGTGCAAAGATCACTTCTCGTATTCGGGGAGCGACTCGAGCGCTTCCTCGGAGGAGTTGATGTAGACGCGCATGTCGCCACCGTCCTGCGAGCGCAGGATGCGCAGCTCGTCGAAGGTCACGGCGACCGAATGCTCGCCCATCCCCAGGAAGCCGCCAACGTCGATGATGGCCTTCTCGATGGACTTGCCGTCCTGACCCAGGATCAGCTCGCCGATATCGCCGACATTCTCGTCATCGGGACCATAGACGGTAGCACCGGTCAAATCGTCGGTGGTCAGGTCTTCGATCTGCACGGTCTCGAAGCCTTCGCGCTCGATCTCGGGCGCGACCAGAAGCTCACGCTCCATCGTGTTGCCGGTCTGCTCGAGCTCGCGCTCGGCGCTGTTCATGGCCTGGTCGGTTTCGGTGGCCAGCTCGTTGCCGGTCTGCTCGACGGCATTGCCGGCTTCCTCGAGCTCGCGCTCGGCGCTGTTCATGGCCTGGTCGGTTTCGGTGGCCAGTTCGTTGCCGGTCTGCTCGACGGCGTTGCCAGCTTCCTCGAGTTCGCGCTCGGCACTGTTCATGGCTTCGCCGGTCTCGCGCTCAACCTCGTTGCCGGCCTGCTCAAGCTCGGTCTCGGCGTTCTCGGTCTGGACTTCGACAGTTTCGGTCGTGGTGTTCGCATCACCTTGCGTCGCGAGCGCACCCGCTGTGCCGGCTGCGGCACCCGTGGCGGCGGCGTTCATCTCGGTGGAGGATTCTTCCATCTCCACCTTCTCGTCCGACTTCATGCTCTCCTCGACGGTCATCTCGGAGCGGCTGAACTCAGGTGCGTTTTCGATCATCGCGCGGTCGGCCGTGACGACCAGGAAATAGTCGGTGGCATCTTCGCCATCGCGAACGATCTGCAGGTCGGTCATGTTGACGGCGACATCGCGCTCGCCCACACCCAGAAAGCCGCCAACGCCGAGGATGACGTATTTGATCGAGCCATCCTGATTGAGGACCATGTCATTGACTTCGCCAAGGTCGTCCCATTCGCCCTCGTCACCGGCTTCGTAGCCTTCGACGGCGTTCTCGCTGGCATAGATGCGCTTGCCGAGCAGGTCGGATGCGAAGAGTTGGGTCGACTGGTCGGCGGAGGGCTCTGCGAAGACGCCGGCGGTGTGCTGTTCGGCATAGGCGGCGGTCGACAAGACCAAGGCGGTCGCTGCGGTGGTCAAAAAGCGTTTCATTATACTCTCCCGAGTTATTTCGTACCGGGGCCGTGCGGCCCGTATGTGATGTGACAATCCGCAATGCGACGCGAAGTTCCGCGACCTCCGGGGTCCGGGGCGTTTTTTCGACAGGTTTGTGGGGGGGAGGGCGAAGTACGATAACACGGTTGCCGACAAAAGGCGCGAACTCTAGGACACGTCGATGGGGCGAACTTGGTGGCGGGGCGTATGATACTTGATTTCTCCTTGTTCCTGCTGGCAATTCCCGCGGTTCTCTTTGCCGGAATCTCGAAAGGCGGCTTCGCTTCGGGGGCCGCTTTCGCCGCCACGCCCTTCCTCGCGCTCGCGGTCACGCCGGGGCAGGCGATCGGATTGATGCTGCCGCTTCTGATGCTGATGGACGTCGCCGCGTTGAGGCCCTACTGGCGCCGATGGGATAGTCATGCGGCTACTGCCCTGATCCTCGGCGCATTGCCGGGCGTGGCGCTCGGCGCAGCCCTTTACGGGGTGGCCGATCCCGAATTGTTCAAGCTGCTGATCGGGGTAGTGGCACTTGCCTTCGTCGCGTTCCAGCTCAGCCGGGCGCTGGGCCTGCTGCGGCTGGAGAGGCGCCGGCCCGGCGGCCCTGCAGGCTACCTCTGGGGCTGCGTCGCCGGCTTCACCAGCTTCATCAGCCATGCCGGGGGGCCGCCGGCGGCGGTCTACCTGTTGCCGCTCGGGCTGAGCAAGCAGACCTTCCAGGCGACGACGGTTATCACCTTCTGGGCGATCAACCTCGCCAAGTTCGCGCCCTATGCCTATCTCGGCATCTTCAGCCGCGAGACGTTCCTGGCCGCCCTTCTGCTCTCGCCCGTCGCGCTCATGGGTATCTGGATCGGTGTCAGGCTCCACCGACGGGTGCCCGAACGCCTTTTCTTCGGCCTGACCTATCTCTTCCTGACGGTGACGGGGGGCAAGCTCGTCATCGACGGGTTGAGCTGATCAGGCGGGGGCGCCATGCGGCACGGGCTCCTCGTCCACGCGTTCATAGGCGGTGCCGGCGGCGATGATGCAGGTCGTGCCGTCCGGGCGCGTGATGGTCGCGGTCCAGGTGCCGCGCGGCCCGGCGAAGATTTCCATCACCATCCCGCCATTGACGAGGGCGATCGACTGGCGCGCCTTTCCGAAACGGGCCGAGAGCGCCTCGAGCACCACCGGGCGCTTGGCGCAGGCGCGGCGCGGCTCCGCGAAGACGTCCTGCGCGGCGACGGCGGCCAGGCCGAAGCCGAGGGAGAGGGCGAAAAGGGAACGGGTCATCACGGATGCTCCTGACTGGTGTTGATGCCAGAAGCCTGCGCGCCCCGGCTCACGACATGGTTAATGCCGCGTGCGCTGCGTCCCCGTTCAGTCCGCGCGCCAATACCCCCGGTTCGGCGCCACACTACGTTCCCCGTGGCGATCCGCCCTATGCAAGGTGGGCCGCCATCCGCGGGAACGGGCAAGACCGGCTTGCCATTCTCGTCGTTTCCGCGATGGTTCACGCAATATAGTTGCGAGGTCAGAATCATGAACAATGCCGCGCGGCCCTGGCGGTCGGTCATCTACATTCCGGGCTCCAAGGAACGGGCCATCGACAAGGCGCGCGGTCTGCCGGTCGATGCGATCATCTTCGATCTGGAGGATGCCGTGGCGATCGAGGGCAAGGCCGAGGCACGGCGCCTCGTGGCCCAGACGCTCGAGCAGGGCGGCTTCGGACGCCGTGCCACGATGGTCAGGATCAACGGCTTCGCCACGCCCTGGGGGGAGGACGATCTGGAGGCGGTCGCCTCGAGCGGCCCGCAGGCGGTGCTTCTTCCCAAGGTGAACCGGGCGGAGGATGTCGCGGCCCTGGCCGAACGTCTCGATCAGTCGTCGGCCTGTGCCGAAACGGCGATCTGGGCAATGATCGAGACGCCCGAGGGGGTGCTCAACGCGGCCGAGATCGCAAGGGCGCCGCGCATGGCCGGGTTCGTCATCGGCACCAATGACCTGGCCAAGGAACTGGGCTGCCGGGCCGGGGCCGACCGGATGCCGCTCATGGGGGCCTTGCAAGCGTGCCTCCTCGCGGCGCGGGCGGCCGGGATCGTCTGCGTCGACGGGGTCTACAACGCCTTTCGCGACGAGGAGGGCCTGCGGGCGGAAGCCGGGCAGGGGCGTGATCTGGGAATGGACGGCAAGTCGCTGATCCACCCCGCGCAAATCGAGATTGCCAACGCCACCTTCGCGCCCGATGCCGGGGAGCTCGATCTCGCCCGCCGGCAGATCGAGGCCTTCGAGAAGGCCAGCGCCGAGGGCCAGGGTATCGCCGTCGTGGATGGGCAGATCGTGGAGAACCTGCATGTCGCGACCGCCCGCGCGGCCCTTGCCCGCGCGGATATCATCAAGGAACTGGAAAACGCATGACTGTGCTCATCATCGGCCTCCTGCTCTGGATCGCCACACATATGTTCAAGCGGCTGGCGCCGGACGCGCGCGCCGCGATGGATGCGAGAATGGGCAAGAAGGCAAAGGGGGCGATCGCGCTGCTGCTCGTCCTGTCGATCGTCCTCATGGTCATCGGCTACAAGATCGCGCCCTATGTCGCCGTCTACGACCTGCCCGTCTGGGGGCGCCACCTGAACAACCTGCTGATGGTCATCGCGGTCGTTCTTTTCGGGCTGGGCAACTCGAAAAGTCGGCTTCGCGCCAAGATGCGCCACCCGATGCTTTGGGGCACGGCGCTGTGGGGTGTCGCCCATCTCCTGGCCAATGGCGATCTGGCGTCGATCGTGCTTTTTGGCGGCATCCTCGCATGGGCGCTTGCCGAAATGCCGCTGATCAACGGCAAGGTCCATTCCTACGTGCCTTATGACAAGGGCACGGCGAAGGGCGACATCCGCCTCGCGGTCATCTCGCTCGTCGTCTTCATCGTCATCGTGGGCATTCACGGGCTGGTCGGCCCATGGCCGCTGGGAGGTCAGGGATGAGCGTGCTCTACAGGGTGCTGACGGGCGATGACAGCTCGGCCTTCTGCCACAAGGTCAGCGCCGCGCTGGCACAGGGTTGGGAGCTTCACGGAAGCCCCAGCTACGCCTATGACGGCACCAATGGCGTGATGCGCTGCGCACAGGCCGTCACCAAGCGCGTCGAGGCCGAATACGATCCCGAGATGAAGCTGGGAGCGCAATAGATGAGCAAGACAGACCCCGGACGCTTCTTCGAGGATTACAGGCTCGGCGAGGTGATCGAGCATGCGGTGCCGCGCACCCTTTCGGGGGGCGAGCGGGCGCTCTACCACGCGCTCTACCCCGCGCGCGGGGCGCTCTACTCGTCGGACATGTTCGCGGCAAGTTGCGGATTGCGCTCGGCGCCGCTCGACGATCTGATCGCCTTCCACACGGTCTTCGGCAAGACGGTGCCGGATATCTCCCTCAACGCGGTGGCCAACCTGGGCTATGCCGAGGGGCGCTGGCTGGCGCCGGTCTGGCCCGGCGACACGCTGCGCGCGCGCTCGGAGGTGATCGGCCTCAAGCAAAATTCCAACGGCCGCTCCGGCGTTGTCTGGGTCCGCACGACCGGCAGCAACCAGCACGGCACCGATGTGCTGAGCTACGTGCGCTGGGTCATGGTGCGGCGCCGGTCGGAGGGCCCCGCGCCCCAAACGGTGATCCCCGATCTCGCGCCCGCCCTGCGGATCGGCGATCTGGTCCCGCCGGAGGGGCTCGACTTCAGCCGGTACGACGATGTCCTTGCCGGCGAGCGCCACCGCCTCGGCGATTACGCGGTGGGCGAAGTGATCGACCATGTCGACGCGGTCACCATCGAGGAGGCCGAGCACATGCTGGCCACCCGCCTGTGGCAGAACACCGCCAAGGTTCATTTCGACGCGACGCAGCGCGAGGACGGCCGGCGGCTGATCTATGGCGGGCATGTCATCAGTCTCGCCCGCGCCCTGTCCTTCAACGGGCTGGCGAACGCGCAGATGATCGTGGGGCTGAACGGCGGTGCCCATGCCAACCCGTGCTTTGCCGGCGATACCGTGAGGGCCTTCTCGGAGGTGCTCGAGACGGGGCAGACGAATGCGCCGGGCGTGGGGGCGATCCGGGTGCGGCTCGCGGCGGTGAAGGTCACGGAGGCGCGCGACGAGGGCTATGGTCTGAAGGGCCCGGACGGGCGCTACCTGCCGCATGTCCTGCTCGATCTCGACATCTGGGCGCTGATGCCGGTGTGACATGCCGTAGGGTCACGAAAATCTACCTGCCGGGGGAGGATTGACGCGAGCGGTCAACCTGTCGAACTGGCGTCATGATGCCAAGACTTTCCCTATGCATCCTCGCGGTGCTGACATTGCTTCCTTTCGGCACGTTTCACGCACAGGGAAGCGAATCGCGCGACGCCTATGTCTCCTCGAACCTGCTCGCCGCGCTCTACCATGGTCTCGGCCATGCGCTGATCGACACGATGGAACTGGCGCCGGGCTTCGAGGTCGAGCGGCGGGCGGCCGAGCTGTCGGTGCTGCTCGTGGACAGGTTCTACGAAGAGCGGGCGGCGGCGGACATGGCCCTCGATACCGCCTTCGGCTTTTCCGAGCGCTACGAGGCCCGCCAGCAGGCGGTGCGTCCCAGCCCCTACTGGCACGCACATGGAACGGGGCTCGAGCGCTACTACGATCTTCTGTGCCTCTTCGCCGGCGGAAACCTCGTCGAGCGGAGCGATCTGGTCCTCTCGCTCGGCCTCTTCGCCTCGCGCCTTCCGGGATGTCCCGACGAATTCACGGCCGCCATCGCCGAATGGAGTCCGGTTCTGAGCCGCATGGAGGATCTCCACCTGGCAGGGCGCGGCCATCCACTGGTCATCGAGAGCAGGGCCGAACTGCCCGGGGCGCAGCGCGACGTACTGGCCTTCGAGATACAGGCGCTCAACACGATCATGCGGCTCCCCAGACCGTTTGGCGTGATCGTCGATCGGTGCTACGAGGCCAATATCCACTGGCTTCCCGAGCAGCGCGAGATCATCGTCTGCGTCGAGTATGTCACCTATCTGTATGAGACGGCCATGTCGCGCTAACATGTGATCACTGTCTGTATTGGCGTGATCACAAGATGGTATGGCAGGCGCGGAAACCCGCGTCGATGCCGGGTTTCTGACCACGCCCCCCGTGACATGCGCCCAAAAAAGGCTATCACATTCGGAGCGTCGCCGCGTCGCGGCAGGAAACGAAGGGATTTCGCATGGCTGATGTGAACCGGGGCAACCGTCCTCTTTCGCCGCATCTGACAATCTATCGACCGCAACTCAATTCGATCACCTCGATCCTGACGCGGATTACCGGCAATGCGCTGCTCGTGGGGGCACTTCTCGTGACCTGGTGGTTCCTCGCGGCGGCCACCTCGCCCGACGCGTTCGCGACGGCCGATGCGGTCATCACGTCCTGGTTCGGCGACCTGGTCATGTTCCTGTCTCTCTGGGCGCTGTGGTATCACACGCTCGCCGGGCTGCGGCATCTCTACTGGCATACCGGCGCCGGCTTCGACCTGAAGACGGTCGAGATGCTGGGATGGGGCGTGATCGGCGGCTCGGTCCTGCTGACACTTCTTACCGTCATCATCATCTGAGGAGCACGCGATGCGTTACCTGACATCCCGCAAGCAGGTCGACGGTCTCGGCGCCGCGCGCACCGGCACCACCCATTTCTGGCGCGTCACCGTCAGCTCGCTGGCGCTGCTGATCCTCGTGCCGCTCTTCGTCTTCACCTTCGGACGGGCGCTGGGTCAGGGCCATATCGAGGTTCTCGCCTATTACTCGCATCCCTTTCCCGCACTGGTCGCCGCGCTGACGCTCGCGGTGGGCTGGCTGCATTTCAAGGACGGTGTGAGGGTGCTCCTGGAGGACTATGTCCATGGCCATGCACGGCAGATCATGATCGTCCTGACGGTCTTCATTTCCTACGGCGCCGCCGCGGCAGGGCTCTATGCGCTCGCGCGGATCGCGTTTTAAACGACAGGAGCCAAGCGTATGGCCGCTTACGAATTCGAGACGCATACCTATGACGCGATCGTCGTGGGTGCCGGGGGCTCCGGCCTGCGCGCCACGCTGGGGCTGGCCGAACAGGGTCTGCGCACCGCCTGCGTGACCAAGGTCTTCCCCACCCGAAGCCATACCGTCGCCGCCCAGGGCGGCATCGCGGCATCGCTGGGCAACATGGGCCCCGACCACTGGCAGTGGCACATGTATGACACCGTCAAGGGCTCCGACTGGCTCGGCGACACCGACGCGATGGAATACCTCGCGCGCGAGGCGCCCAAGGCGGTCTACGAGCTGGAACATTACGGTGTGCCGTTCAGCCGCACGGAGAAGGGTGAGATCTACCAGCGTCCCTTCGGCGGCCACACGACCGAGTTCGGCGAGGGCCCCCCGGTGCAGCGGACCTGCGCCGCTGCCGACCGCACCGGCCACGCGATCCTTCACACGCTCTACGGCCAGTCGGTCAAGCAGAAGGCCGAGTTCTACATCGAGTATTTCGCGATCGACCTGATCATGTCCGAGGAGGGGCAGTGCCAGGGCGTCGTGGCGTGGAAGCTCGATGACGGCACGCTGCATGTCTTCAACGCCAAGATGGTCGTGCTGGCCACCGGCGGCTACGGGCGCGCCTATTTCTCGGCCACTTCCGCCCATACCTGCACCGGCGATGGCGGCGGAATGGTCGCGCGCCAGGGCCTGCCGCTCCAGGACATGGAATTCGTGCAGTTCCACCCCACCGGCATCTACGGCTCCGGCTGCCTCATCACCGAAGGCGCGCGCGGCGAGGGCGGCTACCTGACCAACTCCGAGGGCGAGCGCTTCATGGAGCGCTACGCGCCGACCTACAAGGACCTGGCCAGCCGCGATGTCGTCTCGCGCTGCATGACCATGGAGATCCGCGAAGGCCGCGGCGTCGGGGCCAACGGCGATCATATCCACCTGAACCTCAATCACCTGCCCCCCGAAACCCTGGCCGAAAGGCTGCCCGGCATCTCCGAATCGGCACGCATCTTCGCCGGGGTCGACCTGACCAAGGAGCCGATCCCGGTCCTGCCGACGGTCCATTACAACATGGGCGGCATTCCGACGAATTACTGGGGCGAGGTGCTCGACCCGACCTCGGACAATCCCGACCGCACGGTGCCGGGCCTCATGGCCGTGGGCGAGGCGGGCTGCGCCAGTGTTCATGGTGCCAACCGGCTCGGCTCCAACTCGCTGATCGACCTCGTGGTCTTCGGCCGTGCGGCCGCGATCCGCGCGGGCAAGGTCGTCGATCCGGCCGCGTCCAACCCGCAGCTCAACGCCGCCAGCGTCGAGAAGGCGATCGACCGCTTCGACGGCCTGCGCCATGCCAAGGGCGGCACGCCGACGGCCGAGTTGCGTCTCGAGATGCAAAGGACGATGCAGCAGGATGCGGCGGTCTTCCGCACCGACAAGACCCTCGCCGAGGGCCTCGAGAAGATGGGCCGGATCTCCGCCAAGCTGGGCGATCTGCATGTCACGGACCGCTCGATGGTCTGGAACTCTGATCTGATGGAAACGCTCGAGCTGACCAACCTGATGCCCAACGCCCTCGCCACCGTGGCGGGCGCCGAGGCGCGCAAGGAAAGCCGCGGCGCCCATGCCCACGAGGATTACCCCGACCGC
Organism: Profundibacterium mesophilum KAUST100406-0324; assembly: GCF_009835145.1. Classification (GTDB taxonomy): domain Bacteria; phylum Pseudomonadota; class Alphaproteobacteria; order Rhodobacterales; family Rhodobacteraceae; genus Profundibacterium; species Profundibacterium mesophilum. The sequence continues at coordinate 2,596 of NZ_APKE01000004.1, read as the reverse complement.
AATGACGACGAGTGGCGCAAGCACAGCCTTGCCTATGTCGACGGCGCGGAAGTTCGGCTCGACTACCGTCCGGTCCATCTCGATCCGCTGAGCGGCGAGGCCGAAGGCGGGATCGACATGAAGAAGATCGCACCGAAGAAGCGGGTCTACTGACATGGCGGGGCGGATCGGCATCATGGCCGGCGGGGCGGCGATGCTGTTTCTGGCGGCGTGTCAGCCGCGACCCATGACGCCCCAGCTGGCCCGCTATCAATGCGAGCAGCGCGCCCATGCCGCGGCGGGCCCGACAGGGGGCGTCGCTCTCGGCGTGGGAAGTGGCGGGCTCAACAGCCGCGTATCCATTGGCGTGTCGAGCGATTACCTCGCCGGACGCGACCCCGACCGGGTCTTCGCCGATTGTTACACGCGCAAGACCGGCCTGCCGCTCGCATATGCCGTGCGGCCCGCAACGGGTGCGCGATGAGCGCGGGGACGAACATCACCGCGAGCACGAACGTCACCGCGGGCACGGGGCCGGCGCGTGACGCGGCGCGCGGCGACGGGATCGATTCGGGCGCCTACTGGCGGGATCGCTACGCCAAGGGCGGAACTTCCGGCGGCGGCTCCTATGGCCGTCTCGCCGTCTTCAAGGCGCATGTGGTCAACCTGATGGTCCACCGGCATGGGCTTGCCAGCCTGCTCGAGCTCGGTTCCGGGGACGGGGCGAACGCGGAGCTCTACGCCGTGCCGAACTATTGCGGTGTCGACATCGCCGAGGAAATGGTCGCGCGGTGCCGGGCGCGTTTCGCTGACCGCTCCGGATGGCGCTTCGAGACGGCGCGGGATTTCATGCCGAAGTCGCGCGGCTTCGACGGGGCCATGTCGCTCGACGTGATCTACCATCTCGTCGAAGATGCGGTGTTCGAGGATTACATGCGCCGCCTTTTCGACGCGGCACGCTCGCAGGTTCTGATCTATTCCTCCGATCACGCCTCGTCGCGCGGCGAGACGGCGGCCCATGTGCGCCACCGTGCCTATTCCGACTGGATCGCCTCCGAAATGCCGGGCTGGGAACTGGTGGAGACGATCCCGCAACCTTACATGTGGAATGCCGAGGAAAGGGCGCAGGACACGTCGCTCGCCTTCTTCCGGCGCTATGAGAGGGTTTCGCGATGATCCGTGCTCTGTCTGGATTTGCCGGCCGCATGCTGCCGGTCGCCGCGCTCACGGGGGGCGCACTCGCAGCTGCCTGCACGCCGGTGGCGCGGGACGATCTGACCCGCGCGGCGGCACGCAATGCCATCCGTCCCATCATCGCCGAACGGTTCCCCGGTGTGCCGCTCGAGCCGGGGATCGACTGCCTGATCGACAACGCCTCCTCGGACGAGTTGCTCGCCCTTGGTGCCGACTCGATCACCGGTCCCACGGCCGCGACGCAGCAGATCGTCCTGACGATTGCCGCGCGGCCCGAAACGATCAATTGTCTGGCCACCGACGGGCTGAACGCGTTTTTGAGATAGGAGAGCGACATGGTCCAACTGACCTTGCCCAAGAACAGCCGGATCAGAACCGGCAAGACCTGGCCGCGCCCGTCGGGCGCTGCGAACCTGCGCAAGTTCCAGATTTACCGCTGGAACCCCGATGACGGAGAGAACCCGCGCGTCGATACCTATTTCGTCGATATGGACGATTGCGGGCCGATGATCCTCGACGCCCTCGTCAAGATCAAGACGGAGATCGACCCGACTCTGACCTTCCGCCGGTCTTGCCGCGAGGGCATCTGCGGCTCCTGCGCGATGAACATCGACGGGATCAACACGCTGGCCTGCATCTATGGCCATGACGAGGTGAAGGGCGACATCAAGATCTATCCGCTGCCGCACATGCCCGTGGTCAAGGACCTGATCCCGGACCTGACGCATTTCTATGCCCAGCATGCAAGCGTGAAGCCTTGGCTCGAGACCAAGAGCAACACGCCCCAAAAGGAATGGAAGCAGTCGATCGAGGATCGAAAGAAGCTGGATGGCGATTACGAATGCATCCTGTGCGCGTGCTGCTCGACCTCTTGCCCGAGCTACTGGTGGAACGGCGATCGCTATCTCGGCCCGGCCGCGCTGCTGCAGGCGCATCGCTGGATCGTCGACAGCCGTGACGAGGCCACCGGCGAGCGGCTGGATGACCTGGAAGACCCCTTCAAGCTCTATCGCTGCCACACGATCATGAACTGCGCGCGGACCTGCCCGAAGGGGCTGAACCCTGCCAAGGCAATCACCGAGATCAAGCAGATGATGGTCGAGCGCACCGTCTGAGCAACCCGGCGATGCGGCTTCCCACCCCCTGGTGCGATGGCAGCGGGGGGTGTTCGCGTGAAAAAGGGTGCCAAGTGCAGGGGGCGTGTCGTTTGGAATGACGGGGCGAACGCCCTTGCTCGCGCGATGAAGACCCTCACAGGCGTATGGTGATGAGGGCCTTCTGGCGCACCTGTCCTGCGCGTGGAGTGCCACGCGTACTGCCAAGAAGTATAGTGCGGAATGGCGTTGTTGCAGAACTCTGATTGTCGAGGATTCACATTGTGAATCCATGCGGTTAGACGGTCCGCATGAGCAAGCCATCACCC
>NZ_APKE01000039.1 GCF_009835145.1 Profundibacterium mesophilum KAUST100406-0324 | reverse complement strand
CTCTAAAATCAAACAAACGGCTCAATCCAAACTGGCCTACTTTTACGCCGCCCTAATGGACCAATTTTGCACCGCCCTTGACACGGCGGTCTTCTTTGGGGCGAGATGGGTTTGCTCTGACGATTGGCCATCAGCAGCCTGGCGCGCGGCCTCAACCTCGGCCTCGGATCCGCCTGAACCGTCAGCTGGCGGCGTCATCGGCATGGCGCGCATACTCAACGGCAAATTGCCCTGCGACCCCCCGCCCCCCGGCTCCGGAAACGGCAACTCGCCCGTCTGTGCTGCGTGGATCGCCTTGAACAGCCGATCGTCGAAGTACTGGATCCGTTTGGCCCGGACCGGCATTTGCGCGTCGATGACCATGACGATTTCATCGAGCGGCAGGCGGCGCGCTTCATCTTCGGGCAATAAGGAACTTTCTTCGGTCCGTGTGGATTGGCTGCGCCCTTCAAAGGGGTTCTTGCCGATGGACTGAGACCGCGTGACGACCGTCTTCGTGGTCTTACCGACCGCCTTGCTCAGTTCTTCGACGGTTTTTTCATCTGACGGTGTCAGGTAGAGCTTCACCCCCGCGTTGCCCTGCAGGGCGCGGCGGGTGTTCTCGCCATAGATTTCATCGAGGGCGGGGATCGTCTGGGTGACCACGGCCAGGTGGCCGCGATAGGTGCGCAGGGTCTCAATGCTCTCGACCACGATCGGCATTTTGCCGAGACGGTTGAACTCGTCAAGCATGATCATCACGGGCCAGGGCTCGTCGGGGCCGGGATCCTTTTCCTGCATGGCCGAGAGAAGATCGGAGAAGAAGAGCCGGATCAGCGGCGCAAGCGGCTTCACCATCAGCGGCTGGACCACGAGATAGACGGAGAAGGGTGTCTTACGGATCGTGCGGAAATCAAAGTCCGACACGGACGTCGCCTCATCGATGGCCGGGTTCTGCCATTGGTCGAGCCCCGAGGTCATCAGGAGCGAAACATAAGAGGTCAGCGTGTCGTTGTTGGTGGAGGCCAACCGCGTGAAGATCAGCTTGGCGGCCCTGTTGTCCACCTCGTGCCCCCGCGCGAAATACTCCTTCTGCTTGTTCCCACCGGAGGCCGCGATGCGGTAGATCTCGCCTAGCGTCGGGCGCTTGCGCTGGAAGGCCAACAGGCCTGCCGCCACGAAGAGATCGATTCCGCCCTTGAGGAGGCCCTGCACCCGGTCGTTGTCGCTCTGCAGGAAGAGCGTCGCGAGGAGCTGCAATTCCATCTGCTGGCGCGCGGGATCTTTCAGTTGATAGATGCGCAGGAGCGGGTTGTAGCGATGCGTGCGCTTGCCCTCCCAATCGGTTGGGGCAAAGCGGTAAACCTTGTCGCCTTGGGCTGCACGGTGCCGGGCCGTGGCCTCGAAACATTCGCCCTTTACATCGAGCGTCACGGCGGAGCCCTGCCAGGTCAGCAGGTTCGGAATGACAAAGCCCGTGGTCTTGCCGCGACCCGTGGGGGCCACGATCAGCGCGTGCGGGAAGACTTTCGAGCAGATGTAGTTGGCCCGAGAGCCCGGCGGCCCCAGCTTGCCGAGGATAAACCCGGTCCCGGGTGCGCCGAAGAAGCCATTGGCCTTCATCTCGCGCGCACTTTGCCAATGGGTCTGGCCAAAGCGTGTGAGGGCCGAGCCTGAAAGGGCGAGGCTCAGCATCATGCCGGCGGCGGCGAAGCTGCCGATGATCAGGTGAATAAGTTGCGCGTCCTCAGGGCGACGGTCGAGGATCACCAGATAGTTCTGCGCGATATAGGCAAAGTCGATCTCGGCCCCGAAGCCGAGATCCTGGTAGGTCAGCACCGCCGAGGCGATGGTGTAGCCCATGGCCCCGGTGACCAGCGTCACCAGCAAAACCCCTGTTGCGATCCGCGCTTTTCCCATGGAGGCGCTCAATGAATCTGGCCCCGCTCGGTCTCGCCATCCAAGTCTGTGGCGCGGTGTTTTTCATATTCGGCGTCGGCGAGATCATCGACCACCTGGCGCAAGGCCTCCGTATTGGCCGTCGCTGCATCAGATTGCAGGTAGACCTTGGCGACATAGAGCCGGTCGAGGCGGTCCTCGAGAACCTTGTCCAGCGCATCGGCATCGCCGGATGTGAGCCGCTCAAGTTGACGGTCATCCAGCACCCGCGCGATCTCGTCGCGAAATGCGTCCCGCTCCGCCTCGGTCTCGAAGGGCGCGGACAACTCCCCCGCCCGTTCATGATCAAGGACACGTGCAATCTCCTCTGGGACACGGTCGGTACGGTCAGTCTGCGGCGCCGTTTCATCGCGGGTGGCTAGACGTTCGTCACGCGTGCCAACCCCAAGCCCCTCGCGCAACTCGTTGTCGCGGCGAACCTGATTGATGGCCTCAGTGTCCCGGATCTCGACGACGGCCGCATAGGTCGCGCCGAGCCCACGGACGAGGTGGGACGGCATGTCCGGATAGCGCGCGCGCAAGTCATCCGCGACCGCATCTGCAACGGGCGTGCGGAGGTCGCGTCCCTCCATGATCCGGTCGACCTCACGGGTGATCTCGCTGGCGCGGGAAGCATCGGTGATGGTCTCCCTGTAGGGCTTAGACCGGTCGATCACATCTCCTGGGCGTGCGAGCAGCTCCGGATGTGCCTCGAGATACGCGCGCTGCTCGGTCTCGATCCGGCGCTCTGCCTTTGAGACCACCTCCCAATCCCGGTCCTCGATCTGCTGCACTGTCAGGCCCTCGGCGCGCATCTCCTGACGGATTGTACCTTCCATCATCCGGACCGCGCCCTCGTGATAGTGGAACCGCTCGCTAACCGCTTCCTCCTCCATGACACCATCCCGGCGCAGCACGTTCTCCCGTTCCAAAAGCATACCAAGCTCGACATGCACATCGTTGAGAATGTCTCGCGCCTGTTCCAGATCGGCGCGGCGCTCGAGGTTGAGATCCCGGGCTTCGGCCACTTTGGATAGATCATTGGCGATCCATTGATGCTCGAGCGCTGCATTTGAGGCGCCCGTCTCGATCCGGGCCACCACTTCCGATGTGCTGATCCCGGTGCCGTGTAGTGCCGCGCCAATGCGCGATCTCAGGTCGGGCTCGGCCAGTCGCTCGCGCTGGCTGGCATCAATATTGGCCTCGGAATAGATCCCGCCCTCCGAGGGGGCCTCTGACAGCGTGGATGATCGCAATCCGAGAGGCTGCATGTGCTGGACCTGCGTCTGGATCTCGATGAGACGTTTTTCCAGCACGGGACGTTCCGCGTCGGACTTCTCGGCGATCATGCCCTGCACCCGCGCGAGCTTTTCCGCATAGAGGCTTCTCAGATCCTCGAAACTTTGATCCTCGGCCATATACACATCTCCTGTTCGGTCCACCTGCCCGCCGCGCGCCAGCACCTCGCCCGCGCGGAAGAGTGCCGCGGCAATATCCTCGCGGGCCTCTCTGGAGGCTTCCGCAGCGAGTGAATGGTAGACGGTTTTAGTGTTGGCGATCTCCGCCAGCGTCCGCGTCAGGTCCTGCCCCACACGCTCCCGCTCGCGGGGCGCGCGGCCCTCTTCCTTCGCCGCATAGACCTCGCGGGTAGCGGCCGGGTAATGCACAACCCCGCGATCCACCCGGTGCGTGGCTTCCAGGCGCACGCCGTACTTCTCCGCCTCCTCGACCATGGCGAGGCGGAAGTCGTCATAGTTGAAGCGATGGTTGCGCCCGAGGAAAAAGAACTCGCCTTCCTGCGAGCGGCGGTTCAGCACCAGATGCGCATGCGGGTGATCGCGGTCCTCATGCACCGCGATGATGTAGTCGAAATGCCCCTCTTCGGTCTGGAAGAACCGCTCCGCCACATCCGTCGCGATGTCGCGCACATCCTCGCCCCGCGTGCCGATGGGAAAGGACATGAGCATGTGCGTGGTCTGGCCAAGCTTGGGCTTGAACCCCGCATCCCACCGCTTGGCAAAGCGCTCTGTGAGGTCCTTGATGTCGCCCGCCTCGAGCTTCGCCTTTCCATCCAGAAACCCGCTACTGTCGACGATATGGGTGGACTTGGTCGTGAGGTAATCGAGCTGGTTTGCGAGCTGCGATTTGGTATGCGTGCCCCCGCCCCGGATCGCCTTGAAGACCGCTGGCCGATGCCCTGCAGCCGCGCGTATGAGCTGTTTCTGCTTGGCGACATGCAGCCCCTGCATTGAGCCCCGAACGCGGCTCCAGCCATCCCGGAAGACCTCGCCCGTGACGGTGTGGACAGCATCATTCAGCCGCATGGGCAAACTCCCTCAGCGCGGCCGTGGCCTCAAGCTGCATCGCGTCTCGCCGGCGTCGCAGGAGCAGGTCGATCTCGTCAGCAGAATCCAAGATGAACCGCGCCAGCCCGCGCATCTGTGCGAGGCGCAATTCGGTGAACTCGGCACTCGTGCCCCCCACGGCCCCCTGCCCCCGCCGGTTGGCCTGCGTCATCTGCTTAGCGATCTGCCCGACCCCATTGCCGACCTCGTGCAGCGAGGCGCGGTAGCGCGCCATCTCAGCAGCCATCTGCGCGTCCGGTACAAACACGCCACCCGCCGCCTGGATCAGCCGCCGCAACCCCTCGGCCCGGCTCTCGATCCCGGCCTCGGCCAGCACCTCGTCGAGCGCCGCGAGCTCCGCAGCCGTGACCTTCACACTGACTGCTGACACCGGAATTGCGGCATCCGTCTGGCGCTCGGCATCGGCTTTGAGCGTGTACTGGATCGCCCGGGGCGACACGCCAAACCGTTCCGCCAGCACTGAAGTGGAAACGCCTTCCGCGGCTTCGCGAACGATCTCCATGCGGTCCGCATTTGTGAGACGTTTTGAGCGCGACATGCGAAGAAAGACCCCCTATTTCCTGCCACCTTCCACCAAGGCTGCCCCTACCTTACGATAATATACCCAACTGTCAATTATATACTTACGTCGCCTTCAGTCTCAGGCAGCCTTGGTGTCCGCTTCCCCCGCGACCCGCAGGGACGCGGCTCTGCCGCCCTCACCACCGGGCGACACCTGTCTTAGGGGTCCCGTCCGCCAGCCCCGCCGGAGGCTCTGGCCGAACACGCATGTGTTCGGACCGAACCGCGGGCGGGCGCAAACCCCACCGACAGGGCGGACAGGCAGGGTCAAGGAGGGCCAGATTTGGCTCCGCCAAATCTCTGCCGCAAAAACCAGAAGGCCCTGGCCGATAGGTTTTTGTGGATGGCCCACTTGAGGCTGACTGGCCGGTCTGTCGCGGCCTGATCATTCCGGGCGGAGTGCGTCCGTTGAACGCGCAGGGACCAGCATCCCTGGAACAGGGATCGGGCCGCCCCAAGATCGTCCTGGGGCGGCCCATCCTCGTCAGAGGATTCAGTCCTGGGGATCCTTCGCGCTCGGCGGGAACATCACCAGCTCCGAGACCGCGACCGGGAAGTCGAGCTTGAGGCTGAAGAACTCCGAGCCGTCCCCGTTGCGGGTGTTGCGGAACATCGCACCCACGCGCTGAAAACGAGTGCGCTCCTGGCCATCGGTATCGGTGAACTTGACGGGGACTGTGGCGACGTAGTGGTTGGTCATTTGGGTTACTCCTTGTTGCGATGGGGATCACCCGGCACGGGGGCAAGAGGCCCGATCGCAAGCGCAAATGCGGAGGATCCGCGGCCCCGCCGTGGAAGCCGTATTTGTGCTTGCCGAAGCGTGAGCTGAGGGCACGAACGGGCCGACCCCGTGCGATCCACATCTATGAGCAAAAAGGAGAGACCCGAATGACCCTTGCCATCACGCAGCAGCCACCGTCCGCGTCCTCGTCCCGCCAAGCCTGGCCGGGGTGCTGACGGAGCCCGTCCGCGTGGGTGTGATGTTCCGAAACGCCACCCGGGGGTTGTGCTGGTCTTCAGCCTCAAGTGCGACGTCTCGACCCCTCGCGTCTTGCTCTGCTGACGATGCGCGTGACATGCGCACCATCCCCAGCCCGTACCGATGCGGATGAGCCGCACTCTGACGGACCGGGTAGAGAGATAACGGTGCTGGCCGCCGCAGACTGCCGATCACGCGTGACCGATCGCACGCACTATGAGTGCATGACGAAAAGGCCGCGCCAAGCGCGACCCCCTCTCTTCAATCTTGCGCAGCCTTATTCGCCGGGTCGGCAACCCGTATGACCGTCAGGCCATTCGCTTCCGCCTTCTGCCCGAGGTTCAGGGGAACCCCATTTCGGCATTCACACTCCCAACCCGTCGAGGATTAGTTTCGTCTCAGGCATCCGGATCAGTGAGTTCCCAATATGCTCCCGCCAGCGCGGGCCGACCTCCAGAGCAGCGGCATAGGCGCGGGCTAGATCATCAGGGCGGTCCTCGGCCATCGCCTCGATCAGGAAGGCCGCCTGCTCGCGGTCCTTGGCCGACTTGAGGCTGCCTGCCCCGTCGCGTCGCCGATCGGAGATGATCAGTTTATGGACTGCGTATCTCTCCGGACGTGGCACTTGGACCAGAACGCCGGATCGATAGATCGCCGCCGCATGGATCGGCTCAGCGATCAGGAAGTTGAGGTAGTTCAATCCTTGGGCGTTCACGCCCAATGCTGGCAAATCACGGATGGTCTCATCTCCGAAGGCCGGCGTGAGAAACTCGACCAACTGGCCGCTGCCACCCTGGGCCCATCGCCATGTCCGACCTTGGTCAAGAGCTGGCAGAGGATCGAATTTGAGCGCCGAGAACGTCTCGGCAAGACCCGGGTCGACCTGATCCTGCAACGCAACGCTGAGCTTCTCGAACTGCGCGATGTCGATGTCGCCAGTATTGGCCATACCGCCAATTGGCAGACGGATACCAAGCTCGCCTTCATAGAGGCGAAATGCATTGGTTCCGACGATGGTGCCACCCAACCGGAATGTCCCTACTGCGGCCATCGCGGACAGGATGGACCCGGTGGCCCGGTCTGTGGGGGTCATGCCTTCGGCGCGCAGAAGTCGAACGAGCCGCGACCGTTCTGCCTGCCGCTCCTTGGCGGTCGCGCGCAGCTCTTCGATCCGGTCGATTCGTGTGCGCGTCTCGTCACTGTCCTCGCCGATATAGATGAACCGCATCTCCGTTCCGACGCGTCGCGCGGCGTACCAATAGGCCTTGTCGCCGCGCTCCTTGAGCGTCGGCTTGCCTTCGACACCGGACAAGGCGTCGTCCTTAAGAAGACGCACCAGGTCGGTATAGGCGCTCATCGCGATGCTGCTGAGTGGGGTCATACCTATCATTTCCAAGTTTTGCTTGGCATACATATACCTATCAAAACAGGAAATTGCTAGGCAAAGTGATTTGGAGAACGTCCACACCCATGAGAAACGACGTAAGGGCCGCCCGAAGGCGACCCTCTCTCTTCAATCCTGCGACGTCTTCTTCGCCGGGTCCGCAACCCGCATGACCGTCAAGCCTTTCGCTTCCGCCTTCTGCCCGAGGTTCAGCGCGACCCCGTTGCCGCCGAAGAGTACAACGCCCGTCGCCGCGAACTTGTCGTCCAGCATTTCGTCGTTGCACTTGAACGGTGCCGCCCGCCCGTGCGCGGACCAGCGCGGATCGAAGCGCGCCTGCGCTATCCCGCGCGCCCGGGCCCACCGAGCCGCAATCATCTCCGCCCCGTGCTTGCCACCCTTATGGCAGAGGAAGATCTCCTGGTTGCGGTTCTGCTTGATGCGTTCGCGAACCTTGTCGAGCGTGTTGAAGATCACATCGACATCGGTCCAGTCGGTGGCGCCTGAGACGATCAGGGGCACCCCCTCGACTTTCGACTTCTCGGCGGTTTCACGGTCGTGCTGCTCCAGGAGCCGCCGCGCCTCGAAGACCGCCCCGGTCTCCTGCGCCCGGACGCTTGCGCGCGACCCGGCTGCCGGGATGAAGGCGTGACCGGTCTCGATCTCGTAGCATTCCGCCGCCGCCTCGCTCATCACCTCGATGGCGCCGACAATCTCGCGCAGCTGCAAAAAGCGCGCCTGCGCCTCTTCGAGCGCGGTCTCGGCGATCTCCGATCCGTCGTGAGATTTTGCCAGCGCGCCGATCTTGTCGGCGGTGCGGTCGACCTCCTTGCCAAGCGCCACCTTGCGGCGCTGCAGGATCGTGGCGAGCCCGTGCGCCAGCGGTTCGATTTCCGCTTCAAGCCCGGTCCCGCGCAGCAGTCCGAGCAATGCATCGAAGCTTTCGCGGATGATGCGGTCGGTCAAGACGTGATCCTCGGGGATCGGCAGCTGCGCGTCCTTCTCGGTCAGCCCGAAAAGCTCGATGGTCTCGTAGGTGTTAGCGGTGTCGTAAGCCATGTTCTTTCTCCAGATATTGGGTTCGACCACCACGTGAGTGTGGTGGCATGGCCGAATGTCTGGTTTCCGAATCTGCCCGGGTCAGGGACGGCGCAGCCGCCGGCTTGCCGGGCGCAAAAGTTTTCCGCGTGCAGCACCGGACACAGGCGCGCCCTCACGCATGGGACCGCCCCGCGCCAAAGGCCCCGCCCTCGCCGAAAAGTTTTGCGATCCTTGACGCGGGCTGATTTGGGGGCCATCCGGAGGATATGCTTCCGCACTCATGTGTGTGTGTTTTGACGGTAGGTTTGCCCGACCCGAGCAGGCAAACGGCCCGACCGGACGCGGAAGACGGATGAAGCGGCGGGATCGTTTTGCCCCGCAAAACAGACCAGAGCGCAATCCGGCGGAGCGGCCGGGGAGGGACGTGCTCGCGAGGCGGGCAAACCGGGATGCCGGGTGCTGCGCCGCGGTGAGGCCGCATGGCCGAATGCGCGACGGACCGAAGGGCCGTTCTCCCCTGCGACACGCGAAGCCGAGCTGGGGAGGCCGCAAGGCATAAGCCAAGGTTGATGTGCAGGGGCTACGCTTTAGGCTATACGGATTACTTCTCCAAGCTTGCGACGTGATCGGACGGGGAGCCGCCGTTCGCTGCACGAGCTGACCTAATGGGATGAACTGCCTTCCCGCCAAACCGCAGCTATTGTTGCGGGCATCGGTGGAGAGATAGGAGCATTCTGATG
>NZ_APKE01000038.1 GCF_009835145.1 Profundibacterium mesophilum KAUST100406-0324 | reverse complement strand
CGATGGAAGAGAAGCTCCGCTTCGCCATCCGTGAAGGCGGCCGCACCGTCGGCGCAGGCGTCGTGTCGAGCATCATCGAGTAAAAAGCCTCGATCGCCCCCGCGATCCGCGGGGGCGGCGGGGATCGAAAGCCGGCGCGGGGCGAAAGCTTCGCGCCGGATTGCGTTCGGGGCCGTGCCCTTCAGTTTCCCACCATCACAGGAAAGCCGCCGTGAAGGATCACATCCAGTTCGCCTATGCCCTGTCGGGCGGGGAGCGCGGGCGCAGCCTGCATGAAGACGCGGAGATCGCGAACGCTCTGCGACAGCCCGACCTGGCCTGGCTGCACATGGCCGCCTCCCACGAGGAGACTCGCCCTTGGATCGAGGAGCACCTGTCCTATCTCGATCCGTCGATCCTCGGTGCGCTGCTCGCGCAGGAGACGCGGCCGCGGGTCATGGCCTTCGAGGAGGGGCTGCTGGTGATCTTGCGGGGGATCAACCTCAACCCCGGCGCCGAGCCCGAGGACATGGTCTCGATCCGCATCTGGCTCGATGCAGCGCGCATCGTGTCCCTGTCGCAGCGCTACCTGCGCTCCTTGTGGGAGGTGGCGGAGGCCGCCGGGAGCGGCGACGGCCCGCGGGCGCCGTCAGACTTCCTCGAGACGCTTCTGCAGAAGATAATCGGGCGGATCGAGACACACCTGTCCGATCTCGATGACCGCGTGGACGAGCTCGAGGAGACGGTGATCGACGGAGCCGATCCGCGCCTGCGGGTCCAGATCACGGATATGCGGCTCGAGACCACGGAACTTCGACGCTATATCTCGCCGCAGCGTGATGCGCTTGCCGATCTCGTCAGGGCGCCGGTGACATGGTTCGACGAAGCCGACCGGCGCAGGCTCGGCGAGCTGCATCAGCGGATGGTGCGGTCCGTCGAGGAGCTTGATTCGATCAGGGAGCGGCTGCAGACCCTGCGCGACGAGCTGGCAAATGCGATGGACGAGCGGTTGAACCGCAATCTCTACGCTCTGTCGATGATCTCCGCGATCTTCCTGCCGCTCGGGTTCCTGACCGGGTTGATGGGGATCAACCTTGGCGGCATTCCGGGCGCGGAGAATCCCAACGCCTTCTGGATCTTCACCGGGGGGGTGACGGTCCTGATGGTCGCGATGCTCGGAGTGCTGCGCTGGCTGCGCTGGATCTGAGAACGGCGCGCCCCTGCAGGGCGCGCCGCTTCCATACCATCCGCCCGATGCGGGCTGAGCAGGTGTCCGGGGTTCAGACCGCGTCGGCGTTGACCCCGCCCTGGGCGATCTTGGTCATCCGGCGATCGCCGTCATAGGTCGAATCGAGGCATTCCTGAAGCACGGACGCATCGCTGTCGAGATCGAGACGGTTGGCGAATGCAACGACGCAGCCATAGCCGGCAAGGGCGTAATGCACCATGCGCTGATATTGCGTGATGATCATCGCATCGCGGGTGTCGTCGTCACCGAACTCCTCGTCGAGCGCATGTGCATGCGCCTCGGCGACGAGACCTTCCATGCCCTTGCAGTGCTCTCCGGTGGGGTCGATCCCGTGCTCCGAGCACAGGCTCGCGATCTTGTCCATTCCGGTGCTGATGCCGTTCGAGCCGTCGATCAGCGCCTCGCTCAGATCCTTGTCCTTGGCGGCGCGGCCGAGCTTTGTGGTCGCGTCGAGGGATTGCTTGCATGCGCTGTAGAGGTCCTGAAGCTGGTCCAGGTAGACGTCCTTGAGGGAATTCATGGCCATCGTGTTTTCCTTTCGCTATGTGGCGATCTGGCCGGGCAACGTCTCGAAAGGGCGGATGTTCCGTTCCCGTCCACGCATTCGCGGAGCCCTGCCGGCACGGCGCGCGCGGGTCGGCCCACGGAGGGCGACGATTGCGTCTTGACCCTCGGGCGCGGCTGTCATACCCCGTTCTCGGCTTAGGGGTTTAGCTCAGTTGGTAGAGCATCGGTCTCCAAAACCGAGGGTCGTGGGTTCGAGTCCCCCAACCCCTGCCATTTCTCTCAGATCGACGGGATGAAGGTGCCGGAGCGCGCCGCGCGGATGCGCGTTCGTGCAGCGGTCATGGTGGCACATGTGCCAGCGAATGCGCATCACTCGGTGGATTGGTGACCCCGGCAGGACTTGAACCTGCAACCTATCCCTTAGGAGGGGATTGCTCTATCCAGTTGAGCCACGGGGCCATGGCAGTGCCATACCCAAAGCCGGGCGGAGCGTCCAGCGATTTGGGCCGGTCCGCCGCATCCGCGCGTGGGTTCGGGGCCCTTCGGCGAAGGCGGCAGGGCAGGGCGCCCGGCGGCACTCAACGGGCCGGCAAGCTCTTCAGGATGGCCTGCGCGGCTTCCCGCGGATCGGACGCTTTCCAGATCGGACGTCCCACGACGATATGATCGGCGCCTGCCGCGATGGCGCCTTCGGGCGTCGCGATGCGTTTCTGATCGCCGGCATCGCTTCCGGCGGGGCGGATGCCCGGCGTGACGATCAGCTTTCCCTCCGCCTCGGGCAGGGCGCGGATGCGGGCGGCCTCGTTGGGCGAGGCGATGATTCCGTCGGCGCCCGCCCCGAAGGCCCGCGCCGCCCGCATCGCGACGATATCCTCGATGGCGCCCGGGGCGATCATCGCCGCATCGAGATCGGCACGGTCGAGCGAGGTCAGGACGGTGACGGCGAGGATCTTCATCTCGCTTCCGCGCGCGCCGCGCCGCGCGGCCTCGACCACATGCGGATCGCCATGCACGGTGAGCAGGTCGATGTCGAACTGCGCCAGCCCGCGCACCGCCGCCTCGACCGTCGCACCGATGTCGAAGAGCTTCATGTCGAGGAAGATGCGCTTGCCATGCTCGCCCTTGAGCTCGTTCGCGAGGGCGAGGCCGCCGCCGGTGAGCATGCCGAGACCGATCTTGTAGAAGCCGACGGCATCGCCGAGCTTGCGCGCGAGTTCCAGCCCCGCGAGGGCGTTGTCCACGTCGAGTGCGACGATCAGGCGCTCATCGCCCGGGCGCGCCGTGCCCTGTTGTGCGTCGGTCATGAAGGTTGGCTCCCGCGTCAGTATCAAGATGACAGTCCTGTGACGGATTGACCGCATCAAGGCAAGCGGCGGAACTGCGCGGGCCTACGGCTTGTTGACCGATCAACCAAACGTAAACGCTGATAGGAGGCATGGCATGTCCAAGCCCGAAAAACACAGGAACAATTCGTTCCTGGTCCCCCTCGGGGTCACATCGGCCGCGACCGTGACTGCCCTCGTGGCGACCTTCGTCTTCCTCGATCGCATGCCCGCCCCGGAGGGCGATGCCGAAAGCCCCGCGGCCGAAAGCCGACCGACCGGTGCCGGCACCATGCCGGAAGGCGTTGCCGACGACGTCACCGAAGGGATCGGCGATGCAGGCGCGCCGGCGGTCGAGCAAGCCGAAGCGGCCCCGGAGGATGGCTCCGCTGCGCAGGACGAGATGGCGGCGGGCACGCAGGCGGCACCGTCCGGAGATGATACCGCCGCAACCGGCGCGAATGAGGAAGTCTCCGAAGCGCAGACCCTTTCGCCGGCCGCTGAAACCGAGACGGGCACGCCGCAGGGTGCCGACATCGTCGAGGCCGCGCCGGCGGACGGATCGGCCGAGCAGGAACCCGACAGCGATTTCGTCGTCGATACCAATTCGGGCGCGCCCGAAGGTGAGGGCGGCGAGGCGGAGCCAAGCCAGTTGACCGCAGCCCCCGAGGGGCGCGATACGGTTACCAATCTCGACCCCGAGCCGGGCGAGGATGTCGTGGTCGATACCGATAACGGCGGAACGCCGTTCATCCCCACCAAGTCGGGCCCCGACGGCGGTGACGGAAACGCCCTTTCGGCGGAGTGAGCAATCTGCGCGGCGGCGCGCGCCGCCGTGACGGATGCATCAGGATGATCTGAGCCAAGCCGCAAGGTCTGACAGACGAAACCCCGGCTCGCTTGTCAGCGGACCGGGGTCTGGGTCTGCGAAATGGCGCTGGACGGTAACCGAAATGGGTCAGGCAACCTCGGCGGTGCGCTGCGACTGGACTGCCAGGCGATTGCGCACCAGGATGGCGGCATCTTCGAGCAGGCGGGTGCGCAAAGGCGCATCGCCACGTGCCAGCACGTTGGTGCGGATGCCGATGGCGCGGACCGGCTGATGCGCGGTCTTCACGATGAGCGTGACCTTGGCCTCGATCCGGCCGAAATCGCGAGCATAGCTGACATTGCTGATGGTGGCATCGAGAACGATCATGAGGCGCTCCTTTCCGAGCATACGCACTGCCGGGCCGCCGGTAAGGCAGTGCCGGGCCGCGTGATGGGCTGGGGGTGCCGGCTGCACCGGATCGGCGCGACGGCGCGGCGGGTGCCGGCTACGTGTCGTGCTGTGATGCAATCGGATGTCATGGTTGGACCTGCTCGCTCGTGACCGTTTTCCCGGCCGTATTGGGATCTGAACGCAGTCTCTTGTTGATAAGTTCCCCCCCGAGGGGGCGGGTGGCGCCGGGGCAGCCCGGCCGGCCCCGTGGTCGCCGTGACATTTACCGCACAGTCGGTCTCGCCGATCCCTTGAACTGCGCCCCGCCTCCACCCATCTTTTCGTCAAAGGCCCGGCCGAACCTAATGCGCTGACTTTCAGGCATTTTCAGGCGGGCGCTTAACGAGGAGAGACGACATGAACATCGAGAAGTTCACCGAACGCGCGCGGGGGTTCATCCAGGCCGCGCAGACCATCGCCATGCGCGAAAACCACCAGAGGATGGCGCCCGAGCATCTGCTCAAGGCCCTTCTGGACGATGATCAGGGGCTTGCCGCGAACCTGATCCGCCAGGCCGGCGGCGCGCCCGAGCAGGTCGCGCAGAGCAACGACCTGGCCATCGCCAAGCATCCCAAGGTCACCGGCGATGCCGGGCAGGTCTACCTCGACGCGGCGACGGGCCGGGTGCTCGACGAGGCCGAGAAGCTCGCCCAGAAGGCCGGCGACAGCTTCGTGCCGGTCGAGCGCATGCTGACGGCCCTTGCCATGACGAAATCCAAGGCGCGCGAGGCGCTCGAGGCGGGCGCGGTCAATGCGCAGGCCCTCAACGCGGCCATCAACGACATCCGCAAGGGTCGCAAGGCCGACAGTGCGAATGCCGAGGAGGGCTATGACGCGCTCAAGAAATACAGCCTCGATCTGACCGAGCGGGCCCGCGAGGGCAAGATCGACCCGATCATCGGGCGCGACGAGGAAATCCGCCGCGCGATGCAGATCCTGTCGCGGCGCACCAAGAACAACCCCGTCCTGATCGGCGAGCCCGGCGTCGGCAAGACCGCCATCGCCGAAGGACTGGCCTTGCGCATCGTCAATGGCGATGTGCCCGAAAGCCTGCGTAACAAGCAGCTGCTGAGCCTCGACATGGGGGCGCTCATCGCGGGGGCGAAATATCGCGGCGAGTTCGAGGAGCGGCTCAAGGCGGTCCTGTCGGAAGTGACGGCGGCGGCCGGCGAGGTCATCCTCTTCATCGACGAGATGCATACGCTCGTGGGCGCGGGCAAGGGTGACGGCGCGATGGATGCGGCGAACCTGATCAAGCCGGCGCTGGCGCGCGGCGAGCTGCATTGCGTCGGGGCGACGACGCTCGATGAGTATCGCAAGCATGTCGAGAAGGACGCGGCGCTCGCACGCCGGTTCCAGCCCTTGACGGTGAGCGAGCCGACCGAGGCCGACACGGTCAGCATCCTGCGCGGCATCAAGGAGAAATACGAGCTGCATCACGGGGTGAGGATTTCCGACTCGGCTCTCGTCGCCGCGGCCCACCTGTCGAACCGCTACATCACCGACCGTTTCCTGCCCGACAAGGCGATCGACCTCGTGGACGAGGCGGCGAGCCGTCTGCGCATGGAGGTCGACAGCAAGCCCGAGGCGCTCGACGCGCTCGACCGCGACATCTTGCAAAAGCAGATCGAGGCCGAGGCGCTGAAGAAGGAGGACGACAAGGCATCCAAGGACCGTCTCGCCAAGATCGAGCAGGAGATCTCCGATTTGCAGGAGCGCTCCTCCGAGCTGACCGCGAAATGGCAGGCCGAGCGTGACAAGCTCGATACCGCGCGCGGGATCAAGGAGCGTCTCGACCGGGCACGGGCCGAGCTGGACCAGGCCAAGCGACAGGGCGATCTGGCCCGTGCCGGCGAGCTCAGCTACGGCGTCATCCCGCAGCTCGAGCGCGAGCTGGGCGTGGCCGAGCAGGCCGAGAGCGACGTGATGGTCGAGGAGGCCGTGCGGCCGGAGCAGATCGCGCAGGTCGTCGAGCGCTGGACCGGGATCCCGACCAGCAAGATGCTCGAGGGCGAGCGCGAGAAGCTGCTGCGCATGGAGGACGAGCTTGGAAAGCGGGTCATCGGACAGCGCACGGCCGTCACCGCCGTCGCCAACGCGGTGCGCCGGGCGCGGGCCGGGCTCAACGACGAGAACCGGCCCCTGGGCTCGTTCCTCTTTCTCGGGCCGACCGGTGTGGGCAAGACCGAGCTGACCAAGGCCGTGGCCGAGTACCTCTTCGATGACGACAACGCGATGGTCCGGATCGACATGAGCGAATTCATGGAGAAACACGCCGTCAGCCGCCTGATCGGCGCGCCTCCGGGCTATGTCGGCTATGACGAGGGCGGCGTGCTGACCGAGGCGGTGCGCCGGCGTCCCTACCAGGTGATCCTCTTCGACGAGGTCGAGAAGGCGCATCCGGACGTGTTCAACGTGCTGCTCCAGGTGCTCGATGACGGGGTGCTCACGGACGGGCAGGGCCGGACCGTGGACTTCAAGCAGACGCTGATCATCCTGACCTCCAACCTTGGGAGCCAGGCGCTCAGCCAACTGCCCGAGGGCGCCGATGCCGCGCAGGCCAAGCGCGACGTGATGGATGCGGTCAGGGCGCATTTCCGGCCGGAGTTCCTCAACCGGCTCGACGAAACGGTGATCTTCGACCGGCTCGCGCGGGATGACATGGACGGGATCGTCGATATCCAGCTGGCGCATCTGGAGCGGCGGCTTTCGGGGCGCAAGATCGCCCTGGAGCTCGACGAAAGCGCGCGCACCTGGCTTGCCGACGAGGGCTATGATCCGGTCTTCGGGGCGCGTCCGCTCAAGAGGGTGATCCAGCGTCACCTCCAGGATGAGCTGGCCGAGATGATCCTCGCGGGGGATGTCGCCGATGGCGCCGCGGTGCCGGTTTCCGCAGGCGCCGAGGGCCTCATCGTCGGCGGCCGGGTCAGCAGCTCGCGCCGCACGCCGCCGCCATCGGCGGTGGTGCACTGAGCGCCGCGGCCCGGGCGGCCGGGTAACACGATGAAAGGGGGCGGGCGGTCCGGCGGGGCCTCCCGCCCCCTTTTGCTTGGGCGGCGAACCGATCGTGCGGCGGCGGCGTTCGTAACGAAACACACGAAGGCTTGACGCGTCGTGTCTGTGCCGGGGCGGGGCCGCGCGCTACCATCGCACAACGCCCGTTGCCCCGACGTGCCGTGATTGCGCGCCGGGGCCGATGAATGGAGGACGACATGGCAGGACGTTTCAAGAGCACGCTGCGCTGGTCGCAGGTCACGCCGGAAGCGCAATATCTCGACCGGCGGCAGTTGATGGGCGGCGCCGGGGCGCTTGCCCTGAGCGCGGCCATCCTTCCGCGCGGGGCTGCGGCCGCATCGCGCTATTCGACCGATGCCGAGCCGAACAGCTACGAGGACATCACCAGCTACAACAACTTCTACGAGTTCGGCACCGGCAAGGGCGATCCGGAGGATCATGCGGGCCAGCTCACGACAGAGCCATGGTCGGTGAAGATCGACGGGCTTGTCGATCGCCCCGGAACCTACGGCTTCGATGACATCATGGCCAAGATGACGGTGGAGGAGCGGATCTACCGCCTGCGCTGTGTCGAGGCATGGTCGATGGTCGTGCCGTGGATGGGCTTCGAGCTTGCGGACCTGCTCGACATCGTTGGGGTGAAGCCGTCGGCCAGGTTCATTTCCTTCGAGACGCTGGTGCGGCCAGAGGAAATGCCCGGACAGAAATATCCCGTGCTCGACTGGCCCTACCGCGAGGGGCTCCGGCTCGACGAGGCGCGCCATCCGCTCACGATTCTGGCGACCGGTCTTTATGGCAAGCCGATGCCCAACCAGAACGGCGCGCCGCTGCGCCTCGTGGTGCCGTGGAAATACGGCTTCAAGTCGATCAAGTCGATCGTCAGGATCACCGCCACCGACAGCCAGCCGCAAAGCACCTGGAACATGCAGGCGCCGCGTGAATACGGCTTCTACAGCAACGTGAACCCCGAGGTGGATCACCCGCGCTGGAGCCAGGCCACCGAGCGGCGCGTGGGCGGCGGTCTGTTCTCTCGTCGGCAGGATACGTTGATGTTCAACGGCTATGGCGACGAGGTGGCGTCCCTTTATGCCGGCATGGACCTGCAGAAGAACTTCTGATGGCACTGGCTGCAACCGTGAACGGCGCAGTGCGGCGCATCCCCGTCTGGGCGGTCTATGCCCTGGGGGTACTGCCGCCCGTATGGTATTTCTACCTGGGACTGACGGGTGGGCTTGGTGTCGAGCCGATCAAGGCGCTCGAGCAGAAGATCGGTCTTCTGGCGTTGCAGATGCTGATCGCGGTCCTCGCGGTCACGCCGCTGATGCGGCTCACCCGGATCAACCTGATGAAGTTCCGCCGCGCACTGGGGGTCCTGACCTTTTACTACGTGACATGCCACCTGCTGGCCTGGCTCGTGCTCGACATCCAGGATCCCGCGCGGATCTGGGCCGACATCCTGAAGCGTCCCTATATCACGGTCGGGATGGCGGGGTTCGCGCTTCTGCTGCCACTCGCCATCACATCCAACAACCTGTCACTGCGCAAGCTCGGGCCGCTGCGCTGGCGCCGCCTGCACAAGCTTACCTACGTGGCAGCGCTCTTGGGCGCCGTGCATTACGTGATGCTCGCGAAGGGATTGCAGCTCGAGCCGCTGATCTATCTCGCCATCATCACGGGGCTGCTGGCTCTCCGGCTGCCAATGATGCGCCGCGCACGCACCGCCTGAGATGGTCGTGCGGGTGGGATTCGCCCCGTGATGGGGGCCGATTCCATTCTCGCGCGGCGATACGCGGTTCGGCCGGGACTGGCATGATGGACGTACGAGAGGGGTGAGCAACAAAGATTGCATCAAGGGTCCCTGTAGTCACGAATGATGCGCACCATACCACATCTGCGCACGAATAGAAAAAGTTCCGGGAAATGCACCGATGGGCGGATTTTCTGCTTGCGGGTTTTGTTGGGTAGTCTTAGACACCCCTTCACCGGCGGCGCTGAGGCGCTGGCGGGGCGGATCGGACGGGCCT
>NZ_APKE01000037.1 GCF_009835145.1 Profundibacterium mesophilum KAUST100406-0324 | reverse complement strand
GAAACTCCTGCCCTAATCTCCGTCAGGTGCGAAATCTCAGGTCAGGTGAGAATTGGGAAGGTGCGGGCCAGGAAACGCTTACGTTCGTGCGCGGCGAGGCAAGCCGGAACGCCGGGACCGGCGGCGCGGGGCTCGGCCTGTCCATCGCGCAGGCGATCGCACGCTCCCATGGCGGCACGGTCGCGCTCGGGAACCGGGCGGGGGGCGGCCTGCGGGCGACGCTGCGGCTGCCTTGCGGCGCGCAGGAGGGATAGGGCGAAACCCGTGCGCCGGATGCCCCCGCCCGCTCCTTGTCTCACCGCCAGTGACCGGCGCGGCACCCGGCCCGTTCAGCGCAGGCGCAGCTCGGTCTGCGCATCGAAGAGCATGGCCCTTTCCGGCTCGAAGGTGATCCCGACGCGCCGACCGGGCCGCGAGCGCTGATCGCCCCGCTCCTCGACGATGATCCGCTCGCCATTGCCAGCCACCAGATAGGCGTAGGAGACACCGCCAAGCGCCTCCGTCAACTCGACCGTGAAGCTCTCGTCGCCTTCCACCAGGCCCAGATGTTCGGGGCGCAGGCCGAGGATCACCGTCGTCCCCTCCGGCGGCAGGCGCACGGGCACGGGCACGGCGCGCCCGAGGGCGGGCACCTCCACCGCCCCGTTGCGCACGGTGCCTTCGAGAAAATTCATGGCCGGCGAGCCGATGAAGCCCGCGACGAAGCGGTTGTCGGGATCGCGGTAGAGATCGAGCGGCGCGCCGACCTGCTCGATCCGCCCGGCGCGCAGCACGACGATCTTGTCGGCAAGGGTCATCGCCTCGACCTGGTCATGGGTGACGTAGATCATCGTGGCGCCGATCTCCTTGTGGAGCCGCGCGATCTCCACCCGCATCTCGACCCGCAGCTCGGCATCGAGGTTGGAGAGCGGCTCGTCGAAAAGGAACACCTCCGGGCCACGCACGATCGCGCGGCCGATCGCGACGCGCTGCCTCTGCCCCCCCGACAGGGCGGCGGGCTTGCGCTTGAGGTAGTCGTCGAGCTTCAGGATACGGCTCGCCTCGGCGACCTTCTCGCGGATCTCGGCCTTGGGATGGCCGTTCATCCGCAACCCGAACCCCATGTTCTCGGCCACCGTCATGTGCGGGTAGAGCGCATAGGTCTGGAACACCATGGCGACGCCCCGCTCGGCCGGATCCTCATGCGTGACGTCGCGCGCGCCGATGCTCATCCGGCCCGCC
Source organism: Profundibacterium mesophilum KAUST100406-0324 (assembly GCF_009835145.1). Classification (GTDB taxonomy): domain Bacteria; phylum Pseudomonadota; class Alphaproteobacteria; order Rhodobacterales; family Rhodobacteraceae; genus Profundibacterium; species Profundibacterium mesophilum. The sequence continues at coordinate 60,148 of NZ_APKE01000037.1, read as the reverse complement.
GTCGTCTCCTCCAGCCCCGCCACCATGCGCAGCAGCGTGGACTTGCCGCAGCCGGACGGCCCGACGAAGACGCAGAACTCGCCATCGGCGATCTCGAGGTCGATGCCGTGGATCACCTGGACCTGTCCGTAGCGCTTGATGACATTGCTGAGCGTGACACCTGACATGAGTGCTATCCTGTTTTCGAGATGATCTGTGGCGCGGCGTCCGGAAACTGCCAGTTCCCCGCATCCTCGGCGATGGCGGTGGCCGCCGCGCGCAACGCCGGAACGAAACGCTCCAGCGCGGCGAGCCCCGTGCGCTCGGTGCTGCCGGTGATCGACACGGCGCCGAGCACGCGCCCCTCGCGCGACAGGATCGGAACGGCCACGCAGATGATGCCGGGCTCGTGCTCCTCGCGGTCGAAGGCGTGGCCGCGCTCCTTGATGCGTGCGAGCGCCGCGCGCAGCTCGGCGGCCCCCGTCAGCGTGGAGTGGGTGAAGGGATGGTAGCTTTGCTGCGAGAGCACGCCATCGAGCATGTCCGGCGGCAGGAAGGCCAGCATCGCCTTGCCCACCCCGGTGCAATAGGCCGGGCCGACCTTGCCGGCCTGCGAATACATCTCGACGGGAATGCCGGCATTGCGCTTGTCGACATAGAGCACCTGAGCATGGTCGAGCTGCGCGAGGTGGACGGTTTCGCCGACCTTCGCGGAGAGCTGGTCGAGATGGGGGCGCGCCACCGGGGCGAGCGAGGCGGTGGACCAGGCGCTGTGCGCCAGGCGCACGAGGCGCAGGCCGAGCGTGTAGACCCCCCGCTCGGGATCATGCGCGAGCATTCCCTGGCTCACGAGGCTTTGCAGGAAACGGTAGAGCGTCGCCTTGGGAAACGGGCTGTGCGGGACCAGCTCGCTGAAGCGCACGGGCCGGCCCAGCGCCGCGACCTGGTCGAGCACCGAGAGCGCCTTGCCGATCGTGCCGTCCCCCTTGCCTGCCACCGCGGACATCCTCCCCTGCATCGCTGTTGACAGCCTAACGCTTTCGCGGCAGAGTTTTCAATATGCAAAACACGGTTTCACATTTCGAGACACAAACGAGATGGGCGTGCCGCACCGAATTGCATCATGAGAGGGAGGAAACCATGCTCAACAGATTGACGGCCCCGCTTGCCGCGTTGTCCCTGCTGGCGCTGAGCGCCGGGGGTGCCTTCGCCGGCTCGCATGAAATGAAGCTCGAGGGCGATCTGAAGATCTTCTCGGACATGTCGAACCCGGCGCCGCGCGCCGTGATGGAGGGCATGGTCGAGCGGTTCGAGCAGATGCATCCCGATCTCGATGTCGAGCTGACGGTCATCGACCGCGAGGCCTACAAGACGCAGATCCGCAACTTCCTGAGCGCCAATCCCCCCGACGTGGCCAACTGGTATGCCGGCAACCGCATGGCGCCCTACGTGGATGCGGGTCTCTTCATGGACGTCTCCGATCTGTGGGATGACGAGATGAGCGCGCAGCTCGCCTCCACCAAGGGCGCGATGACGATGGACGGCAAGCAGTATGGCGTGCCCTATACCTACTACCAGTGGGGGGTCTATTACCGGAAGGACCTCTATGACCAGTACGGCCTCGACGAGCCGCAGGACTGGGAGAGCTTCAAGGCGAACTGCCAGACCCTGCTCGACAATGGCGTGAAATGCTTCACCATCGGCACCAAGTTCCTGTGGACCGCCGGAGGCTGGTTCGATTACCTCAACCTGCGCACCAACGGCTTCGACTACCACATGAAGCTGACCGCGGGCGAGGTCGCCTGGACCGACGAGGGCGTGCGCCAGACCTTCGCCAACTGGCGCGAACTGATCGACATGGGCGCCTTCATCGACAACCACACCGCCTATAGCTGGCAGGAGGCCCTGCCCTTCATGGTCAACGGCGAGGCCGCCGCCTACCTGATGGGCAATTTCGCGGTCGCCCCGCTGCGCGAGGCCGGATTGACCGACGAGCAGCTCGACTACTACCAGTTCCCCGCCATCAACCCCGATGTCGAACTGGCCGAGGACGCGCCCACCGACACCTTCCACATCCCCTCGGGCGCGCAGAACCCAGAGGCCGCCAAGGCGTTCCTCAAGTTCGTGACCTCCGCCGAGAACCAGACGATGATCAACGCGGGCGACGCCCTTGGACAGCTTCCGGTCAATGCCGAAAGCTCGGTCGACGAGGACAAGTTCCTCAAGGAGGGCTTCACCACCCTCTCCGAGAACAGCCCCGGCGGCGTGGCGCAGTTCTTCGACCGCGATGCCCCGGCCGAGATGGCCAAGGTCGCGATGGAAGGCTTCCAGGAATTCATGGTCCGGCCAGACAATCTCGACCAGATCCTGCAAAGGCTGCAAAAGGCCGCGGAGCGCATCTACGAGTGATGCCCCGCCGATGGGGGGGACGGCGCGCCGTCCCCCTTCGCGCCGGCGGCCATCCGGCCCCGCCGCCCCCGCTGCCCCCGACGCCCCCGCCGGAGCCCCGAGATGACCCAAGCGACATTGCCCGACACCCATCCCGGCCGCGGACGATCCTGGTGGCGCCGCAACCAGATCGGCATCACCCCCTGGCTCTTCCTCGCCCCCGGCATCGCTTTTTTCGCGCTCTACGTCATCTTCCCCATATTCCAGAGCTTCGACGTCTCGCTCCATGCCTGGGACGGGCTCGGCGAGCCGCGCTACATCGGCATGGAGAACTATGCCGAGCTGGCCGAGGACCCGGCCTTCTACACCTCCCTGCGCAACAACGTGATCTGGCTCCTGCTCTATCTTCTGGCCATCCCGGCGGGCCTCTTCATCGCCCTCTTCCTGAACCAGACCGTCACGGGGATCAGGCTCTACAAATCACTCTTTTTCTTCCCCTTCGTGATCAGCCAGGTCGTGGTCGGCCTCGTCTTCACCTGGTTCTACGATCCGACATTCGGCCTTCTGAACATCGTGCTGGGCTGGGTCGGCCTCGGGCCGGTCAACGTGCTGGGCGATCCGGCCTATGTCACCTACGGGATCATCGCCGCCGGCCTCTGGCCGCAGACGGCCTATTGCATGATCCTCTATCTCACCGGGCTCAACGCGGTGAACCCGGAGCAGATCGAGGCCGGACGCCTCGACGGGGCCAAGGGCTGGCGGATGCTGTGGCACGTGGTCCTGCCGCAACTGCGCCCGGCCACCTTCATCGCCTTCGTCGTCACCATCATCGGCGCGCTGCGCAGCTTCGATCTCATCTCGATCATGACCAATGGCGGCCCTTTCGGCGAAAGCCGGGTGCTGAGCTTCTACATGTTCGAGGTGGCCCTGTCCGAATACGGCTTCCGCATGGGCTACGGAGCGGCCATCGCCGTGGTCCTCTTCGTGATCATGCTGCTCTTCATCGCGTATTTCCTGTGGTCGATGTATCGCGAGGAGCGCGACAGATGAGCCTCTTGCTGCCGTGCCCCCTTCATCTTCGTGCAAATACCTGCGCCGCAGGCTCCGGCCGCGGCGCGGACGGACGAAAGGTCTGAGATGTTCCCCACCCCGATCGAGAAACGCTCCCCGGCGGGACGCGCCGCCTACCAGGCGCTGTTGCCGGTCGCGCTGATCCTGTGGCTGCTTCCGCTGATCGCCGTCGCGGTCTTCTCGATCCGCCCGGATGCCGATTTCTCGAACGCCAATTACTGGGGATGGCCCTCCTCCTTCGAGGGCGTGTCGAACTATTCGAAGGTCTTTCTCGAATCGGACATGCCGCGCTACCTGCTGAACTCGGTGCTGATCACCGCTCCGACCGTGCTGGGCGCGGTCGCGCTGTCGGCGATGACCGGCTTCGCCCTGGGCATCTACCGTTTCAGGTCCAACCTGTGGATCTTCTTCATGTTCGTGGCCGGCAACTTCGTGCCGTTCCAGATCCTAATGGTGCCGGTGCGCGACCTGACCCTGGACATGGGACTCTACAACACCAAGACCGGGCTCGTCCTCTTCCACATCGCCTTCCAGACGGGCTTTTGCACCCTCTTCATGCGCAACTTCATCCGCGCCCTCCCCTTCGAGCTGATCGAGGCGGCGCGGGTCGAGGGGATCGCCGAATGGCGCATCTTCTGGTATGTCGTGCTGCCCCTGATGAAACCCGCTCTCGCGGCGCTGGCGGTCCTCGTCTTCACCTTCATATGGAACGACTATTTCTGGGCCGTGGTGCTGACGCAGGGGGTGGAATCGCAACCCGTCACCGCCGGCATCACCAGCTTCAATGCGCAGTACCGCGCCGCCTATCACCTGATGAGCGCGGGAAGCATCGTGGCCGCCCTGCCCCCGGTCGCGATGTTCTTCGCGATGCAAAGGCACTTCATCGCCGGCCTGACGCTCGGCGCCGTGAAATAAGACGTCCCGGGCCCACGGCCCCTTCGGAACGACACGAAAGGACAGTGCGTCATGACCACCTGCTGGCGCGTCGATGACGGCGTACAGAGCCTCGTCCTCGCGGTGCTTCCCGGCCCGCTGGACCTGCGGATGGCCGAGATCGTCTACTGGGGGGCGCCGCTGCCGCGCGAGGAGGACCTCGAGGCATTGGCCGCCGCCGCGCGCTCCGATCTGACCGGCGGCTCGCTCGACGCGACGATCCCGGCCGGCATCTGCCCCTCGCCGGGGGCGTCCTTCCCCGGACAGCCCGGCCTGTGGATCGCGGATGCCGCCGGCAAGCCCCTCGCGCCCGCGCTGCGCTTCGCCCATGCCGAGCGGGACGGCGCGGCGCTCGTGCTGCATCATGTCGACACCATGCTTGGCCTGCGCCATGCCGCGCGGATCGAACCCGAGGAGGGGAGCGGCGTCCTGCGGCTCTCGGCCACGCTCGAGAGCGACACACCCATGCGCCTGGCCTGGCTGAGCGCACCGGTGCTGCCCGGTCCGCAATGCGGCACCGAGATCGTTGACTTCCACGGCACCTGGCTGCGCGAGTTCCACCGCAACCGCACCCCCTGGTCGGCCGGCATCAGGATGCGCGAGGCGCGCACCGGGCGCTCGGGGCACGAGCATTTCCCGGCCGTCCTGCTGCCTTGCCGGGGGGCGACGAAGACGGCGGGCGAGGTCTTCGCGCTCCAACTCGCCTGGTCCGGCGGACACAGGATGCTGGCCGAGGAGCTGGCGGATGGGCGCCGGCAGGTGCAGATCGGCAAGAGCTTCGGCGCGGCAAGCGCCCCCGCGACCCGCTTCGAGAGCGGCCTCGCGCTCGCCGCCTACAGCGCCGAGGGAGAGGCTGGCATCGCCCGCGCCCATCAGCGGCTGCTGCGCGACCGGCTGGTGCCCTGGCCCGATCCCGGCCGCCCCCGCCCGGTGCATTACAACTGCTGGGAGGCGATCTATTTCGACCAGTCCGCCGATGCCCTGATCGCGATCGCCGATCGAGCGGCGGCGCTCGGCGCCGAACGTTTCGTACTCGACGACGGATGGTTCGGCGGCACGGCGCAAGGGCGCGACGACGACACGACATCGCTCGGCGACTGGCAGGTGGACCGGCGCAAGTGGCCCGGCGGGCTCGCTCCGCTCATCGACCACGTGACCGGGCTGGGCATGTCCTTCGGTCTGTGGGTCGAACCCGAGATGGTCAATCTCGACAGCGATCTCTACCGCGCCAATCCCGACTGGCTCCTGGGACCGGCCATGCAGGTTCCGGGCCGGGGGCAATACCTGCTCGACATGGCCCGCCCCGAGGTGCGCGCGCATCTGCTGGAGGCCATCGGCGCCCTCCTGCGAGCCCATCCCATCGATTACCTCAAATGGGATCACAACCGCGTCCTGCCGCATGTCGACCCGGCCCAGACCGACGGGATCTACGATCTGCTGGATCGCCTGCGCGCCGCCCATCCCGGGGTCGAGATCGAGAGCTGCGCATCGGGAGGGGGCCGGATCGATGCCGGCATCCTGTCGCGCACCCACAGGGTCTGGCTGTCCGACAGCAACGACGCGATCGAGCGGTTGAGGATGCAGCACGAGGCGGCGCTCTTCCTGCCCGCGGCCGTGACCGGCAGCCATGTCGGCCCGCGCGCCAGCCACAGCTCCGGGCGCATCCTCTCCATCGCGTTCCGCGGCTGGGTGGCCGCCCAGCGCCACATGGGTTTCGAGATGGACCCGCGCGAGCTCGACGCGGGGGAAATGGACGTGCTGCGGCGGATCACCGATTGGTACAAGGCCAACCGAGACTGGATGCATCGCGGCCGCATCCTGCCCCTCGACAGTGCCGATCCGGCCCTGACCGCCGAGCAACAGATCGCCGCCGATGGCGGGCGCTTCGTCCTCTTCGCCGGCACTTGGGCCAGCATGGCACAAAGCCTGCCGCGGCCGCTGCGCCTCGCCGGGCTCGACCCGTATGCCTTCTACAGGCTGCGACTGGTCAACCCCGAGGACCTGCCCCCGCAAAGCCGCGGGCCGCTGGCGCTCAAGGATGGACCGGTCACCCTGTCGGGCCGGGCCTTGATGTCCCAGGGCCTGCGCCTGCCCTGGGCCTGGCCCGGCACGATGTGGACCGTCGAGGGGGTGCGGCTGTGATCGGGCGGGCGCTTGCCGCCGCATCGCAGCGGCCTATGCTCGGGCCATGAGCATGTCCCCCGATGATCCCGGCGCCCCGCGCGCCGATGTCCCAAGCGCCGATGTCCCGAGCGCCGTCGATTTCGACTGGATCGGGATCGACTGGGGCACGTCGAACCTGCGGGCCTGGGCGATGGATGCCGGCGGCTCGGTCCTTGCGCAGCGGCAGTCCGACAAGGGGATGGGCTGCCTGTCGCAGTCGCAGTTCGCGCCCGTGCTGCTGGAGCTCATCGCCCCCTGGCGCCGCCCCGGCCGACGCGTCCAGGTGATCGCCGCCGGCATGGTCGGCTCGCGCCAGGGCTGGATCGAGGCACCCTACAGCGACGTTCCGACCCAGCCCCTCGCCGCGCCCCCCGTGACCGCGCCGATCGATGATGCGCAGGTCACCGTCCACGTGATCCCCGGCCTGCGCCAGCGCCGCCCGGCGGATGTGATGCGCGGCGAGGAGACGCAGATCGCCGGTTTCCTGCTGCACAATCCCGATTTTGACGGCGTCATCTGCCTGCCGGGCAGCCATGGCAAATGGGCACGCATCAGCGCCGGCGAGGTGGTCAGCTTCCGCACCGCGATGACCGGTGAGCTGCATGCCGCGATCGGCGGGCATACCGTCCTGCGCCACACGCTCGGCATGCCGGGCCGGGATTGGCCAACGGGCGTCTTCGAGGAGGCCGTCGCCGACGGGCTGTCGCGGCCCGAGGCGCTTGCGGTGCGGCTTTTCGAGCTGCGTGCCGAGGAGCTGGTCAACGGCCAGGATGCCGGCACGGCGCAGGCCAGGCTGTCGGGATTGCTGATCGGGGCGGAACTGGGGGCGATGCGGCCCTACTGGCTTGGCCAGCAAGTCGCGCTGATCGGCTCGGCCGAGCTGAGCGCGCGCTACACCGATGCGCTTGCCGCCCAGGGGTCCTCGCCGATCCAGACGCGCGGCGACGCGATGACCCGCGCGGGGCTTCTCGCCGCCCGCCGCAACCTCGAGGAGACCTCACGATGAGCCGCCCTTTGATCGCCATCCTGCGCGGCATCGACCCCGACGAGGCGGTTCCGGTCACGGCGGCCCTGATCGCGGCCGGGATCACCCGGATCGAGGTGCCGCTCAACTCGCCCTCCCCCCTTGAGAGCATCGCCGCCATGGCGAAGGCGCATGGCCACGAGGCGGTGATCGGGGCGGGCACGGTCCTCGGGATCGAGGACGTGGCGGCAGTGGCACGGGCGGGGGGTAGGATGATCGTCTCGCCCAATACCGATCCCGATGTGATCCGGACGAGCATCGCCCTCGGCCTCGAGAGCTATCCCGGCGCGCTCACCGCGACCGAATGCTTCGCCGCCCTTGCCGCGGGCGCCAGCGGGATCAAGATATTCCCGGCCTTCCAGCTTGGCCCGGAGGGTCTGAAGGCGCTGCGCGCTGTGCTCCCGCACGAGGCGGAGCTGTTCATGGTCGGCGGTGTCGGCGCGCCGCAATTCGCTCAATGGCGGGCCGCCGGGGCCAGCGGCTTCGGCCTCGGCTCGAACCTCTACAGGCCCGGTGACGCGGTGGAGGACATCGCCGCGCGAGCCGCCACCCTGGTGGACGCATGGGATGCATTGTCCCGATGAGGGTGAAAGTTCACGATGCGCGGGCCTGCGATCTGGGCGAAGGCCCGCTATGGCATCCCGGCCGGCAACAGCTTTTCTGGTTCGACATCAATGCCTGCCGCCTGCTGACGCGCATGGCGGGCGGCGCGCGGCACTGGACCTTCGACGGGCCGGTCTCGGCCGCGGGCTGGATCGACGACGACACCCTGATCGTCGCCGGCGACCGCGCCCTGATGCGCTTTGCCATTTCCGATGGCGAGACGGCGCCTCTGTGCGATCTGGAGGCGGACCGGCCCGAGACGCGTTCCAATGACGGGCGCGCCGATCCGCATGGCGGCTTCTGGATCAGCACGATGGGCCGGCGGGCCGAGCCGGGAGCGGGCGCGATCTGGCGCTATCATCGCGGCGAGATGCGCCGCCTCTTCGGCGATCTGACCATTCCCAATGCGATCTGCTTCTCCGCCGATGGCCGGCTTGCCCATTTCACCGACACCGCCCGCGCGGTGATCTGCCGCGTACCGCTCGGCGAGGATGGCTGGCCCACGGGGCCGGCGACCGACTGGCTCGACCTCGGCCCGCGCGGCCTGCGGCCCGACGGGGCCGTCATCGATGCGGCCGGCAACCTGTGGAGCGCGCAATACGGCGCCGGGCGCCTGGCCTGCTACGCACCCGATGGAACGGAAATCCGCACCGTGTCCCTGCCCGCCAAGCAGCCCACCTGTCCCGCCTTCGGCGGTCCCGACCTGTCGGTCCTCTATTGCACCAGCGCGGCGCAGGACATGGAGGGCGGCGCACCGCAAGGCCAGGGCAGCACCTTCGCCGTCACCGGCGCGGGCACCGGCCGCCCGGAGCCGCGGGTGATCCCTTGAGGCACGCCCCCGTCCGGCGCCGCGCTCATCGCCTCCTCGTGCCCTACCCCCTCGCGCCCCGCCCCATCGTTCCGGGCCCCGCCACGGCCCGGTGCGCGGCCCGTTCCGCCCTCTCCGCCTTCCATATCCACGAGCGTTCCCCATGACCGATCGCAGCCTCGGCGTCTGCTACTATCCCGAACACTGGCCGCAGGAGCTCTGGGCCGAGGATGCCGCGCGGATGCGCGCGGCCGGCATCACCCGCGTGCGCATCGCCGAGTTTGCCTGGAGCCGGATCGAGCCGGCCCCCGGCGCGCTGAGTTTCGACTGGCTCGATGCGGCGATCGAGACACTGGCGCAGGCCGGGCTCGGAATCGTGATGTGCACCCCCACCGCGACGCCGCCGCGCTGGATGCTCGCGCGCCATCCGGGCATGCTCGCCCATGATCGCGAGGGCCGCCCGAGGGAGTTCGGATCGCGGCGCCATTACTGCTTCTCGCATGAAGGCTACAGGGGCGAATGCGTCCGCATCGCCGACCTGCTCGGCGCGCGCTACGGTCGCGATCCGCGCATCGTCGGCTGGCAGATCGACAACGAATACGGCTGCCACGACACGTCCCTGAGCTATTCCCCCGCAGCGCGCGAGGCATTCCGGGACTGGTGCGCGCAGCGTTACCAGTCGGCCGAGGCGCTGAACCGGGCCTGGGGAAACGTCTTCTGGTCGATGGAATACGGCGCGATGGAGGAGATCGGCCTGCCGATGCTCACCGTGACCGAGGCGAACCCCGCCCATGTCATGGCCTTCCGCCGGTTCAGCTCGGACCAGGTGGTGCACTTCAACCGCGCGCAGGCCGAGGCGCTGCGCCGTCATACCCGCGCGCCGCTGATCCACAATTACATGGGCCGCGAGACAGGCTTCGATCATTACGCCGTGGGCGATGATCTCGATATCGCCAGCTGGGACAGCTACCCGATCGGCTTCCTGTCGGACCGGCTCGAAGGCACGCCCGCGCGCAAGACCCGCTTCCTGCGCCAGGGCGATCCGGACATGCAGGCCTTCCATCACGACCTCTACCGCGCGGTGGGGCGCGGGCGCTGGTGGGTGATGGAGCAGCAGCCCGGCCCGGTGAACTGGGCACCGTGGAACCCCGCCCCGCTCCCCGGCATGGTACGCCTCTGGAGCTGGGAGGCCTTCGCCCACGGGGCGGAGACCGTCTGCTATTTCCGCTGGCGGCAGGTGCCCTTCGCCCAGGAGCAGCATCACGCCGGCCTGCTGCGTCCCGACAGCGCCGCGGCGCCGGGGCTGGAGGAAGCCGCGCAGGTCGGGCGCGAGATCGCGCAGATGCCACAGGCGGGAACGGGGAAGGCGCGGGCCGCGCTGATCTTCGACTATGCCTCCGCCTGGGCGTGGGAGACGCAGCCTCAGGGCGCGGATTTCTCGTATTTCGAGCTCTGCCTCGATGCCTACAGGGCGCTGCGGCGGGCGGGACTGAATATCGACATCCTGCCGCCGGGCACGGCGGACCTGTCGGGCTACGCGCTCGTGCTCGCGCCGGGGCTCGCGGTGATCCCGCCCGCGCTCCGGGAGGCGTTCGCGCGCATGGAGGGGATCGCGCTTGTCGGGCCGCGCGCCAATGCCGCCACCCCGGAGATGTCGATCCCCCTGCCCCTGCCGCCCGCGCTCGATGGGCTTCCGGCCGCCGTGGGCCTGTCCGAGAGCCTGCCGCCGGCCGCGCCCCTCCCGCTTGCATCCGGCGGCGCCTTCCAGCGCTGGTTCGAGCATCTCGAGGGCACGGCCGAGATCGCGGAATGGACCGCCGATGGACGGCCGGCGATGCTGTGCGGGGGGGCCTTGCGTTACCTGTGCGGCTGGCCCGACCCGGACGCCTTCGCGCGGATCGTCCGGCAGGCCTGCGCGCAGGTGGGGATCGAGGCGCTCGATCTGCCGGACGGGTTGCGGCGGCGCGACACGGCCACCCACCGCTTCTGGTTCAACTACCTGCCCGAGACGGTCGAAATCGACGGAATGCGCATCGCCCCCGCCGGCGTCGCCTGGAGGGCGCTGTGAGCGGCGCGGTGCAGGTGATGGGCCACCTGCCAGGCGGGCGCGCGGTGGAGACGATCGCGCTTTCGGGCGGCGCGCTGCGCGTGCGCATCCTCACCCTCGGCGCGATCTTGCAGGATGTCAGGCTCGACGGCGTCGATCACGGGCTCACGCTCGGCGCGCCCGACCTGGCCGCCTATCTCGGACCGCTTGCGCATTTCGGCGCGGTGATCGGCCCCGTCGCGAACCGCATCAAGGGCGCGGAGGCGATGATCGGCGGCGCGCGATACCGCTTCGAGGACAACATGGGGGGCGCGACGCTCCATTCGGGGCGCGCGGGCACGCAATTTGAGCTCTGGCGCATCGTGGAGCGCGGCGAGGCGCATGTGAGCCTTGCGATCGACCTTGCCCATGGCGATGGCGGCTTCCCCGGCAATCGGCGCATCACGGCACGCTATGCCATCGAGGCGCCCTCGACGCTGCGGCTCGATATCGGTGCCGAGACCGACCACCTGACCGCCATGAACATCGCCCATCACGGCTACTGGACGATGGATGGCGGGGCCGACTGGAGCGGTCAGAGCCTTTCGATCGATGCCGAGCACTACCTGCCGATGTCGCCCGAGAACCTGCCGACCGGGGAAATCGCCCCCGTGGCCGGGACCCGTTTCGACTACCGCGATCCGGTGCGGCTCGATCCGCAAAAAACGGGACGCATCGATCACAACTTCTGCCTTGCCCGCGCGCGCCGGCCCGCCCCCGTTCCCGCCCTGCGCCTGACGGGGCGCTCCGGGGTCTCGTTGCGGATCGACACGACCGAGCCCGGCATCCAGGTCTTCGACATGGCGCCGCTCGACAGCGAGGATTTCGCGACCCTGCACGGCCCCCCCTACGGCAACCGCGCGGGGCTGGCCTTCGAGCCGCAGCTGTGGCCCGGCGCGCTGCACCATCCCGATTTTCCCTCGCTGCTGCTGACACCGGGCACATCCTATGCCCAGCAGACCCGTTTCGTCTTCGAGGCCCCCCGCACCGGCCCCCGCACCGGGTCCCGGACCGACCCCTGAGCGACTCCCGAGCGCCCCCGGGGCCGGGCACGGGCCTTACACCCTTTGCGCCCCTCGCCGATCTGTAATAGTGCAGTGGACATGATCGCAGCATGGTGAGGAGCCCGGACATGGATGATTTGAGAAACGACCAGCTCGACGCCTGGGACCGCGAGAACATGTTCCACCCCTCCACGCATCTCGCCCAGCACGCGCGCGGCGAGAGCGCATCGCGCATCGTGAAGTCAGGCTCCGGGGTGCATATCGAGGATCGCGACGGCAACAGGCTTCTCGACGGCTTCGCGGGGCTCTACTGCGTGAACGTGGGCTATGGCCGCACCGAGATCGCCGATGCGATCGCCGAGCAGGCGCGCGAGCTGGCCTATTACCATGCCTATGTCGGCCATGGCACGGAAGCCTCGATAACCCTGTCGAAAATGGTGCTCGACCGCGCGCCCGCCGGCATGTCCAAGGTCTATTTCGGGCTCGGCGGCTCGGATGCGAACGAGACCAACATCAAGTTGATCTGGTACTACAACAACATCCTGGGACGGCCGCAGAAGAAGAAGATCATCTCGCGCTGGCGCGGCTATCACGGCTCGGGGCTGATGACCGGCTCGCTGACCGGGCTCGAGCTTTTCCACAAGAAGTTCGACCTGCCTCTCGACACGGTGATCCATACCGAGGCGCCCTATTTCTTCCGCCGCGAAGACATCTCGATGGACGAGGCGGCCTTCACCGCCCATTGCGCCGCAAGGCTCGAGGAGCTGATCGCGCGCGAGGGTGCGGACACGATCGCCGCCATGGTCGCCGAGCCGATCCTGGGGACGGGCGGCATCGTCCCGCCCCCCGCCGGCTACTGGGAGGCGATCCAGAAGGTTCTCGAGAAGCACGACATCCTGCTGGTTGCCGACGAGGTCGTCACCGGCTTCGGCCGGCTCGGCACGATGATGGGTTCCGACCATTACGGCATCCGGCCCGATCTCATCACCATCGCCAAGGGTCTGACATCCGCCTACGCGCCGCTGTCGGGCTCGATCGTGGGCGACAAGATGTGGAAGGTGCTCGAGCAGGGCACCGACGAGAACGGTGCGATCGGCCATGGCTGGACCTACTCCGCGCATCCCATCGGCGCGGCGGCGGGCGTGGCCAATCTCAAGCTGATCGACAGCCTCGGACTGGTCGAGAACGCGGGCACCGTCGGGCGCTACCTGCGCGAAGGCCTGACGGATGCGCTCGGCGGGCACCGCAACGTGGGAGAGGTGCGCGGCGACGGAATGCTCGCCGCCGTCGAACTGGTCGAGGACCGCGAGGCCCGGCGCTTCTACGATCCGGCCGGCAAGGTCGCACCGAAGGTCGTCGCGGCGATGCTGTCGCGCGGGGTGATCGCGCGGGCGATGCCGCAAGGCGATATCCTCGGCTTCGCGCCGCCGCTGTGCCTGACGCGCGAGGAGGCCGACACGATCGTATCGGCGGCACGCGACGCGGTGGCCGAGGTCCTGGGCTGAGAGGACGGACCGGGGGCCTGCCCCCGGACCCCCGAGGTATTTCGACGAAGCTGAAGGAGCGCGGCACATGGACGATCTGGACCGCGCGAGGGACATCCTGGGGACGCTGTTCGCTTTTCCGACCGTCTCGCATGACAGCAATTTGGACTTGATCGCCCATCTGGCCGAGCGGCTCGGGGAGGCGGGCGCGCGGATCGAGATCCAGGCCGACGAGAGCGGCGGCAAGGCCAACCTGTTCGCCACGATCGGCGAGGGCGACACCGGCGGCCTGGTGCTGTCGGGGCATACGGATGTCGTGCCCGTCGCAGAGCAGAGCTGGAGCTCAGATCCCTTCGTCATGCAGGAGCGGGATGGGCGTCTCTTCGGTCGCGGCAGCTGCGACATGAAGGGTTTCATCGCGGCATGTGTCGCGATGGCACCGCTTCTTGCGTCGCGGCGGCTGCGCAAGCCGGTCCATTTCGCCTTTACCCATGACGAGGAGGTCGGCTGTCTCGGCGCCCAAAGGCTGGTGGGCCTCCTGGAGCGCAAGGGCCTGCGGCCGGACCTCGTCGTGATCGGCGAGCCGACGCAGATGAAGGTCATCGAGGGGCACAAGGGCTGCTGCGAGTACAGCGCCCATTTCACCGGTCTCGAGGGTCACGGCTCGGCGCCGGATCGGGGCGTGAACGCGGTCGAGGCCGCCGTGTCCTATGTCCACCGCCTGATGGAGCTGAAGGAAGCGCTGAAGGCGCGGGCGCCGGCCGGGGGGCGCTTCGATCCCCCTTGGACGACGATCAACACCGGGGCGCTGAGCGGCGGCACCGCGCATAACGTCATCCCGGGGCGCGCGCGGGTCGATTGGGAGATGCGCCCGGTCAGCCAGGCGGATGCCGACTGGGTGCGCGCGCAGATCACCGACCATGTCGAGGCCCGGCTTTTGCCGGCGATGCGCGCCGTGCATCCGGAGGCCACCATCCGTACGGAGATCATCGGCGAGGTGGCCGGGCTCGAGCCGATGGAGGAGAATGCCGCGCGCGAGCTGATGCTCGGCCTGACCGGGCAGAACGGGGCCGAGCTCGTGGCCTTCGGAACCGAGGCGGGGCTGTTCCAGTCGCTCGGCGCCGATGTCGTCGTCTGCGGCCCCGGCGCGATCGCCCAGGCGCATCGGCCGGACGAGTATCTCGAGACGGCGCAGCTTGCCGCCTGTCTCGAGATGTTGCGCGGACTGGCCGGCCGCCTGGCGGCCTGAGCTTAAAGATCGAAGCGGATGCCCTGCGCAAGGGGCAACTCGCGCGACCAGTTCACGGTCGCCGTCTGCCGGCGCATGTAGCCTTTCCAGGCGTCAGAGCCGCTTTCGCGGCCGCCGCCCGTTTCCTTCTCCCCGCCGAATGCCCCGCCGATCTCGGCGCCCGACGGCCCGATATTGACGTTGGCGATGCCGCAATCGGAGCCGGAGGCCGACAGGAACCGCTCGCATTCGCGGATGTCGGTGGAGAAGATGCACGATGACAGCCCTTGGGGAACCGCGTTTTGCAGCGCGATGGCCTCGTCGAGCGTCCGGTAACGCATGACATAGAGGATGGGCGCGAAGGTCTCGGCATGCACCACGTCGCTCTGCTCGGGCATCTCCACGAGGGCCGGTTGCCGGTAGGTGGCGCCGGGAAAGCGATCGCCGAGCACCGGGGCGCCGCCATGCACCGTTCCGCCCTGCGCCGCGGCACGCTCCAGCGCCGCGCTCATCGCCGTCCCCGCATCGCTATCGATCAGCGGGCCGACCAGGGTCTCCTCGGCCAGCGGATCACCGATCCTGAGCCCGTCATAGGCGTGGCGCAGGCGGGTGATCACGCCGTCGGCGACATCCTCGTGCACGATCAGCCGGCGCAGCGAGGTGCAACGCTGCCCCGCCGTGCCGACCGCCGAGAAGACCGCGGCACGCACGGCCAGCTCCAGATCGGCCGAGGGCGCGATGATCATCGCGTTGTTCCCGCCCAGCTCGAGGATGCAGCGCCCCATGCGCTCGGCCGCAGCGCCGGCGACCTTCCGGCCCATGGGAACCGAGCCCGTGGCCGACACGATCGCGACCCGCGGCGAGGCTGCGAGGGCGGCCCCAAGCTCGGCGCCCCCCACCAGGGTCTGCACGAGGCCATCCGGCGCGTCGCCGAACCGCTCGAGGGCCCGCTCGCAGATACGCTGCACCGCGAGGGCGCAAAGCGGGGCCTTCTCCGAGGGCTTGGCGATGATCGGATCCCCGCAGACGAGCGCCAGCGCGGCATTCCAGCACCAGGGCGCAACGGGGAAATTGAACGCCGTGATGATCGCGCAGACGCCCATCGGGTGCCAGGTCTCGCGCATCGCGTGGCCGGGGCGCTCGGAGGCGATCGTCAGCCCGTAGAGCTGCCGCGACAGGCCAAGGGCGAAGTCGCAGATGTCGATCATCTCCTGGACCTCGCCCCGCCCCTCCTGAACGATCTTGCCACATTCGAGGGAAACCAGCCTGGCGAGATTTTCCTTCTCGGCACGCAGCTCCTTGCCGATCAGGCGCACGAGGGCCCCGCGCCGCGGCGC
Source organism: Profundibacterium mesophilum KAUST100406-0324 (assembly GCF_009835145.1). Classification (GTDB taxonomy): domain Bacteria; phylum Pseudomonadota; class Alphaproteobacteria; order Rhodobacterales; family Rhodobacteraceae; genus Profundibacterium; species Profundibacterium mesophilum. The sequence continues at coordinate 44,040 of NZ_APKE01000037.1, read as the reverse complement.
CGGCACGTCGCGCCAGATCTCGAAGGCCGCGGCGGCGCGATCGATCGCCTCCTGCGCCTGCGCGGGACTGTGCTGGGAAAGCCGCGCGATGACGCTGCCATCGACGGGCGTGGTCACGGCAAGGCCTCCCGGCCCATCGGTGCCGTGCGGCAGCCCGCACGCCTCGAGTATCTGCGAATGATCCATGTGCTCTCCCTGTCCGGCGCATTGCGCTCGGCGCCATCACAGCATGGGGGATGGACGGCTCGCAAGGGGGGGCGCGTCGATCGCGGCAGGGTACTGATGGGGCGGGGGAGGATGGAGCGGGTGACGGGAATCGAACCCGTATCTCTAGCTTGGAAGGCTAGGGTCTTACCATTACACAACACCCGCGCTGCCACGGTATCTAGCGCCGCTCGCAAGGGAGTGCAAGCCTTCGCCTGGGCGCGTTTCCCCGTCATCCGGGCCGCCCGACCGCCGTGCCCGCGTGCCGCGCGCATCCCTGCCGCGCCCCCTTGCGCCGCCCGGTTCAGGGGGCGAATGTCAGGCCCATGACGCGCCGTCCCGAGACCCAATCCCAGCGGCCCGATGATCCGCTTTTCGATGTCCCGCAGATCGCGGCGCTGGGGATCGATGGCCTCTTGGTGCGCTTTCGCGCCGGCGAGAGCATGGAGGCGAACCGCGCGGCGCTGGCATTGCGCGCGGCCCTCGAAGCCGATCCCATTACCGGGGTGCAGGAAACCTCAGGCGCGCTCGCCTCGGTCTACCTGCGCTTCGATCCGGCGATGGATGTGCGAGAGGCGATCCTGTCGGCGCTCCGCGAGCGGCTCGCCGCGGCGGACTGGGCGCGGGCCCCGCTCCCGCAGGGGCGCCGCCTGTGGCATGTCCCCGCGAGCTTCGAGGGCGGGGACGCGCCCGATCTCGGAGCGATCGCCGACGCCGCAGGCATCGCGCCCGAGGAGGCCGTGGCGCAGATCTGCGCCGCCCCGGTCCGGGCATTGGCCCTCGGTTTCGCGCCGGGGCAGGCCTATTTCGGCATGTTGCCGGCCCGCTGGGACATTCCCCGTCGCGCCGCGCTCGTGCCGGCAGTGCCGCGCGGCGCGATCGTGCTGGCGGTGCGCCAGCTGATCGTCTTCGCGGCGACGGCGCCGACCGGGTGGCACCAGATCGGGCGCAGCGCCTTTCAGCCCTTCAGGCCCTCGCGGGGGGATGAGACCTTTGCCTTCCGGGCCGGCGACGAGCTGCGCCTGCACCCTGTGGGGGGCGCAGAGCTGCGCGAGATCGAGGCGGATGATCCCGGCGGAATGGGCGGCGCGCGCGCCGAGCCGATCGCATGAGCGGTTGCCTGTGCATCGAGGCGATCGGCCCCGGATCGACGGTGCAGGATACCGGGCGCGCGGGCTACCTGGCGCAGGGGCTCTCCCGCGGGGGCGCGGCGGATCGCCTGGCCTTGCTCGAAGGGGCCGCCCTGCTCGCCCAGGACCAGACTTGCGCCGCGATCGAGATCACCGGGGCCCCGGCACGCTTCGTCCTCGACGCCGATGCCAGGATCGCATTGACGGGGGCCCCGCGCGAGGCGCGCGCGGGAACGCGGAACCTCGCCTGGAACGCCTCGCACCATATGGCCGCGGGCGAGGCCCTGATCCTCGGACCCGCGACCGCGGGGGTCTATTCCTATCTGCATGTCGGCGGCGGCATCGCCGCGGACCGGGTGCTGGGCAGCCGCTCGGCGCATCTCGGCGCGGGGATCGGCGCGCCGCTTGCCGCCGGCGACCGTGTCGCGCTCGGCGCCGATCCCGGCGGGCCATCGGGCGTGACGCTCGCGCCGGAGGAGCGGCTCGGCGGCGGCAGGCTGCGTTATCTCGACGGGCCCCATTCCGCGCTCTTCTCGGATGCGCAGCGCGCGCGGTTCGCGGCGACACGGTTCCGCCGCGGGCCCAGGGGCAACCGGCAGGGAACAGAGCTTGTGCAGGAGAGCGGCGGCGCGCCCTTCGCCGCGCGGGGCCAGCTGTCGCTCCTGTCGGAGACGATCGTTCCCGGCGACATCCAGATGACCGGTGCCGGGCTGCCCTATATCCTCGGCCCCGAATGCCAGAGCATCGGCGGCTATCCCCGGATCGGGACGGTCCTGCCGGTGGACATGCCCCGCGCGATGCAGGCCGCTCCGGGCGAGACCCTGCATTTCGAGCGCGTCGAAATCGGGGAAGCCCTTGCCGTCCACCTCTCGGACGCGGCATGGATGGCGCGATGCGCCGCACGCCTGCGCCCCCTCGTCCGCGATCCGGCGCGTATGACGGATCTGCTGTCCTACGGGCTGATCGGCGGTGTGACGGCGGGCGACGAGCTGGAATGAGGACCTGAGGCGATGCATGTGGACCTGAACGCGGATATGGGCGAGAGCTTCGGCCCCTGGGTGATGGGGGATGACGAGACGCTGCTCGAGATCGTGACATCGGCCAACATCGCCTGCGGGGCCCATGCGGGCGACCCGGTGGTGATGGGCCGCACGATGCGCGCCGCCGTGCAGAAGGGCGTGGGGATCGGGGCGCATCCGGGATTTGCCGATCTGCAGGGCTTCGGGCGACGCCGGATGACGCTGGCCCATGAGGAGGTCCATGCCCTCGTGCAGTACCAGGTCGCGGCCGCGATCGGGATGGCGCGGGGCGCGGGCGGGCAGCTGCGGCATGTCAAGCTGCACGGGGCGCTGTCGAACATGGCCGCCGAGGACGAGGAGCTGGCGAGACACTGCTTCGGCGCCGCGCTCGAGCTCGACGCCGACCTGCTGATCGTCGCGCAGGCCGCCACGGGGATGGAGCGCGCGGCGCAGGCTTTGGGCTGCAGCTGGGCGGGCGAGATATTCGCCGATCGCGGCTACGAGGCGGACGGGCGCCTGCGGCAAAGGTCGCAGCCGGGCGCGATGATCGAGGATGCCGAGGAGGCGGCGGCGCGGGTCGCGGCAATGCTGCAGGAGGGGGCGATCCTGTGCGGCGACGGCAGCAAGATCGAGGCGCGGATCGACACCGTCTGCCTGCATGGCGATACGCCGGGCGCGATCGAGACCGCCGCGCGCATCCGCTTCGCCCTCGAAACCGCCGGGATCGACCTCAGGAAGCTGTGATCGTGCCCTCGCCGTAAGGGATCCAGACGGTGCGCGTCTCGGTCGCCTCGTCGCGGAACCGCGCGCCCTGCCCCTCCGGCCCCAGCCAGTCGCGGGCCATGCCGTCAGATACCCAGCTGCGCTTGAGGTCGGCCGCGCTCTCCTGCTCGATCACCTGCGAAAGCGCCCGCCCCGAGAAGCTCCAGACCGCGTCGATGCCCATATGTCCCGCCATCTGGGGAGCCAGCTCCTCATGCGGGCCGGTCAGGATGTTGACCACCCCCGCCGGCACGTCGGACGTGTCGAGCACCTGGTAGAAATCGGTCGCGGCCAGCGGATAGGGCTCTGAGGCGACGCAGATCACGCGGTTGCCGAGCGCGATGGCCGGCGCAACGATCGAAATCAGCCCTGCGAGCGGCACCTCGTCCGGCGCGAACTGGCCGATGACGCCGACCGGCGCCTTGAGGGCCAAGGCCATTCCGCGGACCGGAACATCGCGCGCCGCGCCGTCATGCTTGTCCGCCCAAGCCGCCCAGGTGAAGCAGCGATCGACGGCGACGGACATTTCTGCCTCGGCCTCCCTGGCCGAGCCTCCCGTCATCTCGGCGATGCGGGCGGCGAATTCCTCGGCCCGCGCCGACAGGTTCTCACCGATATAATAGAGGATCTGCGCACGCTGGTGCCCCGCCATCGCGGACCAGCCCGATGCGGCGCGCGCCGCCTCCACCGCGTTGCGCAGATCCTTGCGGTTGGCCTGCGGCGCATGGCCCAGAAGTGCGCCCTTCTTCGACCAGACCGGCCGCGAATAGCCGCCATCGGGACGCACCTGCTTGCCGCCGATATAAAGCTTGGCGGTGCGGTCGAGCGCCGGGGCGCGCACCTGCCCGGCGCGGGGCGCCTCCACCGCCGCGATGGGCCGGGCCTGGCGCGCCGGGTGCGGGGCGCGCGTATAGGCGGCAAGCCCCTCCGGCCCCCCCTCGCGGCCGAAGCCGCTTTCGCGCAGGCCGCCGAACGGTGCTGCGGCGTCGAACATGTTGGCCCCGTTGATCCAGACCACGCCCGCCGTGATCGCCGGCGCGACCCCGAGCGCGAGGTTGATGTTCTCGCTCCAGACGGAAGCCGCCAGGCCGTAGCGCGTGTCATTGGCGAGCTGCACGGCCTCGGCGGGGGTCCGGAAGGTGGTGGAGACGAGGACGGGGCCGAAGATCTCCTCCTGCATCAGGGGATCGGAGCCCGAAAGTCCGGTCACGAGGGTCGGCGGATAGAAGCACCCCTCGCCGGGAAGATCGCCCCCCGCGCGGTGCACCGTGCCGCCGCCGGCATCGACCATCGCGGCGATGCGGTCGCGCTGCACCGGATCGACGATGGCGCCCACGTCGATGCATTTGTCGAGCGGATCGCCCACCCGGAGGCTTTGCATCCGCCGGATCAGCCTGGCGTGGAAGTCCTCGGAGATCCCCTCCTGCACCAGGAGCCGCGATCCGGCGCAGCAGACCTGACCGCCATTGAAGAAGATCGCATCCACCAGCCCCTCGACCGCGCTGTCGAGATCGGCGTCGTCGAAGACGAGATAGGGGGATTTGCCGCCCAGCTCGAGCGTCAGCGCCTTGCCGCTGCCGGCGGTGGCACGCCGGATCGCGCGGCCGACCTCGGTCGAGCCGGTGAACGCGATCTTGTCGACCGGTGCCGCGACCAGCGCGGCCCCCGTTTCCCCATCGCCCGTGACGACGTTCAGAACCCCGGCGGGCAGCCCCGCCTGGGCACTCAGCTCGGCCAGCAGGAGCGCGCTCAGCGGCGTCCATTCGGCGGGTTTGAGCACCACCGTGTTTCCCATGGCCAGCGCCGGGGCGATCTTCCACGCGGCCATCAGAAGCGGGAAGTTCCATGGCACGATCTGACCGCAGACCCCGTGCGGCACGCGGCCCGGAACGGCCTCCTCCATGATCTGCGCCATGCCGGCATGGTAGTAGAAATGGCGGATGACCTGGGGGATGTCGATGTCGCGGCTCTCGCGGATCGGCTTGCCGCTGTCGAGGCTTTCGAGCACCGCGAAGAGGCGGGCGTTCTTCTGGATCAGCCGCGCCAGCGCATAGAGCGCCCGCGCGCGCTTCGCGGGATGCGCCGCCCATGCCTCCTGCGCTCCACGCGCGGCGGTGACGGCCGCCTCGACCGCGTCGCTGTCGCCCTTCGCGATCCGCGCCAGCAGGGTGCCGTCGGCCGGAGAGCGACTGTCGAAATGGTCGGCTCCGGCCCGGGCGGCTCCGCCGATCCAGTGGCCGAACATGCGTCCATGGGCTTCCAGCCATGCCTGCGCCTCGGCCGCGCTCTCCGGAGCGGGACCGTATTCCATGCTGTCGAAAATCTGCGCCACGGTCATGTCTTCACTTTCTTCTCGAAACAAGAGGGGGTGGGCGGGCGGGACGGTCCTGCCGGGCTGCGCCCGGGCGAAGGCCGCGCTGCGCCCCGCGCGGTCATCCGGCCGGATGGCGATGCGCCGCGGAATACCGCCCGGTCACGAAATGCTCGAGCTGGCGCTCGATGTCGCCCAGCAGCGACGAGGCTCCGAACCGGAAGAGCTCCGGGTTCAGCCAGGGCCGTCCGAGTTCGTCCTTCATCATCGCCAGATAGGTCAACGCGTCCTTCGCCTTGGATATGCCGCCCGCGGGCTTGTAGCCGACCCGGATGCCCGTGGCCGCCTCGTAGTCGCGGATCGCGCGCAGCATGACCAGGCTGACCGGAAGGGTCGCGTTCACCCCTTCCTTGCCGGTGGAGGTCTTGATGAAGTCGGCCCCCGCCATCATGCAGACCTGCGAGGCGCGCGCGACATTGCGCAGCGATCCAAGCTCCCCGGTCGCCAGGATCGCCTTCACATGGGCCGCGCCGCATGCCTCGCGAAAGGCGCGCATCTCGTCATAGAGCGCTTTCCAGTCCCCGGTCAGGACGTGGCGGCGGGAAATCACGATGTCGATCTCCGACGCGCCGGCCGCCACCGAATCCCCGATCTCGGCCAGCCTGAGCCTGAAGGGCGACAGGCCGGCGGGAAAGCCGGTGGAGACGGCCGCCACGGGTATCCCCGTTCCCTCGAGCGCCCGCACCGCCGTCTCGACCATCTCGTGATAGACGCAGACCGCGCCGACGGTGATGGGCTCCATCCCCAGCGCATCCAGCAGATCACCGCGCAGGGGCCGCGCGGCCTTGGCGCAGAGCCGCCGCACGCGGCCCGGCGTGTCGTCCCCCGCAAGCGTGGTCAGATCGATGCAGGTAATCGCCCGCAGCAGCCAGGCCGCCTGCCACTCCTTCTTGACCGAGCGGCGTCCGGGCAGGCTCGCGGCGCGGCGCTCGATCGCGCCGGTATTGGCCTGAACCGCGCGCACCCGGTCGAGGTCGAAGGGCAGGCCGGGATTGCGCCGGGCATCGTCAGGATGCGCGGCGGCACGCAGGGCGGTGGGACGGTCGGTCATTGCGCGGCATCCTCGAGACATGAGATCGCGCAAGGGTGCCAGCGTGGCCCCCGCTTTGCAAGATTTACCAAACGGTCAAAAGACCCTCGATGCCGGGTAACCGCCGGCCGCAAGCCGCTATGCCCATGCCCCGGCGGGTGGTATTCCGGGTTCGGACGGGCCGGACCCGGCGAAACCGGCGTCAGGCGCTGCGCGGCGGCGCAACATGCAGCCCGTCGCGCAAGCTCAGCGTCAGCTCGTCGTAAAGGGCGACGCGAACACGATTGTCATCGCGCAGGCGGGCGGCGATGCGGGCCTGCGCGGCCTGCGCATCGCTGAGCACCCCGAAGAGCAGCGACCTGTGACCGGCCATGTCAACATCGTCGGGCACGGCGCCCTCGGCATCCTCGGCGCAGCATTGCAGCATGGCCAGCGTTTCCTCGAGGCGCTTGTCGAGACGGCTCAGGAGCACGGCGATCCGATCGGATTGCTGGAACAGGAGTTCGAGCGCATGGCCCGCGCCGTTCGTGAGCGACCCTGCCCCACGGCCGCGCCCGCGCACGAAGTTCCAGAATCGCTGCGGGCGGACCTGGCACGGAAGGCGCATCGCCGCCGGCTCCGCCTCCAGCGCGCGCGTCTCGCGTTCGAGCTGATCGATCAGGTCCTCCACCGCGCTCCTGCAATTGCCGTAGCGCGACTGAATGGCCCGGATGTCGGCCTTGCAGCATTGGGCCGCAGAGTTGGTGGCGGGGCCACACAACTTCATTGCGATGCGCTTAATATCGGCATCGATGGCACTGAAATTTGAAACGACGGCCCCTAACTGGTCATTGAAATCAGACATGTGATTCTTCCAAAAATTACACTAATGTGAGTGCTTGGAGCAGAGATCATATCCACGTCAGAAATATGGTGAGTTTAAGCTAACTATGCGATGCCTGCCGATGCCCCCGATGCTGCACCCCGGTGCATGCGGCGCGGTCATCCCGGCTGGGCGGTATCCCACGCTGCGGGTGGTCAGCGGCCGGGCGGAAGACCTGACGGGTTCGACCGCTTGCGCGGGGACGCATGGATCGGAGGCGTAGGGAAAAGAACCGCCGCCCTGCCCCCCCGGCCCCAGCCCACCCGCCGCCATCGCCCATCCCGCTGGATGGCAGGCCGGCGATCTGGCAGGATCGCGGCCGGAACCACGCTCACGAGGAACCGCCATGCCCCCGCTCAAGACACTGCCCGAAACAACTCCCGAAGATCGGCCCCGAAGCGAGGCGCCGTCCGGCACGCCCGCGGCGGTCGCTCCCGTCGATCTGGCAGCGCGCCTCGCGACCTTCGACACGCCCTGGCATCCAAGGATCGTCGCCGGCTACAACGGCAATGACGTGATGGTGGTGAAGGCCGAAGGGGCGTTCGTATGGCATGCCCATCCCGAGACCGACGATCTTTTCCTGGTGCTTTCCGGGCGGCTCGACATCGAACTGCCGGAAGGCACGGTCAGCCTGGGTCCGGGCCAGCTCCATGTCGTGCCCGCCGGCATGCGCCATCGTCCCGTCGCGCGCCCAACGGCCGAGTTGCTCATCATCGAGCCGTCGGGCACGCCCAATACCGGAGACCCGCGCAGCGCGGTGCACAAACCCCATGCCTGAGCCCGTGATCGGGCATCGCCCGCCTTGCCGCGCCCTGCCCCGATGCCGGTGGGAGGCGGACGGATGAACGCGCCGTCGCCCGGCCCTGCCCTGCGTCCCGGCCCGCGCAACGACATGACCGACATCGCCGGCCTGCGGGTCGGCCAGGCCCAGGACGATCGGCTCAAGACCGGGGTGACGGTACTGACCGCGGACGCGCCCTTCACCGCCGCGGTACACGTGATGGGCGGCGCTCCCGGCACGCGTGAGACGGATCTTCTGACGCCCGGAGGGCTGGTGCGCCGGGTCGATGCGCTGGTGCTGTCCGGCGGCTCGGCCTTCGGGCTCGCGGCGGCCACGGGGGCGGCATCCGCGCTTGCCGAGCGCGGCCGCGGCTTTCTCGCCGGCGGATACCGGGTGCCGATCGTCCCGGCGGCCGTGCTCTTCGACCTGGGAGCGGGGGGCGCTTCTTGCGGCGGTGAAACACCGCATACCGCGCTGGGACGGACCGCCCTGGATGCGGCGCTCGATGCGCCGCGAACCTCGGCGCCGATCGCATTGGGCAGTCACGGTGCGGGGACCGGGGCCCGCACCGCGCGGCTCAAGGGCGGGATCGGCAGCGCCTCGTGCACCTTGCCGGGGGGCGGCACGGTCGCGGCGCTCGTCGCGGTGAACCCCGTGGGCTGCGCCTGCGCGCCGGGCTCCGGGCGTTTCTGGGCCGCCCCGTTCGAGCAGGGCGACGAGTTCGGCGGGCGCGGAGTGGAAGATCGCGCGGCGCCCGTCCTTCCCGCAACGAAGCTCATGCCCGGCGCGCAGACCACGCTGGCGATCGTCGCGACCGACCTCGCGCTGGACCAGGCCGAGACGCAGCGCATGGCCATGGCCGCGCAGGACGGAATGGCGCGCGCGCTTCTGCCCAGCCACACTCCTTTCGACGGCGATCTTGTCTTCGGCGTCTCGACCGCCGGCGCCGGCATTCCCGATGCCGCCGGGCGCCTCTGGCTCGGCCACGGGGCGGGCGTGGCGCTGGCACGGGCGATTGCGCGCGCGGTTTACGCGGCCCGGCCGGCACCGGGTGACGACCGGCCCTGCTGGTGCGATCTTTACGGCTAGAGCCCGCCCAGAAGCGCTTCCACAAGGGGACTTCCCGCGTTTTCGAGCCCGTCCATGACATCGAAATGATGGCGCCCGGGATCGATTCTGAGACCTGCCTCCGCCCCCGCCCAGGCTTGCGAAAGCCCGGCGGCCTGGTCGAGGAAGGCCGGCCGCTCCTCGGCGCCGACCCAGACGGTGATGCGAATGCCGGCGGCGCCAAGCGCGAGCCGCGCCGGGCTCTGCGCCGCCGCCTCTTCCGCATCGATGCGCAGATCGGCGTTCATCGCGGTGTCCATGAGCGGCACGAGGTCGCCGATCGGGGAGATCGGCACGCAGCTCAGGATGCGTGCGGCGATCCGGGGCGCCAGCAGCGGCGGATCGCACAGCATGCGCGCCACGAGCTGCCCGCCCGCCGAATGTCCGCATAACGCGATCGGCCCTTCCACCGCCTCTGCCACATCGGTGATCGCATCGGCGATCTCGGCCCCGATCTGCCCGATACGCGCATGGGGCGCCAGCGTGTAGGACGGCATGGCCACCGCCCAGCCCCGCGCCAACGGTCCCGCCGCCAGATGCGACCAGAGCGATTTGTCGAAGGCGCGCCAATACCCGCCATGTACGAATACGGCGCAGCCGAGCGGCTGGCCTTGCGGCATGAAGAGGTCGGTCTCCTGCCGCTCGGCGGGGCCGTAGCGCCGCGTCCGCAACGCGCCGCGATCCCGTGCCGCATGCCGGAACGCGGCCGCCGCCCGTTCCCAGCCCGGAACGTAGTCATCCGCCGCCGGGATGAAATCGCGATTGGCGTAAGCAATGTCGTTCGTCATGGCGGAGCCTTCCAGGGTCGGGCATGATCGGACCGGCAAAGCCGCGCCGGATTCCGGCGCACCCTGAAACAGCCCCAAGCACGAGGTCAAGATGCTCGACCAGACCACCAACCTGACGGACTTGCTCAAGGATCCCGAACTGCTCGTCGAACGCGCCTATCTCGGCGGAACCTGGACGGATGCAAAAGACGGCAAGACATTCGAAGTGCGCAACCCCGCACGCGGCGACGTGATCGCCAATGTCGCCGACCTCGGGCGTCCGCAGATCGCCGAGGCGATCGAACTTGCCCAGAAGGCGCAGAAGGACTGGGCCGCGCGTCCGGCCAAGGAACGGGCGGCCGTCCTGCGCCGCTGGTTCGACCTGATGATCGAGAACGCGGACGATCTTGCGGCCATTCTCACCGCCGAGCAGGGCAAGCCCGTGGCCGAGGCCAAGGGCGAGATCACCTATGGCGCCAGCTTCATCGAATGGTTCGCCGAGGAGGCCAAGCGCGTCTATGGCGACATCATCCCCGGCCATGCGGCCGACAAGCGCATCCACGTGATCCGTCAGCCGATCGGGGTGGCCGCCGCGATCACGCCGTGGAACTTCCCCAACGCGATGATCACCCGCAAGGCCGGCCCGGCGCTTGCCGCGGGATGCGCCTTCGTGGTGCGCCCGCCCACGCTCACCCCGCTCTCGGCGCTGGCACTCGGGGTGCTTGCCGATCGTGCCGGCCTGCCGAAGGGGATCTTCTCGGTGCTTCCCTCCTCCTCGAGCTCCGAGGTCGGCAAGGAATTCTGCGAGAACCCGATCGTGCGCAAGCTGAGCTTCACCGGCTCGACCGAGGTGGGACGCATCCTGCTCAAGCAATCGGCCGACCAGGTGATGAAGTGCTCGATGGAGCTCGGCGGCAACGCGCCCTTCCTCGTCTTCGACGACGCCGATCTCGACGCGGCCGTCGAGGGGGCCATGGTCTGCAAGTTCCGCAATGCCGGGCAGACCTGCGTCTGCGCCAACCGCATCTACGTGCAGTCGGGTGTCTATGATGCCTTCGCCGAGAAGCTCGCCGCGGCCCTCGCCAAGAAGACGGTCGGCGACGGGCTCGAGCAGGGCGTGGATTTCGGACCCCTCATCGACGAGGACGCCGTCGGCAAGGTCGAGGACCATATCAAGGATGCCCGCGAGAAGGGCGCCGAGATCGTGCAGGGCGGCAAGCGTCACGAGCTGGGCGGCACCTTCTTCGAGCCGACGATAATGACAGGCGTGACGCAGGACATGAAGGTCGCGCATGAGGAGACCTTCGGCCCCCTCGCGCCGCTCTTCAAGTTCGAGACCGAGGAAGAGGGCATCGCGCTGGGCAATGACACGATCTTCGGCCTCGCCGCCTATTTCTATGCCCGCGACATGAGCCGCGTGACGCGGGTCAGCGAAGGGCTGGAATACGGCATCGTCGGCGTGAATACCGGCCTCATCTCGACCGAGGTCGCCCCGTTCGGCGGCGTCAAGCAATCGGGTCTCGGCCGCGAGGGCAGCAAGTACGGCATCGAGGAATATACCGAGATGAAATATATCTGCCTCTCGGTCTGAGCGAAGCTGCGGGGCCGCGTGCCCCATGCGAAAGGCCTGCCGCGATGCGCGCGGCAAGCCAGCTTTCAAGGGGCCGATTGTCGAAGGGTCAGCCGTCGCAAGACCGGTCTTCGGGAAGGCCGGCTGCGGCCCATCCGGGCTCAGGCGTCCTGCGTCTCGGCAGTCTTGACCTTCTTGCCCTCGATCGCGGTGTTGCGCGAGATCTCGATCTGGCGCGGCTTGAGGGCCTCGGGAACCTCGCGCACGAGATCGATGCGCAGCATGCCGTTGGCATGGGCCGCCGCGGTGACCTTCACGTGATCGGCGAGATGGAACCGGCGCTCGAAGGCGCGGGTCGCGATGCCGCGATGAAGGTAGGTGCGCTGAGCGGTCTCCTCGGGCTTGCGGCCGGAGACGATCAGGGCATTCTCGCGCTGCTCGATCGAAAGGTCGTCCTCGGTGAAACCGGCGACCGCGATCTCGATGCTCCAGGCATCGTCCTCGGTGCGTTCGATGTTGTAGGGCGGATAGGTCTGGGCCGCGACATTGTCCGACAGGACACGGTCCATCAGGTTCGCAACCTGATCGAAACCGACGGTGGCGCGGTAAAGGGGGGCAAGATCAAAGCTTCGCATGGGTCATCCTCCATTGAGCGACAACTAAACTGTTTCGTCCTTCCATCGCGGAACGGACGAGGTGGTATCCCGAACCCGCTCGGCGGCGTCCGGTGACGCTGAGATAAGAAGATGGCCAAGGCCGTTCAAGACCCTCAGGGGCGCAAAAATTTCGCTCCCGTGATCGCGCGCGCGGCCTTCGCGCCGCCCCGTTCCGGCGGCGCGGCGCGGCGGTGGAAAACGCCATCCTCGCCCGACAGCATCGCCAGCATCGCCGAGAGCGGCACCTCCAGGTCGGTGCCCAGCGCGACCTTGCGCCCGTCCTGCAGCGCCTTGGCCGAGATGATCGAGACGACCTGCAACTCGCTGCCGCGCAGGGCGAAGATCGGCGCGCCCGAGGCGCCATAATCGACATCGCAGGACAGGACCAGCGCGCCCGATCGGCGCGAGAGCACGTTGCACCGCTCCTGCAGCGCGGGCTGCGCCGGGCGGTCATGGGCGTAGGAAAGCACCGAGACCAGGGCGCCGCCCTCCGGCAGGGCACCGACCCGGAAAGGCGCGAGATCGACGCCCCGGATCGGCCGGTCGAGCTCGACCAGCGCGAGGTCGCTCGACACCCGCGCCATCCCCGCATCCGCGCGCGCATAGGCGGGGTGGACGACCGAGCGGCGCACGCCCCGATAGGCCGCCGCATGCCCGTCGCGCAGGTTGGCCGCGAACTCGATCCCGGCATCGGGCTGCCGCCGGCCGCTGCGGATGTCGAAGAGGCAATGGGCCGCCGTCAGCACCAGATCGGGCGCGATGAGCGTGCCGGTGCAGAAGCTTCCATTGGCAAAATCGAGCCGCCCCACCGCCGCCCAGCCGCGGCTGTCATCGGCGGTCGAAAGGCTGCGCAGGCGCGTGGGTTCCTGCGCGGCGAGCCCGCCCGGCCAGGCGCCCAGCAGCAGCATCGCCGCCCCCGCCGCCCCGAGGACCCGCCCGATACGCGACATCCGGAAAATCATCGCACCGCCTTCCCTGCGGGAACATGTAAAGACGGTCCTAACCGCGCTGCGGGGCAGGATTGCGGCGCCGCGTCAGCGAAGACGCGGCACTTCGGGGGCGGCATCGGCGGCCCGGCTCATGGCCGGCGGCTTCGGCCCGCCCGTGATCCAGTCGAGCAACTCGACCGTGTGCACGACGGGAACCCCGGTGCCCGATCCGATCTGCATCATGCAGCCGATATTGCCGGCGGCGATGATGTCGGGAGACTTGGCCTCCAGCGTGCGCACCTTGCGGTCCTTGAGCCTGGCGCTGATCTCCGGCTGCATCAGGTTGTAGGTCCCCGCCGAGCCGCAGCACAGATGCGGATCGGCCGGCTCGACCACCTCGAAACCCGCACGTTTCAAAAGTGCCTTGGGCGCGGTGCGCACCTTCTGGCCGTGTTGCAGCGAGCAGGCCGAGTGATAGGCAACGCGCAGCGGACCGGGCCCGTCGGGGCGGCCCTCGGCGGCGAAGCCGGGCCGATGATCGGTGCCGGCGATATCCTCCGCGGCGCGGTCCAGCCCGCCGATCGGATCAGCGCCCGGCAGCAGCTTCTCGAGCAACTCGCTCACGTCGAGCGTCATCGCGCTGATCGCCGCGGCATCTTCGGCCAGCGCCGTCTGCCGCATCATGTGCCCGTAATCCTTCACCGTGGTGCCGCAGCCGGAGGTGTTGATCACCACGTGATCGAGTCCGGCACCGCGCTTCTCGTCCATCCAGGCGCGGATGTTGTCGGCGGCGAAATCGTGGCTCTCGTCCTCCTTGCCCATGTGATGCACCAATGCGCCGCAGCACCCCATGCCGCGCGCCACCACCACCTCTGCCCCGAGCCGCGTCAGCAGGCGGATCGTCGCGTCGTTGATGTCGGTGTTGAGCGCCTTCTGCGCGCAGCCTGTCAGCAGCGCCACCCGCATCACCCTCTTCCCCTCGGCGGGAAAGACCTGCGGATCGTCGTTGCGGCTGACCGGCGGCACCCTCTTGGGTGCCATCTGAAGCATCGCCTTGAGCCGCGCATCGGGCATCAGGAAGGCAAAGGGCCGGCCGATCTTGGCGCCCAGCAGCGCAAGGCGGAACCGCCCCGGATAGGGCAGGATGCGCGCCAGCGTCCAGCGCAGCGCCCGGTCCATGAAGGGCCGTTTGTAGGTTTTCTCGATATGGGCACGGGCGTGATCGACAAGATGCATGTAATGCACGCCGGAGGGGCATGTCGTCATGCAGGCGAGGCAGGAGAGGCAGCGGTCGATATGCTTGACCGTTTTCTCGTCCGCGGGGCGGTCTTTCTCGAGCATGTCCTTGATCAGGTATATGCGTCCGCGGGGGCTGTCGAGCTCGTCGCCCAGCACCTGGTATGTCGGACAGGTCGCCGTGCAGAAGCCGCAATGCACGCAGGCCCGCAGGATCTCGTTGCTGCGCGCGGTGGAGGGATCGGCAAGCTGCTCCGGGGTGAAATTCGTCTGCATGGAATATGGTCCTTTCAGGCGGCGGCCGAAGCCCCGTCCATCAGTCCGGGATTGAGGATGCCGCGCGGATCGAAGCGGGCGCGCAGGCCGCGCGACACCGCGGCGAGAGCCTCGGGTTCGGGGTGGAACATGCCAAGCGCGGCATGGGTCTCCGGCGCCGCGCGCAGCAAGGTTGCATGGCCGGCGATCCCGGCAAGCTCGCGGCGCAGCGGCTGGCCTTCGGGGACCACGGCCCAGATCAGGCCGCCCCCCCAGTCCACCAACCGCATCCGCGATCCCAGACGCTCGGCCACCTGCGGCCCGTCGGAGGGGCGCACGGAGATACGCCAGACATCGCCCGCTCCGCCTTCGGACGGGGCACAGGCGGCGGCATCGCGCACCGCGCGCCAGCGGCTCGCCTCCTCGGCGCGATCGGTGAGGGTCCGAGCCGCGCCGAACCGCTCCAGAAGCCCCGAAAGGCGCTCTGCGCGGTAAGCGACCGAAGCCTCGAACCCCTCGATCCGCAGGATCACATCGCCCTCATCCGGCAGGTAGGCCGCACCGGACACCTCGTAGGGCGAGCCCAGCGCCGCCGACATCGCCGCGACCGCCCCTTCCGCCGCGAGCCCCCCGAGACGCAGCGTCGCCGTCGCGGCGATGCCGGGAAGAACCTTGAAGGACAGCTCGCTCATCACCCCCAGCGTGCCCCAGGAGCCGGCCAGCAGCTTCACGAGGTCATAACCGGTGACGTTCTTCATGACGCGGCCACCATTCTTGATGACCGTGCCGGCCCCGTCCACGAAACGCACCCCGATCAGGCTGTCCCGGCAAGCACCGGCCTGGATGCGGCGCGGGCCGGAGGCGTTGACCGCGACCATCCCGCCGATCGTCGGCACCCCCTCCTGCTCCAGAAGTCTCCGGTGATCGATCGGCTCGAAGGGCAGACGCTGATTTTGCGCGGCGAGCGCCTCCTCGACCTCCGTCACCGGCGTTCCGGCACCCGCCACGATCGTGAGAGCGCCCGGCTCGTAAAGCCTGATCCCGGACAGGTGCCCGGTCGACAGAACCTCGCCGCGCGTCCGGCCCGAGGGCCGCGTGCCCCCGCCGGTGATCCGCAGCGCGCCGGACGCGCCCGCGATCGCCTCGCTCAGTTCGGCCTCGTCTCTCGGGGTCAGCATCGCCCGCTCCTTCATCTTCGATCAAATACCTTGGGGGAGGCCGAATGGCCGGGGGCAAGGCCCCCGATCCGGCCCGGCGCGGGCATGCCGCCCGCCGCGATGGACGTGCGGTCAGCCGGCCGCCTGCCTGCGGTTCTGCGTGACGGCAAGGGGAAAGACCTTCGCCGGATTGAGCAACCAGCGCGGATCGAACACGTCCTTCACCCGCAGCTGCGCTTCCAGGTCGTCGGGCGCGAACTGGTCGAGCATCAGGTCACGCTTCTCGATCCCCACCCCGTGCTCGCCGGTCAGACAGCCGCCCACCTCGACGCAAAGACGCAGGATGTCGGCCCCGAAGGCCTCGCATTTCTCCAGTTGCCCTTCTTCGTTCGCGTTGAAGAGGATCAGCGGGTGCATGTTGCCGTCCCCCGCGTGGAACACGTTCGCAACCTCCAGCCCGTATTGCTCGGAGAGCTCCCCGATCCGGCGCAGTACATGCGGCAACTCGTTCACCGGGATCGTCCCGTCGAGGCACATGTAGTCGTTGATCTGTCCCATCGCCCCGAAGGCCGACTTGCGGCCGAGCCAGATCCGCGCGCTCTCCTCGGCCGACTGGCTCTCGCGCAGCTCGACCGGATCGTGGCGGCGGGCGATCTGCATGATCACGCCGAGCTGCTCGTCGATCTCCGCCGGGCTGCCCTCGACCTCGACGATCAGCAGCGCCTCGCAATCGGGATAGCCCGCGCCGGCAAAGGCCTCGGTGGCGCGAATGCAGGGGCGGTCCATGAACTCGATCGCCACCGGAAGCACGCCCGCCTTGATGATGTCGGAGACGCATTCACCGGCCACCTCGTTGCTATCGAATCCCATCAGGACGGGGCGCGCGCCCTCGGGCTTGGGCAGGATACGCAGCGTCGCCTCGGTCACGACCCCAAGCTGCCCCTCGCTGCCGCATATCACCCCCAGCAGGTCGAGGCCGGGCGCGTCGAGATGCGCGCCGCCGATCTCGACCACCGTGCCATCCATCATCACCATGGTCACGCCGAGCAGGTTGTTCGTCGTCACCCCGTATTTCAGGCAATGCGCCCCGCCCGAGTTCATCCCGATATTGCCGGCGATCGCGCAGGCAAGCTGCGACGAGGGGTCCGGGGCGTAGAACCAGCCATCCTCCTCGACCGCGCCGGTGACGCTGAGATTGGTGCGCCCGGTCTGCACCCGGATGTAGCGGTCGGGATAGTTGGTCTCGATCACCTCGGCCAGCCGCGCCACGCCCAGGATCACGCAATCGGCCGTCGGCAAGGCACCCCCGGCGAGCGACGTGCCAGAGCCGCGCGGCACCACCGGCACCCCCTCCTCGTGGCAGACCTTGAGCACCGCCGCGACCTCGGCGGTCGATGCTGGAAGGACCGCGGCCAGCGGCGGGCAGCGATAGGCGGTGAGCGCGTCGCATTCATAGGCGCGCGTCTCGTGCTCCTCGTGGATCACCGCGTCATGCGGGAGCACCCTTTGCAGGCGCGCCACGATCTCGGCCTTGCGCTGAATAATCGCGGGATCTGGCTGTGGCATCTGCATGGCGGGCTCCTCCTCGGATTTGGTAAGAAATTATAACCGCCAGCCCGCCGGTGCAAGCGCCCAGATGCCGCGCCCGCAGCGGGCAAGCGCAGATGGCACGTCACGGAGCATTGCGGGCTGGCCATGGGGTGCGGGATCCGGCCGGCCGGCGGAACTTGCACCCCGCCCGCGCGCCTGTCACCCTGCAGGCCGACGCCGCGAGGCAATCACATCGAAGGCCAAGGATCATGCCCGTGCATCGCACCGCCCCTCACCTGGTTCGCGCGGCATGATGGGCGCCGATCTCCTTGGACAGCTCGCCCTCTTCCCGATCCTCGACCGGATCGCCGTGATCTTCCTCCTGGCGAGCACCTTCACGGTTGGCTGGCTCATCGAGCGGCCATCGGGTCGGCACCCTTCCGTGACGGTGAGAATGGCCGATTTCCGCCGCGAATGGATGCGTCAGCTCGTCACCCGGCAGCCGCGCATCTTCGATGCGAGCGTGCTGGGCACCCTGCGTCAGGGCACCAGCTTCTTCGCCTCGACCTGCGTCATCGCGATTGGCGGCGTTCTCGCGCTGATGGGCAATTCCGAGCGCCTCGCGGGCCTTGCGATCGACCTGAACGGCAGCCGTGTGCCGCCCCTTGTCTGGCAGGCCAAGCTGGGGCTTGTCGCGCTGCTTCTGACGGCGGGATTTCTCAAGTTCGTCTGGGCCAACCGTCTTTTCGGATATTGCGCGGTGGTCATGGCCGCCGTGCCGAACGATGCCGATGACGCGATGGCCTATCCGCGCGCGGCGCAGGCGGCCGAGATCAACATCCGTGCCGCCTGGAACTTCAACCGGGGACTGCGCTGGATGTATTTCGCCCTCGCCGCCCTGGCATGGCTGGCCGGGGCCCTGCCCATGATCGCGGCGACGATGGTGACGTTCTGGACCCTGTGGTCGCGCGAGTTCCTCTCCAATTCGCACCGGATCCTGACCGCGCCGCCGCCGCGGGGCCCTTGAGCCCGTCGCGGCGGCGGCCGGACTGTCAGCCCTTCGCCCGCCGCGCGGCGAGACGGTTGCGCCGCCGGCGCGCCAGCATGTTGAGCACCTCGACGAACACCCCGAAGGCCATCGCGGCATAGATGTAGCCCTTGGGCACGTGGCGCCCGAAGCCGTCCGCGATCAGGACCATCCCGATCATCAAAAGGAAGGCGAGCGCGAGCATCACCACCGAAGGGTTGTTGTTGACGAAGCGCGTCACCGGCCCCGCGGCCGCGAACATCACCCCGACCGCCACGATCACGGCCGCATACATGATCGGCAGCTCGTTGGTCATGCCGATCGCGGTGAGGATGCTGTCGATGGAGAAGACCGCGTCGAGGGCCACGATCTGTGCGATGGCGGAAAAGAGCGAGGTGGCAACCTTGGCCCCGCCATGCTCGGCATCCCGCGCGGGATCGACCTTGTGATGGATTTCCTGCGTCGCCTTGACGACAAGGAAGGCGCCGCCCCCGATGAGGATCAGGTCGCGCCAGGAGAAGGCCGTCTCGAAGGATGGATCACCATGCGCACCGGGGGCGCCCTGGATGCCGAGGTCGAAAACCGGCGCGGTGAGCCCGACGACCCAGGCGATCACCGACAGCAGCGCAAGACGCAGCACCAGCGCGAGGCCGATCCCGATCTGGCGCGCGATCTTTTCCTGCTTCGGCGGAAGCTTGCCGGAGACGATCGAGATGAAGATCAGGTTGTCGATCCCGAGGACGATCTCCATCGTGACCAATGCGAAGAAGGCCGCCCAGGCCTGCGGAGAGGACAACAGTTCGATCATGTCTGGCAGGGCTCCATTGAATGCGATTCAATGCGTAACGGAAGCCGCCCGTCCCGGGTTCCTAGCCCCGCGCCCCGCCATGCCGGGCCTTTTGCCACACCGTGCGGGGCGGCGGTATGGCATGGCGGGGCAGAGCCGGACAGGACGGCACTCAGCGGCGCCCCTCGCGCATCCATGCCGCGAGCGTCAACCCCGCCGCCGCCAGGAGCAGCAGCCAGGCGGGCAGCAGGGTCCGCAAGGTCAGGTCCGTCGTCAGGTAGGCCTGCCGCGGCGTGATCCCGATCCAGCCGCGCCCGCCGGCCGGACGGCCCGGCCGCACCTCGCGGATATCGGGCACGCCCTCCGAGACCGGCAACACCGCGCCGCGCCGCGCCGCCACCGCGGGACCGAGCGCCGCGCCGGAGGCGACCGTCTGCTCGAACTCGCGCGGTGCGGCGGGGCCGATGCCGATCACCGTCTCGCGGTCCCCCTCCACCAGCCGGTAGAGGCCGATCTGCGGCGCCTCGAACACCGTCTGGAAGCGGCCGGGTCCGGTCTGCTCGAGCGCGCGGCGCTCGGTTTGCCCGTCGGGACCGGTGATCTCCACCTCGCCGGCCTCTTGCGAAAGGGTGCGCCGCTCGATGGTGATGGTCTGCCCCTCGGCGGTCGCCACCAGGGCCTCCTCGTCCAGCTCCGGCTCCTTCATCAGCCAATGTGCAAGGCGCCGCAGCAGCTCGAGCTGCGGGCCGCCCCCCTCGAAGCCGCGTGACCACAGCCAGGCGTGATCCGAGCCGAGGAGCGCCACGCGCCCCTCGCCCACCCGGTCGAGCAGCAGCAGTGGCTGACCGTCGGCGCCCTCCATCACCACCTCGCCCGAGCGCGGCTCAAGCTCGACCTGGCGCAGCCAGCGGCCCCATTCGGGCGTCTGCGCACCGCCGTCGAGCTGCTGGGTGACGGGATGGCGCGTGCCCACATCGCTCAATCGCGGCAGGAAGGGCTCCTCGATCACCCGCGCGGTCGGCGCGCCCGGCAGAACGTCGCCCAAGGCAGAGCGGTAGAGCGAATCGACGCCGGCAAAATCAGGCCCCGCGGCGACGAGCACCGCCCCGCCCTCCACCACGTAGCGGCGCACATTGTCGAAATAGAGCTGCGGCAGGATCCCGCGGCGCTTGTAGCGGTCGAAGATGATGAGGTCGAACTCGTCGATCTTGTCGAGGAACAGCTCGCGCGTCGGAAAGGCGATGAGGCTGAGCTCGTCCACCGGAACGCCGTCCTGCTTCTCAGGCGGGCGCAGGATGGTGAAATGCACCAGGTCGACCGAACTGTCGGATTTGAGCAGGTTGCGCCAGACACGCTCGCCCTGGTGCGGCTCGCCGCTCACCAAGAGCACCCGCAGACGGTCGCGCACGCCGTTGATCTGTATCACGGCGGCATTGTTGCGATCGGTCAGCTCGCCCGGCGCGGCGGGGGTGGAGAAACGGATCACGTTGCGCCCCCCGTGGGGCAGCGTGACCGGCAACTCCAGTGTCTCGCCCACCGGCACGTCGAAACCGCGCGGCTCGCCGCCATCGACGGCGATCTCAATCCTCGCCGTGCCGCTCTGCCCCTCCGGCACCCGGCCCTGGTCCTCGAGCCGCAACGACAAGGTCACCGGCTCGCCGATAATCGCGAAGGCCGGCGCGTTCGAGACCACCAGGCGCCGGTCCCAGTCCCGCGGCATGCCGGTCAGCAGAAGATGCAGCGGTGCGGGCAACTCGGGCGCCCGCTCGATGTCGTGAAGCCGCCCGTCGCTCAGCAGGATCGCCCCCGCGATCCGGTCCGCCGGCTCCTCCGAGATCGCCTGTGCCAGGGCGGTCATCAGCAAGGTGCCGTCATCGCCCGGCCCGTCCCCGAGACGCACGATGCGCAGCTCGGTATTCTCCAGCCCGGCGATCCGTGCCTCGATCCGCGCCACCGCCTGCTCGGTCTGCTCGGCACGCCCGCCGATGCGCTGGCTGGCGCTCTCGTCGACGACGAGGAGCACGATGTCGCCCAGAGGCGAGCGGCTCTCGCGCTGCAGCGACGGGTTGGCGAGCGCGATCAGCACCATTGCGGCGGCAAGCCCGCGCAGCCACCACCCCGCCTGCCGGCGCCAGAGCGACAGGGCGCACAGAGCCGCGCCAAGTGCGGCCGCGGCCCAGAGCATCGCCCATGGCAGCAGCGGGTCGAAGACCACCTCGCCGTTCATCGCGTCTTCCTCCGTGCTGCATGCGGCCGCATCGTCACTGCCCCAGACGATCGAGCAGCGCCGGCACGTGCACCTGGTCGCTTTTGTAATTGCCGGTCAGCACATGCATGATGAGATTGACCCCGAAGCGCAGGGCGATCTCGCGCTGGCGCTCGCCGGCGAAGCCGCGGCCCACCGGGAACATCCGCGCGCCGTTCTCGTCGATCGCCCAGGCCGAGGCCCAGTCATTGCCGCCGATCACCACCGGGGTGACATTGTCGTTGAGGTTGCGGAAGGGCATTCCCTCCACCTGCTCGGCATCGGGGGGCGCCGCCTCGACCCACACGTCGCGCCCGGCATGGCGCCCCGGAAAATCGCCAAGCAAATAAAAGGCCCGCGTCAGGACATGATCGCGCGGCACCGGTTCGAGCGGCGGAATGTCGAGCCCGGCGGCCAGCTCCTGCAGGCGCCGGCCATTGGGCGCGCCCGCGCCGAAGCCGGCGACATCGGCATCGAGCGTGTCGAAGAGGATCATGCCGCCCGTGCGCAGATAGGCGTTCAGCCTGGCATAGGCGCCATCGCTGGGGATCGGCTGTCCGGCCGTCACGGGCCAGTAAAGGAACGGATAGACATCGAGCGCGTCGCTTTCGAGATCGACGGCGGCCGGCGCCGCGGGCTCGATGGAGGTGCGCTCGAAAAGGGTGCGCGACAGCCCCGCCAGCCCGGCCGCCGCGATCCGGTCCGTGGCCGCGTCGCCGCTCAGCACATGACCGAGCACGACCGCCTCCGCGGCGGCCTGCGCCTTCTGCGAGATCGGCGGGCGAGCAGCTTGCGGCTCGGCGGGTGGCGCGTCCTGCGCCTTTGCCCCGCCCCCCGGCATCGCCAGAAGGGCCGCTATGAGCACGCCGCCCGCCGCGCCTCTCGCGCCGCGCAGGCGCCCCGCGAGGGCCAGCGATGCCAGCAGATCGGCGGCAAGCAGCAGGAGCGCCGCGCTCAGCGCCGCACCCTTCAGGCCGCGCTCGCCCCCGATCCCGAGGCCCTCGACGGCGATGCGCTCCGGCCAGCGGCTCGCGGCGATCTCGGTTTCGGGGCCGATGACGTTGAGCGCGATGCGCCGTGCCTCTCCCGCGTAGAGCCCCGGCGGCACGGAGGGCCCCGGACCCGGGCCGGCGAGCCGCTGCGCAAGCTCCTCCCCCGCGACGCCGGCGAGGCTGGCCGCCGCGTCGGGCGCGCCGAAGGCATCGAGCACCGTATCGAGGGTCCAGACGGTCCCGGCGAGATCCTCGGGCGCCGGCCGCGCCAGTCCAGAGGAGACCGCGAGCCGTTCGAGCATCTGCACGAAGAGCCCCGACAGGGGCAGGCTCGACCATTCGGCATTGGCGGTCACGTGAAACAGCACCACCTGCCCCCGTCCCATCCGCGCGCGCGTCACGAGGGGCGTGCCGTCGGTCAGGCTGGCGATCGTCCGTGCTGCCAGCTCGTGATCGGGCTGGGCCATGACCTGCGCGGTGACGGTGACATCGGGCGGCACCTCCAGCCCCTCGAAGGGGGAGCCGGCCCCGAATTCGCGCAGGCTCTTGGGCGCGCCCCAGCTCATCGCGCCGCCGACGCTGCGCCCGCCCGCCCTGAGGCGCACCGGCAGCAGGGGATCGGCCGCGTCACGCGCCAGATCGCTCGCGGCAAGGCGCGGCCCGGCGAAACGCAGCAGCAGGCCGCCCTCCCGCACCCAGTCCTCGATGGCGCCGGCGGTGCCCGGCGGGAGCGTCGCGACATCGGCGAGGATGATGACGTCGGGATTGGCCTGCACGATCTCGTCGAGCGTGCCGTCGATCAGGTCGGAGACGGGCGCGAGCGCCTGCACCAGGTAGTGGTCCGGCGCGAGGAGCCTGAGCCCTTCGCGGTTGTCGCGCCCGGCCACGATCGCGACCTCGCGGCGGCGCAAGGCGTCATCGGTGAGGCTGACGGCGCCGGCGCTGCGCTGGCCGGCGATCTCGAAGCGCTGCACGCGGTTGCGCAGCTCGGGCGGGAGGGACAGGGCCGCGCGGGCCTCCGGCGCGCCGTTTTCGAAGACGAGCGGCAGGCGCGCCAGCTCGCGCTCGATACCGTTGGGATCAAGCCCGCGGGCCACGATCTCGGTCTCGATCCGCGGACCCGGCGCGGCGCGCAACGCCTTGAGCGCGATGGCGCCATCCTCGAAGACGGCGGGCGCGAGGGCGAGGACCGGGCGCGATCCTTCGAAGACGCGCACCGTGCCGCGCGCCTCGAGGGCGGCGAGCAGATCCTCCCTGTAGGGCCGCCGCAATCCGTCCGACAGCCACAGCGTGTCGAAATCGCCCTCCAGCTCCGACGCCCAGCGCGCGATCTGTTGCGGATCGCCCCCCCAGGGTCGCGGTCGCAGTCCCGGCAGGCGCTCCTGCCAGGAACCGGGGGCCTGGAAGGGCAGTGCGCCGGGCGGCAGGTCCGTCAGGCTGACCACCGCGGCGGGCCGCCCGGAGCGCCCGGCCTCGTCCAGAGCCTGCTCCGCCCGCGCGCTGCGCGCCGGCCAGTCGCGGGCATCCGCCCAGCTGCCGTCGAAGAGGATCAGCAGCGGCGCGCGTGTTTCGGCACGGGTTTCGGGGTCGAGCACCGGCCCCGCGAAGCCGACGATCAGCGCCGCCATGCCCAGAAGGCGCAGCAGCAGAAGCCACCAGGGCGTCCTGTCAGATTGCCGGCTCCTGTCATCGAGGCCGAGCAGCAGCGCGACCCCCGGAAACCGCCGCCGCACCGGCGCCGGTGGCACCGCCCGCAGCAGCAGCCACAAGAGGGGTAGCGCCGCGAGGCCGAGCAGCAGCCAGGGCGCGGTGAAACCGATCGGACCCAGCACCAGCATCAGCGCCGCCTCTCCAGCGCGCGGTAGATCCACAAGAGCTCGGCCGCCGCGCTGGCATCGGTGTGATGCACGGTGAACTGCCAGCCCGCGGCACGGCACAGATCGCCCAGGAGCGCCTTGCGTTCGGCGACCCGTTCCAGGTAGCGCGCGCGCAGATCGCCCGCCTTCAGCGTCTCGTGGCGCAAGGTGCCGCCCATGCTCTCGAAGACGGTGCGCCCGTCGAAGGGAAATGCCTCCTCCTGCGGATCAAGGAGCATCACGAGCGCGCCCTCGACCCCGCGATCGGCGGCGATGCCCAGCGCCGCGCGCAGCGGTTCGGGATCGCCGAGGCAATCGGAGAGATAGAGCGCCCGCGCATGGGGCAGAAGGGCGTTTGCCTGCGGCGCCTCGTAATCGGCATTGGCCTCGGCGGCGCTGAGCGCGGCGGAGAGGCGCAAGAGCTGCACCGAGCCGCTCCGGGGTGGCAGCGTGTCGCCGGACAGGCCCACGCGCTCGCCGCCCCGGATCAGCAGCACCGCCACCGCGAGGGCAAGAAGACGCGCCCTGTCGCGCTTTTCAGGCAAGGCAGGCGCCGAGGCGAACTGCATCGAGCGTCCCGCGTCGATCCAGATTTGCACCGATTGGGCGGCCTGCCATTCCTTTTCCTTGACGAAATGCGCATCGGACCGGCCCGAGCGGCGCCAGTCGATGGCCCGCGCCTCGTCACCCGGAACGGCGGCGCGGTATTGCCAGAACTCGTCGCCCATGCCGGCCCGCCGGCGCCCGTGGGCCCCCATGAGCAGCGCCGCGGCGAGATGGCGCGCCTCCGCCAGCAAGGGCGGCAAGCTGCCCGAAAGCGCCTCCGCGCCGGAGCGCAGCCCGGCCGCGCGGTGCAGGGCGGCGGCGTTCACGCGGCGGCCCGGCCTTGCACGATGCGCTCCGTCACCCCCGCGATGATCGCCTCCAGCGTCTCGCCGCGGGCCCGCGCGGCAAAGCTCAGCGCCATCCTGTGGGTGAGGACGGGAGCGGCCAGCGCGGCCACGTCCTCGATCGAGGGTGCAAGCCGCCCGTCGAGAAGGGCCCGCGCCCGCACGGTGAGCATCAAGGCCTGCGCCGCGCGCGGCCCCGGACCCCAGCCGACATGGGCGCGCACCGCCTCCGGCGCGGTGGCATCGTCCGGGCGGCAGGCGCGAACCAGGTCGAGAATCGCCTCGAGCACCGCCTCGCCCACCGGCATCCGCCGCAAGAGGGCCTGCGCCGCGACGAGCTCGGCCGCGGTGAAGACCGCCATGGCCTCCTCCTCGGTGGCGCCGGTGGTGGCGAGCACGATCGCCCGCTCGGTATCGCGGTCGGGATAGGGCACGTCGATCTGCACCAGGAACCGGTCGAGCTGCGCCTCGGGGAGCGGATAGGTGCCTTCCTGCTCGATCGGGTTCTGCGTCGCGAGGACGTGGAAGGGCGTGTCGAGGCGGTGCGGCTGACCGGCCACCGTGACCGATTTCTCCTGCATCGCCTGCAGCAGCGCCGACTGGGTGCGCGGGCTGGCACGGTTGATCTCGTCGGCCATCAGGAGCTGCGTGAAGATCGGCCCCTCGATGAACTTGAAGGCGCGGCTGCCATCGGCGCCGGTCTCGAGCACTTCGGAGCCGAGGATGTCGGCGGGCATGAGGTCGGGGGTGAACTGCACCCGCGCGCCCTGCAGGCCCATCACCGTGCTCAGCGTCTCGACGAGGCGGGTCTTGCCGAGCCCCGGCAAGCCGATCAGCAGCCCGTGCCCGCCGCATAGAAGCGCCGAGATCACCAGGTCGACGACCTGCTCCTGGCCGATGAAGCGGCGGGTGATGCTCTGGCGGGCATGGGCGAGCCGATCGCCGAGCGCCTCGATCTCGCCAAGCAGGTTTTCCGCGTCGGCCATGACAATGCTCCCCGCATCTCTATATCAATTCGTACCTGACAGACTTATCCTTGCGGGGGAGGATGGCAAAAGCAATGGCAGGACAAAACATCGTGACACCGGATGCCGAAGGGATCGCCGGCCATGCGCGGGCCGCGGCGAAATCGGGCGGATTGCCGCCAGTGCATCTGTGGGATCCCCCCTTCTGCGGCGATCTGGACATGCGCATCGCGCGCGACGGGACCTGGTTCTACATGGGCAGCCCGATCGGGCGGAAGGCGCTGGTCAAGCTCTTCTCCTCGATCCTCAAGCGCGAGGGCGACGCCTATTTCCTCGTCACCCCCGTCGAGAAGGTCGGGATCACCGTCGAGGACGCGCCGTTCGTGGCCGTTGATTTCGAGCGCCGCGACGAGGGCGGCATGCAGGTGCTGCGGTTCACGACCCATGTGGGCGACTGCGTCGATGCCGGCCCCGATCACCCGATCAGGGTGGAGCGTGACCGCGAGAGCGGGGAGCCGTCGCCTTATGTCCATGTGCGCGCGGGGCTCGAGGCGCTGATCGACCGCAAGAGCTTCTACCGTCTCGTCGAGCTTGGCGAGCAGGCCGAGCACGAGGGCGCGCCTTGGTTCGGCCTGCGCTCCGGGGGCGCGTTCTTTCCGGTGATCCCGGCCAGCGAGCTGCCCTGAACGATCGCCGCCCCGGCGCCCGTGCGGGCGGGGTGATTCTCCGCGCCCCGCCGCATGCGTCCACGGGCATGGTGCCCGGCCGCCCAATTCGCCCCGTCACCCGAAGATCGCGCCGCACCGCGCCGGAGGGTGCCGGGAGGCGGATTATTACCAATCCGGACAGCCACTTGGAGCCGTCTCGTCCCGCTTCGCCCGCCGTGCGGACGATGCGCTTTGTGGCAAGAATGACGCGCTATTTTCAAGATTGGCACAAAAGAAAGCAAAGCACGGCAGAATCGTGTAAGCTACAGGAGAAGCGGCCCCTCGCCACATCGCCCATAGCTCGGCACAGACCGGCAGCGGGAACGGGCCGCATCCCAAGAGTTTCAGGTGGCGCCACATGCCCCACCCGCCGCATCGCGGCAAGGTTCCTCCCTGACTGGACAGGCCGTGCTTTTGCACGGCCTTTTTTTTTGAACCGCGTGCCGTCCCGCGCGGGCCTCGGCCATATGTCTGCGATCCACGCCCGCTCGGCCGTTCCCCTCTCGAGGCGTTTCCGGGACAGCCTTCCCGAAGCCGATGCGGCGTCAAGCCATCCATATGCCATCATGCCGGCCTACTGGCGGCCCCGCCGCCGGTCCGCATTCTCGCCCGCCCCGCCCGGACGAGCGGCCCCCGAACGCCGCGC
Source organism: Profundibacterium mesophilum KAUST100406-0324 (assembly GCF_009835145.1). GTDB lineage: Bacteria > Pseudomonadota > Alphaproteobacteria > Rhodobacterales > Rhodobacteraceae > Profundibacterium > Profundibacterium mesophilum. Next base: position 16,559 of record NZ_APKE01000037.1, on the reverse strand, counting down.
CGCCCCCAAGCGCGCCTATGCCGCCCGCGATATCAGCTCAGCGGGGAGACGAGCCGGGGGCCGGTGGCGCGGTTCGAGTTCACCTCGCGCCCCACACGGTACATGACAAGCGCGTCTTCCGGAGCCGGGCGCATCAGGGGGGCGGCCTTGCGGCCCGTCTCTCCCAGCCATGTCGGCCAGTCCCCGGTGGCGAGGATCACCGGCATTCGGTGATGGATCCGCCCCATCCGGTCACTGGCGGCGGTTGTGACGATGGCACAGGTGTCGCACCGGGCCTCGCCCTGCCCCCACGATTGCCAGATCGCGGCAAGGGCCAACGGTTCGGCCCGCGCGGAATGGATATAGAAAGGCAAACGGCCTTGCTCCGCGTCCTTGACCCATTCGTAGAAGCCGCTGGCCGGGACGATGCATCGCCTGCTCCGCACCGCCGCGCGAAAGGCCGGCTTGGCGGCGATCGTCTCGGCCCGCGCGTTGATCAGCAGCGGCCCGTCATTCATCGCGGTCGCCCAATGCGGCACGAACCCCCAGCGCAGCGCGCGCAGGCGGCGCCCCGTCCCGTCTCTTGCCGTCCCGGCTTGTTCCGCCGCATCCGGGTTTGCCTCCTGCGCGGGGCGGGTGACGGCATGGATCATCACGGTCGGGCAGATATTGTGATTTGGCACATCGGGCAGGTCGTTGTCCGGAACCGCATCGAAGAGCCGCGCCAGCGCGTCCGAGGGATGGGTGAGCACGAAGCGCCCGCACATGGCCTCAGGTCTCCTTTCGTAGCGGCAAGGCGCGCGCGGGATTGCCGGCGACGGTGCTGCCGGCCGCCACGTCGCGGGTCACGACGCTTCCCGCGCCGATCACCGCGTCATCGCCGACCGTGACACCGGGCAGCAGGAGCGCTCCACCCCCGATCCAGACATTGGCGCCGATGCGGACCGGGCGGCCGTATTCCAGCATCCCTGCGCGGAGCTGCGGATCGCGCGGATGGTCGGCGCCGAGGATCTGCACGCCCGGCCCGACCTGTGTCATCTCCCCGATCACCACCGCCGTCACGTCGAGGATCACGCAGTTGAAGTTCAGGAAGGCCCCGCGCCCAAGGCGGATGTTGTATCCGTAGTCGCAATGGAAGGGCGGGCGGATGGAGGCCCCCTCGCCCACGAAAGCGAAGCGCGCACCCAGCAGGGCGGCCCGCTCCCGGGGATCGTCGCAGGCGTTGTAGCGCCGCATCCACGCGGCGGCAGCGGCCGCGTCGGCGACCAGCTCGGGATCGCCGGCATCGTAGAGCGCGCCGGCGAGCATCTTTTCCTTCTCGGTCATCATGCCCCCCGGGCGCGTGGGTGGCCCGCACACCATCGCCGACGGCGCGTTGCGGGCGGCGCGTCCTGGCGCCACCCGCCGCAGCGCCGTCATTCGACCGTGATGCGCCCGTCGGTATAAGGCTTGTAGGGCGCGTTCCTGGCCAGGTATTCCGCCGTCACATCCGCAAGGTCGGGGCCGTAGTCATAGACGTCCTGTGCATCCTGGAACATCTTGTAGCCGTCCCCGCCATTGCGCACGTAGTTGTTGGAGACGACGCCGTAGGTCTGCACCGGATCGACGAGTTCACCACCCACCATCACGTCGCGCACCCGCGCGCCTGCCGCCGCATCGGGATCGATGGTGAACGTCATGCCGGCGACCTGCGGGAAGCGGCCTGCGCCCTCCTCCATCTGGCCGACGCCGTTCTCGAGCGCGTCGAGAAGCTGCTGACCGTTGACGGTGAAGGTCGAGAGCGTGTTCTGGAAGGGCAGCACCGTCAGCACCTCGCCCATCGTGATCTCGCCCGCGTCGATGCTGGCGCGCAGACCGCCCGAATTGGCGATCGCCACGTCGATCCCCTGGTCCTTCACCCGGTCGAGCATCGCATCCGCCACCAGGTTGCCCATCGCGCATTCCTGCGCGCGGCAGACCTCGCGGCCCCCCTCGATCGGCTCGGCGGCTTCCGCCACGACCTTGTTGCGGATCTCGTCCAGCGGCCTGGCCTTCTCGGCGATCATGTCGACCGTGCCCTGATCCTCGCCCACGCTGGCATCCATCAGGATCGGCGCGCCCTCGGCCTTGGTGATCTTGCCGTCATCATCGAAGGTGACGTTCAACTCGCCCAGATACTTGCCATAGGCATAGGCCTGGACGATGGCGGTATCGCCGACCATCGTCGGATAGGGGCCCTCGGCGCCTTCCATGTCGCCCAGCAGGGTGTTGGAATGACCGCCCACGATCACGTCCACCCCGGTGGTGTTCTCGGCCACCTGCTTGTCCACGCCATAGCTCGAATGGCTCAGGACGATGATCTTGGTCACGCCCTCTTCGGTCAGGCGGTCGACCTCGGCCTGGACCGCCTCCGACGGGTCCGAGAAGGTCACGTTGGGACCGGGGCTCGCCAGCTCGTCCGTGTCCTGCGGCGTCAGGCCGATCAGGCCGATCTTCTCGCCGTTCTTCTCGATGACGGTGCTTTTCTCGATCACGTCCGTGAGCAGCGGTTCGTTCGAGATGTCGGCATTCGACATCAGGATCGGGAAGTTGATGGCCTCGGCAAACCCCTTGAGCACTTCGGGGCCGTCGTCGAATTCGTGGTTGCCGACGGTCATCGCGTCATATCCGAGCGCGTTCATCATCTCGGCGGCGAGCTTGCCCTTGTAATAGGTATAGAAGAGCGAGCCCTGGAACTGATCGCCCCCGTCCACGAGGATGGGGTTGTCCGCGCGGGCCTTGGCCTCCTTGATGGCCGTGACCAGCCGGCCGGAGCCGCCGAAGCACTCGCCCGCCGCGTTGTCCTCCGCCGAGCAGCCCGAATCGTATTTGCTGATCGGCTCGAACCGGGAATGGAAATCATTGGTGTGCAGGATGGTCAGCGCATATTCGGCATGCGCCGCGCCGGCACCGAGCGCAAGCAGCGCGGCCGAGGACAAAAGGCGGATGGACATGGTTCAGGGCTCCCGATCTGGTTTCTTGTCAGGCGCAGAGTGCTGTCCTTTTCGCATCCTGGCAAGCGCTGCCCGGTGGCCGGCATGCCCGCCCGCGCCTTGACGCGGCGCCTCGCTGCGGGCATCACCGCGCCCATGGTGATCTACAAGATATTCCGCGCGCCCGAGGCGGAGGCCTTCGACCGTGACAAGACGAGCCGGGGCGCCCCGGTCGACCTGTCGGACGGGTACATCCACTTCTCGACACGCGCGCAGCTCGAGCAGACCCTCGCCAAGCACTTCGCGCAAGAGACCGGGCTGGTTTTGCTTGCGCTGGAGGCCGACGGGCTCGGCCCCGAGCTCAAATGGGAGCCGTCGCGCGGCGGACAACTGTTTCCCCATCTCTACAGGCCCCTCGAGATCGCGGACGTGCTCTGGAGCGCCCCGATCGAGGATGGCCCCGGCGGGCATGTCCTGCCTGCCCGTGCCGGAACGGATGCTGGCGGGGACGCGGCCCAAACGTCCGCATCGGCACGGAACGGCGAGAGCGGATGAGGCGGCTCGAGCGGCTCGGCCTGTCGGCCCTTCGCCGGATCGACCCCGAAACGGCACATCGCGCCGCCATCCACGCTCTGCGCAGCGGCCTGATGGGGGGCGCCGGTCCGGTGACCCGCCCGCGCCTCGCCTGCAGCCTTGCCGGGATGGACTTGGCCAACCCGGTCGGCCTGGCGGCAGGGTTCGACAAGAATGCCGAGGCTGCCGGCGCCCTGTCGCGGGCCGGCTTCGGCTTCATCGAGCTTGGCGCCGCCACCCCGCGTCCGCAGCCCGGCAATCCGCGTCCGCGCCTCTTTCGCCTGCCGCAGGATGGCGCGGTGATCAACCGGTTCGGCTTCAACAATGACGGCGCCGAAGCGATCGCGGCACGGCTGCGCGCCGCCCCGCGCGGCGTGCCGCGCGGCATCAATCTGGGTGCGAACAAGGACAGCGCGGACCGCGCCGCCGATTTCGCGCAGGTGCTGACGGTGATCGGTCCGCATGTCGATTTCGCGACCGTCAACGTCTCCTCGCCCAATACCGAGAAGCTGCGTGATCTGCAGGGGCCGGAGGCGCTTTCGGCGCTCCTTGCGGGGGTGCGTGCCGCCAATGCCGCGCTCGCGCGTCCGGTGCCCATCTTTCTCAAGATCGCACCCGACCTGAACGCGCAGGAGCTGGACGCTATCGCGCAGGTCGCGCTCGAGTCGCGGATCGACGGCATCGTCGCGACCAATACCACGCTGTCGCGCGACGGGCTGCTCAGCCCTGCGCGCGGCGAGGCCGGCGGCCTGTCGGGCAAGCCGCTTTTCGAGCGCTCGACACGGGTGCTGGCGCGCCTGTCGGCGCTGACGGAGGGCGCGATCCCCCTGATCGGGGTCGGCGGGGTGAGCTGCGCGCAGGACGCCTACGAGAAGATCCGCGCCGGTGCGAGCGCCGTGCAGCTCTACTCCGCCCTCGCCTACGAGGGCCTGTCGCTCGCCGCGGGGATCGCGGAAGGTCTCGATGCGCTGCTCGAGCGTGACGGCCACGCCCGCCTCGCCGACGCGGTGGGCAGCGGGCGCGCCGACTGGCTGGACTAGCCGCGCGCGCCGCCCGGATCAGCGGGCGGAGGCCTCTAGCGCGCCGTAGCGTATCCCGAGGCTGATCCCGCGAGCGGCGAAAGAGATCAGCAGCGCCATCCAGAGCCCGTGATTGCCGAAAACCGGCATCAGCAGCATCAGCGCGACGCCGTAGACCAGCGTCGAGACGAGCATCATGTTGCGCATGTCGCGGGTGCGCGTCGCCCCGATGAAGATGCCGTCGAGCATCCAGGCCGCGAGCCCCGCGATCGGGGCGGCCACCATCCATCCAAGGTAGCTCCCGGCGGCGTCCCGCACCGGCGCCGAGGTCGTCATCACCGCGATCAGCTCAGCCCCCAGCAGCGCGAAGGTCGCCGCAAGCAGCAACGCCATGCCCCCGCCCCAGAGCGAGGACAGCACGGCCGCGCGGCGCAGCAGGTCGGGCCGCCGGTGGCCCATCGCCTGCCCCACCATCGTCTCGGCCGCGAAGGCGAACCCGTCGAGCGCGAAGGCGGTGACATGCAGGAACTGCAGCAGGACCTGGTTCGCGGCGAGCGGCACGTCCCCGAGCCGCGCGGCGAAGAACAGGAAGGAGACGAAGACCGTCTCGAGCAGCAGCGTGCGGACCAGAATGTCGGAATTGACCGCGAGCATGCGCCGCAGCCGCGGCCGGTCGAAGATCCGCGCCGCGTCGCGCCAATGAGGCCCGGTGAACACCGCGCGGCAGAACCACAGCCCCACCGCGAGGCCGGACCATTCGGCGAGGAACGTGGCGGCCGCGACCCCCGCAACCCCCCAACCCATCCCGAGCACGAAGACGAGATCGAGCACGATGTTCAGCCCGTTCATCCACAGCTGCACCACGAGGACGGCGCGGGTGCGCTCGGCCGCGATCAGCCAGCCCGTGATCGCGTAGAGCGCGATCGCGGCAGGCGCCGACCAGACCCGGATGGCCATGTACTGGCGCGCCAGCTCCTCGACCTGCGGGCTGGCCGGCGAGAGCGCGAACGCACCGGCAAAGAGCGGCAATTGCAGCGCGATCATCGCCGCGCCCGCCGCGCCGCCAATCATCAGCCCCCGCATCAGGAGCGCGGCCGCCTCGGGCTCGTCGCCCGATCCGAAGGCCTGGGCGGTGAGCCCGGTCGTGCCCATCCGCAAGAAGCCGAAGACCCAGTAGATGCCGGTCAGGATCACCGCGCCGATGCCGACGGCCCCGATCGGCGCGGCAGCCCCCATCTGGCCCACGACCCCGGTATCGACGAGACCGAGGATCGGCACGGTCGCGTTCGACAGCACGATCGGCAGCGCCACGCCGAGCACCCGGCGGTGGGTGACCGCGCGCGGGCGCCGCGACTGCGTGCCGCCTGCCGCGTTCACTCCCGCTCCCGAAGGCCCTGCGGCATCATGAAATGGCCCGTCGCCTGCGCGAAGAGGCGGCTGCGATTGTCCTGCCAGGCCTCGACATGGACGCTGGCATAGCGGCGACCGGAGCGGTTGACCCTCGCCCGGGCATAGGCGTCGCGCGGCAATCCCGAGCGCAGGTAGTCGACGGTGAAATCGATCGTCTTGGGCAGCCGCAGGCGGCGCGAGGCATCTTCGGCCTCGAGGTCGATGCGTCCCGCCTCGATATCATCCCACAGGTAGGTCCAGGACAGCTCGATGATCGCCGTCACCTCCAGGAAGGCAGCCGTCACCCCGCCGTGGATCGCGGGAAGCGCGGGATTGCCGATCAGCTTCTCGTCGAATGGCAGGATCGCGGTGATCTCGTCGCCCCGGCGCTCGAAGGTGATGCCGAGATAGGTGATGTAGGGCACGCCGCGCACGAGGGCGGAGAGGGCGCCGTCGCGTCGTTGCTTGACGACCTGCACGGGTTCGGGGCGGCCGCGCGTCGCCGGGCGGGAGGGCGCATCGTCGGTCATGACCGCTCCGCCTTGGCATAGGCGAGCATGAAGGCGCCGGTCGCCATCGCCACGGGGTTGTCCCTGTCCTCGTCCATCGCGACCGCCCGCACGAAGCCGACGGCCCGGGTCACGTGGTAGCAGGTCGCCTGCGCGGTGATCTTCTGCCCCGGCACGGCGGCGCGCATGTAATCGATGCGCAGATCGATCGTCGCGGTGGTGCTCGGCCCGCTGGAATGCAGCATCACCGCCGCGCCGCCGCAAGTGTCCATCAGGGCCGAGACCGCACCGCCATGGATCACCCCGGTCGCCGGATCACCGATCAGGCGCGGATCGTAGGGCATCGAGATCTCGGCGGTTCCGTCCCCGATCGTCTCGAGCGTCATCCCGAGCGCGCGGGCGTGGGGGATCGCCTCGATGAACTGGCGCGCGATCCTCGCTGTCCGGTCCTGCTGCATCCTGCCTCCTGATCCTGCGGGACCGGCTTGGGACCCCTGCCTGATGTATCGGGTCTTGCATATTGCCGGACAAGGGTTAACTTCGCTATTGAGAGTAATTCGCAAAAGCAGGATGACCCTATGACTGATCTGCGCCCCCGTCTTGCCACGCCCGCCGGCACGCCGGATGCAGCGCCCGCGCCCCGCCATGAGAGCACCAAGGCGGCGCAAGGCTGGTTCGGGTTTCGTCCGCGGCGCCTCGGGATGGCCCTTCTCCTGCTGCTCGCTGCGGCGATGCCGGGCGAATTCGGCGCGCTCACACGCGCGTTGATGACCGATGCCTTCGTGCAGGTGAGCGCCTTCGTCGCGGCCACGCTTTTGCTGTTCTACGGGGCCGAGCGCGTTTTTGGCTTCGATATCGGTCGCTCCCTGAGCCGCGCGCGCGGCTTTCAAGTGCCGCTCGCGGCGCTTCTGGGCGCAACGCCCGGATGCGGCGGCGCGGTTGTCGTCGTCGCGGCCTACAGCTCGGGCAATGTCGGTTTCGGGGCCGTGGTCGCCACCCTGACCGCGACGATGGGCGATGCGGCCTTCCTGCTGATCGCAACGCGGCCCGATGCCGCGATGATCGTCCTGCCGGTTTCCTTCGGGGTCGGGATCGTGTCGGGCTGGTTGACCGACCTTCTTGCCCCCTCCCCGCCCGGACGCGCGGCGACCGGCGCCTGCCCTGCGGTGCCCATGATCGGCGCTCCGGGTCTGCGGCACATTGCCTATCTCGTGATGCTGGCGCCCGGCCTCGTGGTCGGCGGCGCGCAGCTTGCCCAGATCGAGCTGAACCAGGTGGCCGGCATTCCCACGACTTGGTTCGCACTGGCCGGCACCGCAATCGGGCTGTGGATCTGGGCGCGCTCGCCGGTCATGGCGATGACCCATTCGAATGACGGCCCGCTGGTCAGGATGGCCGAGGAGACGGCGTTCATCTCGATCTGGGTCATCGGCGCCTATCTCGCCTACGATTACGCCGCCGCCTATGCGGGGCTCGATCTCGAAGCGCTCTTCTCCACCGTCGCTCCCCTGCTTCCACTGATTGCCATCCTCGTCGGCTTCGTGCCGGGATGCGGGCCGCAGGTGCTGGTGACCACCCTCTTCGTCAACGGACTGATTCCCTTCTCCGCCCTGATCGGCAATGCCATCTCGAATGACGGGGACGCGCTCTTTCCGGCCTTGGCGATCGATCCCGCGGTCGCGTTCTGGGCGACGATCTACTCGGCCCTGCCCGCCTTGCTGGTCGCATATGGCTTCTATTTCCTCGCGCCGGATCTGCTGATGCCATAGCGCGCGGGCGGCCGCCTTCCGCCATCTGTTGAACCCCTATAACTTTGCCCGTAGTCTTGGTTCAAAGGGGGAAACCAGCACGCACATGACCAAGAAGAAATTACCGTTCAAGGAAATGTGCGCACGGTTCGACGTCACGCCGCGGACCTTGCGCTATTACGAGTATATCGAGCTGCTCAGCCCCGAGAAGGAGGGCCGATCGCGGTTCTACGGCCCGCGGGAGATCGCCCGCATGACCCTGATCCTGCGCGGTCGCCGCTGGGGCTTCAGCTTGGAGGACATCCGCAAATGGCTGCTGATCTACGATGTTGAGGGCAACGAGGTGCAACTCGCCGAATGGGTCAAGCTGGCCGATGCCCAGCTCGAGCAGCTGAGGGCCGAGCACGGACAGCTTGCCGCGACGCTCGCCGAACTGCAGCAGACCCGCGACGAAATCGTCAAGGCGCTCGAGAGCGGAGAACCCGCCCCCAAACCCGTCTCGGACTGAGCGGACCTCCTGTCCTGCCGGAGCCCCGCGCGGTAGGATGCGGCTTCGTTTGACGTTACGTTTACGTTTACGTTCACGTCAAGCGACTGCTACATCATGGCCATTCCCCGAACTGGCGCCCGGCGCCCAGCGGAGCATGACCATGAACACGACCGAATCCCTGATGAGCATCCGCGAGATGTGCGATGCATTCGACGTGACCCCGCGCACCCTGCGCTTTTACGAGGGCAAGGAGCTTCTGGCACCGATCCGGGAAGGACAGAAACGCCTGTTCACCCGCCGCGACCGTGCCCGTCTCAAGCTGATCCTGCGCGGCAAACGCTTCGGCTTCAGCCTCGAGGAGATCCGCCAGCTGCTCGATCTCTACTACGAGAACGACCAGCAGGAGAAACAGCTCTCCCGCACCTACGACGTGGCGCGTGACCGCCTCGAGGATCTGCGCCGTCGCCGCGTCGAGCTCGACGAGGCGATCGAGGAGCTCGAAGAGCAGCTCGACTGGGGGGCCAAGCGCCTTGCCGAGCTGCGCCGCATCGCCGCCGCCTGATCCAGCCAGACACCACCAATCCAAGGACAGCTTCCATGCCGATCTATTCCGCTCCCGTGAAGGACATGCAGTTCATTCTCCATGATGTCCTCGCGGTCTCCACGTCGGACATTCCCGGCTACGACGATCTCGATGCCGAGTTCACCGGTGCGATCCTCGGCGAGGCCGGCAAGATCTCCGAAAACGTTCTGGCCCCGCTCAACCCTGTCGGCGACGCCGAAGGGTGCACCCTCGAGAACGGTGTCGTGCGCACCCCGACCGGGTTCAAGAAAGCCTACGAGCAGATGTGCGAGGGCGGCTGGACCGGGCTCGACGCCGATCCCGAATACGGGGGGCAAGGCCTTCCCTACATCATGCAGTCGGCCACCGGCGAGATGTTCGTCTCCGCCAACATGGCCTTCAACATGTACCAGGGCCTGAGCCACGGCGCGATGTCGGCCATCGCCGTGCACGGCTCCGAGGCGCAGAAGCAGGCCTACCTGCCGCGCATGATCGACGGCACCTGGTCGGGCACCATGAACCTGACCGAGCCGCAATGCGGCACCGATCTGGGCCTGATCCGCACCAAGGCCGTGCCGCAGGATGACGGCAGCTACCGCATCTCGGGGCAGAAAATCTGGATCTCGGCGGGCGAGCATGACCTGACGGACAATATCGTCCATCTCGTGCTGGCGAAGATCCCCGGCGGCCCCGAGGGTGTGAAGGGCATCTCGCTCTTCATCGTTCCCAAGTTCCTGCTCAACGAAGACGGCATGCCGGGCGCCCGCAACAGCCTCTCCTGCGGCGGCCTCGAGAAGAAGATGGGCATCCACGGCAACGCCACCTGCGTGATGAATTACGATGGCGCGACCGGCTACCTGATCGGCGAGGCGCATAAGGGCATGCGTGCGATGTTCACCATGATGAACGAAGCGCGGCTCGGGGTCGGCCTGCAGGGCTACGCGCAGGGCGCCGTTGCCTATCAGAACGCCCTCGCCTTCGCTCGCGACCGCCTTCAGGGCCGCGACGTGACCGGCGTGCAGAACCCCGACGGGCCCGCTGATCCGATCATCGTGCATCCCGACGTGCGGCGGAACCTGCTCGACCAGAAGAGCTTCGTCGAAGGCGCCCGCGCCTTCACCTTCTGGGGCGCCTCGCTGATCGACCGCGCCCATCGCTGCGAGGATGCCGAGGCGGAGGCGCTGATCTCGCTGCTGACCCCGGTTCTCAAGGGGTTCCTGACGGACAAGGGTTTCGAGACCACGGTCCTCGCGCAGCAGACCTTGGGCGGCTCCGGCTTCACCCGCGAATGGGGCCTCGAGCAATTCGTCAGGGATGCCAGGATCACCATGATCTACGAGGGGACCAACGGCATCCAGTCGCTCGATCTCGTGGGGCGCAAGCTCGGCATGAACGGCGGCAAGACGCTGATGGCCTTCTTCGACATGATCAAGACCTTCATCAAGGAGAACGAGGGCGACGCGGAGCTCAAGGAGCAGTTCCTCGATCCGCTGAAAGGCGCGAGCAAGGACCTTCAGCAGGCCGCGATGTATTTCATGCAGAACGGCATGAAGGACCCGGCGAGCGCCCTTGCGGGGAGCTACGACTTCATGCACCTCTTCGGGCATGTTTGCCTGGGCTTCTCCTGGGCGCGGATGGCGCTCGCGGCACGGGCCGGCCTGGCCTCCGGGCAAGGCGACGCGGCGTTCTACGAGACCAAGCTGGCCACGGGGCGCTACTACATGGCGCGGCAGCTCCCCTCGACGCAACTGCACCTGTCGCGCATCCAGAGCGGCTCGGCCCCCGTGATGAGCCTTGCTGCCGCGAACTTCTGACCTTTCCAAGGCGGCGCGCCTCTCCTCCGTGCCCCGCCGCCCTCCATTCCCAAGGGGTGCACCATGCCCAAACGCTTCCTGCTCACCCGCCGCTTTCCGGCCGCGATGACCGAGGACGGGTATCGAAGGCTCAGGAAATTCGCAGCGAGCGCGGACCTTTCGGAAGGGGAGGCACTTTCGTTCATCTTCGAGAATTTCGACAGCGTGACCAACAAGGAGAACCTGAACGCCAGGCTGAAACTGTTCACGGCCGCCCGCGCGAAACCGGAATGACGCGCCTGCCGCACGGTCGGGATCGCCTCCGGCGGAGGTATTTTGGCGAAGATGAAGGACGCAACGGTGGATCGTTCCGCAGCCCGCACCTCAGGGGCGTCATCGTATATCCGATCGGGCGCGGGACGTCCGGTCTTCACCTTCGGCGGTCATCGGCTCCTCAGCCTGTGCCGCGCGATCGAGATAACGAGAACGTAGTTAAGATTTCTCTACCGTCTCATCATCTTCGTTGAAATACCTCACGGGGGTGCGGGGGTGTGAAACCCCCGCCGGTAGCATCAGGAGCTTACGCATGACGATCAAACTCTACTGTTTCGGCGAATCCGGGAATGCCTACAAGGCGGCGCTCACCCTGGAACTGGCCGGGATGGACTGGGAGCCGACCTTCGTCGACTTCTTCAACGGCGAGACCCGCGGCAGCGACTACCGCACCGATATAAACCCGATGGGCGAGGCGCCCGTCATGGTCGAGGGCGATGTCAGGCTCACGCAATCGGGCGTCATCCAGGATTACGTGGTGGAGCGTACGGGACGGCTCGGGGGCGGCACGGACCAGAGGCGCGAGATCCTGCGCTGGATCCTGTGGGACAATCACAAGCTGTCGGGACAGGCGGGGATGACCCGCTTCTTGATGAACTTCCTGCCCGAGGACAAGCGGCCCGCCGAGGTCATCGGCTTCATGCAGGGTCGCCTCAAGGCGGCATATGAAGTTCTGGATGCCCATCTGGGATCGCGCGACTGGATCGTCGGAGATGACGTCACGATCGCTGATCTGTCCTGCTGCGGCTATCTCTACTATCCCGAACCGTTCGGTTTCGATCGGGCCGACTGGCCCAATATCGATGCCTGGCTGGACCGTATCGCGGCCCTGCCCGGCTGGAAGCACCCCTATGATCTGATGCCGCGCTCGAAACCCGAAGCCGGCTGAGAAGGAGACAGACCATGACCGAAGCCTATATCTACGACGCCGTGCGCAGCCCGCGCGGCAAGGGACGCAAGGACGGTGCCCTGCACGAGGTGACGAGCGTCAAGCTCAGCGCCGACATCCTCAATGCCGTCAAGCGCCGCAACAACCTCGAGGGCCATGCTGTCGAGGACGTGATCTGGGGCAATGTCACCCAAGTCGCGGAACAGGGCGGCTGCCTCGCGCGGACGGCGGTCCTGGCTTCGGAACTCGACCAAACGATCCCCGGCGTGTCGATCAACCGCTTCTGTGCCAGCGGCATGGAGGCGGTGAACATGGCTGCCCTGCAGGTGCGCGGCGGCGGGGGCGATGCCTATATCGCCGGCGGGGTCGAGATGATGGGCCGCGTGCCGATGGGCTCCGACGGTGCCGCGATCGCCGTCGATCCCAGCGTCGCCATGGACAGCTATTTCGTCCCCCAGGGCATCAGCGCCGACATCATTGCCACCGAATACGGCATCACCCGCGACGCGGCGGACCACTATGCCGTCGAAAGCCAGCGCCGCGCCAAACAGGCCTGGGACGAGGGGCGCTTCTCCAAGTCGATGATCGAGATCAAGGACCGCAACGGCCTGCCGATCCTGGGACATGACGAATACATGCGCCCGCAGACCGACATGCAGAGCCTCGGCGCGCTGAGCCCCGCCTTCAAGGACATGGGCGAGAGCATGCCCGGCTTCGACAAGATCGCGCTGATGAAATACCCCCATCTCGAGCGGATCAACCACATCCACCATGCCGGCAACAGCTCGGGCATCGTGGATGGCGCCGCCGCCGTGCTCGTCGGCTCCAGGGAGTTCGGCGAGCGCCATGGCGTCAAGCCCCGCGCGCGCATCCGCGCGACCTCCAAGATCGGCACCGATCCCACGATCATGCTCACCGGCCCGGTCCCGGTGACCGAGAAGATCCTCGCCGATCACGGCATGCAGATCGGCGATATCGATCTCATCGAGGTGAACGAGGCCTTCGCCAGCGTGGTCCTGCGCTTCATGCAGCGCTTCGACGTGGATCACGACAAGCTCAACGTGAATGGCGGCGCCATCGCCATGGGCCACCCGCTTGGCGCCTCCGGCGCGATCATCATCGGCACGCTGCTCGACGAGATGGAGCGGTCCGACAAGGAAGTGGGGCTCGCCACGCTCTGCATCGCGTCCGGCATGGGCGCGGCCACAATCATCGAACGCGTGTAAGGAGCGACAGCCATGAGCGATTTCACCATGGACACCGACGCGCAGGGCGTCGCCACGATCACCTGGGACACCCGGGGCAAGTCGATGAACGTCATGAACATCGAAGGGTTCGAGGATCTCGACGCGTTGATCGACGAGGCACTGGCCGACGAGGCCGTCAAGGGCATCGTCATCACCTCCGGCAAGGAGGGCAGCTTTGCGGGCGGCATGGATCTCAACATCATCGCCAAGATGAAGCAGAGCGCCGGCGACAACCCCGCGCAAGGGCTCATGGACGGGCTGATGCGCTGCCACGGCGTGCTGCGCAAGATCGAGCGCGCGGGCATGGATCCCAAGACCAACAAGGGCGGCAAGCCCATCGCCGCCGCCCTGCCCGGCACCGCGCTCGGCATCGGCTTCGAGATCCCGCTGGCCTGCCACCGCATCTTCGTGGCCGACAACCCCAAGGCCAAGATCGGCCTGCCGGAGATCATGGTCGGCATCTTCCCGGGTATGGGCGGCACCACGCGGCTGGTGCGCAAGATGGGGGCCATGGCCGCCTCGCCCTTCCTGCTGGAAGGCAAGCTGTCGGATCCGAAGAAGGCGAAATCCGCCGGGCTGGTGGACGAGGTCGTGGCCGATCCGCTCGCGGCCGCGAAGGACTGGGTGCTGTCTGCGAAGGATGCCGACATCCTCAAGCCGTGGGATGCCAGGGGCTACAAGATGCCCGGCGGCACGCCCTACTCGGCGCAGGGCTTCATGACCTATGTCGGCGCCTCCGCCATGGTGCATGGCAAGACGCAAGGCGCGTTTCCCGCCGCCAAGGCCCTTCTCTCGGCGGCCTACGAGGGCGCGATGGTGCCCTTCGACACCGCCATCAAGATCGAGGCGCGCTGGTTCACCTCCGTCCTGATGAACCCCTCGTCGGAGGCGATGATCCGGTCGCTCTTCATCAACAAGGAAGCGCTCGAGAAAGGCGCCAACCGTCCCGACGTCGCCGACGAGCGCGTCAAGAAGGTCGGCATCATGGGCGCGGGCATGATGGGTGCCGGCATCGCCTATGTCAGTGCCAATGCCGGGATCGAGGTCGTCCTGATCGATCAGGAGCAGGCCAATGCCGACAAGGGCAAGTCCTACTCCGAAGGGCTGCTCGACAAGGGCATCAGCCGCAAGAAGGTCACGCCCGAGAAGACGGACGAGGTGCTTGCCCGCATCACCGCGACCACCGATTACGAGGCGCTTCGGGGTTGCGATCTGATCGTCGAGGCGGTGTTCGAGGACCCGTCGATCAAGGCCGAGGTCACCAAGAAGGTCGAGGCCGTCGTCGGCGAGGACTGCATCTTCGCCACCAACACCTCGACCCTGCCGATCAGCGATCTGGCCAAGGCGAGCGCGCGTCCCGAGCAGTTCATCGGCATTCACTTCTTCAGCCCCGTCGACAAGATGCTGCTGGTCGAGATCATCAAGGGCGCCGAGACCGGCGACCGGGCCGTGGCCAAGTCGCTCGATTTCGTGCGCCAGATCCGCAAGACCCCGATCGTGGTCAATGACGCGCGGTTCTTCTACGCCAATCGCTGCATCATCCCCTATATCAACGAGGGCGTAAGCATGGTGCAGGAGGGCGTGGAGCCGGCGCTGATCGAGAACGCGGCCAAGATGCTGGGCTTCCCGCTCGGCCCGCTGCAACTCAACGACGAGACCTCGATCGATCTGGGCGTCAAGATCGCCAAGGCGACCAAAGCGGCCATGGGCGATGCCTATGACAACCACGCCGCCGACGAGGTCCTGTTCTGGCTGTTCGACCAGGGGCGTCTCGGCCGCAAGTCGAAGTCCGGCTTCTATGCCTATGACGATGCGGGCAAGCGGACGGGCATCTGGGAGGGGCTGCGCGAGAAGTTCACCAAGGAGGGCGATCAGCCCGACGTGACGCGTGTGCAGCACCGGTTGATGATGGCGCAGGTGCTCGAGGCGGTGCGCGCCTTCGAGCAGGGCGTGCTCGAGGATATCCGCGAGGGCGACGTGGGCGCGATCCTGGGCTGGGGCTTCGCGCCGTGGTCGGGTGGCCCCTTCGGCTGGCTCGACATCATCGGCGCGGCCAAGGCGGTGGAGATATGCGAGACGCTGAGCGCCGAGCATGGCGCGCGCTTCGAGGCGCCGGACCTGCTGCGCGAGCTGGCCGACAAGGGTCAGAGCTTCTACAGCCGCTTCGGCGGCGGCGCGGCGGCCTCCGCCGCGGCCTGAAGCCCTGCGGACGGGCCGCCCGCGCATGGGGGCGGCCCGTCCGGCTCAGAAGCCATAGCCGAAGCGCGCGATATCCTGTGCGCAGCAGGCGGCCACGAGATCGCGCGTGCGCGGCCCGTAGAAGTCCCTGTACCCCGCCGCGCGGTCCGAAGCGTTGAGATGCGGCACCGCCAGAGCGAATCCCAGATGCGCCTCGAACGGTGCCAGGTCATCGGCCAGATGCTCGATCCTGACGAAGCGCGCCGGCACCTCGCGCCCGCCGCGCACCCGCAGATAGGCGCCGTAGCTTTCGGCCGCGAAGGCCGCGCGCGTCGCCTCGTCGCGGACGAAGCCGTCGAAATCGAGCTTCGCGGCGCGCAGCACGGCCGGATGGCCGAATTCCTGCCGCCGCAGCCAGTGATAGTAGCTCACCATCCGGTCCCACGGATTGCGGATCAGCGTCACGACCTCGTAGCCGTCCAGCGCCCCGGGCGCGAGCAGGGTCTCGATATCGGCAAGCCGGGAATGCTTCCAAAGGCGCGCGCCGGGCGGCAGGGTGCGCCTGAGCGCCGCGAGGCGGCCGCGCCGGCGCAGGGCCTTCGGCGTGTCCCCCACCAGCACATCGTCCTTCATCGCGCGCGCCTCGAGCGCGGCGGCAAACGACGTGCCGGCCGTCTTGGGAATATGCACGAAGATGTAGCGGCGCCCGGGGGAGATGATCATGCCGCGCACCCTAGCGCCGTGGCGCCGGCGCGGGCAAGGCCGGCGCGCCCCCCCGGGAAAACGCCCTTGCACCGCCGCGCATCCCCGCAATACTGTAAGCGTTAGCTGAACAGCACCAGCGGTTCAGCTTGACGGCTTGAAGTTCCACGGCAGCAGGTCGTCGAGGCGGCTTTGCG
>NZ_APKE01000036.1 GCF_009835145.1 Profundibacterium mesophilum KAUST100406-0324 | reverse complement strand
GCACCGCCGACGAGTTCTCGGGCATCGAGAACGAGACCGAGCGCAGCCAGGCGCTCTTCGAGGAGATGATGAAGGTCATCTCCTCGCCGCGCTGCCTCAACTGTCACCCCGTCGATGGTGGCCCGCGGCAGGGCGACGACATGAAGCCGCACCAGCCGCCGGTGGTGCGCGGCGCCTCCGATTTCGGGGCGCCGGGCATGCGGTGCTCGACCTGCCATGGCTCCGAGAACTTCGAATATGCCAGTGGCGAAGGCTCGATCCCGGGTCACGAGCCGTGGCATCTCGCCCCCGTCTCGATGGGGTGGATCGGCGTGTCGGCGACCGAGATTTGCGAGCAGATCCAGGACCCTGAGCGCAATGGCGGCAAGAGCCTCGAAGAACTCTACGAGCATAACGCCCATGACGGGCTCGTGGGCTGGGGCTGGGAGCCCGGCGAGGGCCGCACCCCCGCACCCGGCACCCAGGAGGTCTTCGGCGAGTTGACCCGTGCCTGGATCGACACCGGCAACGCCTGCCCGCCGGCAAGCTGACGCCAAGCAGACGTGCGGGCCGGGCGGGGAAATCCCTCCCGCCGGCGGATGACGGGGTGCCGCTTCGGACCAGAAGCGGCACCCTTTTTCGTATCTGCCGCCTCAGCCCCGCCGAGCCTTGCGCCCCATCATCCCGCGCGCGGGATCGTACCCCCAGAGCGCCGCCACGAAGAACACCGCCAGCCCGAGCAGCACCCAGAGAAGCGACCATGGCGCGATCTGCCCGTAGAGTGCGAAACGGATCAGCTCGACCACGTGGGTGAAGGGATTCACCGCGCAGATGTCACGCAGCAGCTCGGAGCTTTCCGCCATCTTCCACAGCGGGTAGAGCGCGGTCGACAGGAAGAACATGGGGAAGATGACGAAGTTCATGACCCCGGCGAAATTCTCGAGCTGGGTGATTGTCGAAGAGATCAGCAGCCCAAGGGCACCCAGCATCAGACCGCCCAGAACCAGCGCCGGCAGGACCAGAACGTAGCCAGCGAGCGGCAACGTGATGTCCATGAACGCGGCGATGGCCAGGAAGACATAGACCTGCAGCACGGCGACAGCGACCCCGGCCAGCAGTTTCGACAAGAGCAGCCACCAGCGGGGCAGCGGCGATGTCAGCAGCAGGCGCATCGATCCCATTTCCTGGTCGTAGACGAGGCTCAGAGAGCTTTGCATCCCGTTGAAAAGCAGGATCATTCCGCAGAGACCGGGCAGGATGTAGACCTCGTAGGTTATGTAGGTCTGGTAGGGGGGGATGATCGAAAGACCGAGCGCCGCGCGGAACCCCGCCGCGAAGACCACGAGCCAGACGAGCGGCCTGACCAAAGCCGCGAGGAAACGGCCGCGTTGATGGATGAAGCGCGCGGCCTCGCGCAGCACGATCGCGGCGAGCGCGGTGAGCCATCCGCTCATCCCGGCACCGCGAGCGGCGCGGTCATGTTCATGAATACCTCCGTCAGATCGCCGCCATCGGCGAGGACGGCGGCGCGGTCCTGCGCCATGATCCGGCCCCGATGCAGGATCACGACCTCGTCCCCGGAGGCGATCTCGTCGACGAGATGGGTGGCCCAGAACACCGTCAGCCCCTCCGCCGCGAGGCCATGCACATGCGCCGTGATCGCGCGGCGCGCGGCGGTATCGAGGCCCACCGTCGGCTCGTCGAGCAGGAGCACCGCCGGCTCATGGATCAACGCCCGGGCGATCTCCATCCGGCGGCGATGCCCGCCATTGAGGTTGCGTGCCTTCTCGTTCGCGCGCTCGGCCATGCCGAGGCGGTCCAGTGCCGCGTCGATGCGCCCCTGTGCCTGGCGTCCCGACATCCCGTGCAGCGCCGCGAAATAGCGCATGTTCCCCGCCACGGTCATCTCCAGGTCGAGCGTCGGCTGCTGGAAGACGACGCCCATCCGCGCCAGTGCACGGCGCGGATGGCGTGACATGTCATGCCCGGCGATCTCGATCCGGCCCCGAGGGGCCACGAAAAGCCGTGTCAGAAGCGCGAAAAGCGTGGACTTGCCCGCCCCGTTCGGTCCCAGAAGCGCGCAGAACTGCCCTTCCGGTAAGCTGAAAGAGACATCCGACAGGGCATGCGTAGCCCCGTAGCGGTAGCTCAGCTCCGTGACCGTCAGAGCGCTCATCCCTTTCGCACCGACCGCGGTGACGGCGGCCGCCGCCCGGAGCCGTGCAGGGCCGGGCTCGGCATATCCCGCGATGCCGGGCTCAACGGATGGTGATCTCCAGTCTTTGGCTCGCTCCCGTGGTTCCGGGGATCGACAGGGCATAACTGCCGGGTTTGATGGCGATAAATGACAAGGAGGCCGTGCCTGCATCGTCGAACTCGAAGCTCGAAAGGCCGAGCGGACGGATCTCGATATCGTTGATGACGACCTCGTTGATCCAGATCGCATGAAAGAACTCGGCGCCCGAAAGCGCCAGTTCGGCGGAGCCATCCGCGGTGATCTCAAGCTCGTAATAGGCGCCCGATTCAAGGGTGACACCGCTTTCCGCCAGCGGCTTTCCCGATGCGAGCGTCACCGCGATCGGCTCACCGCGATTGCACGCGGCGAGAAGACCTGAAAATTGCAGATCGTCACAGAGCGGTGCGGCAGCCGCCGGGATGGCGGAAAGCGCGGCGGCGGCGGCGGCGCAGATGGCGAGGGCTGTTCTGATCATTCTAGGGATCCTTTCTTGATGCGGCATCACTGTGCCATGTCGGGCTGCACGACCACGCCCCAGGGCTGCTGGCCGACCTGGACGGAGCGGATCGCCTTCTGCTTATGCACGTCGATCACTGTCACGTCGTTCGAGTTTCCGTTTGTCGTGACCAGGTATTTCTCGTCCGGGGTGAACGCCATCTGCCACACCCTCTGTCCGACGAGGATATAGTCCACGACCTCGTCGCTCTGCGCGTCGATCACCGCTACGCGGTTGGCCGGGCCGAGGGCGACGAAGACCCATTTGCCGTCCGACGTGACCTTCACACCGACGGGCTGGAGCCATTCGGGAAGCACGCCCGATACCTCGAAGCCGATCTTGGTGCGGGTGACGGGCTCGGGACCGGTCATGTCGATGACACTCACCGTGCCGCCGATCTCGGAGCTGACATAGAGGGTCTTGCCGTCGGCGGTGAACTGCGCGTAGCGCGGACGCTGATCGACGAGGATGTTGTGCTTGATCTTGTAGTCCGACGTGTCGATGAAATGCGCCATGTTGGTGGTTTCGGAGGTGTTGACCATGAAGGTCGCCTCCGGATTGATGCCCATTCCCTCCGGCTCGACGCCCACCGGGATCTCGGCCTTGATGGTGCGGCTTTCGGTATCCGTCACGGTGACGAGATTGTCGTCCTCGTTCGCGATGTAGAGCGGATTGCCCGTAGGATGCAGCGCGAACTGCTCGGGGTCGGGGCCAGAGGGAAGCGTGTAGAGTTCCTCGTAGCTCTCGGTATCGAAGACCCGCACCGTGTCGTCATCGGAGGCCGCGACGTAAAGCAGCTTGCCATCGGGGCTGATGGTGATGCCGCGCGGACGGTTTCCCGCCTCGAACTCCGCCGTCACCTCCCAGCTTTCGCTGTCGAGAACCGTGACCGTGTTGCCCTTCTCGTTGGTCACGAAGACCTTGTTCGCTTGGGCGGCGCCGGTGCCCAGGGCGAATAAAAGGGCGGGCAGGCTGGCTTTGAGGATCATCGTCGCTCCGCTCATTTTGGTGGCCCGAAAGCCGTGCATTTGGATTCGCCGGCATCGAGGCCGAGCGTGTCGAGGGTGCTGCGCTGGTGCAGGAAGCCGTCCTGGGGCGAGACGCTGGCGGTGATCCGCCCGTCGTAAAGCAGGATCGGCTGGCGCAACTGGCCATTCCACGACCGGAAGGTCACCTTCTGTCCCTTGAAAGCCGCGAGCTCGAACGCGCTGCCGAGCATGTAGTCACGCAAGGCCGCCGCGCCCGCTTCGTTGGTGCGGATCGCGGCCTCCCCGATGATGCGCAGGGCCAGCCAGGTCTGGTAATCCTCCTCGCGGACATAACGCCCGGAAAGCGCCTCGAAACGGCGCTGGAACTGCGTCGCGCCCCAGGCCTCATGGGCGCCGTGGAACGTGACGGGACGCAATCCGGCCGCGCCGAGCACCGGGCGCGGCGTCCACAGGTGGAACGGCAGGTAAGGCGCGAAGACATCCGAGGCGTCGGCGGCGATCACCACGTCATGCTCTTCGGCGCCTTGCGTGAAAACGGGAATCTGACGTTGAACCAGCACGTGGCCGGTATCGGTGCGGCGCGATCCGCCCGTATCCTCGAACTCGCGCGTCTCGACGATCTTGCCGCCGAACTTGGCCGCCGCCGCCTCGAAGGCCGCCGCAAGCGCTCGGTCCTCGGGATTGGATCCGTGGATCAGGAACCACCGGGGCCATTTCTTCCAGATGGCGAATTGCGCCACCGCATCTGCGCGCATCGCCCGGCTCGGCGCGACGTGAACGACATTGGCCCGGCACTGCTCGGAGCGCAGCGCGTCTTCCGCCGCCGACACGTTCAGCAGGAGCGCGCCCTCCCCCGCCTGCTCGGACAAGGCCAGCAATTCGGGCGCGCGTGCCAGCACCGCGATCTTGTCATGCCCCGCCTCCATGAGGCGGGCCAGTGCGTCCGATGCCTCTTCGGGCGGCACCGCAGCATACTCCGCGGTGAAATCGATTCCGAGGAAGGCACCGGTCGTCTGGTTGTCCTCGTTCGCCAGCGTCGCGCCCGCAAATCCAAGATCATCGGGCACCAGCTCGTAGCGCGAGATCGGCGCAAGGCTCGGGTAGTCGATGCGCAACACGGCCGCGCCGACCTCCATCGCGCCGGCCGGCAGAGCGGTGAGCAACATGGCGCTGAGCATGGCGGCGCCGTACCGCGCAGCCTGCGGTCCTAGTGAAAACAATCGCTCCTCC
This sequence comes from Profundibacterium mesophilum KAUST100406-0324, assembly GCF_009835145.1. GTDB lineage: Bacteria > Pseudomonadota > Alphaproteobacteria > Rhodobacterales > Rhodobacteraceae > Profundibacterium > Profundibacterium mesophilum. The sequence goes on along the minus strand of NZ_APKE01000036.1, from coordinate 143,389 downwards.
CAAAGCTGTTGCTCGAACTATGGCAGAAGGATTCGAGAAGTCAAAACCGATACTTTTGGCGTATTGCGGGTTCCCCCTGCGCCGTTAACTTGAGTCCCATGAAACCGTTTGACGCCCTTGTCTGCATGCTTTTCCTGGGTCTGTCCTCGGTCGCCGACGCGCAGCCCGCCCCAGCGGATCCGCTGCCGCGCGGCAGCGTCGCCTTCCTCGGCATCACCTTTCTCGACACCTCGACCGAGGGTGCCTATTTCGGTGCGCGCGCCGATGAGGCTGAGCGGGTCATGCTGCTTGAGGAAACCGCGCGCGCGCGCTTCGAGAAGGAGGGCTTCACCCTTCTCGACACGGCCCCCGTCGCCCAGACCCTCGAGGCGACCGTCAATCCGGCGAATTGCTACGGGTGTGAGCTTCGCATGGGCCAGACGCTCGGCGCCGATTACGTGCTCGTGGGAGAGGTGCAGAAGGTCTCGAACCTGATCCTGTCGATGAACCTCGTTCTACGCGAGACGCGGACGGGGGACATGGTGCGGGGACGCTCGGTCGACATCCGCTCCAACACGGACGAATCGTGGCTGCGCGGTGTGCGCTACATCCTCAAGAACCACTTCTTTGAAACCGGAGACGTTCAATGATCCACATCACTCGCCTGGCGGTCCTGCTCCTGGCGCTCGCATTGCCGGGACTGGCACTCGCCCATGGCCCGACCCGGCAGAAAGTCACCTTGAGCGTGGACGTTGCCGCATCTCCCGAAGAGGTCTGGCAGGCGATCGGCAATTTCCAGGACATGAGCTGGCATCCGGCGGTCCACTCGCAGATCGGCAAGAACGGGAACGAGATCGACGCGACGCGCGTCCTGACGCTGGGCGAGCAGGGCGGCCCGACCATCTCCGAACTGCTCTACAAGCACAGCGACGAGAAGATGAGCTATTCCTACCGGATCGAGGATGTCGCGGTCGAGGTTCTGCCGGTCACGAACTACTCCTCGCATCTGACGGTCAAGCCGCGCGAGGATGGCGGCTCCGAGGTGGAATGGCGCGGCGCCTTCTATCGCGGCTATCCCAACAACGATCCGCCCGCCGAGCTCGACGATGCGGCCGCGATCGCCGCTGTCACCGGCGTCTATCAAGCCGGGCTGGATGCCCTGGTGGAGCGCTTTGGCGCGGCCGAGTAATCTCCCGGCCTTCCTTTGGCTGGCACTGACGCTCGCGGCTTCGCAAGGGGTCGCGGGCGATTTTGCCTATGTCACCAACCAGGGCAGCGAGGATCTGAGCATCATCGACCTGGATGCCCGGAAGGAGACGGCGCGCATTCCGGTGCCGGGGAAACCCGCGGGCGTGGCGGCAAGCCTTGATGGGATCTTTACCGTGTCGCCGGAGGACAAGACCGTGCGCCGCTTCGGCCCGGACGGCGCGCAGCTGGGCGCGATCCGTCTCGATGGCGGCCCGATCGGCATCGTGCATGATCCGGCGCGCGGGCGTCTTTACGTATCCGACTGGTATAACGCGCGGATCTGGGAGATCGACGCGCGCCGGATGCGCCTGACCGGAACGCTGGAAAGCGGCAGCGCCCCGGCGGGGCTCGACATATCGCATAGCGGGCGCTGGCTTGCCTCGGCCGATCGCGACTCCAATGCCGTCAGCCTCTTCGATATCGGGGGCAGCGCGCCCCGGCGCAGTATCCCGGTGGGCAGCCGGCCTTTCGGCCTTGCCTTCGATCCCCGCGACCGGCTTTTCGTCGCGAATGTCGGCAGCGATGATGTCAGTGTCATCGACCCCCGCGACGGCACGCAGCTGGCCCTTGTTCCGGTAGGCGCGCGCCCCTACGGCATCGCCTTCGCGCAGGGGCGGGCCTTCGTGACGAACCAATATGCCGGCACGCTCAGCGTGATCGATCTCGAGACGCTGGAGGTGAGCCATACGCTCGAGGTCGGCGAATATCCCGAAGGTGTCGCGGTGGCCGGAAGCGATGGACCGCTGGTCGTGGCCAACTGGTTTTCCAACACCGTCACGCTGATCGATCCGCGCACGCTCGAAACGCTGGGCGAGGTGGAGACCGGCGATGGCCCGCGCGCATTCGGACGGTTCATCATCGCGCCCTGACCGCACCCGCGCCCGTTTCAGGGCATTCCGGGCATGGGCGTGACCGGCTCGAGCGGCAGTCCCTCGGCGGCCCAGCCATCGGTACCCCCCGGATACCATGCGACATGCGGATAACCCCATCGGACCGCCCGCCGGGCCGCGTTCCACGACATCCAGCATTCCGCGAGGCAGAAGAAGACCAGCATCCGGTTGCCATCCCCCGCAAGGACGGCTTCGATCCCGTTTCGGAAATAAGCCTCCGTCTGGGGCGCGATCGCACCGTAGCCGACATTCGGAAGCCAGATCGCCCCGGGGATCGACTGTCGCGGACGCTCGCGCCAGATCGTCCCCTCCGGAAGGTTGGGCGGCCTGGGCGCATGCGGGAGCACGTCGATGAACACGGCCTCGCCCCCGGACCAGGCGTCGCGGGCCATCGCGGTGTCGAGGACGTCGGCCCCCTCCAGCGTCGCGGGAACGGGTCCGCGATAGGCCTCCATCCTGTAGCCGTCCGGCTCGGCCGGCTGCGCGTTCGCGGGGGGTGAAAACGCGCAGGCCAGGGCGAACAGGAAGGCACCCCGGACCGCGTGTCTCACCGGGCGGCCTCCCGAACCGCATCACCCATGTCGGTGATGAGCGGGACGCCGGCCTCCCGGAGGATCGTGTCGATTTCCGCCTGATTGCGCCGGATCAGGGAATTGAGCTTGCGCTCCCAGACCTTCTCGCCCTGGCGCACGCCCATGGTGATGCGGAAAAACAGGCGCGGCGGAAGCTCCTCCTTGATCAGCGGGATGACGACGAGCCGGTCGGCGTAGGTTTCCTTGACCAGCGGACCGGCAAGCGGCCCCCAGATCACGGCGGCATCGATTTCACCGGCATCGAGATCGGCAAGCATGTCGCTGACGGGCGATTCATAGCGCCGGTCGACCATGAGACTGTAGGGCCGCGCCTTCGCGATGAGGCCGTTGCGCGCCATGTGATCGGCCGGGGGACTTCCGGCCACGACACCGATCCTGCGATCCTTCAATGCCGGGTCCGCCAGATGGTCCACATCCGCGAGCGGTCCCGATTTCGGCACGACGAGCGTATAGGCGGAGACGAGGTAGTGGTTGGTGTTGAGCACCAGCTCGTGGCCTTGCGCATAACCCATCACGACATCGCAGCGATTGCCGCGCAGCGTGTTGCGGATGAAGCCCGTCGCCATCGGATACCACGTGTAGTCCACCGGCAGATCCAGCTCGCGGGCGAACAGCTCCGCGAGCCGGTTCTCGTAGCCGCGCTCTTCTCGGTCGGACATCGGGTAGTTCGCCGGATCGGCGCAGACCCGGAACGCCGTCTTCGAGACGAGGTCGGAAGTCTGCGCCATGCCCGGAGCCGCCGATACGACCGTGGCGAGCACGGCCGCGGCAAGGCCCCGCATGGCATCAGCCCATGCAGGCATCTTCCATTTCCCTGATCTCATCGGACTTGGCTTCCTTCTTGCCGGGCCGCCCGCGCGGGACCGCGTCCATGCCGCGTGCCTTGAGATAGACGTATATGTCGTCGAGGTAGCACATGACATTCGGGTTGTCTCCGAAGTGAGGCATGACGGAATTGCCGTTCTGGCGGCCATTCACGACGACGTCGTAGAAATCGTAGTAATCCATGTTCACGGCCGAGTTCTTGATCTTCGGCGCGTAGGTCGAGCCTTCGCCGTCGGGACCGTGGCAGACATGGCATTCGGAATGGTAGCGGCGGAAGCCCGAGAAGGTCATCCAGTCGACGGTGCCATCCTCGGCCAGGTTATATGTGGGAACGTCGTCCTCGGTATAGTAACGCCCGCCTTCGTCATAGGCGATGGCCGCGGCGTCCTGCGACTTCTCCGGATCGACGGGTTGGTCGCTCCAGCTCTGCGCGCTGAGGGCGGCGGGCGCGAGGGCCAGGGCCGCGGCGAGCGCGATCTTCACGGATACAGTCCGCATCATGGGGATCAAGACCTTTCGGCTGCAAGGGAAGGATGGCGCCGGCGCGAGATCATCCTCGCGCCGGCGCCCGCATCATCCACTGGCCTCGGCTCAGTTCGGCAGGGCGAACACGGTCAGCTGTCCGCCAAGCGCGGTATAGTCGCTCAGCGCGGCATAGCCGCCCACCGCGCCCAGACCGTCATTGGGGTTGGTCAGACCGGCCGCGAGGCCGATACCGGCCCAGCCGCCGATGCCCGACAGGATGCCGACATACTGCTTGCCGTCATGCTCGTAGGTCATGACGTTGCCGATGATGCCCGACGGGGTCTTGAACTTGTAAAGCTCGTCGCCGGTCGTGGCATCCACCGCCTTGAGATAGCCTTCGAGCGTGCCGTAGAAGACCACGTTGCCGGCCGTCGCGAGCGCACCCGACCACACCGAGAACTGCTCGGGCAGGGACCACTTGATCTCGCCCTTGACGTTGTCCCAGGCGATGAAGTTGCCCATGCCGCCATGGCTGTCGGGGGCGGGATACATCGCCAGCGTCGCGCCGACATAGGGCTGACCGGCGGTGTAGGAGACGCGGAAGGGCTCGTAATCCATGCAGACGTGGTTCGTCGGCACGTAGAAGAGTTCCGTGTCGGGCGAATAGGCCGCCGGCTGCTGATCCTTGGAGCCGAGTGCCGCGGGACAGATGCCGGTGGAGTTGACATCCTCGCCGTTCTGTTCGGTCGAGTAATCAGCGACGACCTGCGGGCGGCCGTACTGATCGCTGTTCTCGTCCATGTCGACGCCGGTCGTCCAGTTGACGGCCGGGTCGAACTTCTCGGCCACCAGCAGCTCGCCGGAGATGCGGTCGAGGGTATAGCCCAGTCCGTTCCGGTCGAAATGGGTCAGAAGCTGGCGCTCCTCGCCATCCATCTGCTGCTCGGTCAGGATCATCTCGTTGACCCCGTCGTAATCCCACTCGTCATGCGGGGTCATCTGGTAGAACCACTTGGCCATCCCGTCATCGGGATCGCGCGCCATGATGGTCATCGACCAGCGGTTGTCACCCGGACGCTGCGCGGGGTTCCAGGTCGAGGGGTTGCCGGTGCCGTAATAGACAAGATCGGCCTCGGGATCGTAGCTGTACCAGCCCCAGGTAGTGCCCCCGCCGATCATCCACTGATCGCCTTCCCAGGTATTGGTGCCGGAATTCTCGCCGACGGGCTCGCCCAGGTGGGTGGTGTTCTCGGGATCGACGAGGATGTCCTCGTCAGGGCCCATGGAATAGGCGCGCCAGACCTGCTCGCCGCTCTCGATGTCATAGGCGGTGACGTGACCGCGAACGCCGAACTCGCCGCCTGAGATGCCGACGATGACCTTGTCCTTCACCGGCAGAACAGTCGCGGTGTTGGTCTCGCCCTTGCTGGGATCACCGTTCTGGACGCTCCACTCGACGGCGCCCGTATCGGCGTTCAGCGCGACCACGGTCGTATCGGCCTGATGCAGGAAGATCTTCCCATCGGCATAGGCGACACCGCGGTTCACCGTGTCGCAGCACATCACCGGGATCACGTCCGGGTTCTGCTTGGGCTCGTACTTCCACTTGATCTTGCCCTCCTGGGTCAGATCGAGCGCATAGACGGTATTGGGAAAGGGCGTGTGGACATACATCATGTCCCCGACCACGAGGGGCGATCCTTCGTGACCGCGCAGCACGCCGGTCGAGAAGGTCCACGCGACCTGGAGGTCCTTGACGTTGTCCTTGTTGATCTTGTCGAGCTTGGAATAACGCTGGTTCTTGTAATCGCCGGTCTGGATGCCCCAGTTTGCCGGGTCGTTGATGATTTCCTGCAGTCCCTCATTCGCACTGGCCATTCCGGCAGTGGCGAGAGCTACGACAGAAGTCAAAACACTAAGCTTCCTCATCTTCATCTCCCTGAACGTTAATGTCTTCCAGATTGCGGCTGCCGGGCATGCCGGCAGCCCGCGAGATGCTCGACCGGATTGGTTCTCCTCCCTCCGATCAGATCACTCGCGTCAATTGTCCTCCTTCATCGTCATTCCATCCATGTCGAACTGGGCCAGATACGCGATCACGTCGTCGCGATCCTCCTGCTTGCGCAGGCCGGCAAAGGACATCTTGGTGCCGGGCAGGTAATCGCGCGGGTTCTCGAGAAAGGCCGCGAGCTCCTCGGGGGTCCAGATGAGGCCCTCCTCGGCCTTCTCCATCAGCGCGCTGGAATAGGTGTAATCCTCCACGCTGCCCGCCGCGCGGCCGACGACACCGTTGAGATGCGGGCCGACCTTGTTCCGCGCATCCTCGCCAACGGCATGGCAGGCCTTGCACTTGCGGAACACCTTCTCGCCCTCGTCGGCGTCTCCGGTGATCTGCTCCATCATCGCGGTCTTGGCCTCCTCGCTCATCGCCTCTTCGCTGGAATGGCTGCCGGCAAGGGCGCTTCCTGCGGCGAGCGACAGCATCAGGGCCGCGGTGGTTGCGATTGTCGTTCTCATTGGGGTTTTCCTCCATTGGATCGGCGCCCGAAAAGGCGCTGCGCATGCCACGCTACATGGTCGCCGGCAAAGGTCGAGACGAAAAAGTAGCTGTGATCGTAGCCCGGCTGGATCCTGAAGGAGCCCGCCTGCCGCGTCCGGGTCATGACATCCGCGAGGGCCTGCGGACGCAACAGGTCGAAGAACTGGTCATCGCTTCCCTGGTCGATCAGGACATCGCCCGGCCAGCCGTTCTCGCGCATGAGCGAGGTGGCATCGTGATCGGCCCAGTTGCTCTCATCGTCGCCGAGATAGGCGCTGAGCTGCTTGCGGCCCCAGTCGGATTGCGAAGGGTTGGCGATCGGGGCGAAGGCGCTCACCGAGCGGAACTTGTCGGGGTTGCGCAGCGCCAGGGTCAGGGCGCCGTGGCCGCCCATCGAATGGCCGGTGATCCCGTGGTCGCCGTTCAGCGGCAGCGCGCCGCAGACCAGGTCGCGCAGCTCCTCCAGAACGTAGTCATACATGCGGTAATGGCCCGACCAGGGGGCGCGGGTCGCGTTGAGATAGAACCCCGCCCCCTGGCCAAGGTCATAGGCCTCGTCATCGGCCACGCCCTCGCCGCGCGGCGATGTATCGGGGAAGATGAGGGCGATCCCATGCTCGGCGGCATGCTCCTGGAAGCCGCCCTTCACCATGGCGTTCTCATGGGTGCAGGTCAGCCCCGACAGGTACCACAGCGCCGGAACCGGCCCGTCCTCCGCCTGCGGCGGCAGGTAGACGGCGAAGGTCATCTGCGTGTCGCAGACCTTCGACGCATGGCGGTAGACCGTCTGGGTGCCGCCGAAGCTCCGGTTCCTGGCGATGCTTTCCATACTTCCCTCAGAAGGTGACGACGGCGCGGATGGATTTGCCCTCGTGCATGAGATCGAAACCCTTGTTGATGTCGTCGAGGCTCATCGTGTGGGTGATCATCGGATCGATCTCGATCTTCCCGTCCATGTACCAATCGACGATCTTGGGCACATCGGTGCGGCCCCGTGCGCCGCCGAAAGCGGTGCCGCGCCAGACCCGGCCGGTGACAAGCTGGAAGGGCCGCGTCGAGATCTCCTGGCCCGCGCCGGCGACGCCGATGATGATGCTCTCGCCCCAGCCCTTGTGCGCCGACTCGAGCGCCTGCCGCATGACATTCACGTTGCCCGTCGCGTCGAAGGTATAGTCGCCGCCGCCGCCGGTCAGCTCGACCAGGTGGGCCACGATGTCGCCATCGATCTTCTTGGGATTCACGAAATCGGTCATGCCGAACTTGCGGGCCATCTCGGCCTTGTCGTCATTGAGATCGACGCCGACGATCTGATCGGCCCCGGCCAGGCGCAGTCCCTGGATCACGTTGAGACCGATACCGCCCAGGCCGAAGACGATGGCGGTCGAGCCGATCTCGACCTTGGCGGTGTTGATCACCGCGCCGATCCCGGTGGTGACGCCGCAGCCGATGTAGCAGATCTTGTCGAAGGGCGCGTCCTCGCGCACCTTGGCAAGCGCGATCTCCGGCAGGACCGTGTGATTGGCGAAGGTCGAGCAGCCCATGTAGTGATAGATCGGCGTGCCATCGAGCATCGAGAAGCGCGTCGTGCCATCCGGCATCACCCCCTGCCCCTGCGTCGCCCGCACCGCCTGGCACAGGTTTGTCTTGGGGTTGAGGCAATATTCGCATTCCCGGCATTCCGCGGTGTAGAGCGGGATCACGTGATCGCCGGGCTTGAGCGTGGTCACGCCCTCGCCGACCTCGAGCACGACGCCCGCCCCCTCATGGCCCAGGATCGCGGGGAAGATCCCCTCGGGATCGCCGCCAGAGCGGGTGAACTCGTCCGTGTGGCAAATCCCGGTCGCCTTGATCTCGACGAGGACCTCGCCGGCCTTCGGGCCTTCGAGATTGACTTCCATAACCTCGAGAGGCTTACCGGCTTCCAGTGCGACAGCTGCACGGGTTCTCATGCATGAACTCCTTACGTTCGGCAGATTTTTGGCCGTTCGTCATGGCGGCGTTTCGAAAAGTATTCAATGGCATTCCAAGCCAAACAATGCCGACCTTGGTTGGTGTCGGCCATGCTGGACAGCGCGGTCGCCTCCGATACACTCGCTGGCAGGGAGGCCGATCCATGAACGAAAGCCGCTTGCCGGGATGGCCGCGCATCCGCGCCGCCGCGCTGGCATTCGCCACCGCCGCCGCCACGCTTGCCGGGCCCCTGCCCGCCGCCGAGTTCGACGATCCGACATGGCCCTGCGTCCAGCGCAAGGTCGAGGCGCTCTCGGCCGGACTGATGTGGCCCGACCCGATCGAGCCGGGCGCGGTCGCGCCCGCGGCGTCCGGGCTGGCCGAGCGTCTCGCGCTGCGGCGCGTCGATCTGGAAGAAGCGCAGGCGATGGTCGACGCCTTCGCCGAAGGAGAGGCCGCCGATCGCGGCATGATGGGCGCGATTTTCGCGCAGGTGTTCGAGCGGCTCGCCCGGGACCGGCGCGCGGTGATCGAGGGGATCGGGCGCTATTCGCTGGACCAGATCGCGCTTGCCACGCGGATCGATGCGGCAAGGGTGGAAATGGACGAGGCGCTCGGCGCGCCGGAGCCCGATTTCGACCGGATCGACGCGATCGAGGAACAGATCGCCTGGGATGAGCGCATCTATACCGATCGCGCGCGCGCGCTCACCTATGTCTGCGAAACGCCCGTTCTGATCGAGAAACGGCTCTATGCGATCGCGCAGATGCTTCAGGGCGCAGCGGCCGATTGATCCCTCATTCCCACTCCAGCTCGGTATAGGCCACGGTCGCGTTGCGGGGGTTGTAGGCGTCGAAAAGCTCCCAGAAGGGGGCCTGCGAAACAGCGATGCCCGGAACCGCCGCGCCAAGGCTCTGTCCCTCGGCGAGCGCCTTGCGGGTATCCGAGGCCAGCACATCGAGATACCGGACGAGCGCTTCCCCGCCCTCAGGCCATGGCAATACGGCCGGCCCGTGTCCCGGAACAGCCCGCTCTGGCAGTGCCGGTGGCGTATCGGGCGGCGCGCCGAGCGCCTCCAACGTGCGCTGCCACCCGGTCAGGGAGCCGTCGAGCGCCGGGACATGCGTCTCAAAGAGCAGATCCCCCGCGAAGAACAGCCCCTCCTCTTCGAGATGCACGCTGACATCCGTGCCGGTATGCGCGTTGGGCCAGGCCCGGACGCCGAGGGTGCGGCCCCCGAGCGCCAGCCGCACGGTCTCGCCCGCCTCGATCGGGATCTCGGGGCCGTTCGCCCCGATACCGTCGCCACTGCCCAGCAGCTGCCGCGCGCCGATCAGCGCGCTCAGGCTTTCGAAGTAATTCGCGCGCCTGTCGGCAAGGGCGCGGGAGAGGCGCGCATGGCCCACGATGCCGGCGCCGGCCCGGCGCAGCACGTCGGCGCCCATGACGTGATCGGGATGCATATGCGTGAGGATGACATAATGCAGGGGAAGCGCGCTGCGCTTTCTGATCGCGCGCCAGAGCGCCTCCGCGATCCATGCCGCCCCCCCCGCATCGATCACCGCGATCGCCTCCGTGCCGATAACCACCCCGATATTTGAGATGTCGGCACCGTTCGCCGCAGAGGGTTCGGCGATCTGCCCGACATGGACGAAGACGCCCGGTGCGATCTCGTCGAGCGAGAGCGCAGGCCCGGCGCGCACGCAGCGCGGCCGCGCGGCGGCCGATGCGCCTGCCGGGCGATCGGGCGGGTTGGCCGCAAGCCGCGCCTCGCATATCGCCCGCTCCATCGCCTCGTAGCCCGGCAGAAGCGCATCGCGGCATGTCTCCGGCGACGCGGCAAGGCAGAGGGCAAGCACCGCCTCGAACATCGTCCTGTCTCCCCAGCAGGCCGCCGGGACCGGCCCCGGCACGCCGGAAGCCTAGCAGCGCCCCCCCCGCGCACGAGCACAGACCATCGGAGCGATGGCCGCATGGCCGCTTTCATGCCATGATCGCAGCGCCGAACCAGTGATGGAGCCGTCATGTCCAGACTTGCCGCCCTTCTCGCCTTGACCGTCCTGACGCATGGGACCCTGTCGGCCGTATCGGCGCAGGCCGCCCCCCCGCCCTCGCAGCTTCAGCCCGGCGGCAGCTGGGAGGAGATCGCCTATGACATTCTGGGCGAGCGGACACCGCAAGACGGCGCCGGGGTGATCGAGATGACGGCGCCCTACCGCGCGAACGACGCTGCGACGGTTCCGATCCGCCTGCATCGGGGCGGTGGGGACCGGCGGATCGTGTCGGCGAGCGTGGTCATCGACGAGAACCCCGCGCCGCTGGCCGCGCAATTCGAGTTCGGCGCGGCCATGGCACCGCTCGATCTGGAGCTGCGGGTCCGGGTGGATCAATATTCCAATGTCCGGGTGATCGCGCGGACCGAGGGCGGCGAGGATTTCATGACCGGGCGTTTCGTGAAGGCATCCGGGGGCTGCTCGGCGCCGGCCTCTCGCGATCCCGGCACGGCTCTTGCCGGCCTTGGCCTGATGAAACTGCGCCAGTTCATGCCCGATGGCGCGGCGGGCGAGCCGCGCGCGGCGGGCCGGCGCGCCGAGGCGCAGATCATGCTGCGCCATCCGAACTATTCGGGCCTCCAACGCGACCAGATCACGCAGCTTTTCATTCCTGCGCATTTCATCGACCGGATCGAGGTCCGGCAGGGCGACGATCTTCTCTTTTCGATGACGGGCGGGATTTCGATCTCGGAAAATCCGGTCTTCCGCTTCGGCTATACCGACAATGGCGCACCCAACTTCCATGTCACGGCGCATGACACGGAAGGAAACCTCTTCGAGCATAGCTTCGTCGTCGAGGCGGGAAGCTGACCCGCGCCGGACATGCCGCCGCCTCGGCGCGCGCGCCTCACTGAAAGCACAGGATCTCTGCCTCGGCCTGAGCGCGGCGCAGATCTGCGACGATCGTCAGCGCGGCGGGCGCGCTTCTGAAGATCGCCATGCGCTCGCCGCCCGTCTGCTGCATCGACAGGACGGTCTCGGCCTCGACATACCGCTCGTAGGGCAGGATCGAGGCGATCCGGTCGATCGAGCAGGAACAGCGGATCAGGACGTCACGCCCCTGCCCGTTCGCGGCCATGCAGCCAAAGACGTAATCGGCCCTTGCGATGGTCGGATAGTCATTGAGCGCGCGCGCGGCATCGCTCTGCACGGGCGCTGTGCCCTGCGCCGCCGAATGCGGCGCCGTCCCGGCAAGGCAGGCCGCGACAAGGCCGGCGCCAATCAAACCTCTCGTGGAAAGACGGCCCGCCAGGCCTGACCCGCGGAGACCGCCCCTGATCGGCGCGGCGGCGCGGCGGCACGCGGCCAGTGCACCCGTCATCGCGCAGTCTCCCCCGCCATACCCTCGAAGGTCATGACCGAGCGGTAGTCCGAGCGCGCGCCGTCCGTGCCCGCATCCTCTTCGATTTCGGCCGTCAGGCCATGATACCACCCCGGAACGGCCTCCGACATCGTCACGGTCAGGGCGAGATCGCCGAAGCCCTGCATCCTGTCGCGGTTGGGATCGTTCTGGAAAGGTCTCAATGTCACGGCCCGGCCCTCGACCTGCGTGCCGTCGAACTCGAAGGTCACCGTTTCGACCTCGGCGGGCTGCACGAGTGCATCCTTGACGCGGTTGCGGATGTAGAACGGGCTGCCGCCGGCCGTCTCGGCCATGTCACGGATCACAGATTCCACGAAATACATGATGACGGGGTTTCCGACGCTGGCCGGAAAGCTTCCGATACCCTTGCTGCGGTCATCCTGATGGAATCGCATCGCCGCAAGGCGGGGGGTGTCGCCGGAGCCCTCCTCGAAGCCGATCTCGATCGTGCCGGTGTCGCGCGCGGCGGCTTCTGGCGCCGCGGTGTTGCGCACCTTGCGCGTGTAGACGAGGCCACCGTCGATCTCGTCAAGCGTGCCGCCGCGAAAGAGCAGATCATACGTCTCCTCGGCGCCGGTGAGCGCGCCGCCGCCAACAGGGGCCGCGCCTTCGCCTCCGCCGCCGCTCTCCTGCGCGCCCGATGGGGCCGCGGCGAGCAGGGCCGCAAGGGCGATCGCCAGTCCCGGTCGTGCCAACTTGCCTGTCTTGCTCATGTCTCGTCCTCCTTGCAGGTCAGCCTAACCGGCGGCCTGCCGCAGTCATGGAATACTTTCGTCGGTATCCGGCCTGGTCTGCCATTCGATGAGCGCGCGCAAGCGCCCCGGCTGGACAGGTTTCTCGAGGATGGTGATCCCCGCCAGGGCGGCCTCGGAGCGCAGCTCGGGCGAGCGATCGGCCGAAATGACAAGCGCCGGAAGCGCGGCGCCGTGATCGGCCCTGAGCGCCGCGATCACCTCAAGCCCGGTCTCGCCGTGATCGAGCTGCTGATCGGCGAGCACGATGTCGGGTACCATTCCGATATCGCGCACCAGGGCGGCGGCCTCGGCCCCGTTCGCGGCCGGCAGCACCGACGCGCCCCAGCTCTCGAGAAGCTGCGTCGTGGCGAAGAGCACATCGGCATCGTTCTCGATCACGAGGGCGATGAGATCGCTTGCCAGATGCGGCGCTACCGGGAAATCACGCTCCTGCGGCGCGCGCGGCGCGACCTTGGCGCGCGGCAGGCGGATGCCGAAGACCGATCCCTGCCCGGGCTCCGATCGCAGCGTGACCTCGTGCCCCAGAAGCCGGCAGGCCCGCTCGACGATGGACAGGCCCAGGCCCACATTCGAGCCCGCGGTGGTTCCGCTGGCGCGGGTGAATTCCTCGAAGATGCGGTCGCGATCCTCCCGCGCGATCCCGATGCCGGTATCCCAGACCTCGAGCCGCAGGTCATCGCCGCAGCGGCGGCAGCCGACAAGGATGCGCCCCTTCTGGGTATACTGGATCGCATTGGTGACGAGGTTCTGCAGGGACCGTACGAGGTAGTGCCGGTCCGACATCACCCAGGCGCGGGTGGGCACGATCCGCAGGCCGAGGCCGCGCCGCGCGGCGAGGGGCGCCGTATCGCGGGCGATCCCCTCGAGAAGGTCGGCAACCGCGATGGGTTCGCGGTTCAGCGTGATGCCGGCACTGTCGAGACGCGAGATGTCGAGAAGCGCATGCAGGATCGCCTCCATCGAATCGAAGGAGCCGGCGAGGCGTTCCAGGTGCTCCGGCACCAATGTCTCGCGCGCATGCATCGTGGAGATCAGCAGGCGCGCGGCGTTGACCGGTTGCAGCAGATCGTGGCTCGCCGCCGCGAGGAAGCGCGATTTCGTGGTGACCGCCTCCTCGGCGCGCTCCTTGGCAAGGCGCAGCTCTTCCTCGACGCGGCGCTGGCGCGCGTGCTGCTCGCTCAGGCGGGCGTTGGCCGCGGTCAGCTCGGCGGTGCGCCGCGCCACCCGCCGCTCAAGAAGCTCGGTCGCCCGATGTTCGAGCGTCACGTCGTTGACATCGACCAGCAGCCCGTCATCGGGCAGGCGGTGCACATGCAGGTCGATCACCCTGCCGTCCCGGTGGCGAAGACGTTCCTGCAACCACCCTTCCGAGCCCAGCTTGCGCGGCCAGCGCTCGGCTTTTTCGGGCTCCGCCTCCACAAGCTGGTGGCTGCGCCGGATGGCGTGCAGGACCTGCGGGAACCGCGCGCCCTTCTGCGACAGGGCGTAAGGCAGGCCGAGAAGCTCGTCGAACCGTCCGTTGCGGATCATCAGGAGGCCATCGGCCGAGAAGGTCGCGATGCCGAGGCTCATGTGGTCGAAGGCGGCCTGCAGGTAATGGGCCTGCCGGTCGATCAGGCGGTCCTTCTCGTGCCGGTTGCGCCGGACGAGGCCGCTGATCTCCGTCAGCAAAAGGACCGTGTTCTCGGAACTCGTCGTCTGCTGGCTGACCTGGAACCAGCGATCGCCGCGCAGCGCGAGGACGAAGCTGGACTGCGCGCCCTGCCCCGGCGGTCCGTGAAGCGCCGCGCGCATGTCCGGATCGGCCGCCTCGGGATCGAGGACCCATTCGCTGCTCGACAGGGCGGACAGATATTCGGTGAGCGCGAGTCCCGGCACGATGCGCGCCGTCATGTCCGGCAGGAGCAGGCGGAACAGCTCGTTGCACACATGCAGCCGGCCGTCCGCGAAAAGGGCGAAGCCCCCCTCCATCGTGCCGAGGGCCTCGGCGAGCGCGGTGCGCGAGCGGGCGCTGTCGAAACGGGCAATCTCCAGCTCGTCGGAAGCGCGGCCGAGCGTGTCGAGCGCGTCCTTGAGATCCCGGGTCTTTGCCCAGACCTCGCTTTGCAGGGTGATTGCCGACTGGAACAGCGCGTAGGCCGAGCCGCCGACATCGTGTTCACGCCCCGCCCGGCGGATCAGCGCATCGATGATGCGCGCCTGGCGGGCGATCTGCACATCCGGCGGCGCGTCGGGATCGATCATTCGAGGCCCGTTCGGCGCGGTCCGTGAAAGGCCACGCCCACGAAGGTCTGGTTCACGTGAACGCCAAGATGCTGCTCGCCATAGGTATTGAAGCCCAGGACGTTATGCGCGCGCAGCCGCTCGGAGACCGCCTCGCGCAGGTCCTTCTGCTCGATCTCGAGCTTGCGCAGGTAGCAGTCGAAGCCGAGGATGAACCGGGCCTGGGCACCGGGCGCGCCGCCCAGGCCCTGATCGAGGCGGCGCAGGATCTCGGTGCTGCGGCCCAGCGTCAGGATAAGCCCGTCATCGATCGCGGAGAGAAAGGCGAGCCCGCCATCCGCCGCCACCCCCTGGATCGCCCTGACATGCCAGACGGTGCGGCTGCGCACGAGTACCGGGTTCTCGGCAAAGACCTGCGGCGACAGATCGGACGGCGCGCAGCCGACGAGGCGCGCATATTCCGCCGCCGCCGGCGCGCCGTTCAGCTCCAGCACGAGACGCTCCTCCGGGATGGCGCGCGTGACCACCATGCGTTTCTCGGTCGACACGAAATGATCGAAGCCGATGCCGGCGAATTCGAGATCGGTCTCCAGCAGCAGCACGAGACCCGCGGAAGGATGGAAGACGCCGCCATGCAGAACGAAGGTGCGGGAGAACTCCAAGGCGTCCGCGGCCGAGCCCCCGAAGACGGGAACATCGTCGAGCCCGGCTTCGAGCGCCGCGGCGAGGATGTCCTCCTGCTTGCTCAGACCGTCACAGAACAAAAGCGCCAGGCGGCTCCATCCGGCGGTATGGGAGAAGCTTGCCGCGAGGCGCCGCGCGCTGGTGGCGACCGCCTCGATCGACAGGGGCGCGAGCGGCGAGAGAAGCAACGAGGCACAGCGGAAATGCCGGCGCGAGAAGGCGATCAGCAGCAGCGCGTCATCCTCGTAGCCGCGCGGCGTAATCTGTCCCGCGGTGGTGCAGCCGAAGACGGGAACGCCCGGCAGCACCGCGGCGAGGGCCTCGGCAAGGCCGGGCCCGGCGAGATGCGCTGGCACGAAGGCCTGCACGAAACAGGCGCGCGCGACGTCGATCTGGGCCGCCGCCTCCCGTGCCGCGCTCTGCGCGTTTCGGCCGCGCGAGACGCCGACCTCGATCAAGGCCGGGTCCGGGGATTGCGGCTTGCCGCCATCCATCCGCCCCGCCTCACTGACTGAGGAAACTGCGGGCATCGGCATCGCTCATCCCGGCGCCGAGCTCGATATTGGCGTTCTCGACGAGGACCGCCGCCTGCGTCCGGTTCTGCACCCCGAGCCGCCTGAGAAGAGCGGTGATGTGGGCCTTCACCGTCGCCTCGGCGAGGGACATCTCATAGGCGATCTGCTTGTTCGGCTTGCCCGCGCAGATCAGCTTCATGATCCGCGCCTGCTGCGGCGTCAGATCCGCGATCCGGTCGCAGATCTGCGCCACGGTCGGGCCGCGTCCCTGCTCCTTGGAGGGCGGCGGCGCGTGGTGGCTGGGCGGCACGTAGCGGTGGCCGTCGCGCACGAGACCGAGCGCCGTGCGCAACCCCTGCGACGAGATGTCCTTCGGGATGAAACCCGCCGCCCCGGCCGCCATCAGCGCCTCGATGACCTCGCTGGAGGTGAGGGCCGAGATCACCGTGATCGGGACGTCCGGAACATGGGTGCGCAGGCTCTGGAAGCCGCTGATCCCGGTCACGTCCGGCAGCTTGAGATCGAGCATGATCAGTTCCGGCGAGAACCCCTCGTCCAGGGCTGCGATCGCACCGGCGAGGGTCGTCTGCGTCCTGATCTCGCAGCCGGGAAAAACCTCTCCGAGCGCGATGCCGAGCGCCTCGCCGTAAAGCGGATGATCGTCGATCACCAGGACCGAGCCGATCCGCGCGCCGCCCTGTGCTTTCTCGTTGCTGCCCATGAGCGTTCCTCCCCTTCTGGAAGGTAGCGCCAGAATTATGGATAAAGCAACTCCTCAGGAGCCCGGTGCGGGGGTGCGATCCCCCTTGGCGTCCGGCTTTCCCGACCGTGCCCCGCCGCCATTGGACAGCATCTCGCGCGCGAATTGCACGAAGCGCAGCGGCGGCATGTTCGGTGCGAAGATCTGCGCATCGAGGTGCCGGAGGCACCGGGCGTGATGCGGCGAGGGCCGGCCATCGCCCGCAATGGCGGCGTAGCCCCGCGCGGTGCGGCGCAGCGCCGGCAGATCACCGCGCCATGCGGCCAGCAGGAGCCGCGCGCCGGCATGCCATCGCCGCACCCGCCGCGCGGCATGGCTTGCGAGGCGCCCGGCGACGCAGAGGCGGTCCGGCGCGCGCCCGGCCAGGAACACCGCCGCCCCGCCGCCCATCCCGACAAGGGCCGCAAGGGCAAGGGGCCACGCGCTCAGCCTCCATGGCGCGGGGGGCGGCGGCGCCTCGGGCGATCGGCCGAGCGCCTCGTGGGCGACCCGCTGCGCGGTGATCTCCACATGGCGCATCTGCCGCGTCTGCGTGTCGAAATAGTCGAAGCCGAACGGCTCGAGGATCGCGGTTCCGCGCGGGCCCGGCTGCACCGTCCAGCGCCAGAACGCGATGGAGACCGGACCCTGGGGCGAAAGCTCGATCAGGCGTTTCTCGGGATGGGCGAAGACGTGGCCCGACGGCGATCTCAGGTCGGGCATCGGCGGGATCGCCTCGGGCCCGACACCCGTGGCCTCGATCCGCACGATCCGCAGCACGCCCTCCCCCGGCGCGAGTTGGTCGGGCGGGTTCGACCAGCTGTCGGCGACGGTTAGCCGGCTGACCGGAAGCCACCAGCCATCGACATCGGGTTTCGGGCGCACCTCGATCTCGATCGGCGCCGATGTCACGGAATGGGCGAACCAGTCGTCGCTCTCGTCGGTCAGATGCAGCTCGTGGGTGAATGACGGGATGGTCAGGCGGCCGGGCACCTGCGCGAAAAGCGCCATGCGCCGGCGGAAATTCTTCACCTTGCGCCCGTCCAGCACGCTGTCGAACCACGCATCCTCGCCAAGCTGCATCCAGTCGAAATCCGGCAAGGCCGGCTGGAGCAGTTTTTCCAGCGTTATGTGCCGCCTGTAGACCCCCTCGACGGTCAGCAGAACGAGCTCCTGGACGAAGGGGACGGCATCGGGACGCTCGAGCGTCACCCGCAGCGCGAGATCGTCGGGGGCAACATCGCGGCTTTGCGCGCCCGCGCCGTGGCAGGCGGCAAGCAGGGCGAGCGCGGCGGCAAGAACCTGGCGCAGGAGGGCCGCGTTCATGGGCGCCCTTCCTGACCGCCCGCGAGACGGCGCTTGCGTTCGTAGGCGATCCGGGCATCGAGATACCGTCCGGGCACATCGTCGAGCGTGTCGAGCCAGCGCTCGTCCGCCCTGACGAAGCGGGCATCGAAAACCTTGCGCACACCGGTCTGTCCGCGACTTTCCAATTCGGGCAGGCCAAGGAGGGCGCCCCGGTTGGTCGCGCCGTCGCCGCTCGATGCGGCGCGCCCGTTTCCCTTGCCGATCGACGCCTCCGCGCGCGCTCCTGCCTCATCGGGCCGGCCGAAGACCGCCACCGCGCCGGGGTCGATCTCGAGACCGGCATAGAATGCGGCCAGCAGGTCGAAATTGCGCGCCGCTTCCATGTCCCCGCCGGCGCGCGCGACATCGAACGCCTCGAGCGCGGCGGCGTAGCGGCCTTGGGCGGCAAGGGCATTGCCAAGGTTCAGCCCGTCATCGGCGCGCCAAGCTTCGGTGGCCTGCGCGAACCGTCCCGCGCGATAGAGCGCCGCGCCGCGCCACTCATCCTGCCCGAAGAGCGGCGCCGCCAGGTGGGGCGTTCCAACCGCCATCAAGACCCTGCCGAGCGGCGCGCCCCCGCCCAGAAGCACCGAGATGGCGAGAAGGAACAGCCCCGCAAGAGCGCCGGCCGCAATGCGGGCACGGACGCTCATGTCCGGCTCCGGCGCAGCAGAAGACCCGCCGGCAGAAGGGCCGAGAGCAGCAGCCACGGACCAAGATCGGTGCGCAGCGAAAGAGGGATGCCGAGCGCGACGAGACGCTCCCTCGTCTCCTGTGCAAGGAACGCGGTGAGCGCCTCCGGCCGGACCGGATCGAATTGCCGGCCGCCGCCACGCGCGGCCAGTTCGGCCGCCGCGCCGGAGGCCGAAAGGCTGACCACCGAAAGGCGTGCGCCGCGATCGGCGATGTCCTCGGCGAGCCTTGATACCGCGGCACCCCCGAGCCGGCCCCCATCGGTCAGAAGCACGATATCGCCGGCCAGGATCTGCGCGTCCTCGAGCAACCGCAGCGCGGCGGCGAGACCCAGTTCGGGGCGTTGCCCGGGATCCGGGATCGTTTGCGGGCCGACAAGGAGCATTGTCTGGCCGAGCGCGCGGTGATCGGCGCTCATGTCGCTGGCGACATAGGCATCGCCGCCGAAAACGACGAGCGCGGCGGGACGTGTTCCCAGGCCCTCCGTGCCGATCCGCCCGGCCACCGCAAGCCTGCGCCAGCCCGGCGCCGCCACCGCCGCATCCGACGCGTCGAGCACGAAGACGGTGCCGTCGAGATTGCGGAAGCCTGCCGCCTCGCGTTTCGTGACCGATGGCCCGGCGAGGGCGATGGCCAGAAGGACGGCCACCGCGCAAGCGGCGCGCAACCGGGCCGCGCCATGCTCGGCGCTGATCCGCCCGAAACGCTCCATCGCCGCGAGCAGTTGCGGATCGATCGCGTCCCGCCAGCTGCCGAGCCCCGGCGGAGCGCGCCGCGCGGCCCCTGCCGCCAGCAGGATCGGCACGAGGGCAAGAAGCCAGGCGGGCCGGAGAAATTCCAAAGCGTTCATGCCCCGGACCGCCTGATCTGCACCAGCGCAAGGAGGAAGGCCGCGGCCCCCGGCCAGACCCACAAGGGGCGGTGGATCTGTGCCGCGAGCCCCTCGGCCTCGACCGCCTCCAGACGGTCGATGGCCGTCATCACCTCCCGCAGATCGTCCATGTCGCGGACACGGAAGGCGGTACCGCCGCTGATCCGCGCGATATCCGCGAGCGCGGCGGCGTCGACGGCACCGTTCGCATCCGGGCTCGACCGGGTATCCTCGGGACCCATCGCGATGGTGTGCACCGTGATGCCAAGCTGGCGCGCGAGGCGCGCCACGTCCCGGGGGGCCGCCGCGCCGGCATTGTTGATCCCGTCCGACAAGAGCACCACGACCCGCGCGCGGGCCTGCGAGGATCGCATCCGTGAGAGCGCGAGGCCGAGCGCGTCGGACATGTTCGTGGCCCTGCCAGAGATACCGATCGCCGCCTCCTCTATGCGGCGCGCCACGGCCTCCGTGTCGAAGGTGAAGGGCGCCGCGACATAGGCCTGCGATCCGAACACGATCAGCGCCACCCGGTCGCCGCCGCGCCCGCGCACGAACGCGGCACCCACCGTCTGGACCGCTTCGAGGCGGCTGACCGGGCGCGCATCCAGAACAAAGTCGGTGCGCACCATCGAGCCAGACAGGTCGAGGGCGATGGCGAGATCCCGGCCCGAAACCTCGAGCGCGGGGACCGGTAGGAGCTGCCGAGGTCCCGCCGCGGCGATCACGATGAGCGCCCAGAGAAGCATGCGAGGCGCGCTCTGCCGCCAGGTTTCGGCCGGGTGGCTGCCATGGTCATCGTGCAGCATCTCCTCGGCAAGGCGCCCGGGCACGCGAAGCGCGGCGCCCGGCGGCTCCACGGGTGGCAACAGGTGACGCATGAGCGCCGGCAACGGCAGCAAGACCAGCAGCCATGGCCATGCGAAATCGATCACGCGCCCGTCCCGGCGTCATGGACCCTGCCGGGGCCGCCGGACCCGCGCAACGCCTCTTCGAGCTCGTGGATGCGCGGGGTCGATCCGGGCCGATAGAGACGCGTGGCCCATTGCGCGCGCTCGGCGTGTGGCATCAGCAACAGGAGCGCCCTGCGGCGGGCATTTTCCTCAAGGCCGCCGAGCGCGGCAATCCGGGCCTCCGTCGTGACCGGCCCGCCCGCGCGCCTGCGCCGGGGTGCATGACGGGCGAGCATGCTCAACAGCAGCGCGGCAAGGCTCGCCCCCAGAAGCCCCGCGCCGGCGGCGGCGAACAGCTCTCCCAGATGTCCCCCCGCCGCGTCGGGCGGCAGGCGGATACCGGCCATGGCGGCGCGCAGATCCGCGGGCATCAGCTCTCCGGCCATCTCAGAAGAGCCCCGTCGCGGCGATCACGTCCGCGATCGACGCGGGCGCTGCGGCGGGATCGATCGGCAGCTGAACCGCCCCTGGCGGGAGCTGTGCGGGACGCGGACGCGCGGCGGTGCCCGTCGCGCGCCAGGATGTCCTTCCGCCCCCGGCGAGCCGTTCCACGCGGTAGCGGCCCGGCGGGAGGGCCTCCGTCTCCTCGATCCGCAGCAGGCACAGCTCCCGGCGGCGCAGCACCCCTTCGCAGGCCCGCGTGGCTCCCTCTCCCGGATCGTCGTAGCCGGAAGCGAGGACGACAAGCGCGCCCGAGGGCGCGGCGCGTTGCAGATGCTCGAGCGCGGGCACGAGCGTCCCGCCGCAGCTCCCCTGCCCTTCGCCGGCCGCAGCCCGTTCGAGCACGCCGCGATGCGCGCGGCAGAGGAGTCCGATCCCGTCCAGCATTCCCTGCCTTCGTCCGCGCGGGGCCGTCCCGTCGAGGCCGTTCGCTGAGATCGCCACCGCGGCGACATGCCCCCCGGCCTCGATGGCGCGCCAGCCGCACAGCGCGAGCGCCTCGGCGGCGGCGACCGAATGCAGCGCGCGCCGCCGCCCCCAGAGCATCGATGGGCGGAAATCGGCGACGAGAAAGACGGTGCGCCTGCGGTCCTGCTGCCAGGTCCGCACATGCGGCACGCCGGTGCGCGCGGTGCTGTGCGCATCGAGATGGCGCAGATCGTCGCCGGGCACGTATTCGCGCAGCTCCGCCAGTTCCTGCCCGTGGCCGCGCATCCGTACCGGCTGCCCGCCGGGCGCAGGTGTGACGACCCTCGAACCCGCCCCCCTCCGCGCAAAGATCGCGGCGCCACGCAAGGCGATCAGCCGCCCGGCATCGAGCGCCACCCCGTCCGCCTCGAGCGCGGCCCTCACAGCGCCTCCACCGCGCCGAGCATCCGCTCGACGAGCATCCGGCGTCCGACACCGTCGGCCTGCGCCGTCCAGGTCGGCACGAGGCGGTGCGACAGCGCATCCATCGCGACCGCCTGCACGTCTTCGGGCAGGGCATGATCGCGCCGCAGGATGAAGGCCCGCGCCTTGGCGGCCGCGAGGGTGCCGCGCGGGGAGACGGGATGCGCGATGTCCCGGCGAAGCGGTGGCAGGCGGCTCGCCATCACGAGACGCACGATGTAATCGCGCAGCAGATCCGACAGGTGCACCCGAGCGGCCGCCTCCCGCGCGGCCAGCAGATCGGTCGTGCAGATCGGTGTGCCGGCGAGGGCGAGCGTCTCGCCACCGGCCTCCATCAGGTCGAGGATCCCCCGCTCGGCGGCGGCATCGGGCAGATCGAGCACGACATGGAGGAGGAAACGGTCGAGCTGCGCCTCGGGCAGCGGGAATGTCCCCTCATGCTCGATCGGATTCTGTGTCGCGACGACCATGAACGGGTTCGGCAGGGGGCGCGTGACGCCGCTCGTCGTCACCTGCCGCTCCGCCATCGCCTCGAGCAACGCGGACTGGACCTTTGGAGGGGCACGGTTGATTTCGTCCACGAGAACGAGGTTGTGAAAGACCGGCCCTTCGGAGAATACGAAGCCGCCCCCCGGCCCCAGGATCGTCGTGCCCGTCAGGTCGGAGGGAAGCAGGTCGGGCGTGCACTGAATACGGGCGAAACCGGCATCGATGCCGGCGGCGAGGGCCCGCACGGCGCGCGTCTTGGCAAGGCCCGGCGCGCCCTCGATGAGGACATGCCCCCCGGCAAGAACTGCGATGAGCAACCGTTCGATCAGCGCGTCGTGACCGACCAGTGCGGCACCGAGCACCTGTGCGAGCCGATCGATCGCCTCCTCCGGCCCCGGCCCGCCGGGCGCGTCATCCTGGGAACTTGGCGGCATCGTCATGGCACGCTCCTTCGCGCTCATGCTAGGCGCCGTCAGGGCCGCCGGGGAACATATCCCAAGGTCGGTATGCCGGTGGATACGGCATCTGCCCGGTCCGTCATCACCGGGGCAGGGCCGCGCAATCGGGATCGAGAATCGTGCTAAGGCTCGGGAGCGCGAGCGTTTCGCGCATCCGTTCCGTAAGCCTGGTATAATTCTCGTCGATATAGACGATCAGCTCTGACGAGTTCGTCCGCTCGAGATCGCTTTCGCCCAATGCATGGAGCATCAGCACATCGAAGGCGCAGAGGCCCCGGGGGTTGGATGACAGCAGCCCGGCCATGTAGGCGTCCGATCGCCAGGAGAGCCCGCGCAGGTGCAGCGGGTATTCTTGCAGCTTCGATATGGGTTTCCGGGTCCGGTCGAAGAGGAGCACGTCCATGCCGAAGGTAAAAGCCTGATAGAGTTCCTCGATCAGGATCGAGACATGAAACTGCAACGTAAGGTCAGCGGGTTCCGTTTCTACCTCTGGTTGCATTACGAGAATGTGGGTCGCCTGCCCCAGCTCTCCGAAGAAGGTCTGCGCCTGCGCGGGAGTGGCGACGAAATGGCGCCTGCGCCGTGGAAGACCGATCGCGAATTCCGTGTCGAGCCGTTCAAGGTCGCTGTTATACGCGATATCGGGGCTTCGGTCGGAGAAGAGGCGCAGGACAACGGGCTCACCCGCGCAGCCCGCGGGATCGACCGCATCGTCGAGCCGGAGCGGCTGGCCGAATGTCAGCTCGAGCAGCGCGGAGAACTGCTCGATCACGTCAAGCGTAACGGGATGCGGAGCCTCGCCGAGAAGGCAAAGACGCGCACCGCGCAAGGATCGCGCATCGATCCGGGGCAATGCCCTGCCCCGCACGGGACGCATCATCGAGCTGCGAAGCTCGTAGACCCAGCCTTTCCGGGCAAGCTCTAGAACCGCCGTCTTGCCGCCGTCAGCCTGCGCCGCCGCGGGTCCGCAGAGGAGCGGCAGTAACCATAGCATGGAGAGGAGCGATCGGACCATTCGGGAAGACTATACAGGGTTTTTGCCGTCATCCAGAGCGCAGGTCGCCATCCCCACTCAGCGATCCTCATCTCTTTTTAGCCTGTCGAGAAGCTCCGTTGCGATCTGCGAGAGTTCTGCTTCGCTCGCTTCATATCCGCGGATATCGATGGTGAAACCGCTGCGGGTTGCCCGCGCGGTGGCGCGTCGTTTGCCTTGCGTCACCACCAGCGTTTGGGTGCGCGGCTTGGATACGGGCGTCTCGTCGACGTCCCGGGATTGCCCCTTGCGAAGCTCCGGAATAATCCGCCTGAAATCACGCTTCGGCGTCGTGGAAACATCGACCTTCGCGACAAGGGCATCATGGAGCTCGACACAAGAACGCCCGAGCGAGACATCCCCCGGCGGGACTGCAAGGCGGCGCGCGATCTCGGCCTGGCTGAGATCCTGATGCGCCTGGGCGATCAAGCCGATCGACAACAGCTCCTCGAACCCGCTCAGGTTCTGGCGCATGGTGTTTTCCTTGAACCGTTCCTCGAGGTCCTCGAGGCGGGCATCGCCCTCTTCCGTCGAGATCACGGCCTGAACGGGCTTGCCCAACTGGCGTAGCGCCTCGAGACGGCGGCGCCCAGACTGAATGACGAAACGGTCGCTCGTCTCCATCGGGGACTTGCTGTCCGGGCTCCAGTCCGAGGATGCCGGCCGCACCCGGATCGCCTGCTTCTGGCCGCGCCGCTCGATGTCACCCTTGAGCGATGCGAACTCCTCGTCTTCCGTCCAGCCGGCCTGACGGTCGCTGCCGACCTCGTCATCGATCTGTGCGGGGTCCAATGTCAGGGCGATCGTGCCGGCCATGATGCCGAACACGACACTTGCCTGCGTCTCGTCCAGACGCGCCTGAAGCATGTTCAAGGCCGAGCCGCCCCAGAAACCGCCGAGCCGGCCATTGCGTTCCTCGTCCGCCTCGAGGCCCGTTTCGTCGGGATCCGGGGTGGCACTCAGTTTGCGTTTGCGTCCCATGTCAGCTCCATCGCTCCTTGATGAATGTATCCGCGAAGTCCCGTTTCGGCAGGTCCGGGAGGACCCGTTGAACGAGGGCATCGTTCACGGCGTTCGCATTGCGCATGAAGGTCCTCGCGGAGGTTCGGCGCGATGCTGGCGGCAGGTATTCGTAGATACTCTTGTATTCCTCCGAAGCGTTGGCGATCGCATCGGAGCGGGTGTACCAGACTTGCAGGATTTCACGTGGAGCGCGCCGGTAGAGATCGAGGATCTGATCCGTATCCTGGTCGTTCTGCTCCTGCACGATCGTCGGCAGGATGACATGCTCGCCGCGTCCGATCTCGATATCGGGCTCGAAGCTGAGAATGAATTCGAGATATTCGCCGATGTTCGACACATAAGTGGACAGAGTTGCGAGATCGAACCCTTTCATCGTCTGCGGGATCACCACGTTATCCGCGGCGATCAGGCCATTAAGCTGCACCAGGGTCAGGGATGGCTGCTGATCGATAACGATGACGTCGACTGTCTCCGTCAGCGCGGCCTCGTAGGCGGCATGGTCGAACGCCCCGCCATCCTTGCGGAAATCCGACGGGACCGACCGCGGGCCCAGCCCTTCGTCCCAACGGGCGATCGCATCCTTCAGGATCCGGTAGACGGGGATTTGCCCGCGCCGTGAGAACATGAAGAGCGAAATATCCCCGTTCTGGATATTTGCGCCCCCGGGGATCAGGCGAATGCCGGGCCAAGGCGTCTTCTGCCATATGGCATCCAGTTCCTCGGCATTGCGTTCGTTGAGGCGCTCAGCTCCCGGATCGTCGACCCCCATGAACTCGGCCATCGTATGCGTTTCGGGTTTGAATAGCGGCAGTGTCTCATCCGCGAAATAGAGCGATGCCGTGGCTTGCGGGTCAGCGTCGATCACTCCGACCCTCAGTCCGTAAAAAAGGTTGAGATATTGTGCGAAATGCGACGCGGTAAGCGACTTCCCAGTCCCGCCCTTTTGTGCGCCGAAGGTAACCACCTTGAGCGGATCGCCCGGTTTGCGCCAATGAAGATAGGAGCGTTTCGCATTCGGGTTGGATGCCATGATCGCACGGATCAGCATGATCTCGTCCGGTGAGAAGGTTCGGGACCGCCCGCTGCGCTCTCCATCCGGGAACATCGCCTCATCGGCCGAAAGACGCGTGAGGTAGGTCGCATCGACACCGAGGAACTCGGCCGCTTCGGTCATCGAGAAGCGCCGCGAGACGCGGGAGCGCATTGTCAGGTCACGCTGCAGCTTGGTATTTACCGATGACATCACGCGCGTGAGATTGCGGATGAACTGCTCGAACTGTCCGTATGCCATGATCGTTATCCGCGGATATGATGCCTTGCGGCGTTTCGTCCCAAAGTGACAGATGCCCGCTCACGCGGAACAGCGCAACCGTCCAGAGAGCCTGCTCGAATGGTTCTCCCATCTGCGAAGATACCCGGCAAGCAAAGCAGCGAGCGCTGGTTCCGGATTTGCAGCGACGATCCTGTCCCTCATCTCCGTCAGAAAACGGAGGCTCGGGGGATAGCGCCAGTGGCTGCGCCATTCCGCAGCGAGGCATTGCGACAGGCTTTCCGCTCCGCCGGGTATGCGGGCCAGGGGCGCCAAGGCCTTTAAGGCATTGCATCGCCATTCCGTATCGACCGCGAAAAACCGATTTTGGAGAAACGCATCGAGGACAGTACCAAGATCGGCATCAGGCCTAGGCCCCGGAACGGCGATCTTGCGTGTCTCGGCGACAAGCGTGGGCTCTGGCATGCGCTCGCAAGCGGGGTAGGGGGCGGATCCGATCACCTTTTTCCAGGCTTCGTGCATTTTCTGCAACCGCCCCTTCGGCAGCTTGCCGGAGGGTTGGTTTTCATGGATCTGGTTTTTCTCCTTAGGGCGTTCAGCGGAGTGAACACTGCGTTCAGTCTCCTGAGCTCCCACAGCGGGGGTACAACCCGTATCCCGAGCCGCACCCTCGGCCTTGCGCGACTTGCCTTGCGAAAGCCGCGCGCGCCAGGTTTTCCAGAAGGGCACGCAGAACTTGAGCCGGTAGTTGTAGCCATTCGCCGTCTGCTGCTCCTGCGTGGCGAGGAGGCCGAGTTTGCGCAACTCGGAGATATAGCCGGAAATCGCTGCGCGCGATCGACCGAGACGCGTGCCGATCTGTTGCAAGGATGGCCAGCAGTAACCGTCGCGATCGGCCATCCGGCAAAATTCAGCGAGGGCCCTGAAGGCGCCGGGGCTCATTGCGATATCGAGAAGATCAACAGGGAGGGCGACAAAGCCCTTGCCGGGATCCGGGTCGGAAATAGACATGCATCATCCGTTCGCCGCGAGCCTTTGCTTGCGATCGTCATGGCGGCATGCTATCCAGACAATGTCGGACGGGATCGCTGCCGCGATTTCGTTTATCCAGAAAGCCATACGGTTGCCGCCGTATGGCTTTTCTCGTTTTCAGGTGGCGCGAGGCATGAATGCTCCGAACATGCCTCGAACCGATACCGGCAGGACAGGTCCAGAGGCCACGCAGACTGGACATTGTCCGAAATCGACTGCGTGTTCGGACCCGATCATCAACTGACCGATCCGCTGCTCATGGACCGTCTTGCGCGGCGTTGTCTGTCTATTACCTCGGCTTACGCCCCCGATGTCAAGACGACTGGTCCACACTCAGCTCAGAGACCTCTGGATCATCGTTGGATGCAGGGAGCATTCTCTGGGTAAAATGTTGAATCTGTGCGCAATTATCATCGGCTCAGCCCTGTCATGGGGAAACGGCGCTGCAAGCGCGTTTTCGAGCCGGGTCACGGAATTGTCGATAACCTGATAACCTTACGGCGAATCCGGGGAGCCGTCCCAACGCTTTTCAGAATCAGCAGGATGAAATTTCCCGCTGACCGCAGCGGCTTGCGCGCCAGCGTTCAGCTCAGAACGCGGTAGGTCAGCGGCGCGTCCTCGTCCCCTGCGAACTCGTCGGTCATACCGCGAAGGGCGTCGCGCTCCGGT
Source organism: Profundibacterium mesophilum KAUST100406-0324 (assembly GCF_009835145.1). Taxonomy (GTDB): domain Bacteria; phylum Pseudomonadota; class Alphaproteobacteria; order Rhodobacterales; family Rhodobacteraceae; genus Profundibacterium; species Profundibacterium mesophilum. Next base: position 115,400 of record NZ_APKE01000036.1, on the reverse strand, counting down.
GACTTGATGCAAACCGGATCGGTTGCGGCAGGATCCCCGGTAATCGCCATTGCCTGGCACCGGCAGCCGCCGAAATCCACGGTCTTGCGCTCGCAGCTCCGGCACGGCTCCTGCATCCAGTCGGTTCCGCGATAGGCCTCGAATGCGGACCCATGATACCAGATGTCATGAAGCGGGCGTTCCTTGACGTTGTCGAATTGCAGATGGGGGATCGTTTCGGCCGCATGGCAGGGCAGGACCCGGCCCTCCGGATTGACGTTGAGGCCCGTGCTGCCCCAACCACCCATGCATCTCTTGGGATAGTCGGAATGGTAATCGGCCGGAACATAGTCGATGACAAGGCGTCCCTTGAGACGTTTGCGCGCCTCCGCGACGATCCCGTCGGCCTCGGCCGCCTGCGCGCGGGTCGGCATCATGGCACCGCGATTCTTCATCGCCCATCCGTGGAACTGGACGGTGGCGACCTCGATGCGCCGCGCGCCCATCTCCACCGCCATCTCGATCGCCCGGGGAAGCTGGTGAAGGTTGCGGCGGTGCAGCACCGCGTTCAGGGTGAGCGGAAAGCCGATCGCACCGATCCACTCGGCGACCTTCATCTTGCGATCGAAGCCGCCGCGATACCCGCCGATCATGTCGGCCATCTGTGCGTTCGTCCCCTGCAGCGAGAGCTGGACGTGATCGAGGCCGGCCCCGTCGAGCTCGGCGAGCCGCTTCTCGCTCAAACCGATCCCCGAGGTGATCAGGTTGGTGTAGAGTCCCGCATCATGCGCCGCGGCGACCAGCTCGGTGAGATCGCGCCGGGATGCGGGCTCTCCGCCCGAAAGGTGCAGTTGCAGCACGCCCAGATCCGCCGCCTGCGTGAAAACGGAGCACCATGTCGCCGTGTCGAGCTCGCTCTCCTTGCGCGTCAGCTCGAGCGGGTTCGAGCAGTAGGGGCAGGAGAGGGGGCAGCGATGCGTGAGCTCGGCGAGCATGGCGATCGGTGGACGCGTGGTCATGATGCGATCTCCAGGAAACGGCGGTTCAGAAGGGCATTGAGAAAGCCGGCGCTGTCGGTGGCGATCTGCTCCGGCGGCGCTTCGTATTTCGCGGCCAGCAGCTCGACTATTTCGCCAAGCGAGCGGTGCCCGTCGATCTCGGACATGATCGCGTGGGCGACCGGATCGAGGGTGATGGCCCGTTCGGGACCGAGCAGGACCCAGCCCTCGCGGACCCGGTCCCAGTGAACCCTGACGCCGCGTGGCACGACCGGGATGTCCTGCGGCGCGATCATGACCCGGACGCGGCGGATCCGGCGTCGCCCGGCTGCCAGGCCCCGGGGGGAATGCGGCCGGGGGAGACATAGGCCGAATGGAGCGCATCGAGCTGGGACCAGAGAACGTCGGTCTTGAAGATCAGGGCCTGTGCGGCCGCATCCTGCTTTTCGGCGGTATCGGCGTGTCCGAGAACCCAGTCGAGACCGAAGGCCACGTCCTTCGGCGCCTCCTTGAGGCGATTGCGGAAATAGGACAGGGCACTGTCATCGGCGAAGTCGTAGTTGCGCAGCAGGCCGGCGATCCGCTCGGAATGAATCTTCGGCGCAAAGAGCTCGGTCAGCGAGGCGGCCACGGCTTCGAGAAGGCTCTTGTCTCGGACGAAACGCACATAGGCGTCGACCGCAAATTTCGTGGCCGGCAGCACGCCGCGCTCGCTCGCCACGTAATCCCTGTCGAGCCCGACCGCATCGGCGAGGCGCAGCCAGCGCTGGATACCGCCCTCGTTCTCCTGGGTGCCGTCGTGATCCTCGATCCGCGAGCGCCACGCCCGGCGCAATGCGGGGTCCTCCACCCGGCTCATGAACGCCGCATCCTTGAGGGGTATGTGGCTTTGGTAATAGTAGCGGTTGATGACCCAGGCTCGAACCTGGTCAGGTGTGCAGGCCCCGCCATGGAGCATGTCGTGAAAGAGATGCTTGTCGTGGTAGCGCTGTGCTCCGATCTCGCGCAGGCGTTCCTCGAACAGCTCGCGGCTTTGCGCGTCGCTCATGGGATGATCTCCATTCCGTCCTGCCCGATCGTCCATCCGGCGGCCTGTGCCGCGGCGCGCTCATCCGATTCGGGGCGCAGGACCGGGTTGGTGTTGTTCATGTGCACGAAGACCCGCCTGCCGATATCGAGCCCCTCGAAGGCGGCGATCGAGCCGTCCGGGCCGCTCATGGACATATGTCCCATGCGCTTCCCGGTCTTCTGTCCGAGGCCCGCGCGCACCATCTCGTCATCTCGCCAGAGTGTCCCGTCGAAGAAAACGAGATCGGCCCCGTCGAGCCGGTCGCGCAGATCGTCCGGAAAGCTGGCGCATCCGGGAATATAGAAGGCCTCGCATCCGCCGCCGCTGAGATGCACTCCGACGGTCTGATCGCCGAGCAGGTCCGTCTTTACCTCGCCCTCTTCCAAGTAGAGCGGCACCTTGCCGGGAACGGCGAAGAGCGTGGCGGTCAGGCCGGGCGCAATCTGCGCTGGCCGGTCGAGAGCGACGGTGCTACGGGTCACATGCTCGGGATCGAGCGCCGAGAAGATCGGGTTGCGGCCGAGCACTTCGTGAATGCCGGCGGTCGCGTGGAGCGTGAAGGGCTGCTTCTCACGCAAGGTGAGCAGCCCCGCGACATGATCGATGTCGCCATTGGTCAGTAGAACCGAAACGAGTGGCAGATCGCGAAGGCCGGTCGGATGCAGCGACGGTGTGGCGGCAAGCTGCGCGCCGATATCGGGAGATGCGTTGAGGATCGCCCAATCAGTGCCATTGGCGGTAAAGGCCACGGAACTCTGGGTCTGCGGCGGTATGGCGCCGCGCCGTGCGAGATTGCAGTTCTCGCAGCCGCAATTCCATTGCGGAAGGCCGCCACCAGCGGCGGCCCCGAGTATATGCGCGCGGAAATGGGTCATGTCCGCGCGCAATCAATCAGAACAGCACGCCGCCGTCATCTTCGGCATCGGGGCCGTACATGTTGATTTCCATACCGCATTCGATTTCACGGATGATGGGTTTGGTCCAAGCCATGATGAGTCTCCTCCTAAACAGGGTTGCTTCCTGTGCCATGGATTATCAAGGAAACAGCATGTCTGGTCAAACCCAGACTGCGAGATTCCGACCAAAACCGTTCAGACTTAGGTCTTAATCCCTGTCCGGCGCGGGCAGTTGGCGTCGCAGTCATGCGGCAGGCTGGAGGCCGCCGGGAGCAGGGACCGCCCGGCACGCCGCACGGGGTTTCGCGATCTTGATTGCCGCGCCGGGGGGCGATCCGCCGAGGCTCGGGATACGGGTCCGGCGACCCTGTCTCAGACAAGTTTGTGCTCGGCCCGCAATCCAATCATCAGGTGGTGGAACTTCTCGCCTTGCACCGCGACATGCTCGCGCAGCAGGCTTCCCGAGCGCTCGCTGTCGCCGTCCCGAAGCGCCTCGAGGATCCCGTCATGCTCGGACAGCGACTGTTCCATCCGTCCGCGCAGCCTGAGCTGCAGGCGGCGGAAGGGTTGCAACCTGCGGCATAGCCGGCGCGTCTCCGCCTCGAGGAACCCGTTCCCCGATTGCATGTAGATCAGGTGATGGAAGCCCTCGTTCGCACGGTAATAGGCATCGGCATCGCCGACCTTGGCCACCGTCGCGCAGGTCTCGTTGGCCACCGCCAGGCGGTCCAGCGCATCGCTCTCGATCCGGCTCGCGGCAAGGCGCCCGCAGGCGCCCTCCAGCTCGGCCATCACTTCGAACATCTCGAGCAGTTCGACCGGCCCGGGCTGGCGCACGAAGACGCCGCGATGGGGGATCTGCTCCACGAGACCGGAGACGGAGAGTTTCTGCAGCGCTTCGCGGACCGGGGTGCGCGAGACGCCGAAACGCTCGGCGAGACGGATCTCGTCAAGACGGTCGCCATTGTCGTAGGAGCCGGTGAAGATCATCTCCTCCAGTTCCTCGGCAATCGTATCGGCACGGCGCATTTCCATGCTCCCACATTACCCCGGCGGGGGGCGGGGTCAACGCACTAGGATTGTATACAAACGCCTTGACACACCTTCACGTCGCGGCAAGGCTGACGTTCGATCCGGCGGCGAAGACCGGCCGGGTCGCAAACGGGAGGAAACTGCATGACCAAGAGATTTCTGGGGACCGCCGTCGCGGCGCTCGCTCTGACGGCCGGCCTTGCCGATGCCACCGAGCTGCGCCTGTCGCACCAATGGTCCAACAATGATATTCGCCACAAGGTCGCCGAGATCGTCGCGGAGGAGGTCGCGGCCGCCGATGTCGATCTGGAGATCAAGATCTTCGGCTCGAGTTCCCTGTTCAAGGCGCGCGAGCAATACACGCCCCTGACGCGGGGGCAGCTCGACATGACGATCCTGCCGCTCAGCTATGCCGGGGGCCAGCAGCCTGCCTACAACCTGACGTTGATGCCGGGTTTGGTGAAGAACCACGACCATGCCGCACGCCTCAATGACAGCCCCTTCATGGACGAGATCAAGGAGATCGCGGCCGAGGACGACGTGATGATCCTCGTCGACGGATACCTGGCGGGCGGTTTTGTCGGCAAGGAGAAATGCGTCACCAAGCCCGAGGATGTCGAGGGCCTGCAGACGCGTGCGGCCGGCAAGAGCTTCGAGCAGATGCTGGCCGGTGCCGGTGCCTCGATCGCCTCGATGGCAAGCTCCGAGATCTACAACGCCATGCAGACCGGCGTCCTGGACGCGGCGAACACGTCCTCCTCCTCCTTCGTCAGCTACCGCATCTACGAGCAGGCCGCCTGCTACACGCCTGCCGGCGACGTGGCCCTGTGGTTCATGTATCAGCCCATGCTGATCAACAAGACCACCTTCGAGAACCTCAACGAGGAGCAGCAGAACGCCCTGCTCGCCGCCTCCGAAAAGGCCGAGGCCTTTTATCTCGAAGAGGCCAAGAAAGAGGATGAGGCATCGATCGCGCCCTTCGAGCAGGCCGGTGTCGAGATCGCCAGGATGACGCAGGAAGACTTCGACGCCTGGCGCGAAGTCGCCAAGGAGACGTCCTACAAGGCGTTCGTCGAGGAGACGCCCAACGGGCAGGAGCTTCTCGACAAGGCGCTCGCCGTCGAGTGATCGCCGCGCGGGGCGGGGGCATGGCGCCGCCCGCCCCGCAAGCCGGCAGTCAGCTCGTATCCAGTTTTCCAGAATCTACAGGAGATGTCATGTCGGGACATAGCGCGGGTTCCGTGGCCCGGGTGGGCAACAATCCCTTTCTCAAGGCGGTCGCGGCCCTCTCGACACTGTGCGGCTGGACCTCCGCCGCCTTGGTGGTCGCCGCGGTCGCCATCACCTGCCAGATGATCTTCATACGCTTCGTGCTGAACGGCTCGACCGTGTGGCAGACCGAGGCGGTCATCTATCTCGTCATTGCCTCGACCCTGATCGGCCTGCCTTACGTCCAGCGTCTGCGCGGTCACGTGAATGTCGACCTCGTGCCGCTGGCGGTGAAGGGACGGGCGCGCAAGGTGCTTGGCATCGCGGTGCTCCTGGCCGCGATCGCGATCATGGGGGTCGTGCTTTTCTATGCCGTCGAGCTGTGGCTCTTCGCCTATGAGCGGAACTGGAAATCGGACACGGTCTGGGGGGTTCGCCTCTGGATCCCCTATCTGGCGATGCCCGTGGGCTTTGGCCTGCTGACCTTGCAACTGATCGCCGATCTCGTCGCGGTCCTCACCAATGTCGAGCCGCCTTTCGGCATCGACGAGGACCCCCTGACCGTTCATGCCGGTGCCGAAGGCGCCCGCGACGCAGAAGGCCTCTGACATGGATCCTCTCCTTCTCGGCGGCCTCGTCGCCATCAGCACCATCGTCGTTCTCTTCTCTGGACTGTCGGTCGCACTCGCCCTGCTTTTCGTCGCGGCCGGCTTCCTGCTGATCTTCGACGGGGCGCGCAGCCTGCAACTGATGCCGGAGATCCTCTTCGGCTCGCTCAACGACTTCGCGCTCCTGTCGATCCCGATGTTCATTATCATGGGGGCGGCCATCGCCTCGACGCGGGCCGGCTCCGACCTCTACGAGGCACTCGAGCGCTGGCTGACACGGGTTCCCGGCGGGCTGGTGATTTCCAACCTCGGGGCCTGCGCACTCTTTGCCGCGATGTCCGGATCCTCGCCGGCGACCTGCGCCGCGATCGGCAAGATGGGCATCCCCGAGATGCGCAAGCGCGGCTATCCCGACGGCGTTGCAGCGGGCTCCATTGCCGCCGGCGGATCGCTCGGCATCCTGATCCCCCCTTCGGTGACGATGATCGTCTACGGCATCGCGACCGAAACCTCGATCGGGCGTCTTTTCCTTGCCGGGGTCCTGCCGGGGATCTTGCTGGTCGGGCTCTTCATGGCCTGGTCGATCTTCGCGACCTGGCGCTCGGGCAACGCGCAGGTCCTCGCCTTCACCAATTACAGCTGGCGCCAAAAATTCGAGATCCTGCCGCGCGTGCTGCCGTTCCTGGCGATCATCGTGGGCGTGCTCTACGCGATGTATGGCGGCATCGCGACGCCGTCGGAGACGGCTGCCGTGGGGGCCCTTCTGACCTTGCTGATCGCGGTGATCATATACCGGCTCTGGTCGCCGGTCGCGATCTGGGCCGTGCTGCGTGACAGCACCCGCGAGAGCGTCATGATCTTGTGGATCATCGCGGCGGCCGGGGTCTTCTCCTACATGCTCAGCTCGCTTTTCATCACCCAGTCGATCGCCGAATGGATCGGCACGCTGGAGGTGAACCGCTGGGTCCTGATGGGGATGATCAACGTCTTCCTGCTCATCGCCGGGTTCTTCCTGCCGCCCGTCGCCGTCATCCTGATGGCCGCGCCGATCCTGCTGCCGATCATCACCACCGCCGGGTTCGACCCGATCTGGTTCGCGGTGATCCTCACGATCAACATGGAGATCGGGCTGATCTCGCCGCCCGTGGGGCTCAATCTCTACGTGATCAACGGCATCGCGCCCGACATCAAGCTGCGCACCATCCTGACCGGCTCGCTGCCCTATGTCGGCTGCATGGTCCTCGCGATTGTCATCCTGTCGCTTGTTCCGGGCCTTGCGACCTGGCTGCCCGACGCCGTGATGGGGGATCGGTTTTGACGCTTCTGGCCGATCTTCTGCAAACCGTGTTCGAGCGGCGCTACCGCGGGGCGGGTGACCGGCGCGACACGCGGCCCATCCCCGAGATGCTCGACGAGCTGATGGGCTCGCGCGGCGAGATGCGGGGCGCCGAGCTGGCACGCCGCATCCTCGACCGCTTCTCGGAGGCGGGGGACGAGGAGAAGACGGCTTTCTTCTCGCATCTCGCCCTGTCGCGCGGGATCGACGTGACCGCGGTGCGCAATGCCCTCGACACCTACGAGGCGGCGCCGGACATGCGCAACTACCGTGACTTCATGCAGGCCGCCGAGCCGCAGCGGCAGGAGATCGCCCGGCGGCTCAACCAGGTTCCGGGTGCCACGCGGCAACTGGTGATGATGCGCGAGCATCTCCTGCGCCTGGCGGGCACGCATCCCGAGTTGAAGGTCATTGATCCCGACTTCCGGCATCTCTTCGCCTCGTGGTTCAATCGCGGCTTTCTGGTGCTCCGCCCGATCAGCTGGGAGAGCCCCGCCCATATCCTCGAGAAGATCATCGCCTACGAGGCGGTGCACACGATCGACAGCTGGGGCGATTTGCGCCGGCGGCTGCAGCCCGGCGACCGGCGCTGCTTCGCCTTCTTCCATCCCGCCATGCCGGACGAGCCGCTGATTTTCGTGGAGGTGGCGCTGACACGGGGCATTCCGGGCTCGATCCAGCACCTTCTGGCAGAGGACCGCGACGCGCTCGACGCGGGGGTCGCCGACACGGCCGTATTCTATTCGATCTCGAACTGCCAGGCGGGTCTTGCGGGGATTTCCTTCGGCAATTCGCTGATCAAGCAGGTGGCCGCCGATCTTTCGCGCGCCTTGCCGCAGCTTCGCAACTTCGTCACCCTGTCGCCGATCCCGCGGCTGGCGGCCTGGGCCAAGGCCGAGGGCATCGCCCTTCCGGACGAGCCCGAGGCCCTCAAGATGCTCGCCGCGCATTACCTGAGCGAGGCAAAGGGACAGCGCGGCCTGCCATTCGATCCCGTCGCGCGGTTCCACCTGGGCAATGGCGCGATGATCCATGCCGTGCACGCGGGCGCGGATATCTCGGCGAACGGCATGGCGCAGTCCGGCGGAGCGATGGTGAACTACCTTTATGACCTGAACCGCATTTCGCAAAACCATGAACGATTCGCGGCCACCGGAGAGATCGCGGCCTCGCGCCAGATCCAGGCTCTTGCCAGACAGGCAAAGCCCGATGCCGCCAAAAGGACCAAATTGAATGGCTAATCCGCTTTTCGACACGCTTTTCGGACCGCATCTGGACCGTGACACGCCCTTCCTCAAGCTGGCCGATGGTGCGAGCGTCACGCATGGCGACTTCCTGCGCATGGCTGCCCGTTTCGCCCATGCCATCACCGATGCGGGGCTCGTTCCGGGCGACCGCCTGGCGGTTCAGATCGAGAAATCCCCCCAGGCGCTCGCCGTCTATGCCGCCTGCGTGCAGGCCGGCATCGTGTTCCTTCCGCTCAACACCGCCTATACCGCCAGCGAGATTTCTTACTTCGTCGGCAATTCGGGCGCCCGGCTGCTCTTGTGCGACCCGCGCCGCGCCGATGCGCTCGGCCCCGTCGCCGAGGAGTTCGCCGCCCGGCTGATGACCCTGGACGCGGCGGGCGGCGGCAGCTTCGCCGAGGCCGCCGGAGGCAAGCCGGAGACGTTCGAGACCGCCGCGCGCGATATCGGCGATCTTGCCGCCTTTCTCTATACCTCGGGGACGACCGGACGCTCGAAGGGCGCGATGCTCACGCAGGGCAACCTCTTGTCGAATGCGGAGGTGCTGACCACGCATTGGGGTTTCACCGAAGATGACGTGCTGCTGCACATGCTGCCGATCTTCCACACGCACGGGCTCTTCGTCGCGACGAACATCATGCTGCTATGCGGCGGCGCGATGATCTTCCATCCCAAGTTCGACCTCGACGCGGCGATCGAGGCCCTGCCGCGGGCCACGGCGATGATGGGGGTGCCGACCTTCTACACGCGGCTGCTTTCGGATGCGCGCTTCGACCGCGATCTCGTGCGCGGCATGAGGCTCTTCGTCTCCGGCAGCGCGCCCCTGCTGGCCGAGACGCATGTCCAGTTCGAACAGCGCAGCGGCCACCGCATCCTCGAGCGCTACGGCATGACCGAGACCAACATGAACACCTCCAACCCCTATGAAGGGGACCGGCGCGCGGGAACCGTCGGCTTCCCGTTGCCGGGGGTCGAGTTGCAGGTCTGCGATCCGCAGACCGGGGCGCCGCTGCCGCAAGGCGAGATCGGGGTGATCGAGGTGCGCGGGCCGAATGTCTTCGAGGGATATTGGCAAATGCCCGAGAAGACGGCCGAGGAGCTGCGCGAGAACGGCTTCTTCATCACCGGGGACCTGGGCCGCATCGACGAGGATGGCTACGTCTCGATTGTCGGACGGGGCAAGGACCTGATCATCTCCGGCGGCTTCAACGTCTATCCCAAGGAGGTCGAGCTGCTGCTGGACGAGCAGGATGGCGTCCTTGAATCGGCCGTGATCGGCGTGCCGCATCCCGATTTCGGCGAAGCGGTCGTCGGCGTCCTCGTGCCCAGCGGTTCGGGGCCGGACATCGCGGCGATCGAAGCCCGAATGGGTGAGGAACTCGCGCGCTACAAGCAGCCCAAGAAGCTGCTGACCGTCGAGGAGTTGCCACGCAACACGATGGGCAAGGTGCAAAAGAACGAGCTGCGCGCCCGCTTTAAGGATCTCTTCACCTCCTGAAGAGGGGGCCCCGCCCGGCAGGCGGGGCCGGGCTCAGGGTGCGAGCACGGCCCCGGAGGCGATCATCCGCTCGATCTGTTCGGGATCGAGACCCGCGGCGGCGAGGATCTCGCGGCTGTGCTGGCCGAGAGTGGGCGCGGGAGCTTGCACCGCGCCGGGGGTGTCGGAGAACTTGACCGGCAGCCCGATCGTCTTGACCCGGCCCGCCACCGGGTGCTCGGTCTCCACGATCATCTGGCGCGCGAGGGCCTGCGGGTCGGAATGCATCTGCGCGATATCGAGAACCGGACCGGCCGGGAGGCCCGCCTCTTCCATCCGCTCGAGCCAGGTGCGGGTCGTCTCGCGCGTGAGTTCGGCTTCGAGCAGGGCGACGAGCGCATCGAGATGCATCATGCGCTGCGCGTTCGAGGCGAACCGGGGATCGGCGTCAAGCTCCGGCGCGCCGATCACCTCAAGGAACCGTAGCCAGTTGCGCTGGTTGGCGGCGCCCACGTTGATCCAGCCGTCGCGGGTCCGGAAAGACTGGTAGGGCGCGTTGAGCGGGTGGGCCGAGCCCATCGGTCCCGGTGCCTGGCCCGTGGCGAAGGTGATCGCCGATTGCCAGTAGGTCAGGGTTATGCCGGCCTCGAAGAGGGAGGTGTCGACCTTCTGCCCGACGCCGCTCGCCTGTGCCTGCGCATAGGCGGCGCAGCATCCCATCGCGGCGAGGATCCCGGCGGTGATGTCCGAGATCGGCGCGCCTGGCTTGACCGGGGGGCGTCCGGGTCCCTCGCCGGTGATCGACATGAGGCCCGACATGCCCTGCGCGATGAGATCGAACCCACCCCGCTGCGCGTAGGGGCCGGTGCGGCCAAAGCCCGACACCTCGCAATAGACGAGACGCGGATTGATCTCGCGCAGCGTCTCGTAGCCCAGACCCAGCCGCTCCATCGTGCCCATGCGGTAGTTCTCGATGACGACATCCGCATCCATGAGCAACGTCTTGAGCGCGTCGCGCGCGCCGGGATCCTTGAGGTTCAGGGCGATCCCGCGCTTGTTCCGGTTCATCATCATGTAGGCGGCGCTTTCGCCGTCGATGTCCGGGGGCACGAAGCGGCGGGTATCGTCTCCGTCCGGCTTCTCGACCTTGATCACGTCCGCGCCCATGTCGGCCAGCATCAATCCGCAGATCGGACCGGCCATGATATGGGCGAGTTCGATCACCTTCATCCCTGCAAGGGGGCCGGGGCGGGAGGGCAGGGGGCTCATGTTCCGCTCCATTCGGGTGCGCGTTTGCCGAGGAAGGCTTCCATGCCCTCGCGGAAATCGCGGCTCATGTAGCACATCTCGATCAGGTCCGAATCGTCGATGCGGCTTGCCGATTGCGTGCGGCGCATCGCTTCCTTCGTGGCCCTGAGCGTGAGAGGCGCCATGGCGCCGACATGATCGGCCAGCTCTTCGGCCCGGCTCAGAAGCGCCGCCTCGTCCGCCAGCACCTCGGTGACGAGCCCCACATGCCGCGCCTCGTCCGCTTCCATCAGCCGGGCGGTGAAGATCATCTCGCGCAGGCGGCCGGGCCCCACCAGCCCGGCGAGCCGCGCGAGGTTCGCCGCCGCAAGGCAGTTGCCCAGGGTGCGGGCGATGGGAAAGCCGAACTTCAACCGCGCACTCGCGATGCGGATGTCGCAGACGGCGGCGATCGACGCGCCCCCCCCGGTGCAGGCCCCGTGAATGGCCGCGATGGTCGGCAGGGGACAGCGCTCGACGGCCTCGAGCACGGTTTCGATCTTCATCTCGTATTCGGCCGCATCCTCGGCGGTCTCGAAGGCGCGGAACTGCGTCATGTCGGTGCCGGCGGCGAAAGCCTTGCCGCCCGCGCCATGGATCACCACCGCGCCGATGCTGCCATCGGTCGGCGCGGTGCGGCAGGCCTCGGCCAGCGCGCCGTACATCGCGAAGGTCAGCGCGTTGCGCGCCTGCGGTCGGTTGAAGGTCAGCCAGAGCGTTCGGCCCCTGACCTCCTGCAGCAATTCATCGTTCATGTCGGTCTACCTGTAGAAATATTCGACGAGAAACAGCGGGACCTGCGGGACATAGGTGCAGAGCAGCAGCACCGCGAGCAGGACCGCCACGAACCATACGTTCACCTTGGACACGGCCCAGATATTGGCCCGCGCCACCGCGCAGGACGTGATCAGGACGGAAGCGACCGGCGGCGTCTGCTGTCCGATCGCGAGGTTAAGTGTGACCACGAGGCCGAAATGCACCGGGTCGATCCCCGCGGCGGTGATCAGCGGGATGACGATCGGCACGACGAGGATGATCGCCGCCGCCGAATGCAGGAAGAAGCCGATCACGAGGAAGAAGAAGTTCAGGATCAGCAGGATCGCCCATTGGCTGTCGGTGATGTCGAGGATGCCCTGCGCGAGCTGCTGGGGGATCTGCGCGCGGGTCAGGAACCCGCCCATCAGCACGGAGGCCGCGACGAGCAGCATGACAACCGCCGTCTGCATTCCGCCATCGAGCATCGCGCGGCGCAAGTGCGCCAGATCGATCTGCCGATACCATGCCGAGACGACGAGCGCGGCGATCACCGCGAGGCCCGCAGCCTCCGTCGCGGTGACGAAACCGCCGAAGATGCCGCCGAGGATGATGATCGGCAGGGCGAAGGCGGGCAGGGCATCCTTGAAGGTTTCGCGCAGGCGCGGGATGTTGAACGCCTCCTCCGTCGGCAGGTCGTAGCGGCGCGCGAAGACATAGGCGACGGTCATCAGCCCGCCCGCGCCGAGCAGCCCCGGCACAACGCCGGCCACGAAAAGCTGCTCCACCGAGGTATTGGCCGATGCGGCATAGAGGATCATCGGGATCGAGGGCGGAATGATGATCGCGAGCGAAGCGGAGGAGGACGTCACCGCCGCCGACAGCTCCTTGGAGTATCCGCGCTTCTTCATCTGTGGAATGAGGATCGATCCCATGGCGGCGACATCGGCCACGGCGGAGCCCGAAATTTCGGCGAAGAAGAGCGACACGCCGATATTGACCATGGCGAGGCCGCCGCGCACGAAGCCGATCAGGGCGCCGACGAAATTGATCAGCCGATCGGTGATCCCGCCGGCATTCATGATGGCGCCGGCGAGCACGAACATGGGAATGGCGATCAGGGAGAATTTCGTGGCGCCGTCATACATGTCGAGCGCAATGGTCACGAGGCTGCCGGTGCCTTCCGTCGCCAGAAGGCCGAGCACGCCTGACATGGCGAGCGCGACGGCGATCGGGACATTGATGCAGATCATCGCGACCAGGGCGATGAAGATGAAGAGCATGAGCATCAGGTGCGTCCCTCGTTGCGCGTCATTTCGGTCTCGACCTCCTCCTCGATCTCGGCATGTTCGAGGCTGATGCCCCGCGCGGTCATCCGCCAATACCCCGGCAGCGAGAGCAGCTGGCCCGCGATGAAGAGGATGGCGCCCACCGGGATCACCGATTGCGTCAGCTGCACGGGCACCCAGGTCAGGGAGACCAGCCGGTCGCCGGCCAGGACGTCGAGCACCTGGAACCCGGCCCGCGCCATCAGCACGAAGAAGGTCAGGACCAGCGCCTCGCCCAGCAGGAGCGCCGCCAGGCGCAGTTTCGGCGGCAATGCCAGGAGCACGGTGTCGAAGCCGATATGGCGCCGGTTGAGGGCGGCAAGCGCCGCGCCGTAATAGGTGATCCAGGCCAGCACGATGGCCGCAACCTCGTCATACCACGAGAAGCTCTCGCCCATCAGGCGCGCGAGAACGGCGAGAATGACGATCGCCGTCAGCATGATCATCAGCCCGACGGTGATCCATTCAAGCAGGCGGCCCATCAGGGTGGCCGTGGCAGCGAGGACCTTCCGGCCGGTCGAGACTGACGGGACGTCCTGGCCATGCACGCCGGCCGGTGCGTTTTGCGCTGACATGCTGGCAGCTCCATGGGTGGCGGGCAGCGCGCATGGCGCCCCCGCCTCGATGGGAAAGGCCCGGCGACGGCGAGGACGCCGCCGGGACGCGGATCAGCTCGCGTTGCCCAGCCCGAGCACCTGCTCGATCATCTCGGCGCCGCCATCGACCTCCGATCCGAAGCCGTCATAGATCGGTTTGGAAGCCTCGATGAAAGCGTCCTTGTCCGCCTCGTTCACCTCGACGCCGGCCTCCTCGATGACCGCGAGAAGCTCGACCTCGAGCTCGGCGGCCTTCTCGTAGGTGAAATCCTGCGTCTGCGCGGCGCAATCGGACAGGGTGCCGCGCACCTCCTCCGGCCAACCTTCCCAAGCCTTCTTGGAGGTCAGGATATAGGCCGGGGTATAGACGTGCCCGGTGATCGAGAGATACTTCTGCACCTCCTGGAACTTGGCGCTGGCGATCTGTGCATAGGGGTTCTCCTGCCCATCGATCACACCCGTTTGCAGCGCGGTGAAGACGTCGGAGAAGGCCATGGGGGTGGGGTTCGCGCCATATTCCTTGAACATCTTCACCCGCCAGGTGCCGTTCGGGGTCCGCAGCTTGATCCCGTCCAGATCGGCCGGCACGTTTACCGGCCTGATGTTGTTCGTGATGTGACGAAACCCGTTCTCCGCCAGGCCGACGATATGATAGCCATTGGACTCGGCGGCGCCCTGGAACTTGTCCATCATCGCATCCTGGACGCGCCGCATGTGATCGCGGTCCTTGATGATATAGGGCATCTCGAAGATCCCGAAGACGTCATCGACCGAGGACATCACCGAGGAGGGAAGCGCGAAGTCGACCTGTCCGAGCTTCAGCTTCTGCAGGAGTTCCTTGTCCTTGCCGAGCTGCGAGGAGCCGAAGGTCTGCACCTCGCCCTTGTCGCCAAGCGCATCGTTTGCGCATTGCGCGAAGTGATCGACGCTCGCCTCGAAGAGCGAGCCCGGCGCGCCGACATGGCCGAACTTCATCGTCATCTCGGCCGCCTGCGCCTGGCTGGCCACCAGCGCTGCGACCGCGGCCGCTGCGAATCTCGTGAGTTTCATCTCTTCTCCCTCCCTGGTTTCCGTCTTCGGGAACATGGACGTCGCGGGCCCTCCCCGGCCCGGATGCGCCGCCGCGCTCCCCGTGAACCCGCCGCACAGGGCGGGATGGTGCGTGCCTACTGCGCCGCCTGCACCTCCGTGTGCTCCTCGGGCCGCCCTTCGGCCGCCTGCCGGCGCGCTGGCGCGAGCATGTCCATCGCGGCTGCAAGCCCGCCGGGGCGATGCCTCACCCCCGCATCGCGCAATCCCATCTCGACCCCGGCAAGCGTGCCGCAGAGCATCAGGTCGTTGAAATCGCCCAGGTGTCCGATCCGAAAGACCCTGTCGGCGACCTTGGACAGGCCATTGCCGAGCGACATGTCGTAATGCTTGAGGGTCACCGCCCGGAAATCATCGGCCGACTGCCCTTGCGGCATCATCACCGCCGTGAGCACGGGCGAGCGATCCGCCGGCACCGCGCACAGAACCTCCAGCCCCCAGGCCTCGACCGCGGCGCGGGTGGCGGCGGCATGGCGGCGATGGCGTGCGAACACCGCTTCGAGCCCCTCCTCGCGCAGCATGTCGATCGCTTCGTTCAGCGCGTAGAGCAGGTTCGTGGCGGGGGTGTAGGGGAAGTATCCCGTCTCGTTCGGGCCTTTCATCTCCTCCCAATCCCAGTAGGAGCGGGGCAGCGCCGCCGATCCCGCCGCGGCTTCGGCCTTCTTGCTGATCGCATTGAACGACAGGCCCGGAGGCAGCATCAGGCCTTTCTGCGAGCCGGAGATGCTGACATCGACGCCCCATTCGTCATGCGCGTAGGGCACGGAGGCGAGCGAAGAAATCGTGTCGACCATCAAAAGCGCGGGATGGCCCGCGGCATCCATGGCCGCGCGCACCGCCGCGATATCGCTCACCGCCCCGGTCGACGTCTCGTTGTGCACGACGCAGACCGCCTTGATCCGGCCCGAGCGATCCTCGCTCAGCGCGGCTCCGATCGCCGCGGCATCCGCGCCGCTGCGCCAATCGCCCTTGATCACCTGCGCATCGAGGCCGAGTTTCCCCGCGAGCCTGGCCCACAGGGCTGCGAAATGCCCCGTCTCGTACATCAGGACACGGTCCCCCGGCGACATCGTGTTCGCCAGCGCCGCTTCCCATGCGCCGGTGCCCGAGGCGGGATAGATCACCACCCGCTCGCGGGTACCGAAGATCTCCCTCATGCCCTCGAGGGCCTTCCCGCCGATCTCGGCGAAGTTTGGTCCGCGATGGTCGGTGACGGCGCGGTCCATGGCGCGCAGGATCCGGTCGGGCACGTTGGAGGGGCCTGGAATTTGCAGGAAGTGACGTCCTGAGGGCATGACGCGACCTTTCACGCTGTCCGGCCATGATCGGGAACGGATCGGCCGGTGACGAAATCTGTTGGAATTGAATTCTGAATTCATTATTCAGTCAAGAAGATTATCGAGAATATCGAGAGGAGGCGCCCGATGCTGACACAGGCGGTTCGGCACAGGCTCGAGCGGGAACTCGAAGGGAGCGCGCTATGGGGCGCGTTCGATCGGGGTCGCTACGCCACGGATGCCTCCATCTACCAAGTGATGCCCGCCGGCGTCGTTCTGCCGCGATCGGTGGACGACCTGGCGCTCGCGCTTGATGCGGCCGCGGAGGCAGGGCTTCCGGTGACGATGCGCGGGGGTGGCACCTCGCAATGCGGGCAGACCGTGAACTCGGGACTGATCGTGGATTGCGCGCGCCACATGAACCGGCTTCTGTCGCTGGACGTGGCGGCGCGGCGGGCCGTGGTGGAGCCTGGCATCGTGCTCGACGAGCTCAACCGCCTGCTCAAGCCGCATGGCCTGTGGTTCCCGGTCGACATATCGACCGCATCGCGCGCCACGATCGGCGGCATGGTGGGCAACAATTCCTGCGGCTCGCGCAGCCTTCGCTACGGCACGACGCGCGGCAATGTCGCGCGGATCGAGGGGATGTTCGCCGATGGGCGCCGGTTCGACCTGGCGCTCGGGAAAGGGGGCGGCCCCGGCGGTCACGCCGCGCTGGCCAAGCGGATGCGCGTCATTGGCCGCCGCGAGGCGGAAGAGATCGCGGCGCGCTTTCCGAAGGTGCAGCGGCGCGTCGGCGGTTACAATCTCGATGCGCTCTTGCCCGGCGCGGATGGCGGTCTCGCCGATCTCCTCGTGGGGTCGGAGGGCACGCTCGGCGTGTCGAGCGCGATCGAGCTGAAACTGGCACCGTTGCCGCCGAAGGAAAAGATCCTCGGCGTGTGCCATTTCGCAAGTTTTCGTGCCGCCATGGAGGCCGCGGAGCACCTCGTGGCGCTCGGCCCGACATCGGTGGAGCTGGTCGATGCGACCATGATCGCGCTCGCCGCCTCGATCCCCCTCTACGCACGCACCCTTGAGCAATTCCTGCGCGGATCGCCCAAGGCGCTGCTCCTTGTCGAGTTTGCCGACGATCCCGGCACGAACGCGCGCAAGGCCGCGGAGCTGCGCGACACGATGGCGGGTCTGGGCGCGCCGGATGGCACCGTGCTGATCCGCGATCCGAGGCTGGCCGGCGAGATCGGCGAGCTGCGCAAGGCGGGACTGAACATCATGATGTCGATGAAGGGGGCGGGCAAACCCGTCTCCTTCGTCGAGGATTGCGCGGTGCCGTTGCCGCATCTGGCCGATTACACCGACAAGCTCACCGCGATCTTCGAGGCGCATGGAACGAGCGGGACATGGTATGCCCATGCCTCGGAGGGGTGCCTGCACGTGCGCCCGGTGCTCGATCTGCACAGCGGGCGCGACGTGGCGAAGATGCGCTCCATCGCCGAGCAGGCCTTCGCTCTCGTCAGGGACTACGAGGGAAGCCATTCGGGCGAGCATGGCGACGGGATCGTGCGCTCCGAGTTCCACGAGGCGATGTTCGGGACGCGAATCGTGCGCGCCTTCGAGGAGGTGAAGGCCGCCTTCGACCCTGAGGCTCGCCTCAACCCTGGCCGCATCGTGCATCCGCCCCGCATGGATGACCGCAGCCTGATGCGCTACCCGCCCGATTACGAAATGGCGCCGATCGCTCCGGTCCATGACTGGTCGGCCTGGAGCGGGGCAGGGCGCGGGCTGCAGGGCGCGGTCGAGATGTGCAACAACAACGGCGCCTGCCGCAAGCTCGTGGGGGGCGTGATGTGCCCCAGCTTCCGTGTCACGCGCAACGAGCGGGACGTGACGCGCGGCCGTGCGAACACGCTGCGCCTCGCCCTGACCGGGCAGCTTGGCGAGGACGCTTTGCTGTCGCGCGAGATGGAGGAGACGCTGAAACTCTGCGTGAGCTGCAAGGCGTGCAAGCGTGAATGCCCCACCGGGGTGGACATGGCGCGGATGAAGGCCGAGGTCCTGCACCAGCGAAACCTCAGGCTCGGGGTGCCCCTGCGCGAGCGGTTGATCGCCCAGATGCCACGCCGCGCCCCGATGCTGCGCGCGGCGCGCGGGCTCGTCGCCCTGCGCAACAAATCGCCCCTCGCGGCACAACTGGGCGCGCGCTTGCTTGGATTTGCTCGGGACCGCAGCCTGCCGGTCTTCGCGGCCGATCCCTTCGACGATGCCGAGATCGGAACCGGGGCACCGGGCCGAGGCCGCGAGGCCGTGCTCTTTGCCGATACCTTCACCCGCTGGATCGAGCCGCGGATACCCCGCGCGGCCCTGCGCGTCCTGCGCCGCGCGGGGGTCCATGTCCATGCGCCCGGACAGGTGGGGCGTCCCTTGTGCTGCGGGCGCACCTATCTCGCGGCCGGGATGCTCGACGAGGCCCGCGAAGAGGCGCGGCGCACGATCGAGGCCTTGCTGCCGCATCTGCGCGCCGGACGCGCGATCGTGGGGCTTGAACCATCGTGCCTTCTGACCTTGCGGGACGAGTTCCTCACCCTCGTGCCCGGCGCGCAATCGGCCGAGCTTGCCGGGGCCGCGATGCTTCTGGAGGAGTTCCTCGATGCCGAATGCGGCTCCGATCTCGGCCTGGGGTCCCGGTCCGATGCCGGGGCGCGCGAGATCCGGATCCATGGGCATTGCCACCAGAAGGCCGCCGGCGCCATGTCCCCGCTCACCGCCGTCGCGGCGCGGGCCGCCGGAACCGACGCTCCGGTCATCGCATCGGGATGCTGCGGCATGGCGGGGGCCTTCGGCTACCGCGCCGAGACGGCCGGCATCTCCCGGGCGATGGGCGAGCTCGATCTGCTGCCGTCCGTGCGGGCACTCGATCCCGACACGGTCGTCGTCGCCAACGGGACCTCCTGCAGGCACCAGATCTCCGAAGGAACGGGGCGGCAGGCGGTCCATATCGCCGAGCTGCTCGACGAGGCGGGGGCCCGCGCATGAGCATGGGGCGGCCGGCGCTCGCGGTGGAGCTTACCGACAGGCTGCGCCGGATGATCCTGGAGGAGACGCTCGCGCCGGGGGCCAAGATCAGCGAAAAGCAACTGACCGAGCAATTCGGCGTCTCCCGTACCCCGCTGCGCGAGGCGCTCAAGGTGCTCGCCGCCGAGGGGCTGCTCGAGCTCGTTCCGAACCGCGGCACCGTGATCTCGGTCCAGACGACAGCCGACCTGCGCGAGATCTTCCCGGTTCTGGCCGTGCTCGAAGGGCTGGCGGGGGAGACGGCGGCGATCGCTGCGACGGGCGCGGAGCTCGGCGCCGTCGCGGATCAGACCGCCTTGCTGCGCCAAGCCTTCGAGGCCGAGGATCGTCCACGCTACTTCGAGATCAACAAGCGCATCCACAACCGCATCCTGGAGGCCAGCCGCAACCCGGTCCTGATCCGCTCGCACGCGCTCCTGGCTTGGCGGGCGGAGCGTGCGCGGTACCGTGCCAACCTCACGCCCGAGCGCTGGTCGCGCGCGGTCGCGGAGCATGAGGCGATCAGCGCCGCGCTTTCGCGCCGGGATGCCGCCGATGCGGGCGCCTTGATGAAGGCGCATATCCTCGCCAAGCTCGAGACGCTGGCCGGCGCCGCCGAGTGACGCGGCGGCGTCACGTCGCGATGCGCAGCGCCGCCGATCCCAGCCCCTCGATCCACCCCTCGGCCGTGTCGCCGGGCGCGGCCCAGGGCAGCCCGTTGAGAGAGCCGGTGATCACGATGGAGCCCGGCCGCAACCCGCCGCAATGGCTTCCGATCATCCGCGCCAGCGTGCAGAAGGTCGCGAAGGCGTCGCCGCCCGGGGGCACGGCCGGTCCCGAGAAAACCGCGCGCCCCCCGATCTCGAGCCTGGCGCGCCGGGACTGTGCGCCGTCATTCCACCCGGCGCATCGCGGCCCGGTCACGAGAGCCCCCGCCATCTGGTTGTCTGCGAGCCTGCCTGCGGGCTCCGCCGCCTCGGGGTCGTCTAGACGGCTGTCGACGATCTCGATCACCGGCAGCATGGCGACGCAGCGGGCGGCGCGTGTCTCGAAATCGGGGGCGTCGCATGGAGGCAGGGGGGAGATAAGCTCGAAGGCGATCTCGAGTTCGATCCCGATCCGGCGCAGTCCCGAGGCGGGCAGTGACGCCGGCGCGGCGTGGATATCGGCCCGCGGGATCGGTGCCATGATCACCGGCTGGCCCGGCTTGCGGGCGATCTTGAAGGCGCCGGTCTCGCCCAGCTCGGCCATCACGCCGCGCTGCACGGCATAGGCCTCTTCGGCGGAAATGCCGGCGAAAAGCGCATGTGGCGCGGCCGCCCCGCCGTCCCGCGCGGCAAGAAGGGCTTCCACGCGGCGTGCGGTGTCGCGATCTGTCATGGAACTGCTCCTTGGCTTGCCGAAGAACCCTGCGCCTTCGTGCTAGCGCCGCGGCCGGAACCTGTCCAGAGCCTGCCCCCTGAGGCGCGCCGCCGGCCCCGTCACGTGGCGAAGAAAAGAGCGGCGAGCACGAGGCCGACAAGTGTGATCCCGGCCCGCAGCCAATCGGTCCGGATACGCCGCGAGAGCTTGGCGCCGCTCCAGCCGCCGCCGGCCGCCGCCGCCGCCATCAACAGCCCCTCCGGCCAGGCGATCAGCCCGGCAACCGCGAAGATCACCGCCGAGATGATCGACATGGATGACGACAGGACCAGTTTCAGCCCGTTCATCCGGTTCAGGTCCGTGAAACCGATGAGGCCGAACGCCGCGAGAAGAAGGATGCCGAGCCCGCCATTGAAGTAGCCGCCATAGGTCGTGACCGCGAGGATCACCGCGGCGCTGGTCACGATGCCGGCCCCGCCGATCCCGCGCTGGCGCAAGGCGGCGAGGATGCGCGGACCCAGGGCGAAGAGCGCGGTAGCCAGCAGCAGCAGCCACGGCACGATCCCGTCGAAGACCCGTGAGGGCGTCAGCAGCAGGAGGGCCGCCCCGGCCGCCGCGCCGACAAGCGACAAGAGCACGATGCCGCGGACGCCGAGCGCGCCTTCGGCGCCGATGTCGCGGCGAAATCCCCAGGCTCCCCCGGCATAGCCCGGCAGGGCGGAAACCGTCGCCGTGGCATTCGCCACGATCGGGTCGAGCCCGACGAAGACGAGGATCGGGAAGGTGATGAATGTCCCGCCCCCCGCGACCGCGTTCAGAATACCGGCCACGAAGCCGCCGGCCGTCAACAGCACCAGATCGAGCATGTCATCCTCCCCCATGCGATGTGATGCCAGCGCGGCGGGGGGAGAGTAAAGCGCCGGGGCGGAAGTCCTGCGCGCGAGGCAGGTCAGGAAGCGGGCCCCGCCGGGGCCTCCTCCGATCCCGCGGTGACGATCTCCGTGCGCCATTGCGCGCAGAGCCGCGGCAGCGGGGCGGGAGGCGGCAGATCGGTGAAGAAGCGGTCGATGTCACGAAGCGAGGCGATGCGCACGGGCGCGGCGCGCGAGAATTTGGAATGGTCGGCCACAAGGAAGCTGCGCCGCGCATGGGCGAGGATCGTCTGGCCGGCCTCGACCTCCTGATGATCGAAATCCAGAAGATCCCCCCCGGGATCGAGCGCCGAGCATCCGATCACCGCGATGTCGAACCTGAACTGCCGGATCGCGGCATTCGTCAGCCCGCCCGTCAGCCCGCCATCATGCGGACGCAGCGTGCCGCCCGTGACGATCACCTCGGCCCGGGCATGGCCGGCGAGGATATGCGCCACGTTCATGTTGTTGGTCACGACCAGCAATCCGCGATGTCCGGAGAGCGCGCGTGCCACCGCCTCCGTGCTGGTGCCGATGCTCAGGAACAGCGCGGCGCCGTCGGGGATCTGCTCCGCGCAGCGCGCCGCGATCGCTTCCTTGGCCGCCTCGTGCAGCGCGCGCCGATCCTCGTATCCCAGGTTGGTCGTGCCGGAGCTCAGGATGGCACCGCCATGCACCCGCGAAATATGCCCCGCATCGGCAAGTTCGCTCAGGTCGCGGCGGATCGTCTGGACCGTGACCCCGAACTGCTCGGCGAGCCCGTCCACGGTGACCTTGCCCTCGCGCCGGGCGATCTCGAGAATGTCGGATTGTCGAAAACCCAGGCTCATCCGGCCCCCGTCGAATGCCCGTCTCGCAGGCATAGAACGGCAGGAGGGATCGCAAGGCAAGAGCGATGCCGCGTTAAACGAAAGGAAAGGAAGATAAATGTTGCCATAACGAATATGTTATGGTCGATTGCCGCGAGTTTCGGGCCGGGGGCGATCGCGATGACGGAGCGTGTGGATCGGGGCGCGGCGGCATGTGTCTTGCACGGCCCTCTGCGCAGCCCGGCGGTGATCCGCCGCCCCGGCGTTCTGGGCCCCCATCGCGGGGTGACGCGAAGCAAGGCCTTGATCGATCGCCTTTGGCGGGATTACCCCTGTTGTGGAGGATCGCGGGCCGCCCTCTTGCGCGGTGCCGTGCCGCGCCATGTCGCAACGAGGGAGCGGGCGGGGCGCGAGGCGACGATGGAACGGGCCGGCTGGCCGGATGCATGGACAGGCGCGGGGGCCGCGAGCGGCAACCGCGCGATTGGGAGAGCAGGGCAATGAGTCTCGTTCTGGAAGACGTCACCAAGCGCGTCGGCGCGCAGGTCTATATCCATCCCACGCGGATGGAACTCGAGAAGGGCACGATGAACGTGCTCCTCGGTCCCACCTCCGCCGGCAAGACGACGCTGATGCGGCTGATGGCCGGGCTCGATCTGCCGGATACGGGCCGCATTCTTTGGGAGGGGCATGACGTGACGGGAATGCGGGTGCAGGATCGCCGCGTCGCCATGGTCTACCAGCAATTCATCAATTATCCCTCGATGAGCGTCTTCGACAACATCGCCTCGCCCCTCAAGCTGCAGGGACGCCCGAAGGCCGAGATCGCCGAGAAGGTCGGGCGCACGGCCGAGATGATGAAGCTGACGCCGTTGCTCGATCGCCGTCCGCTGGAGCTTTCCGGCGGCCAGCAGCAGCGCTGCGCCCTCGCGCGCGCGCTCGTGAAGGAAGCGGGGCTGGTGCTTCTGGACGAGCCGCTCGCCAATCTCGACTACAAGCTGCGCGAGGAGCTGCGCGCCGAGATCCCGCGCATCTTCGAGGAATCGGGCAGCATCTTCGTCTATGCCACCACCGAGCCGGAAGAGGCGCTCTTGCTCGGAGGCAACACGGCCACCTTGTGGGAAGGTCGGGTGACGCAGTTCGGCCCGACGCCGAGCGTCTATCGCCGGCCGGTCGATGCGACCACCGCGCGCGTCTTCTCAGACCCGCCGATGAACTTCCTCGAACTGACCCGCGAGCAGGGCGCCCTGCTCCTGCCAAGGGGACGCCGCGTTCCGGCGACAGGGGCCTTCGCCGATCTGCAGGATGGACGCTACACCGCCGGGTTCAGGCCGAACCATCTCTCGCTCGAGCCCCGGGGGCCCGATGCGATGGAATTCCATGCCCGCCTGTCGGTCACCGAGATCACCGGTTCGGAAACCTTCGTCCACCTCGATTACGAGGGCGCACGCTGGGTCGGTCTCGTGCATGGCATCCGCCACCTGGCGCATGGGCAGGACCTGAAGGTCTATCTCGATCCGGCGCATATCTACGTTTTCGGCCCCGACGGATCGCTGACCGCCCCGGCCCCTTACGCGAAGGCTGCCTGACATGGCGAAGATCACGTTGGACAACCTCGCCCATTCCTACCTCGCCAATCCGGCGGGGGAGGACGATTATGCACTCAAGGAACTCAACCACGACTGGGTCGACGGCGAGGCCTACGCCTTGCTGGGGGCATCCGGTTGCGGCAAGTCGACCCTGCTCAACATCATCTCCGGCCTCGTGCATCCCAGCCAGGGACGGATCCTCTTCGACGGGCGGGACGTGACCGCGACCTCGACCGCCGAGCGCAACATCGCGCAGGTGTTCCAGTTTCCCGTCGTCTACGACACGATGAGCGTGCGCGACAATCTCGCCTTCCCGCTGCGCAACCGCGGGGCCGATCCCAACTACGTGGCCGAGCGCGTCAACCAGATCGCCACGATGATCGGCATGGAGGCCGAGCTCGATCACAAGGCGCGCGGGCTGACCGCCGATGCCAAGCAGAAGATCAGCCTCGGGCGCGGCATGGTGCGCGAGGACGTGAACGCGCTTCTGTTCGACGAGCCGCTGACCGTGATCGATCCGCACATGAAATGGGAGCTGCGCACGCAGCTCAAGAGCCTGCATCACGAGTTCGGCCATACGATGATCTACGTGACCCATGACCAGACGGAAGCGCTGACCTTCGCCGACAAGGTCGTGGTCATGCATGACGGACGCGTGGTGCAGATCGGCACGCCGCAGGAGCTTTTCGAACGCCCGGCGCATACCTTCGTGGGCTATTTCATCGGCTCGCCGGGAATGAACCTGATGGATGCGAAAATCGACGGCGCGGCGGCCCGGATCGCCGGCACCACGGTGCCGCTCGGGGCGGGCTACGGCGCGCCGGCGGGCCGCACGCAGATCGGCGTGCGCCCCGAATTCGTTCGCCTGTCGGGCAGCGATGGGCTGCCGGGACGGGTGCTGCGCGTCGAGGATGTGGGGCGTCACAAGATCGTCAGGCTCGACAGCGAAGCGGGCCGGATCGACGCGATCGTTCCCGAGGATGCTGAAATCGCAAGCGGCGAGACGGGCATCCAGTTCGATCCCGCAGGCGTGAACGTCTATGCCGACGACTGGCGCGTGGCGCCGCAGCAGGAGCGCGTGTGATGAACAAGACGACCAATCAGCGGGCATGGTTCCTCGTTCTGCCGGTCCTTATCCTGGTTGCCTTCTCGGCGGTGATCCCGCTGATGACGGTGGTGAACTACTCGGTGCAGGACACGTTCGGGAACAACGAGTTCTTCTGGGCGGGCCTCGAGTGGTTCCGCGAGATGCTCGAGAGCGAGCGCATGTGGAACGCGCTCGGGCGGCAACTGGCCTTCTCGGCGATCATCCTCGCCATCGAGGTGCCGCTTGGTGTCTTCGTCGCGCTCAACATGCCGAAAAAGGGTTTCTGGGCCTCGTTCTGTCTGGTCGTCATGTCCCTGCCGCTGCTGATCCCGTGGAACGTGGTGGGCACGATCTGGCAAATCTTCGGCCGGGTGGATATCGGTCTTCTGGGCTACACGCTCGACAAGCTGGGCATCTCCTACAACTACACGCAGGATTTCATCGCCGCCTGGACCACCGTCATCGTGATGGATGTGTGGCACTGGACCTCGCTCGTCGCGCTTCTGGCCTATGCCGGCCTGCAATCCATTCCCGACGCCTATTACCAGGCGGCAAAGATCGACCAGGCGAGCCGCTGGAAGGTGTTCCGCTACATCGAGCTGCCCAAGATGATGGGCGTGTTGATGATTGCCATCCTGCTGCGCTTCATGGACAGTTTCATGATCTACACCGAGCCTTTCGTGGTCACCGGCGGCGGTCCGGGCAATGCCACCACCTTCCTCTCGATCGACCTTGTGAAAATGGCACTCGGACAGTTCGACCTCGGTCCCGCCGCCGCGTTCAGTCTGATGTATTTCCTTGTCATCCTGCTGATCTCCTGGGTTTTCTACACGGTAATGACCAATCTCGACAAAAGGGACGGCAGGTGATGAGCGAGAGCAAAGCAGCACCGGGCGCCGCATCGATCCCGGAGAACCTTGCACCCACCCGCACCGAGGCCCGGACGCGCCGCCGTTTGCGTCCCTCGGGATCGGCGATCGTGATGGGTCTCTACCTGCTCTTCCTGATGCTGCCGATCTACTGGCTCATCAACATGAGCCTGAAGACGAATGCCGAGATCCTGGGCACCTTCTCGCTCTGGCCGCGCGATCTGACCTTCGCCAATTACGCGAAGATCCTGACGGACCCGTCATGGTACATGGGCTACGTCAACTCGATCATCTACGTAACGATGAACACGGTGATCTCGCTTCTCGTCGCGCTTCCCGCGGCCTATGCCTTCTCGCGCTACAATTTCCTGGGCGACAAGCACCTGTTCTTCTGGCTGCTCACCAACCGGATGGCACCGCCGGCGGTCTTCGCCCTGCCGTTCTTCCAGCTTTATTCCAGCGTCAATCTCTTCGACACGCATATCGCCGTGGCGCTGGCCCATACGCTCTTCAACGTGCCGCTCGCGGTCTGGATCCTCGAGGGGTTCATGCGCGGCGTGCCCCGCGAGATCGACGAGACGGCCTATATCGACGGCTACTCGTTCGGGCGCTTCTTCATCCGCATCTTCACTCCGCTGATCGCGAGCGGCATCGGGGTCGCCGCCTTCTTCTGCTTCATGTTCTCCTGGGTCGAGCTGCTTCTGTCGCGCACGCTGACCAGTATCGATGCCAAGCCCATCGCCGCCACGATGACCCGCACGGTGTCGGCCTCGGGGCTCGACTGGGGCGTGCTGGCCGCCGCCGGCGTGCTGACCATCGTGCCGGGGGCCTTGGTGATCTACTTCGTCCGCAACTACATCGCCAAGGGCTTCGCCCTGGGGAGGGTGTGATGAAACCCTTGCTAGTCACCCTGTTCATGCTCGTAGCCTCAACGGGATACGCTTTCGACGACAAAGCTATAGTCTCTCAATGTGACGAGAAATGGGGGAATGATTTTCAAATGGCTACATACTGCCGCGATCAGCAACGCAGTGCGGCAGGTGTGGTAGATCAGTTTCGCCTTCAGGCTGAAAGCTCCGAAACTTTGCGGACCATTATAATTGGCTGCGACAGCAAGTGGGTAAAGGATTACAGGATGGTCGAATATTGCATCGAGCAACAGGTATCTGCTTCCAACAGCCTTGATACTCCAGTCGACGACGTTCCGGATCAGATCTCCGGAACGATTTTGGCAACATGTCGCGAAAAATGGGGCAACGATTACCGTATGGTCGCCTATTGCCAAGACCAGCAAATCCAAGCTTGGAGGAGTTTGCAGTAATGAGCTGGATGGCATGGACCACACCGACCGCGATCTTCTTCGCCGTCATCGCCGCGCTGCTGGTGATCTTCACCGTGCTGGCGATCCGTTATCCCGAGACGCCGCGCACCGGCATCCTGAGGATCGAGACGACGCGCGGCGACCGGCTGTTCATCACCCTTCTGGGCAGTGCATTCATCAACCTAGCCTGGCTGGGTTTCGAGATCGGCCCGCAGCCCTGGGCGCTGCTGGCCTGCCTTATCTATGCCGCGGCGGTCTTCCGCTGGGTATAGCATCGACCGGGCGGACGGGTGAAAATGCCCGCCGCCCAACCCTGGTTCATCAATGGGAGGACATCATGGACCTGAAACTCAGATCGACCACGGCCTGCGCGCTCGCGCTCGGGCTGGTGGCCGCGCCGGCATTCGCGGGCATGGAAGAGGCACAGCAATTCCTCGATTCCGAGATCGAACGCTCGACGCTCACACGCGAAGAGCAGGAAGCCGAGATGCAGTTCTTCATCGATGCCGCCGAGCCGTTCAAGGGCATGGATATCCGCGTCGTGTCGGAGACCATCACCACGCATGAATACGAGGCCAACGTCCTTGCCCCCGCCTTCACCGCGATCACCGGCATCAACATCACGCATGATCTGATCGGCGAGGGCGATGTCGTCGAGAAGCTGCAGACGCAGATGCAGTCCGGCGAGAACATCTACGACGCCTATGTCAACGACAGCGACCTGATCGGGACGCATTGGCGCTACAAGCAGGCGCGCAACCTGACCGACTGGATGGCGAACGAGGGTGCGGACGTGACCTCGCCGACGCTCGACCTGGAAGATTTCATCGGGCTCGAATTCACCACCGGCCCCGACGACAAGCTCTACCAGCTCCCCGATCAGCAATTCGCGAACCTCTACTGGTTCCGCTACGACTGGTTCAACGACGAGGAGATCCAGGCCGAGTTCAAGGAGAAATACGGCTACGATCTGGGCGTTCCGGTCAACTGGTCGGCCTATGAGGACATTGCCGAGTTCTTCACCGGCCGCGAAATCGACGGCCAGACGGTCTATGGCAACATGGATTACGGCAAGAAGGACCCCAGCCTCGGCTGGCGCTTCACCGATGCATGGATGTCGATGGCCGGCATGGGCGACAAGGGCGAGCCGAACGGCCTGCCGGTCGACGAATGGGGCGTGCGCGTCAACGAGAACAGCCAGCCGGTCGGCTCCTGCGTGGCACGCGGCGGCGCGACCAACTCCCCGGCCGCGGTCTACGCGATCGAGAAATACACCAAGTGGCTGAACGAGTATTCGCCCCCCGCCGCCGCCGGCATGACCTTCGGCGAGGCAGGACCCGTTCCCGCGCAGGGCAATGTCGCGCAGCAGATGTTCTGGTACACGGCCTTTACCGCGGACATGGTGGGCGAGGGTGCCGATGCCGTTCTCAACGAGGATGGCACGCCCAAGTGGCGCATGGCTCCGAGCCCGCATGGCGCCTATTGGGAAGAGGGAATGAAGGTCGGCTACCAGGATGCCGGGTCCTGGACGCTCATGGAGAGCACGCCCGCCGATCGCGCCAAGGCCGCATGGCTCTACGCGCAGTTCGTCACCTCCAAGACCGTGGACGTCGAAAAGAGCCATACCGGCCTGACCTTCATCCGCGAATCCACGATCCAGCATGACAGCTTCACCGACCGGGCCGAGAAGCTCGGCGGTCTTGTCGAGTTCTACCGCTCGCCGGCGCGTGTCCAGTGGTCGCCCACCGGCACCAATATCCCCGACTACCCCAAGCTGGCGCAGCTGTGGTGGCAGAATATCGGGGATGCGTCCTCGGGTGCCAAGAGCGCGCAGGAGGCTCTCGACAACCTCTGCGCCGAGCAGGAGAAGGTTCTCGAACGACTCGAGCGCGCCGGTATCCAGGGGGAGCTTGGCCCGGTGATGAACGAGGAGCGCGAGGCGTCCTACTGGCTCGAGCAGCCTGGCGCGCCGAAGGCGAAGCTCGACAACGAGGAGCCCGAGCCCGAGACGATCGGCTATGACGAGCTGATCCAGTCCTGGAAGTGACCTGACGGATCCGGGGCGGTGCGCCGCCCCGGATCCCACCGGCCTCAGCCGCGTTTCCACCTCAGCAGGACCATCTCGGATTGCGCATCCGCCTCGAGCTTGTCGCGGGCGGCGGCATTGGCGGCGAGACCCGCGAGACGAACGGACTGGAAGGTCTTGATCTCCCTGAACCGCTCCATCACCGCCGTCTCCAGGCGGTCCGCCTCTGGCGTGATCTGCGAGATGCGGGCCTCGTACCCTGCGAGCGTGGCGCGGACCGCGCGGATGTAATCTCCCAGGTAGGCGGCCGATTCGATGCCCGCGGCATGCGCTTCGCGGTGCAACTCGCCCTCCAGCGCGCGGCCGCGATCCGTCAGCTCGGCGATCTCGCCGCGCAAGGTGGCGAGCGCGCGGCTGTCATCCTCCATTTCGTGCCTGCGCACCCGTTCGAGCAGGGCAAGCGCCGCGATCCGTTTGGGTGAACTGGTCAATGCGCCTCCTCACCCGCGCCGCCCGCAGGCTCTGCATCATTTTGCGCGGCGCCGTCTGCGGCTTCCGCGCCTTCATCGGGCGGCGGCGCGATGCCTGCGCGCTCCAGAAGGCGCAGGCGCATGGCGTCGATGATTCCCGGGGGCAGGGGATTGCGTGCCTTGGGAATGGTGACGATGACGGCGCCCGGTCCCAGAGCCGGCGATCCGTCCCCAGCCGCATCCGCCTTGCCCTTGCCGTCCTTTGCCTTCGGGTCTGCGTCGCCGGCGGCCCCGGCCATGCCGGCGGCAAGGATCAGCGCCCCGGCGCCGGCGATGAAATGCCGCGCGATCATGCGGCGGGCAGTTCCTTTTGCGCCGCTTCGACCTGGTAGAAGTCGGGCTGCTTCGTGGTGGGGATGTTGCCGCGCCCGATCTCGACGCAGATATTGGGCGGGTGGTTGGCGACCATCGCCACGAAAATGTCCCGGATGATCATGTAGAAGGTCCCGTCCTCGTCCTCGATCTGCTTGAGGCGGCCCGAGATGGGCTGCACCATGCAATAGGCGAGGAACACGCCCAGGAAGGTGCCGACCAGGGCGCCGCCGATCATCTTGCCGAGCACTTCGGGCGGCTGGTCGATCGAGGACATCGTCTTGATGACCCCGAGGACGGCCGCCACGATCCCGATCGCCGGAAGGCCGTCGGCCATCGTCTGGATCGCGCCGGCCGAGGCGAGCGATTCGTGATGGTGCTTCTTGATCTTGCGGTTGATCACGTCCTCCGTCTGGTACTTGTCGTCGAACTGCATCGAGAGCATGCGGAAGCTGTCGGTGATCAGCTCGGTCGCGAAGTGATCCTTGAGGATCTTCGGATAGCGCTGGAAAATGCTGCTCTCCTTGGGGTTCTCGATATGCTCATCGAGCGCGAGGATGCCCTTCTGTTTA
This sequence comes from Profundibacterium mesophilum KAUST100406-0324, assembly GCF_009835145.1. Lineage (GTDB taxonomy): Bacteria > Pseudomonadota > Alphaproteobacteria > Rhodobacterales > Rhodobacteraceae > Profundibacterium > Profundibacterium mesophilum. Next base: position 84,780 of record NZ_APKE01000036.1, on the reverse strand, counting down.
TAGATGCGCGCCATCTCGTACATAAGGTTCAGAAGGTCCGTGTAATCGGCCGCCTTCCACTTGGGGCCCTTCACCACCTTCATGATCCCGCCGACCGAACTCTTCACCACCGACATGGAGTTGGCGATGACGAAGGCGCCGAGTGCCGCGCCGCCGATCATCATTCCCTCGAAGGGAAGCGCATGGAGCACGATGTCCATTTTTCCCCCCGACAGCATGAAGCCACCGAAGACCAGTCCGAAGACCATTACCAAACCGAGGATCAACGTCATTCTTCTGTCCCGTGCTCGAGCGCCGGCATGTGGGCGCGGTGCATCAATCAAATCGTTTAACTCATATATAATTGACACCAAACCTTGTTTGAGCAAGTTTAGCTTCTGAATTATCCATGACTATGGAAGAAAAGACACGATGCAGAGTTCAGAGTGTTTGGCCTATTTCCTCGATGCCGAAGATCTCGGCGATGTTCTTGTCGGCTGGCCCCGCGAGATCGATCTTGCGCTGTGCCTCGACGATAGCGGGCGCTGCGAGCTCGTCGTCTTTCACCGGGCCGAGAGCGGCACCATCCTGTTGCGCGTGGCGCAGGTCCTCGGCCGTGCTTTCGGGACCTTCTGCGTCACGCCCGAGGTCGAGGGCCACCCGACACGGCGCATGCTCTTCTCGGAGGAGCAGGACATGATGGGCATCATCCGAGGCGCCCCACGTCTGGCCGAGATCGCCGAGGATTATCTCATCAATTACCGCTTCGCCGTCGAAGAGGGTCTCGATACCGACCTGATGACGACCGGCGCGCGGATCCCGGCCGAGGGGCTGGTGGATGAGCCCGAGGGCGCCATGCCGCAGGCAGCAGTTCCCGACACGCCAACCGGCGAGCCAGCCGCCGCATCCCGGCCGCAGGCTGTCACGCTGCGCGCCGCGATCGAGTTGCAGGGCGAGCGTCTCCACATGACCATCGGGGACGCGCACGAATTCGTCGAGCATCACCGGATCGCCGGCGCGGCCGTGGATGTGCCCGAGGAAGGGCCGGCATTCACGATCGTTGCGGATGCGCTTTCGGCATGGGACCGCGATGCGGCGGCCCTGGTCGATCTTCCCGCCTCGGCCCTGCCGGGTGACGTGATCGAGCGGCTCGAGATGGCCGATCATGCCCTGGTGGACATCGGTGCCGGCGGGATCGCCGTCACGCCGGTGATGCCGGTGGGCGCCGAGATACCGCCGGCCGGACGGCCGCGGCGCGGCGCCACCCCGCTGCGTCTCGCCATGGGCGGTCTCCTGGCCATCGGGTTGATCTCGGGTTCGGTCGTCACCGCCTACCAGGCGGCGGGACCGACCGCCGATCTTCCCGGGACACGGGCCGCGCAGGTCGCCGCCGCCTCCGATGTTGCCCTCGAGCTCATCGGAACCTTCGCCCACGCGGATGAGCGCGAATGACCATGTGCGTGGAGATGGTGGCGATGCGGCAAGGATCCCACATATGTGGTGACAACGCGCAACAGCTGGTTCAAAGGATAGTTGAGCTCGCTGGTCGCATATGCAAGGATGGTCCAAGGAATTCGTCGAAGAAGTCGACATGCCGTAAGGTGCTTCTGCCCCAAGGATACGTCTGGTGGCAGAGGATAATCGGCAGGCGGGTTCGGCAGCGAGCTTTGCCTGCAAGCGAGGTCGTAGAATGACGGAAACCGAGAGTGACGGGGATTTCATTGCCCGTATCGCCTCTGCATATGCCACACGTCCCGACGTGACTGCCGACGATATTGTTGCGTTGGTGGTCAAGCTTCGTCACGGGCTCGGCCTGCCCGACGAGACCGAGCGTCCCGCGCGGGATGCGCAGCGCGCGGCCGCGCCTGCGCCGGCGCCCGGTGCCAAGCCGGCCCTGCCCGTTGCGCAGGCCGTGACGCGGGACAAGGTTTTCTGCCTGTGCTGCGGGAAGGGCTTCAAGATGCTCAAGCGGCATCTGGGCGCGGAGCACAACATGAGCGAGGCGGAATACAGGGCGAGGTTCGGCCTTGCCGAGGACATGCCCCTGGTCGCCCCGAGCTATTCCGAGCGCAAGGCGGATTACGCCAAGCAGGTGGGATTCGGAAAATACGAGCGATCCGGAACGCCCCGCGGAACCGGTCAGCCGCAGGAAGAGAATATCTCCTGAGCGGCGCGCCCGCCCCCGAGACAGCGATCTAGACACCTCAAGTATCGGCCCGCCGCGCACTATGCGCCGGTGGCCGGGGAGCCTTTGTCATGAGCAAGCAACCGATCATCATCAAGCGGGTCGAGGACGAGGCCCATGAGGGGCATCACGGTGGCGGGTGGAAGGTGGCCTATGCCGACTTCATGACCGCGATGATGGCGTTCTTCCTGCTGCTGTGGATCCTCGCGGCGTCGGATGAGGAAAAGCTGCGCGGTCTGGCCGACTATTTCACCCCGAGCCTGTCGGATGCAGGCGGGCGCGGCGAGGGGTTCCTCGACGGGATCGTCCTTGCCAATGAAGGGGTGATGAGCGGAACCGATGGCCCGCAATCCGAAGTGCAGCTTCCGAGCTTCGGGGCGGAGAACCCGCTCGCGGTCTTCGACAGCCGGTTGCGTGGGCAGTCCCAGGGCATCGTGATCGAATATGACGAAGGCGAGGCCGCGGCCGAAGGGGTCGCCCTGGTTCAGACCGATCCCGAGGGACAGGCGGAGGGCCAGCGTCACGCCGAGCAGCGCGAGGCCGATCTCGCGCAGATCGAGGCGGAGATCATCCGGGAGATCGAGGCCCATCCGGAATACGACAACCTTGCCGACAACCTGCGACTGGAGCGCACGCCGGACGGGCTCGATATCCAGATCGTCGATCGGGACGGACGCTCGATGTTCGAATCGGGCAGCGCGGCGATCGGTGATCGAACACGCGGCCTGATCGAGATCATCGCCCATGCGGTGGAAGGGTTGACGCAGCCGCTCGACATCTCCGGCCATACGGATGCCGTGCCATTCCTGCGCCGTTCTGGCTACGGCAACTGGGAGCTTTCGTCCGACCGGGCGAACGCGACCCGCAGGATCATGGTGGCGGCCGGCGTCGCGCAGCCGCGCATCAGCCGGATCGCGGGGCTTGCGGCGACGGTCCCGTTGAACGCCGAAGATCCAGAGGCGGCGGAGAATCGCCGAATCTCGATTCTCCTGCGCTACCCCGAGACGCCAAAAATCACCGAGGCATCCGGGCAGGTTCAGCCGTAAATGGGGCCGAATGTGGCGAAAGCAGGGCAAATAGGGCAACCTGACCCTGAGGCATGTACCGTTTTTGCCTCAGTTGGAAATCGCCTGCATTCGTAAGGAACTGTTAAGATTCCCCTTGAATCGTTGGCGCTTCGCGGGGCGAAACACCTCCCGGCCTTACCCGATCAGCTTCGCGCAGCCCACGAACTTCATCCTGTAACTCTTTGAAGAACTTGCCCGAACCGAGGGGTTCAACTAGCGTCTAAACATAGTCCTCCGGCGAAAAGAGAGGACATACTTGAGCGCAGGCAATCAACTGAACCTTACCGGGATCAGAGGGCAGTATATCATGAAGAACAACCTACTCGAGTCGATCTGGCGCAACGATGTCAGTCTTTCTACCGGACGGTCCGCCCGGCGGGTTCGCCAGATGCTGAAGGCGTTCACACCGCTGAAGGTCATCGTGCTGGAGTCGGTCCGTCCGCTTGCCCGTGCAGGGTTCTACACCGACAATTCCGAAGTGATGCCAGGTCTTCCGCTCGGGGATGTCCTCGCCGAGGAGCTTGGCATCGAGGTTCCCTATGGCAGCCTCATCGTGGTCCTCGATCACGCCGCGATGCACGGCCGCGGCCTGTCGCGCCAACTCGGCACCGTTCTTGGTGATCTTCTGGTGCACGTCCTGTCCCAGGGCATCTTCCCGCTCCGCCGCGAGGCGGCCGCTCTCTATCTCATGGCATGCTCGAGCGTGACGCGCTCCGGCTCCGAACGTCTCGGACGCCTCGGGCTCGATCCGCAGGCATTCGAGGATGGTCTCTCGGGTCCGCTCGGACGCTACTGGAAAGGCCCCCAGCACGGGCTGACGGCGCGCGAGCTTCTCGACCCCTCACAGCTGCGCAGCCTTGCGCGAACCGTCGATCTCGGCTTTGCCGCACCCGATCCGGCGCAAATCTCCGCCGAGCTTCTGGCAACAGATGTGCGGCCGGCCAATCCCGCGACCTGGATCTCGACGATCGAGGAACGCGTCCTGGCCGAGCTCGCCGACCACGAAGCCCGCCTCTGCAGCAGCTGACACCGGCACGCGCCCGAAAGAGGCGCGCGGCCGGCACCGGGGGACGCTCCATGGCGCCCCCGAACCGCGAGAGACGGTGAGGAAAGGCACGAGGATGGACGGCATCGCAACATCGCCCGGCATGTCGACGGCCCATCCGGCCCGGACCGGGATGCCCGCCACGGGCGCGGCTGCGGACCAGGCAGTTCCGGGCGGCAGTTTCCAGTCACGCCTCACCCTTGTGCGTGATGCGGCATCCAACCTTCCTGAAACCCGGACGCCCCGCCAGGCGCCATCGATCGTGGCGGAAATGACCGAGCAGCTCGGCATGCTCGAGGAGACGTTGCGCGCCGGACCGTCCTCTCCTGCGGCACTCGCGGAAGCCGCCGAGGCGATCGGCGCGCTCCTGGGCTCGTTTTCGGCCGGCGAGGGATCGGAAGTGCTGAACGGACTTCGCATGATGCTCGCGCAGGTTTCCGAGCCGGCGTCCGGGGGAGGCGATCGCGCGGCAACCCTCACGCTGACGCCTGATCCCGCCGCGGGCACGATTGCGGGAGGCGGCGAGACTCTGCCCGAGGGAGCCGACCCAGCAGCGCTTTTCGGCGCAGTGAGGGCGCTGCTTTCCGCCGCCGGGACCATGCCGGGCCCCGTGCCGGGATCGGGAACCTTGCCATCGGATCATTTTGGCGCGACTGCTCTTCAGGCCGGCGCCGTGGCAGGAATGCCAGCTCCTGAGGGAGCCGGTCCGCCGCAGAGACCTGCGCCGCTCGCTGCCACGAGCGAGACGGGTTCCGCGGCACTGCTCGTCCGCACGCCGCCGGCCGGTTGGCCGGTGACACGGGCGGCGAGCGATGCGGCCGCCATGCAGCCCGGGACGGGGCAGGGCATGGCGGCCGCGGCTACCGCCGGGGGGGCTCAGGCAGCCCCGGCGGATGCACTGGCCGCCGCACGCATGGATGCCGCGCCCGCTGCGCCTTTCGACCCAAGGCGTCTCGGGGACATCCGCATGCCAACGGCACCTACAGGGCCGGTCAAGACCAATGCGCAGGGGCTCGAGGGCGCCCTCCAGAGCATCGCCGCGCTTATCGACGAGGCATCTGCCGAGGCCGCGCCCGCCCCGGCGGCCGGACGGAGCACGGACCCGGTGCAGGGGGCGCCTTCGCGCGGCCAGGCCGATACTTCGGAGGCGGCACGTGCCGCACCGAGGGACTTGCCGCAGCCTTCGGGCTTCGCGCGCAATCTCGCCAGCCAGATCAAGGGAACGAGTTTCGCCGAAGGGCGCACCCGGATCGAACTTGCCCCGCGCGGATTGGGGGAGATCGAGGTGGATTTGCAGACCGACGATGCCGGACGGATGCGGGTCGTGATCCGGGCCGAGAATCCCGTTGTTCTGAACGCGATGCGCATGGACCGCGATCATATCCTCGGCATGCTCGGCGATCAGGGCACTTTCGACGAGGCCGCGCTTGATTTCGAATCCTTCGAGGAGCGTGACACATCCCGTGGCGGGCGGGAGCCCGGCGCCGACGGCGACGCGCCCTCAATCGCCGGCGCGGGCGGCGAGGATGCCGGCGAGGCGCATGACACGCCGGCCGCACTTCGCCGGGCAGCCGCCGCCGATGGCGGCATCGATATCATCACCTGATCCGGAGACACATGATGGCCACAGACCTCACCACTCCCAGCGTGGCCTCACCGGCCGCGGCGCAACCGGGACCCGCGAGCCAGCAGGCGATGAAGTCGCTCAGCTCGGATTACGACAACTTCCTGCAACTGCTCACCGCGCAGATCGCCAACCAGGATCCTCTCGAGCCGATGGATGCGAGCACCTTCGTCTCCCAACTCACCGAGCTCACGCAGGTCGAGCAGACCATTACCTCGAATGCCAATCTCGAGAAGATCCTCGACAAGATCGGCGGTGCGGGGCTGGGCGAGGACCTGGCGCTCCTAGGCCGGCGCGTGGTCACAAAGGGCGGCGATTTCGTTCTGGAGGACGGCAAGGCTGAGCTGAGCTACAGGCTCGAGGACGAGGCCAGCCAGGCGCGGGCGATCATTCGCAGCTCGGACGGCGCGATCCTGCGGGAGATCACCGACATTCCGCGCAGCGGCGGTGCGCACCATGCCATCGAATGGGATGGACGAGCGGCGGACGGTTTGCCTCTCGCGAATGGAACATACAGCATCGAGATCGCGGCTCAGGACGCGGACGAAGCCGCGGTTCCGGCGACCACGTTCGTCGAGGGCAGGGTGGGCGAGCTTGCGATGCAGGGCGGCCTGCCGGTGCTGCGCCTGTCGAATGGCCTCGAGATTTCCTCGCTCGATATTCTCTCGGTGCGCTGAACCCAAGCCGCGCGGCTCAGCTGCGCGGCACGTCCTTCTTGTAGAAGGCGAGGAAAAGCACTTCGTCGATACCCCCGAAATTCGTCGACAGATCGTCGCGCAGCGCACTCGACAACGCGTCCGTATCGATGGCGACACCGCGCATGATCGTCCCCGAAGCCGCTTCGGTCAGGGAGGTGAGGATCGCGTCACGCAGCCGCGCGGCATTCTCGGGCACGGCATAGAAGGCCTTCTTCTCCTCGTCCGGAACCGAAATTCCGAAATCCGCCACGACATAGGTAATGCTGCGCGGCTTGTAGACAGGCACCGTCATCCGGCCAAGCTTGACGACCTTGGGCTGCGGCGCGGCTTCGGCGACTTTCACGGCTTCGGTATCGGCGGCGCCCGCGGCATCGGGAGACGCTTCGTCCGACGTGCCCTGCGCCTGCATGTCGGCTGCTTCGGCAAGATGCGCCTCGGCGGCGGTCTGCGTCTCGGTCTCGGGCAGCGGCGTGTCCACGGCCTCGGGATCCACGGCGGCTTTGGCCTGTGATGCGTCCGGTGCGAGCATCAGGCCCGCGCCGTAGCCGCCGCCGAGGCTGAGGAGCGGCACGGCAGCGAAGAGGATGAGCGAAAGTTTCATGAGACGGTGGGCCCTTCTGGTTCAGGGCCTCTTCATCGCCTCACAATCCGCCGAGAGTTTTATCTTAATAGGGCAATATTACGTCCAGAACGTCCTCGCCATAACCGCGGCGCTGTTGCCGGGAGAGCGCGCCGCGTCCACCATAGGAGATCCGCGCCTCGGCGATCTTGTCGTAATCGATGCTGTTCTCGCGTCCGATATCCTCGGGACGGATGATCCCGGCCACACGCAATTCGCGCAATTCTTCGTTGACCTTGACCTCCTGGCGGCCGGCGACCACGAGGTTGCCGTTCGGCAGCTTCTGCACGACGAGCGCGGCCACGCGCAGGCTGATGCTTTCCTGCCGCTTGATCTGGCCGTCACCGGAGGATTGCTGCGAGGCGGAGATATCGACGATATCCCCCTGGGGCAGGTCGTCCGGGCCAACGCCCGGCAGGATCTTGTCGATCTGGCTGCCATAGCCGAAGAAGGTCGGGAAGCCGAGCGAGCCACCACCCTGCCGCGATCTCTGGGTGGAGTTGTTGAGCCGGGCCTGATCGTCGATCTCGATGCGGATGGTCAGGATGTCGCCAACGTCGGAGGCGCGCTGGTCGGCGAAGAAGCTTCTGGTGTCGCCGCCGCCGCCGCCCCAGAGCGATGCCGATTGCGCGCGCGCACGCACCGGCGGCGCGGAAGGGGGCGGCATCGGAACCTGCACCCGGGCGACCTCAGGCATGCTCGAGGGCGACATCTCCACCCCCGAGAAGCGGGGGTCACGGTCGAGGACCGCGCCCGGGGTGCAGCCGGCGAGGCCGATCAGCGCGGCGAGCGCGGCGGGACGTGTCAGGGCCGGGTTCATTGCGAAACCTCCACTATTCCTTCGGCGGTCGCGATGCCGATGACGGAGGCATTGCTGACCAGGTTGACGATCTTCACTTCCTGCCCCCGATGCGCGTCCCCCAGGGCGCGCCCCGGAGCGCTCAGCTCCAGAAGCCCGTCCTGATAGCGGATCGACACCTTGTCCCCCCGGTCGATGACCAGGGGCGGGCGGACCGAGCGGTTGAGGATGGGGCGGCCCTTGGCCAGAAGACTGCGCACCTGCATTCCGACAAGGCCTTGCGCGTCGCTGACGGCATAGGCCCCGACGCGGCTGAGCGGCAGCTCGATCACGGCAAGGTCCTGTGCCGTGATGATCTCGTCCGGCATCATCCGCCGTTGCGGCACCGGTACCGGCACCGTGACCGTGGCCAGTCCCGTCACGCGCGTCACCGCGCCCTGCGGGCTCACCGCGTTGGCGATGAACTGACCGGTGGCCTTGTCCATCCAGAAGGCCGACAGCAGATGCGCCTCGCCCGGATCGCCCTGGACATGCACCTTGACCTGGCCGTTGGCGGGAAATTCCGCGCCGAACTCGGCCATGGCGCGTTCTTCGACGAGAACATGCAAAAGCTCCGCTCCGGCGCTTCCGGCCGCGGCGAGCGATGCGAGGAGGATGGCTGCGAATGCGCGGATACGAGGGGTCATGTCACTTGATCTGGTTGGCTGCGGACATCATCTGATCGGCCGTCTCGATGGTCTTCGAGTTCATCTCGTAGGCACGCTGCGCCGAGATCAGGTCGGTGATCTGCTGGATGATGTTGACGTTGCTGTTCTCCAGATAACCTTGGCGCACCACGCCCACCCCCGGATCACCGGGGCGCCCCTGCAGCGGATCGCCCGAAGCGACGGTCGCCTGCATCATGTTGTTTCCGAGCGCGCGCATTCCGGCCTCGTTCACGAAGGTCGCGAGGCTGATCTCGCCAAGCTCGACCGGAACGGGGTCGTTCTCGACGAAGGCCGATACCGTGCCCTGCTCGCTGATCTCGACGCGCACGGTATTCTCGGGGATGACGATGCCCGGGTCGATCTCGTAGCCCTGCAGCGTCACGAGCTGGCCCTCGGCCGAAAGCTGGAAGGCACCGTCGCGGGTATAGGCCTGGCTGCCATCGGGCAGGTTCACCGCGAAGAAGCCGCGCCCGTCGATTGCCACGTCGAACTGGTTTTCCGTGCCGAGCATCCCGCCTTGCGTGTTGAGGCGCACGGTCCCCGATGTCTGCACGCCGAGGCCGATATCGACACCGACCGGCTTGGTGCTGCCTTCCTGGCCCGTCAGGGCGCCCTCGCGCTTGCGCGTCTCGTAGATCAGATCCTGAAAGGCGGCACGGGAGGATTTGAACCCGGTCGTGTTCGCGTTCGCGATGTTGTTCGAGATCACGTCGACATTCGTCTGCTGCGCGTGCATGCCGGTTGCGGCGATACCGAGGGCCTTCATGGTGTTCTCCTGTTTTCCGAAGGGGACGCGGGGTCCCTTGTTCCTGGATCAGACGGCCTGTCCGAGGCGCCTGAGCGCATCGCGGCGAAGATCGTCCTCACCGCCCATCAGCTTGACCGACCGCTCGTAGGCCTTCTCGATGGCCATCATGCGCGACAGCTCCACGACGGGCTGCACGTTGCTGCCCTCCACCGCGCCTTGCACGACCGCCGTTCCGGTGGCCGGGATCGCGTCCTGCGCGGCGCCTTGCGGCGGGATGAACATGCCACCGCCGATCCGGGTGAAGGATTGCAGATCGCCCAGATCGAAGAGGCCGATCTGCGCGATGACGCCGATGCCGTCCGCGGCGATCGTCCCGTCGCGGGCGATCGTCACCTGCGCGCCGATATCGGGCGGCAGGGCGATCGGACCGCCGCCGGCATCGAGCACCTGCGCGCCCGTGCTGGTGACGAGGTTGCCCTGCAGGTCCAGCATCAGCTGCCCGTCGCGCCCGTAGGCACGCTGCCCCTCGGCGGTCTCGTAAGACATCCAGCCAGTGCCCGAGAGCGCGACATCGAGCGGATTGCCGGTCTGTTGCAACTGTCCTTGCGCCGCGTCGAGATAGGAGCCGGTGTCGATGACGAATGAGGTCTCCTCGCCCTCGCGCCCGGTGTCACGGTGCACAAAGGATTCGAAGACCACGCGCTCGGACTTGAAGCCGGAAGTGTTGGCATTCGCGATGTTGTTCGCCGTCACGTCGAGCTGCCGCATCATCGCGGTCGCCGAGGAAAGCGAGACATGTGTCGAGTTATCCATCTTTGCAACAAGTCCCGATATTCTGGCTAAAAAAGTTTGAAGAGTTTGTTCTGTTCTTGGTCATCGTGTAGCTGATCCTTGTGACACGCAAGGAATTTGCCGGGAATACGCGGTTGAGCAAGGTTAAAACACGGCTAATCATGGCAATTACGGCACTATTATTGCCGTATGCCAACGGGCTGCGCGCCGCCGCCGCCGCCGAGGATCCGCATGCCCCGCTCATGCGCGGCGCCGTTGCCATGACCGCGCCGCATCCTGTCATCGAGGGCGAATCGGTCGGCGCGAAAGAGGGCATCGGCCTTCTGTCCACGCGCGACCCGGATGCGGGCGGCGAGGCGGCCATGATCTCGCCCCCGGCCTTCGAGTTGCGCGATCTCAGCCGCACGAGTTTCCTTTCGGACCGCGAGGCGCGCCTTGCCGCCTACGCCGCCGCGCGCGCCGATCATGGCGACGAGACCGCGCCGGGTGACCCCGAGATCGAGGCCATTCTCGACCTGGCGGCATTCTATCTCGGTCACGCGATGCTGCCCGAGGGGCGCTCCATGCTCGGCGCGCTGAGCACGGTTGCGCTGCCGCCTGCCCAGGCGGCGCGGCGCGGCGCTCTCGCGCTCGGTCTCGAAGTGCTCGGGCCGCGTCCGGGCCCCTTGCCGGCCGCGGCCGGTGTCCTGCTCGATCCCGTCCATTCGGACTGGCCCGATCAGCCGCTGATGCTCGCGCTCGAGGCGATCCGGCAGGGCGATCCAGCCGGCGCCGCGCCCTATCTTCCCGACCTGCAACCGCGCATCGACGCGTTGTCCGGCCCCATGCGCGAGGTCGTTCTGCCGCGTCTTCTCGAAGCGGCGATCGAGGGGGGCGACTGGCGCAGTGCCCGCGATCTCGCCGCGCTTTTCCAGAGCAATCCGATCCTCAAGGGCAGCACCGCCTATCTCTACCTGCTGGGCCGGGCGGCGCAGGACGGCGATGCCCCGCTTGCCGCTTTCGACAGTCTCGTCGCTGCCGCCGAGGGCGACGATCTGTGGGCGCACAAGGCCCGTCTTGCGATCGTCGAGCTTGGCCTTGCTACCGAAACGCTGGAATTGGCGGAGGCGCGCGACATCCTGCATCAGGCGAGCCAGCTCTGGCGCGGTGATGAGCATGCGCTGGACACCGCGGTGCGGCTTGCGAAAATCCACGCCGAGCTCGGCGACCAGCCGGCCGCTCTGGAAGTTCTGGGCCGGGCGATCGCGATACATTCGCAAAGCCCGCGCCGCGAAGGGCTGCGCGAAGAGGCTGCGGCGCGGGTCGAGGCGTTCTACGCCGCCGGCGCCGAAGGTAGCCTGCCGCTCGGCGCCTTTCTCGCCGGCCACCGCCGGATCGCGCCGGGCTTCTGGTTCGAGCCGGGCTTCCCGGCGCAGGCGGAACGCTTCGCGGCGCGTTTCCTTGCCGCCGGCGCCACCGATATCGCCGCCGCCGAATTCGAGACCATCATCGAATATCTCGCCGTCGCCCGTGACCTCGGCCTGGCGGAGGTCGCCGACACGCGCCTCGACCGCCTGACGCTGCTCCGGGCGGAGGCGCTGCTCGAAGGGGGGCAGCATGAGCGCCTCGGTGCGCTTCTGGCGCAGGGCCTGCGCGGAGAGGATGCCGCGCTCCTGCAGGCGTTCGAGGCGGTGCGCATCCGCCATTTCGCCGCAACCGGACAATCGGCGCAGGTTCTGATCTCCACGCAGACGAGCGAGGGCGCGCGGGATCTGCGCATCGAAGCGGCGGCGTTCTTCGACGAGGAGCGCTGGACCGAGGCGCATGCCGCTTATGACCGCCTGCGCCGGGAGACGGCCGGTACGCTGCGCTTCACCGATGCGGTGCGCCTTTTGCTGTCGGCCCATCGCAGCGGCGCGCGGGATTACGCGATCGAATTCGCCGATGCCTACCCGGCGATGCGCGACACGCCGCAATGGCGCGAGATCACCACCGGGCTGCTGCGCCATGTTCCGCGCGTGCAGCCCCTGAACGAAGGGGACGCGAAGGCGCGTCTCGAAGCTGCGGACCAGACCCTCGGCGCGCTCGGGGCGATCGTCCCGGTGGCCAATTGAAACCCGGGCGGCCATCGGCCGTCCTCAGACGATCGGACCACGGGCGCTGCGCGCCGGCGGCCCGCACAGGAAAGGAAACGAGATGAGCATTTCCAACGCGATGCAGACGGGTGTCAGCGGCCTCAACGCCAACTCGACTGCCGTGGGCCGGGTGTCGGAGAATATCGCGAACGCCAATACCGACGGCTATCGCCGCAGTTTCGCGCATATGGTGACGCAGACCGCCAGCAGCAATACCGGGACAGGGCCGTCCAATGTCCGTGCGGTCGAGGCGAGCGACATCCGCTCGTCGGGCGCGCTGCGCATCACCAACAACGAGACGGACCTCGCGGTCAGCGGCAACGGTTTCTTCGTCGGCTCCATGACGCCCAACGCGACCTCCGATGCCGATTACCGCCTGACCCGCGCCGGCGCCTTCCGCCCGGACGAGAACGGCGACCTGGTCAATGCTGCCGGGCTCTACCTGTCGGGTTATCCCTATGAGGCCGACGGCGGTATCGGTGCCGTCGACACCGGCACCTTCGCCGATCTGCAGACTGTCAACCTGAGCCGCTGGAGCTCGGAGGGAGCGCCCAGCACCGCCATGAGCATCGCGGGCAACCTGCCCTCGCAGGAGACAGGCCTCGCCGAGCCCGGAGCGCCGTTCCTCTCCTCCGCGGAGTTCTTCAGCCCGCTTGGCGCCTCCGACCGCCTGCAATTCTCGTTCCAGCCGACCAACACGGCCGATACCTGGGAGCTCAGCGTGGCGGGAACCGATGGTGCCGCATATGGCACCGTCGACATCACCTTCCACAACAGCGGCGCCTTCGCCGGCGCTCCGCTGAGCTATGCCGCGACGTCGACCGCCGCGGCTCCGGCCGCCTTCAGCTTCGATCCCGCGACCGGCACCGCCAGCGTGACCGTCGACAACGGCAGCGTGCCGCAGGTTCTGAGCCTCACGCTCGGCGCGCCGGACAGCTTCGAAGGCCTGACCCAGTTCGCCGGCGACTTCAGTGGTCTGCAGGCCGAGGCCGATGGCAGCGCGACCAGCGCGCTGGTGCGAACGGAGTTCAGCGAATCGGGTAATATCTTCGGCGTGTTCGATGATGGCACGCGCAAGGCGCTCTACCAGGTGCCGCTGGCCGAGGTTCCAAATCCCGACGGGTTGCTCGCGCGCAATGGCAACGGCTACGTGTTGACCACCGATTCGGGCGAGCTGAACCTGATGCGCGCCGATACCCAAGGGTCCGGCAAGATCGTGTCCGGCGCGCTCGAGGGCTCGAATGTCGACGTGGCGCAGGAATTGACCGACCTGATCCGGATCCAGCGCGCCTACGCATCGAACGCGAAGATCGTCACCACCGCCGACGAGATGCTCGACGAAACCCTGCGGCTGAAGCGCTGATCGCCCGGCCGCCCACCATCCCGATTAAGGAGATGCACCGATGAGCATCGCAAGCGCCTTCAATGCGGCCCGCTCCGCTCTTACAGTGACCGGACGGTGGGCGGAGGTCACATCGAACAACATATCCAATGCCGACCGGCCCGAATACACCCGGCGCGGTCTGACCCTCGATTCCGTCGGCGATGCCTCCGGCGTGCGGGTCGCTGCCGTCCAGCGCGAGATGAACGCCGCGCTCGACCGCGAATACCGTCTCGAGACGGGGCGCGTGGCGCGGCAGGATACGGTTGCCGAGCTGCTCGATGCCTATACCGCCAAGCTCGGATCGCCCGGCACCGAGGGCACGGTGTCGGCGCGGATGACGGGATTGCAATCGAGCTTCGATCTGCTGTCGGCCAATCCCGCCGATCCCGCGCTGCAGCGCAACGTGCTCGACGCGGCGGACGGGATGACGCGCTCGCTGAACAAGGCATCGCGCGACCTGAAGGAGACGACGGCCGCCGTGACCGCCCGGATCGTCGGCGAGGTCGAGGTGGTGAACGGCATGCTCGGCGAGGTCGGCGAGATCAACCGGCAGATCGCCATCGAGGAGAAGGGCAGCCGCCGCATGGCAGTCCTCGAGGATCAGCTTGCCACCCGTCTCGACGGGATCGCGCAGGTCATGGATTTCACGCTTGAGCGCGACGCCGCCGGGCGGGCCGAGCTGCGGACCCGGTCGGGCGCCGAACTGGTTGCCGGAACGCAGGTCACGACGATCAGCTTCGACGCCGCGAGCGGTGCGCTCTTTGCCGGGGCCTCCGAGATCACCCCCGGCGAGACGGGTGTGCGCGGCTTCGGCGAGGGACGGCTCGCCGGCGAGATCGAGCTGCGCAACGCGATCCTGCCACAGATGGAGCTCCAGCTCGACGAGATGGCCGGCGCGCTCGTGGCCGGCTTCGAAATGGCCGAAGGGCTTGCAGGCTCGCCGGGGCTCTTCACCGATGCGGGCGCGGCCTACGATCCGGCCTCCCGCGAGGGTCTGGCCGGGCGCATCACCGTCAACGACGCGGTGCGTCCCGAGGCGGGCGGTGCGCTGTGGCGCCTGCGCGATGGCGTTTCGGCGGCCACGCCCGGATATGCTGGGGATTCGACGCAGATCACCGCCTATTCGGATTTGCTGAGCGGACCGGTCGCCTATGATCCGGCCGCGGGCCTGGGAACCGGGATCACGATGACCGATTACGCCGCCGGCCTGATGGCAGAGCAGCACGCGGTGCGCGTCGATGCAGAGACGCAGGCCGAAAGCCTCGCCCTCGGCACCGAGACGATCGCCCATGCCCGCGCGGGATTGCAGGGCGTCAATATCGACGAGGAATTGCAGCAGCTGATGGCGGTCGAGCAATCCTATGCCGCCAATTCGCAAGTGATGCGCACCCTCGATGACATGATGGAAACGCTGCTCGCGGCGATCCGCTAACGAAAGGTCCGGCAATGTCGATCAACGTCAATACAACCTCGACCCTCTACACCCTGCTCAGCCGCCAGAGGCAGACGGCCGAAGTCGCCGGAAAGCTGGAGGCGGCATCCCGGGAAGTCTCCACCGGCCTGATGAGCGATCCCTACAAGAGCATCGGCATCCGCTCGGCCGAGGCGCTCGGCCTGCGTGCGCGCATGGACCGCAACGAGGGGCTGATGGTTGCCAACACGGTTCTGCAAAGCCGGCTCGATCTGACCGCCGAGACCCTCGGGGCGATTCGCGAGACCGGGCAGGAGGTCCTCGACCTCGCCGTCGCCAATCGCGGTGCACGGGCCGGAACCCTCGGCGCGATCCAGGGCCTCGCGCGCCAGGCGCTCGAGCAGATCACCTCGCAGCTCAACACGGGCTATAACGGCGCGCAGCTCTTCGCCGGCATCGCCGTGGATGCGACCCCCGTCCAGCGCTACGGCGAGGTGAATGCAGGGACCGGGCGCGCACCCAAGGATGTCATCGACGAAGTGATCGGCGGGGGCATCGCCTCGGCGGCGGATGCCGCGGCCAAGATCGCCGAGATCGAGGGTATCTTCGCGGATGCCGACCCCGATCCCGCACGCAATTTCGAGGCGACCTTCTACAACGGTGCTCCCCGCCTCGATGCCTCGGGCGCGCCGGTGCCTCGCCTGCAGACCCGCATCGAGGAAAACGAGACGCTCGAATACGGCGTTCAGGCGAATGACCAGGGCTTCCGGGATCTCATCCGCGGTCTGTCGATGCTGGCTGGAACCGACGCGCAATCGATCGCCGATGACGGGGCCTACGAGGCATGGACCTCCTCGGCGGTGGATGCGATGGCGAGCGGTCTTGCCGATGTCCTGCAAAGCGAGGTGAAGCTTGGCAGTCAGCAGAAGACGCTCGATTTCACCATTCGCGCACAGACGGATCGGTCGGATCTCTACAATAGCCAGATCCTGTCGCTGGAGGGGGTCGACACCTACGAGGCCGCGACCCGCGTCGCGCAGCTGCAGACCCAGCTCGAGGCGACCTATTCGATCACCGCACGCCTCTCGCGCCTGTCCTTCGCCAACTACATGCGCTGAGGGATGCAAAGCTACAACAAAGCCGCCAATCGGGTGAAGGAGGTGCGGCAAGTTCTTGTCTTGGGATGAATAAAGTCCGATTGTTCTTGTATAGAGCAAGAATAGAGCACCGGCAGGACAAAGATGCGCACCCCCTTCACCCTCAAGACCCTGGCCATCGCGGTCCTGCTGGGCGCGGCTGCGCTCGGTGCCCCCGCGGCGGCCGAGGTGAGGATCAAGGACATCGCGAGCTTCGAAGGGGTCCGGGAGAACCAGCTGGTGGGCTACGGCCTCGTGGTCGGGTTGAACGGAACCGGCGACAGGCTGCGCAACGCGCCCTTCACGGAAAAATCCATCGAAGGGATGCTGGAACGGCTCGGCGTGGGCAACCTGTCGGGCGACAGCATGAAGACGACGAACACCGCGGCCGTCATGGTCACGGCGATGCTGCCGCCCTTCGCACGGCGCGGCGCGACCATCGACGTTGTCGTCTCCTCGCTCGGTGACGCGTCCAGCCTTCGGGGCGGAACCTTGATCGTAACGCCGCTTTCCGGCGCCGATGGGGAGGTCTACGCGGTTGCACAGGGCCCGATCGCGGTCGCGGGATATGCCGCCCAGGGCGCCAACGCCTCGATCGTCGAAGGCGTGCCGACCGTCGCGCGGATCGAGAACGGCGCGACGGTCGAGAACGAGATCGACTTCGCCTTCAACAGTCTCGACAGCATCCGCGTCGCGCTCAGGGTGCCCGATTTCACGACCGCGATGCGGATCGAGGAGGCGATCAACCGCGCCTTGGGCAACGGGCTGGCAACGGCGCTGGATTCGGGAACGGTCGAGGTGCGCAACGGGGCCAAGACGGACCTGCCGGAGCTTCTCGCAAGGATCGAGACGCTCACGGTCAAGCCCGACAGCGTGGCCAAGGTCGTCATCGACGCCCGCTCCGGCACGATCGTCATCGGCGCGAATGTCCGCATCGACATGGTCGCGGTCAGCCAGGGCGGCCTGACGGTGAAGGTCAAGGAGAATATCGAGGTTAGCCAACCCGAGCCGATCTCGATCGGCGGAACGACGGTGGTCGTGCCGCAGACCGATGTCAGCGTTGTCGAGAACGACGCCTATTTCAGCCTGCTGGAGGGGGATGTCAGCCTGCAGCGCCTTGTCGACGGGCTCAATGCGATCGGGGTCGGTGCGACCGAGACGATCTCGATCCTGCAAGCGATCAAGGCCGCCGGCGCGCTTCATGCCGATCTGGAGATCATCTGATGGACAGCATGACGATCACCCAGCGACCGGTGGCGCAGACCTCCGGCGCGCATCACTCCCCGCGCCGCGAGAGCGACGAGAGCCGCACGGCCCGCGAGTTCGAGGCGGTCTTCCTGACCCAGGCGGTCGAGCAGATGATGAGCAATGTCGATATCGGAAGCTTTGGCGGCGGTGATGCCGAGAAGACCTGGCGGGGCTTTCTCGCCCGTGCCGTCGCGGACGAGATTGCCGCGCAGGGGCGCACCGGAATAGCACAAAGCGTTGGCGTGGCAATGTCCGCCTACGGCACGGCGAAGGGGTGAGCATGACCGATCGGAACATTTCCTGCGCAAGCGCGCAAGACGGCGCGGCAGGCGGGCAGGACGCGCTCGACGAGGCCGGCACCCCCGAGGAACAGGTAGAGGCCCATCCGGGCGTGAGGATGATCGACGCGCTCAGTGCCGTCCTGACCCGCGAGATCGCGGCCATCGAGGCGCGCGAGTTCGAGGCGCTCGAGGCCCTGTTCGAAGAGAAGAGCGCGCTCGTCGAAAAGCTCGAACAGGAGCCGCCGATCCCGGGCGAGGCGCTGCGTGCCCCGCTTGAGGATCTGGGCGCCCTGGCGCGCAGGGACAGCGCTCTTCTGGAGCGGATGATCGATGCCACGCGCAGCGTGCAGCAAGAGGTTACAAGAATACGCGACCGTCACCATACGGCCGGCGTCTACGGATCCGAAGGGAAGAAGCGGGAGGTTTCCGTTGCCCGGAAACCACGGCTCGATACGTCTTACTGATGCCTTAATTTCGCCCAGCCCCCCGGAAATACATGGCTCGTGATTAACCACGAACCTCTTCTGTCAGAAAGACGGAATTCTCGTGAACCGACAATACGGAGAAGAACATGTCTTCCATTCTCACGAACAACTCCGCGATGAACGCACTCTCGACCCTGCGTAACATCAACTCCAACCTCTCCAACACCCAGGACCGCATCTCTTCGGGTCTCAAGGTCGCCTCGGGTAAGGACAACGCCGCCTACTTCTCCATCTCCGAGACGATGAAGGGCGACAGCGGCATGACGAAGGCCGTGAACGAAGGCCTGACCCTGACGAAGAACGTGGTTTCCACGGGCCGTCTCGGTGCCGAGACCGTTTCCGATCTCGCCGAGCAGTTCGTCGAGCGCGTGGCCTTTGCCCAGGGTGAGGGCGTGGACCGTGCCGAAGTTCAGAAAGAACTGACCGCACTTGCCGACCGCATGGATGCAACCATCAGCCAGTCGACCTTCAACGGCTCCAGCATGTTCTCGGCAACCGTTGGTGATACGATCACTGCCGTGACCGGCATTACCCGCGATGGCACCGGTGCATTCCAGGCTCCGACCACGATGGATTTCGCCAAGGTTGATCTGCAGGCCGTCGCGACCGCCATGCGCGCCATCGACGTGACGGATGAAACGATCACGATCCAGGCTGACCTTGTCGAAGCAGAATCGCAGCTTGCCACGGCCATCGACGCGGCCACCACGCTCGGCGTGTCGGAAAAGACCATCGAGACGCAGCAGGACTTCCTGACTGCGCTCTCGGACAAGCTCGACAGCGGCATCGGCTCCATGGTCGATGCGGACATGGAAGAGGAGGCCGCGCGCCTTCAGTCGCTCCAGGTCCAGCAGCAGCTCTCGACCCAGGCTCTGTCGATCGCCAACCAGGCGCCGCAGAACATCCTGAGCCTGTTCCGCTAAGGCCCTCGGCGGCGCCCGTCCACGTGAGGCGGGCGCCGCCAATCCGCGCCATTCACCGCATAGAATTGCGGGCATATAACAGAGCAGAACGCAAATGAGCATCAACGCATACAAGAAGACGATCAGGGAAAGTGAATCTCCCCGCCAGATCGAGCGCCGCATCTTCTCGCGCATCATTGGTGGTTTGGAACGCGACGCCCGGAGATTCGACCGATCGGAGACACGATCCGACCGCCTGTCCATCCTCTCGGACGGGTTGCGCCAGACGCTGACCGACAACCAGGCCTTCTGGACCGCCCTGAAATTCGATCTCGCGACGCCGGGCAACAACCTGCCCGCCGCATTGCGCGCGCAGCTCCTGTCGATCTCGCTTTGGGTCGACCGCCAGACCGCTGTCGTCCTTGGAGGCGGCACCGGCGTGATGGCTCTGCTCGACGTCAATCGAAACATCGCCGCCGGCCTGTCCGGCCAGGCGCCCGGTCCCAGGGGATAAATCATGGCACTCAAACTCACGCTCAAGCCCGACGAGAAGATCATCGTGAACGGTTGCGAGATGCGCAATTCGAGCCGCCGCCACGTGATGATCATCGAAAGCCACGCCGACGTGGTGCGCGGGCATGACCTTCTGGACGAAGGCGACGCCGCGACGCCGGTGAGCCGGGTCTATTATCTCATCCAGTGCGTCCTCGTGCGCGCCAACCTGCGCGACAAGCTCGTGCCGGTGATCCAGAAGGATCTCGCGACGCTGGCCACGATCTTCGGTGGCTCGAACCTGTCCCAGATTTTCGAGGCGGCCAGCTTCGTCTCGCTCTCCGACTACTACAAGGCGTTGCGGGCCCTGCGCCCGGTGATGCGCTACGAGGCGGAGCTTCTGACCTTCAAGGTCGGACAGGCCGTGCGCGACGATTTCGACATGCCGGCGCCGCCCGCCGCCGCGCCCGCCGTGTCGGAGTATGCGCGGTGATACCCCTTGGCGGTCTGAGCACCCAGCTTGGACTGTCGCTGGTCGATGCGACCCGCGACCGGCAGGAGGAGCTGATCCGCAACACGGTTCAGAATGCCAGGTCCATCAACGCCTTTCGCGAGCGCATCGCCGATGTCGAGACGGTCGATCAGCTGATCGAGGATCGCGAACTCTACACTTTCGTGATGAAGGCCTTCGATCTGGAAGACCAGATCTTCGGCAAGGCACTCATCGGGAAAATGCTCAAGAGCAACATCGAGGAGCCGGATGCGCTGGTCAACCGGCTCAGCGATCCGCGCTTCCGCGAGATGTACCAGGAGCTCGGCTTCGGCACCGACGGCACCGGCAACCTGAACACCATCCTGTTCAAGTGGCAGGAGCGCATGGTGGACCGTTTCGTCGATCGCCAGTTCATCAACGCCCAGACCGAGCAGAACGAGACCTTGGGCATCGTGCTCGAGTTCCGGGCTGCGGCGACGAAGATCGAGACGCCGTTCGACATCCTCAAGAATGCCGACTTGAGCCGCTTCATGCGCCGCGCCCTGGGCATTCCCGACAGCGCGGCAGGGCTCGACATCGACAGGCAGGCCGCGCTCTTCACCAAGAAGTTCGACCTCGAGAAGCTGCAGGACCCGGCGGAGGTGCGCAAGCTCGAGCGCAAGTTCGTCGCGGTGTCGGACGCGCTCGACACCGAGCGTCTGGCCAGCAACGCCGCCGTCCAGCTGATGAGAGGCGCGGTGCAGGCCGGGGCAGGGGGTGGGTTCACCCCGATCACGCTGAACATCGAGGCGATCACCGCCTCGCCGATACGCTACAGGTAGCGCTGCCCGGGCACCGCCCCGACATCGTCCGAGCAACGCCGTGCAAACGCGCCCGGAGGGGCGACCGGACCACGCCGACCGGATCACGGGCCCGGGGGGTCAGTCGAGCATCTCGTCATCCTCGTCGGCCAGCGGCAGGACGATGATCCCTTCCTCGGCAAGATCCTTGGCCACATCGACGATCTCGGTCTGCGCCGCACGCGCCTCGCGTCCGCGCACCGGGCCCATCAGGTTCATCTCGTCCAGCAACATGTCGCGCGACCGGCCCGGCAGCGCATTGAGGAAGTGATCGCGCAGCTCCTTGCTTGCACCGCGCAGCGCCAGCGGCAGCGTATTGCCCTGCAGGTTCCGGATCACGCGCGCCAGGCTTTGGGCGTCGAGGCGCACGAGGTCGTCGAAGGTGAACATCTTCTGGCGAATGCTCAGGAACTGTTCGGGCACGCGTTCCTCGAGGACCGGGCTCAACTCCTCGAAGAGGGTCTGGTCGAGCCTGTTGAAGAGATCCGCCATGCGTTGCTGCATCTCGGTGGAGGTAGGCTGCGAGGAGGCGGCCATGACGTCGCTTTGCAGCGTCTCCTCGATTTCCTTCATCATGTGATGCGGCACCGCCTCGATCCGGATCATCCGTTCGATGATGTTGCGGGCCTTCTCGCGGTCGAGATGCGGCAGGACCTTCGCGGCGATCTCGGCGCTGACATTCGTCAGGATGACCGCCGCCGTCTGCTCGTGCTCGCCCTTGAGGAAATTCGCGATGACCGTTTCGTGCAGGTTGCTGAACTTCGACCACAGGTCGCGCTCGCGCATCGGTCCGCGGATGTCCTTGAGGATGTTGTTGACCTTGTCGTTGGGCAGGAAACTGCGCAACAGGTTCTCGGCCACAGCGAAGGAGCCGACGACGCCGCCCCCGTTGGTCAGGTGGTCGGAGAACTCGGCCATCACCTCCTCGACCTGCTCGGCCGAGATCGTCCCGAGGCCGGACATCGCACGGGTGATCTTCTGGATGTCGTCCTCGGACAGTTTCTTCATCAGCGACGAGCCGCGTTCCTCACCGAGACACAGGAACAGGATCGCGGCCTTCTCGGGACCGCGGAACCGGCGGCGCGGTGCGGTGGGGCGCGCTGCCGTCGCGGCCATGCTGATCGAGGGGCTGCTCATCGGGGAAGTCCTTCCTTCGTCATAAGGGCGCTCACCCGCCACCTGCCAGGGGAGCATAGCTTTCCATGAGACTTCCCGCCAGCATGTACCAGCCATCGATCAGAACGAAGAATATGACCTTGAAGGGCAGGGAAATCAGAACGGGCGGGAGCATCATCATGCCGGCACTCATCAGGACCGATGCCACGACGAGGTCGATGGCTACGAACGGCAGGTAGATCAGGAAGCCGATCGAGAAGGCGCGGCGCAGCTCGGAGATCATGAAGGCGGGGACCAGCTCGCGCCAGCCCGCCTCCTGCGCCGTCTGCGGCTCGGGCGAGGGCTCGGCCTCGGTCTCGCCGGAACGCCGCGCGGCGAGATCGCGAAAGAGCGCGAGATCCTTCGGGCGGGTATTGGCGAACATGAAGGTCTTGAACGGGTCGCCGACACGTTGCAGCGCCTGCTCCTCGGTGATCGAATTGTCGAGCAGTGGAGCCAAGCCGTCCTGCCAGGCATCCTCGAAGACCGGCTGCATCACGAAGAAGGTCATGAAGAGCGCCATCGAGGAGAGTACCATGTTGGGCGGCGTCTGGTTCAGTCCGAGTGCCGAGCGCAGGATCGAGAAGACGATCACGAAACGGGTGAAGCTCGTCATCACGACCAGCAGTCCCGGCGCAATGCTCAGCACCGTCATCAGGGCGATGATCTGTAGCAGCCGGCCCGACAGGCTGGCCCGCTCGTCGGAGCCATCGGGCGCGCCGCCGAGCGCCTGGGACAGCGAATCGAGCAGGCCCGCCGCCTCCTGGGCTGCTAGCATTCCGGGAAACAGCGTGCCGAGCAGCAACGCGCCGCCCGTGATCCACAGGCCGCGTCGGCGATTGGCAGGGATACGCCCCGCGCGGGTGATCAGGATGGACGGCACATCGGCCCCTTTGCGTTCTGCTCAGGTCTCGTTGATGTAATCCTTGACGATCTCGGTGAGCGAGACGCCGATCCTCTCGCCGGTGAGCTTGACCAGATCGCCGCGCGCGACGAGGCGGTCGTTGATGATCAGCTCGACAGGCTCGCCGATCCGCTTGTCGAGCTCGATGACCGAGCCGCGCGACAGTTTCAGCAGGTTCGAGATCGGCATCCGGCTGCGGCCCAGAACGACCTGCACGTTCAAGCCGACATTGAGCATCGCGTCGATGTTGCGTCCCTTTGCATCCGTGGTGCCCGACGGCTCGGGGGGCGCGGTGTCGGCGGCATCGGCGGTGAATTCGGGGAAGACATCGGAGGCGTCGCCGACCGGCTCGGGCTTGGAGGTGGCGGTCTCGGGGGCGGTCTTGGTGTTGTCAGTGTCAGACACGGGGCATGCTCTCGTTTGGGGTGGGGGTCTGTCCGAGTGACGACCGGGCGTTGCGCAGCGCATCGAGAATTCCTGCGCAGATGGCGGGATAGGAAAATTCGGCCGTTCCGTTCAGCCATTCGGCGCGCATCTCGCCTACCGAAAGGGCCGGCTCCGCGATCAGCTCGGGCTCGCGGATCATGCCGGCCGACCTTGCCGCGGCGGCGAGGACGGGGGCGATCTCGGCATGGGTTTCCGGCGCCATGGAGAGTGTCAGGCTGGGGCTGCCGAGGGCAAGGGCGATGGCGCGCCTGATCTCGTGCTCGCACCGCACGGGCGCTTCCTCCTTGAGCAGTTGGGGGAAAAGCTGCGCGCAGAGCGATATCGCGAAATCGAGTGCCTCCGCCTCGAGAGACTTCCTGTGCTCCGCCGCCGCCGCGAAGATCGCGGCGATCTGGGGCATCATCGTCTCGAGCGCGGCGGCGCGGCGGGCCTCGATCTCGGCCTCGCTTCGGGCGCGCCCCTCGGCGCGGCCCTGCTCCAGACCTTCCGCAACGCCCTCGGCGCGCGCCGCGGCGAGCATCAAGGCGATCTCCTCGGCACTCGGCGCGTCCCTGGCCCTTGCGGCCTCGGCCTCCTCGGCGAGTTCGGCATCGAAATTCCGGTCGAACAGGTGCAGGCTCATCAAGTCGGCTCCGCCAGCCAGTGTTGCAGGACCTTCATCGCGCCATCGGGCTCCATGTCCACCATCTCGCCCACGCTGGCAAGGTTGTTGCGCCGGACGCCGCCCTGCACCGAGGCCAGCCTGATCAACTCGTCATCGCCTTCGCCGGGATCCAGGACGGTACCGCTATGCCCGGCATCCGCGATGCGAGGGATATCGCCAGCCTGGCCCTCCTCGCCCTCGGGCGCGGGGAGTCCGGCGGCGCCCGAGGGCGCACCGAGCGCGGCATCGGCGCCCGCGCCGGCAAGTGCCAGATCGCCGGCCATCGCCGGTGCGGGCAGCATGTTGCGCATCATTGGCCGCACCCCGAAGGCGAGGATGGCGGCCACGAGCGCAAGCGCGAAGACACTGCGCAGGATCGAAGGCATGTTCGCCACGATCTGATCGCCGATGGAGGCGGTCATCGGCTCGCCGACATCCATCGAGTAATCCATGAAACGCAGCGAATCGACCGAGACGGTATCCCCGCGCCCGTCATCGAAGCCGATCGCGGCCTTGACCAGTTGCTCAAGGCGCGCCAGTTCCTCGGCGCTGCGGTCTTCGTAGGCGACATCGCGGGCGCCGCCGACATTGTAGATGCCGTTGACCAGGACCGCGACCGTCACGCGCTCGATCTCGCCGGGCTCGCGCACCGTCTCGCTCTGCGTCGAGCCGATCTCGTAATTCACGATCTCGTCGATCTGGCTGCGGGTGTTCTCCGAATCGGGCGCGCCGCCGCCGGCGCCGTCCGCGAGTGCCTCGGGGATGTTGTTCGCGACGCCGACCTCGCCGGAATTGCGGTCGGTGTCGCGGCTTTCCTCCTCGCGGCTCTCGGTGGAGCGCACGACCTGCTGGGACGGATCGAAGCTTTGCTGGCGGATCACCTGCCGCTCGTTGCTGAGATCTACATTGACCTGCACGCGGGCATTTCCCGCACCGACGCGTGCCGTGAGGATGGTGGTGATCGAGCGGGCCATGCGCTCCTCGATGCCTGCGCGGATGGATTGCAGCGTGATCTCTCCCGCGGCGTCGCTGTCCTCGGCGAGAATCGTCTCGCCGCTGGCCGAGAGCACGGTTACGCGGCCGGGCGACATGCCGGGCACCGCGGAGGCCACGAGCGCGCGGATCGAGCGGCCTTGCCGCGTGCCGATCTGATGGCTCGCGCGACTGCGCACGATGACAGAGGCACTCGGCTCGGGCCGGGTGCGCGAGAAGGCCTCGCGTTCGGGAAGAACGAGGTGGACACGTGCCGCCTCGACCCCATCGATCGTCTGGATCGAACGGGTAAGCTCGCCCTCCAGCGCCCTCAAGCGGTTGATCTGCTGCATGAAGTTGTTCATGCCAAGGCCGCCGCCGGTGTCAAAGAGCTCCCATCCGGGCGTTCCCTCATCCGGCAGGCCCTTGCCGGCCAGCACCATCCTGGCCCGCGCGATATCCTCCTGAGGAACGCTGACGATACCGCCCCCGCCCTCGATCTTGACCGGGAAGCCCGCCTGTTCGAGTTCCTCGACGACGCGGCTGGCCCCTGCAGGCGACAGGTCGCGAAAGAGCGGCGCATAAGTTGGCGCCATCACGGTCCCCAGACCGAGAAAAAGCGCCAGCACGAGCGCGAGCCCGGTTGCGCCAAGCATCACCAACCGCGTTCTGCCGAGTGATGCGAGATTGTCTAGAATGGGCTGCACTGTGGCCTCTATTTCTTAGGGTCTGTTCTGCCTCGATGGTCAGGTAGCAACAACTATTCTTGTAAAGCAAGCAAACGGGCCATTTATACTTGTTCGCATCCGTTTATGCTGACAACCTGTGGCAACAGTTCATCAAACGCAGACGGAACAGATGGCACAGACAACCATGGATGCCCCACCGCCGAAGGTATCGGCCGGCCGCAAGCTGATGATGCTTGCGCTCGTCTTGCTGATCTCCGGCGCAGCGGCCATCGGCGGTCTGACCGTGTCCATGGGCCTGGACGGGGTGACGGCCCTCTTTACCGGTGCGCCGATGCCAGAGGCGCAGATCGTCGAGGCAGAGCTGGTCGAAGGCGTCGAAGAGGAGGGCGCGGCCGCCGCTGAGTCGGGCTACGACAAGACGGCGCCCGTTTCGGAGAAGGTGGCGATGCCCTTCAAGGAGATCATCGTCAACATCACCTCGATCACGGCCACCGGGCGTCGTACGAGCCGTTTTCTCAAGATCAACATCGCCCTCGTCTATGACAACGGCGCGGAGGGGGCGTCGAATATCGAGCCGCGTCGCCTGCATCTGCGCGATTCGTTCCAGGACTACCTGCGCCTGCTGACCGAGCGCGACCTGCAGGGCAGCATCGGCCTCGTCACGCTCAAGACCGAGCTTCTGCGCCGTGCCCGTGCCATCACCGAAAGCGACGCTCCTCAGGAAATCCTTATCGCGGACCTTATCATCCAATGATCGATTCAGTGACGTCAGATACCCCCGACGGTCCTGTCGAGGAACAGATCATCCACATGGCGACGATCAGCTACGAGCGCATGCCGATGCTCGAGGTGCTGTTCGACCGGTTCGCCCTGTCGCTGAGCGGCGCGATCAAGAGCTATAGTGGTGCCACAACGGAAGTCACGCTTACCGATTTTTCCTACGGCAATTGCGGTGCGGCGCTCGATTCGCTCGCCGCACCGACGCTGGTGGCGATGACCTCCGCGACCGGTTGGGAGGGACGCCTGGCGACGGTTATCGAACCCAAGCTTCTTTTTTCGCTCCTGGAATTCATGCTTGGCGGGCGCACCGCGGGCGAGCGCG
Organism: Profundibacterium mesophilum KAUST100406-0324; assembly: GCF_009835145.1. Taxonomy (GTDB): domain Bacteria; phylum Pseudomonadota; class Alphaproteobacteria; order Rhodobacterales; family Rhodobacteraceae; genus Profundibacterium; species Profundibacterium mesophilum. The sequence continues at coordinate 57,820 of NZ_APKE01000036.1, read as the reverse complement.
AATGGGAGCCGCGCAGCTTCACGACGATCGAGAAGCGGATCGGCTCGCAGCTCTGCGACGTGGCGCTGCGCGAGCTCAGTTCGGCCTTCGCCCCGGTCACCGATGTCGAGTTCTGCGTCGATCATCTCGAAAACAGCCCGAGGGCGCTGGTGCTCGCGCCACCCGCGAGCGCCTGCATCAAGGTCGAGCTGAGGGTCGAGGTCGAGGGGCGCGGCGGCAATCTGATCTTCGTCATACCGAACGCGACCTTCGAGAAATTGCGGCCCCAACTGATCGAAAGCTTCTTCGGTGCGCAGCTCGGGGTCGATACCGGCTGGCGCGATCAGCTTGCCGGCTCGCTGCAGGGAACGAATGTCGACCTGACTGCGGTGCTGCATGAATTGCAGGTGCCGCTGAACGATGTCCTCGCCTGGCAGCGTGGCCAGACCATCGATCTGGGCATTGCCGGCGACAATCTCGCGACGGTCACCTGCAGCGGCCGGCCGATGTTCCGCGCCGCGATGGGACGCCGGCGCAACGGATCGGTTGCCCTTCGGGTCACCGAGAAACTGGAAGACAAGGAAATGGAAGAACTCAATGGCGCTCTTGATTGATGGAATGATCCTGCTGCTGCTCGCGGGAACGCTGGGCTATGCCTTTCTGGTGGATCGCCGCGTGCGAACCCTGATGGAGGCCCTGCGCGAGCTGCAACCCATGGTCGGCAAGTTCTCCGCCGCCGTGGACCGCTCCGAGCACTCGCTCAGCGCGCTGAAATCGGCAACGAGCCAGGTCAATGATGCGGCCCGCGCCGTTCGCGAGGAGGCGGCCGAGACCGCGGCGGCGGCGCCCGTGCAGAACGAGGCGCAGCCCGCGGCCCCGGCCGCCCCGCGCGCCGGATCGACCACGGTTGCCGGCAAGTCCGACCTGGTGCGCAGCTTCTTCGAATCGGCCCGGAAGCGCGAGGTATGAGGCGTCCCGCGACCCTCATCTTTGCCGGGCTGGCGCTTGCGGGACTGGCCAAGGGTGGCTTGTCGATCGCCGAGAGCGGCTATCTGGGGGCAGATGTCGCCTCTCGCAGCGAGGCGCTGAGCTATGCCGCGCAAGCCGCGCCCGAGGCGCCGCGGACACCGCCGGCACCCGCCGCACTGCCGGTCGCGGCCCCTGCCGAGACCGCCTGCGAGATGCCCGAGGAAATGCTCGCCGCGCTCACCCGCGAGCGCGAGCTCGTAACCGAGCAGCAGGCCGAGCTCGAGCAGCGCGGCTCGGAGATCGAACTGGCCTCCGAACAGCTCGCGGCGGAAACCGCGCGCCTCGGCGAGCTGAAGAGCGATCTGGAGGCCCTGCTCGCCAAGGTCGCGGCGGCGCAGACTTCGGATGTCGACCGGCTGGTCGCGCTCTATCGCAACATGAAGCCCAAGGAAGCCGCGCTGATCATGGACGATCTGGACATCGAGGTCTCGGTGATGGTGCTCGGCACCATGGCCGAACGCGACGCCGCTCCGATCCTCGCCAAGCTCAGCCCGGTCCGCGCCCGGGCGATCTCGCAGATCATCCTCGAGCGCTCCAAACTGCCCGGCGATCAGCGGCTTGAGGGCATCCAGCTCAACTGACCGGCGGCGCGCGCGCTCAGTCCTCCTCGCGCAGGGACGATCCCTCGGGCGGCTTGCGCCGTCCCGTCCGGCCGAGATCCATCACGTAACCGATGATCTCGGCCACGGCCTGCCAATGCTCGACGGGGATCGTGTCGTCGATCTCGACCACGGCGTGCAGGGCACGCGCGAGGGGTCGGTTTTCGACCACCGGAACCTCGTTCTCGCGTGCGATGCGTCGGATCTGGGCGGCGATTTTGTCGGTGCCCTTCGCCACGCAGACCGGCGCCTGGTCGCGGCCCATCTCGTAGCGCAGCGCGACCGCGTAATGGGTCGGGTTGGTCAGGATCACGTTCGCCGTCGGCACCGCCACCGCGATGCGCTGGCGTGACATCTTGCGCCTGATCTCGCCGCGCTTGGCCTTCAAGTGCGGATCGCCCTCGCTCTCCTTGTGCTGGTCGCGCACCTCCTTGAGCGACATGCGCTGTTTCTTGATCCACTGTGCCCGCTTCCAGATGATGTCGGCGATCGCGATCGGCACCAGAAGGACGGCGGCGAGGATCAGCATCATCGCGACCGCGCCTCGCACGTAGCCGGGCAAATGCTCGGGGATGAAGCCCGGCGCTTGCCAGATGCCGGTCAGTGCCTGGCGCGCGACGAAGGTGGCGATGACGGCGATGATCGCCACCTTTGCCGTGCTCTTGAGAAACTCGACGAGGCTGTCGGGCGAGAACATCTTCTTCAGCCCGCCGAGCGGGGAGAGTTTCGATCCCTTGGGTTTGATCCGCTCGAGCGCGACCACGGTTTCGCCCTGGATCAGGACCCCGAAAAGCGCGGCGGCAACCATCAGGCCCAGAACCGGCGCCATCGCGCGGATCACGCTGGCGCCCAGCTCGTGGATCACCGCGCCGAGATCGGAGAGGCCCGCGCTTCCGGTGGCGACACCGATCTGTCCCGCCGATTCCAGCAGGCGCCGCATCATCTCGGCCAACTCGCTGCCAGTCTGCGGCAGCAGGAACCATGTCATCATGAAGAGCGAGAAGACGACCATCATGTTGCCGGTCTCCTTGGAGCTCGGAACATCACCCTTCTGGCGCGCCTTCTTCAGCTTCTGCTCGGTCGGCTCCTCGGTCTTCGAGCTCTTGTCCTCGTCATCGCCGGCCATCGGGTTCCTAGAATGTCAGGCGGCCAAGCCATTCGGCCAGTTCCGCGATCATCATGCGCAGCATGGAGGGTACGGCCACGACCATGGTGAAAAGACCCGCCGCGATCAAGACCGGTGCGGCGACGAAGAAGACCGGAAGGGTCGGCATCATCCGGTTCGCAAGGCCAAGGCCGATATTGAGCACGATGCCCAGCACGAAGAAGGGCGCGGTCAGGGCAAGCCCGATATAGAGGCTCATGGCCGATGCGCGCACCGTTTGCTCGGCCAGATCGCCCGGCATCAGGAGCCCGGGCGGAAAGACCTCGTAACTCATCAGCAGGGCACCGATCATCACATGGTGCAGGTCGGTCACGAAGATCAGGGTGGTTCCGGCCATCAAGAGCGCCGAGGCGATCATCGTCGCCCCCTCGAAGGCACCGGTATTGGGGGCGAAAGCGTTGGCCAGCCCGGAGACATAGCCGATCTGGTAGCCGGCGAATTGCAGGGCCGACATCAGGATGCGCGCATTGATCCCGATCCACATACCGATCGTCACCTCGATCGCGAAACCCGCGACCAGGGCGGAGGGCGCGCCGAGATCGAGCGGCCCGAGCGGGATCGCCGGCAGCAGGGCCGCGCAGAGGACGAGCGCGAAGAACAGCCTGTGGCGCACCGGGACCTGGCGGTCGCCGAAACCGGGAAGAAAGACCATGACGCTGCCAATGCGCGCGAAGACCATCGCGAAGCCCATGATCTGCACGGTCATGAACTGCGCGAGATCCATGCTCAGCCGCCGATGGTGGCGACGGTGCGCAGCGAGGCCTTCCGGTGGATCTCGCTATGCGAGACGATCTGCGTCAGGGGGCTGACGCGTTCGAGCATCGAGCGCACGAAGCTGCGCACCTCGGGGCTGACGAGAAGCGCGGGCCATTCGTCCTCCTGCGCGAGGCGCTGGATTTCCTTGCGGGCCTGGAGGACGAATTCCTGCACCCGCTGCGGTGACATCACGAAGTTGCGCTCATCGCCGCTGACCCTGACGGCCTCGATGAATTCCGACTCCCAGGCCGGCGACATGGTGATGACCGAGATGAAGCTGCTGTCGCCGGCAAGTGCATTGCAGATCTGATTGGAGAGCTTGCGCCGGACATGCTCGGTGATCTTGACCACGTTGGAGCTGTTGCGGCCAACCTCGGCGATCGCCTCGATGATCAGGGGCAGGTTGCGGATCGAGACGCGCTCGGCCAGCAGCGCCTGCAGGACATGCTGCACGAGGATGACCGGGGAGGGTCCCGACAGGTCGGTCACGAGTTTCTGGTAGTTCCGGTCGAGCCCGTCGATCAGCGCTTGCACCGAGGCATAGGTCAGAAGCTCGGGCATGTGCTCCTTGATGACCTCGGTCATGTGGGTGGTGATCACGCTCTCGGGATCGACCACGGTCAGACCGCGCCGCTCTGCCTCGGCCCCGAAGCCCGCATCGACCCAGACCGCGTCGAGCCCGAAGGCCGGGTCCTTCGTGGGGGTGCCGGGGATCGTCTCGCCCTCCCCGGGATTGAGCACCATGAGACCGGTCGCCTTGATCTCGCCGCGCACCGCTTCGACACCCTGCACGCTGATTGCGTATGTGCCGGAGGGCAGGGCGGCGTCGTCCTTGATACGCACCGAGGGGATGACGAAGCCGAACTCACGCGCGAAAAGCTTCCGCAGGCTCTTGACCTTGCCCGGCAGGACCGACGTGTCGTTGCTGATCAGAGGAACGAGGGAGCTGCCCACGTCGAGGCGCAGATCATCGATCCTGATCGCGTCCTTGAGCTCGTCCTCGGGCGTCAGGGGGATTGCCTCGGGGCCGGCGCTGGCGCGGCGGGCCTCGGCTTCCTGCGCATCGCGGGCCTGGCGCTGCATGTAAATCCCCAGACCGGCCATCAACGCGGCCATCAGCACGAAGATCAGGACGGGAAAGCCCGGAAGCAGGCCGATGCCGAAGAGCAGGACCGACGCCATGTAGAGCGCCTTGGGAAACCGTGCAAGCTGCGCCAGCACCGCCTCGTTCGCCGCGCCGACGGTGCCGCCCTTGGTCACGATGAGACCGGCGGCGATCGACACGATCAGGGCGGGGATCTGGCTGACCAGACCGTCGCCGATGGTCAGGGTCGTGTAGAGATCGGTCGCTTCCCCGACGCTCAGCCCATGCTGGATCGTGCCGATGAGGATCCCGCCGATGACGTTGATCAGCGTGATGATGATCCCCGCCACGGCATCGCCGCGCACGAATTTCGCCGCGCCGTCCATCGCGCCGAAAAAACCGCTCTCGTCCTCGAGCTCCTTGCGCCTGCGGCGCGCCTCGTCCTCGTCGATCAGCCCCGTGCCGAGATCGGCGTCGATTGCCATCTGCTTGCCGGGCATCGCGTCGAGCGAGAAGCGGGCGGCAACCTCGGCGATGCGGGTCGAGCCCTTGGTGATCACCATGAAGTTGATGATCACGAGGATCGCGAAGATCACCACCCCGATCACGAAGCTTCCGGCGACGATGAAGCGCGAGAAACCCTCGATCACGCCACCGGCGGCGCCCGGGCCGGTATGGCCCTCGCTCAGGATCAGCCGTGTCGAGGCGACGTTCAACGACAGGCGCAGCAAGGTGACGACGAGCAGGAGCTGCGGAAAGGAGTTGAACTCAAGCGGGCGCGGAATCCACAGGGCCACCATCAGGATCAGCGCCGAGATCGAGAGGGAGATCGCGAGCCCAAGATCGAGCATCACCGGCGGGAGCGGAACGAAAAGCACCGCAAGCACCATGGCCACGCCTACGGCGAAGCCGATATCGCGGTTGGCGAGACCGGCGGAAAAGAGACCGCCCCCAAGCGGACCCGTTTTCTCTCCGTTCATCTCAATCTCCCCTGGTGAAGACGGGCAGGATCGGCCTGATCGCCTCGCTGCTGTAGATGCTCCGGCGCTCCGCCCGGCCCGTGCCGGTCCCGCTCGACCAGAAGCCGCTGCCACGGGGCTGGGCGGCGGCCCGGCCGGATGTGGATGCGTGCGCCCGCGGGGGCACGGGAGCTACGGCGGTCTCGGCGCGGCGCGCCATCGCCCTGAAGGTCTCGATGCGTTGATTGGCCAGGCGCAGGTTGCTCTTGAGCGATGTGAGGTAGATCGCCTGCTTGTCGGGTGTCACCGAATGGTACGATCCGGCGGCAAGCGACCAGTCGCCCGTCTTGCGGTGCAAATCCTTGAGAAACCGCGCGGCGTAATCGGCGTTGAGCCGGGGGTCGAAGCCTTGGCGCGCATCGGTGAAGGCGTCGGGATGCCAGCGCATGTTGATCTGCATGCAGCCGACATCGATGGAACTGATGCCGGCGGCGCGCCGCTCCCCGATCCAGCCGAGCGCGCCGTCGACGGTATCGAAGATGCGCCCGACGCCGGCGGCGTTGACCGCCCAGGGCCAGACGGTGAGCTCACCGCGATGCGTGCGCCCCGCCTCCTGCAGTCCGATGCCGAGCAACAGGTTGTCGGGAATCCCGTGCCGCAACTGCGCCTTGAGGATCTCGCGCACGCAGATGCCGCCGGCCGGATCGGGACCGTCATCCGCGGCACCGGGCCTCGCGCCGGTGGGCGCGGCGGGTTCCGCGGCCGGTCCGCCATAGAACCCGGTCCATGCCGAGGCGGGCAGCGCCGCGAGCAATCCGCAAACCGCGATGAAGGCCGGCACGGCCCTTGCGCGCCAGCGCCCCAGTGGCCCGCCCCTCCGCATCACACGGCGCCCCCGACGATGAGGTCGAAGACCCGGTCCGACAACCCCTTGAGGATGCCATACATGAAAGGCAGGCTGAAAAGCAGCGTCAGAAAGATCACCACGATCTTCGGCACGAAGGTCAGCGTCATTTCCTGAATCTGCGTCAGAGCCTGGAAAAGAGCGATGGCAAGGCCGACGCCCAGCGACAGCGCGAGCACGGGCGCCGACGACCACAGGACCGCCAGCAGCGCGTCCGAGAGGATGTCGTAGGTGTCGGCTTCGTTCATCGCGGTTCCGTCCGGGCCAGCATCGCCCTGCCTCAGATCGGCATGCGCAGGATTTCCTGGTAGGCGGCGACGAACTTGTCGCGCATCGAAACGGCCATCTTCACCGTCGTTTCCATCTCCATCGTCGCCTCGACGACCTGCTGCGTGGTGATGTCACCGCGCAGGCCGGCCACCGCCGCCGCGTCGCCCGCGCGCACCGTCTCGACCGCGCTGGCGGATGCTTCCTTGAGCACGTCCGAGAATGAGGGGCCGCCCTGCGCGCGCGCGGGATCGGGAAGGTTTGCCGTCTGGCCCGCGAGATCCTGGGAGGAGCGGTAGGCACCGCGTGCCAGACTGGAGGAGATGGTGGAGAATTCCGACATGGTTCAAGACTTCTTCTTGGGGGAATTTCGGGTTGGAAAAGGCTACTTCAGAAGGTCGATGATCTGGCCGCGCATCCGCCGCCCTGCCTCGAACATGTTCAGGTTCGCCTCGTAGCTGCGCGAAGCCTCGCGCATGTTCGCCATCTCGAGAAGCGGATTGACGTTAGAGGCCTTCACGAAGCCGTTCGCATCCGCCGCGGGATGGGCCGGATCGAAGAGCAGGGTGAATTCGGAGCGGTCCTGCGCGATGTCCGAGACCTGCACCATGCTCGCACCGCTTTCGCGGTCCAGCATCTCCTCGAAGCTGATGATCTTGCGCCGGTAAGGGTCGGAGCCGGGGGTCGTGCCCTTGGTATCGGCATTCGCGACGTTCTCCGAAACGACCTTGAGCCGCTCGCTTTGCGCATGCATGCCGCTCGCGGCGATGGAGATGATGGATTTCAGCGCGTCCATGTGCCAATCAGTCCTCGTTTCAGCGGCACGCAAGCCACGCGCCGGTCATGCCGCTCAGCGCAGCCCCGATATCGCCACCGCCAGAAGGTCGTGGCCCTTGCGGTAGAGTTGCGTTGCGAGACGGTAATTCTCGGTGATCTCGTTCGACTTGATGGATTGCTGCTCGAGCACGACCGTGTTGCCGTCCATCGTCGTCTCCCAGGCCGCGGCATCGTCGCTCACGCGCAGATTGCCCGGTCCGGCGGAGCCTGCGATATGGCGCGCATCCGTCACCTGCATGCCGCCGCCGCGCGTGCCGTCGAGCATGCTCGAGAAAGAGGCGGTCTCCTGCGCCTTGAAACCCGGCGTATCGGCATTGGCGATGTTCGCCGAGACGACCTGCTGGCGCGTGCCGAGGTAATCCATGCGCTTCGATGCCGTGTCGAAGAAAGATAGTTCACCAAGTTTCATTATGTGTTTCCTTGCCGCTTGAACATGGATAGCATGTATAGTCTGAGCTGGCTACCGGATATTTGTCCATGCATACCACATTCTCGGAACTGTCGAGCGTCGCACGCGGGCTGACACCTGCGAAGGTGAGCGGGACTGTCGCCGCCATCACGGGCCTGTCGCTTACCGTCGCGGGGATGACGCGCGCGATGGGGATCGGTCAGAGATGCCGCGTCCATGGCGCGCGCGGCCCCATCCTTGGAGAGGTTGTCGGGATCGACGAGCAGGGCACGCATGTGTTGCCATTCGGCACCTGGGACGGGGTGGCGGCGGGCGACCGGGTCGAGCTCAGCAAGGATGGCGCCATGCTGCGTCCCGATGACAGCTGGATCGGCCGCGTCGTTGACGCGCTCGGGCAGCCGCTGGACGGGGCGGGCCATCTGCACGAGGGCAACCTGCCGCGTCAGGTGAAGGCCGCGCCGCCTTCCGCATTTGCGCGGCGCCGCGTCGGGGCCAAGCTCGATACCGGGATCAAGTGTTTCGACATCTTCACGCCGCTCTGCCGGGGACAGAGGATGGGCGTCTTCGCCGGCTCCGGCGTTGGCAAATCCTCCTTGATGGCGATGCTGGCACGGCGCGCGGAGGCGGATGTGATCGTCGTCGGCCTCGTCGGTGAGCGCGGACGCGAGGTGCAGGATTTCATCCAGGAAGACCTCGGGGCGGAGGGCATGGCCCGCGCCGTGCTCGTCGTATCGACCGGTGACGAGCCCCCACTGATGCGCCGGCAGGCGGCCTGGACCGCCACGGCGGTGGCCGAGCATTTCCGCGACCAGGGCAAGCAGGTCCTGCTGATGATCGACAGCGTGACCCGCTTTGCCATGGCGCAGCGCGAGATCGGGTTGTCGGGAGGTGAGCCGCCGACATCAAAGGGTTATCCGCCAACGGTCTTCTCCGAACTGCCGCAACTGCTCGAGCGAGCGGGTCCCGGAACCGGAACAGCCGGCGACATCACCGGCCTCTATACCGTGCTCGTCGACGGTGACGACATGAACGAGCCCGTCGCCGACACGGTGCGCGGCATCCTCGACGGACATGTGGTGCTCGACAGGGCCATCGCCGAGCGTGGCCGCTACCCGGCGGTGAACCTTCAGAAAAGCATCAGCCGGATGCTTCCCGATTGCCATAACGCCGCCGAATACGCGGTGCTGCAGGCCGCCCGCCGGGTTCTCGCGAAATACGGCGACATGGAGGAGCTGATCCGCATCGGCGCCTACCGTCCCGGAACGGATGCCGAGACCGATGCCGCGATGCGGTTCCACGCGCCGGCCGAAGCCTTCCTCAGTCAGCGCAAGCACGAGTCGATGCCGGCCGACCAGTCCTTCGCCGAGATCTACCAACTGCTGGGGCAGGCGAATGTCGACGTGGTCCTGCCCAAGGTGCCGGCGGCTGGATGAGCGGGCTTGCGCCCTTCGCGCGATCCGTCATCATCCCGCCAGCGGCGCGGTAGGGGACGCGCCGGAACGGGGAGATGGGCATGAACCAAGCGAGCACGCGGCGTTTCGAGGGGCGCACGGCGCTGATCACCGGGGCGGCCGGCGGGATCGGCTCGGCAACCGCACGCCGTCTGGCGCATGAGGGCGCGCGGCTGGTTCTGGCCGACCTGCCATCGGACGCGTTCGACGCCCTTGCCGGCGAGCTGGGGGCGCGGGCCGTTCCGCTCGACGTGACCGACGAGAGCGCCATCGCGTCCTGCGTCGCGCAGATCGGCGCCACCGAAGGGCGCCTCGATGTCCTGTGCAACAATGCCGGACTCCTGGGCGGGCTCGACCCTGCGGATGCGGGAGACGCAGGGGACTGGCGCCAGGTGCTCGAGGTCAACCTCCTGGGCGCCGCCACGCTGACACGTCACGCCGCCGCTCTCCTGCGCGCCGCGCGCGGTTGCATCGTCAACACCGCCTCGGTCGCCGGGATCCGTTCGGGCGCGGGGGGCAATGCCTATTCGGCCAGCAAGGCGGGGCTGATCAATTTCACGATGACGGCTGCCTGCGATTTCGGCGCGGCCGGGATCCGGGTGAACGCGGTCTGTCCCGGTCTCATCGAAACGGGAATGACGAGGCCCGTCTTCGATCACGCCAGGGCGACGGGCAAGGAGGACCGCCTCGGCGCGCGCTGCGAGCTGCGCCGCTATGGCCGTCCCGAGGAGGTCGCGTCGGTCATCGCGTTCCTTGCCTCCGACGATGCCAGCTACATCACCGGCCAGGCGATCGCGGTGGATGGGGGGAACACGGCATCGCTGAACCTGCCGGGCATGAAGTTCTAGGTTCAGCGGGATTGCTGTCGGCAAATCCGAGCCGCTCATGAATGACCGGTAATCAGGATTATGTGACTATAAGGACGGCAGCCGCGATCCTTCGGCATGAGGGACACCGGGCTTGCCGGCAATGCGGGTTTCGGGCGGCGGGCCGGAGCGTCATATTGCGTCAGGTCACGATCATGGGGAACACGACAATGCCGGCAGACTACTATGCGCCACATGGGGGGCATCCGGGTCAGGAACAGCTGCTGACCGATCGCGCGGTCTTCACCGATGCCTACGCGGTCATTCCGAAGGGCACGATGCGCGACATCGTCACCAGCTTCCTGCCGGGATGGACCGACACGCGCCTCTGGGTGCTCGCCCGTCCGATGACCGGGTTCGCGGAAACCTTCTCGCAATACATCATGGAGGTTCTGCCCGGCGGTGGATCGACCGACCCTGAACCCGATGCCGGCGCGCAAGGGGTGCTCTTCGTCGTCGAGGGGACCGCCCGCCTGGATGTGGATGGCGCGGTGCACGATCTTGGCCCCGGGGGCTATGCCTATCTTCCTCCCGCCATGAAATGGAGCCTTCGCAACGAGGCACGGGATGTCCTGCGTTTCCACTGGATCCGCAAGGCATACAGTCCCGCGCCCGGTCTTCCGGCGCCCGACGTGGTGATCGCGAACGAGGCGGAGATCGCGCCGACCGAAATGCCCCGAACGAAGGGCGCCTGGTCCACCACGCGGTTCGTCGATCCGCAGGACATGAGACATGACATGCATGTCACGATCGTGACATTCGAGCCCGGCGGCGTGATCCCCTTCCTCGAGACCCACGTGATGGAGCATGGGCTCTACGTGCTCGAGGGAAAGGCGGTCTACCGGCTGAACGCCGACTGGGTCGAGGTGGAGGCTGGCGACTTCATGTGGCTGCGCGCCTTCTGTCCGCAGGCCTGCTACGCTGGGGGGCCGGGCCGCTTCCGCTACCTGCTCTACAAGGACGTGAACCGTCACATGGCGCTGCGTCCCCGAGCGGGCGCGTGAAGCGCCGATCCGCGCCGCGGCTTCAGGCGGCGACGATGGTGTAGGGCGTCTCGAACCAGTGCTCCTCGAGATTGGCGCCAGCGCCGATCCGGTCGATGACCGCGAAGAGCCCTGGAGCATGCAGCGGCGTCAGCACCCCGTGCCACACACCGCGCCGGTAGTTGATCCCCTGCCCCGGCGCGGTGATGAAGGCGCGGGGCCGTCCCGGACGCCCCGCCTCGTCCGGCGCGACGATGACAAGGAACGGTGCAAGGCTCATCGGCACGAAGGCCTGGCTTCCCAGCGGATGCCGCTCCATCATTTCGAGTTGCAACGGCAGGGCGCGCGGAACGCCGTCAAAGAGGCTGATACCGGCGCGGCCATCCTCGAAGTCGAGCGCGGCGCGGTCGTGGTAGCGTGCGCAGAGCCCCTGGTTGATGCGCTTGTCCGGGGCGCCCTGCGTGTCGATCACATCGCCGAACCGCGCGAATTTCCGGCGATCGAGCGCGCTTGCCGCAATTCGCGCGCTCATGTGCCGAGCAACCCGGCAAGGCGCAGCTCCGCGATCCGTTCGACCTGCCGGCAGGCTTCGGCGAACTCGGCTTCGCGGTCATTGTGCAGCCGGCGCTCGAAGGCCGCGATGATCCCCGCCTTGTCGTGATCGCGAACCGCGATGATGAAGGGAAAGCCGAACGTCGCGGTATATTCCTCGTTCAGTCGCATCAAGTGGGCGCGCTCGTCATCGCTGAGTGCGTCGAGGCCGGCGGCAGCCTGCTCCGCGCTCGATGCCGCTGTCAGGCGCCTGGCCTGCGCAAGCTTGCCCGCAAGATCGGGATGCGCCCGCAACACCCCGAGGCGGCGTTCGGCATCCGCGCGGCGAAAGATGCGGACAAGCGCCCCGTGGAGCCCCGCCGCGCTGTCGTGATGCGGTCCCATCTCGGCGTCATGGGCGGCCTGCGCGATCCAGGGGCTATGCTCGAATACACCGCCGAAAGCCTCCACGAAACTGTCCCTGTCCATCTGCGAGGGGCGCGGACCGCTTCGGGGCGGATGGGCGCGTCTCCAGTGATCGGCGATCTGCGCACGGCTCGCGAACCAGACATGCTCGTGCCGCCGCATGTGATCGAGCGCCCGCTTGAGGGCGATGGCCCGGCCGGGCCGCCCGGCTATCCGGCAATGCAGCCCGATCGACAGCATCTTCGGCGTTCCTGCGCAGCCTTCGGCATAGAGCATGTCGAAACTGTCCTTCAGGTAGGTCTCGAATTGCATGCCCTCGGTGAACCCCGCCTGGATGGCGAAGCGCATGTCGTTGCAATCCATCGTGTAGGGAACGATCAGCTGCGCGTGCCCGCCGGTCTCGACCCAGTAGGGCAGATCATCGGCGTAGCTGTCGGCGATATAGGCGAATTGCCCCTCGCTGGCGGCGATGGCGACCGTGTCCATCGAGCACCGCCCGGTATACCAACCGCGCGGCCGGCTTCCGGTGACCTCCTCGTGCAGCCGGATCGCCGCGCGGATCTCGGCGCGCTCCTGCTGCGGCTCCATCTGCGCATGCTCCACCCATTTCAGACCGTGACTGGCGATCTCCCAGCCAGCGTCCTTCATCGCCGCGACCTGCTCGGGCGCGCGCGCAAGGGCGGTGGCAACACCGAAAACCGTGACCGGCAGCTCTTTCAGGAGACGGTGCAGCCGCCAGAAGCCTGCCCGGCTCCCGTATTCGTAGAGCGATTCCATGTTCCAGTGGCGCCGTCCCGGCCAGGGCTGTGCACCGGTCATCTCCGACAGGAAGGCCTCCGACGCGGCATCGCCATGCAGGATGTTGCTCTCCCCGCCCTCCTCGTAATTCAGCACGATCTGAACGGCGATCCTCGCGCCGTTCGGCCAGTCCGCGTGAACGGGATGCGGACCATGGCCGCTCAGATCTCGGGGGTAGCGCTGCATTCGGGTCACCTCGGGTTCGCGTCACATGATCCATGGAACGAATTGGCGCCGTTGCAAAGCATGGCGGGCGATAAAGCGGCATTGCGGCTTTGTCACGGAGCGCCCCGGACGGCTAGGATGGAGCGAACGAAACAGGATAGCGATTCATGACAGGATACCTGACGACGCATGTGCTCGATACCGCGCGCGGTTGTCCCGCCGCGCAGATGACGATCGAGCTTTTCGGCATCACCGGCGATGACCGCACCTTGCTGCGGTCGATGACGACGAACGAGGACGGGCGGACCGAGACGCCCATCCTGCCCCGCGCGCAATTCGCATGCGGTGAGTACGAGCTGCTGTTCCATGCCGGTGCCTATCTCGACCGGACGGACGCCGCCCCGCAGACGCCGCGCTTCCTTGGACTGATACCGATCCGTTTCGCCATGTCGCAGGAGGCGCATTACCACGTGCCGCTCCTGCTCTCGCCCTTCGGGTATTCGACCTACCGCGGAAGCTGACCGCGGGGGGAAAGGGAACACGCGCGGCCGGGCCGCGCCCGACCCGCGGCGCGTCCCGCCTTGATGCCCGGCCTGCGTTTCTGCACAACACGTCAAGGACAAGGTCCGGCCCATTCGGTCCGGGCACGCGGCGGGAGGGGCCGGCATGTACGATCTCGCGATCATCTGGGACTGGATCGCCTTTGCCGTGCGCTGGCTGCACGTCATCACTGCGATGGCCTGGATCGGCGCATCCTTCTACTTCATAGCGCTCGACCTGATGCTCAAGCCGAGTGACGCGCTGCCGCGCGGGGCCCATGGCGAGGAATGGGAAGTCCATGGCGGCGGGTTTTATCATACGGTCAAGTATCTCGTCGCGCCCGATCGTCTTCCCGATCACCTGACTTGGCACAAATGGCAAAGCTACGCGACATGGCTGAGCGGCGCGGCCCTTCTGATGATCGTCTACTGGGTCGGCGGCGAGCTCTACCTCATCGATCCCTCGCGCGCGCGGCTCGAGCTGTGGCAGGGTATCGTGATCTCGGCGGCGTCGCTGACGCTTGGCTGGCTGGCCTATGACGCGATGTGCAGATCGCGGCTCTCGGATCGGCCGTCCCTTCTGATGCTGCTCCTTTTCGGCATTCTCGTCGCAATGTCATGGGGCTATCACCAGGTCTTCACCGGCCGGGCGGCGCTTTTGCACCTGGGTGCCTTCACTGCAACGATCATGACCGCGAACGTCTTTTTCCAGATCATGCCGAACCAGCGCATCGTCGTGGCCGATCTCAAGGCCGGGCGCAGCCCCGACGCGAAATACGGCAAGATCGCCAAGATCCGCTCGATGCATAACAACTACCTGACCTTGCCGGTGGTCTTCTTGATGCTGTCGAACCACTATCCGCTGGCCTTCGCGACCGAGAATGCGTGGATCATCGCGGCGCTGATCTTCCTCACCGGCGTCACGATCCGCCACTACTTCAACACGCGGCACCGAACCGGGCGGGGGCCGCACTGGACCTGGGCGGCGACGGTGGTGATCATGCTCGTGATCGCGTGGCTTTCGGCGCGGCCCGGCCCCATCCTTGCCGAGGAGGACGTGGCCCTGACCCCAAGGCAGTCGCAGCTTGCCAGTGCCGACGGGTTCGAGGAGGCTTACCTGGCGGTGATAGGTAACTGCTCGATGTGCCATGCGCGCGAGCCCTCATGGGAAGGGCTGCGCTGGCCTCCGAAAGGAGTAATCCTCGAAACGCGCTCCGATGTGGCGCGGCACGCGGCTCGGATCTACCTGCAGGCGGGCCGCACCCATGCCATGCCGCCCCCGAACGCGTTCAACATGGACGAAAAGGCCCGGCAGCAGATCGCGGCATGGTATATCGGCGCGCGGCGCGAGAGATGAGGCGCCGATACGCGCCATCTTGCACCGCGCGGAACACGAAGGTTGACCGGGCCCTGCCGAGATCCTAGAGCGGACTTGTCCATGGTGATGGCGTCACCTGGCACCCCCATACCCTGTCCTGAACGCCCGGAACTGTTCCGGCACCGCGCGGCGGTGCCGTCGGAGGATTTCCCATGTCCATCGCCACGTCCGTTGCCGCAAGGTCCGCCCTTCTCGACAAGCGTGCCGGAATGCTTGCGATGATCGTCGCCATGGCGCTTCTGCCGCTCGGCGATTCGATCTCCAAGAGCCTGACGGCCGTCGCCACCCCGATGCAGGTCACCATCTGGCGCAGCCTCGCGCAGGTGGCCTTCTTCATCCCGGTGGCCTTCGTCTTCCGCGCGCAGCTTCGCGGCCCCGTGCTGACGCCGATGTCGCTGATGTCGGCGCTGATGATCCTGACCGTCACCTTGTCGCTCGTGACGGCGTTCGAAGCGATGCCGATCGCCACCGCGATCGCGATTTTCTTCGTCGAGCCGCTTCTGCTGACACTCCTGGCCGGTCTCTTTCTCGGAGAGGTCCCCGGCCCACGGCGCTATGCCGCCGTCGCCGTCGGGCTGATCGGCGCGCTCATCGTCATCAGGCCCAATCTCGCCGCGTTCGGGCCGGTGGCCCTGCTGCCGCTGCTGGCGGCACTTGCCTACGCGCTGAACATGATCATCATGCGCAAGGCGACGCGGCGGCAATCGGCCCTCGGCTTCCAGTTCGGCGCCTCGCTCTTCGCGGGCGTCATCGTCCTGATCGTCCAGGGGGCGCGGTGGGCGCTTCTTCCCGGCGCCGCGCCATCGGTCCTGCCGGGCTGGGTGCTGCTGATGGTGATCGGCGCCGGAGCCCTCGCGATGATGAGTTTCCTGCTGATCACCTTCGCCTTCTCGCGGGTCGAGGCGAGCCTGCTCGCGCCCTTCCAGTATCTCGAGATCGTCGGCGCGATCGCCGTCGGGTTCGTGATCTTCGGCGAGATGCCCGACGGGATGACGCTGCTGGGTGCCGCGATCATTCTCGCCTCCGGCGCCTACGTCTTTCACCGCGAGCGGCAGAACAACGTCGAGGCAGCGACGGCGGATGCGGCGCGCGATCGCTGAGGCGGCGGGGGCCGCTTCAGCCGCCGCCGCCGATGGCGAGCACGACAAGGCAGAGCGACAGAACGGCGAGCAGCAGCGCGCCGAAGGCCCCGTTCCAGCCGAAGGTCACCACGAAGACGCTCCGCTTCACCAGCGCGCCGACGAAGGTGGCCGTGCTGGCCAGCGGCGCGAGAATGACGGTACACATCCATCCTCCCATCAGGGCCATGATGACGAGGACCGCCGGCGCGTCCGAGCCGGTTTCGAAGACCAGCTCGCCCAATACCGCGACGGTGATGATGGGATGCAGTCCCACGAGCGCCGCCAGGACCGTGCCCCACATGAGCGCAACCGCCAGCCCCGCCGCCCCGAGCGGCCCGCCGGCGAGCGCGGCGATGAATGGCTCCAGGCGTTCGACCGGAAGGATGCCGATCAGCAGGGTCGCGATCAGCCCCGCAAGCCCGAAGACCCCGATCTCGTTGACCGAGACCGGAGCCCGGCACGAGAAATCGTGCCAGAGCGCGGACGGGCCGGCGGTCCCCCTGAGGACCACGCACCACAAGAAGGCATAGATCGGAACGGTCGAGACCAGGATGCTCTGGAAAGGCCAATCGCTCAGCGCATCGATCCCCAGGACGATCGCGCCGAGGACCAGGAGATGCGCCGCCACCGCCCCGAGCCCCATGGCCCCCGTGGCATCGTCGTCTCCGGCGAGCCGGGCGCCGGGGGGCGCCGTGGGCATGCGGCGGCGCTCCGCGTAGTCCCAGAGCGCGCCGATCACCAGTATCAGCACCGCGAAGCCGAGCCCGTAGGGGGCCACGTCGCTCCAATGCACGGCCGGGAAGATCAGCAGGAGCGTGTTGAGTGCGATGCCGAAAGGGGACCAGAAGGCGATGGTCGCAAAGCCGCGCATCACTGCCGTGACGATGCGGCGCTGGCGCAGGGCATGAACCTGGGCGCTCACGGGATGGGCCGCCTCGGCCCGCCGTTGCCCCTCGAGGGTCATTTCCAGCAAGAGCCCGAGCCCGCCGAAGTTGAGGAGAACACCGAAAAGGTTGCCGCCGATCCCGAGAGAGACGTAGCGCAGGGATGGCGGCCGGCTTGCGAGAAAGGCGCCGGCCGCCTCGAAACGCGGATCGCGCAGGGCAACGAGACGCAAAAGTACGAGGGCGATGAGCAGGGCCGAAAGGAAGGACAGGCGCCGTGCCGCGTCCCAGACATGACCCCAGGGCTGCTCGGCGAGCAGCAGGGCGAGCGGAATCAGGATCAGCGCCACGGCGAGAAAGACCCAGACCATCGCGGCGGCATGGCGCAGCGTCACGGCGATGAAGAACAGGATCGCCGCCGCGCTGACGGGGACAGCCGCGGTGATGCCGCCCGCGGAGCCGGCCAGATGGGCGGCGAAGGCGAATGCCAGCAACCCACCGGGCAGGGCCGCGCCCACGGCTGGAAGGCGCCGCCTCACACCGTGCCGCTCCAGTAGGGCGCGCGCAGCTCGCGCTTCAGCAGCTTGCCGATATCGCTTCTGGGCAGGGCGGCGCGGAGCTCGACACGGCACAGCCTCTGCACCTTGCCGAGCCGTGCATTCGCCCAGGCGCGCACCTCCTCGGGATCGAGCGACTGCCCCGCCTTCGGCACGACGAGCGCCAAGGGCGTCTCGCCCCAGCTCGATGAAGGAATGCCGATCACCGCAGCCTCGGCGATGGCCGGATGCGCCGAGAGCACCGCCTCGAGATCGGCGGGAAACACGTTGAAGCCGCCCGAATTGATCACATCGCGCCGTCGGTCGCGCAAAACGAGGAAGCCGTCGGCATCGAAATGCCCCGTATCGCCCGAGCGGATGAACGCCTGTCCGTCCGGCGCGGTCCACAGCGCCTCTCGCGTGCGCTCGGGATCGCCCCGATATCCGCTCATCATCGTGATCGAGCGGCCGACGATCTCGCCGGTCTCGCCGGGCGCGCATGGGGTCCCGTCCTCGCCGACGATGCGCAGCCGGGTTCCCGCGACCGGGCGCCCGACGGTGTGGAGTTTTTCCGGATGGGCGCCGCAGTCGAGGATCGCGCCCACCCCCCCTTCGGTCATGCCGTAGATGTTGATCAGCCGCCCCGGCCAGACATCGAGGATCCGCTCGATCAGCGGCGCCGGCAGCATCGCCGAGGTGCATAGCTTGGCACGGAAGGCCGACAGCTCGCGCATCGCGAAATCCGGATGTTCGAGAATCCTGCGATATTGCACGGGGACGAGCATGGCATGGGTGACGCGCTGCTGCTCGGCCAGTGACAGCCAGGCGCCGGCCTCGAACTTCTCCATGAGGTCCAGACAGCCGCCGGCGGCGAGGACCGGAAGCAGGAGCGCGAGTGTCGTATTGGAATAGATCGGGGTCGAGACCAGCGCGCGAGCGTCGCTGTCGATCCCGAGCCCTTCGAGACGGCGCGTCTGGCGCGATCTGAAGCGGTGACTGTGTTCGATGCCCTTGGGTGCGCCGGTGGTGCCGGAGCTGTAGATGATGTCGAACGGGTCATCCGGCTCGGTCGGGGTGCGGCATGGCTCTGCCGGCGGGGCGCCGGCCACGAAGGCGGTGAGCGGCTCGGCTTCGGCAATCCCCCGGCCGCCGGTAAGGGCGTCATCGGCCAGGACGCGGCGCGCTGCGCAATTCGCGATCATCCTCTCGATGGCATCTGGATGCGCGGTGATCGGCAGCGGCGCCATGCAGCCTCCTGCCGCCAGAACGGCGAGATAGAGGATCACATGCTCGGCCGTGACGCCGGCGAGCGAGGCGACGACATCGCCGCGGGCAAGACCCTCCGCGCGCAGCCGGGCCGCCGTCGCCTCCATCCTCTCGGCAAGCGCGTGCCAGCTGAGACACTCCGCTCCTGCCCCCGGCCCTGCCCTTGGCCCCGCGCGCAGGGCCGGCGCACCGGGACGCGCGGCGGCGTGCGCGCGAACGAGGTCCGGCAACGCGGTGAAGCGTTCATCTTCGACCGGCTCGGGGATGATTGCCGGCATCAATTGCCCGCCCCGATCCCGCCCGGCGCGTCGAGCGCGGCCAGGCCCTCGCGCGCGAAATGGGGCACCCAGGCGCCGATCTGAGCCGCGCGCAGGGGGTCCGAGGCGTTCCCGTCCAGCCCTCTCTTGCGCACACCTTGCAAGATGGCCGCCATGCGAAAGAAGCAAAAGCCGAGATAGAACCCGAAATTCCCGATCGGCCCGATCCCGCGCCGCGCGCAGTAATCCTCGATGAATTGCGCATCGCTGGGAAGACCGAGCGCCTGCCTGTCGATGCCCGCGAGCCCGCGCCCCTGAGGCCCCGGCGGCATCCGCCATTGCATGACGACACCCGCGAGATCGGCGAGCGGATCGCCAAGGGTCGACAGCTCCCAGTCGAGAACGGCGCGGCAGGGGGTTCCGGACGCGTCAAAAAGCAGGTTGTCGAGCCGGTAATCGCCATGCACGAGACGCGGCGCGTCCCGCATGCCGGGGCGCTCATCGGGCAGGCGCCGTATCAGGCGCTCCATGTCCGCCACGGGCTCGGTTTGCGAGGCGCGGTACTGCGCCGTCCAGCGGTCGATCTGCCTCGCGATGTAATCGCCCTTCGGAGCGTAATCGCCAAGACCCGCGGCGACAGGATCGATCATGTGAAGCTCGGCCAGAACCCGGCCCATCTGCGCCATCAGGGCGCCGCGCGCGGGCGCGTCGAGAGCATCGAGCCGCGGGTCGCGAAAGTTGGTCCCCTCGACATGGTCCATGAGGTAGAAAGGCGTGCCGATGATCTCAGGATCCTCGCAAAGAAGATACATCTTCGGCACCGGCACCGCCGTCCCCGCAAGTGCCTTTTGCACCCGGAATTCCCGCTCGATCGCATGGGCCGAGCTGAGCAGGACGCCATCGGGCTTGCGGCGGAGCACGTAACGGCCGGCGGGTGTCCTGATCGTATAGGTCGGATTCGACTGGCCGACATCGAACTTCGCGATCTCGAAAGGACCCTCGAAGCCGCCGATCCGCCCATCCACCCAACGGCGCACGGCCTCGAGGTCTGGAGCCTGGGGCATGGTGTCTTCCTCAGCTATAGGTCACGAATTCCGCGCCGGGCCCCGAGACATGCGGCATCTCGTTGAACGAATGCAGGCGCATTCCCCCCTGGCCGATCATGATGCGGCTCACCGCGCAATTCGCCAGCTGCAACTGCAGGTGCATCATCTGCGCCGGGGGCGCCTCGAGCACGTCGGCGATCATCCGGCAGATGGCTCCGCCCGATGTCACCGCGAGCACGCGGCGGCCGGTCGCGCCCATGAGCCTGCGTGCGCGCAGAACCCGTTCGGTGAATTGCACGAAGCTCTCACGGCCGCCGATCTCCTCGCGCTGCCAGGCGAGGACGGTGTCGCGCAGGATGCGGAAATGCGCCTCCCTGTCGGAGCCGAGGCCGGGCGGCCGCGGGCCATTCCCGAAACGGGCATCGAGCAGGTCGCCCGAGGAGAACTCGTTGAGGCCCGGCAGCACCTGTGCGGCGGATACGTCGAGCGCGAGCGCGGGGGCCATCGCCTCGAGCGTTTCGCGGTGCCGCCGCTGCGCGCCGACGAAGACCGCGTCGATCCGCTCGCCCCGCGCGGCGAGCGCCGCGCCGAGCGCCGCGCCTTGCCGGTGCCCAAGCTCGGACAGGACATCGTAATCATCCGCGCCGAAGGAGGCCTGCGCGTGGCGCACGAGGATCAGCTCGCAGCTCATGCAGATGCGCCTTGCCCGGCAAACGGCCCGCTCACGGCCAGCAGGCGCGCGCGGGCAGCGGCGTATTCGGCGCCGATGCGGGCGATCACCTCGGCCGCAGGGAGCACATCGGTGATTGCACCGATCCCCTGTCCCGCGCCCCAGATCTCCTTCCACGCCTTGGGCTTGGAGCGGCCTTCGGAGAAGTTCATGGAAGACGCATCCGCCCCCGGCAAAGCGTCCGGGTCGAGCCCGGCATTGCTGATGGATTGCCTCAGGTAATTGCCGGACACCCCCGTGAAGAGCGACGAGGTCACGATGTCACTGGCGCCGCCACCGACGATCATCTGCTTGTAGGCATCTTGCGCATTGGCCTCGCGGGCCGCGATGAAGGCCGACCCGGCATAGCCCAGATCCGCGCCGACCGCCTGTGCGGCCAGAAGCGCCTCGCCGGTCGCGATCGCACCCGAAAGCAGGAGCGGGCCGTCGAACCAGGCGCGGATTTCGCGGATCAGTGCGAAGGGCGATTGCGCGCCGGCATGCCCCCCCGCCCCGGCGGCGACGGCGATAAGCCCGTCCGCGCCCTTGTCGATCGCCTTGCGCGCGAAACGGTCGTTGATGACGTCATGCAAGGCGATGCCGCCGCAGCTATGGGCGGCCTCGTTGACCTCGGGGCGCGCACCCAGCGAGGTGATCCAGATCGGCACCTTCCAACGCGCGCAGATCTCGAGGTCGCGCTCCAGACGCTGGTTGGAGCGGTGGACGATCTGGTTTACCGCGAATGGCGCGGCGGGCCGGTCGGGATTGTCCTGGTTGTGCCGCTCGAGAGCCTCGGTGATCTGTTTCAGCCATGCCTCCAGCATGATCGGCTCGCCCTCCGCCTCCCGCGCGTTGAGGGCGGGAAAGCTGCCGACGATGCCGCTCTTGCATTGCGCGATCACCAGCTCGGGCGTCGAGACGATGAAGAGGGGAGCGGCGACCATCGGTAGCGCAAGACTGTCGAACAGGGGGGGCAGGGCCATCAGTCGGTCTCCTCGAGATATGTCCGGTTGATCCATCTGGCGTTGAGCGCGGGGCGCGGCGCATGGTCGATCTCGACCGTGACATTCCAGGCCATGGTGACCTGCGCCTGTCCGCGCCGCAACTCGGCGAGCACGAAGCGCCCCCTGATGCGGGCGCCGCTGCGCACAGGGGAGATGAAACGCAGCCTGTCGAAGCCATAATTGACCGCAAGCCGGGTGTGGCGAAGTGCCGGGACCGCCTGCCCGGCCATGCCGGCCAGGAGCGAAAGGGTCAAAAAACCGTGTGCGATCGTTCCGCCGAACTCTGTCAGCGCGGCCTGCTGCGGGTCAACATGGATGAACTGATGATCGCCGGTGGCGTCGGCGAAGCTGTCGATCATCGCCTGCGTGACCGGCATCCAGTCGGACAGACCGATCTCCTCGCCGATCCGCGCGGCGAGCTCGTCGGAAGTCACGGGGCGCGCGCTGGACGGAATGAGCTCATGCCTCTCGCTGTGTATGGGCGCGCAGTTCGGCCCGCGCCACCTGCCGGCGATGAACCGCGTCGGGCCCGTCGGCGAGGCGCAGGATGCGCGCTGTCGCCCAGGCCCGTGCCAGCCCGGTATCCTGGCTGACCCCCATGCCGCCATGCATCTGCACCGCCTCGTCGATGACCTTGAGCGCCATGCGCGGCGCCACGACCTTGATCTGGCTGATCCACGGGGCCGCGGCCCGCGCGTCGCCCTGGTCCATCATCCAGGCCGCCTTCAGGCAGAGCAGGCGCGCCTGTTCGATTTCCATCCGGCATTCGGCGATGATGTCGTAATTGGCGCCCAGTTCGGCCAGCGGCTTGCCGAAAGCCTCCCGTGCCAAGGCGCGCCGGCACATCGCCTCGAGGGCCGCCTCCGCCTGCCCGATCGCCCGCATGCAGTGGTGGATCCGTCCGGGCCCGAGGCGACCCTGAGCGATCTCGAATCCCCGCCCCTCACCGAGAAGCAGGTTCTCCGCCGGAACGCGCACATCGGTGAAACGCATGTGCATGTGCCCGTGCGGCGCGTCATCGGCGCCGTAGACCTGCATCGCGCGAAGCTTCTCGATACCCTTAGTGGCGGCATCGACGACGATCATCGAATGGCGGGCATGGCGGGGGGCATCGTCACCGCCGGTGCGCACCATCACGATATAGACCGCGCAGCGCGGATCGCCCGCGCCACTGGCCCACCATTTCTCGCCGTCGAGGACATACGCATCGCCATCGCGCCGGCAGGACATCGAGATATTCGTGGCATCTGAGGAGGCGACATCGGGCTCGGTCATGAGATAGGCTGATCGGATCTCTCCCTCCAGCAATGGCGCGAGCCAGCGCCGCTTCATCGCATCGGTGCCGTAGCGTTCGAACACCTCCATGTTGCCGGTATCGGGCGCGGAGCAATTGAAGATTTCGGCCCCGAGCAGGCACTTTCCCATCTCCTCGGCGAGATAGGCGTATTCGACGGTGCTCAGCCCGTAGCCGCGGTCACTCTGCGTCAGCCAGAAGTTCCAAAGGCCGCGCCGGCGGGCCTCGGCTTTCAACCCATCAAGGATCTCGCGCTGCCGCGGCGAGAGCGTCCAGCGGTCACCGACGGCGATCTCGTCATGGAATTCGCCCTCCAGCGGGACGATCCGCTCGGTGATCATGTCGCGCACCCGGCCCCGCAGATCGCGCACCCGGTCGCTCATGCCAAGGTTCATATCCATCGCCGGCCCGCTCCCCCAGGTGATCGCGCGACTTTACAGCCTGGGAACGTGAAAGCATACTAGCGGGTATGGTGTCAATTCCGCCCCTCCACGCACCCATGCGCGCCCGCGCAGCGACCAAGAGGCCGCGACATTGAGCGGCGCGCGCAGTGCCGCGGACCACGCAGGCCCGGATGCGCGGCGCCGCGCGATCCTGGATGCCGCGGCGCGCCGCTTCGCGGTTGCCGGGGTCGAGCTGACATCCATCGACGACATCGCCCGCAGTCTCGGCGCGACGAAAGGGAAGATTTATCATCATTTCGGCTCCAAGGGAGAGCTGGTCCGCGCCATCCGTCTGCACTCGGTGCAGCTCACCCATGACCATGTCCTGCCCGCCTATCGAGGCGGCGGGGATCCTGCCACGCGGCTGCACCGCATGGCCGCCGCGCATGTCGAGGTAATGATGCAGGCGCTGGCCTATCACAGGGTGGTGGTCGAGACGATGCGCGCGCATCCGCATCGCGGCGCCACCCAGGTTGAAAGGTCCCTCGCGGCGCAGACCCGCGCATTGCAGGGCACCTACGAGGATCTCTTCCGCGATGTCATTCGGGAGGGCATCGAAAGCGGCGTCTTTGCCGGGCAGAACCTCTCGATCGCTCTGCATTCCCTGATGATGCTGCTGAATGCGCCTGTCTATTGGTATCGCCCGCGCCTCGGCGAGCGAGGCACGGATCGTGACGCGATCAAGACGCAGATCGCGGCCATGGCCCTGGGCGCGCTGCGTGCCGCGCCCGGTGACTAGCCGCGCAGCACCCGGCGGGCGCGTTCAGGCGCCGGCGGTCAGGACGATCTTGCCGACCGCGCGGCGCTCCGCAAGCGCGGTCAACGCCTCGCCCGCCTGTGCGAGCGGCAAGGCCCGGCTGACATGCGGATGCAGGCGGCCTTCGGCATACCAGGCGAAGAGCTGATCGAAATTGGCGTTGTCGAGCGCGGTCTCGCGGCGGCGGAAATCACCCCAGAACACGCCGACGATGGCACACCCCTTGAGCAGCGCGAGATTGGCCGGCACCTTGGGAATGTCACCCGAGGCAAAGCCAACCACCAGCACCCGGCCGCGCCACGCGGTGGAGCGCAGGGCCTGCTCGAAGACCGGGCCGCCGACGGGGTCATAGACGACATCGACGCCCTTCTTACCGCAAATCTGCGCGATCCTTCCGCGCAGATCGTCGGCGGCGTAGTCGACGAGGTGGTCGGCGCCGGCTTTCTGCGCCGCCGCGAGCTTCTCGGCGGAGGAGGCGGCCGCGATCACCGTGGCGCCCATCGCCTTGCCGATCTCGACTGCGGCAAGACCGACCCCGCCGCCCGCGCCGAGCACCAGGAGCGTCTCGCCGGGTTGCAAATCCGCGCGTTGACGCAGCGCGTGCATCGAGGTGCCGTAGGTCATCGTGAAACCGGCGGCGATCTCGCCCGGCATCCCCTCGGGACGGTGCAGCAGCGCATCCGCCGGCATCACGATCTTCTGCGCGAAGCCGCCATGCAGCGACATGGCCATGACCTTCTGCCCGATCGCGACGCCCTCGACACCCGCTCCGAGCTTCGCGACCGTGCCCGACACCTCGCCGCCCGGGATGAAGGGCGGGTCGGGGCGGAACTGGTACTTTCCCTCGATGATCAGCGTGTCGGGAAAATTGACGCCGCAGGCCTCGATCGCGATCTGCACCTCGCCGGGACCGGGCTGCGGATCGTCGATCTCGCGCAGCACGAGCGTTTCGGGCGGGCCGAAGCTTTCACACAGGACAGCACGCATCTTCTTCTCCTTGCAAGGCACGGGCGGGAGGACCGGGTTCCGAAACCCCCATGCAAGTCTGGTAGAGGTCCCGGCTCTGCGCCGCAATCGGCATCGCCGCGTCACTGCCGGGCGGCGCCCGTTGCGCGGATCAGCCCCCATGCGCGCGCGCATGTCAGGTCTCCTTCAACCCCGCGCGGGAAGCTCGCGCATCACCATCCACCAAGGAGCCGTCATGTCCTCGATCTCTCCACAGCTGTCCCTCCCGCTGCTGCAGCCCTCCCAGGCCCAGAAACACGTCACCCATAACGAGGCGCTGGTCATGCTCGACCACCTCGTTCAACTCACGCTCGAAGCCGTCGATGCCCTGGCCGCCCCCGATGCGCCTGCGCCGGGGTCCGTCTATGCGCTCGGTGCGGCGCCGGTGGGCGCGTGGGAGGGCCATGGCGGCCAGCTTGCGGCATTCATCGCGGGAGGATGGGTCTTCCATCTGCCGCGCGACGGCTGGCGCGCCTATGACCGCAGCGCCGGGCGGCTCCTGGTCTTCTCGCAGGCGGCCTGGCGCGCGCTCGCGCCCGCCGAGATCGAGACCGACAACCTGGACGGCCTGGGCATCGGCACGGCCCATGATCCGGTCAACCGGCTCGCCGTCGCGAGTGATGCGAGCCTTCTGAGCCATGCCGGCGCGGATCACCGCCTGAAGATCAACAAGGCCGCGCCGCAGGACACCGCCAGCCTGCTCTTCCAGAGCGGCTTTTCGGGGCGCGCCGAGATCGGCCTCGCCGGTGAGGAGGCCCTGTCGGTCAAGGTCAGCGCGGATGGCGCGTCATGGACCACCGCGCTCAGGGTCGCGCCGGAGGACGGCACCCTCTCCGCCCCCGCACTCGAGGCGGCACGGTTCGGAGGTGCGGGCGTTCAGGGCAATCCGTCGGATGTCGCACCGGGCAAGCTGATGCGGGCCGATTACGGCTATTGTCCCGGCAATCTTCTGGCGCCCGTGGCGATGGATGGCGCGCAGGTCAGCGGCGGTGTGATCGAGCGGGGCGAGACGGCAGCGGGAACGTTCGTGCGTTTCGCCGACGGAACGCTCATCTGCCACGCCGACGCGGCGATCGACGTATCCTCGGCGCAGTTGCAGGATTTCCCCTTTCCCGCGGATTTCTCGGCCGACCCGGCGGTCAGCGCCAGTCACCTGAGCGCGGCGCCGCATGTCGCGATCGAATTGCCGAACATCCGGATTCTCGCGGGCCGCGCGGCGGTGCAGAGCTGGTCGGTCAGGCTGGGCGACACGGGTGCCCCAACCGCTCCCGGCGGCCCGCAGGAGACGCTGCGACTGACCGCGATCGGGCGCTGGCGCTGACGAGGCGGCACCCGGCGGGCGCCGCCGGGCTCAGTTCGCGCCGAAGAGGTCGCGGGTGAATATCTTCTCGGCGACATCGGACAATTCCGGCGCGCGGCGGTTGGCCACGATCACATCCGCCTCGCGCTTGAAGGCATCGAGATCCCCGACGACCCTCGAGCCGAAGAATTCCGTCTCGCGCATTGCCGGCTCGTAGACGATGACCTCGATCCCCTTGGCCTTGATCCGCTTCATGATCCCCTGGATCGAGCTTTGGCGAAAATTGTCCGACCCCCATTTCATGACCAGCCTGTAGATGCCGACCCGCCGCGGTTGCAGCGCGATGATCCGGTCCGCGACGAAATCCTTGCGCGTGCGGTTCGCATCGACCACGGCGCGCATGAGGTTCTGGGGCACCTGGTTGTAATTGGCCAGGAGCTGCTTGGTATCCTTGGGCAGGCAATAGCCGCCGTATCCGAAGGAGGGGTTGTTGTAATGCGACCCGATGCGCGGATCGAGGCAGACGCCGTCGATGATCTGGCGCGAGTTGAGCCCGTGGGCGAGCGCGTAGCTGTCGAGTTCGTTGAAGAAGGCGACGCGCATCGCGAGGAAGGTGTTGGCGAAGAGCTTGATCGCCTCGGCTTCCGAGGGATCGGTCAGCAGCACGTCGATATCGCTGGCCAGCGCGCCCTGGCGCAGCAGCTCGGCGAAGAGGCGCGCGCGCGCGCTCTGCTCGCCGACGACGATGCGCGAGGGATGCAGGTTGTCGTGCAGGGCCTGCCCCTCGCGCAGGAATTCGGGGCTGAAGATCACCCTGTCGGTGTTCAGCTCGCGCGACAGGCGCTCGGTGAAGCCCACGGGGATCGTTGACTTGATCACGATCGTCGCGCTGTCATTGCACGACAGGACCATCCGCGTCACCTCCTCCACCGAGGACGTGTCGAAGTAATTGGTCTGCGGGTCGTAATTCGTGGGCGTGGCGACGATGACGTAATCGGCATCCTCGAAGGCCTCGGCCGGATCGGTCGTCCCCGTCAGGTCCAGCGGTTTCTCAGCGAGATAGGCCTCGATCTCGGGATCGACGATCGGCGAGAGCTTCGCGTTCAGCCGCTCAACGCGGGCCGGATCGACATCGAGTGCACGCACCCGGTTGTGCTGGGCCAAGAGAACGGCGTTTGACAGGCCGACATAGCCGATGCCGGCGACTGCGATTTTCATCCGGTCCATGGTTCCGTTCCGATATGGTTGCACCCGGAACCCGGGTTATGCGTCCGGGGCGCGCCTTGCAATGGTTCGATCGGCCTTCGCCCGGGCCGGGTGGCGGCGCCGCATCAGGCATCTTGCACCCGGCCCTGTCCTGCATCATAGTGCGCGCCACTTCCGCGGCCGGATCGGCACCCCCCGGGCGCGCCTCGGCAGGTGCCGAGCCGCATCACGCCGGGCCCGCTTCCGCCGGAACCCGCCCCGCCAAACCGCTGGCCCCTTCCGGGTCGCCTGCCCCTGCCCCGAGACGAGCGTGACACCGGCGACATGTCCAAGACCCTGATCATCCATATCGGCCACTACAAGACGGGCACCACCGCGCTGCAGGTCTTCGCCTCCGAGAACCGGCGGTTCCTGGCCTCGCGCGGCATCAAGTATCCCAAGCCCTTCTGCGAGAATTGCAAGCATTCGGACTACGCCTTCTCGGTGCTGCGCGCCGCCGGCGTCAGAAGCCTCATGCATGGCTACGACAAGCCGCTTCCGCCCGAAGACATGTGGCAGCAGCTTTTCAAGCAGGTGCGCGCCTCGCGGACGCCGCAAACCCTGATCAGCTCCGAGGAATTCATGCGGATCGGCCAGTTCGAGGGGGCGGAGCGCATTCTCGCGGATATCCTGGATGCCCGCCCCGAGGGGATCGAGGTCAAGGCGGTCTGCTACCTGCGTCCGCCCGCCGAGCATCTCTCCTCGTGGTACAACCAGCTCATCAAGCTCGAGATGCCGATCTCGGAGTTGGAGACGGCCGTGAATGGCGAGATCGAGGAAATCCATTACGATTACCGCCGCGCGCTCGTGCCTTGGGTGCGGATGCTTGGCGCCTCTGACGTGACGATCCGGCCCTACCTGCGCGATGCGTCCGATCCGGCGAGCCTCCACCGGGATTTCTTCACGTTTCTGGGGATCGAGCTGCCGGACAAGCTGGCGCCCGGTCCGCTCGATCACAATCCCCGTCTCGACGACCGGCTGGTCGAGCTGATGCGCGTGCTGCAAAATTCCGGCCTGGAACGGCCTGTCCTGCGCGCGGCACGAGCCCAGGCACAGGCCTTCATCGCCGCGCAGGATGCCGCCGAAACGCCCCGCGGCATGAGCCGCGCGCGCGCGCTGGCCCAGGAAGGGCTCGACTGGATCGCCGATCTCCCCGGCTCGAGCGTCCCTGTCGAGCGTTTCGCCGGCAGCCTGCCGCAGGCCCGCCCCAAGGAACAGACGGAGAGCGTCCTCCTGCTCGGCTTCGTCCTGTCGGAATTCCTGCGCCACCGCCAGCGCGTGAACAAGCCGCGCGTCGATGAGCTCGAGGCGCGGATCGCGGCCCTCGAAGCCGCCCTGACCCGCATATGAGGGTCCTCGTCTACAACTGGGTCGATTACCGCGATGACGAGAAGCGCGGCGGGGGCGTCACCGTCTACCTGCGCAATCTGATGGAAACGTTGGGCGCGCGCGGTGATGTCGATGCCACGTTCCTGTCCTCGGGGGTTTCCTACGACCCTTTGCGCCGCGCGCCCCGCTGGGAGCCGATCGCCCACGGGCCGCACGAGGATCGCGGCATGCGCTACGAGATCGTCAATTCGGGAACGCTGGCGCCATCGCACATGTCCTTCGGAAATCCCGCGCAGCTCACCCATCCGCCGACCCGCGACGTGTTCCTCGACTTCGTCGCGGCCACGGGTCCCTATGATGTCATCCATTTCCACAATCTCGAAGGTCTCCCCGCCGACGTGCTGAGCTTGAAGCGCGAATGGCCCCGCACCAAGATCCTTCTCAGCCTGCACAACTACTACCCGGTCTGCCCGCAGGTGAACCTGTGGCACCGCGAGGCCGAGAACTGCGTGGACTTCGATGCCGGCCACAAATGCACGGTCTGCCTGCCGGTTAAGCCCGACGAGCGCCTGGTGCGCGCGGCAAACGGCCTGGCCTACATGCTCAAGCGGCGCGGGCTGCGCCCCGGCACGCGCGCCTTCGACCTGGGATTCCGCGGCGCGATGGGGGTCGGGCGACGTGCCGTGAAGGCGATCGGCCGCATGCGCCTTGCCCGCAACGCCCCCCCGAGGTCAGGCGAGACGCCCGCGGCCGCGTGCCGGTCGGCGGAGGAATTCGCGAAGCGCCGTGCCGAGATGGTCACCCTGATCAACGCGCATTGCGACGGCATCCTGTGCGTGTCCGACCGCGTGGCCGAAGTCGCCGCGCGCTACGGGATCGCTCCGGAGCTGCTGCGCACGCTCTACATCGGCACGCGCCAGGCGGACCGCTTCGAGCGGACCGAGCCGCGCGGCGCCTTGCCCCGTGCCGACGGCACGCTCCATCTGGGCTACCTGGGTTACATGCGCCGCGACAAGGGCTTCTTCTTCCTGCTCGACGCGCTCGAGGCGATGCCGGCCGAGATGGCCGCCCGGATCCGCCTCACGGTGGCCGCGCGCGGAGCGGCGGCGGATGTGGCGCGGCTGTCGCGGCTGGCGCCCCGCCTTGCGCAGCTGGTGCATCTCGACGGCTACGGTCATGACAATCTCGATGCGATCCTGTCGGATGTCGATGTCGGGCTCGTGCCGGTGCAGTGGGAGGACAACCTGCCACAGGTGGCGATCGAGATGCATGCGCGGCACATTCCCCTCCTGACATCCGACCTTGGCGGCGCGCAGGAGCTTGGCAACACCCCTTCGATGGTTTTCCGAGCGGGCGACGCGGCCAGTTTCGCGGCTCGGATCGCCGCTCTCCTGGAAGGCGGGATCGACATCGATGCCTATTGGCGCAACGCCATGGCCCCTGTCGGCATGGAAGCGCATCTTCAGGAGTTGCTGGCGCTCTACCGCGCGCCCGATCATCGCGGCGACGATGTCAGCCGAGGCGCCGCCTGACGAAATCGCATTGCATCCAGGGCACGGAGATGGCCGGATCGTGGAGTCGCTCGCGCCCTTCGGCAGCAAGCGCGAGGTAGGAGCGGTATTCCTCCGCATCATTGAAATGCTGCCGGCGCGCGACCTCCGCCTGCGCCTTGCGATGGAAGTCGGCATTATACTTGAAATGCGCGAAGAAGAGCTCGCGCGGGGAAAGGCGCAGATCCGCCGCGAAATGCAGCCCCGCCGAGAGCCGCATCGAGGGGTGATAGCGCAGAAGGGCGATTTTCTGGGCGACGAAGAGATCGGGGCGCGAGCCGGGGATCAGCCTGTGCCTCAGGGCGCTCGTCCAGGTAGGCATGTTGGCGTAGGGCCCGCGTCCCGGCCAGTCGGTCAGAAAGGGCTCACGGTCGACATGGAAGGCTTGCGTGAAGGGGCCCTCCGCGAAATCGGCCTGCGAGAGGGGGCCTTCGGGATACATGTCGAGCATGAAGAGACGGGCGGCATCGGCATCCGCGAAATCCGGCCCGGCCAGCAGCTCCGGCAGCGAGGCATCGGCGCCCTCCTCGCTCCAGATCGCCAATTCGTCCGCATCCGCGATCAGTGACCATTTTCCGACCCGGAACGCCGAGAGCATCGCCTGTTGCCACGCGACACCGTAATGCGACAGGCGGTAATCGGTATCGACCGAGAAAAGCGCGACATCTTCTTGGTCGGCGAGATATTCGAGGCTGCCGTCATCGGAGAGATTATCGGCGATCGCGAAGGCCGTGACCCCTTGCCGGCGGTAATGGTCGAGGAAATGCGGCAACATGAACATCTCGTTGCGCATGCAGGCCACCACCGCGACGGGGGCGTTCCGCAAAGCCTCGACCTTGGAGGCGTCACCCACCAGCTCGAGCGCGTTGCTCTGGTAGCCGAGGCGCACGGGCTGGTAACTGGGCCAGATCTTGGACGGGGTCAGCCTGGGCGCCTCGCGCGTCTCCATCGCCGCCGCCTGCCCTTCGGCGCCGTCGAGATGGACGAGCGCGACCGGTGCCGCGAGGCTCGCATCGAAGCCGTTGACCCACAGGGAAACGGGGCGGATGCCGGGTGCCGTGCGGCGGCGGATGGCAATCCGGTAATCCTCCTGCGCAGGTGCGATTCCGCGCAGCGCCAGCAGATCGCCGAGCAGCTTGTCCTCCATGAAGGAGACGCGGACCAGTTGCCGGCCGGCAGGGCCGCGCGCGGCGTCGAGGGCCGCCGCCATCGCATCGCGGCTCAGCGTGTAGCCCGAGCCGCCATCTGCGTAGAGCGAGGGTTCGGGTGACTTGTCGAGCTCTAGGCGGCCGCGCGTGCTGCGCGACTTGCCGGTATGCCAACCGCGATCCATCTCGCCCTGCACGCGCCGCAGCACGCGCCCGTAATAGTCGAACTTGCGGTAGCTTTGCGCGTGAAAGAAAGTGGACGGCTCCAGGAAGCAGTCGTCGTCGATCTTGAGCATATAGGCGAAATCGGTCTGCGTGTGGACCCAGTCGATCGCGGCGAGGGTCTTTTGCGGCAGTCCCTCGTAATCGTCCGGCGCATCGAGTGCGAGGACATCGCCCTCGATCCGGCCATCGCCGTTGCCCACCACGACGAGATAGGGAATGCCGAGCCGGGAGAGCGCCTTGAGCCAGCCGCCGCGCATCGCCTCGACCCGCGTGTCGAGATTGGGCCTGCAGGAAAAGACGATGACGATCGTGTCGAAAAGCGGCGACGCGCTCGCGGGCGCATGATGCGTGTGTCTTTGGTCCCGCCCTTGGGCCTGTCCCTGCGCCAAGGTCGGAAGGCCGCCCGCGGGCAGACCCAGCAGATCGCACAGACGGCCCGCGGCATGCAGTCCGGTTCCGTCAGCGCGCCCCGCCGCATGGGCCGCGATCCGTGCCACGGGGGCCAGCGCCATGCGCAGCGCCGGAGCCGATCGCAGCGCACCGCGATCATCGGCCGGCAGAGCGGTGAGCATCCGCTCGATACGTCCGGCCAGCCGCTCCGCCGCGTCCAGTACGTCCGCCGCGGCCAGGGCGCGGAAGAGGCCAAGCGCCATCGCGAAGCCGATGAACCGCGAATCCCGGCCCGACAAGGCCGCCAGCATATCGGCGATCGTCTCGATCTCTTCGGGTCCGGGCGGCAGGCCGCCCGCCGAGACCCTCGCATGAAGCGCACTGCACCCACGGCTTGCCCGCCGCTGCAGCGCGGCGCGCGGCGCCTGCGGGATCTCGGGGTAGCATGCGGGCATCGCCGCGGCCGCGACGGGCGCGAGACGCGGTGCGCCCGCCGTACCGCCGGAACCGCGCGGAAACGCCATGTGCCGGATCGCCGCCTCGCCGGGATCGATCCCCTCGCCCAGCAGATCGGCGGGTGCCGGATCGGGAGCGGCACAGCCGGCGGGGCCAAGAAACTCGCGCTGCAACCGGTCCGCATCGACAAGGCCCGCCCGGCCGAGAACGCGCAAGGCACCGGCGCGGCGGGTGCGCGCCCGCAAGCCGTCCATCTCCTCGCCCTCCGGCCCGTCAAGGGCCTCGAAAGCCGCGCGTGCCGCCGCCAGTTCGGGCGCCGCCCCGCCGCTGTCCATGGCAAGACGGTCCCAGAAGCTGCGCGAGCCTCCATGCACCGCGACGAGCGCGGCGGGCAAGGATGCGCGCAATGCGTCCGGCAACAGAGGCCCACCCGACAGAAGGGCGACCGACATCTCGATCATCGACGCGCAAGCGCTGCGGCCCCAGTAATCCCGCGCCTCGCGCCGCAGGAAATCGAGGCCCGCCAGAACGATCGCCTCGCGCGTGTCATTGCCGAGCGCGCCATCGGCGAGCGCCCGGCGCACCGTCCAGCCAAGGGCTGGCGTGACGATCCAGCCCTCTGTCCCGTCGAGCCCGCCGATCGCCGGGGCGACATCGCCTGCCCGTCCCGAAAGGAGCAGGAACGGCAGCAGGGCCGAATCGTGCCAGGGCGCGCCGACGGGCTCCGGCATCGCAAGCTCCATCTGGCGGGCCGCGCGGACCAGGGCCTCCGCCTTGCCTGCATCGCAAAAGACCTCGCTCAGCGCCAGGACGAGGCCGATCCTGTCCTCCTTGGCAAGCGGCGCGCATGTCTCCCACAAAAGCGCCGTCAGATCGCAGTCCGGCTCGGCCCGCATCTTGCGCGAGAACGCGGCATGGGCGGCGCGAACCGGATCGGCAGGGGCCACCTCGGCGCCGTCCAGGGAAGGGTTCGCAGCAACGGCGGCAAGTTCGCCCTGTCTCGAGGTGCCCTCACCGGCCCCGCCATCCAGCGCTGTGCCGAGGAAGGCGTGCAGCCTGAAACGCTCCGCGATCCGGGCAGCGGCCCGGCGTGCCTCGGGGCCAAGAAGGCGCCCCGCACCGGAGAACCGCAGATGCTCGAGAAGCTGCATTGCCGCGTAGGGATCGGCACGCAGGTCGTGAGCGGCCAGGATTTCCTCGATATGCACGGCCAGTTGCGCCGGATCGAGCAGGCGCCGGGCGAGCGGCGTGCCGTCAACAAGGCCCCGAAGCTCGAGCCGCAGCGCCCCGCCCGCGCCATCCGCGCCATCGCACCAGACCCGGCCCGGAAAGGCGGCCTCGATGACATGGCCGCCCCTTGCGCCCGCGGGACGGATATCGAGCGTCTCGCACGGCGTCATCACGCCGCCGGCGGCAAGATACCAGAGCCCCGGCGCATCAGCACCATGTGGCGGGGAATAGCGGGCCAGAAGCTCGATCCGACGCGTCAGGGCGATCTTTCCAGCCGCAGGAGACGTGCTGTCAGCCGGCAGCCCGATGATCACGTCGGCCCCCAAGATGCCGCCCGTATGCTCGAACATCGCGATGTCGCCGCAGCCGGCGAACCGCCCGCGCGCGGCGAGCCGCGCAAGACCGCCCTTCGAGCCGCCGAGAAGCGGGCCGGGCAAAGAGAAGACGAGAACGCCGTCGAGACGGACCTCGGCGCCTCGGGGCGTCAGGCGGATCTCGACCTCGGTGCCACCCGGTGCGAATTGCACGCGCGCGCCGATCTCGCGCCCCCATGACCCGCCGGCCCGCGTGTTGCACACGGCACGCCCCGTCTCGGCACGCAGCGAGAGATGGAACGGAATATCCCCGCCCGGACCGCGCGGGGTGAAGAACGAGATATTGGCATAGGGCAGCGTGTCGAACCGCGCATGATAGCGGACCGTGGCGCCTTGCCTGACCTCGAGCGCGCGCATTCAACTCTCCTCTTCGGCACCATCGGGCCCCCGCCCGTCCCGCGCGTCCATGCCACGAGGGCGCGGCGGGGTGAAGAGCCATGCGAGGCGCGGGCCTATATCGGGGTCGAGCGCGCCCATGGCCTGCAAGCGCTGCTCGGCCCGCCACGCCGCCCTGTAGCGCAGGGCGAGCCCGAGACGCGCCAGACGTCCCGAGTGGCCGGAGAGAGCTTCGCGAAGCGCCCGCAGGTAGAGCCGGCGCCGCCACCCGGCCGGCAGCCGGCCGCCCGGCACGTCGATGAGGGCGATCTGCCGTGCAAGCCGCGCCGGATCGCCCGGATGCGCATCCGGGGGGGCCTGCGCAGCGGCGTGCGGCATTCCGTCCTCGAAGCGCACGGCACGTTCCGCCCGCGCCGCGGCGGCGATGACGAGCGCGGTCCAGGTCTGCGGGGCATTGCGCTCATCCCCGAGCAGACCGCGCAGGGCGGATGCCGCGAAGACCTTGCCGAGCGGGCGCAGGTGAAGCGCGGCGATCTCGACCGGGCGCATCCTTCGCGCCTGCCAGGCCGGGCATTGCGCGGCCAAGCCAGGCACGTGCAGCCCGTCGTGATAGAGATCGCCCCGCGGGCCGAAATGGAAGTCGGAATATCCCAAATCGGCATCGAGGCGCAGCATCGCCTCCGCCCGCGCATGCAGCGCCGCCGCCGGCAGCAGATCGCCAGGTTGCAGCACGGTGACGAGCGCCCCGTCGGCGCGGGCCATGGCGCGCAGGATCGCATCCCCTCTGCCCGTCTCGCCATCCCCGGCGTCCCAGCGAAGGCGCGGATCCGCGCTTTGCACGGAGCGAGGGGGCGTTCCGAGGCACAGGATCTCGGCGTTGGGCAGCCGCGGGTCTTCGAGGGCGCGCAGCGTCGCACGCAGCGCGTCCGGCGCGGCATCGCTTGCCGCCACGATCACCGTCACCGCGCAGGCCCCCGCCATCTCCAGCCCCCAGAGCCGCGAGATACCCGGATCCCAGTCCGGAGCGTAGCGCATGTCGCGGCGCGCGAGATAATCCCGGCCCGCGGCCGCGAAGGCCGCGCGGCGCGCAGGATCGGCCAGAACGGTGCTGCGCTCGAAAAGGAGCCGCGAGGCGATGCGTTCAAAGCCCTCGCGCGCCTTTGGCCGCCCGGAGGAGGCCATGATGCCATGCAGCGTCTCGAGCACGCCGAACTGCTCGAAGACCCGGTCGTCATCCGCCCCCGTGATCTGTCCGGGCCGCCCGCGCGTCTGCCAGTAGAGGGCCTGCGGCAGATGCATGATCGCATGGGTCCGGCAGGCGGCGCGGTAGTAGAAGGCATGATCCTCGAACCATGTCCCCTCGTCGTAGCGCAGCCCCTCGATCAGGGTGCGCCGGTAGAGCTTGTTCCAGGCCGAGGGGTAGTGGCGGATGATCTGACACCAATCCCCCAGCGGCATAAGCCGCCCCTTGGGCGGACCTTCGGGCACGGGCGCGCCATGGATCGCCGAGTGCGCGTCGCTCGAGCCGTCCGGATGACACGAGCGCACCGCGCAAGCCACCCAGTCGGCGCCGCTGCGCTCCAGCGCCGCGCACATACGCTCCAGGAAATCCGGCGCGATCCGGTCATCGCTGTCGACGAAGCCGATCACCGAGCCGCGCGCGGCCGAAAGCCCGACATTGCGCGCCGCCGAAAGCCCGGCATTGGATTGCCGGATCACCCTGAAGCGCGGATCTGACCCGATCGCCGTCACCGCGGCCCTGTGGCTGTCATCGGTGGAGCCGTCATCGATCACGATGACCTCGAAATCGGTCATGCCCTGCGCGCGGATGCTGGCGATGCAGGCGCCCACGTGCTCCTGCACGTCATGAACCGGAACGATCAGCGTGACCGCCGGCGTCGCGGCCTGTGTTGGGGAAGCGGGGATCATCGCGGCTTGTCGAACGGGGCCGGCTGCGGGTAAAGGCCGAAGAAGCCGTTTGCCGCCGACCCAGGAGACCGCCCATGCCCGCCGATCCCGTCCCGTCGCAAGGCGCCGCCTTCGATACCGCGCCGTCGCACGTGATCATCGTGACCTACGGACGGTCCGGATCGACCCTGTTGCAGAACCTGCTGAACGGGCTGGAGGGCTATTGCATCAGGGGCGAGAACAACAACGCGCTTTTCCATGCCGCGCGCGCCTGGCACGCCCTGGTCGGCGCCGAGCCCGTGCAGGGGCTGCGGCGCACCGGCGAGACGACGGGACCGGACCATCCGTGGTACGGCGCCGAGACGGTCGACACCGAGGCCTTCGGCGCGGCCATGGCGCGTGCCTTTCTCGCGGATGTCCTGCGGCCGCCAGCGGGAACCCGCGTTGCGGGTTTCAAGGAAATCAGGTTTCATCACTGCGGCGGTTATCTCGATGCCTATCTCGACTTCATCCTCAGATTCGTGCCCGATCCGCGCTTCGTGTTCAACACCCGCGATCACGCGGCAACCGCCCGTTCGGGGTGGTGGGCGGCGATGGACCCCGATGCCGTCAAGCGCGAGCTGGACATTGCCGAGGCCTGTTTCGCGCGGATGCGGGAACGGCTCGGCGAGCGCGCGATCGCGGTGCATTACGACGACTACGTCGCCGACATCGCCGCTCTCGAGCCGCTTTTCGCCTTCCTTGGCGATCGCCCGGACAAGCGGACGGTGGCGCGGGTGATGGGCCGACGATTGCCCCATAGCGGCGTCGATTGAGAAGGCACGCTCAGCGTTCAGCGGTCGCGACCTCGATCACGCGGCGCAGCGCCTGCGGATCGGCATAGCTCCAGAGCCAATCGCGCATCCGCGCGCGCGCATCCTCCGGCCCGCCGCCGTGATCGACAGTTGCGGCAGCCTCCGGCCACTGCTTCTGATCGGTGAAATAGGCGCTGTTGTGATGGGCGATCACCGGCGCGGCATTGCGCCTGATGCACTGCGCCATCCGCGCATCGTCCAGCTTCAGGCGCGGATACTCCGCAAGCACCGGATCGGCGCGCAGCCGCATGATCACGCCGCGCCGCGCCGCGATCGTCTCGAGGCTCGCATAGGCCGGCACGAAGGTCTCGTTGACCCCCAGCAGCCACGCGCTCGCCGCGCCGCACAGGCTCTCGTTGCTCTGCTCGGGCACGCGCGGCATCCCGACCGGGCGGCCGATGATCGCCTCGCAGCGCTGGCAGAAGTCGCGCACGATGTCGCCGCCCGTCAGATTGGCACGGTCGAAATTGCGCACCGCGATCCGCCCCGCATCCGCGAGCCGCACATGGGCCTCGATCCGCGATGCGGGCCGATAGGCGAACGCGTCCGGCGTCTCGAGCTGGGAGAGGCGCAAGCCGTCGCGGATCTGCTGATTGATCTTCGAGGGATAAAGCGCGACCGGATCGCGCAAGTAGCAGATGACGGCGATCTCGTCGAAGATCGTGCGTAGCGCGCCGTAGAGGGCCTCGGGCTCGGCGAGGTCGAGGAAATGCTCCGAGGAGAGGATGGTCACCTCGGGGCGGTTCTTGTGCACGCGCCGCTCGAGATCCTGCCAGTTGCGCATGCTCCAGCGGTGCATCGCGGCAGGTGTCGCGAACTTGTCGCGCAGGTTCGGGATCACCGGCTCGTTCTGATTTGCGAAACGCGCTGAAAGAGCCCTGTCGAAGGGCCCCCATTGAGGCGCGAAGGCGAAGATTCCCTGCGACCAGAGGCGTCCGCGATTGGCCCTGAGTGTTTCCTGCAGCGCCGTGGAGCCGGCCTTCGGCGCGCCGATATGGACGATTGCGAGCATCCGACTGCCTTTCCGTTATGCCCCGCTCAGAGCGGCGGGCGGCTGAAGGGCGCGGGCGCCTCGCCCGACGCCACGGCACGCAACGTCGCCTGCGCCGTGTCGAGCGCCTCGCGGATGGTCACGTCCATGTCGATGTAGCGGTAGGTCCCGAGCCGTCCCACGAAGGTCACGCCCGTCTCGGCCTGCGCCAGCTCCACGTAGCGCGCCAGCATCGCCTTCTCGTTGACGAGACGGATCGGGTAATAGGGAATGTCGCCCTCACCCGCCGCGCGGCTGGTCTCGCGATAACACACGCTGCGCTCATGCGTCTCCCAGGGGGCGAAATGCTTGTGCTCGGTGACCCGGGTCTGCGGCACCGCGGCATCGCCGAAATTCATCACCGCGCATCCCTGGTAGTCGCCCTCCGCCTCGAACCGCTCGAAATCGAGCGTGCGGTAGCCCAGCCGGCCGAGGCGGTAGTCGAACCAGCCGTCGAGCGGGCCCGACCAGAAGACATGGTCATGCTCCGCCCCGAGGGCCGCGTCATAGGGGCGTCCGAGATGCAGCTCGATACCGGGGTGATCAAGGATCGAGGCGACCATGGCGGTGTAGCCGTCCTCGGGCATCCCCTGGAACTTGTGAAAGAAATAGTTGTCGTCGTAGTTGAAGCGCACCGGCAGGCGCTTGAGGATCTCGG
The DNA here is from genome assembly GCF_009835145.1 of Profundibacterium mesophilum KAUST100406-0324. GTDB lineage: Bacteria > Pseudomonadota > Alphaproteobacteria > Rhodobacterales > Rhodobacteraceae > Profundibacterium > Profundibacterium mesophilum. The sequence continues at coordinate 18,340 of NZ_APKE01000036.1, read as the reverse complement.
CGGGCAGTTCGGTCGGCGCACAGCCCCACTGCTTCTCGGTGTAGCCCTTGAAGAAGGCGGCATAGAGGTCGGGCCCGACGAAACGCAGGGCCTGCTCCTCGAAATTGGCCGGATGCGCGATCGTGGTGTCGGCCTGCTCGGCGATGAAGGCGCGCGCCGCGTCGGGGCGGAAGGTCCGGCCATAGAACTGGTTGATCGTCAGCAGGTTGACCGGCAGGGAATAGACCGCGTCCTGCGCCGTGGTCATCACCCTGTGCCTGTAGGGACGGAAGGTGGCATGGGCATTGACGTAATCCCAGACCTGCGCATCGTCCGTATGGAAGATGTGCGGCCCGTAGACATGCACCATCACCCCCGTCTCGGCACAGCGCTCGGTGTGGCAGTTGCCGGCGACGTGATCGCGGCTGTCGATGACGCTCACGGCATGGCCCGCCTCGGCCAGTTGCCGCCCGATCACGGCACCCGAAAGCCCCGCCCCTACTAGTAGAAATCTCACACCATCGCCCCTTGCTCTGCGCGCCGCGTTGTAGCATCCGCTGCGCAACGCGCCAATGCCAAGGTCTGAAGCGAAGGTCAATTTTGCGCTGTCAATCCGCAGTGTTGATCACGTTTTGGCCGGAATTGCGTCCCCTCCCCCACCCCGTGCGCCGCACATTCCTGCACCCGGTTTCAGGTGCGGGGGCAAGCATGGACATCACGTTCGAGGGTCGATTCGGATCGGGTTTCGTCACTGTCGATATCGGCATCCGCTCGCTCGCGGGCGTGGCGGTCGAGGGTCGTGCCCATCTCTTCACCGCCACGGGGCCGGGCGGCGGACTGGCCAGCTATACCCTGACGGAGGGCGCCGCCCCGCGCCTGCGCGACGTGGAGCGTTTCGCCTGGACGGATACGGAGGCGGGGGCCGGAGAGCTTTCGGTCGGCATGGGACCCGGGGGGCTCGACCTGGTATTCGCCGGCTCCAGGATCACCCCCCTCGAGATCGATCACGCCTTCCGCATGATCCCCGGCACCGCCACGCCCGGCCTCGGGGCGGGGCCGGTGCTTGCCATGCTCGATGCCAGACCGGGCGAGGGCGCGGCCCATTTCGCCGATGCGGGCGGTTTCGGCGCAAGCGTGGCCGGCGGCAGCGTCCTGCGCCTTGCGCCGCGCGGCGAGGATGCCGGCGCCGTTCCGCACTCGGTCGCAGCGATGGAATGGGCGGCGCGCGCGCATGGCGGCGCGCCCGTCCATGCGCTCGCCGTCGACAGCGGCAGCGGCGATCTGAGCGCCTGGCATTTCGGCACGCCGGGCGCGGCGCCAGTCTTTATCGACCGGATCGGGGCGGGTGACGGGCTCGGGATCGGCCGTCCGACCGACGTGGCGAGCGTGGCCGCGCATGGCGCCAGCTGGGCGATCGTCGCGGCGGCCGCCAGCAGCTCGCTCAGCGTCGTGCGGGTAGAGGATGACGGCACGCTGGACGCCGCCGACCACGTCCTCGACACGCGCGAGACCCGCTTCGGCGCCGCGCAGGCGGTCGCGGCCATGGAATTGCCCAATGGCGGCGCGCTCGTGGCGGCGGGTGGCGGCGATGACGGGCTCAGCCTGTTCTCGCTCCTGGGCGACGGGCGGCTCGTGCATCTGCGCAGCATCGCGCATGACATCGGGCTGGGCCTTGATGCCGTGACGGCGATCGAGGCAATGGAGGTCGGCGCGAGCTTCCAGCTCTTCGTCTCCTCGCAGGCCGCGGACGGCCTGTCGCGCTTCGAGATCGACCTGTCGCGGCTCGGCGAGCTGCGCGGCTCCAGCGGCGCGCGGGGGACGTTCACCGGGACGGGCCGCGACGACATGATCGCGGGCTCCGGACGCCTCTCCGGCGGCGGGGGCGACGATATCCTCGCGGCGGGTTCCGGGGCGACCGACATGCTCGGCGGCGGCGGGCGGGACATCTTCGTCATCGACGGCGGCGCCACGCGGGCGCGCATCCTCGATTTCGAGACCGGGCGCGACCGTATCGACCTGTCCGACCTGCCGATGCTGCGCGCGCCAGAGCAACTCGAGACCTACGGGCTCGCCGGCGGGATCAGGCTTCAATATCGCGACTTCGAGCTGCGGGTGCTGTCGCATGACGGGGCACGCCTTTCGACCGACGACCTCTTCGGCACCCGGTTCGAAACGCCGGACCGGGTCCTGATCCTGGGCAATCTTTCCGCCTCGCCCGCGCCGCCAGAGCTGCCCGCGCCGTCGGAGCCGCCGACCGAAACCGAGCCGCCCTCTACGCCGGGCGGAACGGACCAGACGGGCGGGGAAGCGACCGATCCCCCGGCCGGAACGGATGGCGAGACGCAAGACGGCGAGACGTCCGATATACCGCGCATCGTCAAGACATTCGGCACGCCCGGCCGGGACGTTCTGACCGGAGACGGCCGTTCCGAGGAAATCTGGGCCCTGCGCGGGGACGACCATGTCGCGGGTGGCGGCGGCAATGATACGCTCGGCGGCGGCTACGGGGCCGACACGATCCTTGGCGGCGACGGGCGCGACATCGTCTTCGGGAACGACGGCGCGGACCTGATCATCGGCGGCACCGGTGCCGACCGGCTCTGGGGCGGCCCTGCGCATGACACGATCGAGGGAGGCGCCGGCGCCGACACGATGGCCGGGAACGGCGGCGCGGACCGCATATTTGCCGGTGGCGGCACCGATCTCGTCTTCGGCACGGGTGGCTGGAACCGTATCTTCGGCGGCAGCGGCGCCGACATCCTGTGGGGCGGCAACGAGCCGGACCGGATCGAGGGCGAGAGCGGCGACGACTTCCTCGGGGGCGGAGCTGCCGACGACACCCTGTCCGGCGGCGGCGGCCGCGACCTGCTCGTCGGGAATGCCGGCGGCGACAGGCTCCACGGGGGCGGAGGCGCCGACACGATGCGCGGTGAATGGGGCGCCGACACCTTCGTCTTCGCCCCCGGCGACGGCTGGGACCGGATCTCGGATTTCGACATGCGCGGCGGCGACCGGCTCTTGCTCGATGCGCGGCTGTGGAGCGGCGGCGAGAACGCGGCGGCCCTCGTCGCCGCGCATGGCGAAATCAGCCCGTGGGGCGCGGCGCGGCTTGCCTTCGACGGCGGCGAAAGCCTCTCCTTCGACGGAATTTACGCCCTTGCCGGGATCGCGGAGCATATCGATTTTCTCTGAGCGGGCCGCTTTTGGGTTTGACAGGGGCCGACGCTGGCGCCATTGCGGGCCCGCCGCGCAACCGGGAGCCTGCCAGTGCGAAGCGAGATCACAGATGCCGGCGCGGGTCGGCTGGTGGCGGTCGTCGTCACCCATCAGCGTCTGCACCAGCTCGAACGCACCATCGCGCGGCTGCTCGAAAGTCCCGCCCATGAGCTTTCGGCGATCGTGGTGATCGACAACGCCTCGAGCGACGGCACCCCGGCCTGGCTGTCCGCACAGGACGACCCGCGCCTGCATGTCCATCGCAGCGAGGTCAATCTGGGCGGTGCCGGCGGGTTCGAGATGGGCGTGCGGATCGCCTGCGCGGACCATGAGCCGGACTGGTTGCTGCTGACCGACGATGACGGGCGTCCCGGCCCGGGCGCGCTTGCGCGATTCCATGCCCTGCCCGCGGGCAAGTGGGATGCGGTCGCGGCGGCGGTCTACCTGCCGGGCGGCGCGATCTGCGACATGAACCGTCCCGCGCTCAATCCCTTCGACCACCTGCCGGTGATGGCGCGGTCCATGGCGGGTGGCGGGCGCGAGGGCTTCCACCTCGGCCCCGAGGATTACGCCGGCCCGGCGCGCCGCGTCGACATCGCCTCCTTCGTCGGCTTCTTCGTCTCCGCGGGGGCCGTGTCGCGGGCCGGCCTGCCCGAAGGCCGTCTGTTCCTCTACGCCGATGACAGCCTCTACACGCTGCGCATGACACGCGCCGGCGCCAGGATCGGCTTCGAGCCCAGCATCGTCTTCGAACATGATTGCAGCACCTTTTCCGGGCGCCCCGGACAGTTTACCCCGGTCTGGAAGAGCTACTATTATCATCGCAACCTGCTGCTGCTCTACCGGCTGGCGGCCGGCTGGCTCTTCTGGCCGGCGATGCTGGCGGTCCTGCCCAAGTGGCTGCTGCGCACGCGGGTGCAGAGCCGCGGCAAACGCGCCCCCTACCTGCGCCTGCTGGGCCTCGCGCTGCGCGACGGGCTCATGGGGCACACCGGGCGCGGCCACGCGGTGGTTCTGCGCGCGGCCGGCGAGGACTGAACCGCCCGCGCCTTGGGGTGCAGGCGCTCAGATGTTCAGGATCGTCTTGTAGTGCCGGCGCAGCAGCAAGAGCCCCATCATCAGCGGCGCGAGGGCGCAGCCGAGGACATAGACCCACGAGAGGTATTCGGGATTGTACATCGGGTAGAGACCGGTGCGCATCAGCCCCGTCACATGCATCAGGGGATTGTACCAAAGCACGTTCTGGGCGCCCGCGGGCAGATCCTCGTAGATGAAGATCACCCCCGATGCCAGGAAGAGCGGCCGGGTGACGATGCCCCAGAACATCTCCCATGTCGGATAGAGCCCCATCAGCAGGCAATTGAGCGCCCCGACGCCCAGCCCCAGCAGGGCCGCCAGCAGCATCGCCCCGACCAGAGGCCCGATATCGATCACCACGCGCGCATCGGTGAAGATCAGGATGCCGGCAAAGAGAAGGTAGCTCACCAACAGCCCGGTCAGGGTGTTGAGCAGGAACCGCGCGAGAATCGCGTCGAGCCAGGTGACGGCCGGGTAGGCCAGCAATGGCCGCGAGAAGAGCAGCGAGCGGGCGACCATGTTGGTGATTACCATGTAGAGATTGAACGGCAGGAAGCCCGAGGCATAGAAAAGCAGGAAACTGTTGCCCAGTGACGGTGTGCGCAGCAGCAGCGCGAAGCCGAAGGACAGGATCAGAACAGCGCCGAGCGGCTCGAGGATCGCCCACAGGTAACCGCCGGGCGTGCGGCCATAGCGCGTGGACATCTCGCGCAGGATCAGCGCGGCGACGGTTCGCATGGTTCCCGGTCGGATCCGCCGCCCCCCATGCGGGACCTGCGCGGCGGGAACGGTCACGGTCGGCTCGAGCGCGGCGGCGCGTCCGGCATCGTCGATGGGGGATCTGTGGGTCACGAACAGGTTTCCGCAAGGAGGTGGCCCCGCCGCTCGGGCTGGCGCTTTCGGGGCGGAGTATGTAGAAACGCGCAGGCGAGATCAAACCCGGTTCGGCAGGGACACGTTTTGGTGCACAAAGACAATTCCGCCGCCCAAGCGGCGCCGCAGGCCGAAACCGATCAGCCGGCCCAGAAGACGCCGGGCGCGGCTCCCGGGCCGGATGCCGGCGCCGCCTCCCCGCCTCGCCCGCAAGGGCAGGCCGCTCAACGGCCCGCAGGCGCCCCCCAGAAACAATGGCCCGCCGAGGGCAACGCGGCCGGCGGCGGCCCCGGCGGCGGCGGGCATGGCGGCAAGCCGGGCGGACAGTGGCCCGGCAAGCAGGGCCAGGGCGGCGGGCAATGGCAGCCCAAGCCCCCGCCGCCCTCGCCCGTCGTCGAGGTGCGGCCCGTGGCCGAGCCGGCCCGGATGAAACGCCGTCACTGGGGGCTCGTGGCGGGGTTCATGATGCTCGTCACCCTGCCCCTCGCGATCGCCGCCTACTACCTTTGGGAAATCAGCGTCGATCAATACGCCTCCAAGACCGGGTTCACGGTCCGCCAGGAAGAGGGCGGCACGGCCACCGAACTGCTTGGCGGCCTGGCGCAGTTCGCCGGGGCGGGCGCGGGCTCAGATGCCAGCATTCTCTACGAGTTCATTCAGAGCCAGGAGATGGTCGAGCTGATCAACAGCGAGCTCGATCTCTATGCCATCTATGCGCAGAACTGGGAGCAGGATCCGGTCTTCTCGCTCTGGCCGGATGCGACGATCGAGGATTTGCTGTGGTTCTGGCAGCGGATGGTGCAGATCTCCTTCGACCAGTCCTCCGGGCTGATCGAATTGCGGGTGCTGGCCTTCGATCCGCGCGATGCGCAGCGGATCGCCGAACAGATCGTCGGCATCAGCCAGAACATGATCAACGATCTGAACTCGGCCGCACGGGCGGATCTGACCAACTATGCCGCCGCCGATCTCGAACAGGCGTTCGCGCGGCTCAAATCCGCCAGGCAGGCCCTGACGGAATTCCGCACGCGCACCCGCATCGTCGACCCCGAGGCCGAGATCCAGGGACAGATGGGCGTGGTGAACAACCTGCAGCAGCAGCTTGCGCAGGCGCTCATCGAGCTCGACCTCATCACCGGAAGCTCCGCTTCGGGCGATCCGCGCGTCGTGCAGGCCGAACGGCGCATCGAGGTGATTCGCGAACGCATCGCCCAGGAACGCGGTGCCTTCGCGGACGACACACCCTCGGGGCCGAACTCCGACTACCCCTCGCTCCTGGCGGAATACGAGGGGCTCGTGGTCGACCGCGAATTCGCCGAGGAGACCTATCGCGCGGCACTCGCGGCCGCCGACCTGGCTCGCGACAAGGCCGCACGGCAGAGCCTCTATCTCGCCACCTATGTCAAACCGACCCTCGCGCAGACGTCCGAATATCCGCGCCGGGTCATGCTGATCAGTCTGGCCGCGCTTTTCCTGGTGATGATCTGGGCGATCGCCTCGCTCATCTATTACAGCCTCAGGGATCGCGGCTGAGAAGGGCTGTCGGATGATCCGTTTCGAGAATGTTACCAAGAGCTTTACCTTGCGCGGACACCGCAAGGTCGTGATCGACAACCTGACCGCCGATCTTCCGACCGGCCGCTCTCTCGCGCTGCTCGGACGCAACGGCGCCGGCAAGTCGACGCTGCTGCAGATGATCGCCGGGACCATCAGGCCCGATAGCGGCCGGATCGTGCATGGCGGAACGATCTCCTGGCCCGTCGGCTTCGCCGGCTCCTTCCACCGCGAGATGACCGGGGCACAGAACATTCGCTTCATCGCGCGGATCTACGGTGTCGACACCACCGCGCTGGTCGAGTTCGTCCGTGATTTCGCCGAGCTGGGGCGGCATTTCCATATGCCGGTGCGCACCTATTCGTCCGGGATGAAGTCGCGCCTCGCCTTCGGCGCCTCGATGGGCATCCGCTTCGATACCTATCTCGTGGATGAGGTGACCGCCGTCGGCGATGCCGCCTTCAAACGCAAGAGCCGGGCGGTCTTCCGCGAGCGGATGCGCTCTTCAGGGGCCATTCTCGTCAGCCACGATCTCGGTCAGGTGCGCGAATTCTGTGATGCAGGCATCCTGCTGGAGAATGGCAGCCTGCGCTATTTCGAGGATCTCGACGAGGCGATCTCGCGGCACCGCGACATCCTCGCGTAACGCGGGCGGCGCCGCGTCCGGCTCATTCCGGCGCGCGCCAGAGCCGCAGCCGGAGCGGGCCGCGCGACAAGTCACCGAAAGCACCGCCCGACAGATCCGCGAAGAACTCGGCGCCCGTGCGCGCCTCGCCCTGCTCGGGAGGCGCCACGCGCAGACCCGGCGTGATCTCGCGGGCCAGATGCGCCGTGAAGGCCGGATCGGCGGGCGTCAGGTCGGCGCCGGCGAGGTGGATTTCCCATCCCGGACCCGAAGGTTGGGGCCCCGTGCCGGCCGCCGCCTCGAGCTCCTCGACATTCCGCCGCAGCCAGTAGAGCTCACGGCCGAGGCGGCGCGCCACTGCCCGGACATCGGCCAGAAGCGCCGTGTCCCAAAAGCCCCCCGTCAGAACCAGGGCGCGTTGCGGGATACCCTCATGGCGCAGCTGGCACAGGTTGAAAACCGTTCCCTGCAGGTTCCAGAACCGCCCGAACGTCTTGTTCGAGATCATCAGCGCGGCCTCCGGCGGCATCGCGCGCAACGCCTCGAGATGTTCGGCAAGACCGCCCGCCAGAAGATGCGTGTCGAGGACATGGGCCGGCTTGCCGAGACCCGCCTTCGGCTTGACGGCCCCCGCGGGCATGACCGTGATGTCGAGCGTCTCCTGCGTGCCGCGCAGCACGATGGCCCGCGCGTCGGCCGCGGGGCCCGGCGCATCCAGCATCCTGACGGCCGGCATCTGCGTCAGCGTCTTGATCTGCCAATGCCCCTCGATCTGCGCGGGGTCGGCGACATGAAGCCCGATCGACGCGCCCTCGGCATGGGCGCCCATCACGATCCTGTAGACCTGTGTCAGGGCCGCTTCCTCGAGTGCGCCGGGTAGCACGAAGACATGATCGATCGCCCGCTCGGCGGGCTCCGCGATGCTCGGGCTGACCGGAATGGCAGGCGCGGCCGGCGCGGTCGCGGCCGGCTGGACCTGCGGAGCGGCCGGGCGTGCCGCGGGCGGCTGCGGCGCGGGCCCGCCCGTCACCCGCGCGACATGCGGACCGGGCGCCGGCAGCGGGCGGGCCGCCTCGACCTCGCGCACGAGATCGAGCGGAAGGTTGCGAACGCCGCCGAAGCCGTCGATCTCGGCACAGATATGCTCGAGCGCGCCGGTGCGCGAGGTCACGGTCTCGAAAATGGTGCTCTCGGTCTGCAATTCGCGCAGCCACCCCGCGGGACGGTCGACACAGACGAGACCGATGCCGCGGTCGTGGCAATGCCCCGCGAAGCGTACATCGACGAAGGTCGCCGAGCCTTCCATGATTGCCGCGTCGGGGGCATGTGCGGCCTTGATGACCGCCGTGCCGGTGCCGATCTGGTTGACCACCATCGGATCGGGCAGGGCCTTGTCGAACACATGCACGAGCCGGGCGCCGGGGGTGCCGTCGAAAAAGTCGGAATAGATGATGCCATGCACGCCGAGCGCCACCCTGTCGGGCCCGTATCGCTCGAGCAGGGCGCACATCCGGGAGACGTAATCGTGCGGATAGATGATATCGTCGTCGAGGTAGAAAAGAATGTCATCCGGCGCAGCCTCGACATCGACGAACTTGCCCTCATCCTTCAAGTCGCGATCGGGAATGATGCATTCCACGTTCTTGAGGCTGCGTGCGAAGCGCGGCGGGGCGGCGCATTGATTGGCCACGACGACGAGGCGGTCGAGCTGCGGCGCGATCGATGGGACGACGAGTTTCAGCTCGTCGAGGCGCGGCGGGTAGGTCGCCATGATGCCGATAGTTCTGGACATGTCAGATCCGCTTGCGAGAGGTCATGGACGGTCGGCGGGCTCCGAGCCGGTCGGCGGAGTGAGCAGCCCGGCCTCGGACAGTTCCGCCTCGAGCGCGCTGTCGCCGTCGGCGAGGATGCCGGGACTGCGCAGCTCGTTGCGAAAGACGATCTCGGCGAAGGCGCGCCGGGCGGGCGCGCGGTATCCGTCCTCGTGCGCCGCGCTGCCTTCCTGCCGGGTGAGGGAGCCCTCCCCCCAGAGCCCGAGAACCAGGGGCTGGTCGACCTCAGCGATCGCGTCGCTGCCGAAGAGCGCGCGCAGCCGCTCGTAGAAGACGGTGTCGCCGCCGAACATCACGGGGACGAACGGCCCGGTGCGCTTGAAGACCTCGGCCCTCACCATAAGCGAGTTGAGGCAGGGCCGCTGCGCCAGGCCGTCGCCGAAGAACACCGTCTGCCCGTCGGGACGCAGCCGCAGCCAGCGCGCCTTGCTCGCCACCTTCATGCCCGCGGGCGTCGCGGCCGTGTCCGTGCCGTCCGCGCCTTGCGCGCCGCCGCGGATCGCCGCGAGCTGCGTCTCGATGCGTTCCGGCATCGCGATGTCATCGGCATCGGCGAAGGTGATATAGGCGCCGCCCGCCTGCGCCAGCATCTGGTTGCGGATGTTGTAGGGGCCCTGGTTTCCCTTGGAGCGGAAGATCCGCACGCGCCCGTCGCGCTGCGCGGCGGCCCGGGCGATCGCGAGGGTCTCGTCGGGGCTGTCATCGACGCAGACCAGCACCTCGATGTTGCGGTGGCTCTGCGCCGTGATGGCATCGAGCGCGTAGCCGATTGTGCCCGCCGCCATGTAGGCCGACATGACGACACTCACGAGCGGGCCGTCCGGGCTCTCGGGCAGGGCCTTCTCGAAGGTCAGCTCGGGAAAGAAGCGTCCCGGCTCGAAGACGGTGCGTCCCAGCGTGCTGACGCCGCGCCCGTCGAGGAAACGGTTCAAAAGATCGCGCGCCATTGCGTGCGATCCGTTCGCGGCATGGTGGTTGGCCAGCAGGAGCAGCGTTTCCGCCGGCCCCCCGGATGCCAGCGCGCGGGCCGCGATGCCGAAGGTCTCGGCGCGGCATACCCGCTCGGGCTGGTTGAGGTAGAAGGTGTTCAGCCGGCCCGAGCGCGGCAGCGTCGCCAGGTGCTCGGACACGCCCGGCGCCCCCGGCGCGAGCCCGTAGACCGACAGGCAGGTGAGGGTGTAGTCGTTCTCGAAGGCCAGCTCCCCGGCCTGTGCGAGCAGCGCGCGGATCGCCTCGACCTCGCCGAGCGCGACGAGGCAGCGCAGCGCGAGCGGTACGATCCGGGCCTTGTCGGCGGGCTCCAGCTTGGGCCAATGGACCATGAGATAGGCCCTGATCGCGTCGGCGGTGGCATAGCATTCGGATTGGAGCGCGACGCGAAGCTGCTCGACGAGCGCGCCGATGGGGTCGTGCCGGAAGGCCTTGGAGAGGTTTTCGTTGATCGCGGCGATTGCCTTGAACCTCGCCGAATCAACATGCCTGTACGCCTGGCGCATCCACATCTCCTCGATCGCGGGTCTTTCCGGCCGGTCCGTCTCGGGCCATGTCCGGCGCGGACGGTCATATGAAACCTGCTCCCATCCCGCAAGGTGGAACTGCGCGGCGCATGCCGGTGGCCGGCGGATCGCCGGCAGCCGGGGACAATGCGCTGGTCAAGCCTGCGCGCATCTGAGAAACTGCGGCCTGATTTTCCGAACACCACGCAGCGCCAGGTCACGCCATGAAGATTATCGTTCATCCAGGGTTCCACAAGACCGGGACCACGGCCATCCAGACCTATCTCAAGACGCATCGCGACGCGTTGGCGGCGGCGGGCTTCATTCATCCCGATTTTGCCGAGACGGGAGACCCCGGCAAGATCGCCGGGAACTTCTACTTCGCCAAGCAGGTCGCCGAGGCGCCCGAGCGGGTCGCCGAGTTCCGCGACTACATCGCGGCCCAAGCGGCGCGCGGCGACGTCCTGTTCCTGAGCGCGGAATCGATGATCCGCCATGCCGCCGATCCCGGCGAGGCGCGCGCGCAGAGCCCGGCCGAGCACTGGCGTGCCCGCATCGCCTATGTCGAGCGCCTGCGCGAGGTTCTGCCCGGGAACGATGTGGAGGTGGTCTTCACCCTGCGCGACGTCTTTCCGCTGGCCGAGTCCTACTACCAGGAGAACGTCAAGAAGACGATGTTCTCCGGCGATTTCACGACCTATCTGCGCACCCGTTTCGTGGAATACGACATCGCCACGATCATCACCATCTGGCAGCGGATCTTCCCGAAGGTCACGATCCGCTCCTACGAGGCGGACATGACCCATCCCAAGGGGATCGTCGGTGCGCTCCTGGCCGATTACTGCCCGTCCTACGAGGTCGCCGAGGCCGCCGGGCGGCACAATGTCTCGCTGCAGGCCAAGCTCCTGGACATCCTGCGCCGCGCCAACGCGCATATCGCCCCCCGCGACAAGCCCCGCCTGATCCAGATCCTCGACCAGTTGAACGCCGCGCCTCCCTTCGATGCGAAGATGACCTTCTGGACGGAGGAGGCGCGCGCGGCCATGGGCCCACAGCTCGAGGCGCAGGCGGTCTTCCAGCAGATGCAGCCCGGCGCCGCGGCCATCGAGGATCACGGGCTCGGGGGGCGTCCGGCCTTCGAGCCGGCGAGCCGCGCCGAGCTTCGCACGGCCCTCGACGCCATCGAGGCGCAGGCCCCCGACATCGCGGCGCAGCTGGCCCCCCTGGAGGCGCCCGCCGCGCGGCGCTCCGGCCCGGCACGCACCGAGGCCCCCGCCCCATCGGCGCCTGCCCCATCGGACCGCCCGGCATTCGCGGCGGCGACGCTGACCGGCATGATCGAGCAGATGCCCGCGCGCGAGGCGATGGCGCGCACCCGCAAGGCGATGTGCCGGCTGACATCGGAGGTCGAATATCTCAGCACCAAGACCTGGCCGACGATCGAGCCGCCCTTCCAGATCGAGACAGGCGCGAAGGTCTTTACCATCGGAAGCTGCTTCGCCCGTAACATCGAGGAATATTTCGACGTCCTGGGCTTCGAGTTGCCCACCCTCGGGATCAAGGCGCGTCGCGAGGAATGGGCCGGCCGGCCCAATGGCATCCTCGACAAGTACAACCCGCCCAGCATCCTCCATGCCGTCGAATGGGCGCGCGAGATCTACCTGCGCGACGACAAGATGCGCCCCTCCGATCTTGCCGAACTGAGCATCGAGGTCGGCGAGGACCAGGTGGTCGATCTGCAGCTCGCCGGTTTCGTTCCGGTGACGCGGGCGCGGCACGCACAGCGGCGCGCGCAGGTCTACCAAGTCTACCGCGAGCTCTTCACCGCCGATACGGTGATGATCACGCTGGGGATGACCGAATGCTGGAAGGACCTGGAAACCGGCAAATACATCGACGGCGCGCCGCTCACCCGGCAGCTGCTGCCCTTCGCCGAACGGTTCGAGTTCCACAATCTCGACGTGAACGCGTCGGTCGCCTTCATCGACAAGGCCTTTTCGCTGATCCGGGAGGTGAATGCCGACGCGAAATTCGTCATCACGACCTCTCCCGTTCCGTTGATCCGGACCTTCACCGGCCTGAGCTGCGTGAGCGCGAACGGATATTCCAAGAGCACGCTGCGCTCGGCCTGCGGCGTGCTCGATCAACGCTGGGGCGATGATCTGTTCTATTTCCCGTCCTACGAGATCGTGTCGGGCGCGCGCAGCTGGGATTTCTGGCAGCGCGATTGCCAACACCTCAAATCCGGAGCCGTCGCGCAGATCGTGCACTACCTCGTGCAACACCTGATCCGCGAGCTCGGCCAGGACGAGATCGACTTCCTCGGAACCTACGCCTTCTCGAGCCTGCCGGAACGGCGCGAGGCGCTCGCGCTCGCGGAAGGGCTTGCAGAGCGTTCGCAGGACACGCGTCATCACGAACGGCTCGCGATCCTGCGCGAGACGTTCAAGCCCCGCGCGCCGAAGGCGAAAGCCTGACGGCGCATCGGGGCGAGGCGTCCGCCGCCCGCCGAACGCGCCGCCGCCCATCCCTGCCAGAAAGGTAACAGACCATGAGCTTTGACCGATCCATCAAGATCGCCCCTTCGATCCTTTCGGCCGATTTTGCCAATTTCGGCGCCGAATGCGCCGCGATCGAGGCGCAGGGCTGCGACTGGGTCCATGTGGACGTGATGGACGGTCACTTCGTTCCCAACATCACTTTCGGCCCCGCCACCTGCGCCGCCATCCGGCCCCATATCCGGGGCGTTATGGATGTGCATCTGATGATCGCGCCCGTCGATCCCTATATCGAGGCCTTTGCCCGCGCGGGCGCCGACATCATCACCGCCCATGCCGAGGCAGGACCGCATATCCACCGCACGCTGCAGGCCATTCGCGGCGCAGGGGCGAAAGCCGGGCTGGCACTCAATCCCGGCACGCCGGCCGCGATGGCGGCGCCCCTTCTCGACATGGTCGATCTTGTCTGCGTGATGACGGTCAATCCCGGCTTTGGGGGCCAGAAGTTCATTCACAGCCAGGTCGAGAAGGTCGCCGAGTTGCGCGCCATGATCGGGGATCGCGACATTCATATCGAGATCGATGGCGGGGTCGATCCCGAAACGGCGCCACTGGTGGCCGCCGCGGGCGCGGATGTCCTCGTCGCGGGTTCGGCGGTCTTCAAGGGTGGCAGCGTGCACGATCCCGCACCCTACGGGGCCAATATCCGCGCGATCCGCGATGCGGCCGAGGCCGCGTGCGGTGCGGGCGCAGGGGCGAAGTGACCGCGATCGTCTTCGATCTCGACGGGACGCTGATCGACAGTGCGCCCGACATCCGCGCCGCGGCGAACGATGTGCTCGAGGCGGAGGGCCACGCGCCGCTGACCCTGCCCGAAACCCGCGGCTTCATCGGCCGGGGCGCGGCCGTTTTCGTGCAGCGGATGCGTGCCGCGCGCGGGATCGGGCCCGCCCGGCAGGCCGACATGCTCGCCGCGTTCGAGGCGCGCTACCTGACGGCGGTCGAACTGACCCGTCTCTATCCGGGCGCGCGCCCGGCGCTCGAGGCCCTGATCGCCGGCGGCACGCGGATCGGGATCTGCACGAACAAGCCCCTGGCCGCGACCCATGCGATCCTGACGCACCTGGCCATCGACGGGCTCTTCGGCGCGGTCATCGGGGGCGACAGTCTGCCTTCGCGCAAGCCGGATCCCGCGCCGCTCCACGCGGCCTTCCGGGCCCTCGATGCGTCATCGGGGCTCTTCGTCGGCGACAGTGAGATCGACGCGCAGACCGCCCGCGCAGCCGCGATACCTTTCGCGCTTTTCACCGAAGGCTACCGCCAGGGACCGGTCGCCGATCTGCCGCATGACTGGCAGTTCTCCCGATACGATCAGCTCGCCGCGATCGCGGCCGCGGCACGCTGACGGTATAGCCCGCGCCGCCTCATCAGGGAACCGCCGCGAAGGGATCGACCAGACGCGCACCGGTGGGGGCAAAATCGGCGATGTTTCGTGTCGCGATCACCGCATCATGCGACAATGCGCAGGCCGCGATCATCAGATCGGCCCCGTCATGGCCGAGCCGGGCCGATAGCCGGCCCCAGATCCGCGCCTCATCAGCCCCGAAGGGCAGGATCCGCGCGCCAAAGAGGAGCATCGTCCTGTCGATCCATTGCCGCAGGTCGGCGGCGAATTGCGGATCGCGTCGCTCCTGCATGGCGATCCCGCGCTCGATCTCGCCGATCGTGATGCTGGTAATGCGCAGGGCCGCATCCTCCTGCGCGGCCAGCCAGCGCGCCACCTGCGGGGCGCGCTCGGTGCGGCGCAACGCCGAGAGCACATTGGTGTCGAGGATGATCATCCCGCCTCAGAAATGCACGTCGCGTGGACGGGCTTGCGCGCGCGGCGCAGGGGCGGCGGCATCGGGCGTCTCGTCGCCCGCGCGGCCCCGCGCATCGCCCGGCACCGGGAAGGCGCGTAGATGATCGCTGAAACTGCCCGCGTCGCGCCGGGCCGCTTCGGAAAGACGGGTATATTGCTCAACCGAGAGCACAATCACGGCGGGCTTGCCACGGCGGCTCACCTCCTGCGGCGTTCCGGCAACCGCGGCTGCGACCACCGCGCTGAAGCGGTTCTTGGCATCGTGCAATGTCCACATATGCATCGCCCCCATCTGTCCAACGACTTGGACAGATAGATAGGCCATCCGAGTGTTCCGGGTCAAGCGCACAGGACGGCCCCAACGTCATCGAGCGCAGGGCATGTGCGTTCGCGAACGATTGGGCGCCTGCAATTCATGCGCGAACCTGATATGCTCGGGGCTGATCAAATCCGCGGCATATGACAGGCTGTCCGAGCGCGTCTCGGCCGCTATGTCATGTGCCATTCTCCAATGACAGGACAGAGACATGGTCAAATTCACCGTGAATGGCGAGGAACGCTCCGTCGATCTTCCGGGCGACACCCCCCTGCTTTGGGTCTTGCGCGACGAATTGCAACTGACCGGCACGAAGTTCGGCTGCGGCATCGCGCAATGCGGCGCCTGCACCGTGATGATGGACGGCATGACACGTCGCTCCTGCGTCACGCCGATCTCGATGCTCGAGGGTGCCGACGTGCAGACCATCGAGGGGCTCGACGATCCCGAGACCCGCGCGGTCCAGGACGCCTGGAAGGCTATCGACGTACCGCAATGCGGCTGGTGCCAGTCCGGCCAGGTCGTCAGCGCCGCTGCGCTTCTGCGCGAGATCCCCAATCCCACGGACGAGGACATCGACAACGCGATGGCCGGAAACATCTGCCGCTGCGCCACCTATGTGCGCATCCGCGAGGCGATCCATAACGCCGCCAAGACCCTGGAGGGCTGAGCCATGACCAATCAGACCAGACGCCAATTTCTCGGCGGCACCGCCGGGCTCGTGATCGGCATGACCCTGCCGCTGCGCGGCCGTGCCCAATCGGGCGCCGCAAACGCCTTCGCGCCCTCCGGCGAGCCGGCCAAGTTCGCGCCGAACGCCTTCGTGCGGATCGCGCCCGATGACACCGTGACCGTCATCATCAAGCATATCGAGTTCGGCCAAGGGCCCAACACGGGCCTGTCGACCCTCGTCGCCGAGGAGCTCGACGCCGACTGGAGCCAGATGCGCGCCGAGCAGGCGCCGGCCAATAACGAGCTCTACGCGAACCTTCTCTTCGGGCTGCAGGGCACCGGCGGCTCGACCGCGATGGCCAACAGCTACACCCAGATGCGCCAGGCCGGCGCGGCCGCGCGGCACATGCTGATCGCCGCCGCCGCCGAGCAATGGGGCGTTCCGGCCGAGGAGATCACGATCGAGAAGGGCACGATCAGCCATGCGGCCAGCGGCAAGAGCTCCGGTTTCGGCGCGCTCGCCGAGGCCGCAGCCCAGCAGGAGGCCCCCGCCGAGCCGAAGGTCAAGGACAAGTCCGAATTCCGCCTGATCGGCACCGACCGGCCCAAGCTCGACACGCCCGAAAAGACCGACGGCACGGCCATCTACACGATGGACGTGTTCCGCGACGGGATGCAGACGGTCGTCGTGCGTCACGCGCCCAAGTTCGGCGCGACGGTCGCCTCCTTCGACGATGCGCAAGCGCTGGAAGTGCCCGGCGTCGAGGCCGTGCGAGAGATCCCCGGCTTCGGCGTCGCGGTCTATGCGCGCAACACCGCCGCCGCGATGAAGGGCCGCGAGGCGCTGAGCATCGAGTGGGACGAGAGCAAGGCCGAAACGCGTTCGTCGGAGCAGATGTACGAGGAGTGGTCAAAAGCTGCCGAGAGCGCGCGCGACGTCGAGACCGCCGGCGATTTCTCCGGCAAGTTCGACGCGGGCGAGACGATCCTCGAAGAGGAGTTCCGCTTCCCCTTCCTGGCCCACGCACCGCTCGAGCCGCTCGACGCCGTGCTCGAGGTCAAGGACGGCAAGGCCGAATGCTGGATGGGCGCGCAGTTCCCCTCCCTCGACAAGCCGGCGATCGCGCAGGGCCTCGGGATCGACCCCGAGAACGTCATCATCAACGTGATGTTCGCCGGCGGCAGCTTCGGTCGCCGCGCGCAGCCGACCGCGCATATCGGCGCCGAGATCGCGGCCATCGCGAAGGCCGCGGGCGGTGACGGATCGTGGAAGCTGGTCTGGACCCGCGAGGACGACCTGCAAGGCGGATATTACCGTCCGCTGACCGTGCACAAGCTGCGCGGCGCGCTCGATGCCGAGGGCAACATCACCGCCTGGGAAGACGTCATCGTGAACCAGTCGATCATGGCCGGCGGACCGATGGCCGGAATGATGAAGGACGGGCTCGACCCGACCTCCTTCGAGGGTGGCACCAAGATGCCCTACGACCTGCCTGACATGCGTGTCGGCTGGGCGCAGATGGAAACCGCCGTTCCGCCGCTCTGGTGGCGTTCGGTCGGTCACACCCATACCGGCTACGCAACCGAGGTGTTCCTCGACATGCTGCTCGAGAAGGGTGGCAAGGACGCGGTCGAGGGGCGGCTCGCGCTGCTGGGCAACGACGATGCGGGACGCGACCGTGCCGTGCTCGAGAAGGTCGCCGAGATGGCCGGCTGGACCGGTGAGCGGGTCAAGGACGGGCGCGGCTATGGCGTCGCGGTTCATGAGAGTTTCAACACCTATGTCGCACAGATCGTCGAAGTCTCGGACATCGAAGGCTTTCCCAAGGTGCACAAGGTCTGGTGTGCCGTCGATTGCGGCGTCGCGGTCAACCCGAACGTGATCCGCGCGCAGATCGAGGGCGGCATCGGCTACGGCCTCGGCACCGTTCTCTTCGACGAGATCACCTTGCTCGAAGGCGGCACGGTGGCACAGCAGAACTTCGACACCTACAGGATGCTGCGTATCAACGAGATGCCCGAGATCGAGGTCGCGATCATCGACAGCGATGCCGATCCGTCGGGCATCGGCGAGCCGGGCACCCCGCCCGTGGGTCCCGCCCTCGCCAACGCCTGGCGCGCCCTGACCGGCACGACGGTCACCCGCCTTCCGTTCCGCGCTGAAAAGGTCTGAGCACAATGAAATACCTAGCAATCGCCGCCATTCTGGCGGCAACCCCCCTCGCTCCGGCCTTCGCGGAGGAAGTGAACGGCCTGCGCACCGCCGACGAGTTCTCGGGCATCGAGAACGAGACCGAGCGCAGCCAGGCGCTCTTCGAGGAGATGATGAAGGTCATCTCCT
>NZ_APKE01000035.1 GCF_009835145.1 Profundibacterium mesophilum KAUST100406-0324 | reverse complement strand
GAGGCGCTCCAAGAGGCCCTGCCGCCGCTCGTGGAGCTGTGCCAGGCTGTCCGGAGGGCAATCGACTTCGCCGAAGCGATCAAGGTGAGCTTTCGGATGCTCGTTCAGGAGTGACCCGACGGCGCCCGTTTGGGCGCCGTCCCTTGAGGGGCCGAGAGGCCCCGGCGCCGGGATTGGATCCCCCGGCGTCCGGCGCGCCGGTGATGATCACCACTCCTTGCTGCTACGAGGACGCCGGCGCGCCACCAATCTCACAGGAGAAACCGATGAAATACTGCACCCGCGCCCGAGTCTGGCTGCGTCGAAACCTCGTGCGCATTGCGATTGTCGCGCTGCTGGTCGTCCACGGCGCTCTGCTGATCTGGCCGGGCCAGTAGTTTGGGCAGGGTGCGCGCTTCGTGGCCCGTGGGGATATGGGCGAGACGACCTCGCTACCGACGATCTACCTGCGCGGGCGCAGAGGAATGTGGAGCAAAAAGTGGAGCAAATTTACCGGCAATTGCGGGCGCATAGCGCGGAAATGCCTTGTTTCTTTGAGTGAATGCACATCGCATCATGCCAAGAGTGGCGGAGAGACAGGGATTCGAACCCTGGAGACGGTTTCCCGCCTACACACTTTCCAGGCGTGCGCCTTCGACCACTCGGCCACCTCTCCGCATGGGGGGCGGTTTAGTCGGCTTCGTCGCGCATCGCAAGCGAAAAACAGAGGGATTTCAGGTGGTCGAACCGATGCCGTCAGCTCGCAAAATCCCCGTCGCCGGGCCGTATGACAGGTGACGCGGGCGGAGTTCTGCGCTAGGCGCTCTCGCGAGAAGCGCAAGGAGATCGACCATGAGCCTTCGTTCTGCCGACGAGACCGATGCGGCACGCAGAGCCTTTCTCGCGGATCATGCACCGGGTGCGATTCGTGTGACGCCGCTTGCCTCGGATGCATCGGCGCGCCGCTATTTCCGGCTGGAGGAGGAGGGCCTTCTGCTGCTTCAGGACGATGATGGTGCCCCGACATTGGCACGCTTCATCGAGATCGCCGCCCATCTGCGGCAGCTCGGCCTGAGCGCGCCGGCCCTGCGGGCGTGCGATGTGACCGCGGGGCTCGCGCTGATCGAGGATTTCGGCGACGGAACCTATACCCGGCTCCTGGCGCAGGGGCGGGACGAGGCCATGCTCTACGGCCTTGCCGTCGATGCGCTCGCGCATCTGCACGAGCGGCCCGAGGCGACGGCGATCAGCGTGCCGACATTCGATCTGCCGCGAATGATGGAGGAGTTGACGCTCTTCACCGACTGGTTCGTGCCGCGTCTTCGGCCAGCGGTAGCGCACGAGGCGTTCAGGCGGGACTTCCTGGATATCGCTCGCGGTGTTCTGGCGCCCGTTGGCGGATTGCACGGGACGCTGATCTTGCGTGACTTCCATGTCGACAACCTCATGCTGCTCGAGGAGCGGCACGGGGTGGCGGCCTGCGGCCTGCTGGACTTCCAGGACGCGGTCATCGGCGGCGGCGCCTATGATCTGGTCTCGCTCCTGCAAGATGCGAGGCGTGATCTGGCCTCCGGTCTCGAGGAGCGGATGCTCGCGCGGTATCTCGCCGCGCGGCCCGCGCTCGATGCGCCGACATTCATGCGCCACTACCACCTTTACGGATTGCAGCGGCATCTGCGGATCGCCGGTGTTTTCGTCCGCCTTGCCGAACGCGACGGCAAGCCGCATTACCTTGCCTTCATGCCGCGCGTTCTGCGACAGGTGCAGCAGGCCCTTGCCGCGTCACGGCAAGAGGAGCTGCAGGCACTTTTGTCCCGGTCCCTCGGCGCCTGGACCGAATGGCCCGCGCAGGGCTGAGCTCGCGGCCTATTCCACGGTCACCGATTTCGCGAGATTGCGCGGCTGATCGACATCCGTGCCCTTCGCGATCGCCGTGTGGTAGGCGAGGAGCTGCGCCGGAACGGCATAGAGGATCGGGGCGAAGATCTGCGGCACGTCCGGCAGGGTGATGACCTGCCAGACACCATCCAGATCAGCCGCGGTGCCCTGCGCGTCCGAGATCAGCACGACGCGCCCGCCGCGTGCCATCACCTCCTGCATGTTCGAGATCGACTTGTCGAAAAGGTTGTCGCGCGGGGCCATGACGATCACCGGGACCTTGTCGTCGATCAGGGCGATGGGCCCATGTTTCAGCTCGCCCGATGCATAACCTTCGGCGTGGATATAGCTGATTTCCTTCAGTTTCAGCGCGCCCTCCATCGCAAGGGGGTACATCGCGCCGCGCCCGAGGAAGAGGATGTCCCGCGCTTCGGAGAGTTGCCTTGCGATGTTTTCGATGGCTTCCTCGGCATTGAGCGCCTGCGCCATCAGGCCGGGCAGGCGGCGCAGGTCGGCATGATGCACGGCGAGCTGATCCGCGCCCTGCATTCCGCGATCCCCTGCCGCCTTCAGCGCGAGGATCGACAGGACGGACAACTGGCAGGTGAAGGCCTTCGTCGAGGCGACGCCGATCTCGATCCCGGCGTGAATGGGCAGGGCGAGATCGCTCTCGCGCGCGATCGAGCTTTCGGGAACATTGACCACCGACAGGATATGGGCTTTGCCCTGGCAGTAGCGCAGGGCCGCGAGCGTATCGGCCGTCTCTCCTGACTGGCTGACGAAGATCGCGAGGGTGCGCGGCGCGATGGGTGGCTCGCGGTAGCGGAACTCCGATGCGATATCCACTTCCACCGGAATGCGGGCAATCTGCTCGAACCAGTATTTCGCGGTGAGACAGGCATAGAAGGCGGTCCCGCAGGCGACCATCACGATCCGGTCGAACCGGGTGAAATCGAAATCAGTGAGCGGTCCGGCCGAAGCGGCTTCTTCGCCGAGGTAATGAGCGAGTGCATCGGCGATGACGACGGGCTGCTCGGCGATCTCCTTGGCCATCCAGTGACGGTGTCCGGCCTTATCGGCGAGGGCGCTGTCGATCTGGATGACACGCTCTTCGCGGCGGGTCTCGCGGCCCTCGGCATCGATGATGCGCATGCTCGTCCGGGTCAGGACGGCGCAGTCGCCCTCTTCGAGGTAGGTGATGCGATTGGTCATCGGCGCGAGCGCGATCGCGTCGGAGCCGACATACATCTCGCCCTCGCCGCGCCCGATTGCCAGGGGCGAGCCCTTGCGTGCCGCGATCATCAGGTCCTGCTCGCCCTCGAAGAGGAAGGCGAGGGCGAAGGCGCCCTCGAGCCGTTCGAGCGTGTGGCGCACGGCCTCTTCCGGGCTCTGGCCTTCGGCGATCTGCGTCTGGACGAGATGCGCGACCGTTTCGGTATCCGTGTCGCTTTCGAAACCCTGGCCCCGGGCCGCAAGCTCCCGGCGAAGCTCGGCGTAGTTCTCGATGATCCCGTTATGGACGACCGCGACACCGCCGGAGCGGTGCGGATGCGCGTTCGCCTCGCTCGGACCGCCATGGGTGGCCCAGCGCGTATGACCGATGCCGGATTTTCCCGCCAGGGGTTCATGCACCAGCTTGTCCGACAGGTTCACCAGCTTGCCGACGGCGCGGCGCCGATCGAGCCGGCCTTCCTCGATCGTGGCGATCCCGGCGCTGTCATAGCCGCGATACTCGAGGCGCTTGAGCGATTCGAGAATGATCGGTGAGACTTCATGCGTTCCCAGAACGCCGACGATTCCACACATCAGGCATCATCCTTGTTGCGCGCGGCCTTTGCCGCCTTGAGCTTGTCGACGAGGCGCCGGGCCAGCCCCGGCTTGGTCACCTGCCGCGCCCGGCCGATCGCGAGGGCGCCATCGGGAACGTCGGTGGTGATGACCGAGCCGCTCGCCGTCATGGCATCCGCGCCGATCGCGACCGGCGCCACCAGCATCGTGCTCGACCCGATGAAGGCCCGGGCGCCGATGCTGGTGCGATGTTTCAGGACACCGTCATAATTGCAGGTCACGGTGCCGGCTCCCAGATTGGCCGCGTTGCCGATCTCCGCATCGCCGACATAGCTCAGGTGATTGACCTTCGCGCCTTCGCCGATCGCGGCCTCCTTGATCTCGACGAAATTGCCGATCTTCGCGTCATTGCCAAGCTCCGTGCCCGGGCGCAGGCGCGCATAGGGTCCGACCACCGCGCGGGCGCCGACATGCGCGCCTTCCAGATGGCTGAAGGCGCGGATGCGCGCGCCCGACTCGACGCTTACGCCGGGGCCGAAGACCACCATCTGCTCCACCACCGCATCGCGGCCGATAACCGTGTCGAAGGCCAGGTGAACGGTGTGCGGCGCCAGCAGGATCGCGCCGTCCTGCGCGGCCCGGGCCCTGGCCTCCTCTTGGAATAGGGCCTCCGCGCGCACCAGCTCGCCGCGCGTATTGATGCCGAGCGTCTCGCGCTCGGCGCAGCGCACCACCGCCGCGTCAAGCCCGCGTGCGCGGGCGATCGCGACGATGTCGGTGAGGTAATACTCGCCGCTGGCATTGTCGTTGCCGACCGCCTCGACCAGCTCGAAGAGAAGCGCGGCATCGGCGGCGATGACACCGCTGTTGCAAAGGGTTATGTCGCGCTCTTCGGGTGTGGCATCCTTGTATTCGACGATCCGCTCCAGGCTGTCGCCGCGCGCCACGAGCCGGCCGTAGCGGCCGGGGGTTTCGGCCTCGAAACCCAGCACGACGATCGACGCGCCCTCGGCGCGTTTCTGCGCCATCTCGTCCAGCGTACCGGAGCTTATGAAGGGCGTGTCGCCATAGAGGATGAAGACATCGCCCTCCGCGTCCGCGAGGAAGGGGCGCGCCTGTGCCACGGCATGGGCCGTCCCCAGTTGCTCGTGCTGCACGGCGATCTCGATCTCCGGGTCGATCTCGGCCGCCGCCGCGCGCACCAGCTCGGCGCCGTGTCCCGCGACCAGCACGCTGCGCTCGGGAGAGAGGCTGCGTCCCGCGGCGAGCGCATGCGCGAAGAGGGGCGCGTGGCCGATTTCATGCAGAACCTTGGGCAGGTCCGACTCCATCCTCGTACCGCGGCCGGCGGCGAGGACGACGAGATGTGCCGTCATGACAGGCCTTTCAAAATGTGCGGGCTCGTTCTACCCCGGCGGCACCGGATCGCAAGCGTGTCCGGTTTCAGCATATATCGTGCCGCCTAGCATGGCGGCGGCGCGTCAGCGAGGGGCGGCATGGCAAAAACGGTGATCTTCGACCTTGATGGCACATTGGCCGATACCGGCGCTGACCTGATCGCGGCGGCGAATGCGTGTTTTCGCGGGCTCGGGCAGGGCGATCAGCTCGATCCCGCCCGCGACAAGGGTACGGCCTTTCGCGGTGGGCGGGCGATGCTGCGCCTGGGGTTCGAGCGGCTCGGCCGGGAGGGCGCGCATCTCGATGAGGGCATCGAGGCACAGTATCCGCTCCTTCTGGACAGTTACGGCGAGAATATCGACACCCATACCGTCCTCTACGATGGTGCGGCCGCGGCGATCTCCGAGCTGCGCGAGGCGGGATACGGCGTCGGGATCTGCACCAACAAGCCGGAGGCCCTGGCCGAGACGCTGCTCGCGCGGATGGGATGCCGCGATTGGTTCGGCGCGCTCGTCGGCGCCGACACGCTGGCGCAGCGCAAGCCCGATCCGGCACCCTTCCACGAGGCCGTGCGGCGCGCCGGCGGCGGCGATGGCGCGGAGGGCGCCGTGCTCGTCGGTGACACCGATACGGACCGGCAGACGGCGCGGGCGGCGGGCGTTCCGTGCATCCTCGTCACGTTCGGCCCCGAAGGGGACAGGGTATCGGCCCTGGGTCCCGAGGCTCTCCTCGGCGACTACCGCGACCTGCCGGTGACGGTGGCAAAGCTCATCGGGTGAACTCTGTGCGCCGCGCCGCGTTATCTCCGGGGTCCGCTGGGGGCCCGGTCAGGGAGGCGAACATGCAAGGCAGTGACGGCGAGCGGGGACAGTTTTCGGGTCTCAGGGCGGTTTTCGTGAATACGACGCTGAAGAAGAAGTCGGAGGACAGCCACACGCGCCTTCTCGTCAATGCGTCGGCGAACATCATGGCGCGCGAGGGCGTGGACGTGCAAAAGCTGCACATGCTGAGCCACGATGTGCCGCCCGGCGTCTATCCCGACATGACCGACTATGGCTGGGAGCGCGATGACTGGCCGCAGCTATGGCAGCAGATCGAGGCCGCCGACATCCTCGTCGTCGCGACGCCGATCTGGCTGGGCGAGGAAAGCTCGGTCTGCCGCGTCCTGATCGAGCGGCTCTACGCGATGTCCGGCGAACTCAACGCGCATGGCCAGTCGGTCTTCTACGGCAAGGTCGCGGGCGCGCTGATCACCGGCAACGAGGACGGCATCAAGCATGTTGCGCAGACGCTGATCTTCGCGATGAGCCATCTGGGCTACACGATCCCGCCCCAGGCGGATGCCGGCTGGATCGGCGAGGCCGGGCCGGGCCCGTCCTACGGGGACGAGCTCGATGACGGCACCCGCGCCGGTTTCGACAATGACTTCGTCGCCCGCAACACGACGATCATGAGCTGGAACCTGATGCACATGGCGCGCATGCTGAAGGCCGGCATTCCGAATCAGGGCAACGACCGCAACGCCTTGAAAGACGGTGTGAAGCTCGACCATTCCGCGTCCGACTGATGTGCCGTGCGCCCCGCGGGCGGACGGAGGGCGGCTGGCGATCCCCGCCGCCCCGGTCTAGAAAGAAGCCGAACCGTGCGCGGCGCGCCGCCGCGGCCCATCTTGTCGAAAGGAGCCGACATGATCGTCCTGCACCATTGCCACCAGACCCGGTCGATGCGCAGCCTGTGGCTCCTCAACGAGCTCGGGGTGGAGTTCTCGCTCAGGGTCCATTCCTTCGATCGCAACCTGCGCGAGCCGCAATATCTCAGCCTCAATCCCGCCGGCCGGGTCCCCGCGCTCGAGCTCAACGGGGATGTCATCTGGGAGACCGGCGCCATCACGGAGGTGCTGTGCGAGCGCTTTCCCGAACGCGGGCTGGGACGTCCGCCGGGGGATATCGACCGGCCCGACTGGCTGATCTGGGTGCATTTCGCCGAGACCATCTCGCAGCATGCCGCCACGCTGACGCAGCAGCACATCATCCTGCGCGACCCGCAGACCCGCTCGCCGCTCCTCACCCAGCTGGAGCCGATGCGCCTTCGCAAATGCTACGCCGCGATCGAGGGACGCCTGTCGACCCCGGTGGAGAACCGCGAATACCTGCTGACCAGCGGCTTCTCGGCGGCGGACATATCGGTGGGGCAGGCGGTCTACATGGCGCGGCATTTCGCCGATTTCGAGGGTTTCCCCGAACTGGCGCGCTGGTATGCGCAGATCACCGAGCGCGAGGGGTTCCTGGCATCCCTGCCGCCGAGCGAGGGCGCCGAGCTTCTCTACGGCCGTTCGTTCTACGCCCCGATCGAGGCGTGAGGCCGGCCGCCCCCGCGCCCGGACGCGGGGGCCTGTGCGCCAGGATGACGCGCCGCGCGCTTTGCCCGGCCGCTCGTGTTGACCCTTCGGGGGGGCGGGTCTACACCCGTATGCAATTGAAGCCGGCCGTGGCCGGTTTGCCGCGAAAGGAGTTCTCGTGGACGACCTTCTCAGAGAGTACCTGCCGATCCTGATCTTCCTGGGCCTGGCGTTGACGCTCGGCCTGGTCCTGATCCTGGCCGCCGCGGTCCTGGCCGTCCGCAGCCCCGATCCCGAGAAGGTCAGCGCCTATGAATGCGGCTTCAACGCGTTCGACGATGCACGGATGAAGTTCGACGTGCGCTTCTACCTCGTGTCGATCCTCTTCATCATCTTCGATCTCGAGATCGCCTTCCTCTTTCCCTGGGCCGTCGCGTTCAAGGATCTGGGCGCCGTGCCGTTCTGGTCGATGATGGTGTTCCTGGGCGTGCTGACGGTCGGCTTCGCCTATGAGTGGAAAAAAGGAGCCCTCGAATGGGAGTGAGCACCTCAGCCAACACCGCAGGGGCCGACCGCGAGGTCACGGTCCAGGCACTCAACGCCGATCTGGCCGACAAGGGGTTCCTGCTCACCTCGGCCGACGACATCATCAACTGGGCGCGCACCGGCAGCTTGCACTGGATGACCTTCGGGCTTGCCTGCTGCGCGGTCGAGATGATGCATACCTCGATGCCCCGTTATGATGCCGAGCGGTTCGGCATCGCGCCGCGCGCCAGCCCGCGCCAGTCCGACGTGATGATCGTCGCCGGCACCCTGACCAACAAGATGGCGCCCGCGCTGCGCAAGGTCTACGACCAGATGCCCGAACCGCGTTACGTGATCTCCATGGGAAGCTGCGCCAATGGCGGCGGCTATTACCATTACAGCTATTCGGTGGTGCGCGGCTGCGACAGGATCGTGCCGGTCGACATCTACGTGCCGGGCTGCCCGCCATCGGCGGAGGCGCTGCTCTATGGCATCTTGCAACTGCAGCGGAAGATCCGCCGCACCGGAACCATCACGCGCTGAGGCGAGACGAGGACAAGCATGACCGATGCCCTGAACGAGCTTGGTGCCCATATCGAGGGACACAAGCCTGATTGCGTGCTCAACTACGCGGTGGCGCATGGCGAGCTGACCGTGACCATTGCCCGTTCGTCGGTCAAGTCGATGGTGGAATTTCTCAAGACCGACCGGACTTGCAAGTTCTCGTCCCTCGTCGACATCACGGCGATCGACTATCCCGCGCGCGAGGAACGCTTCGACGTCATCTATCACTTCCTGTCGATGTACACCAACCAACGCATCCGCCTGCGCTGCGCGGTGCGCGAGGAGGACATGGTCGCCTCGATCACCGATGTGCATCCCTCAGCCAACTGGTTCGAGCGCGAGGTGTTCGACATGTTCGGCATCCTCTTCTCGGGCCATCCCGACCTGCGCCGGATCCTCACCGATTACGGCTTCAGGGGCTATCCGCTGCGCAAGGATTTCCCAACGACCGGCTATACCGAGGTCCGCTACGACGACGAGCAGAAGCGCGTGGTCTACGAGCCGGTGAACCTCGTGCAGGAATACAGGCAGTTCGACTTCATGTCGCCCTGGGAAGGGGCCGATTACATCCTGCCGGGCGACGACAAGGCCGAGGCGACCGGGGACAAGCGGTGAGCGCGGCCCATTCCGCAGCGCGGCGCGCGGCGCCCTGATGGATGATCTGCGGGTGGCATATTGCGTCGGCGCGACGAAGGCGGGCACCAGTTGGCTGCACCGCTACCTGAGCGATCATCCCGATTGCCATCTGCGATCGGTGAAGGAGCTGCATTACTTCGACACGCTCGAGGCGGGGCGCACCGCGCGCGAGGCCGAGCGTCACGCGATCCGGTGGGAGATGCTCGAGCGGGAGCTGTCGCAGGCAAGCCGGCCGCAGCGCCGCGCGACGCTCGAGCGCCATATCGCGGATGCGCGGGAGCTTTCGGCGCTCTTCGCGCAGGCGGGGCAGGGCGGCGCGGGCGATGGCCGTTATCTCGACTATCTCGCCCGGGGCCGCGGCGATCGCGGGCTGCTTGCCGACATCACCCCGGCATACGCGCTGCTGCCGGAGGCCCGCCTGCGGCAGATGGCGGCGCTCGCGCCCCAAACACGCTTCGTCTACCTGCTGCGTGATCCGGTGGCGCGGCTCTGGTCGCATGTGCGCATGATGGCGGCGCGGCGCGCAGCGGCGCCATCCGAAGTGCCCCAGAGGGCGCGCAACATCCTCGCCCGCGTTCTGCGCGGCGGGGAGGAGCAGATCGAGATCCGGTCGCAATACGGCGCCGCCCTGCGCCGGCTGACCGCCGCGCTCGAGCCCGACCGTTTGCTCTGCGTCTTCTACGAGGATATGTTCGGCGGGGACGCGCTTTCCCGGATCTGCGGCTTTCTGGGGATCCGCGCGCGGCCCGCCGATTTCTCGCGGCGCATCCACGAGGGACCGACACTCGATCCCGGCGCGGAGGCGCTCGCCCAGATGCGCGCGCATCTGGCGGATCAATACGACGCGGTCGCCGCCCATATGGGACGGCTGCCGCAGGCATGGCTGGCCAATATTCATCCGCCCGCCGGGCGGAGCAACGCGATGAAGGTCTGAGACAATGGACGGACAATTCGACGACGCCCTGACGGGCGAGCAGAAGATCCGCAACTTCAACCTGAACTTCGGGCCGCAGCATCCGGCGGCGCACGGGGTTCTCAGGCTCGTTCTCGAGCTTGACGGCGAGATCGTGGAGCGGTGCGATCCGCATATCGGGCTTTTGCATCGCGGAACCGAAAAGCTGATGGAATCGCGCACCTATCTGCAGAACCTGCCTTATCTCGACCGGCTCGACTACGTCGCCCCGATGAACCAGGAGCATGCCTGGTGCCTTGCGATCGAGCGGCTGACGGGCACCGAGGTGCCGCGCCGCGCCTCCCTCATCCGCGTGCTCTATTCCGAGATCGGCCGCATCCTGTCGCACCTGCTGAACGTGACCACGCAGGCGATGGATGTGGGCGCTCTGACGCCTCCGCTCTGGGGCTTCGAGGAGCGCGAGAAACTTATGGTCTTCTACGAGCGGGCCTGCGGCGCGCGGCTGCACGCGGCCTATTTCCGCCCCGGCGGGGTGCACCAGGACCTGCCGCCGAAGCTGATCGAGGATATCGACGCCTGGGCGGTGGATTTCCCGGCGGTGCTCGATGATATCGACGGGCTCCTGAGCGAGAACCGCATCTTCAAACAGCGCAACGCCGATATCGGGATCATCTCCGAGGAGGAGATCCAGGAATGGGGCTTTTCCGGCGTGATGGTGCGCGGCTCGGGTCTCGCCTGGGACCTGCGGCGCGCGCAGCCCTACGAATGCTATGACGAGTTCGAGTTCCAGATCCCCACGGGCGTCAACGGCGACTGCTATGACCGCTACCTGGTGCGGATGGCGGAGATGCGCGAGTCGGTGAAGATCATCCGGCAGGCCTGCGAGAAGCTGCGGCGCGAGCCCGGCCCCGTGCTGGCGCGCGGCAAGCTCGCGCCGCCCGCGCGCGGCGACATGAAGACATCGATGGAGGCGCTCATCCATCACTTCAAGCTCTATACCGAGGGCTTCCACGTGCCCGCCGGCGAGGTTTATGCCGCGGTCGAGGCGCCGAAGGGCGAATTCGGGGTTTACCTGGTTGCCGATGGAAGCAACAAGCCTTACCGGGCAAAGCTGCGTGCGCCGGGCTATTTGCATCTCCAGGCGATGGACCATGTGGCGAAGGGCCATCAGCTTGCAGATGTCAGTGCCATCATCGGCACGATGGATGTAGTTTTCGGAGAGATCGACCGATGAAACCAACCTTGTTCACGATGCTCGCGGCGAGCGGCGCCCTTCTGGCCGCGCCGGTGGCCGCCGAGGAAAGCCGCGACGCGCTTCTGACCGTCCTTGCGCAGAATGCCTGCTCTGTCGCGCAGCCCGAGGTTGTCGAGATGTTCGGGCCCGAGGGCTTCACGCCCGGTTTCGTGCAGGAGACGCTTTCGGGCTGGCTCGTGGACGGGACGGCCAGCGAGGATGCACGCGGCATCCTGTCGGTTCCCGCCA
The DNA here is from genome assembly GCF_009835145.1 of Profundibacterium mesophilum KAUST100406-0324. GTDB lineage: Bacteria > Pseudomonadota > Alphaproteobacteria > Rhodobacterales > Rhodobacteraceae > Profundibacterium > Profundibacterium mesophilum. The sequence continues at coordinate 149,654 of NZ_APKE01000035.1, read as the reverse complement.
GCATCTGTCCGCCCGAGTCGCCGGCCCCAAGCCCGCGCGATGCGATGATCGAAGCGTTTTCGGGCGCCGAGTGCCGCCTCATGCGCTCCGAACTTGGCCAGCTGACCGAGCGCACCGGACTTTCGGAGGCGCAGATGCGCGCCATCGTCGAGCCGATGGTCGCATCCGGCACCATCACCATTTCACGCTCGGCCGCGACGCTCGACGACGCGCTGTGCGATCCCAAGACCTGATCGAGGACATCCATGCTGCGCCGCCTGCATCCCGAACAGCCCGAGAGCTTCTCCTTCACCCCGGACAACCATGCCTGGGCCGAGGCGCAGATCAGCAAGTATCCCGCCGGGCGTCAGGCCAGCGCCGTGATCCCGCTCCTGTGGCGTGCGCAGGAGCAGGAGGGCTGGCTGAGCCGGCCGGCGATCGAGGAAATCGGGCGGATGCTCGACATGGCCTATATCAGGGTGCTCGAGGTCGCGACCTTCTACTTCATGTTCCAGCTGCAGCCGGTCGGCAGCCTCGCCCATGTGCAGGTCTGCGGAACCACGTCATGCATGATCTGCGGCGCCGAGGATCTGATCGCGGTCTGCCGTGAGAAGATCGCACCCAAGGCCCATCAGCTCAGCGGTGACGGACGCTTTTCCTGGGAGGAGGTCGAATGCCTTGGCGCCTGCGCGAACGCGCCGATGGTGCAGATCGGCAAGGATTACTACGAGGACCTGACGACCGAAAGTTTCGGCGCTTTGCTGGACCGCTTCGCGGCTGGCGAGGTTCCGCTGCCGGGTCCGCAAAGCGGGCGTTTCGCCGCAGAACCCGCCGGCGGGGCGACGAGCCTCGTGCCAGAGGAGGGTGAGAGCGCCGCGCATAATGCCAGCGTGACCCTCGCCAGGGATATCGGCGACACGATCCGCCGGATCGACGGAACCGAGGTCCCGCTGCTGACCCCGTGGCGCAAGGGCAATACCGCCGACGCGCAGCCGCCGCGCAATCGCGACGACCTGATGCCGCCATCCTCGCCCGCGCAGGCGCCCACGCCGGGGCCGCGCTCTTCCGAAGGCAAGCCTGCAGACGAGACCGGCGTGACCGAACAGGCCGCCGAGGCTGTCGAGATGGGCCGCCCCAAGAACGGCCAGGCCGCTCAATCCGCGCCGCATGTCAGCGAGCCGGCCCGGCTGGGCGCTCCCCGCGAGGGCAGGCCCGACGATCTTCAGAGGATCACCGGCATCGACGCCGGCATCGAGGGACTGCTGCACGAGATGGGGATCTATCACTACGAGCAGATCGCGGAATGGGGTCCGGCCGAGATCGCCTGGGTCGACGCCCATCTCGAGGGGGCGGGCGGGCGCGCGAGCCGGGATGACTGGACCGGCCAGGCGCAGGCGCTTCGTGACGGGCAGACAGAAAGCTGAAACGGCGATAGGCTCCTGGCGGGGAGCCGGAACAGGCTCCGTTTCAGGAGGATACCGGGATGAACGGACAATCTGAGAAACCATCGGGCAACGGCGCCATGATCGCCGCCGGCGTCGGCGCCGGCGCCTTCGTGCTGTTCCTGCTCATGGGCTACGGCTTCGTAGCGGCGATCCTGCTCGGGCTCGTCCTCGCAGGGGCGGTGGCCGCGGCGCTGGCATTCGGCGCGGGGCAGGGCGATGCCGCCGCCACCAAGACCGCGGACGCGCCTCCTGCCTCAAGCACGACCGGAACGGACACTTCAAGCACGACCGGCGCGGCAAAGCCGTCGCCCGAGACGCCCCGGGACGAAACGGCCCATGGCGCACCGGAATTCGAGGCCGATGCCTCTGCGGAAACACAAGACCAGACGCCAGACGCTGGAAGCGACGGGGAGCGCGCTGCAAAAGAGTCGGCCGGTGGCGCCCCCGCCTCCGAGGAAACCGCGCCGGCGCCGACACCGGGCGCGCGGGGCGATCTTGGCGAGGAAGCAACCGGGGAGCGCGCGCCGGAGCCATCCGGGCAGGGCGATGCCGAGATGGAAGGCGAACGTCCCGCGGGTCGGATCCAGGCCAGCAAACCCCTTCCGGGGCAGGATGACCTTGCCGCGCGCAAGGGAAGCTGGCGCTACGAGGGGGGCAACACGCGAGCCGATGAGGGCGCGGCGCCGCGGAACGGCGAGACCGAAGGCGTGCAGGAGCGGCGACCGGCCGCAATGGACGCGCCGCGCGGCGGCCGGAAGGACGATCTGCAGAAGATCCGCGGGATCGGCCCGAAGCTCGAGGACATGCTCAACGAAATGGGCATCTACCATTACGAACAGATTGCCGGCTGGAGCCAGGACGAGCTTCGCTGGGTCGACGGCAACCTCGAGGGCTTCAAGGGCCGCGCAAGCCGCGACGAGTGGGTGACGCAGGCCCGCGCCATGGCGCCCTCCGGGCAGGCCTAGGCGGCGGCGGATGAGCACGGAGCCCGCCCGGCAGGACCGCCGCACCGCGCGCAAGGCCAGGATGGTCGGCATGGTGATGGCCTCCACCATGGTGGCATGGATGGGGCTGCAATTTGCCGGTGCGAAGATCGGGCTGCCGGCGCGGTTCGTCTTCCTCTTCGACCTGGCGGCGCTGGCGGCGTTCTTCTGGGCGCTGGTGGTCGTCTTCCAGATCTGGAAGGCGCGCCGAAACGAATGATGGGCCGCCGGCTTGTCCCGGCGCCCCCCGACCTACGGCCATGGCATGCGATGCCGTGGCCGCGTGAACCAAAGGATGAGTCAGATGCTGAGCGATCAGGACCGCATTTTTACCAATATCTACGGCATGCATGACCGCTCCCTTGCCGGGGCGAAGTCGCGCGGCCATTGGGACGGCACGGCGGGGATCATCCAGAAGGGCCGGGACTGGATCATTGACCAGATGAAGGCGAGCGGCCTTCGGGGCCGGGGCGGGGCGGGTTTTCCGACCGGGCTCAAATGGTCCTTCATGCCCAAGGAGAGCGACGGGCGGCCGAGCTACCTCGTCATCAATGCCGATGAATCGGAGCCCGGCACCTGCAAGGACCGGGAGATCATGCGCCATGATCCCCATACCCTGATCGAGGGCTGCCTGATCGCCAGTTTCGCGATGCAGGCCCATGCCTGCTACATTTATATCCGCGGCGAATATATCCGCGAGCGCGAGGCACTTCAGGCGGCGATCGACGCGGCCTATGATGACGGGCTGCTGGGGGCCAATGCCGCGGGATCGGGTTGGGATTTCGACCTCTACCTGACCCACGGCGCCGGCGCCTATATCTGCGGCGAGGAGACCGCACTTCTCGAATCCCTCGAGGGCAAGAAGGGCATGCCGCGCATGAAGCCGCCCTTTCCGGCAGGCGCGGGCCTCTATGGTTGCCCGACCACGGTCAACAATGTCGAGAGCATCGCGGTCGTCCCCACGATCCTGCGCCGGGGCCCCGAATGGTTCGCGGGCTTCGGCCGGGCGAACAACGCGGGCACCAAGCTCTTCGCGATCTCGGGCCATGTGAACCACCCTTGCGTCGTCGAGGAGGAGATGTCGATTTCCTTCGAGGAGCTGATCGACAGGCATTGCGGCGGCATCCGCGGCGGCTGGGACAACCTCAAGGCGGTGATCCCCGGCGGCTCGTCGGTTCCGCTGCTTCCGGGCGGGGTGATGAAGGAGGCGATCATGGATTTCGACTGGCTGCGCGAGCAGCGGTCGGGCCTCGGGACGGCGGCGGTGATCGTCATGGATCAGTCGACCGACGTCATCAAGGCGATCTGGCGCCTGTCCAAGTTCTACAAGCATGAAAGCTGCGGGCAGTGCACGCCTTGCCGCGAGGGAACGGGCTGGATGATGCGCGTCATGGACCGTCTCGTGAAGGGGGACGCTGACCCGGCGGAGATCGACATGCTGCTCGATGTCACCAAGCAGGTGGAGGGGCATACGATCTGCGCACTTGGCGATGCGGCCGCCTGGCCCATCCAGGGCCTCATCCGGCATTTCCGTGACGAGATCGAGGACCGGATCGCCCATAAGCGCTCCGGCGCAAGGCATGTCGCCGCAGAATGACACGCGCAGCACTCATCGCCGGTCTCGCCATGCTGTTGACCCTGCCGGGCTGCGGCCTTCTCAACCGCATCGACCTCTTCGCCCCCACGGGCGAGCCTGAGACGCCACTGCCCTTCGAGGCGCGTCTGGCGCGCTCCGACAGCGATCCGCGTGCCTTCACGGTGCGCGCCGAGGGTGCCGGCGCCACGCTCGCGCAGGTCCGCGAGAGCCTGCGTTATCCCGCGACATCCTTCTGCCTGCTCAATTACGGCACCACGAATATCGCATGGCGGCAGGGCGCGGCCGGGGAATGGACCCTCGAGCGGCGTGGCCGGGATCTCCTTGCGGCCGGACGGTGCGAGGATCGCTGAGGCGCGTCTTTGCCGGAGGCGGGCGGCGCGGCGCTCATGACTTCACGCTCGCGTGCGGCAAGGCGCCGGCCCATTGATCTCCCGGCTAGCAGGGGATGAAATGGCAGCGAGCCGTCCCCAGATCCACGGGACGATCCAGGATCGCATGATCACAGGAGTGACCGCATGCCCAGAACAGTCATACTCGCTGCAATGCTTGGCGCCCTGGCGGCGCCGGCTTTTGCAAAACCGCCATTGCATCAGAACGAGACCGTCAGATCGGGCTTCTATGCCATCGGCCTCGCGGACGAGGTTCGCAAGAATTGCCCCTCCATCTCGCCGCGCATGATCCGCGCGTGGACCTACCTTAAATCCCTCGAGGGCTATGCCCGCGATGCCGGCTACAGCCGCGATGAGATATCGGCCCTGACGGATAACAAGGCCGAGAAGGAAAAGCTCAGGGCGGTCATCCGCGATGATCTGCGCGGGCGCGGTGCGGTTCCGGGCAAGCCCGAGGGATATTGCGCCGTGGGCCGCGAGGAGATCGCCGCCGACAGCGCCGCGGGACGCCTTCTGAAAGGCGACTGAGCACCGGGGGGCGCGGTTCCGCAGGCGTGAGTTCTACCGGCCCCCCGAGGCCCGTTTGACAACAACGCCGTTGAACTCCGGAGGTGGCTGCGGCAAGACAGCAGCGGGGGCGGCCATGCGCCAGCCCCGGCATTTGGCGCGGAGCGGCGGCTCTGCCACGGACGGGAGACAGCCATGAGCGAGCTGCGCAAGATCATCATCGACGGGCGCGAGATCGAGGTCGATCCCGCCATGACGCTGATCCAGGCCTGCGAGGAAGCGGGCATCGAGATCCCGCGCTTTTGCTATCACGAACGGCTTTCGATCGCTGGCAACTGCCGCATGTGTCTCGTCGAGGTGGTCGGCGGCCCGCCCAAGCCCGCCGCGTCCTGCGCCATGCAGGTGCGCGACCTGCGTCCGGGTCCCGAGGGCGCGCCGCCCGAAGTCCGTACCAATTCGCCGATGGTCAAGAAGGCCCGCGAGGGGGTGATGGAGTTCCTGCTCATCAACCACCCGCTCGATTGCCCGATTTGCGATCAGGGCGGCGAGTGCGACCTGCAGGACCAGGCGATGGCCTACGGTGTCGATTTCTCGCGCTACCGCGAGCCCAAGCGGGCGGTGGCCAATCTCGATCTGGGACCCTTGGTCGGCACGCATATGACACGCTGCATCTCCTGCACCCGCTGCGTGCGGTTCATCACCGAGGTGGCTGGCATTCCCGAGCTGGGTCAGACGGGGCGCGGCGAGGATTCGGAGATCACCTCGTATCTCGGCGCCACGCTCGATTCGGAGATGCAGGGCAACATCATCGACCTGTGCCCCGTCGGCGCGCTGACCTCCAAGCCCTACGCCTTCACCGCCCGCCCTTGGGAGCTGACCAAGACCGAGACGATCGACGTGATGGACGCGCTCGGCTCGAACATCCGCGTCGATACCAAGGGCCGCGAAGTGATGCGCATCCTGCCGCGCAACCATGACGGCGTGAACGAGGAGTGGATCTCCGACAAGACGCGTTTCGTCTGGGACGGTTTGCGCCGGCAGCGGCTCGACAAGCCCTATATCCGCGAGAATGGCAAACTGCGCCCCGCCAGCTGGCCCGAGGCGCTTTCGGCCGCTGCCGCGGCGATGAAGGACAAGACGGTCGCCGGCCTCGTGGGCGATCTGGTGCCCACCGAGGCGGCCTATGCGCTCAAGGAGCTGATCACCGGTGCGGGCGGGCGAGTCGAATGCCGGACCGACGGCGCGTGGCTGCCCGCCGGCAACCGCTCTGCCTATGTCGGGACCGCCCGGATCGAGGATCTGGACAGCGCCGCGCAAGTCATCCTGATCGGGACCGATCCGCGCAGCGAGGCGCCGGTGCTCAACGCGCGCCTGCGCAAGGCCTGGCTGCGCGGCGCCGATATCGGGCTGATCGGACCCGCGGTCGATCTGACCTATGATTACGAGCACCACGGTACGGGCCGCAAAGCCCTCGCGGACGCGCTGAGCGGCGCGCAGCAGACCGAGAACGCGGTCGTCATCGTGGGGCAGGGGGCGCTTCGGGGCGGCGACGGGGCCGGGATCCTCGGGCACGCGATGGCGCTCGCAGAGGCACTCGGCGGCAAGTTCCTCGTCCTGCACGGGGCCGCTGGCCGCGTCGGGGCGATGGATGTGGGCTGCACTGCGCCGAACGGCATGTCCGACATCTCCGCCGCGGACGTGATCTACAACCTGGGCGCCGACGAGGTCGAGATCCCGGCCGGTAAGTTCGTCATCTATCAAGGCAGCCATGGCGACAGGGGCGCGCACCGCGCCGACATCATCCTTCCGGGTGCGGCCTATACCGAGGAGCAGGGTCTCTTCGTGAACACCGAAGGCCGGCCGCAACTCGCCCTCCGTGCCAGCTTCCCTCCGGGCGAGGCCAAGGAGAACTGGGCCATCCTGCGCGCGCTTTCGGGGGAGATGGGTTCGGTTCTGCCATTCGATTCCATCGCGGCGCTTCGGCGCGCGCTGATCAAGGCGCAGCCGCATCTGGGCAAGCTCGACCAGGTGGCCGAGAATGACTGGTCCGCCGTCGAGCAGGGAACGCTCGGCGAGGGCGAATTCTCCGTCTCGGTGCGCGACCACTACCTCACCAACCCGATCGCGCGAGCGAGCCAGCTGATGGCCGAGCTCAGCGCCGGAGCGAAAGCCCGCGCCGGAACGTCCCTGGCCGCGGAATGAGGCCAGCGCGATGAGATGCGCGGCGGGGGCGGCCTCGCTTATCCTCGCGGGCTGCGCCGCGGCGCCGCACGCACCGCCCGCCGGCGAGGCGGCGCCGCCGCTCTATCACGGGGTGCAGACGCGGCTGCTCGATGGCGATCTGGTGAATTTCCTCGTCGAGATGGAGGGTGCGGGATCGGCGGCCGACGTTGCCGCCTATGCCGAATGCGCGGCGGCGCAATACACCCTGATCCGGGGATATGGATTTGCGCGCCACTTGCGTACGAATGTAGACGAAGAGGGTGGCATTTGGCGGGGAGATGCGGTTTACACCATCTCGCCAGCGCTACCGCAGGGGGCAAAGACGCTCGACGCCGAAGTCGTCGTGGCCACCTGCGCCGAGAATGAAATACCGACGGTGTGAGGATCGATGGCTGAATTCTTTACCCAGACCAATACCGGCATCGCCCTGCTCACGCTCGGTCAGGCGCTTCTGGTGACGGTGATGCTGCTGGTCAGCATGGCCTTTCTCCTCTACGCCGATCGCAAGGTCTGGGCGGCCGTGCAGATGCGCAGGGGCCCCAACGTGGTCGGCATCTTCGGCCTGCTGCAATCCTTCGCCGACTTCCTGAAGTACATTCTCAAGGAGATCGTCGTGCCGGCCGGTGCCGACAGGACGGTGTTCTTCCTCGCGCCCATCGCCGCCTTCACGCTGCCGCTCATCCTGTGGGCGGTGATGCCGTTCAACGATGGCTGGGTTCTGGCCGACCTGAACGTCGCGATCCTCTACATCTTCGCCATCTCCTCGCTCGAGGTCTACGGCGTGATCATGGGTGGCTGGGCGTCGAACTCGAAATATCCCTTCCTGGGGAGCTTGCGCTCGGCGGCGCAGATGATCTCCTACGAGGTTTCGATCGGCCTCATCCTCGTTGGCGTCATCCTGTCGACCGGATCGCTGAACCTGAGCCAGATCGTCCATGCGCAGGACGGGGGCTGGGGTCTCTTCAGCTGGTACTGGCTGCCGCATTTCCCGATGGTCTTCCTGTTCTTCATCTCGGCACTCGCCGAGACGAACCGCCCGCCCTTCGACCTTCCCGAGGCCGAATCGGAGCTGGTCGCCGGCTACCAGGTCGAATACAGCTCGACGCCCTTCCTGCTCTTCATGATCGGCGAATACACCGCCATCGTCTTCCTCTGCGCGCTGATGGTGATCCTGTTCTTCGGCGGCTGGCTCTCGCCCCTGCCGTTCCTGCCGGATGGCATCCTGTGGATGATGATCAAGATGCTCGTCATCTTCTTCCTCTTCGCATTGGTGAAGGCCGTGGTCCCGCGCTACCGCTATGACCAGCTGATGCGCCTTGGCTGGAAGGTCTTCCTGCCGTTCTCGCTGGCCTGGGTCGTTCTGGTCGCCTTCCTTGCGCATTTCGGCCTCTTCGGCGGTGCCTATGCCCGCTGGGACGACACCACGATCCTGCCCGAATGCGCCGAGGCGCGCGCCGACTTCGTGGCGCCGCTCGGCACAGATGACCGCGCGGCCCTCCTGGAGGATGACAGCGTCATCACCAACCGGCCCGCGCCCGGTGCCTTCGTGCCCGTCGCCGATGCCTATGACGGTGCCGCCGAGGCCATGGAACGGGCGCTCGCCGGCGGCTGGGCCATCCCGCAAGAGGCCGCCGCGCGCTTCGCCGCCCTCGACACGCTGGTGCTCTGCGCCGGGGCAGGGTCGGGCACCACCCCGCGCCACGATGAATTCCGCGCCGCGCATCCCGCACCCGCGCGCGACGCGCTTCTGAACAGGGTTCTGGAAAGGGCCGCAAGATGACGCAGATCGATTATGCCCGCGCCGGGCGCTACTTCCTCCTCGCCGACTTCTTCAAGGGGCTCGGCCTCGGCCTGAAGTATTTCTTCAAGCCCAAGGCGACGTTGAACTACCCGCATGAAAAAGGGCCGCTCAGCCCGCGCTTTCGCGGCGAGCACGCGCTGCGGCGCTATCCCAACGGCGAGGAGCGGTGCATCGCCTGCAAGCTTTGCGAGGCGATCTGTCCCGCGCAGGCGATCACCATCGACGCCGAGCCGCGCAGCGATGGCAGCCGCCGCACCACGCGCTACGACATCGACATGACGAAATGCATCTATTGCGGCTTCTGCCAGGAGGCCTGTCCGGTGGATGCGATCGTCGAGGGCCCCAATTTCGAGTTCTCCACCGAGACCCGCGAAGAGCTCTATTACGACAAGACCAAGCTTCTCGAGAATGGCGAACGCTGGGAAGCCGAGATCGCGCGCAATCTCGAGATCGACGCGCCCTACCGCTGAGCGTTGCAAGCTGGACTGGACCGAAGGACAAGATCATGGGCCCCGCCGATTTCGCATTCTACCTTTTCGCCATCACGGTGGTTGCCGGAGGGCTCCTGACGGTGATCAGCCGCAACCCGGTGCATTCCGTGCTGTGGCTCATCCTCTCCTTCCTGGGATCGGCGGGGCTCTTCGTGCTCGTCGGGGCCGAATTCGTCGCAATGCTCCTTGTCATCGTCTATGTGGGCGCGGTCGCCGTGCTCTTCTTGTTCGTGGTCATGATGCTCGACGTGGATTTCGCCGAGCTCAAGGGCGAGATGGCGAAATACATGCCGCTCGCCCTCCTGATCGGTGTCATCATCCTGATGCAGCTGGCGATCGCTTTCGGTGTCTGGCAAGTCTCGCCGATCGCGGGCGATCTGCGCGCCGCCGTTCCGCTCGAATACGACACCGCGCATAACACGCAGCTTCTCGGCCGGATCCTCTACGACGACTACATTCTCCTCTTCCAGCTCGCCGGGCTCATCCTGCTCGTCGCGATGATCGGGGCGATCGTCCTGACGCTGCGCCACCGCAGCGACGTGAAACGGCAGGATGTCCTCGCGCAGATGTACCGCGATCCTGCCAAGGCGCTCGAACTGCGCGACGTGAAACCGGGGCAGGGGCTTTGACCCCGCGCCCGGCACCCCAAAACCGCCGCGGCATCACCGCGGGTCATTCCGACCGGAGCCCAGCATGATTGGATTAGAGCATTACCTGACCGTCGCCGCCGCGCTCTTCGTGATCGGCATCTTCGGACTGTTTCTGAACCGCAAGAACGTCATCATCATCCTGATGTCGATTGAGCTGATGCTCCTCGCGGTGAACATCAATTTCGTCGCGTTCTCGGCATTCCTGAACGATCTCGTGGGCCAGGTCTTCACCCTTTTCGTGCTGACCGTCGCGGCCGCCGAGGCGGCGATCGGCCTTGCGATCCTGGTCTGCTTCTTCCGCAACCGCGGCACCATCGACGTTGAAGACGTCAACGTGATGAAAGGCTGACAGCATGGCAACGATCATCCTCTTCGCCCCCTTGCTGGGCGCGCTGATCTGCGGCTTCGCCTGGCGCGTGATCGGCGAGAAGGCCGCCCAATGGACCGCGACCGGTCTGCTTATGCTTTCGGCATTCCTGTCCTGGATCGTGTTCTTCACCCTCGATACCGAGATTGAGCATATCCAGATTCTGCGCTGGATCGAGAGTGGCTCGCTGAGCACCGACTGGGCGATCCGGCTCGACCGGCTAACGGCGATCATGCTGATCGTCATCACCACCGTCTCCAGCCTCGTGCATCTCTACAGCTTCGGCTACATGGCGCATGACGAGAATTTCCGCCCCGGAGAGAGCTACCGGCCGCGCTTCTTTGCCTACCTGTCCTTCTTCACCTTCGCGATGCTGATGCTGGTGACGGCGGACAACCTGGTGCAGATGTTCTTCGGCTGGGAAGGCGTCGGCGTCGCCTCCTACCTGCTGATCGGCTTCTATTACCGCAAGCCTTCGGCGAACGCGGCGGCAATCAAGGCCTTCGTGGTCAACCGTGTCGGCGATTTCGGCTTCGCCCTCGGCATCTTCGCGCTCTTCTTCCTCGTGGATTCGATCAGCTTCGACGTGATCTTCGCGGCGGCTCCGCAGATCGCGCAAACCGAGCTCGAATTCCTCTGGACCGAGTGGAACGCGGCCGAGGTCGTGGCTTTCCTTCTCTTCGTGGGCGCGATGGGCAAGTCGGCGCAGCTGCTGCTGCACACCTGGCTGCCGGACGCGATGGAGGGCCCGACCCCGGTCTCGGCGCTCATCCATGCCGCGACGATGGTCACAGCCGGCGTCTTTCTGGTGGTGCGCATGTCGCCGCTGATGGAATTCGCGCCGAACGCGACGGCCTTCATCACCGTGCTCGGGGCGACCACCGCATTCTTCGCCGCGACCGTCGGTCTGGTGCAGACGGACATCAAGCGTGTCATCGCCTATTCGACCTGCTCGCAGCTCGGCTACATGTTCGTCGCCGCCGGCGTGGGCGTCTATTCGGCTGCGATGTTCCACCTCCTGACGCATGCCTTCTTCAAGGCGATGCTGTTCCTTGGTGCAGGCTCGGTCATCCACGGGATGCATCACGAGCAGGACATGCGGAACTATGGCGGCCTGCGAAAGAAGATGCCTTATACCTTCTGGGCGATGATGATCGGAACCCTGGCCATCACCGGTGTCGGCATCCCGCTGACCGGGATCGGCTTTGCGGGCTTCCTGAGCAAGGACGCGATCATCGAGAGCGCCTGGGGCGCGATGTCCGGGCCGGGCGCATATGCCTTCTGGCTGCTGGTCATCTCCGCGATGTTCACCAGCTTCTACAGCTGGCGCCTCATGTTCCTCACCTTCTACGGCACGCCGCGCGGCAACAAGAAAGCGCATGCCAGTGCGCATGAAAGCCCGACCGTCATGCTCGTCCCGCTGGGGGTTCTGGCGATCGGCGCGATCTTCTCGGGCATGGTCTGGTCGGGTGCCTTCTTCGGCTCGCACGAGCAGGTTAACCGCTTCTTCGGTATCGAAGCTGTGCATGGCGAGCAGAGCGCCGGCGCCCATGGCGAAGCGGCTGGCGGTGATGATCACGGCGAAGACGCGCAAGCGGCGCTCGGCGTCGCGCCGGGCGAGGATCATGGCGCCGGCGCATCGGCCGCCGTGGCGGAACTCGCCGAGGGCGATGTCGAAGCCGCACTCGGCGCCGTGGCCGAGCCGGCACAGACCGCGACCGATCACGCCAGCGCCGAAGACGCGCATGGCGCGGCGGCAGAGGGCTGGACGGGCAGCGGCGCGATCTACATGGCGCCCGGCAATGATGTGCTCGATGCGGCGCACCACGCGCCGCTCCCCGTAAAGATCGCCCCGTTCATCGCGATGCTCCTGGGCTTCGTGGGCGCATACGTGATGTATATCCGCCGCCCCGACCTTCCGGGCAAGATCGCAGAGAACCAGCGGCCGCTTTACCTCTTCCTGCTCAACAAGTGGTATTTCGACGAGCTCTACGACGTTCTCATCGTGCGCCCCGTCAAGGCGCTCGGCGGCCTCCTGTGGCGGCGCGGCGATGGCAAGATCATCGATGGCGGGATCAACGGCCTTGCGCTCGGAATCATTCCCTTTCTCGCCCGCCTCGCTGGCAGGGCGCAGAGCGGCTACCTCTTTCACTACGCCTTCGCGATGGTGCTCGGCATCGCGATCCTCATCACCTGGATGACGCTCAGCGGAGGGGCGCACTAAATGGACAGTCTGCTCTCGATCGTCACCTTCATCCCGCTGGTGGGCGCCGCGATCCTCGCGCTGTTCCTGCGCGGCGATGACGATGCCGCGCGCGCGAATGCCAAGTGGCTGGCGCTGATCGCGACCAGCGCCAGTTTCGTGCTGTCGCTCTTCATCCTCGCGGGCTTCGACGCGGCCGATACGGGCTTCCAGTTCGTCGAGGAGGCGGAGTGGATCCTCGGCCTCAACTACAAGATGGGCGTCGACGGGATCAGCGTGCTCTTCGTCATGCTGACCACCTTCCTGATGCCGCTCGTCATCCTGAGCTGCTGGGACGTGAAGGTCCGGGTCAAGGAATACATGATCGCCTTCCTCGTGCTCGAAACCTTGATGCTGGGCGTGTTCATGGCGCTGGACCTCGTTCTCTTCTACCTCTTCTTCGAGGCGGGCCTGATCCCGATGTTCCTCATCATCGGTATCTGGGGCGGCAAGGAGCGCATCTACGCCGCGTTCAAGTTCTTCCTCTACACCTTCCTCGGCTCGGTCCTGATGTTGGTGGCGATGATCGCCATGTATGTCGACGCGGGAACGACCGACATTCCGGCCCTGCTGGCGCACAGCTTCGCAAGCGACGGCTTCACGCTCTTCGGCCTGCACGTGGCCGGCGGCCTGCAGACGATCCTGTGGCTTGCCTTCTTCGCCAGTTTCGCGGTCAAGATGCCGATGTGGCCCGTCCATACCTGGCTTCCCGATGCACATGTTCAGGCGCCGACCGCGGGCTCCGTCGTGCTGGCGGCGATCTTGCTGAAGCTCGGCGGCTACGGCTTCCTCCGCTTCAGCCTGCCGATGTTCCCCGTCGCCTCCGACCTGCTCGCACCGCTCGTTCTGTGGCTGAGCGCGATCGCCATCGTCTACACCTCGCTCGTGGCCCTCGCGCAGACGGACATGAAAAAGCTGATCGCCTACAGCTCCATCGCGCATATGGGCTATGTCACGGCCGGTATCTTCACCGCGACGCAGCAGGGGATCGACGGCGCGATCTTCCAGATGATCAGCCACGGCTTCATCTCCGGCGCGCTCTTCCTGTGCGTCGGCGTGATCTATGACCGGATGCATACGCGTGACATCGATGCCTATGGCGGCCTCGTGAACAGGATGCCGGCCTATGCCGCGGTCTTCCTGCTCTTCACCATGGCCAATGTCGGGCTGCCCGGCACGTCCGGCTTCGTGGGCGAGTTCCTGACCCTGATGGGCATGTTCCAGGTCAACACCTGGGTCGCATCGGTCGCGACGCTCGGCGTGATCCTCTCGGCGGCCTACGCGCTCTGGCTCTACCGCCGCGTGGTGCTTGGCGACCTGATCAAGGAATCTCTCAAATCCATCACCGACATGACCGCCCGCGAGCGCTGGATCTTCGCGCCCCTCGCGGTCATGACCATCCTTCTGGGTGTCTATCCCAGCCTTGTCACCGACAGGATCGGCCCCTCCGTCTCCGCCTTGCTGAACGAGGTTCGCACCGCGCAGGCCGAGGCCGAGGCCACCACTGTCGCCCAAGCCCACGAGTGAGCGCATGACCTCTGCTGATTTCTCGACCGTCCTGCCGGAATTCGTCCTCGCCTTCTACGCGCTCGTCGCGCTGCTCGGCGCGGTCTATACCGGCAAGGACGAACACGGGCCGCTCCTGACATGGCTGACGGGCGGCGTCTTCGTGCTGCTCGCCGCATGGATCGGTTTCTCGGGGCAGAACGACCTCGCGGCCTTCGGTGGCTCGTTCAAGGATGACGGCTTCTCGCGGTTCGCGAAGGTCACGATCCTGCTCAGCGCCGCCTCCATTCTGGTGATGAGCGAGGGCTACATGGCGCGGCGCGGCCTTCTGCGCTTCGAGTATCCGCTCCTCGTCGCCCTTGCCGTGGTCGGCATGATGGTCATGGTCAGCGCCGGCGATCTGATGGTCCTCTACATGGGGCTCGAGCTGCAATCGCTCGCGCTCTACGTGGTTGCCTCGCTGCGGCGTGACAGCGTGAAATCCACCGAGGCCGGCCTGAAGTATTTCGTCCTTGGCGCGCTCAGCTCGGGCCTGCTGCTCTACGGGGCATCGCTGACCTACGGCTTTGCCGGAACGACCCTTTTTGACGGGATCTTCCTTGCCGCTTCCGCGGGCGACATGCCGCTCGGCCTGCTCTTCGGTCTCGTCTTCATCGCCTCCGGCCTTGCCTTCAAGGTGTCGGCCGCGCCCTTCCACATGTGGACCCCGGATGTCTACGAGGGCTCGCCCACACCGGTCACGGCCGTCTTCGCCACCGCGCCGAAGGTCGCGGCCATGGCGCTCTTTGCCCGGGTCGTTCACGACGCTTTCGGCGGGATCGTCGGCGACTGGCAACAGATCGTGGCGCTGCTCTCCGTGGCCTCGATGTTCCTCGGCGCCATCGCGGCGATCGGGCAGACCGACATCAAGCGTCTGATGGCCTACAGCTCGATCAATCACATGGGCTTCGCGCTGATGGGCCTTGCGAGCGGCACGGCCTACGGCGTGCAGGCGATGCTGGTCTACATGGCAATCTACGTCACGATGAACATCGGTACCTTCGCCTTCATCCTCGGGATGGAGCGCGACGGCCGCCCGGTGGTGCGCATCTCCGCGCTGTCGATGTATTCGCGGCAGGAACCGCTGAAGGCGCTGGCGGTGCTGGTCTTGATGTTCTCAATGGCCGGCGTGCCGCCGCTTCTGGGCTTCTTCGGCAAGTTCTACGTGCTGAGCGCCGCCGTTCAGGCCGATCTCGGGTGGCTCGCCATCCTGGGGGTGATCGCCTCCGCGATCGCGGCTTTCTACTACCTGCGCATCATTTACCTGATGTATTTCGGCGCCGAGACCGAGGCGCTCGACACGGGCGGATCGCGGGTGCTGTGGGGCTTCCTGATGGCCTCGGCGGCGGCGATGGTTTTCGGCATCGTCAACCTCTTCGGGATCGAGGGAGCTGCCGCGTTGGCCGCTGCGACACTTGTCAACTGAGGGCGGTTTTCCGCGGGGCTACGAGCGGATCGTGCTCGACAGCGTCGACAGCACGAATGCCTATGCCGCGCGGATCGCGCCGGAGCTGGACCGGCCGACATGGATCATGGCGCATCGCCAGACGGCAGCGCGGGGCCGGCGGGGGCGCACCTGGGCGAGCCCCGATGGCAATTTCTCCGCAACGCTCGTGATGCGCCCCGGCGGCGTGCCCGGATGGGCCGCGCTGCGCTCCTTTCTCGCGGCGAACGCGCTTTTCGAGACCCTCGCCCTGGAGGTCGACCGCACGCGGCTGGCGACCAAGTGGCCCAATGACGTGCTGCTCGATGGAGGCAAGATCGCGGGCATCTTGCTTGAATCTGCAGGCAGTGGGGGCCAGGTCGATTGGCTGGCCATCGGGATCGGCGTCAATCTCGCGCAGGCCCCCGTCGCCGAGCCGGACGCCGCTTTCCCGCCGGTGTCGCTGACGGGGCAGGGCGGGAGCAACATCGCGCCGGAGGCCTTCCTCGCCCGGTTGGCCGATCACTACGCGACCGAGGAGGCCATCCTCGAGCGGCTGGGCTTCGAGCCGATCCGGGAAAAATGGCTCCGTGCCGCCGCCCGTCTCGGCGAGACGATCAGCGCGCGCACCGGTGATGGGGTGATCGAGGGCATCTTCCGCACCATCGATCCTGCCGGGCAGTTGATACTCGACTGCGCCGACGGTCCGCGTTCCATCGCGGCCGCCGACGTGTTCTTCTGAGGGGGACCCGATGCTGCTCGCCATCGATTGCGGAAACACCAATACCGTCTTCTCCATCTGGAACGGGCGCGAGTTTCTCGCGACCTGGCGCACGGCGACCGACTGGAACCGCACGGCGGATCAGTATTACGTCTGGCTCTCCACGCTGATGACCCTTCAGAAGATCGACGCCGAGATCGACGAGGTGGTGATCAGCAGCACCGTACCGCGGGTCGTGTTCAACCTGCGTGTCCTGTGCAGCCGCTATTTCGATTGCCGTCCGCTTGTCGTGGGCAAACCCGAATGCCGGCTGCCGGTCGATATCCGGGTGGATAGCGGCGCGCAGGTGGGACCGGACCGGCTGGTCAATACCGTCGGCGGCTTCGATCTGCATGGGGGCAACCTGGTGATCGTGGATTTCGGCACGGCCACGACCTTCGATGTCGTCGCCGAGGATGGCGCCTATATCGGGGGCGTGATCTCGCCGGGGGTCAACCTGTCGCTGCAGGCGCTGCACGAAGCGGCCGCGGCCTTGCCCAATGTCGACGTGACCCAGCCCGAGAAGGTCATCGGCACCAATACGGTCGCCTGCATGCAGTCCGGGATTTTCTGGGGCTATGTCGGGCTGATCGACGGGATCGTGAACCGCATCCGCCGGGAGCTTGGCCGCGACATCAAGGTCGTCGGCACGGGCGGGCTTGCCCCTTTGTTCCAGCAGGGCGAAGACCTATTTGATTCTTTCGAAGATAACCTGACGATGCACGGCCTGACCGTCATCAACGCCTATAACAAGGATACAAGCCACATATGAACAGCGAACGGCTGATTTACCTCCCCCTCGGCGGCGCCGGTGAGATCGGGATGAACTGCTATGTCTACGGATATGGCGCGCCCGGAGAGGAGCGGCTGATCGTGGTCGATCTTGGCGTGACCTTTCCCGACATGGACAGCACCCCTGGCGTCGATTTGATCTTTCCCGACATCGCATGGCTCGAGGAGCGTGCCGACCGGATCGAGGGGATCTTCATCACCCACGCGCATGAGGACCATGTCGGTGCCGTCGGGCATCTTTGGTCGCGTCTGCGCGCGCCGGTCCATGCGCGCGTCTTCACTGCCCATCACGCAAGGCGCAAGATGGAGGAGCAGGGCGGCGATCCCAAGGCGGTCGTGGTGGCGAATGTCTGGCCCGACACCGTCGAGGCCGGGCCTTTCAAGGTGGGCTTCCTGCCGGTCTCCCACTCGATCCCCGAAAGCTCGGGACTGGTGATCGACACGCCCGCAGGACGGGTGATCCACACCGGTGACTTCAAGATCGACATGGCGCCCGGTGTCGGCGAGCCATTCGACCGCGAGCTCTGGGCAAGCGTGTCGAAGCAGGGGGTTCTCGCACTCGTCTGCGATTCGACCAATGTCTTCTCGAGCCACGAGGGACGGTCCGAATCCTCCGTCGGCCCCGAAATCCGCCGCCTCGTCGCCGAGCAGGAAGGCATGGTCGTCGCGACCACCTTCGCCAGCAACGTGGCGCGGGTGAAGACCCTCGCTGAGGCCGGCATCGCCGCAGGACGCTCGGTCTGCCTTCTGGGCCGGGCGATGCGCCGGATGATCGAGGCATCCGTCTCGACAGGCGTGCTGAGCGATTTTCCCACGACCGTCAGCCCCGAGGAAGCGCGCGAGATCCCGCGCGACGACCTGATGCTGATCGTGACCGGCAGCCAGGGCGAGCGCCGTGCGGCCAGCGCGCAGCTTTCCCGCGGCAAGTATCTCGGACTGAAGCTCTCGGATGGCGATACGTTCCTTTTTTCGTCGAAGACTATCCCGGGCAACGAGCGCGGTGTGATCCGCATCATGAACGCCTTCTCCGAGATGGGCGTCGATGTGGTCGATGACGATGATGGCCGCTACCACGTCTCGGGCCATGCCAACCGGCCCGACCTCAAGGCGATGCACGAACTGGTGCGCCCGCAAGCGGTGATCCCGATGCATGGCGAGCACCGGCACCTGCGCGAGCATGTGAAGCTTGCCAAGTCGCTCGGCCGCACCGCTGTTCTGGCACCGAACGGCACCTGTGTGTCGCTGTCCGGGAACAAGCCCGAAGTGGTCGATTTCGTCGAGACGGGCCGGACCTATCTCGACGGGGCGGTGCAGATCGGTGCGATGGACGGCGTCGTGCGCGACCGGATCCGGATGGCGCTCAACGGTCATGTCATCGTGACCCTGATCATGGACGAGGACGACACGCCCCTCGGCGATCCCTGGGTCGAGCTCATGGGCCTGCCGGAGACCGGCCGGTCCGGCACGGCCCTGACCGATGTGCTCGAGGCGGATCTCGCGCAGATGCTCGGCCGGGCCAATGACAAGACGCTGATCGACGATGACAAGCTCGACGAGGCCTTGCGGCGCACCGCGCGGCAAAGCTGCCTCAACGAGATCGGGCGCAAGCCCGAGGTTTCGGTGGTCGTCAGCCGGCTGAGCTGAACCGGCCGACAAGATGGGCCCCGCGAAACGGGCCCCGGTAGATGGCGATGTGCGGCAGGACCGCGCATCGCCCGACCGGCGGATGAAGTGGCGGTTGCGCCGCCTCATCCGCCGAGTTCAGCGACGCGTTATTCCGAGCAGAGATAGACCGCGCCGCCCACTGCCACGAGCGAGACGCTCGCCGCCGCGATGACCGCCGGCGCGGAAAGCGCGGCCCCGGCACCGGATGCCGCGGACCCCAGCGCACCCAGGATATAGCTCGACGATCCCTTCAGGATGGCCGCGCCGGAGCTGTGCAGCACGGCGTCCATGTCGCTGCCATCGGGATCGGGTTCCGGGCCGCGCGACAGGTCGATGGCCTTGACCGCCGTGTTGATCGCGGCCGTTTTGGCGCCATTAACCCGCTCGCAGGCGGTCTTGGCACAGCGCCCCCGGGCCCCGCGCTCACCCGGAACGAGCAGCCATCCCTGTTCGGGGTCCTCGGCAAGGCAATAGCCGGCGACCTCATCCTCGGGAACGGTCTGCGCGAGCGAGCGGATCAGGATTTCAGGACCGCATTCGGGGTAGTCGCCCTTCAGCGCGTCGAGCTTGCGCGAGGGCCAGCCAAGGGCACGGCGGGCGAGCGAGGCCTTGGGGACCTCGTCGCCGAGCAAGTCCCGGTCGATGACGATTTCCTGCGCGTTCACATGCGCGAGGCAGAGCTGTTCGGCGGACACGCCGCCGCTTGCCGCCCCGGTCAACAGGGCGGCGGCCGCGATGATTCTGATCATGTTCGATCTCTTCGAGTAACTGAACCTGTCAGCTAGCCTGCCGCTCTTCGAAGCTCTTTGCAATGAAGCTCGGAAGATGATCGCCCATTCCCACGACGACTTCGCCGCCGCGCTGGCGATCGTTGCGGCCTTGGCGCGGCTGCTCGTTGCCCGATTGCTGACCTTGCGACTTGTCGCGGCCACGATCGGAGCGGCTTCCCTTGCCGCGCGCCGGACGCTTTTGCTCGGGCGCCTCATCGGCCTGCGCGGCGGGTGCCGGCTCAGGCGCGGCCTCGGCGGTTTCCCGTGCGGGCGCCTTGGGGGCCGCGTCATCCTGAACGCCTTGTGCGGTCTCTGTTGCGGGGGGCGTCTCGGCAGGAGCGCCCGGGGCGTCGACCGGTGCCGTTTCGGATGGGGCCTCGCCGCTCCTGGCGCTGGACGCGCTGTCCTTCGGCTTCCGGCGCGAGCGGGTGCGCTTGGGCTGCTCGCCGCTCTCCGGGCTCTCCTCCGCGGGACGTGCCGGCGCTTCGGGATCGGCGGCGGCGCTTTGGCCCAGCGGGTTGTCGATCCGCGGGATTTCCTTCTCGATCAGCCGCTCGACATCCTCGAGGTTCTTCTCGTCGGAGGTGGAGCAGATCATGATCGCCTTGCCGTCACGCCCGGCGCGTCCCGTACGCCCGATGCGGTGCACGTAATCCTCGGCATGGCCCGGAACGTCGAAATTGAACACATGGCTCACCGCGGGCACGTCGAGCCCGCGCGCCGCGACGTCGGAGGCGACGAGGAAGCGCAGCTTGCCTTCGCGGAAGCCCTCAAGGGTGCGCGTGCGCTGCGACTGTTCCAGATCCCCGTGGATGGGCGCGGCGTCATATCCGTTCTTCGTGAGGCTCTTGGCCACCACGTCCACGTCGACCTTGCGGTTGCAGAAGATGATCGCGTTGCTGCAGGCGTCGCCCTCGGCATCGATGAGCGCGCGCAGTACCTTGCGCTTCTCCGAAGCGGAGCGGTCCTTGCGGCTGGCGCGGAACATCACGACGCCCTGGGTGATCGTCTCGGACGCGGTGGCCTGGCGTGCGACCTCGATCTTCTCGGGATTGCTCAGGAAGGTATTGGTGATCCGCTCGATCTCGGGCGCCATGGTGGCGGAGAAGAAAAGCGTCTGCCGGGTGAAGGGCGTGAGCGAGAAGATGCGCTCGATATCGGGGATGAACCCCATGTCCAGCATCCGGTCCGCCTCGTCGACGACCATCACCTGCACCCCGGTCAGCAGCAGCTTGCCGCGCTCGAAATGATCGAGCAGACGGCCGGGCGTCGCGATCAGCACGTCGACACCCTTGTCGATCAGCGCGTCCTGCTCCTTGAAGGAGACGCCCCCGATCAGCAGCGCCTTGGTCAGCTTGGTATACTTGGCATAGGTGTCGAAGTTCTCGGCGACCTGCGCGGCAAGCTCGCGGGTCGGGGCCAGGACGAGGCTGCGCGGCATCCGTGCCCGTGCGCGGCCGCGGCCGAGCATGTTGATCATCGGCAGGGTGAAGCTCGCGGTCTTGCCGGTCCCGGTCTGCGCGATGCCCAGCACGTCGCGCCCGTCGAGCGCGGCGGGAATGGCGCCGGCCTGTATGGGGGTCGGGGTTTCGTACCCGGCTTCTTCGATGGCTTTGAGGACTTTGGCGTCCAGGTTCAGGTCGCTGAATTTGGTCATTGTGATCCGTTGGTTCACGGACCCTCTTGCGGCCCGCGCATCTGATGGGGACATGGCCCGGATGGCCGCCAATGCTGGCTCTCCCCGATAGGACCCGTCGTTACTGGATATCTTGGACGTGGTCAACGCGGTGCTGCGGCGGGCTCTCGATATGTTGTAACGCGTGCCTGCCGAGGCTTCGGACGCTGCGGCCCGTCATGCGGTGGCGCGTACCGCGCGGCGGCGCAACCCGGCCGCCACCGCGAATGCGCCGAGGAGGAGCGGCATCGAGGCGGGCAGCGGCACCGGCGCGATATCGGCCACCTCGTAGCGCAGTGACATGCTGCCCTCGAAGAGGCTCGGGGTCGCGATGGAGAACGGCTGGCCGAGACCGTTCGAGAAGGTCAGACCGGCGAGGGTCAGGGCGCCCGCAACGAGGCCGCTGCCGGTGAAATCCGACAAATCGCGCATCTCGATATTGCCGCGCAGGAGCGTGTTCATGCCGGGCAAGGCAAGTGTGGGGGTCGAGATCTGCGCCATCGGTCCATAAGCGCCGCTTCCCCGCAGCTCGGAGCGATAGAGGGGAAGGCCCGTATCGGTGGGCAGGGGCATGAAGCTCGCCGCGGCGAAGGGCAGGCTCGTGCAGATCGCGCAGATCGGCATCCCGGCGGTGATGGTATAGCTCAGCACGGCACTTTCGAGCCGCCCGGGGCCGTCATGACGCGCGAAGGGGGCCAGCTCATGCGCGAAGCCGGTGACCGGCCCGATCTCCTGCGTCTGGATGTAGGTTTTCGCCAATGCCGTCGAAGCGGCCGCCGCGGCCCCGATCGCGAAGGCGAGTGCCATGATGAGTGACTTCATTCCAGCTCTCCCGAATTGTCCTGCGAAAGCAGTGGCAGAGCTCGGCTGACCTGTCATCTTTCGGACGCATTCTGCCCCGAAAACGCCGTTATACAGCGGCGATTGGCACCGATCGGTGGCCAATCGCCGAAGTTTCAGACCATCATTTCCTTCGTCGCGTTCAGGGTCAGCTCGGGGTGATCGCGCTCGATGCGGTCGATGTCCCATTGCAGGCGCGTAAGGTAGACGACGTCGCCGTCATTATCCTCGGCGATATGGCCCTTGTTGACGTTGACGAACTTGTCGATCGCCGCCTGCGGTCCGGTAACCCAGCGCGCCGAGGTGAACTGCGATGGCTCGAAGCGCACCGGCAGGCCGTATTCCAGCTCGATCCGGCTGGCCAGAACCTCGAATTGCAGCTGCCCGACCACGCCCACGATGAAGCCGGAGGACAGCATCGGCTTGAAGACCTTCGCAGCCCCCTCCTCGGAGAACTGCATCAACGCCTTTTCCAGATGCTTGGCCTTCATCGGATCACCCGCCCGGCAAGTCTGCAGCAGCTCGGGCGCGAAGGAGGGGATGCCGGTGACGCGCAGCGCCTCGCCCTCGGTCAGCGTGTCGCCGATCCTGAGCTGGCCGTGGTTCGGGATGCCCATGATGTCGCCCGCCCATGCCTCCTCGGCAAGCTCGCGGTCGGAGGCCAGGAACAGCACGGGGTTGGAGATCGCCATGGGCTTCTTGCTGCGCACATGGGTCAGCTTCATGCCGCGCTTGAAATGCCCCGAGGCCATGCGCACGAAGGCCACCCGGTCGCGGTGCTTGGGGTCCATGTTGGCCTGCACCTTGAAGACGAAGCCCGAAACCTTGGTCTCGTCGGGCGAGATCTGGCGCGGCGTGGCCGATTGCGGCTGCGGCTCGGGGCCGTAGCGGCCGATCCCGTCCATCAACTCCTTGACGCCGAAGCTGTTGATCGCGCTGCCGAACCAGATCGGCGTCAGCGTGCCCTCGAGGAGCGCCTTGCGATCGAAGGGCGGCAGCAGCTCGCGCGCCATCTCCACTTCTTCGCGCAGCTGCGCAAGCAGATCCTGCGGCACATGCTCGGCCATCTTGGGATCGTCGAGCCCGTCGAGGCGGACCGTCTTCGCCACCTTGTTGCGGTCCGCGCGGTCCATCAGTTCGAGCCGGTCATTCAGCATGTCGTAGCAACCGATGAAATCGCGCCCCACGCCGATCGGCCAGGAGGCGGGGGTCACGTCGATCGCGAGGTTCTCCTGGATCTCGTCGATGATATCGAAGGTGTCCCGGCTCTCGCGGTCCATCTTGTTGCAGAATGTCATGATCGGCAGATCGCGCAGGCGGCAGACCTCGAAGAGCTTTTGCGTCTGGCTCTCCACGCCCTTGGCGCCGTCGATCACCATCACCGCCGCATCCACGGCCGTCAGCGTGCGATAGGTGTCCTCGGAGAAGTCCGAATGGCCAGGCGTGTCGACGAGGTTGAACCTGTAGCCGTCGAAATCGAAGGACATGGCCGAGGCGGAGACGGAGATGCCGCGATCCTTCTCCATCTGCATGAAGTCCGAGCGCGTGCGCCGTGCCTCGCCCTTGGCGCGCACCTGTCCGGCCATCTGGATGGCCCCGCCATAGAGAAGGAACTTCTCGGTCAGCGTGGTCTTGCCCGCATCGGGATGCGAGATGATGGCGAAGGTCCGGCGCCGCGCGATCTCGGGCGGCAGGACGGGCGAATTGGAAGAATGATCCAGCATCCGCAGGATATAGGCCAGCGCGCCGATGCGCGCAATCGGCTCGCTTGTCGTCATCCCGGCGCTATGTCACGCTCCTCGCCAGCTGTGTTCACAAGAAAGGAAACACGATGTCCGACCGGTTGATGGCCGTTGCGAATGCGCTCGTCTCGGCCTGCCGCAACAATGAAAGCTGTCTCGACACGCTCTACGCCGAAGATGCGGTCTCGGTCGAGGCGGCCGCAGCCGAGGGCCAGCCGCGCATCCGGAACGGACGCGATGCGATCCGCGCCAAGCATGAATGGTGGAGCGAGACTTTCGAGACCCATTCGAACAGTGTCGACGGACCCTATCCACATGGCGACGACCGCTTCGCCGTCGTCTTCCAGAGCGATACGAGCAATCGCGCGACCGGCGAGCGCGTCAGCCACCGCGAGATTGCCGTCTATCATGTGCAGGACGGCCTGATCTGCCGCGAGGAGTTCTTCTACCAAGCCTAGCCGGTTCAGCGCACCGCTCAAGGACGCCGCGTCGAAATGGCGGTGGCTTAGTGGGAAATTAACCTTGGCGGCCCGATCATCCGTGGCAATTGCACTGGCCGGAGGTCACATCTTGCGCGGTTTTACTCTCCTGTTGTCGCTTCTTTTACTGCTCATGGGCTGCGGGGGCGGCGCGTCATCCGCGCTCGGCGGCGGCACCGGCGCCGGAGAGGGTGACGGCAACTCGGGCGGGCAGGGTGATGGGACGGATGGCGACACCGGCTCGGGGCAGGCATCGACCTCCCTGAGCTATGCCGAGCGCTCGGCGGCGCAGGGCGCCCTGCTTGCCGACTTCCATGCGCAGACCGGGGGCACGGCGACCGCGGCCGGACGGCGCCCGATGGCGGGCCAGGCGATCCACCGCGGGTTTGCCGACATCACCCTTTCCGGCGGCCCCTCGGCGCAGAGCATGAACGGCGATCTCGACATGGTGGTTAATTTCGGACAGGGGACCCTGATCGGCAGCATTACGACCCTGCGCCGCAGCGATGATGTCCCGCTCGGCGGCACGCTCTACGTTCGCGATGGTCAGATGGGGGCAGGCGGGGGCGGCACCATCAGCGGCCGGCTCGAAGGCACCTTGACCGAGGCACGCGGCGCGCTCGATTTCGACGCCGCCGTCAGCGGCGATTTCTACGGCCCATCCGCCGAGTTCACTCGCGGCACCATCGCGGGTTCCGTGCAAAGCGGCGCAGGTTCGCTGAGCGCCGAGGGCAACTTCCTCGCGGGACGCTAGGCAGGGCGGGTCGGCGCGCCGGCGGCTTCGGGGTCAGCCCGTGGATGCGGCCCGCAGCAGGCTCGCGGCATTCGCACGATCGAGGCTCTTGCGCGACAGCTCGGTCCTGCCGGGCGCCCTCTCGGACAGTTGCGGCGGGTAGGCGAGGCGCAGATCGGCCGGAAGCATCTGCCGGGTACGGGTGTCGATCATCAGGCTTTCGGCGGCGATGCCTTCGGCGAAGATGAGCTCGTGCCGATCGAAAAGGATCTGGAAATAATCGACGAAGCCGCCATCGGTCCGCGTGATCGTGTCACCGTCGATGAGGTATTTCGCCTTCACCAGAATCTCGGCGGCACCGGCCTTCGCGCGGTCCTGTCTTTGATAGACGAAGAGGCGGTGATTGGGGCTGACGATGAGCGCGTTCTCGTTGTGAAGGACACCCTTGTTGATGCGGATCGGGGCCAGATCGCCCACGGCGCGCACCGTATGATGCCCGATCCAGCGGACCTTCTGCGCGCCGTGATCGCGCGTCAGGACACTGTCCCCCGGGGTGATCCGCTCGATCGGGATCTGCCGCCCCGAGGCCATGGTGATATGCGTTCCGCGCGTGAAGGAGACGCAGGCCAGTTCGGCAAGACGCGCCGGCGCGCCGTCTCGGTCGATGGCGACAAGGGAATATTCGCGTTTCGGCCTGAGCCGGGCGAGCGGATAGACATAGACCTCCGCGATCAGGGAGGAGGCGCCATCGAGTTCGACGAGGATGAGGGCCTCCACGGTGGCACCATCGGGGGTCATGAATGTCGCGCAGCAATCGAGATGCAGCGGGGCGCCCACCCGGCCCAGATCGCTGCCCGCAGCGATCGCGAGCGGCGCGTCGCCCCGTGCGCCCGCAACGCCGAGCCGTCCGCCGTGCCGACGTGCCGACAGCATGTAGACATCGCCGAGCGACAGCTCGAATGCCGGGCCGATCGGATCACCCAGATTCGCGCCATCGATCGCAACGAAGCCCGCAGCGCGCAGCACCGCAAGGCTATATGCCGGATCCTGGTCGATCTGACGTTCGAAACTCATCTGGCTCTTCGCTCCCGCGATGATCGGTCAGGACGTCGACCGACGAATACGCAACCGCTTCCCCAACGTCGTCCGCATGCCCCGCGATCACCCGGCTGTAGCAGCCGAGGACGCGCCGTCCGTGGCCAGACGCCGGATGCATCGACCAGGTCCGGGGGGGGGGGCGCTATGCCCGGCCGCGGCCCGCCTCCGCCATGCCGTTCTGGCATAATCCGTGCGGCCGAGAATATGAAACTTGCCATTTCGGCACAACTGCTTGGCGGCACGCGCCACCATTCGAGGCGCCGCCTGTCACCTCATCGCATCTTAGCCGCAAATCCTTACCGAAAGGGACAGGTCATGCGGTTCTTCCCGGCATGCGGCGCGGCTGGTATTGCGGAACCTGACCGGACACCGTGTTCGGAACAGCAGGGAGAGAAGCGAATGGATCTGGGGATCAGGGGGCGGCGTGCGCTGGTGACGGCATCGTCCAAGGGCCTGGGGCTCGGCTGCGCGCGGGCGCTTGCCGAGGCCGGCGTCGATCTGGTGATGAATGCGCGCGGCAGCGACGCGCTCGAGGCGGCGGCGGCGCAGATACGCGGCACGTTCGGCGTGTCGGTCGAGACCGTCGCCTGCGATGTGACGACATCCGAAGGCCAGCGCGCGGTGCTCGATGCGGCTGGCGATATCGACATTCTCGTGACCAATGCGGGCGGACCTCCTCCGGGGATGTGGACAGACTGGTCGCGCGACGATTTCATCGCCGCCCTGGATGCAAACATGCTGACCCCGATCGGGCTGATGAAGGCGAGCCTGCCCGGCATGATGGAGCGCGGATGGGGCAGGGTGGTGAACATCACCTCCGTCTCCGTCAAATCGCCCATCCCGGCCCTAGGATTGTCGAACAGCGCCCGCGCGGGCCTGACCGGCTATGTCGCGGGAACGGCGCGGCAGGTGGCGCCGCATGGCGTGACGATCAACAACCTGCTGCCCGGCATCCATGCGACCGACCGGGCCATCTCGCTCGACAAGGGGGTCAGCGCGCA
This sequence comes from Profundibacterium mesophilum KAUST100406-0324, assembly GCF_009835145.1. Taxonomy (GTDB): domain Bacteria; phylum Pseudomonadota; class Alphaproteobacteria; order Rhodobacterales; family Rhodobacteraceae; genus Profundibacterium; species Profundibacterium mesophilum. Next base: position 122,457 of record NZ_APKE01000035.1, on the reverse strand, counting down.
GCAGGGGATCGACATTGCCGAGGCGCAGGCGCGCCGCGAGGCCACCATCCCGGCCCGCCGCTACGGCACCCCGTCCGAGTTCGGCGCCACCTGTGCATTCATGTGCTCGGTCCATGCCGGTTTCATGGTCGGGCAGAACGTCCTGCTCGACGGGGGCGCGGTCAACGCAACCCTGTAAGGCATGACGGGCGCGCACGTTTGCGTGCGCGCCGAAAGCTGCGCTGTGCAGGGGACATTCGGCCTGCTACCTGCTGAAAGGCCAATTCTTCGGGAGGACTCTCATGCTCGTGATCGCCATTTTCGCCGGGACGGCGCTCGTCGTCGCGCTCAGCCTGGTCGCCGCGCCGCGCCGCGCCTCGGTGGAGGGTTTCTTCGGCGGAACGGATGCGCAGGGTCATGCGCCGGGCCTTTGGACACTCGCGCTCAGCCAGGTCACGACCTGGATCTTCGCCCGCTCGCTGATGAATTCCGCCATCCTCGGCTACTATTACGGCATCGCCGGCACCCTGGCGTATGCCGCCTACTACCTGTCCTTCCTGACCGGCGGCGCGATCGTCGGCCGGCTGCGAGCCGATGGCGCGCAATCGGTGCAGGACTGGCTGGGGCGCCGTTTCGGCGCGGTCGGCACAAGCTGCTACAACCTGGTGATCGCCCTACGCCTGCTGAGCGAGGTTTTCGCCAACCTGCTCGTGGTCGGGCTGATCTTTGCCGCGGTCCTTCCCGGAACGCCCTGGGCCGGCATGGCGGCCATCCTCGCCGTGGCTGCGCTTGGCCTGGCCTATTCGGCCTGGGGCGGGCTGACGGCGGCGCTGCGCACGGACGTGATGCAGATGCTCCTCTTTCTCGCCGCCTTCGCCTTCGCGCTCGGTTGGCTGGTGACGGCGCCGGGCTTCGATCCGGTTGCCGTTCTGACAGCGCCGGGCACCGCCGGAGGCTATAATGGCTGGATTTTGCTGGCCGTTGCCGCGTTGCAGGTCTTCTCCTATCCCGCGCATGACCCGGTCATGATGGATCGCGGCTTCATCGCCGATCCGGCCACGACCCGGCGCTCCTTCATCCATGCCTTCTGGATCTCGGCCCTGTGCATCATCGGTTTCGGCTTCTTCGGGATCCAGGCGAGCATCGTCGGCGCCGCCTATGAGGGTGAGCTTCTCGGGACATGGTCGGGCATGTTCCCGCCCTGGGTCTTCGCCCTTCTGCTCGTATCGCTGCTGATCTCGGCACTCTCCACCCTCGACAGCGCCCTCGCATCGGCCGCCCGCCTGACGGTCGAGGAGTTCCGGATCGCACCGCGCAGCCTGTCGGGCGGGCGCGCGGCGATGATCGTTTTCATGCTCGGCGGGGTCGCGCTGACCCTGTGGGGCAACGCCTCGCTCTTCGATGCGGTCGCGGTGAGCGGCACGGCCTCGATGTTCCTGGCACCGGTCCTGGCGGTCGGGCTCTTTGCACGGCGGCGCATTGCCCGCTGGTCCTATCTGATCGCGTTCGCGAGTGCGATGATCGGGGCGATCATGTATTTCCTGCGCGACTGGGGCGCCGTTGCCGCCCTCCTGCCCGATGCGCATAAATACGAACAACTCCTGTTGATCTGCTTGGGCGTGCTCGCCGCCGGGTTCGCGGCCGTCCTGGCCGGCGCGCGGCAGGGGGAGGCCGCGCCGCGGCATTGAGAGATGCGAACGCGCCCCGCCGCGGGCTGGGTAAAGGCGGGCAGGGTTGAAGCGGGCGGGGGTGACTGCTAGGTCGCTCCTGCCCGGACAGCTGCGTCCGGATGCGAGCCGAAGGTCACGCAAGTTGAGCATTCCCCCAAGATTGGCGGTCAAGGGACTGACCCGCAGCTATGGCGGCCGAACGGTGGTCGATGATGTGAGCTTCTCGGTGGAGCCCGGCCACATCACCTGCCTTCTCGGCCCCTCGGGCTGCGGGAAATCGACGACGCTGCGCATGATCGCCGGGGTCGAGATGCAGGATAGCGGCACCATCCATGTCGACGGCAAGCTGATCTGTGACACCCATACGAGGGTGCCGCCCGAGAAGCGCTCCATCGGACTGATGTTTCAGGATTTCGCGCTTTTCCCACATCTGTCGGTGGCCGACAACGTCGCCTTCGGCCTCAAGGGCCGCAAGGCACAGAAGCGCAGCCGGGTCGAGGAGCTCCTGGCCCGTGTCGATCTCGCCCGCTATATCGACGCGTTCCCGCATGCGCTCTCCGGCGGCGAGCAGCAGCGCGTCGCCCTCGCGCGTGCCCTCGCGCCGCGCCCCAGGATCATGCTTATGGACGAGCCCTTCTCGGGGCTCGACAACCGTCTGCGCGACGGGATCCGCGACGAGACGCTTTCGATCCTGAAGGAGGAGGGCACCGCCGTCCTCCTGGTCACCCATGAGCCGGAAGAGGCGATGCGCATGGCCGACGAGATCGCGCTCATGCGGGCGGGAAAGATCGTCCAGTTCGGCGCGCCCTACAACGTCTACAACGCGCCCGTCGACAAGGCGGCTGCGGCCTTCTTCAGCGATATCAACGTTATCCGGGGCACGGTGCGCGGCGCGCTCACGCAGACCGCCTTCGGGCAGTTCCTCGCGCCGGGTCTGCCGGACGGAACCTGCGTGGATATCGTGATCCGGCCCCAGCATGTCAGGATCGATTTCGACCGGGCCGGGCGCGGCCCCCTTCCCACGCCCGAGGATGGCACGCCCGCCCGCGCCGTGGTGACCCGCTCGCGTTTCATCGGCAAGGAAAGTCTCGTCGAGTTCGCGCTCGACTACGATGGCTCCGCGATGAGCGCCACGGTGCCGTCCGTCTTCCTGCCCAAGCCCGGCACGCCGCTTTGGCTGATGATCCGGCGCGGCCGCTGCTTCGTCTTTCCCGATCGCGGCGAGACGCTCACTCCAGGGTGATGTCCGCCGCAAGGCTGCAGCGCAGGACCAGCCGCGCATTGGGCAGATCGTTTCCCTCGAGCTTGGCGCGCGCCGCGCATTCGTCGTAGCCGTGCTGTTCCCAGCGCGCGCACAGGCGGCGCTCGATCTCGTCCCGGGGTGGGGCGAGCCGGATGCTCAGGGACCACAGGCCGGCAAGGTCGCGCCAACCCGGCCGGTCCAGAAGCAGGTAGTTGCCCTCGACGATGACGAGTTCGCACTGCGCGGGGATCTCACCCGCGCCGGCGATCGCGATCTCGCGCGCGCGGTCGAAGACGGGGTGGATGACCTCCCCCCCGGCATGGATTGCCTCGAGGCATCGACGCAAACCGGCAAGGTCGAACGTCTCGGGTGCGCCCTTGCGGGCGCGCAGGCCGCGCCGTTCGAGAATCGCGTCGTCGAGATGGAAGCCGTCCATCGGCAGGACCGAGGCGACGCGCCCTTTATCCGCAAGTGCGCGGGTGATCCGCTCGGCGCGGTATGACTTGCCGGCGGCGGGCGGCCCGGCCAGCGCGACGAGGTGGCGCCGCCCGGGGGGAAGCGCCGCGATCCGCGCGGCGAGATCCGTCACTGCACGACCTGGTCGGGGGCGTCACGCGCGCCGGTCATGAAGGCGACGGCGTCGGACATCGTGTAATCCTCCGGGCGGATGACGCAGAGCCGCTTGCCGAGGCGGTGAATATGGATGCGATCGGCCAGCTCGAAGACATGTGGCATGTTGTGGCTGATCAACAAGATGGGAATGCCGCGCGACCTGACATCCTGGATCAGCTCGAGCACCCTGCGGCTCTCCTTCACACCCAGCGCGGCGGTCGGCTCGTCGAGGATGATGACCTTGGAGCCGAAGGCCGCCGCACGGGCCACGGCCACGCCCTGCCGCTGTCCGCCGGAGAGGGTCTCGACCGCCTGGTTGATATTCTGGATCGTCATCAGGCCCAGCTCTGAGAGCTTGTCACGCGCGAAGGCCTCCATCGCCCCGCGATCGAGCTGGCGCAGCCATTTGCCGCGAAAGCCCGGCTTGCGCAGCTCGCGGCCCATGAACATGTTGTCCGTGATCGACAGGGCCGGAGACATCGCAAGCTGCTGATAGACGGTTTCGATGCCGTGGCTGCGCGCGTCGAGCGGCGAGGCGAAGCGCATCTTCCGCCCCTCGAGGAAAACCTCGCCTGCATCCGGGACCACTGCGCCGGACACTGCCTTGATGAGGCTGGACTTGCCGGCGCCGTTATCGCCGATCACCGCGAGGATCTCGCCCGGGTAGAGCTCGAAGTCGCAATGATCGAGGGCAGTGACGCGGCCATAACGCTTCACCAGGTTGCGGCCCTGCAAGATCGGCTCCATCACACCGTCACCTTTCTGATCCACTGGTCCACGGCCACCGCCCCGATGATCAGCACGCCGATCAACAGATAAGTCCATTGCGCATCCGCTCCGAGGAGCCTCAGCCCCAGCGTGAAGACGCCCACGATCAGCGCACCGAAGAGGGTGCCCAGGATCGAGCCGCGCCCACCGAAAAGGGAGATGCCGCCGATCACGACCGCCGTGATGCTCTCGATGTTGCCAAGCTGTCCCGAGGTTGGCGAGACCGAGCCGATCCGCCCGATGAGGGCCCAGCCCGCGAAGGCGCAGATCAGACCCGACAACATGTAGACCGACATCAGCACCCGGTTCACCTGCACGCCCGAGAGCTGCGCCGCTTCGATGTCGTCGCCCACCGCATAGACATGCCGGCCCCAGGCGGTCTGGCGCAGCGCGTAGGCCAGGAGTGCCACGAGCGCGACCATGAAGACGACCCCCACCGTGAAGACGGCACCGCCGATCTGGAACTTGGCGCCGAAGATCTGCAGCAGTGGCGCCGCCGCCTCGATATCCTGCGCGCGGATGGTTTCGTTGCGCGAATAGAGGAAGTTCGCGGCGAGAACGATCTGCCACATGCCCAGCGTCACGATGAAGGGCGGCAGTTTCACGCGCGCGACGAGCCAGCCGTTGACCGCGCCGATCGCCGTGCCGACCAGCAGACCGGCAAGAACGGCGATCGCCGGAGGCAGGCCGTAGCGGAACGTCACCTGTCCCATGACGACCGAGCTGAGCACCATGATCGCCCCGACGCTGAGGTCGATGCCGGCGGTCAGGATCACAAGGCTCTGCGCGGCGGCGAGGATGCCGACGATCTGCACCTGCTGCAAGATGAGGGTCAGCGCGAAGGGAGAGAAGAACTTGGCCCCCAGCAGGATCCCGAAAATGGCGATCGAAAGCAGCAGGACGACCAGGGGCACGAGGCTCGGTGTCTGGTGCAGCGCATGCTGGATCTTGTGAATGAGGCCGGTCCGGTGATCCTCGAACTCGGCGAGGCGATCGGTTTCCCTGTTCAGCGCGGATTCGTAATCCTGCGCCGCCGCGGCACGCTCGCTCATGGGCTCCCCCCTCTGGCTGGTCGGCCGGCCATGTATCGCACGGCCCGCCGGCTTGCGGCCGGAAACACCACCCTGGCGTCCCCGGCCGCGGTTCGGCGAGGCTTCAGCCCCAGCACAGCTCCTTGCCTTCGTCGACGGAGATCGAACCGACCCCATCGACCGGCTGATCGGTCACGAGCGCCACGCCGGTATCGAAGAAGGACTTGCCCTCGGTCGGCTGGGGGAGGGTCTCGTCCTTGGCATATTGCGCGATCGCCTCGACCCCGAGCGAGGCCATTTTCAGCGGATATTGCTGCGACGTCGCCCCGATGACCCCATCGGCCACGTTCTGCACGCCGGGGCAGCCGCCATCGACGGAAACGATCAGCACGTCATTCTCGCGGCCGAAACTCTTCAGCGCCTCGTAGGCCCCGGCAGCCGCGGGTTCGTTGATGGTGTAGACCACGTTGATATCCTGGTCCTTGGCAAGGAGGTTCTCCATCGCCTTGCGGCCGCCTTCCTCGTTGCCGGCGGTCACGTCATTGCCCACGATCCGGTCGTCGCTCTCGTCGCCGATCACGTTGGGATCGCCCAGCTCGATGCCGAACCCCTCAAGGAAACCCTGGTCGCGCAGCACATCGACCGAAGGCTGGCTGACCGAAAGGTCGAGCATGGCGATCCTGGCGTTCTGTGCGTCGTCGCCGAGCTTGGCCCGCGCCCATTCCCCGATCAGCTTGCCGGCGAGGAAATTGTCGGTGGCGAAAGTCGCATCCGCGGCGTCGGCGGGCTGCAACGGCGTATCGAGCGCGATCACGAGGAGACCGGCATCGCGGGCCTGCTGCACGGCGGAGACGATGGAGGACGTGTCCGATGCGGTCAGCAGGATGCCGCTCGCGCCGTCGGCGATGCAGGTCTCGATCGCCTGCACCTGCGTTTCATGATCGCCGTCGACCTTGCCGGCATAGGTCTTGAGCGCGATGCCGAGCTCTTCGGCCTTGGCCTGCGCGCCTTCCTTCATCTTCACGAAGAAGGGGTTCGTATCGGTCTTGGTGATCAGGCAGGCGCTTGTCTGCATATGCGCCTCGGCGAAGGCCATCGTGCTCGAGGCGATCAGCGCGAGCGCGGTTCCGGAAATCAGTTTGGTCATATCGGTCCTCCCCATTATGTCTGGAGCGACTCTGCACCCTAGCCTGACCATGCAGCCCCGGGTCCCGACCCGCCCTCGCCGATCAGATAGTCACCGAATTCCTTTAGCGTCAACATTCCACCTATGCGGGAGTCGCCGGCCGCGCGGTGTCCCGGCGTCCGGCGCCGGATCATCCGGTGCCGCGCCGGCTGTCAGAACAGCGAGGCGATCAACGATCCGACAGGCGCGAGCGTGTCGAGAGCGGCGGTCAGGCCCTGCGTGGCCGGCACGGTGATTTGCGCGAGGGCAGGTGCCGCCGCGAGGCTCGAGAAGCCGATCCCGGCGCCGGTGATCCCCATCGCGCGCGCGCTGACGGTGACCGAGCCGCCGCGCAACAGGCTGTAGACCATCATTCCCGCGCCGACAGGCGCGCAAATTGCAACCAGGAGCGCGTTCAGCGCGTAGAGCGCGACCTTCTCGCCCCATGCCCCCAGGCGCGCCGGATCACGCTCGGGCGAGGCCGGGGAGGCGCCAAGCTCGCGGCGCAGATCGCGCATCGCGCGCTCGCCATCCTCCGCGCCCTCCCCGGACAGGGCGACCTTCGCCCGCGGAGCCGGCAGCGCGGCGCGCGGCATGTCGGTCACCTCCGGAAGCTGCCGCATGGCACGGCGCACCCGCTGCGGCTCGATCTCCGTCTCCATCTGCTCTGCCGTGACATATGTCCGGCCCTTGTGTTTCCACACGACACGGTCGGCCTGCCGAAGCGCGAGGAGCTGCCGCACCACGGCGGTGCAGGCCGCGAACCTTGCCGCGGCCATGCTGCGCGGATGGCCGGCCCCGACGAGGCTGGCGGCGGCGACACGCAGGCTGGAGGCGTCGGTGGCGCAGCGGCGCAGGGTCACGATGAGGCTGCCGGAGATGAATTGCAGCTCATCGTCCTGGGTCGTCCCGATGACATCGAAGCGGGCGCCGCGCGTGGCCAGCCGGGCCTCGAGGGGGCCTGCGATACGGGCCATGTCGAGCGATATCGGCGCGGCGTATTCGACGCGGGCCGTTGTCTCTTCGTAACGTGCAGTCATTTGCGTGTCCGCCATTCGATCCGTTAACCTTTGGATGGCGGCCAATTGCGGACAGATTTCGGCATGAAGCGGCCATGATTGCGGTGATCGTGGCCCAATGCGGACAATTATGCGCGAACCTTGCGCTTTTACGAGGCCACCATGCCTCGATGGACATACGGACCCGCACCGATGGCCCGCGCCCATATCGCGAAAGGGCGCCCCGTGGGACGCCCTTTCCAAACAATCTGCCGTGACCGCGGGCGATCAGCAGCTGTAATACATCTTGAACTCGACCGGGTGCGGCGTGTGCTCGTAGGCGTAGATCTCTTCCCACTTCAGATCCATGTAGCCGCGGATCTGGTCGCGGGTGAACACGTCGCCGGCCACGAGGAAGTCCATGTCCTTCTCGAGTTCTTCCATCGCCTCGCGCAGGCTGCCGCAGACGGTCGGGATGCCGGCCAGCTCTTCGGCGGGAAGGTCGTAGAGGTCCTTGTCCATCGCCTCGCCGGGGTGGATCTTGTTCTTGATCCCGTCGATGCCGGCCATCAGCAGCGCCGCGAAGCACAGGTAGGGGTTGGCGGCCGGATCGGGGAAGCGGGCCTCGACGCGCTTGCCCTTGGGGGATTCGGACCACGGGATACGGACGCAGCCCGAGCGGTTGCGCGCCGAATAGGCCCGCAGCACGGGCGCCTCGAAGCCGGGGATCAGGCGCTTGTAGCTGTTGGTCGAGGGGTTGGTGAAGGCGTTGAGTGCCTTGGCGTGCTTGAGGATGCCGCCGATGAAGAACAGCGCCTCGTCGGAGAGATCGGCATACTTGTCGCCGGCGAAGACAGGCTTGCCATCCTTCCAGATCGACATGTTCACGTGCATCCCCGAGCCGTTATCGCCGGAAATCGGCTTGGGCATGAAGGTCGCGGACTTGCCATAGGCATGGGCCACGTTGTGGATGACGTACTTGTATTTCTGGAGGTTGTCGGCCTGCTCGGTGAGCGTGCCGAAGATCATGCCAAGCTCGTGCTGGCAGGAGGCGACCTCGTGATGGTGCTTGTCGACCTTGATGCCCATCCGCTTCATGGTGGAGAGCATCTCGCCGCGGATGTCCTGGCCGTCATCGATCGGGTTGACCGGGAAATAGCCGCCCTTGATGCCGGGACGGTGACCCATGTTGCCCATCTCGTACTCGGTATCCGAGTTCCAGGCGCCGTCATTGGCGTCCACTTGGTAGGAGACCTTGTTCGAGGTCACGGCAAAGCGCACGTCGTCGAACAGGAAGAACTCGGCCTCGGGTCCCATGTAGGCGACATCACCGATGCCGGTGGACTTGAGGTATTCCTCCGCATTGCGGGCGGTCGCGCGCGGGTCGCGGTCATAACGCTCGTTGGTGTCGGGCTCGAGCACGGTGCAATGCACGGCCAGCGTCTTCTCGGCGTAGAAGGGATCGAGATAGGCGGAGCTGGGATCGGGCATTAGCTTCATGTCCGACTGCTCGATCGACTTCCATCCGGCGATCGACGATCCGTCGAACATGAAGCCCTCGTCGAGGAAATCCTCGTCCACGAGATCGGCGACCACGGTGACATGCTGCAGCTTGCCGCGCGGGTCGGTGAAACGGACGTCGACATATTCGACATCCTCGTCCTTGATCAACTTAAGCAGGTCAGATTTGCTCATGGGTATCCAGTCCCCTCGGGTTTGATATTCATTCGCGGGCCTTCGGGCCCGGCTCTGCCGCCGGTCGGACCGGGCGGCGGATCGTCGTCATTCCTTCGCCCTCGCGCGGGCATCCGTGGCTCAGAGCGCGTCCGAGCCCGTCTCGCCGGTCCGGATGCGGATCGCCTGCTCCACCGGAGAGACGAAGATCTTGCCGTCGCCGATCTTGTCGGTCTTGGCAGCGGCCACGATCGCCTCGATGGCGCCCTCGACCTGGTTGTCGTCGAGAACCACCTCGATCTTCACCTTCGGAAGGAAATCGACGACGTATTCGGCACCGCGGTACAGCTCGGTATGGCCCTTCTGACGGCCGAAGCCCTTGACCTCCAGCACGCTGAGACCCTGGACGCCGACATCCTGGAGCGCTTCCTTGACCTCGTCGAGCTTGAAGGGCTTGATGATCGCCTCGATCTTTTTCATGGTTCGCCAACTCCTTCAGGTGCGTCTACCGGCTCAGACCATCTCCCGGCTCGGGGCTCAATCGCAAGACCCGTCTCGATCGGGCCGGCTCAAGGGAAATTCCTATGCTCTGCGCAACGAACATGCAAACCGATGATTTTTTGTGCGGTTTGAAAACCCGTGCCGGGGGGTGGGACGCATGAGCATCCTCATCGGCGCGCGCGAGATGCGCGCGGCAGAGGCGGCGGCCCTCGCGATGCCGCAGAACGGGCAGGGCGCACTGATGGAGCGCGCGGGCGAGGCGGCCCTCGGCGCGGTCATGACCAACTGGCCCGAGCTTGCCGGCGGGCAGGGCCGGGCGGCGGTCGTTCTTTGCGGTGCGGGCAACAATGGCGGCGACGGTTACGTGATCGCGCGGCATCTGGCGCAGGCCGGTTGGTCCGTCACGCTCTGCGCGGCCGGGTCGGGGCGATCGCCGCCCGACGCGGCGCGCGCGCGGGCGGCATGGGAGCGCCACGGCCCAGTTCATCCGGCGAGCAAGGCTCCGGACGCCCTGCCGGACGCGGCGCTCCTCGTCGACGCGGTATTCGGCATCGGCCTGAGCCGCCCGGTGTCGGGCGAGATGGCACAGCTTTTCGAGCGTATCGCCGAAGCCGGCCGCGCCGACACATTCCGGCGCGTGGCGGTCGACATTCCCTCCGGGCTCGATGCCGATTCGGGACGGTGCCACGGCGCCTGCCTCCCGGCCGATCTGACCGTCACCTTCGCGGCCGCCAAGCCGGGGCATTACCTAGCCTCGGGGCCGGAGCTCAGTGGCCGTCTCGTGGTGGCCGATATCGGGATCGACATCGGCGGGGCCGCGGTCGCCGCGCGCCTTGCCGGTCCTCCGGCGGGGCTTCTCAAACGCGGCGCGCACAAGTTCGATCACGGTCATGCGCTCGTTCTGGCCGGGGGCTCCGGGCGCGGGGGGGCCGGACGGCTCGCCGCCCGTGCGGCCCTGAGAATCGGTGCCGGACTGGTCAGCCTCGCTCCGCCGCCGGACGCCTTGGCCGAGAACGCGGCGCAGCTCGAGGCGGTCATGCTCAGGACCTTGCCCGATGCGGCCGCCCTGACCGAATGGCTCGCGGGTGATGAACGGATCAACGCGCTCTGCCTTGGGCCGGGGCTCGGGACCGATGCGCGTGCCGGGGCTCTCCTGCGCGCCGCCCTGGATGCCGGGCGGCCGACGGTTCTCGATGCCGATGCGCTGACGCTGCTCTCGCGAGAGGACGCGCCCTTCGCGCTGCTGCACGAGGCCTGCGTCCTGACCCCGCATGGGGGAGAATTCGCCAGGCTGTTCCCCGATATCAGCCGGACCCTGGGCGAGGTCTCTGCCGCGCCCCCCGGGCATGACAAGCTGTCCGCGGTGCGCGAAGCGGCCGCGCGGGCGGGGTGCCACGTGCTTCTGAAGGGGCATGATACGGTGATCGCGGCGCCATCGGGGGAGACCTGGCTCAGCAGCGCCGCCTACGGGCGCGCCGCGCCATGGCTTGCCACCGCGGGCGCGGGCGACGTGCTCGCGGGATTGATCACCGGGTTGCTCGCACGCGGCATGCAGCCACTCCCCGCGGCGCGGGATGCAAGCTGGATGCATGTCTCCGCCGCGCTGGAATTCGGGCCGGGACTGATCGCCGAGGATCTGGAGCGGCAGGTGCCCGCCGTCCTTCGCGCGCTGTGCTGAGCCGGGCGCCGGAGGGACGTCCCGCGCGGCGCCCCCGGACGGGCAGTGTCAACGGCGCAGGGGCGCCAATGCGGCCAGCGCGTCGACCTTGCCGCGCGCGGCGCCGCTGTCGATGCTTTCGGCGGCCATCTGCGCGCCGCTCCTGAGATCGCTTGCATGGCCCGCCAGCAGGAGCGCCGCCGCGGAATTGAGCAGGACCGCATCCCGGTAGGCGCTTACCTCGCCCTGCAGGAGCGCGCGGAAGGCGGCGCCGTTCTCGGCCGGGCTTCCGCCCACGATCTGCGAGAAGGGATGGCGGGGAAGGCCGGCATCCTCCGGCGAGATCTCGGTCTCGTGCACGGCGCCGTTCTCGAGGATCGCAACCCGGCTCGGAGCGGAGATCGACAGCTCATCCGTCCCGTCGCCGCCATGCACCAGCCATGCGGCCTCGCTTCCCAGCGCCGCGAGCGTCTCGGCCATCGGCCGGATGACATCGGCGGAAAAGGCGCCCGTCAACTGGCGCCGCACGCCGGCAGGGTTTGTGAGGGGTCCGAGAATGTTGAAGATCGTCCGCGTTCCCAGCTCGGTGCGCGTCGGCATCACATGCGCGACCACGGGGTGATGGATGGGTGCCATCATGAAGCCGATGCCGATTTCCTCGATTGCCCTTTGCGTGATCTCGGGGCCGGCCATCACGTCGATCCCCAGCTGGCCGATCGCATCCGCCGCGCCGGACTTCGAGCTGAGGTTGCGATTGCCATGCTTGGCGACCGTCACGCCCGCGCCGGCGACCACGAAGGCCGCGGCGGTCGAGATGTTCAGCGTGCCCTTGCCATCGCCGCCCGTGCCGACGATGTCGATTGCGCCCTGCGGCGCGCGCAGCTTGCGGCAGCGGTCGCGCATCGCCGCCGCCGCCGCTGCGTATTCGTCCACCGACTCGCCCCGCGTGCGCAGCGCCATCAGGAAACCGCCGATCTGGCTGGGCGTCGCATCGCCCTCGAAGAGAATGGCGAAGGCCTCCCCGGCCTCCGCGCGGCTGAGCGCCCGTTCGGCGGCGATCGCGATCAGCGGCTTGAGCGCCTCGCTCATGCCGCCACCCCGAGCCGGCCTATGAAGCTGCGCAGCATGTCATGGCCATGGTCGGAGGCGATCGATTCGGGGTGGAACTGCACCCCCTCGATGGGCAGCGTCCGGTGCGCCAGCCCCATGATCGTCCCGTCATCGAGCTCCGCCGTCACCTCGAGGCATTCCGGCAGCCCCTCGCGCGCGACGACGAGGCTGTGATAGCGCGTCGCCGTCAACGGATCGGGAAGACCGGCAAAGACGCCCTTGCCCCCATGCCGGATCGCGGCGCGCTTGCCATGCACGATCTCGTCATGGCGCTGGACCCGGCCGCCGAATGCCTGCCCGATCGCCTGATGGCCGAGGCAGACCCCCAGGAGGGGCACACGCGCCTCGGCGGCCCCTTCGATCAGCGGCACGCAGATGCCGGCGCGGTCCGGATCGCACGGACCGGGCGAGATCACGATCCCCTCGGGCCGCAGGGCGAGCGCCTCGGCGACCGTCAGCGCATCGTTGCGCCGAACCGTGACCTCCGTGCCGAGCTCTCCGAAATAATGCACGAGGTTATAGGTGAAACTGTCGTAATTGTCGATCAGGAGCAGCAAAGTTCGATTCCCGTCGCTAGGTCTGTCGCAAGGGGGTGAACCCCCGGGGCGGTCGCGATATACATGCGCAAACGGGGCGGTTGGCGTCAAGCGGCGAAGCACCGCGCGCCACTCGGCGACGAACGGGGTGAGAGCGTGAATCGAGGGTTCATATCCGGTCTGGTCTGGGGAAGCGTCGCGGCGACGCTGAGCGTGGTTCTCGCGGCCCAGCTGGTGAACGAGCGAAGCCTGCCGGTGCGTCCGGGGGATGGGACCGTCGCGGCCAACCGGCCCGGCGCACCGGACGCTCGGGTCTCTGGCGCGGCCGCCACCGATGAGGCCAGCCGCGATGCTGCGAGCGATGATGCGGTGACCGCCGGCTCCGCGCCCGGTGATGCGGCCGTGATACGGAGCGCCGAGAACACAAGCCCGGGCGGCACGCCGGAGCCGGGCGATGAACCATCGATCTTCGTTCCGGAAACAGCGCCCGCACCCGAAACGGAAACGGCCAATGCCGTCTCCGCAGAGGGTGGCGAAATCGATGCCGGGGATGAGGGCGGGCTTTTCGTCGATACGCACTCCGGTGAGGACAAGCCCGTAGCACTGGCAGACGCGCCGGAAGTCGCAGCGGCGCCTCGGGATGGCGGCGCCGGGGAAGATGCTTCGGCGAATGCCGGCAGCGCGCTTTTCGAGGAAGACCGCCCCGAAACCGGCCGGACACCGTCCCCGGCGCGCGAACCCGCCCAGCGCGATACCGGCTCGGCGACGGGGGATGACGCGCTCCCGGCTGTCGAAGTCGCGGACGCGGCGCCGGGGGCCGTGCCCCTTCCGACCGAGGAGGCGCCGCCGGGCGCCCCGCGCGCCGAGATGCGCGGCGACCGAGCGGCAGCCACGCCTGGCCGCGCAGCCATTCCCGACGAGCCAGGCGCGCTGCCACGTGTCGAGCCGCTGGAGCGTCTCGCGATCGTCGATGGCATCGCCGCCGATGCGCCCGGCGCGCCGGCGCCCGTGGACGGCGAGAGTTCGATCTTCGCAGAGAATACGGCGCCAGGCGTCACGTCCCGCAGCAGCCCGGCGGAAATGGCATCCGCGGGTGCGGCCGCGCCGGATCTACCAGCCCGCGAGACGGCACCGACGGCCGGGACACCGCCCGAGGAGCCTGCCACCGATGATGCCGCTCCCGGCGCGGAGCGGCCCGATCCGGACGCGGACGCGCTCTTCGTGCCGGCCGCGCCCGAGCAGGACAGCCGGCCGGCGGCCGAACCCGCGGCGCCGGAGGGCGGCATGCGCGGGGCCGAGCCCGGAAAGCCGCCAAGTGCCGGACCGCGCCCCGGCGGCGCGCTTGCCCAGAAGACCATCGACGCGCCCGCCGTGCTCGCCCCCGAAGCGCCAAGCCCCTCCGCCCCCGGTATCCGCCGCCTGGCGCTGGACGAGGGCGGTTTGCGCGGTGTCGGCTTTGGCCGCGAGCCCGCGCCGCGCGTCATCGATGCCACCGGACCGCAGGGCGCGAACCCGGTACGGCCGCGCAAGCGGACGCAGGATGCGGCGCCCGCCAACGGGGCGCAAACGCGCCCGGCGCCCGATCCCGACAGCGCGCTGATGCGCTATGCGGCCGCGCCGGCCGGACGGATCGAGGGTCCGATCCTGTCGATCGTGCTGCTCGACACGGGCGGACCGCTGATCGACACGGAGCTGCCTGTCACCATCGCGATCGACGCGGGCCAGCGCGATGCCCAAAGCCGTGCCGCCGCCTACCGCGCGGCCGGTCGCGAGGTGGTGATGATTCCGTCGGTGCCGCGCGGTGCGCTGGCAAGCGATGTCGACGCGGCGCTGCAGGACAGCCTGACCCTGGTGCCCGAGGCCGTCGCGGTGATGGATGACCCAGCGGGCGACTTGCAGGACGACCGGACGGCGATGCAGCAGATCCTCGCACGGCTCGACGAGACCGGGCACGGGCTCGTGACCTTCCCGCGCGGACTGAACGGTGCGCAGCAGGAGGCCAGGCGCGCGGGCATTCCGGGCGCGCTCGTCTTCCGGCAGATCGATGGCGAGGGACAGGACCGTGCCGCGGTCAAGCGCTTCCTCGACCATGCCGCCTTCCGGGCAAGGCAGCTTTCGACCGTCGTCCTCTTCGGGCGCAACCGTCCCGAAACGCTCGAGGCGCTCGACCAGTGGATGGAAAGCGAGCGGGCATCCGGCGTCACGCTCGCGCCGATCTCGACCGCGCTGACCGCAGGCCGCTGACGCAATGGCCCCCGATGCTCCGAACGCGGCTCTTCGCGGCCTCGTCGCGATGATCGTCTGCTGCACCATCTGGGGGCTGTCGCCGCTCTATTACAAGCTTCTGGCCGAGGTGCCGCCGCTCAAGGTGCTTGCGCACCGCACGCTGTGGTCGCTCGTCTTCTTCGCCGGGGTGATCGCGCTCCAGGGCCGGCTTGGCGAGCTGCGCGCCGTGGTCAGGCCGGGGCGCGGCCTGCTGCTGATCCTGGCCGCGGCGGTGATGATCTCGACCAACTGGTTCCTGTTCATCTTCTCGGTCCAGGCGGGGCGGGGCCTCGAGGCAAGCATGGGATATTACATCTTCCCCCTCGTCGCGGTCCTCTTCGGCGTCACGCTCTTTTCCGAAAGGCTGAGCCGGGCGGGATGGGCCGCGATCGTCCTGGCCGCGCTGGGCGTGGCGCAGCTTGCGTTCGGGCTGGGGGCGGCGCCATGGATCTCGCTCGGTCTCGCCGGCTCCTTCGGGCTTTACGGGGTGCTCAAGAAGATGATCACCGCCGGCCCGGTCCTGTCGGTCACGGCCGAGGTGCTCCTGCTCGCGCCTCTCGCGCTGGGCTACCTGCTGGTGACGGGCATGATGCCGGGCGGGGGGAGCGCCTTCGGCACCGATCCTGTTCAGACCCTCCTCCTCCTGGCGGCTGGCCCGATCACCGGCGCGCCCTTGATCCTTTTTTCATACGCCTCCCGCCGGCTTCGCCTGGCCAGTGTCGGCCTGCTGCAATATCTCAACCCGACGCTGCAATTCATCGTCGCCGTCGCGATATTCGGCGAGCTCTTCACCCCTTGGCACGGCATCGCCTTCGCGATGATCTGGACGGCGCTCGCGCTCTATTCGGGCGAGCTGTTCCTGGCCGACAGGCGCGCGCGGCGGGCCCGGCGATCGGTCGCGCCCGCGATCTGACAGCGGCGAGGGGCCGGGCGCTGGCGGGGCCGAGCCGCGGCACTGGTCATCCCCGCCGGGCTCGCATACCCTCCGCGCCTCATCGAGGACGGGGACCATGACACAAGACACGCAGACGAATGCCAGCGGCCTGCGGGTCATCATGCGCGTGGCCCCCTACCTGTGGCCAAAGGGGCAGGGCTGGGTGAAGCGCCGCGTCGTCGCGGCGATGGTGATGCTCCTGATCGCCAAGCTGATCGCGATCGCCACGCCCTTCTTCTACAAGGCCGCCGTCGACAATCTGTCGGGCGAGGGGGCTTCGGCGGCGTGGATGCTGGGCGCCGGGGCGATCGGGCTGACCGTCGCTTACGGCATGGCGCGGCTCTTCAGCACGGGCTTCAACCAATTGCGCGACGGCTTCTTCGCCGCAGTCGGGCAACGGGCCTTGCGGCAACTGGCGCTCGAGACCTTCACCCATATCCACAGGATGAGCCTGCGCTACCACATCAGCCGCAAGACCGGGGGGCTGAGCCGGATCATCGAGCGCGGGGTGAAGGGGGTGGAGTTCCTGCTGCGCTTCCTGCTCTTCTCGATCGGGCCCCTGGCGCTCGAGCTGATCCTGACGGGGGTGGTGCTCGCCGTCGTCTTCGACATCCGCTACCTGCTGGTTCTCGCGGTGACGGTGGTGCTCTATGTCGCCTTCACCTTCGCCATCACCGAATGGCGCGTTAAGATCCGCCGCGAGATGAACGCCCAGGACCAGGACGCGAACCAGAAGGCGATCGACAGCCTGCTCAATTTCGAGACGGTGAAGTATTTCGGCGCCGAACTGCGCGAGGCGGAGCGCTACGACATGGCGATGGCCGGCTACCAGAAGGCCGCGATCAAGACCGCCTATACCCTGTCCTTCCTGAATTTCGGACAGGCCCTGCTGATCACCGCCGGGCTGGTCACGGTGATGGTGATGGCGGCGGCGGGCGTTCAGAGCGGCGCGCTGACGACGGGCGATTTCGTCATGGTCAACGCCTACATGATCCAGATCACCACGCCGCTGAACTTCCTTGGGACCGTCTATCGCGAGATCCGGCAGGCGCTCGTGGACATGGGAGAGATGTTCGGTCTTCTCGAGCAGCCTGCGGAGGTGCGCGATGCGGCCGATGCGCGCGAGCTGCGCGTGAGTGGCGGCGAGGTCGTCTTCGACAATGTCAGCTTCGGCTACGATGCCGCGCGTCCCATACTCAAGGGGATCACCTTGCGCGTGCCGGCCGGCGAGCGCTGGGCCATCGTGGGCCCGTCGGGTTCGGGCAAATCCACGATCGGCCGGCTCCTTTTCCGCTTCTACGACGTCAATGGCGGATCGATCCGGATCGACGGGCAGGACCTGCGCGATGTCACGCAGGACAGCCTGCACGCGCAGATCGGCGTCGTGCCGCAGGACACGGTGCTTTTCAACGACACGATCCGCTACAACATCGCCTATGGCAGGCCCGGTGCCAGCGAGGCCGAGATCGAGGCGGCCGCCAGGCATGCGCGTATCCACGATTTCATCATCGCCTTGCCAGAGGGCTACGACACGGCCGTGGGCGAGCGCGGGCTGAAACTCTCGGGCGGCGAGAAGCAGCGCGTCGGCATCGCCCGCACCCTGCTCAAGGATCCGCCCATCCTGCTGCTGGACGAGGCCACGAGCGCGCTCGATACCGAGACGGAGCGCGACATCCAGGATCAGCTGCGCGCGATGGGCGAAGGGCGCACGGTCCTGACCATCGCACACCGTCTTTCGACCATCGCCGACGCGGACCGGATCGTGGTGCTCGAGAACGGCCTGATTGTCGAAAGCGGATCGCATACCGCGCTCCTGGCTCGCGGGGGGCGTTATGCCAGCCTTTGGCAAAGACAGGCCGCCGAGGAGGAGAACGCGTGAGACCGCGCGGGCGCGGTGCCGCAACCGCTTCACATTTCCCGCGCGCTCGGGGTAAGACGGGCGCAGCAATCCGGAGGCAGGCGTGAGCAATACCGACAGTTTCATCGACGAAGTGTCCGAAGAGGTCCGGCGCGAGCGCCTGTTCGGCTTCATCAAGCGTTATGGCTGGATCGCGGTGCTCGCGGTCGTGCTGATCGTCGGGGGCGCTGCGTGGAACGAATGGCGCCAGGCGCGCGATGCCGCACAGGCGCAGGCGTTCGGCGATGCGATCCTCGCCTCCCTCGCAAAGGACAGCCCCGAGGCGCGGCGCGCGGCGCTTCTGGCAATCCCCGCCGAAGGGGCGCAGCGTGCCGTGATCGCGATGATGGCCGCCGAGGGCAGCGATGGCGCGGGCCCCGCGGTCACGCAGCTCGAGGAGATCGTCGCCGGCGGCGAGCTGCCGCAGCTCTACCGCGACCTCGCCGCCCTGAAGATCGTCATGATCGAGCAGGACACGCTTCCGCTCGAGCGGATCGCCGCCCTCCTGGAGCCCCTGCAGGCACCCGGCGCCCCCTTCAGGCTCCTCGCGCTCGAGCAGCTCGCCCTCGCGGAAGTCGCCGCGGAGCAGAAAGATGCGGCACTCGAGCGACTGCGCGCCATTCTCGAGGATGGCGATGCGACCCCGGACTTGCGCCGGCGTGTGTCGCAGTTGATTGTGGCGCTCGGCGGATCGCTCGACGCTGGCTGAAAACGGCGCGCGGCTGGCGGGATCGCCGCCGCACGATCCAATGAACGGGACGGGTAGGGGCAAAGCGATGACCATCAAACCGGCACTGATCGCCGCCATTCTGGGCAGTCTCGCAGCCGGCTGCACGGAGCCCGAGCTGATCCTGAGCGGCGAGCGGCTGACGGTCGACGGTGAGCGGCCCGCCGCCTCCTCCGTGGACCGCGCCCTGCCGATCACGCTGCCGCCGGCGGTCGATATCGCCTCCTGGACCCATCGTGCAGGCGGTCCCGCCCATGCGCAGGGACATGCGGCGTTCTCGGCCACGCCGCGCCTTGTATGGTCCACGCCGATCGGGCAGGGCGAGGGACGCAAGCATCACATCACCGCCGACCCGGCAATCGATGCCGGGCGCATCTTCACGGTCGACAGCCGCGCCCGCGTCATGGCGCATGATCTGGCCGGACGCAGGCTGTGGTCGGCGGATCTCACGCCGGCCGGCGAGCGGACGGATGACGCATCGGGCGCCGGGCTCGCCGTGTCGGGCGGCAAACTCTTCGTCTCGACGGGCTTCGCCGGTCTCGCCGCGCTCGACGTGGCGACCGGGGCCGAGCTTTGGCGGCAGGATCTCGACGCGACCGCCACCGGCGCGCCGACGGTCGCGAACGATCTGGTCTACGTGGTGACCCGCGATGCGCGGGCCTTGGCCATCGACACCGCCGACGGCCGCGTGCGCTGGAGCTTCACGGGCACCCCGAGCGAGGCGGGCGTGGTCAACGGCGCGGCGCCCGCGATCGCGGAAGGCTATGCCGTCTTTCCCTTCTCGAGCACCGAGATCATCGCTGCGCTGCCGGTGGGGGGCACGCGGGTCTGGAAGGGCCATGTCGCGGGCAACAGGCCGGAGCCGACCTATGCCTCGATCACCGACATCACGGGCGATCCGGTCATCAAGGGGAACACCGTCTACGCGGGCAATCCCTCGGGGCGGATCGCGGCCTTCGATCTGTCGAGCGGAACGCAGCTTTGGGAAGCGCGCGAGGGCGCGATGTCCCCGCCGCTCGTGAGCGGCGGCTCGCTCTTCGCGGCGACCGACCAGGCCGAGCTGATCCGCCTCGACGCGGCGACCGGCGAGCGGATCTGGTCCAATCCGCTGCCCTATTTCGAATCGCCCCTGCCCAAGCGGCGGGAGGCCGTCTACGCCCATTACGGGCCGATCCTGGCGGGCGGCCTTTTGTGGATCGCCTCCTCGGACGGGTATCTGCGCGGGGCCGATCCGGTCAGCGGCCGCATCCTGCGGCGTCTCGAGCTGCCCTCGGGCGCGAGCACCAATCCCGTTGTCGCCGGACGCACCCTCTACGTCGTCTCGCAGGCTGGACAGCTTCTGGCTTTCAGATAGGCGACAAAGGGTATATGGGCCTCAGCCTGAGTGATCGGAGACGGCCATGAGTTTCACCCTTGCCATCGTCGGCCGCCCGAATGTGGGCAAGTCGACCCTCTTCAACCGCCTCGTCGGCAAGCGCCTCGCGCTCGTGGATGACCAGCCGGGCGTCACCCGCGACCTGCGCGAAGGCGCGGCGCGGCTCGGCGATCTGCGCTTCACCGTCATCGATACGGCCGGTCTCGAAGAGGCGACGGACGATTCGCTGCAGGGACGGATGCGCAGGCTGACCGAGCGCGCCGTCGAGATGGCCGATATCTGCCTCTTCATGGTCGATGCCCGGGTCGGGATCCTGCCAACGGACGAGATCTTCGCCGAGATCCTGCGCAAGAAGAATGCCAACGTGATCCTCGCGGCCAACAAGGCCGAGGGACGCGCCGCCGAGGGCGGATTGATCGAGGCCTGGGGGCTCGGGCTCGGCGAGCCGATCGCGCTTTCCGCCGAGCACGGCGAGGGGCTCAACGATCTGCATGCGCAGCTCATGCCCCTCGCGGATGCCTTCGCCGAGCGGGCCCGCCACGACAGCGCCGAGGCGCCGGAGACGGATGTCACGCTGCGCCTCGACGACAAGGGCGAGCCCGAGGATGCCCCGCGCGTGCCGACGCGTGAGAAGCCGCTCCAGGTCGCGGTCGTCGGCCGGCCCAATGCGGGAAAGTCCACCCTGATCAATCAGTTCCTTGGCGAGGAGCGGCTCTTGACCGGGCCGGAGGCGGGCATCACGCGCGATTCCATTTCCGTCACGATGGACTGGGACGATGTGCCCGTCCGCCTTTTCGACACGGCCGGCATGCGCAAGAAGGCGAAGGTCCAGGAGAAGCTCGAGCGGATGAGCGTCTCCGACGGGCTGCGCGCCATCAAGTTCGCCGAGGTCGTGATCCTGCTTCTCGATGTATCGATCCCCTTCGAGCAACAGGATCTCCGCCTTGCCGACCTCGCCGAGCGAGAGGGACGGGCGGTCGTCATCGCCGTGAACAAGTGGGATATCGAGGACGACAAGTCCAACAAGGCACGCGAGCTGCGCGAAGCCTTCGAGCGGTTGCTGCCGCAGCTTCGCGGCGCGCCCCTCGTCACCGTCTCCGCCAAAACCGGCAAGAATCTCGACAAGTTGCAGGCCGCGGTCATCAGGGCACATGAAGTCTGGAACAGGCGCATCTCGACCGCGCGGCTGAACCGTTGGCTCGGGGCGATGGTCGAGGCGCATCCGCCGCCCGCTCCCGGCGGCAGACGCATCAAGCTGCGCTACATGACCCAGGCCAAGACCCGCCCGCCGGGCTTCGTGGTCATGTGCTCGCATCCTGACAAGCTCGCCGAGAGCTACAACCGGTATCTGGTGAATGGTCTGCGTGAGCATTTCGACATGCCCGGCACGCCGATCCGGCTCTACCTGCGGAGCCAGGCCGAGGACAATCCGTACAAGAACAACAAGAAATCGACGCCCTCACGGCTTCGCAAGCATCTGGGGAAAGGACCGGCCAGCGGCTGACCGCCCTCAGCGGTAGCGCCGGTTCGGCCCGATGGCGGCCACGATGGCGATGAGCGCGGCCGCCACCAGGGCGCCGCCGGTCAGCCACGGGTCGGTGGCGTAGTTCTGCACCGCGATGGCGATGAAGGCCCAGACCACCGCCGCGCCATAGGTGCGGGCCGTGCTGCGCCTTTGTACGGCGATGGCGAAGAGCACGGTCCCGGCGACGGCGGCCCAGGCGGCGATGCGTTGATCCACGAGGCCCCAGCCCGCGGCGAGCAGGCCGAGGGAGACGAAGCTGGCCGCGGTCAACCATCCGGCATAGAGCCCGATCGGGGCGCGCAGCAGCCAGTGATCGGCCGGACCCGCACGCAGCAGGGCCGCGATCGCGCAGACGAGCATGATCCAGATCATGATCGAGGCCCAGACCGGACTCATCATCGCGACCGATAACCAGGGCACACCCACGAGCAGGCTGGCCGCGAGCGGGCGCCGTGTGGGGGTCCAGTCGTCATGGCGCGCTCGCGCGATCACGCCGAACCCGGCATGGATGACCAGCCAGGCATAGATCAGCCCCCAGATCGCGAAGGCATAGCCCTTGGGCTGCACCGGCGGGTCATCCTGCGGCTGCGGATAGAGCGACGGATCGAACCCACCGAAATCGGGGGTCAGGAGCGGCGCCGCGGCGAAGGCCAGGGCAAGCGCGAGAACGAGAAGGGCTTTCCACATGCGTGGGCAAGATAGCGGTGCGTGGCGGCTCGGCAATGGCGAAGGAGCCTCCGCCGTTCCGAGCCGTTCGCGTTCTCAGGCGAGCTTGCCCGAGGCGGTGATCTCGGTCTTGCCGCCGATCCAGGGATGCAGTGCCTCGGGCAGGGCCACCGAGCCGTCGGCGCGCTGTCCGTTCTCGAGAACCGCGATCAGGCAGCGCCCGACCGCAAGGCCCGATCCGTTCAGCGTATGGACGAATTCGGGCTTGCCGCCGCCGTCGGGACGCATCCGTGCGGGCATCCGGCGAGCCTGGAAGTCGCCCATGTTCGAGACCGAGGAGATCTCGCGATAGGTGTTCTGACCGGGAAGCCAGACCTCGATGTCGTGGGTGCGGCGCGCACCGAAGCCGGTATCCCCCTCGCACAGGAGCATCGTTCTGAAGGGAAGGCCGAGCGCCTGCAGGACCGCCTCGGCGCAGCCGGTCATCCGCTCGTGCTCGTCCGTGCTCTGCGCGGCGCTGGTGATCGAGACCATCTCGACCTTCTCGAACTGGTGCTGGCGCAGCATCCCGGCCGTGTCCTTTCCCGCGCTGCCGGCCTCGGAGCGGAAACACAGCGAATGGGCGGTAAGGCGCAGTGGAAGCGCGGCGGCCTCGAGCACCTGCTCGCGCACGGAATTGGTCAGGGTGACTTCGGATGTGGGGATCAGCCACCAGCCATTCGTCGTCTCGTAGCTGTCTTCGGCGAATTTCGGCAACTGCCCGGTGCCCAGCATCGCCTCATCGCGCACAAGGACGGGCGCGTTCGTCTCCTCGAGACCATGCCTGTCGACATGCATGTCGATCATGAACTGCGCGAGCGCGCGGTGGAGGCGGGCCATCGCGCCGCGCATGACGACGAACCGGGCGCCGGAGAGCCGCGCGGCCGTTTCGAAGTCGAGCCCGGCTGCCGCCTCGAGCTTGTAATGCTCGCGAGGCGTGAAATCGAACTCGGCGGGCGTGCCCCAACGGCGGATCTCGACATTGTCCGCCTCGTCGCGCCCTGCAGGCACCTCGGCGTCGAGGATGTTCGGCAAGGTCATCAGCAGCGTCGTCAGCTCGCCATCGCGTTGTTTTGCCTCGGCCTCGAGGGATGCAAGTTCGCTCTTTTTCTGCGAGACGAGAGCGCGAAGACGCTCGAACTCGGCTTCGTCGCCGGATGCCTTCGCCGCGCCGACCTTCTTGGAGGCCGCGTTCTGTTCAGCTTTGGCGGTTTCGGCGGCATGGATTGCGGCCCGGCGCGCATCGTCGATCCGCAGAACCTGCTCCGAGATCCCATCGAGGCCCCGGCGGGCCATAGCGGCGTCGAAGGCGGCGGGGTCATCGCGAATGATCCGGATATCGTGCATGTTCTGCGGTCCTGTGGTTCGAGTCGCCGTGTTATGACCGATTTCCCGCCCCGGCGGAACCAATGACCGGCCCCGCCTTGCCCACATGCCGGGGCCTCAGGCCCGGGCCCCGCGCCGCCGCCCGCCGCGAAGCGGGGCGGGCCATCACTCGGGCGATGTGATCGTCAGCTCGACCGCGCCATACCAGTCGGCAAAGGCGCGGATTTCCGTATCCGTCAGCTCGGCCGCGATGGGACTCATCACCTCGTGCTCACGCTTGCCGCCCCGGAAGGCCTTGAGCTGCGTGTCTATGTAGATGTTGGTCTCGCCCGCGAGATTGGGCGCGTCCTCGACCACGGCGATGCCGTCCTCGCCATGACATGCGGCACAGGGCGCGGGCGCGGGGTCCGCCCCGGCGGGCACGGATGCGCTGACCTGCTGCGCGCCATACCAGGCGGCCACATCGGCAATCTGCCGGTCGCTCAGGCTCGCGGCGACGACGCTCATCATCTCGTGCATCCGCGCGCCGCTGCGAAAGGCGGTGAGCTGCGCGGCGATATAGCCAGCGGGCTCGCCGCCAATATGCGGCGCGATCGGGATTTTCGCAAAGCCGTCGATGCCATGGCAGGTGCGGCACATGTTCGCCAGCTTGCGGCCCTCGGCCGGATCCCCTTGCGGCAGATCCTGCGCCGAAGCGGCACCGGCGAGGAAAACCCCGCCGGCGACGATGAGGGCGCGAAGGCTCATTTCTCGTAGCTGATCCGGTAGAGCGCGCCGGCCAGGTCGTCCGAAATCAGCAGCGATCCGTCGCGAAGCTCGGCCACCGCGGCGGGGCGCCCCAGATACTCGCCGTTCTCGTCGATCCAGCCCTCCGCGAAGGGTTCGGTCGCGGCGTTGCCCTCATCGTCGATGAAGGTGACCATCACCCGCGCGCCCACCGGCGTGGTGCGGTTCCAGGAGCCGTGCTGCGCGGAGAAGATGGCATTCTTGTACTTGGGCGGGAACATGCCGCCGTCGTAGAATTCCATCCCCAGATCGGCGGCATGCGCCACCGTTTCGGAGGCCGGCATCACCACGTCGGCGGGCACCTCCTCGTCCTTGTACTCGTTGGTGCGGGTGCTGCCGCCGCCATACCACGGAAAGCCGAAGTTCTGGCCGGCGGCGGTCTGGCGGTTGATCTCGCCGGGCGGGATGTCATCGCCCATCCCGTCCACCTGGTTGTCGGTGAACCACAGCTCGCCCGTTTCGGGATGGAAGTCATGCCCGACCGAATTGCGGATGCCGCGGGTATAGACCTCGCGCCCCGTGCCATCGGTGTTCATGCGGATCATGCCGCCGATCCCGTGCTTGTTGTATTTCTCCATCTTCTCGGGGGCCGGCACGTTGAAGGGCTGGCCCAGCGAGATATAGATCATTCCGTCGGGCCCTATCTTGCAGACGCGCGCGGTATGGTTGAACGATTCCTCGTCGGGCGGGATCAGCTCGCCTTGCGCCACGAGGTTGAAGGCGGCCACATCGGGCGATTCGTAGAAGAACTCCGCCGCCGGGAACAGCAGCACGCGGTTCTGCTCGGCGATGTAGAGAAAGCCGTCATCCCCAAAGCAGGGCCCGTTGGGGATGGTGAATTGCAGCGAGGGGGCAAAATCCTTCACCTCGTCCGCGACACGGTCCTTGTTGCGGTCCGTGACGGCCCAGACCTTGTCCTTGCGGGTACCCACGAAGGTCACGATGCCCTGCGGGCCGACGGCCATGTGGCGCGCATCGGGCACGATGGCATAAAGCTCGATCTTGAACCCGTCGGGCAGGGTGATCTTCTCGAGGGTCTTCTTGATCCCTTCGGCGAAATCTCCGCCCTGCTCGATGGTCGTGAACTCGGTTGTGCCCGTCGACTGGAAATTCGACAATTTCTCGAGATTGTCGGGAACCTCCGCGTTCTGCGCATAAGCACCGCCGGCGGCGACGGCGATGGCTGCTGCGCCCGCAAGATATCGTTTCATCAGTTTTCCTCCCCTTCGTCAGTCAATGCCGACCGCGAAAAGACTGGAGGCCGTTTTACGTCAGGTCAATATAGACCACCGGAGCGGTCTCCGCCCGCTCGCTTGCCAATGCGCCGACCCGGATATAGGGTCTGCGCCGAACTGGCCGGGGGCGCGGTGCGCCCTCCAGAACCGAAGGACATCACTCCATGTTTGCCACGCCTGCCTATGCGCAAGCGGCCGGGGGCGCCGGCGGCGCTTTCGCTAGCTTCATCCCGCTGATCCTGATCTTCGCGATCATGTATTTCCTCCTGATCCGCCCTCAGCAGAAGAAGGCCAAGCAGCATCAGAAGATGATCGAGGCGCTGCGTCGCGGCGACCAGGTGGTCACCGCCGGCGGGCTGATCGGCAAGGTGTCCAAGGTCAAGGAAGACGGCGAGGTCGAGGTCGAGCTGGCCGAGGGCGTCAAGGTCCGCGTGCTGCGCGGGACCATCGCGCAGGTTCTCAACAAGACCGAACCCACCGCCGCCGGCTGAGCCGCGGTGAAACCTGTCTGAGGCGCTGGAGCGATCATGCTGCAATTCCCACTGTTCAAGCGGGTGGTGATCTGGGGGCTGATCGCCCTCGGATTGGTGCTGGCGATGCCCAACGCCTTCTACTCGCGCGTCGAGCAACACAATGACGCTCTCGTCGAGATCGAGAAGCTCGGCGCGACGCCCGAGCGCCTCGAGGCGGCGTCGCAATGGCCGGACTTCCTGCCCTCGAGCCTCGTCAATCTCGGGCTCGACCTGCGTGGCGGGGCCCATCTTCTGGCCGAGGTGAAGGTCGAGGAGGTCTATGCCGACCGGATGGACGGGCTTTGGCCCGAGGTGCGCAACGTGCTGCGCGATGCGCGCGGCGATGTCGGCACCTTCCGGCGTGTCGATACCGATGACGGCACCTTGCGTCTGAGGCTGTCGAACCCGGAGGGAATGCCCCGCGCGCTGGAGCTGATCCGCGAACTGGCACGCCCGGTCACCAGCCTGACCGGGGCGGGCGCCTCGGACATCGAGGTTGCCGGGAGCGGCGCCGAGATCACGGTGCAGCTCTCGGAGGCCGAACAGGCCTCCACCGACGATCGCACCATCCGCCAGAGCCTCGAGATCATCCGCCGCCGCGTCGACGAGGTCGGCACGCGCGAGCCGACGATCCAGAGGCAGGGCACCGACCGGATCCTCATCCAGGTGCCCGGCATCGGCAGCGCCGCCGAGCTGAAGGCGCTCATCGGCACCACCGCGCAGCTGACCTTCAACCCCGTCATCGGGCGCAGCGCGGATGCCGATCAGGCCGCCGGCGCGGGCAACGCGGTCCTGCCGGCGATGGAGGAGGAGGGCGTCTTCTACGTCATCTCCCGCACCCCCGTCGTGACCGGCGAGGAGCTCACCGACGCGCAGCCAGCCTTTGACCAGAACGGCCGCCCGGCGGTGAACTTCCGTTTCAATCCCTCGGGCGCTCGCAAGTTCGGCGACTACACCGCCGAGAATATCGGCGCGCCCTTCGCCATCGTTCTCGATGACGAGGTGATCTCCGCCCCCGTGATTCAAAGCCATATCCCGGGTGGATCGGGCATCATCACCGGCAATTTCACGGTCGAGGAATCGACGCAGCTCGCGATCCTGCTGCGCGCCGGTGCCCTGCCGGCGGAGCTGGTCTTTCTCGAAGAGCGCACCATCGGTCCCGAACTGGGACAGGACAGCATCGATGCGGGCCGCATCGCCACGATCATCGCTTTCACCGGGGTCCTGGTCTTCATGGCGCTGAGCTACGGTCTTTTCGGTATCTTTGCCAACATCGCGCTGATCCTGAACGTCTTCCTGCTCTTCGGGCTGTTGAGCGTGATCGGCGCCACGCTGACCCTTCCGGGCATCGCCGGCATCGTGCTCACGATCGGCATGGCGGTGGATGCCAACGTGCTGATCTTCGAGCGCATCCGCGAGGAGCTCAAGACCGCGCGCGGTCCGGCACGGGCCATCGAGCTGGGCTACGAGAAGGCGCTCAGCGCGATCATCGACGCCAACATCACGACCTTCATCATCGCGGTCATCCTCTTCGTGCTCGGATCGGGCCCGGTGCGCGGCTTCTCGGTCACGCTCGGGATCGGCATCCTGACCTCGGTCTTCACGGCAATCTACGTCACGCGGCTGATCATCGTCACATGGTTCGAACGCCGCCGCCCCAAAACGATCGAGGTCTGAGATGCGCCTGAAACTCGTTCCCGCCCAGACGAACTTCGATTTCTTCAAATACGCCAAGCTGACCTTCGGCGCCTCCATCGTGGCGATGCTGCTCTCGCTCGCGGTCTGGGCGCTCGTCGGCCTGAACTTCGGCATCGACTTCCGGGGCGGCACGACGATCCGGACGCAAAGCACCGGCGCCGTCGAGATCGGCGCCTATCGCGATGCGATCGCGCCGCTCGATCTGGGCGACGTGGTGATTTCCGAGGTCTTCGATCCGGGCTTCGCCGCCGATGAGAATGTCGCGATGATCCGCATCCAGGCGCAGGATGGGCAGGAAAGCGTGACCGGCGACACCATCGCCGAGGTCGAGGCCGCCCTGCAGCAGGTCGATCCCACGATCACCTTCCCCTCGGTCGAGAGCGTCGGACCGAAGGTTTCCGGCGAGCTCATTCGCACGGCCATGATCGCGGTCGCGGCGGCTCTCGCGGCGATCCTCTTCTATATCTGGCTCAGGTTCGAGTGGCAGTTCTCCGTGGGCGCGGTGGCCGCGCTCTTTCACGACGTGATCCTCACGATCGGGGTGTTCTCGGCGCTGCAGATCCGGTTCGATCTCGCCACGATCGCGGCGATCCTGACCATCATCGGCTACTCGATCAACGACACGGTCGTGATCTTCGACCGGCTGCGCGAGAACCTGATCAAGTACAAGAAGACCCCGCTGCGCGATGTCATGAACCTGAGCGTGAACGAAACGCTGAGCCGCACCTTGATGACCAGTGGCACGACGCTTCTGGCGCTGATCGCGTTGCTCATACTGGGCGGAGACGTGATCCGCGGCTTCGTCTTCGCGATCACCTGGGGCGTCGTCGTCGGCACCTATTCCTCGGTCTTCGTGGCCAAGAATGTCGTGCTCTTCCTCGGAGTCAAGCGCGACTGGAGCAAGGGAAACGACACGACGGGCAACCAGTTCGCCGATATCGACGCCTGAACACGGGCCACTGGCACGGCCCGGCGAGGGCAGAGCCGGATGGGCAGTTCCCGCCGGGCCGCGCCTGTACCAGCGGCTCGGGTTCTGCCATTCTGGGCCGGCCATATCTGACCCGAAGGGAAGCGCGATGCGCCTCAACGAAGTGAATTTCGAGAATGGATTGCCGGTCGAGGGATACGGGCCGGGCTTCTTTCGCGTCGGCGGGCAGCTGATCCACGGCGATTGCCTGATCCTGCCGGGCGGTGTTCAGGACTGGGGCGGATACGATGATGCCGCGCCGCTCCTTGCCGCGCGCGGCAAGATCGACGTGCTCTTCATGGGGACGGGAGCGGAGATCGCCCACCTGCCGGCCAGCCTGCGCGCGAAGCTCGAGGAGGCGGGGCTCGGGATCGAGGCGATGTCCTCGCCGGCGGCCTGCCGCACCTACAACGTGCTGCTGAGCGAGGGGCGCCGCGTCGGTGCCGCTCTGCGTGCCCTGCCGCGCCCCGCGTGAGCGCCTCCGCCATCCTCGAGGTTGCCGATCTCGCCATCGCGCGCGGCGGGCGCGCGGTGATCTCGGGGGTGGGGTTCCGGTTGCTCCCCGGCCGGGCACTGATCCTGCGCGGCCCGAACGGCATCGGCAAGACCACGCTCCTGCGCACCGTCGCCGGATTGCAGGCGCCTCTCGCGGGACGCATCGTGATGCCCGCCGACGCCATCGCCTATGCAAGCCATGCCGACGGGTTGAAGCCGACCATGACCGTCGCCGAGAACCTCGCCTTCTGGGCCGGTATCTACGGACGGACCGGACGGGCCGCCGAGGCGATCGATGCCTTCGACCTGCGCCCCCTGCGCGACCGGGCGGCGCAGCATCTGTCGGCTGGACAGCGGCGCCGCCTGGGACTGGCGCGCCTGCTTGTCACGGGCCGGCCGATCTGGGCGCTGGACGAGCCGACGGTTTCGCTCGACCGGCCCAGCGTGGCGCTGTTCGGGCAGGCGGTCCGGGCGCATCTCGCGCAAGGTGGCTCGGCACTGATCGCAACCCATATCGACTTTGACTTCGAAGCGGAAACCCTTGATCTGACGCCGTTCCGCGCAAGTGAAAGGCACGGCCGCGCAGCGATCCCGGTGTCACAATTCGACGATGATGCCGATGGCGAGGCCTTCGCATGAGCGCTCTGGTGCTGCGCGATCTCGCGCTTGCCTTCCGGTCGGGCGGCGGCTTCGGTCTCGCGCTGGCCTTCTTCCTCATCGTCACGGTTCTGGTTCCCTTCGGGATCGGCCCCGAAAGCGGACGGCTCGCCCTCGTGGCGCCCGGCATCCTGTGGATGGGCGCGCTGCTGTCCTGCCTGCTGTCGCTCGACCGGCTCTTCGCCCTCGACCGCGAGGATGGCACGCTGGAGCTTCTGGCGACCGCGCCCGTGCCCCTCGAAGGGGTCGCCGCGGCAAAGGCGCTCGCGCACTGGCTGACCACGGGTCTTCCACTGACGCTCGCGGCGCCGGCGCTCGGCATCCTTCTGAACCTGCCCGCCGCCGGATACTGGCCGATCTTCGTGTCGCTGCTGATCGGCACCCCCGCGCTCAGCCTGATCGGGACCTTCGGCGCCGCGCTCACCGTGGGACTCAAACGCGGCGGCCTGCTGCTTTCGTTACTGGTGCTGCCTCTTTATATTCCGACGCTCATCTTCGGCGCCGAGGTCGCGCGGCGTGGCGCCGAAGGACTGGCGGCGGGGGCCGCGCTGCTGCTGCTCGGCGCGATCACCGCCGGTTGCCTCGCGCTGGCGCCCCTCGCGGCGGCCGCGGCCCTGCGGATCAACATGCGCTGAGCCTCATACGCCACACCGCGCCCCTTGGCGCCTTCACAGTTGCGTGCCACCATCTTGCGCGCAGCCCCCATCGAAAGCTAGAGCCTGTTCCCATGTCCCTGTGGTCTTTCGCCAATCCCGCCAAGTTCATGAAGGTCACCGCGCCGCTGGTGCCGGCCCTGTCCGGCCTGTCGCTGCTCCTGCTCGTGATCGGCCTTGTCTGGGGCTTCTTCTTTACGCCGGACGACTACCGTCAGGGGTCGACGGTCAAGATCTTCTATCTTCATGTCCCCGCCGCGATGATGGCGATCAACGCCTGGGGCGCAATGCTGCTCGGCTCGCTGATCTGGCTGATCCGTCGGCATCATGTCAGCGCTCTCGTCGCCAAGGCGGCCGCCCCGGTGGGGGTGACGATGACGCTGATCGCGCTGCTGACGGGGGCGATCTGGGGTCAGCCGATGTGGGGCACCTGGTGGGCATGGGATCCGCGGCTGACTTCCTTCTTGATCCTGTTCCTGTTCTACCTGGGATACATGGCGCTCTGGACGGCGATCGACGATCCGGACACGGCCGCCGATTTGACCTCGATCCTCTGTCTCGTCGGGTCGGTCTTCGCGGTGCTGAGCCGCTACGCGGTGAACTTCTGGAACCAGGGCCTACATCAGGGCGCATCGCTGAGCCTCGACAAGGAGAAGAACGTCGCCGACATCTTCTTCTATCCCGTGCTCGTGACCATGGCCGGCTTCGTACTGCTGTTCCTGGCACTCGTCCTCGTCCGGACCCGGACCGAGATTCGTCTCAGGCGCCTTCACGCCCTGCAACTTCGCGAGAGGATGGCCTGATGCCCGATCTTGGCAAATACGCGTTCGAGGTGACGGCGGCCTATGCCGGGAGCTTCGCGCTGCTCGGCGCGATCGTCTTCGCCAGTTGGAGCCGCAGCCGCAAGGCGCGCCGCGATCTTGCCGCCGCCGAAGGGAGACGCCGCAATGGCTAGGATTCCGCTTCTCATGATCGCGCCGCCGGCCCTGTTCCTGGGGCTTGCCGCACTGTTCTATGCCGGGATGCAGCGTGAGGATCCCGACGCGCTCCCCTCCTCCCTGACCGGGCAGGCCGCGCCGCAGATGGAGCTGACGCCGCTTGGGGACTACCCTGAGTTCACCCGCGATCTGCTCGATGAGCCGGGGGTCAAGATGGTGAATATCTGGGCCAGCTGGTGCGCGCCCTGCCGGGTCGAGCATCCGAACCTCATCGCCCTGGCCGAAGAGGGCATCCCGATCTACGGGGTGAACTACAAGGACAAGCCTGACAACGCGATCGGCTTCCTGCAGGAGCTCGGCAACCCCTTCGCCGCCGTTTCCGCCGATGCCAGCGGGCGCATGGCGCTCGAATGGGGGGCCTACGGTGTTCCCGAGACCTATGTCATCGATGGCGAAGGGCAGATCGTGCTGCGCTTCGCGGGCCCGATCACGCAGCGTGTCATCGAGGCCCAGATCAGGCCGGCCCTCGCGCAAGCCGCCGGCAGCTGAGCGCCGCGCCGGCCCCCGTCCCCGAATGTTCCGGGGGCGGGGCGTGGGGATATCAGATCACCCCCAAATCAGCAGCGCGACGACGCCGGCGCAGATCAGAAGGCTTTCCAACATCGGAACCGGAAGCTTGGATCGACGCAAAACTGCCCGGAATTCATTGAGTTTCATTGGCGTCACCTGAAAAGAATATGTCAAAAATATTGGGTCTTTGAGGCGAGATGCGAGGAAACGAACTGTTTCAGTGACCGCGCGGTCGTAATCGTCAATTTGATCGACCATCGTCTCCAAAAGATTAATGAGGAGGCGCTGGACCGTGGGTTACAGGTCGATCGGCCGAAAATTGACCGGTTCTCATATCGATTCTGTAACTCGACCCTAGCCTAAAATACAGGTTCGGTCGAGCGCGCTGCACAAGCTCGGCGCAAAATGGCCTAGATTTGGCCACAATTCAGGACAGAGAAAATTCGGGCTGGGGAAAATGACCCTGCCATGATCAGGGGAGGAGGCGCAGGCTGCCGGGCCGTCGTATCAGGCCCGCCAGGGCGGGTTGCCGGGATCGGACGCCACGGTCGCGCGCAGACGCGCCAGAACGCCGTCGGGCAGCGCGCCGCGCCGCGCCAGCGCCTGCGCCGCCGCGAGTGCGATGGAGGCCGCGTCCACCTCGAAGAAAGCGCGCAACGCGGCGCGCGTCGCCGATCGGCCGAACCCGTCGGTGCCCAGAACGGTGATCGGTGCCGAAAGGTAGGGCGCGATCAGCGAGGGAACGGCCCGAACGTAGTCGGTGGCGGCGATCACCGGCGCCGTTCCGGGCAGGAGGGTCTCGAGATGGCTGCCTGCGCACTCGTCGCCGAGCCTTCGCGCGCGCTCGACCTCGCGGGCGCCGCGCTCGAGCTCGCTGTAGGAGGTGACGGAGATGACCTCCGCCGCGATCCCCTCGGCCGCGAGCCGCTCGGCGGCTTCCACGACCTGCGGCAGGATCGCGCCCGAGCCCAGGAGGCGCACCGCGGCCGTCCCGCTCTCGGTACGCGGCAGGCTGTAGCCTCCCGCGAGGATGCCCGCGCGGATGCCTGGCGCCTCCGGGATCGACGGCTGTGCGTAGGCCTCGTTCATCACGGTCACGTAGTAGAACTCGTCGCGCTGCTCG
Organism: Profundibacterium mesophilum KAUST100406-0324; assembly: GCF_009835145.1. Classification (GTDB taxonomy): domain Bacteria; phylum Pseudomonadota; class Alphaproteobacteria; order Rhodobacterales; family Rhodobacteraceae; genus Profundibacterium; species Profundibacterium mesophilum. Next base: position 89,125 of record NZ_APKE01000035.1, on the reverse strand, counting down.
GTGATCATGCGCCGTGTGCCGGCCTCCAGGATGACGGCCAACTCGTAGGCATAGGCCGGATCATAGGCACGGCAGGTCGGGATGGTCGCGGCGGCAAGCTGCGAAGAGCCATCCTGATGCTGGAGCCCTTCGCCGGAAAGCGTCGTGCGCCCCGCCGTCGCCCCGAGCAGGAAGCCGCGGGCACGCTGATCCGCGGCTGCCCAGATCAGGTCGCCAACCCTTTGAAAGCCGAACATCGAATAAAAGATGAAGATCGGAAGCAGGGCGACGCCATGCGTGGAGTAGGCAGTCGCCGCCGCCGTCCAGCTCGATATGGCACCGGCCTCGGTGATCCCCTCCTCGAGAAGCTGCCCGTCCGACTTCTCGCGGTAATAGAGCATCGAGCCTGCATCTTCCGGCTCGTAGAGCTGCCCCTCGGGAGAGTAGATGCCGACCTGCCGGAAAAGGTTGTCCATTCCGAAGGTGCGTGCCTCGTCGGCCACGATCGGCACGATGCGGGGGCCAAGCTCATCGGCCTTCAGCATCCCGTTCATCATGCGGACCGCGGCAACGGTCGTCGACATGGGCTTGCCGTCGGCGGCGAGGGCGAACGTGCCGTAGCTGGCGAGCTCGGGCAGGGCGGGCAGGCTGGCCGCGCTCTGGCGCCGCCGCGGCAGCGGACCGTTCAGCGCTGTGCGCCGGGCGGCGAGGTAGCGCATCTCGGGGCTGTCCGGAGCGGGCTTGTGATAGCGCACCTCCCTCAGGTCGGCATCCGTCAGCGGCAGATCGAACCGGTCGCGGAATTCCCGCAGGGCATCGAAATCGAGCTTCTTCGCCTGGTGGGCCATCATCCGGCTCTCACCGGCACCGCCCATCCCGTACCCTTTCTTGGTCTTGGCGAGGATCACTGTCGGTTGGCCCTTATGCGCCCTGGCGGCGGCGAAGGCGGCATGAAGCTTGCGGAAGTCGTGCCCGCCGCGCTTGAGCTTGTGGATCTCTTCATCGGTCAGATGCTCCACGAGGGCCGCGCTCTCGGGATCCGTGCCGAAGAAGCTGGCCCGGTTGTAATCGCCATCCTTTGAGCCGAGATTCTGATACTGGCCGTCCACCGTCTCGGCGAAACGGCGCAGAAGGACCTGCTGGCGATCGGCGGAGAAGATCCCGTCCCACTCGGTCCCCCAGAGCACCTTAATCACGTTCCAGCCCGCCCCGAGGAAAAGGCTCTCGAGTTCCTGGATGATCTGTCCGTTGCCGCGCACCGGACCGTCGAGACGCTGCAGGTTGCAGTTGACGATGAAGGTCAGGTTGTCGAGTTTCTCGCGCGCCGCGAGGGTGAGGCCGCCGATCGATTCAGGCTCGTCCATCTCACCATCGCCGAACACCCCCCACACATGCCGCTCGTTGGTTCGGGCGAGGCCGCGCGCCTGCATGTAGCGCATGAAACGGGCCTGGTAGACCGCGCTGATCGGGCCGAGCCCCATCGACCCGGTGGGAAACTGCCAGAAATCGGGCATGAGCCATGGATGCGGATAGGAGGGCAGGCCGGGCGCATCGCCGACCTCCTGGCGGAACCTGTCGAGATCATCCTCGGAGAGCCGCCCCTCCAGAAAGGCGCGCGCGTAGACGCCGGGTGCCGAGTGCGGCTGGAAGAAGACCATGTCCTCGGCGTCGAAGAAGTGGTTGAACCCCGTCTCGAAGATTTCCGCCGCCGAGGCATAGGAGGCGATATGCCCGCCGAGGCCGCCGTAAGCCTCGTTGCCGCGGATCACCATCGCAAGGGCGTTCCAGCGCAAGATCGCGGTCAGACGCTCCTCGATCGCCAGGTCGCCGGGGTAGCGGCCCTGCCGCGTGGTCGGGATCGTGTTCTGGTAGGCCGACACGGGGCGCGAGATCAGGCTGAGCCGATTGTCGCGGGCCGTTTCGAGCAGACGGTCCATGATGTATCGCACGCGTTCGGGACCATCGGCCTCATGAAGCGCCTCGAGCGCCTCGATCCACTCTCCGGTTTCCTCGGGGTCGAAATCGTCAAGCCTGCCCGCCACGCTGCTGCCCTCGTTCTGCGCGCCCGCCGAAGGGGGCGCCGTGTCTGCATCACTGCATCCAGACGTAGCGCATAATCCGTGGCGGCAGATGCCGAATGATGCGGCCATCGCGGCAAATGATGGACGATATGAACGGCATGACGGGGCGCCTTGGCATCCCGTGCCAACCGGGGCGCGAGTCACGGCAGGAATGCCGCGAGCAAAAAGGGAGCGCCGATCTGGCGCTCCCCCGTTCTTGTCCGGTTGCGGCCCCGGAGGGCCGCATCGTGGCCTCCGGTTCAGGACGCCTTGGCGAGGTCGCGCAGCACGTAATGCAGAACGCCGCCATGCTCGATATATTCCTTCTCGATGGCGGTATCGATCCGGCACTTGATCTCGATCGCCTTGGTCGTTCCGTCGGAATAGGTGATTTCGCACGGCACCATCGCGCCGGGCTTCAGGTCGCCTTCGAGACCGCTGATCGAGACCGTCTCCTCGCCCGTCAGCCCGAGCGTCTTGCGCGTGTCGCCGCCGGTGAACTCGAAGGGAATGACCCCCATGCCGACGAGGTTCGAGCGGTGGATGCGCTCGAAGCTCTCGGCGATCACCGCCTTGACGCCCAGCAGCGCGGTGCCCTTGGCGGCCCAGTCACGGCTCGAGCCTGCGCCGTATTGCTCCCCGGCGAAGATCACGAGGGGCGTGCCGTTTTCCTGATACTGCATCGCCGCGTCGAAGATCGGCTTCTGCTCGCCATCGGGCCCCCTGGTGTAGCCGCCCTCGACACCGTCCAGCATCTCGTTGCGGATGCGGATATTGGCGAAGGTGCCGCGCATCATCACCTCGTGATTGCCGCGCCGCGAGCCATAGGAGTTGAACTCGCGCACCGGCACCTGCCGCTCCATGAGGTATTGTCCGGCAGGGGTCGATTCCTTGAACGATCCCGCGGGGCTGATGTGGTCGGTGGTCACCATGTCGCCCAGAAGCGCGAGCACGCGCGCATCCTTGACGTCGGAGATGGTCCCCGGCTCCTTGGACATGCCCTGGAAATAGGGCGGGTTCTGCACGTAGGTCGATTGCGCGGGCCAGTCATAGGTCTGGCTGTCCGTGGTCTCGACGGCGCGCCATTTCTCGTCGCCCTCGAAGACATCGGCATACTTGCTCTGGAAGGCCTCGCGGGTGACGGTCTTCTCGACCAGTTCGGCGATCTCGGATTGCGAGGGCCAGATGTCCTTGAGGTAGACATCGTTGCCGTCGCGGTCCTGGCCCAGCGGATCACGGGTGATGTCGACATTCATGTCGCCGACGAGCGCATAGGCCACCACGAGTGGCGGCGAGGCGAGGTAGTTGGCGCGCACATCGGGGCTGATCCGGCCCTCGAAGTTGCGGTTGCCCGACAGCACCGAGGTCGCGATCAGGTCGTAGTCGTTGATCGCCTTCGAAATCTCGGGCTCCAGCGGGCCGGAGTTGCCGATGCAGGTGGTGCAGCCGTAGCCCACGAGGTTGAAGCCGATCGCATCGAGATCGTCCTGCAACTCGGCGGCCTCGAGATAGGCGGAAACGACCTGGCTTCCGGGGGCGAGGGAGGTCTTCACCCACGGTTTGCGATCGAGGCCGAGCGCACGCGCCTTTCGCGCCACGAGCCCCGCGCCGATCATCACGTATGGGTTCGACGTATTGGTGCAGGAGGTGATCGACGCGATCACGATCGAGCCGTCATGCAGCTGGTAATGCCCGTCATCGGTGGCCACGTAGCCGCGCTGGTGATGGCCTTCGTCGCCGGGGATGTCGCGCGGCTCGGGCTGTCCGCCTTCGCCCTCCCAGCGGATCTCGGCATTGGCGGAGGCATCCTTGCCCTCGCGCACGCCCTTCACGTATTCGGCAAAGGCGCCTGCCGCGCTGTCGAGCGCGATGTGATCCTGGGGCCGCTTGGGGCCGGAGATCGCGGGAACCACGGTGCCCATGTCGAGCTCGAGCCGGTCGGTATAGACCGGATCATAGCCGGCATCGCGCCACATCCCGTTCGCCTTGGCATAGGCCTCGACCAGGGCGAGGGTCTTCTCGTCGCGACCGGTCTGGGTGAGGTAGCGGATCGTCTCGTCGTCGATCGGGAAGAAGCCGCAGGTCGCGCCGTATTCGGGCGCCATGTTGCCGATCGTGGCACGGTCAGCGAGCGGCACATTGTCGAGCCCGTCGCCGTAGAACTCGACGAACTTGCCGACCACGCCTTTGGCGCGCAGCATTTCAACGACCTTCAGAACGAGGTCGGTCGCGGTGGTGCCCTCCGGCATCGCGCCGCTCAGCTTGAAGCCGACGACCTCCGGGATCAGCATCGAGATGGGCTGGCCCAGCATCGCGGCCTCGGCCTCGATCCCGCCGACGCCCCAGCCAAGAACGGCCGCGCCGTTGACCATGGTGGTGTGGCTGTCGGTGCCGACCAGCGTGTCGGGATAGGCGACCGTCTCGCCGTTCTGATCCTCGTCGGACCAGACCGTCTTGGCGAGGTATTCGAGGTTCACCTGGTGGCAGATGCCGGTGCCGGGCGGGACCACGCGGAAATTGTTGAACGCCTTCTGGCCCCATTTAAGGAAGGTATAGCGCTCGATGTTGCGCTCGTATTCGCGCTCGACATTGTGCTGAAAGGCGCGCGGATTGCCGAACTCGTCGATCATCACCGAGTGGTCGATCACGAGATCGACGGGGTTGAGCGGGTTGATCATCTGCGCGTCACCGCCGAGCGCCACGATCCCGTCGCGCATCGCGGCAAGGTCCACCACTGCCGGGACGCCGGTGAAGTCCTGCATCAGGACGCGGGCAGGGCGGTAGGAGATCTCGCGGTTGGTGCGCCCCTCGTTCGACGCCCAATCGGCGAAGGCCTTGATGTCGTCGGTCGTGACCGTCTTGCCATCCTCGAAGCGCAGCAGGTTCTCCAGAACCACCTTCAGCGCGACGGGGAGACGGGAGAAATCGCCGAGGCCGGCATCCTGCGCGGCATCGATCGAGTAGTAAGAGAAGGTCTGGCCGCCCGCGTCGAGCGTCTTGCGGGCCTTGGCACTGTCCTGTCCGACCTGGATGGTCATGGAATAGATCTCCTGGGTTGCAAAGGGCTGAATTTGTCACCGTGATGCAGCAAGCGCCCCTTCTCTTCAAGGGTGAAGCCGCATTTGGTATACCATCGCACACCAAACTGTGTAGCACAAGGGGAACGCTTCGCGGCAAGGGCGCGTGCGGGTTCTCGCAAAACCTTGATTGGCCGAGCCGTGCCGGGTTTCGTAACACGGTATCCGGGATCACCGGCACTGGACAAACCTATGCGCATCGCGACCGCCCTGCTTTCAGCGGCCCTCACCCTGGGCGCCGCGCCACTCGCGGCAAGCGACCGGATGGTCGTGGTCGAGCTCTTCACCTCGCAGGGCTGCTCCTCCTGTCCGCCCGCGGATGCGCTTCTGGCGCAGGTCGCCCAACGCCAGGACGTGATCGCCCTCGCGCTGCATGTCGACTACTGGGATTACATCGGCTGGGCCGACATGTTCGCGCAGCCCGCCTTCACCAAGCGGCAGAAGGCCTATGCAGCGGCGGCCGGCGAGCGGATGGTCTACACGCCGCAGATTATCGTCGGAGGCATCGATCACGTTGTCGGCTACCAGCCGATCGAGGTCACGCAGCTCATAGAGAAGCACGGCGCCCTGCCGGACCGCGTCGCGCTCGACCTGACGCGCGAGAACGGCCGGATCGCGATCACGGCGGAGGCCGTGGGCCCGCTGCCGCAGGTGATGGCCGTGCAGCTCGTAGCGGTGTCACCCGGACGCGAGGTGGCGATCGATCACGGCGAGAATGCCGGCAAGCGCATCTTCTACAGCAATATCGTCGAGGGCTGGCACAGGCTCGCGGAATGGAACGGTGCCGCGCCCTTGTCGATCGAGGTCGAGGACACGATGCCCGGTCGCAAGATCGCGGTGCTGATCCAGGAACGCGGTCCGGGGGCCATCATCGCGGCGGCGATGCGCGACTGACACCGCCAATGGCCGCGAGGGGACCGGACCGCGCGGCGCCGCTCAGTCTTGCGCCGCGCGAAGCTCGGGCTTCCAGCGCCGGTGGATCCAGAACCATTGCTCCATATGGGTGCGGACGACACGCTCGAGGCTGTCATTGAGCGCCTGGGTGAGCGTCAGGGGATCGCTCAGCGGCACGGGCGCGTCGATCAGGATTTCGAAGTCGAGCCCATTTGGCTGCCTGATGCCGTAGACCGGGACCACGAGCGCATCGTATTTCAACGCCCATTCGGCCGCGGAAGTCGCGGTTGGCGCGGTCTTGCTGAAGAAGGTCACCGGCGCGCCGTTGCCCGCGAAGACATCGATCAGGATACCGACCGCGCCGCCCTGCCGCAGGTGGTTCACGAAACCCAGCAGGCCGCGCCGATTGGCCGGGAAGATCGGCTCCGCATTGCCGCGCATCGCCTCGGCGTAATGGGCGTTGAAATAGGGGTTGCGCATCTCGCGGTAGAGCGCGGCGAGGGCGATCCCCTCCTGCGCAAGGGCGATGCGTGGCACGTCGTAATTGCCAAGATGCCCGGTCACCATGATGACCGGCCGCCCCTCGGCGCGGGCCGCGCGCAGGGCGTCGAGCCCCGGCCCGGCGAGCGGGGTGTTGCGGGCCCGCGCGCGAAAGGGCTCGCCCGAGTAGATCTCGATCAGGGTTCGTCCGGCATTGTCGGGCACCGCGCGTTTGAGCCGGCGGACCTCCGCCGCGTCCAGATCGGGGCGCACATGGGCCAGGTTGGCCTCGACGCGGCGGCTCCACCCGGCCAGCGGCGCGACGATCCGCGAGACGATCCAGCCCATCATCGGCACGCGGGTCCGGTAGGGAACCGCCATGGCCAGCGCGAGGACCGACCGGATGGCCGCGTTGACGGCACGGTCCCGCATCACCGATCGCTTCATCCGCCCGCGTTCCCTTCCCGTCCCCGAATGGCCCCGCCGCCCGTGTCGCTCCCGGAGGGACCGGCAAGCTGTGTCTCACGGTGCCAGACATAAAGACCGGCCCCCGCGATCACAACCATGCCGATCACCGTCGGAAGGTCCGGCCACTCGCCGAAGAAAAGCAGACCCCAAAGGCTCGCGAAGATCAGCCCGACATAGGCGAAGGGCGCGATCAGGCTCGCCTCGGCCATCATCAGCGCGCGGATCAGCATCAGCTGCGAGCCGGCACCGCAAAAGCCGATTACCGCCATCATCCCTGCCGTGCGCAGGTCCGGCATTTCCCAGAAGAAGGGGATAAGGGCGGTAAAGAGGATCGCGCCGAGCAGGGCCGAGTAGAGCAGTGAGGTCCAGGCATCCTCGTCCCGGCCGACGAAACGCGTGGTCAACGCGTAGCCCGAATAGAAAAGCGCCGCGGCGAGCGGCAGCAGGGCGGCATAGCTGAAGACCTCGCTGCCGGGGCGGATGACGATCAGAGCCCCGATGAGCGAGACCACGACCCCGACCGCGCGGCGCGGCCCGAAGCGCTCGCCCAGGATCAGCGCGGCCCCGAGGGTGATGATGACCGGGTTGAGGTCCATGATCGCCGTCGCCTCGGCCAGCCCGATCATCGTCAGGCCCGTGAAGAAGCAGCTCGTCGCCGAGAGCAGGAAGATCGAACGCAGGACCTGCAGCTTGGGGTAGCGCGTCCTGAGCACGCGGCGCAGGCGCGGCGCGACGATGACGGCAACGATGACGGTCTGCCCCGCGTAGCGCGCCCAGAGCGCCATGACGGGGTTCGTTTCCTGCCCGATGCCCTTGGCCAGCGCATCGAGCACCGTGAAAAGCGCGATCGCGCAGATCATCAACAAGATGCCCTTGGCCTGGTCGGAAAGCGGGGCACGCCGATACCCGCTCCGCCGCTCGCGTGCCGCCTCGTTCATCTCGCGTTCCAGTCCTGTGGATGCGGCGGCGGCCCCGCGATGGGGAGCGATCGCCCTGTTCTGTTTGCCCGGCCGGTTCGGGAAGCGGTGCGGGCCGGTCAGCCCCCCGGCGGCGCGGCGCCAGGTACGCGGGCTAGGCCGGTGCCGATCATCGCATCGCGCCCGACGAGCGCGGCAAGCTCGGGCCGTGACAGTCCCGCCGTGCCCTCGGGCCGGCGCGGGATCACGATGTAGCGCATGTCGGCGGTGCTGTCATGGACCCGGATCTCGACATCATCGCCCAGTTCCACCCCGAATTCGGCCAGGACCCGGCGCGGCTCACGGACCGTGCGACTGCGATAGGCGCGCGACTTGTACCAGTCGGGCGGCAATCCCAGCAGGTTGCGCGGGTAGCATGAGCACAGGGTGCAGACGACGACGTTGTGCACGTTTTCGGTATTCTCGAGCGCGATGAGCTTGAGCGTGCCGATGTCAAAGCCCATCTGCGCGCAGGCCGCTCCCGCATCGCGCATCAAAAGCGCGCGGAACTCACCGTCGCTCCAGGCCCGCGCGACGAGGGCTGCGCCATTGGCGGGCCCCCGCGCGTCCATCGCCTCGACCTGCGCCGCGATCTCGGCGGCCGAGGTCACGCCCTTCTCGATCAGGATCTCGCGGATGGCGATCTCCATCTGCTGCCAGTAGCTCAGCGGCACGTCGTCATCGGTGCGGTAGGGATGGCCCGAGGGGCTCATCTCGTGGGAATGGTCATGCGGCATCGGTCGGCTCCGGTCTCAGCCAGTGGGCGTAGATTTCGGCCTCGAGCGTGTCGCGGGGCCTTTCGGCGGCCGCGCCCCAGATCTCGGCCATCGTGAACCTGACCCGGTAGAGATCATGCGGGCGACCGGGCCGGTGATAGGCCAGCTCTTCGGGAAGGGGGAAGGGACCGAGGCGCCGCTCGACGACACCGCGCCGGCCGCGCAGATAGACAGGCGTGCGCACATGGCCCGGCGGCATCATCGTGGCCACGCGCACCGTGGTTCCGGGGGCAAGTGGCGCGCCATCCGCGGGCTCACTCATCGGCCGCCTCGCCATAGGTCACGCCGCGCTCGGCGATCCGTTCCATGCGCGCGCCAAGTTCGCTGACCGTATAGACCCCTCGCTCAACGAGGTTCTGGTTCAACGCCGCGACCCAGCGCTCGTAGTAACTCATCGTCTCGAACGCCTCGGGCCCCATGTCCTCGAGGACCCGGCGCAACGCGTCAACGGTGAAGAGGCCGCGTGCCTGCGCCAAGATGACGAGCGCGTCGACACGCTTCTCCCAAAAGGCGAAATCATGCTCGTCGCGGGAAATCGCGCCGCTCTCGGCGCCCCCCATGTCGTGCCAGCGATGTCCATTCATATCGGTCATGGCGCGATGCTAGTGGCCCCGGGGGACGGTGTCCATGACCTGCCGGCGCGCGCGGCGCCGGCAGGGGCGAGGGCCCGCTCAGCGCTCGCCGAAGACCCGTGCGAAGATCGTGTCCACGTGCTTGGTGTGATAGCCGAGGTCGAACTTTTCCTCGATCTGCTCGGGGCTGAGGGCCGCCGTCACCTCCGCATCGCCCAGAAGCTCGGTCTTGAAATCCTTGCCTTCCTCCCAGACCTTCATGGCGTTGCGCTGCACGAGGCGATAGGCATCCTCGCGGCTCACGCCGGCCTGGGTCAGCGCCAGCAAGACCCGCTGGCTCATCACGAGGCCGCGGAACTTGTTCATGTTCGCCAGCATGTTGTCGGGATAGATCACCAGCTTGTCGACGACCTGCGTCAGCCGCGCGAGGGCGAAGTCGAGGGTGATGGTGGTGTCGGGGCCGATATTGCGCTCGACCGAGCTGTGCGAGATGTCGCGCTCGTGCCAGAGCGCCACGTTCTCCATGGCCGGCACCACCGCCATGCGCACGAGACGCGCAAGACCGGTGAGGTTCTCGGTCAGGACCGGGTTGCGCTTGTGCGGCATGGCGCTCGAGCCCTTCTGCCCGGCCGAGAAGAATTCCTCGGCCTCGAGCACCTCGGTGCGCTGCATGTGCCGGATCTCGGTGGCGATATTCTCGATGCTGCTTCCCAACACGCCAAGGGCGGCGAAGAAGGCCGCGTGGCGGTCGCGCGGGATCACCTGCGTGCTGATCGGCTCGGGCATGAGGCCGAGTTTCTCGCACACATGCTCCTCGACGCGCGGATCGATATTGGCGAAGGTACCGACGGCGCCCGAGATCGCGCCGGTGGAGATCTCGGCACGCGCGGTCTTGAGCCGCCGCAGGCCCCGGTCCATCTCGGCATAGAAGCGCGCGAAGGTGAGGCCCATCGTCGTCGGCTCGGCATGGATGCCATGGCTGCGGCCGATGCGGACGGCGTCCTTGTGCTCGCGGGCCCGGCGCTCGAGCGCCTCCAGGAGCTTCTCCATATCGGCGATCAGCAGATCGCTCGCACGCACCAGCTGCAGGTTGAAGGTGGTGTCGAGCACGTCCGAGCTCGTCATGCCCTGGTGGACGAAACGCGCAGCGTCGCTTCCGACATGCTCGGCAAGATGGGTCAGAAAGGCGATCACATCATGCTTCGTCACGGCCTCGATCTCGTCGATCCGCGCCACGTCAAACTCGACATCCTTCGCTTTCCATACGGCTTCGGCATTCTCGCGCGGGATGACCCCGAGATCGGCCATCGCGTCGCAGGCATGCGCCTCGATCTCGTACCAGATGCGGAACTTCGTCTCGGGCGACCAGATATCGACCATTTCGGGACGGGAGTAGCGAGGGATCATGCGCGCGGCCTTTCGCGATTGTGACGGGATGGCCGCGGTCATAGACTGCACCAAGGGTCCCGGCAAGAAGCGGGCCCCGGCAATGGCCAACAACAGCACGAGGAGCGCGGCCGTTGACCGCCCCCATCACCGATCGAACCTGCCGGGAGGCGCCGCGCCTGCGTGATTTCGAGGGCGACTGGACCCTGTCGCGGAAGATCGAGGATCGCCGCGCGCGGCTTTCCGGCCGGCTCGACGGCACGGCACGCTGGCAGCCTGCGGAAGGGGGCCTGCGGATGGGCGAAGCCGGGTTGCTGCGCTTTGGCGCGGCGGCGCCGATCCGTGCCGAGCGCGGTGCGCTATGGATGCAGGACGGCCCCGATATCCGCGTGCATTTCGAGGATGGGCGCTTCTTTCACCTGATCGCGCCGCGTGCGGGGCGTGCCGGGGCGGTGCATGAATGCGCACCGGACCGTTACGAGGTGACCTATGATTTTCGTGACTGGCCGCGCTGGAGCGCGCTCTGGACCGTCACCGGCCCACGCAAGGACTACGTGATGCGCAGCGACTACGCACCGGGCGAAAGGCCAGCGCGCAACGAGAAAGGGGCACCGTGACCGGGTGCCCCTCTACAGGACCGTGCGGCTCCTGCCGCCGGCCCCCATACGCGCGGCAGGGTCATACGCCATAGACAGCCTTCCACGCGATCCGATGCGCGTCGCCGGGATAGATGTCGAGATCTAGGGCGACATCGCGGGGCAGGGCGGCGATCTCGCGCCGGGTGCGTTCGTATTCGCCGCGTTGGCGGGCGCGTTGGTGCAGGCGATCAAGGAATGTCATTCCGGCTCCTTCAAGGGTTCGAGCCGCGGTCCATCCGCGGCATGCCTGTCATTTGGCCACAAGGGCGGGATGGCACAATCACCGCCGCCGCGGGGCCGGATATGCAGCAGGGACATGGCGCGCGGTGCCCTTCGGACCCCTTGCGGGGTTTGGACTGTTGAGCCGCGAAAGGGAGCCCCGCCAGATGACCGTCAGACCCGCCCTCGCCATACTCGCCCTTGCCGCCGCCCCCGCGCAGCTTGTCGCCGCGCCCCCCGCGTCCATCGCCAGGACACCTCCCGATGCCATTCCCGCGCCCGCGCAGATCGACAGCGCGGATTATACGGGCGGCGCACTCCCCGAGGGTCGCAGCGCCATCACCGTGCGCCTGCAAGTGCTCCTCGACCGGGCCGGCGTCTCTCCCGGCGTCATCGACGGCTACGCGGGGGAGATGTCACGCACCGCCATCGCCGCCTTCGAGCTGCGCGAAGGGCTGCCGGTCGATGGCGCGATGGACGGTGCCGTCTGGTCCCGCCTGAATGGGGCGGCGGCAGGTGCCGTGACAGCGTCCCACATCATCTCGCAAGAAGATGTCGCCGACGTGGGCGGAGCGCTCCCGGACGATTACACCGCGCTCGCCGATCGCCAACGCATCGGATACGAGCGCGCCAGCGAGGCACTCGCCGAGCGTTTCCACATGGACGAGGCCTTCCTCGAAGGGCTCAATCCCGGTGCACGGTTCGTGCCCGGCGAGCGCATCACCGTCGTCGATCCCGGCGGGCGCCGCGCCGGCGCGGCGGTGCGCGTGGTGGTCGACAAGCAGCGCCGGCGCGCGACCGCCTACGGCTCCGACGGCCTTGTCCTCGCCGATTACCCCGTGACCATCGGCTCGTCGCAGACGCCGTCGCCCTCGGGCATCGTCGAGGTGACCGCGATCGCGATCGAGCCCAATTACAGCTACAAGCCCGACGAAAATTTCACGCAAGGCGACAATGACGAGTTCCTGCTCCTGCCGCCGGGGCCGAACGGCCCAGTAGGCAGCGTCTGGATCGACCTGTCGAAACCGACCTACGGCCTTCACGGAACCTCCGATCCGGACAGTCTCTTCGAGGCGGCCAGTCATGGCTGCGTCCGCTTCACCAACTGGGACGCGCAAGAGCTCGCGCATATGGTGAAACCCGGCACGGTCGTGGAGTTCGCCCGGTGAACGGGCGTTCGGCCTGGCTCGCGGCATTTCTGGCGGGCGCACTCACCCTCGCGGTGCCGCTCGGCGCGCAGACGCAGGCGGCTCCCGACAGCAGTCCCCGCCCCCAGGATCGCCCAGAGGACCGCCCCGTGCGCGTGGATGCGCCCGAGGAGACACCCGAGGAGACCCCTGAGGCCGCGCCGGAGGATGGAACCGATGATGCCGGCATCGAGGCGCCCGCAAGCGCGGCGCCCGAAGCCACACCCGCGCCCACCCCCGTGCCGGATGAGCCACCCGCCTGGGAGGCGCTCGAGGAGAGCCCCGAGGAACTCGCCGCTTGCCTGGCCGCACTTGACCGGCGCGGCACGGTCTATGCCCGCATCGCCCCGCGCCGCGAGGAGGATCGCGACTGCGGCATCGCGAACCCGCTCGAGATCTCCGAAATCCTGCCCGGCATCGCGATGGAGCCGGATGCCGTGATGCGGTGCCAGACGGCGCTCGCGACCGCGACCTGGATCGAGGATTTCGTGCAGCCGGCAACGGCCATCCTCGAGGGCCGCGGCGCGCTGGTCTCGGTGCGCCATGGATCGAGCTATGTCTGCCGGCGGCGCAACAACCTTCCGGCGGGCAAGCTGAGCGAGCATTCCTTCGGCAATGCCGTCGATATCATGGGATTCGAGTTCGAGGAGGGCGCCTTCCTGCCGATCGAGCCGCGCGCTCGGGCCGGCACGGTCGAGGAGGCTTTCCAAAGGGCGGTGCGCGGCACGGCCTGCCTGTCATTCACCACGGTGCTGGGGCCCGGCACGGATGCCTATCACGACGACCATCTGCATTTCGACGTGAAGGCCCGGCGCGGGGCATACAGGCTCTGTCGATGACGAAGGGCCCGGCGATCCCGCCGGGCCCAATGGATCGGATGTTCCTCCGATCCGCCGGATGCGGGATCAGATGAGCTTGCCCATCGCGACGGCCGTGTCGGCCATGCGATTCGAAAAGCCCCACTCGTTGTCATACCAGGTCAGAATGCGCACCATCGTGCCCTCCATCACCTTGGTCTGGTCGGTGTGGAAAATCGACGAATGCGGATCATGGTTGAAATCGGTGCTGACGAGCTGTTCATCGGTGTAGCCGAGGATGCCCTTGAGCGGGCCATCGGCCGCCGCGCGGATCGCGTCGTTGATCTCCTCGACCGTGGTCTCGCGGCTCGCGGTGAAGGTCAGGTCCACGACCGACACGTTCGGCGTGGGCACGCGGATCGCGACACCGTCGAGCTTGCCGTTCAGCTCCGGCAGCACCAGGCCGACGGCCTTGGCCGCGCCGGTCGAGGTCGGGATCATCGACAGGGCCGCGGCCCGCGCGCGGTAGAGGTCCTTGTGCATCGTGTCGAGCGACGGCTGATCACCGGTATAGGAGTGGATCGTGGTCATGAAGCCGCGCTCGATCCCGATCGCATCGTTCAGCACCTTGGCGACGGGCGCCAGGCAGTTGGTGGTGCAGGACGCGTTCGACACGATCTTGTCCTCAGCGGTGAGGGTGTCGTGATTGACGCCGTAGACGATGGTCTTCTCGCCCTCGACCGCGTTCGACAGGGGGGCGGAGACGAGCACGCGGCTCGCGCCGTTCTCCAGATGCGCGCGCGCCTTCTCGGGGGAGGTGAAAATGCCGGTACATTCCATGACGATGTCGACATCGCCCCAGGGAAGATCGGCGGGGTTGCGCTCCGCGCTGACCTTGATCTTGCCGCGGCCCACGTCGATCGTGTCGCCATCGACCTTCACCTCGGCGGGGAAACGGCCATGCACGCTGTCATAGCGCAGCAGGTGCGCGTTGGTCTCGACCGGACCCAGATCGTTGATGGCGATTACCTCGATATCGGTGCGACCCGACTCGATGATCCCGCGTAGCACATTGCGCCCGATGCGTCCGAATCCGTTGATGGCGACCTTGACTGTCATACTTCCGCTCCTCTGCGTTCAACTGGTGCCCATGCGCGGGCGCCCCGGCGATCCGGTGCCGGATCGCGTCAATGCCGAGAAAGCGCGTTCTGCGCGCGGCGTCAACCTGCTGGCGCTATCGCCAGAAAGCGATGTGCTGAACGAAGGCGGCAAGCTTGCGCGCGGCGAAGATGCCGCCGCCCGTGCCCAGCAGCTGATCGAGAAGGATGAGGGCGATGATCGCGGCCCCGAGACCGATGGCGATAGCGTTTGTCATGCGGTTTCCTCAAGGTTAAGCGTTGACGGCCACGCGCCCTCCCGCCGATGCAGGACAGGGCCGCCGCATCCGCATCCGTGCACCCGATCGTTCTAGGAGATGTCGCCGATGACAACGAGCGAATTCACCGATCTGGCCGGCCGCGTCCTTCTCGGGTCGCTGTTCCTCGCCGGAGCGGTGCAAAAATGGGTCGATCCGCTGCAGGTCGAGGGGCTTCTGGCCGGCTGGAGCCTTCCGGCGGCGCTCGTGTGGCCGGCACTCGTCTTCAACGCGGTTGCTGGCGCCTTGCTGATCGCGGGCATTGCCCGGCGCCCCGTGGCCCTCACCCTCGCGGCCTATACCGCGCTCACGAGCTTCTTTCACCTCGTCCCCGGCGATGGCTGGCAGATGTCGATCTTCGTCAAGAACTGGGCGATCGCCGGCGGGCTTCTGGTGGTTGCGGGCCACGCTCCCCCGGCACGGGGCGGGGATACCGTGCGGGGGCCGGAACGCGAAACGCCGCCCCGGTGATCGGAGCGGCGCGACAGTAAGGGCAAGCGGCTTGCGGCCGTGCGGCGTCAGACGCGCACGGGGCCGATCATCATGACCATCTGGCGGCCTTCCATCTTCGGCATGTTCTCGACCTTGCCGACATCCTTGGTGTCCTCGGCCACCCGCTCGAGCAGCTCGCGGCCCAGGTTCTGGTGCGCCATCTCGCGGCCACGGAAGCGCAGCGTCACCTTGACCTTGTCGCCATTCTCGAGGAACTTGAACACGTTGCGCATCTTGACGTCGTAGTCATGCGTGTCGGTGTTCGGCCGGAACTTGACCTCCTTCACCTCGATCGTCTTCTGCTTTTTGCGGGCCTCGGCCTCGCGCTTCTGGGTCTCGTACTTGTACTTGCCGAAATCCATGATCTTGCAGACGGGCGGCGAGGCGTTCGGCGAGATCTCCACGAGATCGAGCCCCGCCTCCTCGGCCAACTGCATCCCGCGCTGGGGCGTGACGACACCGACATTCTCTCCTTCCGAGCCGATCAGGCGGATCTCGGGGACGCGAATCCGGTCATTGACGCGAGGGCCGGTATCGCGGGTCGGCGGGGCATTGTGCGGTCTGCGGGCTATGGCGCTGGTCCTTGTCTCGTTTCGAAGAATTGATGCGTAAGGATAATGTTGGCCCAGCGGGTTTTCAACCGCATTATCGGCGAGGCGCGGCGGGTGCGAAGAAAAATCCCCGCCGCCCGCCGCCCGCCGCATCATTGCGTTCAGCCCACGAAGGCCTTTTCGACGACGTATTCCGCCGGCGCGCTGTTGGCGCCCTCGCGAAGGCCGGCGGCTTCGAGGATTTCCTTGATGTCGGTGTTCAGACCGATCGAGCCGCAGACCATCGCCCGGTCGAGCTTGGGATCGAGCGGGGGCGCATCGAGATCGGCGAAGATCTCGCCCGAACGCAGCAGGTCGGTGATCCGCCCCATCTTCGCGCTCGGCTCGCGGGTCGTGGTGGGATAGTAGACCAGCTTGTCGAGCGCGTCGCCCATCAGCTCACGCAGCAGATCGTCGCCGCGGACCTTCTCGACCAGTTCGCGCCCGTAATCGAGCTCCTTCACGTCGCGGCAGGTATGGGTGAGGATGATCTGGTCGTAATCCTCGTAGGTTTGCGGCTCGCGGATCAGCGAGGCGAAGGGCGCGATGCCGGTCCCGGTCGAGAAGAGCCATAGCCGGTTCCCGGGCAGCAGCGCATCATGCACGAGGGTGCCGACCGGCTTGGGACGCAGGATGATCTGGTCGCCCTGCTGGATATGCTGCAACTTCGAGGTGAGCGGGCCGTCCTGAACCTTGATGGAGTAGAATTCCAGCTCGTCGTCCCATGCGGGCGATGCGATCGAGTAGGCACGCAGGAGCGGCTTCTGCCGTCCCGTCGCGGGGTCGGGATCGCCCATGAGGCCGATCATCACGAACTCCCCCGAACGAAAGCGCAGGCTCGCGGGGCGTGTCACCCTGAAGGAAAAGAGGCGGTCGGTCCAATGCGTCACCGAGGTGACGGTCTGCGCGTCCGGCAGGGTCTTGGACGGGGCCTGGGTCTTGGCGGCTTGGGTCACGGGTGCGGTCATCTCGTTCATGGCATGAAACGGGCCTCGGCCCGCCTCCCTCTTAAGGCTGTATTGCTTTGGTGAAAAGCGGCGTCAGGCTCGAAGCCGCGCCTGATAGTCATGGGCGCGCCAGTCGGCGCGTGCGCGCCATTGGTCCTGCGGCTGCCGCTCGGCGAGCTCGTCGGTGATCTCGACCTCGTCGAAGCCCACGCGGCGCGCCATCGCGTATTGGTCGGCGATCACGTGACCATGCGCGCGAAGCCGGCCGGCAAAGCCGAGCTGGCGCAGCCGCCGCGCGATGGTGAAGCCGCGCCCGTCCGAGAAGGACGGGAAATTGACGCGGATCAGGTCGATCTCGCTGATCCGCTCGGCAAGGGCCTCGGGGTTGGCGTCGCTCTGCAGATCGACGGCAAGCGCCGGCACATCGGCGCTCTCCGGCAGGGCGCTCTGGGGGTGGAAGTCATGCTCCCAGTCATCGGGGGCGAACCCCGTATCCGTGACGATCACGCTCATTGTCTGTCTCCTCGCGGGGCATGGCCCGCGCTTGTCCTGTCATCGGGCCGGGCCCGTTTTCGCCGCGTCATCGGGCGGGGTCTAGCCGCGCACCATCTTCCCGTTGACGAAATGGATGCCGCATTCCTCTTTCTGCGCACCGCGCCAGCGGCCGGCCCGCTCGTCCTCGCCGGCGCCGACCCGGCTCGTGCAGGGGGCGCAACCGATCGAAGGGTATCCCTGGCTGACCAGGGGATGGCGGGGCAGGCGGTTGTTGACCATGTAATCCTGAACGTCCGACTTGTCCCAATGGGCCAGCGGGTTGACCTTGATCCGGGTATCGTCCTCGGCCTCGAAGAACTCCAGCGCGGCACGGGCGCCGCCCTGGAAGCGCTTGCGTCCGGTGATCCAGGCATCGAAGGGCGCCAGTGCGTCCTGCAGAGGCTCGGTCTTGCGCAGCGCGCAGCAGCCGTCGGGATCGGTGCGGTGCAGCAGCGCGTCGGGATCGCGCTCCAGAAGCTGCCTGCGATCCGGCCGGATCACGCGGACATCGCTCAGACCCAGCTGCTCGGAGAGGTCCTTTTGATACTCCAGCGTCTCGGCGAACAGCATCTCGGTGTCGAGGAAGATCACCGGCGCGCTGCGGTCGACGACACTGAGCATGTGCAGCAGGACAACCGACTCGGCGCCGAAAGAGGACACGAGGGCGATGCGCCCCACCTGCGGATCGCTCAGCGCATGGCGCAGCACGGCGGTGGCGGAATGGTGGCGATAGCGCGCGTTCAACTCTGCCGCGCGCACGCCGACGGGGGCCAGGGGTATCTCAAGCGGCATCGGCACGCTCCTCTGGATAAAGTGCGGCCTTGAAAGGCGCAGCACCGAGCCGGCGATAGGCCGCGAGGAAACTTTCCTGGGCACCTTCGCGATGCTCGAGATAGGCATTGACCAGCCGCTCGATCGCCGGGACGATCTCGTCGGCGGAGAAGCCGCGTCCCGCGCGCTCGCCAACGGCGGCCGTTTCGGTGCCGTCGCCGCCCAGCGTGATCTGGTAATTCTCCACACCCGCACGGTCGAGACCGAGGATCCCGATATGGCCGACATGGTGATGGCCGCAGGCGTTGATGCAGCCCGAGATCTTGATCTTCATCTCGCCGATCTCATGCTCGATCTTCAGCTCGTCGAAACGGGTCGCGATTTCCTGCGCGATGGGGATGGAGCGGGCCGTTGCCAGCGCGCAGTAATCCATGCCCGGGCAGGCGATGATGTCCGAGATCAGGCCGATATTCGCGGTGGCCAGCCCGGCCTCGCGCAACGCGGCGTGGATCGCGGGCAGGTCGGACTTGTGCACATGCGGCAGGATCACGTTCTGCTCGTGGCTGATGCGCAGCTCGTCATGGCCGTAGCGTTCGGCCAGGTCGGCCATGACGCGCATCTGGTCGGCGCTGGCATCGCCGGGCGTCGCGCCATGCGCCTTGAGCGAGATCGACACGATCGCGTAGCCGTCGTTGCGATGCGCGGCAAGATTGGTATCGGCCCAGCTGCGGAAGACCGGATCGGCCGAGCGGGCGGCCTCGTAGGCCTCGACGGGCGCGTTGCGGAAGGCCGGCGCGGCGAAAGCCTGCTCGATCTCTCCCAGCAGAGCCTGATCGGCACCGCCGAATTGCGGACGCAGCTCGTCGAAACGCGCCTCGACGAGATCGCGGAAAGTATCGAGCCCGTTCTCGTGGACCGTGATCTTGATGCGCGCCTTGTACTTGTTGTCGCGGCGTCCGAGCACGTTGTAGGTGCTCACGATCGCCTCGCAATAGGGCAGCAGGTCCTCGAGCGGCAGGAAATCGCGGATCACCTTGCCGATCATCGGCGTCCGGCCGAGGCCGCCGCCAACGATCACCTCGAAGCCGGGCTTGCCACCTTGCTCGATCATGCGCAGCCCGATGTCATGGGCCTTGGTGACGGCCCGGTCGTTGGGGCTGCCGGTCACGGCGATCTTGAACTTGCGCGGCAGGAACTGGAACTCGGGGTGGTCGGTGGACCACTGGCGCAGCAGCTCCGCGATGGGACGCGGATCGGCGATCTCGTCGGCGGCGGCGCCGGCGAAATGGTCCGCGGTCACGTTGCGGATGGTATTGCCGCTCGTCTGGATCGCGTGCATCTCGACGTCGGCCAGTGCCGACAGGATCGCCGGGATGTCGGCGAGCTTAGGCCAGTTGAACTGGATGTTCTGGCGCGTGGTGAAATGGCCGTAGCCCTTGTCATAGGTTTCGGCGATCATGGCGAGCTGGCGCATCTGCCGGCTGCTGACGGTCCCGTAGGGGATCGCCACGCGCAGCATGTAGGCGTGAAGCTGCAGGTAGAGGCCATTCATCAGGCGCAGCGGCTTGAACTCGTCCTCGGTGAGCGAGCCGTCGATGCGGCGCGCCACCTGGCCCGAGAATTGCGCCACGCGCTCGCGCACGAAGGCTTCGTCGAAATCGCTGTACTTATACATTCACACTCTCCTCGGCCTGCTTGCCGTGGGCATAGTTCGAGGGTCCGCGGGTGCGGAACGCCTCGCGGAAATGGGTGGGTTCGGGACCGTCCGGCCCCATCTTGGCATCGGCAAGATAGGGGCCGACGGCGATGGCGGGCTGCGAGCCGGCGAAGAGCAGGCGCAGCTGCGCGTGGGCCTCGTCCTCGATAAGCTCGGCACGGGCCATGTCGCGGGTCCAGGTGTCATCCTCGGTGAGCCAGATGGCGTCGCCTTCCAGCAGATCGTTGGCAGTGACCACCTTGGGGGTGAAACGGCGGCTCATAGCGCGGCCTCCTTCAGATCGATGTCATGTGCGGCGGCACGCGCGGCGCGCGGTGCCAGCCCGTAAAGGGTCAGGGCAGGGCCGGTCAGTCCGGCCTCGGTCAGGGTGGGCTCAAGGCGCGACAGGCAGGTGTCGATCACCCGCTGATCGGGGCGCGAGGCATTCTCCACGATGCTCACCGGGGTCGCGGGATCGGCCCCGTGCATCAGGAGGCGCCCTTGCACGAAGCGTGCGCTGCGCTTGCCCATGTAGATGGCGGCAACCTCGCCGCGGCGCGCCAGGGCCGCCCAGTCGTGATCGGCGAAGCCGCGCGTGTCATGCCCGGTCAGCAGCCGCACCGCACTGTTGCGTCCGCGCTGCGTCAGGCTCTGCCCGATGGCGGCGACGGCGGCGCTCGCGGCGGTGATGCCGGGCACCACGGTCCAGTCGAGACCGGCAGCCTCGCAGGCCGCGATCTCCTCGTCGAGCCGTCCGAAGACGGATGGATCGCCCGACTTGAGCCGCACCACGTGAGCGCCGCGCCTGGCATGGGCAACCATCAGGTCGTTGATATCGCCTTGCGCCATGGACGCGCCGAAGCCCTCCTTGCCCGCGTCGAGGAGGATCGCCTCGCGCCGCGCCAGCTCGAGGATCTCGCCCGAGACGAGCCGGTCGTGGATGACCACGTCGGCCGCGTCGAGAGCCTTGCGGGCCTTCAGCGTCAGAAGCTCGGGATCGCCAGGCCCGGCGCCCACGAAAGCGACGCGTCCCGGCGCCGCGCGGCGGGCCAGATGCGCATCCAGAAGCCGGTCGAGGATGCCGCGCGCTCCCTCGGAGCCGCTCTCGGCAAAGGCCTGCGCACCCTTGCCGCCGTAATACTCCGCCCAGAAATCGCGCCGTGCACGGCCGAAGGGCAGGGCCTCGGCCCGGGCGCGGAACGCCTTCCCGATCCTGGCGAGCGGGCCGAGCACCGGCGACAGGCGCTCCTCGATATCGCCCTTGATCGCGCGGGCCAGCACCGGCGCCGCACCCTCGGTGCCGATCGCCACGGTAACGGGATCGCGGTCGACGATGGCGGGCGTGATGAACTGGCTGTCCTGCAGATTGTCCACGATGTTCACGAGGGCGCCCTCGGCATGGGCGATCGCGGCCACGCGCGCATCCTCCGCAGCATCCTCGTTCGCCGCATAGGCCAGCACCGCGCAGAGCGCGTCGCCGGGACCCATCGCGCGCCGTTCCAGGCGCAGCTTTCCGTCCCGCGCCCAAGCTTCGATCTGGGGCGCCGGATCGGCGGCGAAGACGCTCAGATGCGCCTCGGTCTTGAGCAGAAGGCGCAACTTGGCCAAGGCCGCTTCGCCGCCGCCCGACAGGACGATCCTGCGACCCTCGACACTGAGGAATACGGGAAAATGCTTCATCGTGACCTCGTCATACGTTCGCGTCACATATAGAATTATTTCCCTCCGGTGTCGCCATACCGCTTGCCGATAGGAACGCTTGTCCTGTAATGCGCCTCAAGAAGAGGTTTTCTTTCGATATGGCCCGAGGTGTGGAATGTCCGTCCGTCTAGATGAACTCGACCGGAAAATTCTCAGGGTCCTGCAGCAGGACGCCGCGAGATCGCTCGACGAGATCGCGCGCATCGTCGGCTCCTCCAAGACCCCCGTCTGGAACCGGATCCGCAAGCTGCGGGAGGCCGAGGTGATCGGCCAGCAGACGGTGATCCTCGATGCCGAGAAGCTCGGGCTGGAGGCATGTTTCTTCGTCCTCATCCGAACGGCCGAGCACGATGCCGGCTGGCAGGACAAGTTCCTGCAGACCCTGCGCGCGCGGCCGGAGGTGCAGGAGGCGCACAGGCTTGCCGGCGATATCGACTATATCCTGAAGGTTCGGGTCTCGAACGCGCGGGCCTATGACGTCTTCTACCAGGCGCTGATCTCGGAGGTGCGGATCCACAACGTCACCGCGCTCTTGTCGATGGAGGAGCTGAAATCGACGACCGTCCTTCCGGTGTGAGAGGCGGGGCCGCGGCCCATGCGCAGCATTGCGGCACGGCATCGCCCCCTGCGCGCAACCTTTCAGGAGCCGCGATGCCCTGCCGCCTACAATTATGTGCTTGTCCTGCGCTTTACGCTGGGGGAGACTGCGCGCCAGCCGTGACGCAAAATATTGCGCGCGCAAGGATCACTGTCTTGGACTTAGGGAGTAGAGACATAATGAAAATTCTCAATGCTGCATCCGTTGCCGCCGTTCTGGCCATGGTCGCCACGGGCGCTTCGGCCGAAGAGCACACCGGCGGTTGCGACGAGGGCGAGGAAGTCATCAAGTTCAGCCACGTCACCAATTCCGACAAGCACCCCAAGGGTCTTGCGGCCGCGCTCTTCGCCGAGCGGGTGAACGCGGAGATGGACGGCAAGGCCTGTGTCGAGGTCTTCCCGAACTCCACGCTCTACAATGACGACCAGGTGCTCGAGGCGATGCTGCAGGGCGACGTGCAGATGGCCGCGCCCTCGCTGTCGAAGTTCGAGACCTTCACCAAGCAGTTCCAGATCTTCGACCTTCCGTTCATGTTCAAGGACATCGCGGCCGTGGACAAGTTCCAGCAGGGCGAGACCGGCGATGCGATGAAGGAATCGATGACGCGCCGCGGGCTGCTCGGGCTCGAGTTCTGGCATAACGGCATGAAGCAGTTCTCGGCCAGCAAGCCGCTGACCAAGCCCGAGGATGCCGCCGGCCTGAAATTCCGCGTCCAGCCTTCCGACGTGATCGTGGCGCAGATGGAGCAGCTCGACGCATCGCCCCAGCCGATGGCCTTCTCCGAGGTCTACGGCGCGCTGCAGACCGGCGTTGTCGACGGGCAGGAGAACACCTGGTCCAACATCTATGGCCAGAAGTTCTTCGAGGTGCAGGACGGCTCCACCGAGACCAACCACGGCGTTCTCGACTATCTCGTCGTGACGTCCGTGGACTGGTGGGAAGGGCTCGACGCCGATCTGCGCGAGCAGCTCGCCACCATCCTGAGCGAGGTCACCCAGGAGCGCAACGACGCCGTGGGCGAGGTCGATGCCGAGGCGCGTCAGGCCATCCTCGATGCCGGCGGCACGATCCGCGAGCTTTCCGACGAGGAGCGTCAGGCCTGGGTCGACGCGATGAAGCCGGTCTGGGAGAAGTTCGAGGACGGCATCGGCGCCGAGAACATCGAAGCGGCCCAGAAGGTCAACGAATCCATGTAAGCCTGCCCCCGGAAGGGGTATGGTACCATGTCCGGGTCCGGGCAGGCACATGCGCCTGCCCGGACCCTTTAGCATTCCACCTAGACGGACCATCAGCGGGAGAGCGAGATGAGCGGTTCCTCCAAATACAAACCGCGCGGGGCGATCGGCCGGGCGGTTAACAGCTTCGAGGAGACGGCGATCGCGCTGCTCCTCGGTTTGATGACGCTGGTCACCTTCGCCAACGTCGTCCTGCGCTACGTCTTCAACTCGACCCTGATCTGGGGGCTCGAGGTGACGTTGATCCTTTTTGCCTGGCTGGTGATCTTCGGCATCAGCTATTGCGTGAAAGTCACCGCACATCTGGGCGTGGACGCGGTCACGACCCTGCTGCCGGCGCCCCTGCGCCGCGCGGTCGCGATCCTGGCCGCGCTTCTGTGCATCCTTTACGCCGCGTTCCTGATGAAGGGCGCATGGGATTACTGGGCGCCCTTCGCCGCGCTCGACCAGACCAGCGGGCGCTGGTTCCCCACGGGCTTCGTCGAGACGCGCGACCGGGCATTCTACGTGACCGACCAGGTTCCGATGGTCGACATCTTCCGCTGGCTCGAGCCGGCCATCAACATGGGCGAGGCATATGACAAGCTGCCGCGCGTCATCCCCTATATCATCCTTCCCCTCGGCGTCGCCCTGCTGCTCCTGCGGCTGGTGCAGGCACTGATCGGTCTGCTCGTCGGCACACGCGACAGCCTGATCGTGAGCCACGAGGCCGAAGAGGCGGTCGAACAGGCCGCCGCAAAGAACGCAGAGGTCTGAACAGATGGAAGTCGCCCTCCTATTCGCGGTCATCATCGCGCTGCTGCTCATCGGCATGCCGATCGCCATCGCGCTCGGCCTCAGCTCGATCATGTTCCTGCTGGCCTTCTCGGACACGTCACTCGCCTCGATCGCGCAGACCTTCTACCAGGCGATGGCCGGGCATTACACGCTCCTGGCGATCCCGTTCTTCGTCCTGGCCTCCTCCTTCATGTCGACGGGCGGCGTGGCGCGGCGGATCATCCGCTTCTCCATCGCCCTCGTCGGCCATCTTCCCGGCGGCCTCGCCATCGCCGGCGTCTTCGCCTGCATGATGTTCGCGGCATTGTCGGGAAGCTCGCCCGCCACGGTGGTCGCGATCGGCTCGATCGTGATCGCAGGGATGCGGCAGGTCGGCTATTCCAAGGAATTCGCCGCCGGCGTGATCTGCAACGCCGGCACGCTCGGCATCCTCATCCCGCCCTCGATCGTGATGGTCGTCTATGCCTCGGCAACCGACGTGTCGGTGGGCCGGATGTTCCTTGCCGGTGTCATTCCCGGGCTTCTGGCCGGTTTCATGCTGATGGCGACGATCTACATCATCGCCGTGCGCCGCAACCTGCCCAAGGGTGACTGGCTCGGCTGGGGCGAGGTCTGGGCCTCGGGGCGCGATGCCGGCTGGGGCCTGTTCCTCATCGTCATCATCCTTGGCGGCATCTACGGGGGCATCTTCACGCCGACGGAGGCCGCGGCCGTCGCGGCGGTCTACGCCTTCGTGATCGCCTGTTTCGTCTATCGCGACATGGGTCCGCTGGCAGCCGTCAGCCCGATCACCGACGACGCCCATTCCCCGGCGAGCGCGGCCGGTGCGCGCAGCTCCCTGAGCGGCGCTCCGCAGGACGGCCCGCGCAACGCCACCCTGTTGCAGCGTCCCTGGGCGCTGATCACCGCCTTCTTCCACCGCGACGTGCGCAACACGCTCTTCGAGGCTGGCAAGCTGACCGTGACCTTGATGTTCATCATCGCGAACGCGCTGATCCTCAAGCATGTGCTGACCGACGAGCAGATCCCCCAGCAGATCGCCGGGATGATGCTCGACGCGGGCTTCGGGGCAATCATGTTCCTCGTGATCGTCAACGTGATCCTGCTGATCGGCGGCCAGTTCATGGAGCCGTCCGGCCTGATCGTCATCGTCGCGCCCCTGGTCTTCCCGATCGCCATTCAGCTCGGGATCGATCCGATCCACCTTGGCATCATCATGGTCGTGAACATGGAGATCGGGATGATCACCCCGCCCGTCGGCCTCAACCTGTTCGTGACCTCGGGCGTCGCAAACATGCCGATGATGCAGGTGGTGCGTGCGGCGCTGCCCTTCCTCGCGGTGCTCTTCGTCTTCCTGATCATGGTGACCTACATCCCGGTCCTGTCGACCTGGCTGCCGACCACCTTCATGGGCCCGGAGATCATCACCCGGTAGCGCGGCGCGCGACCGGCCAAGAAAAAAGGGGGGCGGCATGTTCAGCATGCCGCCCCCCTTCTTATTCTGGCCGCAGCCTCGGTGTCTGCGTCAGCCTCGTCCGCGCGCCGCCAGTCGTGGCAGCATGGCGGAGAAGTCGCGTCCGCGGCCATCCTCGCGCTCGACGAAACTCTCGTAGAGGTCGCGCGCGGCCAGCCCGAGCGGCGTGTCGGCATCAACCCCTTCGGCGGCCTGCTGCGCAAGGCGCAGATCCTTGAGCATGAGATCGGCCGCGAAGCCCGGCGCGTAATCGTTGTCGGCGGGGGATTGCGGACCGATGCCCGGCGCGGGGCAATAGGTGTTCATGCTCCAGCTCTGCCCCGAGGAGGTCGAGACCACGTCGAACATCGCCTGCCGGTCGAGCCCGAGCTTGTCGGCGAGGGCGAAGGCCTCGCAGGTCGCGATCATGGTCACACCGAGGATCATGTTGTTGCAGATCTTGGCCGCCTGGCCGTTGCCGGAGGGTCCGCAATGCACGGCCTTGGCCCCCATGATGTCGAAGAGGGGCCGGGCCGCCTCGAAGGCCGCCTCGGGGCCACCGACCATGAAGGTCAGCGTGCCGCCAGACGCGCCGCCGATGCCGCCCGAGACCGGGGCGTCGAGCATGCCCAAGCCGGCCGCCTTGGCCTGCGCGGCGACATCGCGCGCCGTCGCGACATCCACCGTCGAGCAATCGAGCAGGATCGCCCCGGCCTCCATGACCGGCACGATCTCATCGGCGACACCGCGCAGGATGTCGCCATTGGGCAGCATGGTGATGACAACTTGCGCGCCGCATGCCGCCTCGGCGGCGCTGCGCGCGAGGGTCACCGGCCCCGCATCGACCTCGGCGCGGTCATATCCGGTGACCTCGTGGCCTGCCTTTGCAAGGTTGCGCGCCATGGGCAGCCCCATGTTGCCAAGACCTATGAACCCGATCCTCATTCCCGCTTCTCCTCCTTGTGTTCAGTTCGCGTCCGGGCAGCGCCGGGCCGCTTCGATCATTCCGGCAGCTCGAGCCCTTCGGGTCCGAGCGGCGCGAGATAGGACGCAACCTCCTCGCCGGAGACTTGCGCGGCATCGGCGTGGCGCCAGTTCGGCTTGCGGTCCTTGTCGATGATCATCGCGCGGATGCCCTCGACGAAATCGCCGGTCTCGAGCAGCCTGTAGGTTGCCCGGAATTCAAGCTCGAGCGCCTGCACGAGCCCCGGCGCCGCGCCGCTGCGCCGCACCAGGGCAAGCGCCACGGCCGCGGAAAGCGGCGAGGCGCGTGACAGTCCCGCCAGGGCCTCCTCGGCGAAGGGATCGTCCATCCCCATGCCGTGCAGCGCCCCCCGGATGGCCGCGATATCGGTGCCGCCGAAGGTCCGGTCGATGACATCGCGCTTCTCGGCCAGCGGCGCGGGACCGGCATCGGCGGCATGGGCGCGCAGGGCGTCGGCATCGCCGTCCCGCTCGAGCTGCGCGACGAGATCGCCCCAGCGCTCGGCCGGGATGAACATGTCGGCAAAGCCCGCATGGATCGCATCGGCGGGACCCATGCGCGCGCCCGTCAGGCCCAGGTAGGCCCCGCATTCGCCGGGAGCGCAGCCCAGAAGACGCGATCCCCCGACATCGGGCACGAGGCCGATCGCGCATTCGGGCATCGCGATCCGGCTGCTCTCGCAGACGATCCGATGCGCCGCATGGCAGCCGAGGCCGACCCCGCCGCCCATCGTGAACCCCTGCAGCAGGCTGATCACCGGTTTGCCATAGCGCGCGATCATCAGGTTCATCCGGTATTCCTGACGCCAGAACGACCGCGCGAAGGTCAGATCCCCCGCCACGGCCCGCGCATGGATATCGGCGATGTCCCCGCCGGCGCAGAAGGCCTTCTCGCCGGCCGCGTCGATGAGGACGATCCGCACCTGCGGGTCCCGCGCCCATTGCGCCAGCGCCTCCTCGATGCGCCGCGACATCTCGGGGCTCAGCGCGTTGAGCGCGGCGGGGCGGTTCAGCGTGATCCGCCCGGCCTTTCCGCTCCGGCGCAACAGGACATCGTCGCCGCTCATGATGCCACCATGTGGCGGGCGACGATCAGGCGCATGATCTCGTTGGAGCCCTCGAGGATCTGGTGGACCCGCAGATCGCGGACCAGCTTCTCGATGCCGTAATCGGCGAGGTAGCCGTAGCCGCCATGCAGTTGCAGGCATTGATCGGCGATCCGGCTGCCGGCCTCGGTGACGAATTTCTTGGCCATCGCGCAATGCACGGAGGCATCCGGCGCGTCGGTGTCGAGTTTCCACGCCGCCTGCCGCAGGAAGCAGCGCGCCACCTGAAGCTCGATCTCCATGTCAGCGAGGCGAAATTGCAGCGCCTGGAACTGGTCGATGGGTTTTCCGAAGGCCCGGCGCTCCGACATGTATGTCAGCGTCGCGTCGAGCGCGGCCTGTGCCGCACCGAGCGAGCAGGCCGAGATGTTCAGCCGTCCCCCGTCCAGCCCCTTCATCGCGTAGGAGAAGCCGGCGCCCTCTACGCCGAGCAGGTTGCCCTCCGGCACCGTGCAATCGTCGAGTTGCACCTGCCTCGTGGGCTGCGCGCGCCAGCCCATCTTGTCCTCGAGCGCGCCGAAGCTCAGTCCCGGCGCACCATCCTCGACCACGATGGCCGAGATCCCGCGCGGCCCGTCACCGCCAGTGCGCGCCATCACGACATAGGCGTCGCAGTAGCCGCCGCCGGAGATGAACGCCTTCGTGCCCGTCAGGCGAAGGCCGTCACCATCGCGCAGGACCCGTGTCTTGAGCGCCGCCGCGTCCGAGCCCGATCCCGGCTCGGTCAGGCAATAGGCCAGGACCTTGTCCATCCGCACCGCCGGCGCGAGGATGCGCTCCTTGAGGTCGTCCGATCCGAAGCGGTCGATCATCCCGGCGCACATGTTGTGGATCGACAGGAAGGCCGCGACGGAGGGGCAGGACATGCTCAGCGCCTCGAAGACGAGGCTCGCATCGAGCCGGTCGAGCCCCACGCCGCCGGCCTCTTCCGACACGTAGAGCCCGCCAAAGCCGAGCGCCGCGGCATCCTGCCACAGCGCGCGCGGTATCGTTCCCTCCGCCTCCCAGGCGCGCGCATTCGGAGCGATATGCTCCTCGGCGAATGCGCGCGCCATGTCGAAGATCGCCTGCTGCTCCTCGCTCAGTGCGAAATCCATGGTATTCTCCTCCCTTCACGGGACGCTGCTGCCCCGGTCATTCTCAGGCGGCGCCGGATCCGGCGCGGCGCGCGATATCCTCCCGGCTGCAGCCTTGCCGAAATTCCGACGTCACCTCGCGCAGCACCTCGCGCAAGGCGTCCTTCGGCGCCTCGCCCTTGTTGGTTGCCGCCTCGAAGGCCTTCCTCTGGCGCGTCGCGCTCGCGCCGTTCCGGGCGATGTCGAGACAGCCGTTCAACTCGTCCGCGCAGCCCAGCGCCTCGGCATCGGCACGCATCTGCCCGGTGAGATCCTCGAGCATGTCGGCGAAGGGCGACAGGTGCCCGCGGCCCAGATCGAGCAGTGTGCCGTTGGTGCCATAACGCTGCGCCCGCCAGCGGTTCTCTTCGATCAAGAAGCGCTCGTAGATCCGCCAGCGCTGGCTTTGCGTCTTGAGGCGCCACAGCAGGCGCATTCCGGACTGGATGAAAGCCGCGATCGAAAGGGCGTCCTCCATGCGCGGACAGACATCGGCGATCCGCACCTCGAGCGTGGGAAAGGCCTCCGAGGGGCGCAGGTCCCACCAGATCTTGCTGGCATCCTCGACGATCTCGTTGTCGACAAGCAGATCGACGGTGCGCCTGTAATCCGACCAGTGATCGAAGCGCGGCGGCAATCCCGAGCGCGGGACGCTGTCGAAGACGTTGAGCCGGTAGCTCTCGAGCCTGGTATCCTCACCCTTCCAGTAGGGCGAGGAGGCGGAGAGGGCGAGCACGTAGGGCAGGAACGTCGTGAACTGCTGCATCAGGTCGGCTCGCAATTCATCATCCTCGCCGAGCCCCACATGCACATGCATCCCACAGGTCATCAGGCGGCGGGCAATGCCGCCGATATCCTCGGCGATCTCGTCATAGCGGGCGGCGGGACCGGTTTCCTGGTTCTCGGGCTCGCCGAAGGGGTGACAGGAGACGGCCGCGAGAACCCGGCCGTGACGCTCGGCGATCTCCGACAGGGTGCAGCGCAGGTTCGCCAGGTCCGATCGCGCCTCGCCGATATCGGCGCAGACCCCGGTTCCGATCTCGATCTGGCAGGCCCGGAACTCTGGGCTCACCTTGTCACCGAGCGCGTCCTTGGCCTCCTCGAGCATTTCGGGCGGCACGGGGGCCAGGTCCATAGTGTCGGGGTCGACCGCGAGATATTCTTCCTCGATGCCGATGCTGAAGGCGGGTTCATTCATGTCGCTCACTCCGTTTCGCAGGTGTCAGCGTAGAGAACGCGCCGGGCGCCCGTTCGTTCAGACCCCCGGCGCAAGCGATCAGTCCATCGCCTTGAAGTTGAACTCACCGCCATCCTTGATCCCCGACGGCCAGCGCGAGGTCACGGTCTTGGTGCGGGTGTAGAACTTGAACGCGTCCGTCCCGTGCTGGTTGAGATCGCCGAAGCCCGATTTCTTCCAGCCGCCGAACGTGTGATAGGCGAGCGGTACCGGGATCGGCACGTTGATGCCGACCATGCCCACATTCACCCGGTTGGCGAAGTCGCGCGCGGCGTCCCCGTCGCGGGTGAAGATCGCGGTGCCGTTACCGTATTCATGATCCATCGCAAGGCCCAGCGCCTCTTCGTAGGAGCCCGCGCGCACCGTGCTGAGCACGGGGCCGAAGATTTCCTTGCGATAGATGTCCATGTCCGGCGTCACACGGTCAAAGAGATGCGGGCCGACGAAGAAGCCGTCCTCGTATCCCTGCAGGCTGAAATCGCGGCCATCGACGACAAGCTCGGCGCCGGCATCGATGCCGGACTGCACCAGGCGCGCGATGTTCTCCTTGGCAGCGGCGGTGACCACGGGGCCGTAATCCACGTCATCGCCGCCCGTGTAGGGACCGACCTTCAGCTTCTCGATACGCGGCACCAGCTTCTCGATCAGCCGGTCGGCGGTCTCCTCTCCCACCGGAACGGCGACCGAGACCGCCATGCAGCGCTCGCCGGCCGCGCCGTAGCCCGCGCCCACCAGCGCGTCGGCGGCCTTGTCCATGTCCGCGTCGGGCATGATGATCATGTGGTTCTTGGCGCCGCCGAAACATTGCACGCGCTTGCCGTTGGCACAGCCACGCTCGTAGATATAGGCCGCGATCGGGGTGGAGCCGACGAAGCCCACCGCCTGCACCGTCTCGTTGTCGAGGATCGCGTCCACGACCTCCTTGTCGCCGTTGACCACCTGCAGGATGCCATCGGGAAGCCCGGCTTCCTTCAGCAGCTCGGCCAGCATCAGCGGAACCGAGGGGTCGCGCTCGGAGGGCTTGAGGATGAAGGCGTTGCCGCAGGAGAGGGCAGGGCCCATCTTCCACAGCGGGATCATCGCGGGGAAGTTGAAGGGGGTGATGCCGGCCACGACGCCGAGCGGCTGCTTCATCGAATACATGTCGATGCCGGGCCCGGCGCTGTCGGTGAACTCGCCCTTCAACAGATGGGGCGCGCCGATGCAGAACTCGATCACCTCGAGCCCGCGCTGCACGTCACCCTTGGCATCGGGGATGGTCTTGCCATGCTCGCGGCTGAGCGCCTCGGCAAGCTTTTCCATGTCGCGGTTGATGAGGCGCACGAACTCCATCATGACCCGGGCACGGCGTTGCGGGTTCGTGGCGCCCCAGGCCGGCTGCGCTTTCTCGGCGCTGGCCACGGCGGCATCGAGTTCGGATTTCGTGGCAAGCGGGACCTGTGCCTGCACCTCGCCGGTGGCGGGGTTGTAGACATCGGCGCTGCGGCCGCTGCCCTTGACGTGCTTGCCGTCGATCCAGTGCGAGAGCTGTTCCATGAAAGGTCCTCCAATAAACGTTGCGCGCAGCTTAGGCCTTGCGGGGGGCGTGCGAAAAGCCGCAGTTTGCCAAAAGGGTTTTGCAAGAATGCAAGGATGACCATGGCTATCAACTGGGACGACCTGCGAATATTCCTGTCCGTGGCCCGGCAGGACAGCCTCAGCGGCGCGGCGCGTGAACTGAGGCTTGATCCGGCCACCGTGGGGCGTCGTGTCGCGCGTCTCGAGGCGGGGCTCGGCGCGCCTCTTTTCGTCAAGTCCCCGCAAGGCTACAGGTTGACCGAGGCCGGGGAGCGGCTGGTGCGGCAGGCCGAGCAGGCCGAACTGGCGATCGGGGCCGGCACGAGCGAGGCCGCCGCCGCCGAGGAGGGCCTGAGCGGTGCGATCCGCCTGGGCGCACCCGATGGCTGCGCCAACTTCCTGTTGCCGCAGGTCTGCGCGCAGCTCTGTGACGCGCATCCCGGACTGGAGGTGCAGATCGTCGCCCTGCCGCGCATCGTCGATCTGTCGCGGCGCGAGGCAGATATGGCGATCGCGGTATCGCGGCCGTCCTCGGGCCGGCTGACGGTTCAGAAGATCTCCGATTACGGATTGTCGCTCGCCGCCCACCAAGGTTACCTCGACGGCGCGCCGCCCCTTCAGGGGGCCGCCGATCTCGGCGCGCACCGCATCGCGGGATACATTCCCGACATGATCTTCGACAGCGAGCTCGACTATCTCGGGGCGCTCGGGGTCGAGCGCGTGCGTCTGGCATCGAACTCGGTAGCGGTGCAGTTCCGCTGGATCGCGCAGGGCGCCGGGATCGGCGTCGTCCACGATTTCGCGCTTCCCCAGGCGCCCGGACTGGTGCGCGTCCTTCACGAGGAGATCTCGATGACGCGGACCTTCTGGCTAGTGCGCCATGCGGGCGGGCGCCGGGCCGCCCGTCACGACCGTTTCGCCCAGGCCCTCATCGGGGCCCTGCGCCAGGAGATCGCGCGCCTCGAAGCGCTCGCTTGACAGCGATGCGCGCCGCGGCCACGCTCGGTGCGAGAAGGTGGCACAAGGAGGAACCCCGGCATGCTGGTCAAGCAGATACTCAAGGGCAAGGGGGATGGCGCGGTAATCACCGTCGCGGCGCAAGCCACGGTGGGCGACGCGGCGAAGCTGCTATCGGAGCACCGCATCGGGGCCCTGATCGTCGCGGACGAGGGCATCGAGGCCGGTCCGCGCGGGATCCTGTCCGAGCGCGACATCGTGCGCGAGCTTGGTCGGCGCGGGACAGGGTGCCTCGGCGACAAGGTGTCCGACCTGATGACCACGGAGCTGGTGTCCTGCCGCGCCGAGGAAAGCGCCGACACCGTGCTTGCCAAGATGACCGAGGGACGGTTCCGCCACATGCCGGTACTCGACGGGGAGCGGATGATCGGCCTGATTTCGATCGGCGACGTGGTCAAGGCGCGCCTGTCGGAGCTGGCGATGGAGCGCGACGCATTGCAGGACATGGTAATGGGCCACTGAGGCCACCGCGGCAGGTCCGGCGCAGGCGCGGCGTCGTTTCGGGCTTGCAACGGGCCGCGCAATAATGTTGCGTTGCGGCGAAGCGGCAGGAAGGTCCAGATGCGCATAGGCTTGTACCCCGGAACGTTCGATCCCGTCACGCTGGGTCATCTCGACATCATCTGCCGGGCCTGTGTCTTGGTCGACCGCCTCGTGATCGGCGTGGCGATCAACCGCGACAAGGGTCCGCTCTTTTCGCTCGACGAGCGCGTGGCGATGATCGAGGCGGAGTGCACGGCCCTGTCGGCGCAGACGGGCACCGAGATCGTCGCGCATCCGTTCGAGAACCTGTTGATCGACGCGGCGCGCGATGTCGGGGCGGGCCTGATCATCAGGGGCCTGCGCGCGGTCGCGGATTTCGAATACGAATACCAGATGGTGGGGATGAACCGCGTGCTCGACAGCTCGGTCGAGACGGTGTTCCTGATGGCCGACGCACGGCATCAGGCGATCGCCTCCAAGCTCGTCAAGGAGATCGCGCGCCATGGCGGCGACGTGTCGAAATTCGTGCCGCACGAGGTGAACCGGGCATTGCGGAGCCGCCTTGACTGAGGGCCGGCGCCCAATCCTCCTCGCGGGGATCGGAAAGATCGCCCGCGATCAGCATGTGCCCGCCATCCTCGGCGGGGATGACTGGGAACTGGCGGCGACGGTCAGTCGCAACGCGGGCATCGACGGCGCGCCGGGATATGCCACGCTTGCAGAGGCGCTCGGGGCACATCCCGAGATCGAGACGGTCTCGCTCGCGCTGCCGCCGGGGCCGCGTTTCGCCTATGCGGCAGAGGCGATCGCCGCCGGGCGCCATGTGATGCTCGAGAAACCGCCCGGCGCCACGCTCGCCGAATGCAGGCGGCTGCGCTCCCTCGCGCATTCGCACGGCGTCACGCTCTTCGGCAGCTGGCATTCGCGCGCCGCCCATGCGGTGGATGCGGCGACCCAATGGCTGAAGGGTCGCGATCTGCGGCGTGCCGATCTGATCTGGAAGGAGGATGTGCGCCATTGGCATCCTGGCCAGGAATGGATTTGGGAGCCCGGCGGGCTCGGGGTGTTCGATCCCGGGAGCAACGGGCTGTCGATCCTGACCGCGCTCATGCCGGGCGCCCTGCATCTTCGCAGCGCGGTGCTCGACGTGCCGGCCAATCGCGACACGCCCATCGCCGCGCAACTCGTCTTCGACCACGAGAGCGCCGAGGTGACGGGACGGCTCGACTGGCGCGGGACCGAGCCGCAGGCCTGGGACATCCTTCTCGAGACGGACAGCGGTGCCGCGCGGCTCGGCGATGGCGGCGCGATCTTCGAGCCCGGGGGCGGCGCGCGCATCGAGGGGGAGGACCGGGAGTATCCCGCGCTCTACGAGACGATGGCGCAGCTCGTCAGGGAAGGGCGCAGCGTGCTCGATCTCGAGCCCCTCATCCACGTGGCGGATGCCTTCATGATCGGCCGCCGCCGCCTCACCGATCCCTTCGACTGGTAGGCCCCGCGCCGCGATACCATGGGCGCGGGGCGACAGCCGCTCAGCGCCCGTCGATCTCGGGCGTGGCGGCCGGGCCGCCTTCGAGATCGGCAATGAGCGCCTTCATCTCGGCGATCTCGCGGCGCTGTGCCTCTATGATCTCGTCGGCCAGCTTGCGCACGCGCGGATCGCTGATCTCGGCGCGCTCGCTGGTCAGGATGGCGATCGAATGGTGCGGGATCATCGCCCTCATCCAGGAGGCGTCCTGAACCGTCTGCTGACTGCGCACCAGCCAGAGCGAGCCGGCCGCGATCACCGCCGCACCCGCGAAGATCGCAATGTTGAGCGATTTCCTGTCATACATCGACAGCATGAAGGCGAGCATGATCACCGCCATCACGCCGCCCATCATGATCGCCATGTACACCCGCGTTTCGCTGAATGTCAGGTGATCGGCGGCATAGGTGTTGAGATACATCAATCCGAACATGACAACCGTGGAGGTTGCGATCATCGCGAAGAAACGTCCGTAGCCCATTGGTCTTGCTCCTATGCTTGGCGAGTTTCGGCGGCAGGTGCCGCATGGACCCGAAACACACCTCCCATGCTGGAGGGTTCCTTCCGAGCGTAATGCCCGCCATCCGGCCGGCCATGACGGCTCCCCGCACGGGTCGCCGAAGGTGCGTTGAACTCGCCGGTCGAATTGTGCAGGCTCGCGGACACAGCACATACAGTCACGAGGTCTGGCGAACATGACCAAGGCAGCTTCCGAACGCCCCCGCCGGCGCATGACACTTGTCGGCATTGCGATGGCCGGCATGACGCTGGCCGCATCCCTGCCCACGCGCACGGCAGCCGCAGGGCCCGAGGCTCCGGGAAAGCCGGTGATCGGGGCGACGCTCGGTGCGGCGGCGCCGGGGCACGACACGCAGGAGGAAACCGAGCGCGGGCAACCCCTGCCACCCGGTGCGATCGAGTTCGTCATCCCCTTCACCGAGACGGGGGGCTCCGCGCGCTGGGCGAACTTCTATGCCAGGATGCTGTCCGAAGCGCTGGATGACCCGCCCCGGCAGGTGCTCGTGCGCTACCGCCCCGGTGGCGGGTCGACCCTTGGGGCGAACTGGTTCTCGGCGCAGGCGGGGCGCGGGGCGGATCTGCTGTTCGGCACCTCGGCACAGACGCAGTTCTCCTACCTGCTGGGCGATCCGCGGGCACAATACGACTACGCGGGATGGCGTCCGCTCCTCGCCTCCGGCACCGGCGGGCTGATCTACGGCAACGCGGCGCTTGCGCGCGCCTTCGCCGCCGATCCCACGATCCTGCGCGAGGTCCCGGTGCGCTACGGTGCGGTCAGCGCGACGGGGCTCGATCTGCTGGCGCTGCTCGCGCTCGACCTGCTTGGCGTGCAGATCACCGATCCGTTCAAGTTCGAAAGCCGCGCGGAGACCCGCCGGGCCTTTCTCGACGGCGATACCGACCTCGACTTTCAGACCGTGCCGGCTTTCCAGAGGCAGACGGGCGGGCGGAAGGGAACGCGGGGAAACGCGCTGATGACCTTCGGCACGCTCGAGGCAAACGGCGAGATCGGCCGTGACCCCCTTCTGCCCGAGGTTCCGACCGTCCTCGAAATCTGCGACGCCTTGCCCGAATGCACGCCCGACGGGGCCGGATGGGACGCATGGCGCGCCTTTCTCATCGGCGGTCTGGCCGCGCAGAAGATGCTGTTCGCGCCCGAGGACGCCCCGACGGAGGTGATCGAGGAATACGAGGCCGCGTTCGCCGCGATGGTCGCGGAGGATGATTTCGAGGCCAAGGCCTTCGAGGCGATCGACCCCTATCCGCAGCTCGCCGGCGCTGATGCGCAGACCGCGCTCGACGCCATTACCGAGCTGACGCCCGAGGCACGCGTGTTCGTGCGCGACTGGCTCGAGCAGCGCTACGGCGTGATCATCGAATAGAGCCGCGCCGACCGGGACTGGCCCGGCATGGGCCACCGGGCAAGGGGCGCGCGCGATTGCCAGCTTCGCGCGCCTTTGCTAGGGCAAACGGGCCATGTGCCTGAAGGGAAGACGTGAATGCTCCATTCGATGACGGGTTTCGCCGCCGGGACCGGCGCCGCCGAGGGCTGGAGCTGGAGCTGGGACCTGCGGTCGGTGAACGGACGCGGTCTCGACATGAAGCTGCGCCTGCCCGATTGGATCGAGGGTCTCGAGGCGGCGGTGCGCGCCCGCATGCAAGGGGCCGCGACACGTGGCAACATAACGCTCGGGCTGCGGCTTGCGCGCGATCCCGAGATGACGCGCGGCGGCGGGATCAACACCGAGGCATTGGCCGAGATGCTCGCCCGCGTGCGGCGGATCGAGGGCGCGGCGCAGGAGGCGGGCCTCGTGCTTGGCCCCGTGACGGCGACCGACATCCTCGCCATGCGGGGGGTTCAGGATCTGCAGATGCGCGGCGGGGAGGACCATTCGGCCCTTCGCGATGCGCTCTTGCACGATCTGTCCGAGATGCTGCGCCAGTTCGAAGCGAGCCGGGCGGAGGAGGGCGCGCGCATCGGGGCGCATCTTCGCGCGCGGCTCGATGAGATCGGCGCGCTTACCGAGCGGGCAGTCGCGCTGGCACAGGAGCGTGCGGGCGGGCTGCGCGCGCAGATGGAGGCGGCGCTGGAGCGGGCGCTCGACGCACGTCCCGATATCGACCCCGCGCGGCTCGAAGAGGAGCTTGCGCTGATCGCGGTGAAGATCGACGTCTCCGAGGAGATCGAACGCCTGCAGACGCATCTTCTGGCCGCGCGTACGCTTCTGGCGGCGGGCGGGCCGGCGGGACGCAAGCTCGACTTCCTGACGCAGGAGTTCAACCGCGAGGCGAACACCCTGTGCGCGAAGGCACAGCACGGCCCCCTCACCAGAACCGGACTTGACCTGAAATACGCCATAGATCAGATGCGCGAGCAAGTTCAGAACCTGGAGTAAGACATTGGCGAGACGCGGCCTTCTCATCATCCTCAGCTCGCCATCGGGGGCCGGCAAGTCCACCTTGGCCAAACGCCTGATGCTCTGGGACGACGCGCTGAGCTTTTCTGTCTCGGCAACCACGCGTGCGCCGCGCGCGGGCGAGCTGGACGGGCGCGAGTATTATTTTCGCAGCCGTGACGAGTTCGCCGCCATGATCGCCGGCGGCGAGATGCTGGAGCATGCGGAGGTCTTCGGCAACTTCTACGGCTCGCCCGCCGCGCCGGTCCAGGCGGCGATCACCGAGGGGCGCGACGTGCTTTTCGACATCGACTGGCAGGGCGGCCAGCAGATCCGGAACTCGATCCTGGGCAAGCATACCTTGTCCATCTTCATCCTCCCCCCGTCCATACCGGAGCTGGAGCGGCGGCTGCGCTCACGCGCGCAGGACAGCGATGGGGTCATCGCCGCGCGCATGCGCAAGAGCCGCGACGAGATCAGCCACTGGCCCGAATACGACTACGTTCTGGTCAATGACGATCTCGACGAGACCGAGGAGCGTCTGAAGACGATCGTCAGCGCCGAGCGGATGCGCATCTCGCAACAGCCGTCCCTGGTCGAGACGGTCCGGCGGCTCAATCACGAATTCGAGGAGAGAAACGATGACGATCTACGCCCTTGACGACATCCGCCCCGAACTGCCGCAGGACGGCTCGGCCTGGATCGCGCCCGATGCGAATGTGATCGGGCGCGTGATCCTCATGCCAGACAGCTCGATCTGGTTCGGCGCGACGCTGCGCGGCGACAACGAGCCGATCACCGTCGGACGCGGCAGCAACATCCAGGAGAATTGCGTGCTCCATACCGATCCGGGCTTCCCGCTCGAGATCGGCGAGGATTGCACGATCGGGCACAAGGCGATTCTGCATGGCTGCACCATCGGGGATGGCAGCCTCATCGGCATGGGCGCGACGGTGCTGAACGGCGCCCGGATCGGCAAAGGCTGCCTGATCGGGGCCGGTGCCCTTGTCACAGAAGGCAAGGAGATCCCCGATGGCAGCCTCGTGATGGGTGCGCCCGGCAAGATCGTCAGGAGGCTCGACGACGCCGCGCTCGAAGGCCTGCGTGCCTCGGCCGCGAATTACCGCAGGAACGCGGCACGCTTCCGCGCAGGGCTCACCGCCCTTTGAACGGTCAGCGGCCGCATTTATCCCTCAACCCGGAAGACAACATGACCGATACACCCCGCACGATCGTCCGCCGCACCCCGTGGCCCGAAAGCAGCAGCCGCGCGGTTGTCACGCCCCTGCAACCTTCCGTCGTCTATTCGAGCGAGAGCCCCGATGCGCTCGACGATCAGTACGAGGGGCGCGCCAAGGGCTACACCTACGCGCGGGAGGGACATCCGAACGCCGAGGTCCTGGCCCGCAAGATCGACGCGATGGAAGGCACCGAGGGCGGGCTCGTGACCGGCTCGGGGATGGCGGCGGTCACGGCCGCCCTTCTGGGGTGCCTGAAGGCGGGGGATCACGTGCTCGGCGGCACGCAGCTCTACGGCCGCTCGCTGCGCATGATGAACGAGGAGCTGCCGCGGTTTGGCGTCGCCACGAGCCTTGCCGATGCCGGCGATGCCGCGGCGATCGAGGCGGCGCTGCGGCCCGAAACGCGGATGATCCTGGTCGAGCTGGTCTCGAACCCGACACTGCGCCTCGCCGATCTCGACGCGATCGCCGATCTGGCCCGGCGCCGGGGGATCCTCCTGGCAGTGGACAACACCTTCACCACGCCCCGGGCGCTGCGCCCGTTCGAGCGTGGTGCGGATATCGTCATCCACTCGGTGACCAAGCTCCTGGCAGGGCATTCCGATGTCACTCTGGGTTACGTCGCCGCGCGCGATCCGGCGCTGCGCGAGGCGATCCGGGTGACCGCGATCACCCTTGGCCTGACGCCGAGCCCCTTCGACTGCTGGCTCGCCGAGCGTGGCCTCTACTCGTTCGAGCTGCGCTATGACAGGGCCGAGGAGAATGCCGCGCGGCTGGCCGATCACCTGGCGGGCTGTCCGGGGGTGCGCGAGCTCCTCTACCCGATGCGCCCGG
This sequence comes from Profundibacterium mesophilum KAUST100406-0324, assembly GCF_009835145.1. Classification (GTDB taxonomy): domain Bacteria; phylum Pseudomonadota; class Alphaproteobacteria; order Rhodobacterales; family Rhodobacteraceae; genus Profundibacterium; species Profundibacterium mesophilum. The sequence continues at coordinate 49,411 of NZ_APKE01000035.1, read as the reverse complement.
ATCATCCCGACCATGACCGCGCGAGGGTGCTTCTGGGCGAGCGGGGCGGCAACATGGTGACATTCACGTTGAACGGGGGACGGGCAGAGGCCAATGCCTTCGTCCGGGCCGCGCGCACCATCGCCTTCGCACCGACGCTTGGCGATATCGGAACGACGATCAGCCATCCCGCAACGTCCTCGCACCGCGCGCTGAGCGCAGAGGGGCGACGCGCGCTTGGGCTCAGCGAGGGGAGTTTCCGGATTTCGGTCGGCATCGAGCCGATCGACCTTCTTCTGCGCGAGTTCGAGAGCGCCATCGCCGCGAGCGGGGCTGCCTCAGCCGAGTAGACGGTCCTCCGGCAGAATGGCGAATTCGAAGCCCAGGTCGAGATCCGCGATCTCGTCACGGACGATCGGGATGACATTCTCAGAGGTGCTCTGCGCGCGGTAGGTGCCCCTGAACCGGCAGCATTGCAGGATCTGCGCAAGATCGATGCAATCGAAGTTTTTGGCGATGAGCGGGGAGATGACCTCGCAGGGATTGTAGAGCCTGACCATCAGCTCGATCTCGGCGAGGTCATCGGCCCACAGGCGACCCTCCACATCGGGCTTATAGGCCTTCTCCGCCGGTCCCGGACCGGGTCCGAACCCGGCGAAGAGGGTGATGACAGCCTTCCGGGCACCGGATGTCTGGGGCATTTGCAGGACTTTCGAATCCGTGAACATGATGGTTACTCGTTTCCTGATGGGTCGATGAGAACTGACGAATGGACTTGCCGTGAATGTGGAAATATCGCGAAAAAGGTTTCGAACCTGTATACCTTGATACAGATAAACATGCATCTAGGCTTATTCATAGCCCTTTATCGCCGAACGGGGTGGACTTGTGCGTATCTTACGTAACGTGACATCGTGACGGTGCCGCAGCGTCGAAGCCCGGAAACGGCGGACCTCGCCATCCTCATGGCCCTGCCGCAGCCGGCGCTCGTGATTTCGGCGAGCGGGCGGGTGCGGGCGGCCAATGCGCCGGCGGCACGTTTGCTGGGGCAGGAGCTCGCCGGACTACCCTATGCAAGCGTCCTGCGGCAGCCGGCGCTGCTCAACGCAGTTGCCGATACGCGGCGCAGCGGGCTGGCCAACACCTGCCGGTATCGCGGCATCGACGCCGAGCGGGACCTGCTGTGGAAGGTGCATGTGCGCCCGGTATCGGATGGAAGCATCCTGGTGAGCTTCGAGGACATCTCGGGTGTCGAGCAGGCCGAGCTCGTGCGGCGTGAATTTGTCGCGAATATCGGCCATGAGCTGCGCAGCCCGCTCACCGCCATGCTGGGGTTCATCGAGACGCTGCGCGGCGCGGCGCGAAACGACCCGGATGCCCGCTCACGCTTCCTCGGCATCATGGCACAGGAGGCGGCGCGCATGAGCCGGCTGGTGGGCGATCTGCTCTCGCTCAGCGAGGTCGAGGGGTCAGAGCGCCGGCCGCCTGCGGGGCAGGTGGCGCTGGACGAGATCCTCGCCGGCGCCGTTGAGGCGCTGCGGCCCGTCGCCGAGGAAGCCGGAAGCACGATCGATCTCGACCTGGACCGCGCCGTACCGCCCGTCAACGGCGAGCGTGATCAGCTCACCCGGGTGGCGCGCAACCTTGTCGAGAACGCGATCAAGTATGGCGGCAAGCGGATCGGGATCGGGCTGCACATGGCCACCCAAGGAGCGCCCGAGGCACGAATCTCGGTGACCGATGACGGGGCCGGGATCGCGCCGGAGCATCTTCCCAGGCTCACCGAGCGGTTCTACCGCGTCGATGCGCACCGGGCGCGCGGCGCCGGCGGGACCGGGCTCGGCCTTGCGATCGTCAAGCATATCGTCTCGCGCCATCGCGGCCGGCTGCTCATCGAAAGCGTTCCGGGGCAGGGGAGCCGTTTCACCGTTTGCCTTCCGGCACTGAGGGAGGCGCCCCTGGACGCAAAAAACGGCTGAGAACCGGTTATTGTCATCAAACCGTTACAAGCCTGTCACAGAAGTTCGACAACTGCATCCTAGATGACAGGCACGCGCCCGACCGGGCCGTCCGACCGAATACAGGAGTTCCGAATGTCCACTGCACGTCTGACCGTCTCCACGCTCGCCATGCTCGCCGCCGGTGCGAGTGCTGCCAGCGCGCGGGACGAGATCCGCATCGTCGGATCCTCGACCGTCTTTCCTTATACGCAAGCCGTCGCGGAGCAATTCGCCAACAACACCGGCGCACCATCTCCGATTGTCGAGTCGACTGGCACGGGCGGCGGCATGAAAATTTTCTGCGGAGGCATCGGCGAATCCTATCCCGACATCACCGGCGCGAGCCGCGCGATGAAGCCTTCCGAATACGAACTGTGCCAGCAGAACGGTGTCACCGACATCTCCGAGGCGCTGATCGGCTATGACGGTCTTTCGATCGCGATCTCGCGGGCCAACGAGATGGAGTGGGACCTGACGCTCGAGGATATTTACCTGGGACTGGCAGCGCAGGTGCCAGTCGAGGGCGAATGGGCCGACAATCCTTACACGCGCTGGACAGAAATCAATCCCGATCTGCCGGATGTCGAGATCCTGGCCTATGGCCCGCCGCCCACCTCCGGTACGCGCGACGCTTTTGTCGAGCTCGCCATGCATGCCGGCTGCGAGGAGCTCGACTTCGTGAAGGAAGGTGGCTTCGACGGAGATTGGATCAAGCAGAATTGCTCGCGCATGCGTCAGGACGGACCGTTCGTCGAGGCCGGTGAAAACGACAATCTCATCGTTCAGCGCCTCGATGCCGATCCCAACGCGATGGGGATCTTCGGCTACAGCTTCCTCTACGAGAATCTCGACCGTTTGAAGCCGGTCATGATCAACGGGGTCGAGCCGGCCACCGAGACAATTGCCGACAAGAGCTACCCGATCTCGCGTCCCCTTTACTTCTACGTCAAGAACGCGCATCGCGGCGTGATCCCCAATCTCGACGCCTTTATCGAGGAATACATGTCCGATGACGCGCTCGAGCAGGGCGGTTACCTTGCCGAACGTGGTCTCGTTGCCCTCGGAGAGGACGAGCTCACCCAGCTTCAGGACAATGTTCTGGACGGCAAGCCGATGGACCTTCAGGACTAATCGCGCTACCACCTTTTCGGGCCCGGGCCGCTTGCGGCCCGGGCCCGTTATGTTTCTGCGGGGGTTCTTTGCATGACTACACTGGCATTCGCCACGCTACTGGCCGCCGCGATCGCCGGCTATGCCTGGAACCGCAGGGCGGCCTCCGTGATCCGTGCCCGTGACGGCCGCCTGCATTCGCTGAGCGGCTATCACGGGCTCTATTCCGCCCTGACGGTTTTGGTGCCGCTCGTTGTGGTCCTTCTCCTGTGGCTACTGCTGCAAGGGCAGGTGATCGATTGGCTCGTGGCGCGCGACGCCGCGCAGGAGCTCGCGCCCCTTGGATTGGGAGAGCGGCAACTCGCGATGACCGAGATCCGTTCGATTGCAGGCGGACGTGTGTTCGGCACGCCCAAGCCGTGGAAGCTGGAGGCGGCGGAGCGTCTTGTCTCGCTGCGCAGCCTTTCGGGCATCGCCATGCTCGCCGTTCTTGCCGCGAGCGCACTTGGCCTCATTATCGCAGCGCGCCGCCGCGTGAGCGCGGGTTTCCGGGCGCGCCAGAATGTCGAGCGGATCGTCTCCGGCCTTATGATCTTCTGTTCGCTGGTGGCGATCTTCACCACCGTGGGCATCATTGCCGCGCTGATGTTCGAGACGGCGCGGTTCCTTGACAAGGTGCCACTGAGCGAGTTCCTCTTCGGGACGAACTGGGAGCCGCAAATCCCGATCCGCGAGGGGCAGGTCGCCGCCGAAGGTGCCTTCGGCTGGCTGCCGGTGATCCTCGGCACGATGGTGATCTCGGTCGTGGCAATGGTGATCGCGGTGCCGGTGGGGCTTCTGTCGGCGATCTATCTCAACGAGTTCGCACCACGCACCTTGCGCGCCGTGGCCAAGCCGGTGCTCGAGATCCTCGCCGGTGTCCCCACGGTCGTCTACGGCTTCTTCGCCATCCTCGTCGTCGCCCCCGCGATGCGCAGCTTCGGCGCGAGCCTCGGGATCCCGGTCGCGCCCAACACCGCGCTGGCGGCCGGCAGCGTCATGGGCATCATGCTCATTCCCTTCATCTCCTCCTTCGCCGACGACGCGCTCTCCGCGGTTCCGCGCAGCCTGCGTGACGGCGCCCTCGCGCTCGGGGCGACGCGTGCCGAGACGATGCTCAACGTGCTTTTCCCCGCCGCGATACCGGGCATCGTGGGCGGTGTACTGCTCGCGGTCAGCCGCGCGATCGGAGAGACGATGATCGTCGTGATGGCCGCAGGCCTGATCGCCAAGATGACAATCAACCCGCTCGACAGCGTGACGACCGTGACGGTTCAGATCGTGACGCTGTTGATCGGGGATACCTCCTTCGACAACCCGAAGACACTCGCCGCCTTCGCGCTCGGGATGATGCTGTTCCTCGTGACCCTCGTGATCAACATCTTTGCCCTGCGCATCGTGCGCAAATACCGTGAAGCCTATGACTGAGGGCCGGTCCATGAACGACACAGCCGCCGATATCGTCCGCCAGAGCCTCGGCCGGCGCAGGCGCAAGCAGACGATGCTCAAGGCCTTCGGGCTCGGGGCGATCCTCTTCGCCTTCCTGATGCTCGGCATACTCGTCGCCTCGCTCGTCTCCTCGGGTTACAAGGCCTTCACGCAGACGGTCATCACCCTCGAGGTGCTGGTCGATCCCGAGGAGATACGCGCCGACCGGCTGCCGAGGGGCGGCTTCGACGATGTCCTCGCCGCAACGCTCGTATCCCGCATTCCCCAGGTCGACCCCGAGGACCGCGCACAGATGAAGGCCCTCGAGGGGCTTCTGTCGGACGGGGCGCAGTTCCAGCTGCGCGACCTCGTCGTGGACGATCCGGCGCTGATCGGGCAGGTGGTGGAGATCACCGTGCCGCTCTCGGACCCTTACGACCAGCTGGCAAAGGGGCTGATCGATCCGCTGACGCCGGAGGTGAACCGCCGGGTCAAGGATGACGAGATCGGGTATTTCCGCACGCTGGAGGAGCAGGGGCTCATCCGGCAGGCGCTCAACACCTGGCTTCTGACCAACGCCGATAGCCGCTTTCCTGAACTGGCGGGCCTGAAAGGCGCCCTGATCGGCTCTGCGTGGGCGCTTCTGATCTGCTTCGCGATCTCCTTTCCGCTCGGGATCGGAGCCGCGATTTACCTTGAGGAATTCGCGCCGCGCAACCGGGTGAGCGATTTCATCGAGGTCAACATCAACAACCTTGCGGCCGTGCCATCGGTGGTCTTCGGCCTGCTCGCGCTCGCGGTCTTCATCGGCTGGTTCGGCCTGCCACGATCCGCGCCGTTGGTGGGCGGGATGACACTGGCGCTGATGACCATGCCGACGATCATCATCGCGACCCGCGCGGCCCTCAAGGCCGTGCCGCCGTCGATCCGCGAAGCGGCGCTGGGGGTAGGGGCCTCGAAACATCAGGTCGTGTTCGGTCACGTCCTCCCGCTGGCCATGCCCGGCATCCTGACCGGCACCATCATCGGCCTCGCGCAGGCTCTCGGCGAGACGGCGCCGCTGCTTCTGATCGGCATGAACGCCTTCATCACCTCCGCGCCGGATACTCCGCTCGACAGCGCGACGGCCCTGCCGACGCAGATCTTCATCTGGGCAGACAGCCCCGAGCGCGGTTTCGTCAGCCGGACCTCGGCCGCGATCCTGGTCCTTCTGACATTCCTCATCACAATGAACGCCATCGCGATCTTCCTGCGCAGCAGGTTCGAACGCAAATGGTGAACGGAGAAGCCTTGAACATGACCCATACCGATCGGATCGTCGCGCAGGATGCGCCCGCCGCCGCCGGCTCCAAGATCTCGGCTCAGGATGTGAACGTTTGGTATGGGACCGCCCATGCCATCAAGGATGTCAGTGTCGAGATCGCCGACAAGACCGTAACGGCCTTCATCGGCCCCTCGGGCTGTGGCAAGTCGACCTTTTTGCGCTGCCTGAACCGGATGAACGACACGATCGACAGCGCCGCCGTCAGCGGCGATATCCGTATCGACGGCGAGGACATCTACGCCAGGGATATCGACCCGGTCCAGCTGCGCGCGAAGGTCGGCATGGTGTTCCAGAAACCCAACCCCTTTCCCAAGTCGATCTACGACAATGTCGCCTACGGCCCGAAGATCCACGGGCTTGCGCGCAGCAAGGCCGATCTGGACGAAATCGTCGAGCGGTCGCTGCGCCGCGCCGCGATCTGGGACGAGGTGAAGGACCGGCTGTCGGCGCCCGGCACGGGATTGTCCGGCGGGCAGCAGCAGCGCCTGTGCATCGCGCGGGCCGTGGCCACGGCGCCCGAGATCCTGCTGATGGACGAGCCCTGTTCCGCGCTCGATCCCATCGCCACCAGTCAGGTCGAGGAGCTGATCGACGAGCTGCGCGAGAACTACTCTGTCGTCATCGTGACTCACTCGATGCAGCAGGCCGCCCGCGTGAGCCAGCGCACCGCGTTCTTCCATCTGGGCAACCTCGTGGAATATGCCGACACGCCGCAAATCTTCACCAACCCGCAGGACAAGCGGACCGAAAGCTACATCACCGGACGGATCGGATAAGGGCAGGGATCATGGAAAGCAACGAACGTCACATCGCCTCCGCCTTCGACCGCGATCTGGAAGGTATCCAGTCGCTGATCATGCAGATGGGCGGCCTTGTGGAAGCGGCCATTCTCGACAGTGCCAAGAGCCTTGTCGACAGCGACGAGGAACTGGCCGCAAAGGTGCGCGCTGCCGACAAGCAGATCGACGCGCTCGAGGAGCGGGTCAACGAGGAAGCCGCGCGGGTGATCGCGCTCCGTGCCCCGATCGCCAGCGATTTGCGCACCGTTTTGAGTGTCATCAAGATCAGCGGCAATCTCGAACGCTGCGGGGATTACGCGAAGAACCTGGCGAAGCGCACCAGCGTCCTCGTGCAGCTTCAGCTTCCCGAAGGGTCGTCGAAATCCATCCGGCGCATGGCGCGCGAGGTCGAGGCGATGTTGAAGGATGCGCTCGATGCCTACCTGCAGCGCGACGCCGCTCTCGCGGAGACCGTTCGTCAGCGTGATCACGATGTCGATCAGATGTATAACGCGCTCTTTCGCGAGTTCCTGACGCATATGATGGAGGATCCGCGCAACATCACGGCCTGCATGCATCTCCATTTCATCGCCAAGAACATCGAGCGGATGGGTGATCACGTGACCTCCATCGCCGAACAGGTCGTCTATCTCGTGACCGGGGAGATCCCCGAGGAAGGACGCCTGAAGGGCGACCGGACCTCCTACGCCGCGCCGGATTGAGCCATGAGTGCTGATCGACCCTTGATTCTGCTGGTCGAGGACGAACCGGCGCAACGCGAAATACTGGCTTATAATTTGCGTGCCGAGGATTACGAGGTTTTCGAGACCGACCGCGGCGATGAAGTCATGTCGATGATCGCCGATCTGTCACCGGATGTCGTCGTGCTCGACTGGATGCTTCCGGGCCTTTCGGGCATCGAGATCTGCAGGATGATGAAGGCACGCGGCGAAACCCGGTCGATCCCGGTGATCATGCTGAGCGCGCGGTCATCGGAAGCGGACAAGGTCAGAGGTCTGGAGACGGGCGCCGACGATTACATGGTCAAACCCTATTCTGTCGTCGAACTGGTGGCGCGCATCAGGACACAACTGCGCCGCTCGCGGCCATCGGCGGCCGGGACGGTCCTCGTCTACGACGACATCACGCTCGATCCCGAAACGCACAAGGTGACGCGCGACGGGAGCGAGATCGCGCTCGGTCCCACGGAGTTCAGGCTTCTAACGACGTTGATGGAGCGTCCGGGCCGCGTATGGACCCGAGATCAGCTCCTCGACCGGGTCTGGGGGCGCGATATCTTCGTCGATACGCGCACCGTGGACGTCCATATCGGACGGTTGCGCAAATCCCTCGGCATTCACGGTGGCGTGGATCATCTCAGGACCGTCAGGGGAACGGGTTACGCGCTGGGTTGAGTAATATTCCGATCCCTATTCCCTTTCCTATAATCGGTATTATGTTACTAGATCGCGAATACGGAACAGGTCAGCTGCTTCTTGCACACCTGATTTTGTTATAATTCTTGTTTTGCACCACCAATCTTGCGTCTGAAAGCGAATATCCACTCGGACCCGCCGCGCTTGGCCGAGCGGAAAATTTCCTGCCGCTCATGCCCTCCATCTTCGAACGAACTGGACGTTACCCTTAGGCTGCGGTCGCCTTGGGTTCCTCGATCATCTCCCGGCCAAGGAGACCCCTGATCCAGCGGGCGCGCTGCGCATGCATGCTTTCGATCGTCCGTGTTCGCGCAAGCTGTTTGAGTTGCAGCTGGATATCCATCCTCACGGCGATCGGCGCGTTGATCAGATTGACGAGCGTATCGGCAAGGCTTCGTGCATTTCCCTGCTCATAGAAGATGCGACTGTCGAGCCCGAGATCGTTGTAGGCCGTGTTTCTCGGACAGATCGGAATGGCACCGCGCGAGATCGCATCGAAGATCAATCGCGGCTGCTCGTCGTTGAGGTTTGTCAGAAGCACGAAATCACTCTCGTGCACTGCGCCGAAGAACGGCCCGGGGTAAGCGAGCTGTCCTGTGAACTCCGTCTGCGCATCGATACCACGATCGCTCACCCGCTCTCGCAGGCGCGCCTCCTCGGCGCCGACCCCGACGATCGACAAGCGAATGTCCGTGCCGCCAGCGATCGCTTCTGCCGCCGCGTCTATGCCGACCCTGATCCCCTTCATGGGTTCCAGCCGCGAGGCGATCATCACCGTCGCCGGATCGTGAAGCTCGGGCTTCGGATCTTCGATATCGGCACTCCTGATCCAGCTCGCGACCTCGACATTCACCGTCTTGGCCCGGTCTTCCACCAGGCGTGCGACGCCCTGGCCCACAACGCGCACGGCATCGACCCTACGCGCGAGGTAGCGCTGCGTACGGCGGATGTTCTCTGCCCGCAGCCTCGCCCTCAGGCGCCCCGCAAAGCCCTTGCCCTGGGCATTCATCAGGGTCGTCTTCACCCGGTTGGAGGAAATACCGAGAATGGTCAGCCGCCCGTGCCGCCGCGCGATGCGCAGCACACGGCGCGCGAGCGCCGCGCGGCTCCAGTCGAAATTCCCCGGTAGCTCGACCACTTCGACCTTTTCAATAAGCGCCTCGAGCCGGTCGTCGGACAGCTCGTCATCCCCGGTGATCTCGATCAGCGGATCGAGCGGATCGAGCTTGCCCGACCGTATGGCATCGACGCCATCTGCAACATGAACCGGACAGATCAAACGCAGCCCGCCGAGCTCCTGCGAATTCGCGTTCACGTCGAGCGCCCAGAGCGGATCGGTGTAGAATTTTCCATCGTGGCGGACTACCGCAACGCGCGAAATCAACAGTGTCCTGTGGCTTTTCGCATTCTCATCGGAGGCGCCGCGTGGTAGCGAAGCAGCTTCTTTGTCAAAGTACAAGTCGGTAGCCTTCATGATAAGTCACAGCGTCGAAACGATCCGTGCCAGTCTGTCGTCCCGGTATGAACGAATGATTGAACCCGGGCAGATCGTTGCCGTCGGGAATGGTGCCTTCAAGGACGACGTAGCGGATGCCACCCTCAAGTTTCTCGCTCCAACGCCAGAGGGTGCGCCGGGGTTCCTGATCCTGTCCGGGCCGGGAAACCCCGATCTCGTCGCACGGGCCGTCCGGTCCATCAACGAGGCTCGGTCCGAAGTCAGTCCGCAGATCGCCGCGCCAATCCTTCCCGCTGTGCTCGAGGGAACGATATCGGGAATGTCCTTTGCCCTCTGGCCGCGAAGCCGCTCCCTCGATGAAGGCGGCAAGGTCAAGCGTCTCATACGCCGCCGCCTTTACGCTGGTGCGATCCTCGACTGGAATGCCGATCTGGTCCGGCAGACCCTCCTGCCCGGCCTCGCGCAAACTTTTCAGGACGACCTGCATGTCATTGCGAACGATGACCTATTTCCCCAGGAGATGCGCCGTGATGCGGATCGAGCCGCAACCCGTCTTGCGCGGGGGGAATGGACGCCCCGGCACGCACTGCACCATGGCGATTTCTGGTCCGGAAACATCCTGCTGCCGCAACGCGGCACCGGCCGCGCGTTCCATGTGATCGACTGGGCGGGCATGCAGCGCCGAGGGTATCCGTTCTACGATCTGGCCCGGATGAGTCAGTCGCTCCGGATCGGCCGACGGCAACATCACCGGCATGTCGAAAAGCTGCGCGCTATCGTAGACTGCGCCCCGCGGGACGTCACGTCATACATGCTCAGCGCCCTGGGCCATATAGGACGGAATCTCGAGCATTTCCCGCCGGAGCGCTACAGGGCAATGGCGATCGACATCTACGGAACGATGAACGCGGCGTGAGCAACGCGCCGGCGGGTCGCCCGTAGGCACGCCGCTTCACGGAGATGGTCCCGATCCGTACGGATCGATGCCCCCTCGCCTTCGGGGTCTTGGCGTCGGAGGGGACGGCCGCGCCCCCTCCAAAAGTCATCGGTCCTGGCCTCAGCCCTTGGCGGCTTTCGCCACCTCGGCTGCGAAATCTTCCTTCTCGACCTCGATCCCCTCGCCCACTTCGATGCGAATGAATTTCACGATCTCGATCCCGGCTTCCTTCGCGGCGTCGCCGACGGTCAGATCGGGGTTCACCACGAAGGGCTGGTTCAGAAGCGTCACTTCGGCAAAGTACTTCTTCATCCGGCCTTCGATCATCTTTTCGATGACCTGCTCGGGCTTGCCGCTTTCACGGGCCTGATCGCTGAGGACCTGCTTCTCGCGCTCGACAAGGGCGGGATCGAGATCCTCTTCGCCCAGCGAGGCGGGATTGACGGCAGCGACATGCATCGCGATCTGGCGCGCGGTGGCGCTGTCGTCGCCCTTGAAGGCGACGAGCACGCCGATCTTGCCCATGCCATCGGTCGCGGCATTGTGGACATAGGCGACGACCTGCTCGCCCTCGACCTTCTCCATGCGCCGCAGGCTCATGTTCTCGCCGATCGTGGCGATCTTGTCGGTGATCGCCGACTCGACGGATTTGCCATTGAGATCGGCGGCTTTCAGGCCGTCGACATCATCGACGGTCAGCGCGACATCGGCGATCTGGCCGACCATTTGCTGGAAGTCGGCGTTCTTGGCGACGAAGTCGGTTTCGGAGTTGATCTCGACGGCGACGCCCTTGCCGCCCTCGACCTTGACCGCGACGAGGCCCTCGGCGGCGGTGCGGCCGGATTTCTTGGCGGCCTTCGCGAGACCCTTGGTACGCAGCCAGTCGACCGCGGCTTCCATGTCGCCATCGGTTTCGGTCAGGGCCTTCTTGGCATCCATCATGCCGGCGCCGGTGGAGGTGCGCAGCTCTTTCACTTGTGCAGCGGTAATCGCCATGTCTTGGCTCTCCTCAAATTTGGGGATGGGATCTGCGGGAAGGCGAGCCCCTGCCCGCCTCCCCACGATCGCGCGAAACGCGAGGGCTGATCAGCCCTTGTTTTCCAGGTCGTAGGGCGCATCCTTGGCGATCGCGTCGTTGGACACGGCCTCGTCGGAGACGGTCATCGGCGCCTCGGAGTTCACCGGGGTGGTCTCGGGCTCTTCCTCGGCGCTCTCTTCGAGCGCGGCCTCTTCGAGCGCGCCGACATCGACACCGGCCGCGCCAAGCTGCGCGGACATGCCGTCGAGCGCGGCGCGGCTGGCCAGGTCGCAATAGAGCGAAATGGCGCGCGCGGCATCGTCGTTACCGGGAATGATGTAGTCGATGTTGTCGGGCGAGCAGTTGGTATCGACCACGGCCACGACCGGGATGCCAAGCTTCTTGGCTTCGGCGATGGCAAGGTCTTCCTTGTTCACGTCGATGACGAAGAGCAGGTCGGGAACGCCGCCCATCTCGCGGATGCCGCCGAGCGAGGCGTTCAGCTTCTCCTGGTCACGCTCCATCGACAGGCGCTCGCGCTTGGTCAGGCCTTCGGCGCCCTGCTCCATGCGCTCGTCGATCTCCTTGAGACGGTTGATCGACTGCGAGACGGTCTTCCAGTTGGTCAGCGTGCCGCCGAGCCAGCGATGGTTCATGTAATACTGTGCGCAACGCTCTGCGGCTTCCGCGACGGGCTTCTGAGCCTGACGCTTGGTGCCGACGAAGAGAACGCGGCCGCCCTTGGCGACGGTGTCGCGGATCACCTGCAGCGCCTGGTCCAGCATCGGGACCGTCTGCGTCAGGTCGAGAATGTGGATGCCATTGCGGTCGCCGTAGATGAACTCGCCCATGCGGGGGTTCCAGCGTTGCGTCTGGTGGCCAAAGTGAACACCAGCTTCGAGCAGCTGGCGAAGGGAAAACTCGGGGAGCGCCATTCCAATATCCTTTTTCCGGTTTGCGCCTCGGCGGGGCCTTCAGAGCATTCGCTCAACCGGCGGACCGGATGCCGGGATTTCTCCCCGTCATCGGCCCAAGCCCCACCTGTGAAGTGAGCGCCCAATAGTGCGCCGGACAGTGAGTTGCAAGGCGAAAGCGGCCGCGTGGCAGTTCGGATTACTTGAGTTTCGGTCACCCCGGCGCAGGATGCCCCCTCATGCCCTTGCTAAGACGGCATTTTGCGACCATCACCGCGCCATGACGAACGATTCAGAAATACTGTGCATCGGCTCGGTCCTGTGGGACGTGATCGGACGCTCCTCGGCCCATATGCGCGCCGGCAGCGATGTTCCCGGCCGGATCACGATGGTGCCCGGCGGCGTCGCGCTGAACATCGCGATGGGCCTGTCGCGCTTCGGCATCACCCCCACGCTGCTGAGCGCGGTGGGGCGCGATGCCGAGGGTGACCGGCTTGTCGAGCTATGCCGCTCCATGGGGCTTGGAACCGGGCTGCTATACAGGTCCGACGATCTGCCGACCGACCGCTACATGGCGATCGAGGGAGGCAATGGTCTCATCGCCGCGATCGCGGATGCCCACTCCCTCGAGATGGCCGGCGACAAGATCCTTGGCCCCCTTGCGGACGGACGCCTGGGCAGTGCCGACACCCCCTATCGTGGCCAGATCGCGCTCGATGGCAACCTCTCGTCGGACCTGATCGCGCAGATCGCCACCAGTGCGCTCTTCGCGGCCGCCGATCTGCGTATCGCCCCCGCCTCACCCGGCAAGGCCGAGCGCCTGATGCCGCTCATCGCCCATCCCGGCGCCACCATCTACGTCAATCTCGAGGAGGCGGGGCTTCTCCTGCATGCCCCGATGCCTGATGCCGCCGGCGCAGCGGCTGCCCTGCTGGGGCGCGGCGCCTACCGCGCGGTGGTCACCGATGGCGGACGGATGGCGGCGATGGCCGGACCGGGCGGCCTTGTCGAGGCATCGCCCCCCGAGGTTCTGGTCACGCGGGTGACGGGCGCGGGCGATACGTTCATGGCCGCCCATATCGCAGCCGAGCGGCGCGGCGAGATGCCCGACCCCGCATTGCGCACCGCCCTCGCGGCGGCGGCGGCCTATGTTTCAGGAGACGTTCCATCATGACCCTGCCCCTGATCCGCTCCGCCGAAGTGGCCTCGGCGCAAGCCGCCAACCGTCCCGTCGTCGCGCTCGAATCGACCATCGTGACCCATGGAATGCCCTTTCCCCGCAACCTCGAGACCGCGCGCCGCGTCGAGGAGGAAATCCGCAGGCATGGCGCGGTCCCGGCGACCATCGCCGTTCTGTCGGGGAGGCTGCATGTCGGCCTCGAACCCGATCAGCTCGAGGCGCTCGCGCAGCGCGGCGACGTGGCCAAGCTGAGCCGCGCCGATCTCGCCGCCTGCATCGCCTCCGGCGGCGATGGCGCGACGACCGTCGCGGCGACGATGATCGCGGCACGGCTCGCCGGGATCGAGGTCTTCGCCACCGGCGGCATCGGCGGCGTGCATCGCGGCGCCGAGCACAGCTTCGATGTCTCGGCGGACCTTCAGGAGCTGGCGCAGACCCCGGTCACGGTCGTGGCCGCCGGGGCGAAGGCGATCCTCGATCTGCCGAAGACCTGGGAAATGCTCGAAACCCTCGGCGTTCCGGTGATCGCCGTCGGACAGGACAGCCTGCCGGCCTTCTGGTCGCGCGTCTCGCCGCATCCCGCACCCCTGCGGATGGACGATGCGGCACAGATCGCGGCGGCACACCTGATGCGCGGGGCGATGGGCCTGCCGGGCGGACAGCTCGTCGCCAACCCGATCCCGCAGGACGACGAGATCCCGGCCGGCATGCTCGCGCCCGTGATCGAGCAGGCACTCGCCGAGGCGGATGCCCAGGGCATCAGCGCCAAGGCCGTGACGCCCTTCCTGCTGCAGCGGATTTTCGAGCTGACCGATGGGCGCTCGCTCGAGGCCAATATCGCGCTCGTGCTGAACAACGCCCGCCTTGGCGCCGCGATCGCCACCCGGATCACCGCCGCGCGGCGCTGAGCACCATGCCGGCCGCTTCACCATTGCCGCACCGCGCGCCAAGCCCTACATCTTCGCAAGCAGGATAGAATTGAGCACGATGAGCAAGCATTCGAGCGACGACGCGACAGCCACACGCCGCCGGCCCCGCTTCAGACGCCTGCGGGCCAATTTCCTGACCGGTCTCGTCGTGATCGCGCCGATCTTCCTGACCGTGTGGCTGATCTACGGTGTCGTCGGCTGGATCGACGGCTGGGTGCTGCCGCTTGTGCCGGCGCGGTTCCGCCCCGAGCAGTATATCGGGATCAACCTGCGCGGTGTCGGCGTCATCATCTTCCTGATCTTCACTGTGATTATCGGCTGGCTGGCCAAGGGCCTCATCGGGCGCTCGCTCCTGCGCTGGGGCGAGAGCCTGGTGAACCGGATGCCGGTTGTCAGGACGATCTATTCGAGCGTCAAGCAGCTCGCCGAGACCGTCTTCGCGCAGTCGGAAAGCTCGTTCGAGAAGGCCTGCCTGATCGAGTATCCGCGCAGGGGGATTTGGGCGATCGCCTTCATCTCGACCTCGGCGAAGGGAGAGATCGCACGCAGCATCCCGGTCGAGGAGCAGAAGCTGTCGATCTTCCTGCCGACCACGCCGAACCCGACCTCGGGATTCTTGCTGTTCCTGCCGCGCTCCGAAGTGATCGAGCTCGACATGAGCGTCGAGGACGCGGCGAAACTGGTGATCTCGGCGGGGCTCGTCTATCCCGGCACGAAGGAGAGCGCCGTCGCGGATGCCGAGCTCGCCGCCCATAGCCGGGCCGCGGAATAGTCGGATCAGCCGAACATCTGGCGCAGATCGACGGTCCCGCATTCATTCAGGTCATCGTAATGCGCATCGAGGAACCGCGCGGCGGCGGCGCGGCCCGCGGCCTTCAGCCGGCTCAGGATGATCGGCGAGGGAACCAGCTTCGTCGCGACGTTGAGGCTGGTCATGATGTCGTCATCGGCGATCATGTGCACCAGCACCTTGCGCATCGCATCCGCGGGCATCCGTCCCGAGGCGATCAGCCTCTGGACGAAGTCGATCGCGCGCAGCTCACGCAGAAGCGATGAGTTGAAGCTTATCTCGTTGATGCGGTTGAGGATTTCCTGTGCCGTGTAGGGTATGCCATCGCGTTCCAGCGGGTTGATGTTCACGATGACGATATCGGCCGGAAGGTCCTGATCGAACAAGGGAAAAAGCGCGGGATTGCCGGTATAACCGCCATCCCAATAGGCCTCGATCCGGCCCTCCTCCTCGATTTCGACCGCCTTGAAGATGGTTGGCAAGCAGGTCGAGGCCAGAAGCGCCTGCGGGCCGATCTGCGTGCCGGAGAAAATCCGGATCTTGCCGCTACGCACATTCGTCGCGCAGACATGCAGCCGCGGCCCCTCCTCGGCGCAGACGGCGCGCAGGCGCGGGTCTGCCACGATCTTCTCGAGCGGGTTGCGGTAGAGGGGGCCGTAGCTATAGGGGCTGACGCTGCGGCTCAGGAGGTCGGCGGCGCTGACCGGGACCGAGCGCTCGATGGCCCGGCTGATCTCGGCGGTGCCGGGGGCAAGTTCCGACAGCCAGCTCGCGATCCGCATGTCCGGGATCGCCCCGATCCCGTGCCACAGCCAGTCAAGCGTCTCGCGCGCACCGTCGCGTCCCCCCTCGACCAGCCCCGCCTTCAGCGCGGCACCGTTCAGCGCGCCGGCGGAGGTGCCGGAGATGGCGGCGATCTCGAGCCGTCCATCCTCCAGCAGACCGTCCAGAACGCCCCAGCAATAGGCGCCGTGCGCGCCGCCGCCCTGCAGCGCCAGATTGACCCTCTTGCCCATCAGTGCGCCGCTCAGAGCGCTGTCCAGCCGCCATCCACGCTGATGGTCGTGCCGGTGATCTGGTCGGCGGCGGGCGAGCACAGGAAGACGGCGGTTCCGCCCATCTGCTCGGTCGTCGCGAACTGCTTGGAAGGCTGGCGCGCGAGCATCACGTCGCGAATGACGGTCTCACGGTCCATTCCGTATTCCTTCATCGTGCCCGGGATCTGCTCCTCAACGAGGGGTGTGAGCACGTAGCCGGGGCAGATCGCGTTGCAGGTGATCGGCTCCTCGGCCGTCTCGAGCGCGATGGTCTTGGAAAAGCCGACGATGCCGTGCTTGGCCGCGACATAGGCCGACTTGTAGGGCGAGGCGGTCAGGCCATGGGCGGAGGCGATGTTGATCACCCTGCCCCAGCCCGACGCGCGCATCATCGGCAGCGCGGCCGCGACGGTGTGGTAGGCGGAGCTGAGATTGATGGCGATGATCGCGTCCCACTTCTCGGCCGGAAAGTCCTGGACCGGCGCGACATGCTGGATGCCGGCATTGTTGATCAGGATGTCGCAGCGTCCCGCGGAGGTGATGAGCTGGCGCGCGCTGTCGCCCTTCGACATGTCGGCCGGGATGTAGCGGGCCTCGACCCCGAACTCGGAGGCGATTCCCTCTGCCAGCGCATGGTCTTCCGGCAGGTTGGTGAAGGAGTTCAGGACGACATTCGCGCCGGCCTTCGCCAGCTCGCGTGCGATGCCCAGTCCGATGCCGGAATTCGACCCGGTGATGACGGCTGTCTTTCCTGCAAGTGTCATGAAACGCCTTTCCTTTTTAACCATGATCCCACCAGTCGGTTGTGGCACGCGGCTGCAGTGAGATGAACAGTCAAACCCCCAGTGCCCCGGCATTGCTTCCAAAAAAAAACGCCCGCACGAGGCGGGCGCTAGTTATTGAGGCAGGTTTCATACAGGCAAGAAACCTATCGAGCAGTAAGTTCTGTATACGCCTTTCATCTGCGCCTTCCAACCTAAAAGTTTGAAAAGGCTCACAAGCGCCCTTAGTCTGGAGCCAAGAAAAAAAGGACTTCGAGAGGTTGGAGCCAAGATGCCTACAAAAATTTGCACATCGTCAGTGAGGAAGCGCCGCACGCACCTGGGGGTGATTCTTGCCATCACCTTGCCCTTCAAACTTCATGCAGCACCTGAACATGGCATATCTATGTATGGCGCACCGGAGTTGCCACCAGATTTTGTGTCGGTTCCGTATGTGAACCCCGATGCACCAAAAGGTGGCAGAATTGTGTTCGGCGAATCTGGCAGTTTCGACAGTCTCAACCCGCACATTCTCAAGGGTCGGGCGCCTTATGGCATCGGGGCATATGTTTTCGAAGGTCTTATGGGCCGAAACTGGGACGAACCTTTCAGTTTGTATGGATTGATCGCAAAATCGGTGGAAACCGGGCCGAATCGTGAGTGGGTGGAGTTCGCGCTGCGTCCCGAGGCGCGGTTTTCCGACGGAAGCCAGGTGACGGCCGAGGATGTGCTGTGGTCCTTCGAGACGCTCGGCACGCAGGGCCATCCGCGCTACCAGGGCACGTGGTCGAAGATCGAGACCGCCGAGATGACCGCCCCGGACACGGTCCGATTCACCTTCAACACAGCCGACCGCGAGCTTCCGCTGATTCTCGGTCTCTGGCCGGTGCTCAAGAAGGCGCAATACGAGGGGCGCGACTTCGGCGAGAGCGGCATCGACATCGTGCCGATCGGATCGGGCCCCTACGAGATCGAGAGCTACGATCCGGGACGGGTCCTGACGCTCGAGCGCGACGAGGATTACTGGGCGGCCGAGCTGCCGATCATGCGCGGCCAGCACAATCTCGACGAAATCCGCTACGAGTATTTCGGTGACGGCGATGTCGTCTTCGAGGCCTTCAAGGCGGGCGAGGTCACCAGCTACCGCGAAGGCAACGCGGCCAAGTGGGACAGCCAGTACGACTTTCCCCGGATGCGCTCGGGCGAGGTGGTGAAATCGGAGATCCCGCATGAACGGCCCTCCGGCATCACAGGCTTCGTCATGAACACCCGCGGCGCGCCCTTCTCCGACTGGCGCGTGCGTGAGGCGATGATGCTGGCCTTCAACTACGAATTCGTCAGCCAGACGCTCAATGGCGGCACGCAGCCGCGGATCGCCTCCTATTTCTCCAACAGCGTCCTAGGCATGGAGGACGGCCCCGCCCCCGAGGGGGTCGCCGCGCTTCTTGCGCCCTTCGCGGGCGATCTGCCGCCCGATGCGCTTGAGGATTACGACCTGCCGGTTTCCGACGGCTCCGAACGCAATCGCAAGAACATCCGCAAGGCAATCGACATGATGGCCGAGGCCGGCTGGACGGTGCAGGACGGCCGGATGCGCAATGCCGAAGGACAGCCCTTCCGCTTCGAGATCCTGCTCAGCCAGGGGGCGACCGAGACCCAGCAGATGATCGACATATTCGCCGCGGCGCTCGAGCGCATGGGCATCGCCCCCACCGTGACGACGGTCGACAGCGCGCAATACAAGGAACGCACGCAGCGCTTCGATTTCGACATGGCCTTCTACAGGAGGGGCCTGTCGCTCAGTCCGGGCAACGAGCAGATGCTCTACTGGTCGTCCGAGGCCGCGGCCAACGAGGGCTCGCGCAACTGGATGGGCGTCACGCAGCCGGCGATCGACGCGATGATCCGCACCATGCTCGAAGCGGAAAGCCGCGAGCAGTTCATCACGGCGACGAAAGCTCTTGACCGGGTGTTGACCACGGGGCGCTATGTCATCCCGATCTGGTCCGATACGGTTTCGAGACTGGCGCATGATGCCGAGCTGAGATATCCCAAGCGCCTTCCCATGTATGGCGACTGGATCGGGTTCCAGCCGGATGTATGGTGGTATGAGGAATGACAGGATGAAACTTTCCATCGGCGCGCTGATCGGCGCGCTTTTTCTGTCGGGCTGCGCCGCGGTGACCGTTCCGGTCAAGATCGTGACCCTGCCCGTGCGGCTCGCGGTCGACACGGTCGATCACGTGACACGGGCGCCGGCGCCCTTCCGTTGACTGTCCGGGCCCCGTGCCCTTGGCGTGCCCTTTGGCGGGGCGCGGCCACCCGCCGGCGGGACGGGGCGCGGGAACTCTCTTGGCGGGCGGGGCATTGCCTTCCCGACCAAGCCCCCGTCCAAGCCAAGGAGAGAGCGTGATGAAATGGAAGACCGTCGCAGATAACTGGCCGGCCTTTCTCGACCGGATGGAGCAGACCTGGCCGCGGGCCGATCGCACCGATCTGGCAAATATCGAGGGAGACCGCGAACGGCTCGTGAGCTATCTTGCCGAGCGGCTCGAGCTGACACCGAACGAGGCGCGCGAGGAGATCGAGGAGTTCACTGAAGGCGCCGTGCCTTCGGATGTTGTGATGGACGAGCTGCACGACAACCAGAGCATCACCGACAGCGGGCGCAGCATTCCTGTCGGCGAGGATGTCTATTCCGAAGATCGCGATTTCGGCGACGACCGCCCCGCCGAGCCGCCGATCGGCCGCACCGACTGAGGCTGCCGCTTGCAATGCCGGGGCGGCGGGACTAGCCCGTGATCATGCCAGTCGCGATCCACGATTCCCCGCCCCCCGCGCCCGCACCGGCGCAGTTCAACATGGCCGCCCATGTGCTCGCCCATGCCGGCCGGCATCCGGGCAAGACCGCGCTCGAGATCGTCGGAGGCGCGGCGCCGCAAAGCTGGAGCTACGGCGCGCTCGAGGCGGCCGTGCGCGGCACCGCAAGCGGGCTTCGCGCCCTGCATGGCGGCTCGCTGGCCCCCGGCAGCCGTATCCTGATCCGGCTTGGCAACACCGTCGACTTCCCGATCCTCTATCTCGCCGCGCTTGCCTGCGACATGGTACCGGTTCCCACGTCGGCGCAGCTGACCATGCCCGAGATCACCAAGCTCGCGCAGATCGTCGAGCCGTCCGTCATCGTGGCCGCAGAGGGCGTCGCGCTTCCGCAAGGACCATGGCCGGTGATCACACAGGCCGAGCTCGGGGACATGCGCGCGCTGCCACCATCGGACTATGCCCTCGGGGATCCCGACCGCTTGGGCTACATCGTCTTTTCGTCGGGAACATCCGGCACGCCGCGGGCCGTGTGCCACGCGCATCGCGCGGTCTGGGCACGGCGAATGATGGTCGATGGCTGGTATGGCCTTGGACCGGATGACCGCCTGCTTCATGCTGGGGCCTTCAACTGGACATATACGCTCGGCACCGGCCTGATGGACCCTTGGGCGATCGGCGCCACGGCGCTCATCAGCGAGGAAGGTACGCCGGCGGCCCGGCTTCCGGCGCTCCTGCGCGAACATGATGTGACGATTTTTGCTGCTGCGCCGGGTGTTTACAGGCAGATGCTGAAGCATCCCGAAAAGTTCGGCAAGGGGGCTTTGCGCCATGGTCTTTCGGCTGGTGAGAAGCTTCCACCGGCCATTCGCGAGGCTTGGCGCGGCGTGACGCGAACCGAGATCCACGAGGCTTACGGCATGTCCGAATGCTCGACCTTCGTATCCGGCAGTCCCGCCGATCCCGCGCCGGCCGGAACGCTCGGCCGGCCGCAGCCGGGGCGGCGGGTGGCGGTGCTGAACCCCGACGGCGCGCCCGCGCCGCGCGGTGCGCCCGGACAGCTTGCGATCTCGCGCGGGGATACGGGGCTGATGCTGGGCTATCTCGGTGACCCCGCTTCGACGTCGGAGAAGTTTTCGGGCAGCTGGTTCCTGACCGGCGACATGGCGCAGATGGATGAGACGGGCGCCGTGAGCTACTTGGGACGCGACGACGATCTGATGAATGCGGGGGGGTTCAGGGTGTCGCCGCTCGAGATCGAGGAGGTCCTCGCGCTCTGCCCCGGCATCGTGGAATGCGCCGCGGCCGAGGTCGAGGTCAGGCCCGATGTCAGCGTCATCGCCGCCTTCTACGTCAGCGCGGCTCCGATCACCGAGGAAACGCTCGCCGCGCATTGCGCCGACCGTCTCGCCGCCTACAAGCGTCCCCGCCTCTATGTCAGGCTCGAGGCGTTGCCGCGCGGGGCGAACAACAAGCTGCTGCGCCGGACGCTGCGCAGCGTCCACTCCCTGAAAGGCCAGACCCCATGATCAAGCTCGACATCCTCTCCGATCCGATTTGTCCGTGGTGCTATATCGGAAAGGCCAATCTCGATGCCGCGCTCAAGGAGCGTCCCGGCCACCCCTTCACCTTCGAATGGCATCCGTTTCAACTCAACCCTGACATGCCGGCCGGCGGCATGGGACGCCGCGACTATCTCGAGACGAAATTCGGCGGCCGGGAGAACGCGGTGAAGGTCTACGCGCAGATCGAGCAGGCCGCGCAGGCCGCCGGTCTCGACATCGACTTCGCGCGCATCGAAACGACGCCCAACACGCTCGACGCCCACCGCCTCATCCACTGGGCCGGGCTCGAGGGCCGCCAGACGGCGGCGGTGGCCGCGCTTTTCTCGGACTATTTCACCCAAGGTCGCGATATCGGCGACCGCGCGGTCCTGCTCGATGTCGCCACCCGGATCGGCCTCGACCGCGAGATGACGGAGCGCCTCATGGAAAGCGATGCGGATGCGTCCGACATCAAGGTGCGCGACGCCCATGCACGGGCGCGCGGCGTCACGGGCGTGCCGACCTTCGTGGTCGGCCAGCAGCATGTCATGCCGGGCGCGCAGCCGCCCGAACTCTGGGTCCAGGTGATCGACGAGCTGATGGACCAGGTGGGCAGCGGCGCGCAGACGCCAGACCAGAACGGCGCTTGAGCCAAGCGAAGGGCATCGCAGCCGCGGGCAGACCACCGAAGCGCTCGCGCGCGGAGTTCATCGCCCTGATGGCGACCCTCTTCGCAACCGTCGCCTTCTCGATCGACGCAATGCTGCCCGCCCTGCCCGCGCTTGCGGCCGATCTGGCGCCGCGGGATGCGAACCGGGCGCAGCTCGTTCTCACCGCCTTCGTTCTGGGCATGGGAATCGGCACGCTCTTCGCGGGGCCGATCTCCGACGCGATCGGTCGCAAGCGAGCGATCTCGCTCGGCATCGCGCTTTATTGCATCGCGAGCGTGCTGGCCGTCCTCGCCACCTCGCTCGAGATGCTCCTTGTCGCCAGGCTGCTGCAGGGGCTCGGGGCCGCCGGGCCCCGGATCGTCTCGCTCGCGCTGGTGCGCGACCTCTACGAAGGGCGGCGGATGGCGCAGATCATGTCCTTCGTGATGATGATCTTCGTGCTGATCCCCGCCGTCGCACCGTTCATCGGATCGCTCGTGGTGCCGTATTTCGGCTGGCGCGGCATATTCGGACTTTTCGTTCTGCTGGGTCTGGTCAACCTCGTCTGGCTGAACCTGCGCCAGCCCGAGACCCTCCCGCCAGAGGCACGCCGCCCGCTGCGCGCGGCGGCCTTGCGATCGGCCCTGCGCGAGGTGCTGAGCCACAAGGCGGTCCGCCTCTACATCCTGGTCATGGCGCTGGGATACGGTCAGATGTTCGGCTATCTAAGCTCGGTACAGCAGATCTATGCCGAGGTCTTCGGCATCACCGACGACTTCCCGCTCTGGTTCATGGCGATGGCCCTGCTCTCGGGTCTCGGGACGATCACGAATGCGGCGCTGGTGATGCGCCTGGGAATGCGGCGCATCACGCTTGCCGCATACGGGGGGCAGGCGGTGATCTCGGCCGCCCTGCTTTTGCTCACGCTCGCCGGGTTCGGCGGAGCGGGCTCCTTTCCCGTCTTCTTCGCATGGTCGGTGTCGATCTTCTTGATGGCCGGCCTGACTTTCGGCAACCTCAACGCATTGGCACTGCAACCTCTGGGGCATGTCGCCGGCATGGCATCCTCGGTCACCGGTTCGATCGCCACTGTCCTCGCGGTCTTCATCGCGGCGCCGATCGGGCTCGCCTTCGACGGCACGCCCCTGCCCATGGTCGTGGGAACACTCACCTGCTCGGGTCTCGCGCTTTGTCTCATGCTCCGGACCCGTGCCCTGACGCCGTGATGCCCTGATACACGGGGATCGGAGGCGGGGTTCTCGATGGCGGGGGGAATCTTTGGCACGCCCCTGCCGGTTGGGGACCCATACCCTCCATCAGAAGGACCGTTCCATTGATGCGACCCATGACCGGCGCCCTGCTCGCCGCCATCACCCTGCTCGGAGCCTGCGGGCTGACCGGCCCCGCCAATACCGCCGCCCCGAGGGCCGCCGATGACGCGATCGTGGAAATGACGAATGATCTGCAATTCGCGCCGGCGGTCCTGACCATTTCGGCGGGAAGCACGGTCGCCTTCTCCAACGGCTCCTTGCTCGATCACACGGTTCACGGAAACCCGGTCGCCGCCGCCCATCCGCAGGATGTCGCGTTGCCCGAAGGGGCTGCGCCGTTCCAGGCCAGGGTGCCCGCCGGTCAGATATACCGACATGCCTTCAATACGCCCGGCACATACCGCTACTACTGCGATCCGCATCACGGGCTCGGGATGAAGGGAACGATCATCGTCACGGCGCGGTAACGGGTCCGCGCCGGCTCCCCCAAAGAAGCGCGAGATGGCGGCACGGTGCTTTCCTGCCCGCGCCGCCCTTCCCGCTCAGCGGGCCTTGCGGTGACGGGCCAGCGATTGCGCGATCGCGAAGGCACCCTTGATCTTGTCGGCCTCACGCTTCCAATCCGCCTGCACGACGATCTTGTTGTCGCGCACCTTCGCGCCCTCGGTCTCATTGAGAAATTCGACAAGACCCGCGGGATTGGCGAATTGGTCGTTGTGAAATTGCAGCGTCGCGCCCTTCGGACCCGCATCGAGCTTGGCGATGCCGGCCTTCTTGCACTCGGCCTTGATCCGCACCACCAAAAGCAGCGTGTTGACCTCGCGCGGCAGCTTGCCGAACCGATCGATCAACTCGGCTGCGAACCCCTCCAGCTCGACCTTGCTGCTCAGCTCCGACAGGCGCCTGTAGAGGCCGAGCCGGGTGTCGAGATCGGGCACGTATTCCTCTGGGATCAGCACCGGCACGCCGAGATTGATTTGCGGCGCCCATTGATCCTCGGCATCGTCGACGAGACCTTCACCCTCGCCCGATTTCATCTTCTCGATCGCCTCCTCGAGCATTGATTGGTAAAGCTCGTAGCCGACCTCGCGCACCTGCCCCGACTGCTCCTCGCCCAAAAGGTTGCCGGCGCCGCGAATATCGAGATCCTGGCTGGCAAGGTTGAAGCCGGCGCCGAGGCTGTCGAGCGAGCCCAGAACCCTGAGACGCTTCTCGGCCTGCGGCGTGAGTTTGGCGCGCGGGCGCGTCGTCAGATAGGCATAGGCGCGGGTCTTGGAGCGTCCGACACGGCCCCTGATCTGGTAGAGCTGCGACAGGCCGAACATGTCGGCGCGGTGCACGATCATCGTGTTCGCGGTCGGGATGTCGAGGCCGGACTCGACGATCGTGGTGGCCAGAAGCACATCGAACTTGCCGTCATAAAAAGCGTTCATCCGGTCATCGAGCTCGCCCGCCGCCATCTGCCCCGTCGCCACCACGACACTGACCTCGGGAACCTCCTCGCGCAGGAACTTCTCGATTTCGGGAATGTCGGCGACGCGCGGCACGACGAAGAAACTCTGCCCCCCGCGGTAATGCTCGCGCAAGAGCGCTTCGCGGATCGTCACCGTGTCGAACTCGCTGACATAGGTGCGGATCGCGAGACGATCCACCGGCGGCGTTCCGATGACGCTGAGATCGCGCACCCCCGTCAAGGACAGCTGCAGCGTGCGCGGGATCGGCGTCGCGGTCAGCGTCAGGACATGCACATCGGTGCGCAGCGATTTCAGCCGCTCCTTGTGCTTGACCCCGAAATGCTGCTCCTCGTCGATCACCATCAGGCCGAGATTCTTGAACTTCACCTGCTTGGACAAAAGTGCATGCGTTCCGATGACGATATCGACGCTGCCATTGGTCAGACCCTCGCGGGTTCGCGCCGCCTCCTTGGAACCGACAAAGCGCGACAGCTTGCCGATATTGATCGGGAAGCCGCGGAACCGCTCCTCGAAGCTCTTGTGATGCTGCCGCGCAAGGAGGGTCGTCGGCGCGATCACCGCCACCTGGACGCCCGACATGGCGGCGATGAAGGCCGCACGCATCGCGACCTCGGTCTTGCCGAAGCCGACATCGCCGACGACGAGCCGGTCCATGGGCGTGCCGGATGCCAGATCGCTCATCACATCGTCGATGGCCGAAAGCTGATCGTCGGTCTCGTCATAGGGAAAGCGGGCCGAGAACTCGGACCACAGATCCTCGGGCGGCTCCAGAACGGAGGACTTTCGCAGCATCCGCTCGGCGGCCACCTTGATGAGCCGCTCGGCCATCTCCCGGATGCGCTGCTTGAGCCTGGCCTTCTTGGCTTGCCACGCCCCGCCGCCCAGCTTGTCGAGCAGCCCCTCCTCCTGGCCGTAGCGCGACAGCAGCTCGATATTCTCGACCGGAAGGTAGAGGCGGTCGCCACCGGCATATTCGAGCAGGATGCATTCATGGGCCGCGCCGGCCGCCGTCACCACCTCGAGCCCGGTATAGCGGCCGACCCCGTGATCGACATGGACCACCAGGTCCCCGGCGCTGAGCGATTGCGCCTCGCTCAGGAAATTCTCGGCCCGGCGCTTCTTGGGCGCGCGCCGGATCAGCCTGTCCCCGAGCACGTCCTGCTCGGAGATCACGGTCAGCCGCGCCCCGTCCTCCGGCCCCTCGAAGCCATGCTCGAGCGGCCAGACGGCAAGGAGGAGCCGCCCCTTGCCCGACGGCACGTCGCGGAAATCGGCGATCGTCTCGGCGGCACTCAGCCCCTCGTCCTCGATCAGGCCGGCCAGGCGCTCGCGTGCCCCGTCGGAATAGCTGGCGATGATGACATGCCCGTCCTTGCGCCGTTCCTTGACGTGATCGGCAAGCGCGCTGAACAGGCTGAGGTTCTCCTGCTGGCGCTCGGGAGCGAAGTTGCGACCGATCCGCCCGCCCGCATCGATGACACCCGGCCCGCTCGCCTGCGGAAGCGGGTTGAACTGCACCAGCCTGTGGCCCGAGACCGCCCGCTCCCAGGCGCCGTCGTCGAGATAGAGCAGATCGGGCGCGGCGGGCTTGTATACCGAATCGAGCCGTTTCTTGCTCTGCAGGGCTTCGCGGCGGCTGTCATAGGCATCCTCGACCGTTTCCCAACGCGCCAGCCGCGATGCCGTCACCTGGTCGTCGAGGCAGATCGCGGCATCGGGCAGGTAATCGAAGAGCGTCTCGAGGCGTTCGTGAAAGAAGCCCAGCCAATGTTCGACACCGGCATGTTTCCGCCCCGCCGAAACCGCCTCGTAGAGTGGATCGTCGGTTCCCGCCGCGCCGAACTCGGCGCGGTAGTTCTGCCGGAAACGGGTGATGGCGGGATCGTCCAGGATGACCTCGCTCACCGGCGCCAGCTCGACCATCTGCAACGTGTCGGTGGTGCGCTGGCTGCCAGGATCGAAGCGGCGGGCGCTGTCGAGCTCGTCCCCGAAAAGATCGAGGCGCACCGGTGCGGGATGCCCCGGAGGCCAGACATCGATGATGCCACCGCGCACAGCGTAATCGCCCGGCTCCACGACCGATGGCGCCTGGGTGAACCCCATGCGCGACAGGAAGCGGCGCAGCGCCTGCTCGTCGAGCCTGTGACCGACCCGCGCGGTGAAGGCCGCTTCGCGCAGGGTGTCGCGGGCCGGCACCCTCTGGCTCGCGGCCGCGACCGTAGTGAGCAGGACGAAGCGCTTGGGCATGGCGTGAACCAGCGCCGCCAGCGTGGCCATCCGCGTGGCCGAGATATCGGCATTCGGAGACACCCGGTCATATGGAAGGCAATCCCATGCGGGAAAGGTGAAGACCGGCAGTTCGGGCGCGTAGAACCGCAATGCCGCCTGCATCGCCGCGAGGCGCCGGTCGTCGCGCGCCACGTGAAGGGCCGTTCCATTGCCGCGGGCAAGCTCGCGGGTGAGGAGCAGCGCATCGAAGCCTTCGGGCGCGCCGCCCATGCGGATGTGATCTGGGGCTGACATGGATGCTGAGGTAACGAGCGGCGCGGCGTTGTCAACGCGCAACTGGCGGCGCGCGGCGCGGCCGATCGCGCGGCCCCGTTGCTCAGCCGCCCAGCGGTCCGACGTCGAGGTTTCGATACATGCCCCACATCGCTGTGACGAAGATCGACACGATCCCGATCCCCTGCACCGTCTGCCGGTGCCGTGAGAGGCGCCGCCTCAACTCGTCGCCCGACGGCTCCTCGCTCGAGATGCGCCGCGCGGTCCGTAATCCCAAAAGCGCCACGAGGGTCAGCGGAAAGGCGATCAGGAAGACCGCCTGCGCGGATTCGATACCGTAGACGAAAGCCAGCAACCCAAGGCCCGTCAGCGCCATCGAACCGATGGCCACCAGCCATAGCCCAGAGACATGCACGATATAGAGAAGGCGGGTGACATGGATCGCGACGATCGTCTCGAGATCGCGCTCGGCCCGCCCCCCCAGGCGCGCGGCGCGGCCCACCATGTCGAAGGGCACGCCGATCACCCTGTGGCTCGCCTGCGACCAGACGGCCGCGAGGGCGATCCAGAACCACAGGTTCGAGAAGGACCGCATGTCGATCAGCTCGAAGACCGTCTCGTACCAATCCACCCGACCGGGCCTCCCCTTGCTCCATCGCCATGCGGCGCCCTGCGCAGGACTACACTTGAGGCGCCGCGAGATCCATGCAACTCAGACGTCCCGATGGCCATAGTTGCAAATGGAGCCCGCCCGATGTCCCAAGGCGCCTTCCCCGCCACCCGTTTCAGGCGCACCCGCTCGAGCGCCGCGCTGCGCGCGCTGACCCGGCAATGCACGCTCGGGGTGGACGATCTGATCTGGCCGGTCTTCGTGCGCGAGGGCGAGGACATCTCGGAGCCGATCGGCGCGATGCCGGGCGTGTCGCGGCACAGCATCGACAGGCTGGTCGAGGCGGTGCGCGAGGCCGCCGACCTGGGCATTCCGGCCATCTGCCTCTTTCCGTATGTCGATGCTTCGCTGAAGACGGAGGATTGCGCGCTCGCTTGGTCGGCGGACAACCTGAGCAACCGCGCCATCCGGGCGATCAAGGCCGCCGTTCCGCAGATCGCCGTGATGACCGACGTGGCGCTCGATCCCTACAACAGCCTCGGCCATGACGGCATCGTGCGCGGCGGACGCGTGATCAACGACGAGACCGTCGAGGCGCTCGTGAAGATGGCGCTCGCCCAGGCGGAGGCCGGCGCCGACATCCTGGGACCCTCGGACATGATGGACGGGCGGATCGGTGCGATGCGCCGCGCGCTCGAGGCCGGGGGGCATGTCGATGTCGCGATCATGTCCTACGGCGCGAAATATGCCAGCAGCTTCTATGGTCCTTTCCGTGACGCCGTCGGGGCGAGCGGCGCGCTGACGGGCGACAAGAAGACCTACCAGATGGATCCCGGCAATTCGGACGAGGCGCTGCGCCTCATCGCGCGTGATCTGAGCGAGGGCGCGGACATGGTGATGGTCAAGCCCGGACTGCCCTATCTCGACATCTGCCGGCGGGTGAAGGACGGCTTCGGCGTGCCGACCTATGCCTATCAGGTGTCGGGAGAATACGCGATGATCCGTGCCGCCGCCGAGCGCGGCTGGATCGATGGCGATGCGGTGATGGAGGAGTCGCTGCTCGCCTTCAAGCGCGCGGGGTGCGATGGCATCCTGACCTATTTCGCGCCGCAGATCGCCGCCAGGCTCGCCGCCCGGTAGCGTAGCGGGCGACGCGCGCCGGGGTTTTAGCGGATGACTCGCCCCCCGGCCACACTTATACTGCGCCCTGCCGCGCGGCCGGGACAGGCCTCCGGCGGAGGCGAGAGCAGTCATCGAAGGGCATCGAGATGAACATGACGACACGGCGCGGGTTCCTGGCCGGCGCGGCAACGAGCACGCTGCTCCTGGCAGGTTGCAACAACGGCGTTTCGGGACGCGGTCCGCAGACGATCGAGGCACGGGTCCGCTCGACCCTCGACTTCCTCTACCGCACCTATCCCGGCGTGCGCGATCTGGCCTCCAAGTCGTCCGGGCAGCTTGTCATGCCGCTCGTGACCGAGGCCGGTCTCGGGATCGGCGGCTCCTACGGGCGCGGCGCGCTCATGGTGCAGGATACCGTGGTTGACTACTATTCCTCGACCCAGGCCTCCATCGGCCTGCAGATCGGGGCGCAGCAATACGCCCATGTCCTCTTTTTCATGACCGACCGCTCGCTCTACCAGTTCCGCAACTCGCCCGGCTGGGCCGCGGGTGCCGATATCGAATACGCGGTCAACGATCGCGGCGGCAATCTGAGCGCGGAGACGACGACCTCGCTCTCGCCGGTCATCGCGGTGATCTTCGGCCAGGCGGGGCTGATCGCGGGTGCGACGGTGCGCGGCGCCAAGTACTCGCGCATCATTCCCTGACACATGCGGCGCGCGCGGGCCCGACGGGCCGCGCGGCCTTGCACCCCTGACCCGCCTGGCTTAGGCATTCGCCCGTAACATTCGGCAAAGGGTCAGGGAACAGCATGGCTGAGAGCAAACGGGGATCACTGTCCAAGGGTCTCGTGTGGATCATCCTGATCCTGCTGATCGTCGCCCTCGCGGGCTTCGGCGCAACCTCCTTCGGGGGCTCGCTGCGCTCGATCGGCTCGGTCGGGGACACCGAGATCCCGGTGGACAGCTACGCCCGCACCCTCGAGCAGCAGCTGCGCAATCTCGAGCAGAGCACCGGCCAGAGGATCACCTTCAGCGAGGCGCAGGCGGCCGGGATCGACCGCTCGGTTCTGCAGCAGGTGATCTCCGTGGCCGCGATCGAGGACGAGGCCGACGTTCTGCGCCTGTCGGTGGGTGATGCCGCGGTGCGCGACGAGATCCTGCGCATCCCCGCCTTCCAGGGTCTCGACGGCCAGTTCGACCGCGCCGCCTACGAGCTGGCCCTGCGCCGCAGCAACATGGATGTCGACGATTTCGAGCAGGGCATCCGCGACGAGACGGCACGCGCGCTGCTGCAGGGGGCCGTGGTCGGCGGCGTGCAGACGCCGGCGATCCTGACGGATACGCTCTTCAACTTTGCCCGCGAGACGCGCGATATCAGCATCGTCTTCCTGGGACCCGACGATCTGCCCGGCGATCTGCCCGCCCCGGGCGACGCGGAGCTGCGCGCCTTCTACGAGGAGACGCCCGAGCCCTTCACCGCGCCCGAGACGCGCAAGATCACCTACGCCTGGCTGACGCCCGAAATGCTGATCCCCGAGACCGATGTCGACGAGGACGCCTTGCGCGCGATCTACGAGGAGCGCGATGCCGAGTTCAACCAGCCCGAACGCCGCCTTGCAGAGCGCCTCGTCTTCGCCGACGCCCCGGCTGCCGAGGCCGCGGCCGCGGCGATTGCCGCCGGTGAGACCAGCTTCGACGCGCTTGTCGAGGAGCGGGGCCTGACGCTCGAGGATGTCGATCTGGGCACGGTATCGGCAGCCGATCTGGGCAGCGCCGCGGAGCCCGTCTTCGCCCTCACCGAGCCGGGGATCGCTGGCCCCGTGGAGACCGGCCTCGGGCCGGCGCTCTTCCGGGTGAACGCCATCCTCAACGCGCGCGAGACCCCTTTCGAGGAAGTGCGCGACGCCCTGTCCGACGAGGCCGCCGCGATCGAGGCCCGCCGCTCCATCTCCGACAAGATCGAACCCGTCGAGGACCTTCTGGCGGGCGGCGCGACGATCGAGGAGATCGCCGAGGAGACCCGCTTCGAGCTGGGCCAGATCGACTGGCATGACGGGCTGGCAAGCTTCGGCGGCAGGTCGATCGACGGCTACGAGGAATTCCGCGCCGCGGCCCTTGCCGCAAATCCGGGCGATTTCCCCGAGGTCGCGCAGCTTTCCGATGGCGGTCTCTTCATGATCCGTCTCGACGAGATCGTCCCGCCGGTGCTGCGTCCCTTCGAGGAGGTGCGCGCGGACGTGGCCGCCCGGTTCGACGCGAAGCGCAGCCGCGATCTCCTGATCGAACGGGCCGAGCAGATCGCGGCGGCCCAGAAGGAAGGCGAGACGCTCGAGGCGCAGGGCTTCACCCCCGAGGCGCGCCCCGCGCAGCTTCGCGATGCCTTCGCCGAGGACCTGCCGCAGGATGCCATCACGACGGCCTTCGAGATGGAACCGGGCGAGGCACGCGCCGTTGCCGGCCCCGATGGCGCCGTGATCGTGCGGCTCGACGCGGTGAACGCCGCCGACGCGCAGGCCGAGGAAGCGGTGCAGCTTCGGAACGCCTTTGCCGAGCGCACCGGACAAAGCTACGCGCAGGATATCATGACGGCCTATACCCGCGCCCTGGAACTCGAGAAGGGTATCACCTTGCAGCAATCGGCGATCAGCGCCGTCAACGCGCAGTTCAACTGACGACCATGCGCCTGACCCCCGATTTCGAGACCTTCGAGGCCGCTTATGCCCGCGGCGAGAACCAGGTCGTCTATGCCCGCCTCGCGGCCGATCTCGACACGCCCGTCTCCTTGATGATGAAGCTGTCCGGCGGCGGGCGTAACAGCTTCGTGCTGGAATCGGTCACTGGCGGCGAGACGCGCGGACGCTATTCCATGGTCGGGTTGAAGCCCGATCTCGTCTGGGAATGCCGCGGCACCTCCAGCCGCGTGAACCGCGCGGCGCAGCTTGGCGAGGAGCGGTTCGAGGAATGCGCAGAGCCGCCCCTCGACGCTTTGCGCACTCTGATCGCACAATCGCGGATCGAGCTGCCCGACGACCTTCCGGCGGCCTCCGCCGGTCTCTTCGGGTATCTCGGCTATGACATGATCCGGCTTGTGGAGCATCTCCCCGACGTCAATCCCGACCCGCTCGACCTTCCCGACGCGCTCATGCTGCGCCCCTCGATCGTGGCGGTGCTCGACGGTGTGAAGGGAGAGGTGACGCTGGTCTCGCCCGCCTGGACCGGCTCGGGCCTGTCTGCCGGCGACGCCTACGAGCAGGCGGCCGAACGTGTGAGGGAAGCGCTGCGCGATCTCGACCGCCCCGTCGCGGGAGAGGTTCGCGATCTGGGCGATCCCGACCCGCTGGTCGAGCCGGTCTCGAATTTCAGCCATGACGGGTATCTGTCGGCCGTCGAGACAGCGAAGGACTACATCCGTTCGGGCGACATCTTCCAGGTGGTCCCCTCGCAGCGCTGGGCGCAGCCTTTCGTCCATCCGCCCTTCGCGCTTTACCGCTCGCTGCGCCGGACCAACCCCTCGCCCTTCATGTTCTACTTCGATTTCGGCAGCTTCCAGGTCGTCGGCGCGAGCCCCGAGATCCTCGTGCGCGTCTTCGGCGGCGAGATCACCCTGCGCCCGGTCGCCGGGACACGTCCGCGCGGTGCGACGCCCGAGGAGGACCGCGCATACGAGGCCGATCTGCTTGCCGATACCAAGGAGCTTGCCGAGCACCTGATGCTGCTCGATCTGGGCCGCAACGATGTCGGGCGCGTCGCGAGGATCGGCACCGTCAAACCGACCGAGCAATTCGTGATCGAGCGCTACAGCCATGTCATGCACATCGTCTCGAATGTCACCGGGGAGCTCGCCGAGGGAGAGGACGCCCTGTCGGCGCTTCTTGCCGGAATGCCGGCCGGCACCGTCTCCGGCGCGCCGAAGATCCGCGCCATGGAGATCATCGACGAGCTCGAGCCGGAAAAGCGCGGCGTCTATGGCGGGGGCCTTGGCTATTTCAGCGCGGGCGGCGACATGGATATGTGCATCGCGCTGCGCACCGCGGTGATCCGCGACGAGACCCTCTATATCCAGGCCGGTGGCGGGGTGGTCTACGACAGTGATCCCGAGGCGGAGTTCCAAGAAACCGTCAACAAGTCCAACGCGATCCGCCGCGCCGCCGCCGATGCGGGGCGGTTCGTGCCCCGCGAGGAATGAGGGCGGGCGGGCCATCTTGTCCGCCCCGCCCTGCCCCTGCCCCTGCCCCTGCCCCTGCAGTGCCGGTCCGGCCTCAGCCGGCAGCGTTCAGGCGCTTGATCAATGCCGAGGTGTCCCAGCGGCCGCCGCCCATCTTCTGCAGGTCCTTGTAGAACTGGTCGACCAGCGCGGTGACCGGAAGCGAGGCCCCGTTCTCGTCGGCCGCATCGAGGCAGATCCCGAGATCCTTGCGCATCCAGTCGATCGCGAAGCCGTGATCGAACGCATCGTCGAGCATGGTCTCGTGACGGTTCTGCATCTGCCACGAACCTGCCGCGCCCTGGCTGATGACCTCGACCACCGCCGCGCCGTCGAGCCCGGCCTTCTGCGCGAAATGCAACGCCTCGCTCAATCCCTGGACGAGCCCCGCGATCGCGATCTGGTTGCACATCTTCGTCATCTGCCCGGCGCCGCTGCCGCCGATCCTGCGGCAGATCTTGGCGTAGCTCGCCATGACCGGCTCGGCCGCCGCGAAGGCCTCCTCCTCGCCGCCGCACATGATGCTGAGCGCGCCGTTCTGCGCGCCGGCCTGCCCGCCGGAGACGGGCGCGTCGACGAAGGCGATCCCCGCCTCCCGCGCCGCGGCCACCAGCTCGCGCGTCACGGCCGCCGAAACGGTCGTGTGGTCAACGAATGTCGTGCCGGCGCCCATTCCGGCGAAGGCGCCGTCGGGTCCGAGGCAGACATCCCTCAGATCGGCATCGTTGCCGACACAGGCCATGACGAACTCGGCCCCTTCGGCCGCGCCGCGCGGGGTTGCGGCATGGCCGCCCCCGTGGTCCTTGGCCCAGCTCTCCGCCTTGGCGGCGGTGCGGTTGTAGACCGTCACCTCGTGTCCCTTGGCCGCAAGGTGCCCGGCCATCGGGTAACCCATCACGCCAAGTCCCAGAAACGCCGTCTTCGCCATGTCTTTCCTCCTCCAGCCAAATCGCCTAAGCCCTTTGGTAACCACTGCGCCTTCCGGGTCAACCGCCCCACCTGACATGAGGTCACATGGCCACCACTTTCCGCTGGCTTCTGCGCCTGTTCCTCGGGCTGGCATGCCTTGCCGCGCTCGTCGTGATCGTCCTCTACTGGTTCGCAGGCCGCTCGCTTCCCGATTACGACAGGACGCTGACCGTGCCGGGCATCACGTCAGGGGTCGAGATCGTCCGCGACAGCTCGAGCGTGCCGCATATCTTCGGCGCAAGCGATCCGGACGTGTTCTACGGCCTCGGCTTCGCCCATGCGCAGGATCGCCTCTGGCAGATGACGATGATGCGCCGCGCGGCGCAGGGAAGGTTGTCGGAGATATTCGGGCGGCGCACGGTGAAGACGGACGAGCTTCTGCGCCGGCTCGACCTCTACGGGCTCTCGGTCCGCTCCGTCGAGGCACAGAGCGCGCAAACCCGCGCCGCGCTGAGCGCCTATGCCGCCGGCGTGAATGCCTGGCTCGACGAGGTGAACACGGGCGCCCTGGGACGCGGAGCACCCGAGTTCTTCCTCTTTTCGCCGCAGATCGCCCGCTGGCAACCCGCCGACAGCATCGCCCTCGTCAAGCTGATGGCCCTGCGGATGAGTGCCCAGCTGCCCAACGAGGTCCTGCGCGCGCGAAGCTCCCTTCTGCTCGAGGATGACCGCCTGCGCGACCTGATGCCCGACGTGCCCGGAGGCGGGATCACCGCCCTGCCCGAATACGCCGCGCTTTTCCCGAAGATGCGCGGGATGCAGTTCGCGGCGGCGGAACGGGCGCAGGAGGGGGATGCCTTCTATCCCGTCGGACCGGCGGATTTCGCGGGCGCCTCGAACGCGTGGGCGGCGGGTCCAAGCCGATCGGCGACGGGCGGCACGCTCCTGGCCAACGATCCCCACCTTGAGCTGACGGCGCCCTCGATCTGGTATCTCGCCCGGCTCGAGCTGGACACGGGCGGCGTGATCGGCGGCACGATCCCGGGCATCCCGGCGGTGCTCGTGGGACGAAGCGAACGGCTCGGTTGGGGCCTGACCTCCTCCTACATGGACGATCTCGATGTCTATATCGAACGGCTCGATCCGGACGATCCACAGCGCGTGGCCACGCCTGAGGGCATGCAGACGATGCGCAAGCGCAACTCGATCATCAGGATCAAGGATTCCGAGCCGATCTCGCTCACCCTGCGCTGGTCGCAAAATGGCCCCGTCCTGCCCGGCGGACATGCCGGGCTGGCGCAGATCACGCCGCCCGGCCATGTCACCTCGATCGCCTGGACAGGGCTCAGCGACAGCGACCGCTCGATCGGCGCGGCCATCGCGCTGATGAAGGCCGGATCGGTGGAGGAGGCAATCGCCGCGGGCAAGGATTTCGTCGCCCCGAGCCAGAACCTCACCCTGGTCGATGCCGAGACGATCGCCCTGAAGACCATCGGCGCCATGCCGCGCCGGGACCAGGATCATCAGAGCCTCGGACGGATGCCGAGCCCGGGCTGGGTTGCGGCGAACCGCTGGAAGGGCCTGTTCGACTATGCGTCCAACCCCGAATTCGTGGCGCCCTCGGGCGGCATTCTCGGCAATACGAACAACAAGCTGCTCGAGCGTCCCTTCCCGCTCCATGTCACCTATGACTGGGGCGACACGCAGCGCATCCATCGCTGGCGCCGCCTGATGCAGAGCCGCGAGGTGCACACACGCGAGAGCTTCATCGAGGCGCAGCTCGACACCGTGAGCTTTACCGCGCGCTCGCTCCTGCCGCTGGTCGCGGCGGACTTGTGGTATACGGGCGCGGCCGCGGCCGATGGCACGCCCGAACGCCAGCGGCAGAGGGCGCTCGAGCTGCTCGCGGGGTGGAACGGCGAGATGAGCGAGCACCTGCCCGAGCCGCTCATCTATGCCGCATGGCTGAACGCGCTGCAGCAAAGGCTGATCGAGGATGAACTCGGCCCCCTTGCCGGCGAGTTCATCCATGTGCAGCCGCTTTTCATCGAGCGCGTCTACCGTGATATCGACGGCGCCTCCGCTTGGTGTGACATCCGGCAATCGGCCCGGCTCGAAACCTGCAGCGACATGGCACGGATGGCGCTCGACGACGCGCTGATATGGATCTCCGAGCGCTATGGCCGCGCGTTCGAATCCCTGCGTTGGGGCGACGCCCACCAGGCCGCGCAGGATCATCCCGTGCTGGGCGAGATCATCGGCTTGAACTGGCTGACGAATATCCGCCAGTCGACGAGCGGCGGCGACAACACGCTGCGCCGAGGATTGACGCGCGGCACCGGCCCCGATCCGTTCCAGAACGTCCATGCGGCGGGCTACAGGGGCGTCTACGACTTCGCCGATCCCGACAGTTCAGTCTTCATCATCTCCACCGGGCAATCCGGTCACCCGCTTTCGCGGCATTACGACGATCTCGGCGAGCTGTGGCGGCGCGGCGAATACATTCCGATGTCCCTCGATCCACAACTGGCCCGCGCCGCGGCCGTGGGCGTCACCCGCCTCT
This sequence comes from Profundibacterium mesophilum KAUST100406-0324, assembly GCF_009835145.1. Classification (GTDB taxonomy): domain Bacteria; phylum Pseudomonadota; class Alphaproteobacteria; order Rhodobacterales; family Rhodobacteraceae; genus Profundibacterium; species Profundibacterium mesophilum. Next base: position 12,625 of record NZ_APKE01000035.1, on the reverse strand, counting down.
TGCCGCGGCCCGCGGCGCGCTGAACCCGGCTTTCCAGCCGCGAGGCGAAGCGGCCACCGGGGTGAAAATCCGGTCCGAACGGCCACGCGCGAGGGCCTCGTTAACCATTTGGCTTCATGGTGAAGGAGACCCGCGCCGCATGGGCGGCGCCGGTCTTCCTCCCATCGGACTGGCCGCGCCTTGCAGGGCGCGGTCCTTTTTCCCCGATGCAAGGCCGAACCCGCGTCGGCCCGGTCACGAGGGATCGGCGAGTTGTCGCTTGACCTGTCCCGAGGAACTCCATAACCTTCCCTCAATAAACAAGTCGGCCAGTCCGGCAGGGAGATGAAACTATCGGGAAAGACCTGTTCTTGCAGGTCTTTTCTGCTTTCTGGGGCAGGCTTTCGCGGCTCTTCGGGCCACCGGCATATTGCCGCGCATTCCTCCCCTGACACTGCTCTGCAAGCATGATAGCGTCTGTGCGAATTCCTTAACGAACGATGGATGGACCATGACGCCAACACTCAAAACGATCTCCATCACGGCTCTTCTTGCCGGTGCCGCTCCCCTCTGGGCGCAGACCGATACGCCCGCGACGGACAGTGAGACCTCGGCACAGACCGAGCAGCAGGGTCAGGATGCGCAAGGCACGCAGGATGCGGCGCCCACCGGCATCGAGGCCGCCGTGCCCGGCGAGGATGGCCCCGACGCCCCCGCGACGCAGCCTGCGGGCGAAGCCGCCCCCGCGACGAACGACGCGGTCGAGGGTGGTGCGCAAGGCGCCTCCTCCGAGCTGCCGGCGCAGGAAGGCAACGGCGACGCGGTCGGCGAGACCTATATCTCCGAAAGCCACGGCGACTGGAACGTGCGCTGCGTGCGTACGGCCGAGGGAAGCGATCCCTGCCAGCTCTACCAGCTTCTGAAGGACGAGCGCGGCAATTCCGTCGCCGAGATCAGCCTCTTCGGCCTGCCGCAGAACGATCAGGTCGAAGCCGGTGCGACCATCATCACGCCGCTCGAGACGCTGCTGACCGAGCAGCTTTCGCTGTCGGTGGATGGCGGCAAGCAGAACAGCTACCCCTTCACCTTCTGCGCGGCCAATGGCTGCTACGCGCGTGTCGGGTTCACCGCGAGCGAAGTGAACCAGTTCAAGCGCGGCAATTCCGCCCTTATGCGCATCGTTCCGGCCGCCGCTCCCGATCAGATGATCGATCTGACGATCTCGCTGTCGGGCTTCACTGCGGGCTACGAAGCGGTCAATGCCGCCAATGCCGGCAACTGATCGACGGGGGGCCGGCGTAGAGCCGGCCCCTGCCGCCCGCGCGGAGCGTTAGCCGCGCTTCAGATACGGCGCAGGGCCAGAACCGCGTTCAATCCGCCGAATGCGAAAGCGTTGCTCATCGCGACATCGACATGTGCCCGGCGCGCCTCGTTCGGAACGACATCGAGCGGGCAGTCCGGATCGGGCGCCTCGAAACCGATGGTCGGCGCGACGATACCGTCGCGCAGCGCCATGATGCAGGCGAGAAGCTCGACGGCGCCCGTTCCCCCGATCAGGTGGCCATGCATCGATTTCGTCGACGAAATCAGCAAGCTTCCGGCATCCGTCCCGAAAACGTCCAGAACCGCCGCGCATTCGGTGCGGTCATTGGCGCTGGTCCCGGTCCCGTGGGCATTGATGTAGCCGACCTCGCCCGGCGCGATGCCCCCGTCGGACAGGGCACGGCGCATCGCGCGGGCTGCGCCGTCGCGCGATGGCATCACGATGTCCGACGCGTCAGAGGTCATCGAGAAACCGACCACTTCCGCCAGGATCTCCGCGCCGCGCGCTTTCGCGTGCTCGAACTCCTCGAAGACGAACATCCCCGCGCCCTCGCCCTGCACCATGCCGCTGCGCCCCAGGGAGAATGGCCGGCATGCCTCGCGCGACATCACGCGCAGCCCTTCCCAGGCCTTGACCCCGCCAAAGCACAGCATCGCCTCGGTGCCGCCCGTCAGCATTGCCTGCGCCAGCCCGGAGCGGATCATCGCGAAGGCCTGTCCCATCGCGTGGTTCGACGAGGAACAGGCGGAGGCGACGCTGTATGACGGACCCGTGAGACCGTATTCCATCGACACATGGCTCGCGGCCGCGTTGTTCATCAGCTTGGGCACGACGAAGGGATGGACGCGGTTCTTGCCATCCTCGTAGACGGTCCGGTAGCTCTCGTCCCACGTGCTCACGCCGCCGCCGGCCGTGCCGATGATGACGCCGCTTCGCTCGCCCAGATCGCCGTCGAAGGCGATACCGGATTGCTCCACCGCCTGGCGTGCGGCGAGCAGGGCATATTGGGTGAACCTGTCGAAAAGCCCGAGCTGTTGGCGACTGAACTGCTCCGCCGGGTCGTAGCCGCGGATCTGCCCCCCGATGCGGATCGAGAGGCGCTCGACATCGCGGAAATCCAGCGGCCCGATGCCGCATTCCCCCGCGCGCATCGCGGCCATCGTCTCCTCCACGGATCGGCCGAGTGCATTGATCGTGCCGGCCCCGGTAATGACGACCCGCTTCACGCCTTCTGTGCCTCGATCAGCCCCTCCACGGCGCCGATGATCGCGGCGACGGACGAGATGTCGAAGCCGCTCGCATCGGGATCGTTGGCGTTAAAGGGCACTTGGATGTCGAAAGCTTCCTCGATTGAGAAGATGGCCTCGACCAGCCCGAGGCTGTCGATCCCCAAATCCTCGAGGGACTGCTCGAGCGAGACGTCGGACGGCTCGAGAACCGCCTGCTCGGCAATGATCGCGATGACTTCTTGCCTGACGTCCTTCACCATACCGGTCCTTCCTTGGGCTGCGGCGCTGATCTAGCCAGTTTCCCCGGATTTTGAAACCGCTTTCTGACCCTGCTTCAACTGTCCCAGCAGGCGCGGCAGGCGGCGCAGCGCCTTGTACATATCGACATGCTGTTCCATCTTCACCGCCGGGAAACCCATCATGACGCGCCCCGCCGGAACGTTCGACAGGATTTTCGTCCCCCCCGTCGAGATGACGTCATCGCCGATGAAGATATTGTCCACGACGCCGGATTGACCGCCGAAGATGCAGCGGTCACCGACGGTGGTCGAGCCGGCGATGCCGGTCAATGCCGCGAGCAGGCAATCGCGCCCGAGAACCACGTTATGCGCGACATGGCACAGGTTGTCGATCTTGCAGCCGGAGCCCACGCGCGTTGCCCGGATGGTGCCCCGATCGATGCAGGCATTGGCGCCCAGCTCGACGTCATCACCGATCTCGACCCCGCCGAGCGAATGGATCCGAGTCCAGCTCTGCGCGGTGATCGCGCCCTGGTCGCCAAGGCTCTCGCGTGCCTTCTCGACGCCGCTCTTCTCGGGCGTCACGAAGGAGAGGCCATCGGCGCCGATGACGGCGCCCGGTTGCGCGATGAAGCGCGCGCCAATGCGAATGCGCGCGCCGATGCGCACGCCGGGATGAAGGAGGACATCATCGCCGATCTCGGTTTCCTCGGCGATGCTGCAATGGGCGGCGATCCGCGCCCCGGACCCGATACGGACATCGCGGCCGATCACGGCAAAGGGGCCGATCGCGGCACCCTCGCCGATCACCGCAGTGGGATCGACATGGGCCAGCGGGTGGGTGCCGGGCGCGATCTCGGGACCAGGATCGAGCATGGCCGTCACCCCCGCCATCGCGTAGCGGGGCCGCTGCACGTAGAGCGCCGCCGAGAGGCCGAGTTCCTGCCAATCCGCGCCTTCCCACAAGATCGCGGCACGCGCCCGCCCCTTGCCGAGCCCTTCGGCATAGGCGGGTGCCATCGCGAGGGCGATGTCTTCGGGGCCGGCGGAGGCGGGCTCCGCTGCACCGTTGATCGGGAGGGTTCCGTCGCCCTCCAGGCGCGCATCGAGCGCCTCGGCAAGTGCACTGACTGTGATCGACATCGGTTTCCCCCGTCCAGGCTTACGGAACGCAGACCTAGCTGCGATTTGCAGGCAGTTCCACCCCGGCCGCGAGAAGCGCCTCGAGGATCCGCGCGTCGCGGCCGTAGATGTCATCGCGATAGGCCATGCCGCCCTCTGGCCGTGCCATCGCGGTGCGATAGACGAGATGAACGGGCACGGGCACATCGAGATTGACCCGCGCCTCGCGTCCCGAGCGCAGGATACGCTGGAAATACGCTTCGGGATCATCTCGCTGCATCGCGAGCAGCGCATAGGCGAACTCGAAAGGCTCGGCGAGCCTCACGCAACCATGCGAGAAGGCGCGAACATTGCGATCAAAGAGGGATTTCGCGGGAGTATCATGAAGATAGATGTTATACTTGTTGGGGAACATGAACTTCACGAGGCCGAGCGCATTCGTATCGGAGGGCGGTTGGCGCATCGAGAAGGGAAAGCTGCGGGCGGTGTATTGCGAGAAGCCGCGCGCGCGGTTGACCTCACGGCCGGACCTGTCGGTGATCTTGAACTCCGACAAGGCGTTCGGGTTTTTCTTGAGCTTGGGAAGGTATTCGCCGACGACGATCGAGCGTGGCACGTACCAGCTGGGATTGATGACCATATGGTTCATCTCATCCGAAAATTCGGGTGTCTCGCGGTCAGCCTCGTCCTTGCCGATAACGGCACGGGTCTCGAAGGTAACCTCGCCGTCATCGACGATACGCGCGCTGTAATCGGTCAGGTTCACCCAGATATGCCGGGCCCCCAGCTCACGGTCGAGCCACCGCTCGCGCTCCATCGCGACGAGCACCTGCCCCAGCCGCGTCTCGGGCGCGACATCCATCGCGCCGAGCGTGCTCGGCCCCGCGACCCCGTCCTCGGCAAGACCGTGATCGCTCTGGAACCGCAAGACGGCTTCGCGCAAGGCGGCGTCGTAGCGTGCCCCCGGATGCGCCTCGATATATCCCATCAGCGCCAGCCGGTCGCGCAGGCGCACCACGCCGTCGCCGGCATCCCCGAGCTTCAGCTTCACGTCGCCCACGGGCCGGCCCCACCCGCCAGCTGCGATGACCGCTTCGAGCGAAAGCTTCTCGCGCATCAGGCGGAGATATTCCTGCCCATCGGGGGCGGCGTCGCGCAGGAAGGCGGCCGGAACCGCGCTTGAGAATTGCCGCAAGATCTCGGTGTCGGAGCGGCGCGTGACGGAACGCTTCATGTTCGGCGCCACATCCGACGGGGTGAGAACGCCGCCCTCAAGCCCACGGACCAGCGCGACGAAGAGTTTGCTCAACGCGATCTCCGCCTCGCCCAGCGACCGCGGATCGCCCGCCGAGGCAAGGATGTCGCGAATGCCCTCCGGGCGGTAGCGATCGGTCGGCAGACCGTGCAGCGCAGCGATCTCATGGGCGTTCAGAAGCATCACCCGGCGTGCGGTGGCGTTTTCATCCTGCCCCGTCCAGAGCGGCGCGTAGCCGGTCTCGCGATAGAAATCGGCCAGCGCGTCGAGCCCGGCGGCGCCTTCGGCGACCGCCTGCTGGAACGGGGTGATGCGAATGTCGCTTTCGCGGTCCTGCGCGGCGGCGGCGCTTGCCATGACCGCCGCGAGAATCGCCCCCCCCATCGCCGACCGAAGAAGCCGCGCGCCGCCGGCGCCTGCCTTGGAACATCCGCCCCGGGGTGCTGAATCGTGCATCGTCATCTCCGAACTGGTCATGCTCGCGGAAGTCCACAGGCGCGTTATTGTGGCTGTAGTGCAGCCACGCTCTCACGCACAACACCCGATGCGCCCTGCAAGTTGCCAGCTCACATGCTCTTTCGGCACCTGTTGCAAAAGCGCCCTCGGCGTGGCTCTCGCGCATGCGTAGGCGACAATCGGCAGAAAGTTCCCGCGTTAAGCAATTTTTTGCCGAACGGGTCCACCTTGCCCGCAGATCAGCCGATCGAGGGTTGGTCGAATTGGGTCGTCATGCGATAAATGGCCATCACCCCGGGGATGAGGTGAGAGGCAAGCCGCGATCAACGTGGCAACGACAGGTAGCAAACGGGACGCAGATATCATGACAGTGACATGTTCGACGGGCCTGACCAGGCGCGGCCTTCTTGGCGCATTCGCAGCAACCGCAGTGGCGGCGGCACCGACATTCTCCCAGGCTGCGGGGTTCCTGCGCGGCGCCGGCGATGTACGCCGGGTAAAGATGTATTCCGGCCGGACCGGAGAAAGCATCGACATGATCTATTGGATCGACGGCAAGTATATTCGCGAGTCGCTCGACGAGATTCACCACTTCATGCGCGATTGGCGCAATGACCAGGTCAAGAAGATCGACAGCCGCACGATCGACATCATGGCAGCAACGCATGATCTTCTCGACACGACAGAGCCTTACATGTTGATTTCCGGCTACCGCTCGCCCGAAACGAACGCGATGCTGCGCCGCCGTTCGAGCGGTGTCGCCAAGAACTCGCTGCACCTGCAGGGCCAGGCCGCCGATCTGCGGATGTCTTCCCGCTCGGTCAGCCAGGTTTCCCGTGCCGCGGCGGCCGTAAATGCCGGCGGCGTCGGACGCTACTCACGCTCCAATTTCGTCCATATGGATTGCGGATCAGTCCGCAGCTGGGGCACCTGAATACCACGCCAACCGCGTCGAGGCGCAAACAGCACCGATACGCAATCGGCTTTGGGCGGGCGACGGCTTCTTGCCGGCCCGCCTTTGGCACTGCCCAGAATTCGCTGCACAGACCGGGGATGAGGTTGGTAGCGGCGCGGGTCACGGCATCAAAACCGCTCTCGATGCCATAAGTTCCATCGGAACGTCTTTTTCCGACAATCATGCATCTGCGCGATGGCAGTGTCGAAGCCTTCGCTATGTGCTGTCGACTGCAACCGCCCCGAGGGCGCGGCCGATCCGTTCGCATTGGAAGGGCGCTCACCTACGGATGCAATGTTGTGCCCAGATGCCGGCAAATTCGGGAAAAGGTGGTGCGGGTGGTCGGACTCGAACCGACACTCCTTGCGGAAAGGGTGTTTGAGACCCTCGCGTCTACCATTCCGCCACACCCGCACATGAGACCGGGCTTCCCGGCGCTCGGCCGTCTGATTAGACGATGGCGCCGGGGCAGACAAGCGGCTTTGCGCGTCAGAGGGACTGCGCGCTGAACGTGTCGCAGGCCCGCACCTCGCCGGTCGAGTACCCTTCCGTGAACCAGCGGCGACGCTGCTCGGAAGTGCCGTGGGTGAAGGTCTCGGGTGCCGGTGCCCGGCCGGCGCCACGCTGAAGCGCATCGTCGCCGATCCGCGCGGCCGCGTTCATCGCCTCGTCCACGTCGCCCGGCTCGAGCGAGCCGAACTGCGCCTCGGCATGGCGCGCCCAGACACCGGAATAACAATCGGCCTGCAGCTCGATTCGGACGGAGATGGCATTCGCCTCCTCGGTCGAGACCTGCGCCCGCATGCGGTTGGCCTGCCCCAGGATACCGAGTTCCTGCTGGACGTGATGGGCAACCTCGTGGGCCACGACATAAGCTGCGGCGAAATCCCCCTTCGCGCCCAGATCACGCGACAGGGTCTCGAAGAAGGCCGTGTCGAGATAGGCGCTCTCGTCGGCGGGGCAATAGAACGGCCCCGTCGCGCCGGAGGCACCGCCGCAGGGGCTCTGCGTCACGCCCTTGAAGAGAACGAGTTTGGCCGGGACATATTCCTCGCCCAGTTGCTGCTCGAAGATGCGGGCCCAGACCTCCTCGGTATCGGCAAGGGTCACGGAGACGAACTGGGCCGTCTGCTCGTCCTCCTGGGTGATCCGCCCGCTGCCGGGGCTTCCCGCGATCTGGCCATTGCCGTTCTGAAGCAGCGGCGTCAGGTCGACTCCGAAGAACCAGCCGACCACGACGATCGCAAGAAGACCGATGCCGCCTGCACCGCCAACGGCGAGCCCGCGCCCTCCTCCAGATCTGCGACGATCCACGATATTGCTGCTGCCACGGCGGCCTCTCCACTTCATCTCGTCTCTCCGGGCTTGCCGGGCCACGTGATGCCGCCCGCGCGCGCATCTTGACGCCGCCGCGGCGGCGTGATGCATGGCGGTAACGCAAGGACCGCCGAAATGATCCGCAGCCTCTACGACATGACCCTGCATGCCTCCGCCAGCCGGTATGCGCTCTGGGTTCTCGCCCTCGTCGCCTTTCTCGAAAGCTCCGTCTTTCCGATCCCGCCCGACGTGCTCCTGATCCCGATGGTGATCGCGCGTCCCCGGCAGGCATGGCTCTTCGCCGCGATCGCGACGGCGGCCTCCGTCGCGGGGGGGCTGCTCGGTTACTGGATCGGCGCCGGTCTTTTCGAGAGCGTCGGGCGTCCGGTCCTCGAATTTTACGGAAAGGACGCCTATTTCGCCGAGTTCTCCGCCCGCTACAACGAATGGGGCGCTTGGGCGGTCCTGATGGCGGGCGTCACGCCCTTTCCCTTCAAGGTCATCACGATCCTGTCGGGAAGCACCGGCCTGTCGCTGCCGATCTTCATCATGGCAAGTATCATCGCACGGGCGGCGCGGTTCTTTCTCGTCGCGGCGCTCTTGTGGAAGTTCGGCCCCCCCGTGCGCGGCTTCATCGAACGCAGGCTGGGCCTGCTGACGATCATCTTCTTCGTCCTCCTCTTCGGCAGCTTCTTCCTGGTGAAATTCATATGACACGCCGCAGCCTGATCACGCTTGCCGCCGGCGGCTCCGCCGCGCTCCTCATCGCGGCCTTCGGCTTCCAGTATCTCGGCTACGCCCCGTGCAAGCTGTGCCTGTGGCAGCGCTGGCCGCACGGGGCGGCAATCGTGCTCGGTCTCATCGGGATCGCGGCGCCTTTGGCGATCGTGGTGATCGGCGGAGCCGCCGCCGCCGCGACGACGGCGCTGATCGGCGTCTACCACACCGGGGTCGAGCGCAGCTGGTGGGAAGGGCCGACCAGTTGCAGCGGCGATGGCGGCGACCTTCTGGGTATGTCCGGCGGAGATCTTCTATCCACCGCGATCCCCGAGACGGTCGTCATGTGCGACGAGGTCGCATGGTGGTTCGCCGGGCTGTCGATGGCCTCCTGGAATGCCATCGCGTCGTTCTGTCTCGTTCTGATCTGGCTCGCCGCGTTGCGCCGCCGCTGAGCCGCGCGGGGTCGCCGCCCCCTTCGGCGCGTGGTCTGTTCAGGCGCCCCGCGTGCTCAGCAGCAGGCTCGTCTCGCTGGAGCGCACACCGGGCTGGCGGCGGATCATCGCAAGGACGGTATCGAAATCCTCCAGCGTTCCGGTCGCGATCTCGACCACCAGGTCCCACTTCCCGTTGGTCGAGTGCACGGCCCGCACCTCGGGATGACCGGCCAGGCGGGCCGACAGGCGTTCGGCGCCGGCCCCTTCGATCGCAAGCATCATCAATCCCCTGACCGGACTGGTGACGGCATCGGCAGGGGTCACGACGGTGAACCCCCTGATGTCACCGCGCGCGCGCATCGCGGCAATGCGGGTGCGAACCGTGGCGCGCGACACGCCGGCCCGCGCCGCGAGTTCCTGGATGGGAAGCCGTGCGTCGCGGCGCAACTCTCCCAGCAGTGATAGGTCAACCTTGTCCATGATGGCAGTCCTACCCTGCAATCGGGGAAAGGTTGAGCCGAATTGCGCAATTTAATGGCTCAACTCCGCCGAGCGTTCGGCGCATCAAGTCCCGGACCGGGCGATGCCGCGCCGGGCAAGAACCCCGTGGAGGACCGATGAGCCAAGCCAGAACCTGCATTCTCGTGGGCGCCCCGCTCGATTGCGGCAAACGCCGCCAGGGATGCCGAATGGGCCCGGACGCGCTGCGCGTCGCGGGGCTTGCGCAGGCGCTTGCCGCGCTCGGCCACAAGGTGACGGATCGCGGCAACGTCGATCCCGGCCCGCCTGCCGCGACAGAAGGGCCCGCGCATATCCATGCGCTCGGCGACACAGTGGCCTGGACACGGGCGCTGAACGCCGAGGCGCGCGCCGCGATGCCGGCCGGATTGCCGATCTTCATGGGCGGCGATCATGCGATCTCCCTCGGGACGGTGTCGGGCGTCGCGGCCCATGCCCACGCGGCCGGGCGCCCGCAATTCGTGCTGTGGCTCGACGCCCATTCCGATTTTCACAGCCCCGAGACCACCCAGAGCGGCAACCTGCACGGAACGCCCCTGGCCTACGTTACCGGGCAGGACGGGTTCGGCGCTTTCCCCCCGCTCGCCGCCGCCATTCCCGAAACGCAGGTCTGCCTCATCGGTCTGCGCTCCGTCGATGGCGCCGAGCAGGCGGCTCTCCTGCGCACCGGCTGCCGGGCCCATGACATGCGCGAGATCGACGAGACCGGGATCGCGGCACCGCTGCGCGCCTTTCTCGACCGCGTCGCCGAGGCCGACGGAATGCTGCATGTCTCGCTGGATGTGGATTTCCTCGATCCCGCGATCGCTCCGGCGGTCGGCACCACCGTTCCGGGCGGGGCGACGTTCCGCGAGGCGCATCTCGTGATGGAAATGCTTCACGAGAGCGGGCGCGTCACCTCGCTCGACCTGGTCGAGTTGAACCCTTTCCTGGACGAGCGCGGCAAGACCGCCTCCCTGATGGTCGATCTCACCGCCTCCCTGCTGGGGCGCCGGGTTTTCGACCGCCCGACACGTTCGTTTGCCTGAGGATCACGCCATGACGTTGATGAACCGCCCCGCCGCGCATTCGGCCGGCCAATCCGCCGCAAGTGCCCTGCCCCGCGGCATTCCCGAAGCCTCCGCGCAGGCCATGGTGCCCTTCGTCGACGTCGCGAGGATGATGCAGATCATCCACGCGGTCGGCCTCGACGAAATGATACGCGGGATCGCCGGCGCAATCGGCGAGGATTTCGAACGCTGGGAGCAATTCGACAAGGTGGCCCGCGTCGCCTCACATTCCGAGGTCGGTGTCATCGAGCTGATGCCCACCTCGGACGGCACGCTCTACGGGTTCAAATACGTGAACGGTCATCCCGGCAACACCGCCGCGGGCCTGCAGACGGTCACGGCATTCGGGCTTCTGGCGGATGTCGCGACGGGCTACCCGGTCCTGCTCACCGAGATGACGGTTCTGACGGCGCTCAGGACCGCCGCGATGTCGGCGCTCGCTGCGCGTCACCTCGCGCCGCCGGACGCGCGCAGCATGGCCATCATCGGCAATGGCGCGCAATGCGAGTTCCAGGCGCGGGCCTTCGCCGCGATCTGCGGCATCGAGGAGATCAGGCTCTACGACATCGACAGGAGTGCAAGCGAGAAGGCCGCGCGCAACCTTGCCGACCAGCCCCTGCGCGTCAGCATCCACGACAGTGCGCAGGAGGCCGTCGAAGGCGCGCAGATCATCACCACCTGCACCGCCGACAAGGCCTATGCGACGATCCTGACCGACAACATGATCGGCGCCGGCGTCCATCTGAACGCTGTCGGCGGCGATTGCCCCGGCAAGACCGAGCTGCATCGCGACATTCTGCACCGGGCCGGGATCTTCGTCGAATACACGCCGCAGACCAGGGTCGAGGGCGAGATACAGCAACTCGATCCCGCGCATCCGGTCACCGAGCTGTGGGAGGTCATCGCGGGGACCGCACGCGGCCGGAGCGGGCCGGAGGAGATCACCCTCTTCGACAGTGTCGGCTTCGCGATCGAGGATTTCAGCGCCCTTCGCTACCTGTCGCGCAAGGCCCGCGAGACCGGCTTCTTCGTGCCACTGGACCTGCTCGCCGATCCCGACGAGCCGCGCGATCTTTACGGGATGCTTCAGCGGGCGGGCGGCAAGGCATAGGTCAGCCCCGCCCGCGCGACCGGCGCCGCGTCACCGTCGGAGCGCAGGATCACATCGCCCACGACAAGGGTCCTGCCGAACTTGAGGATCCGCGCCTCGGCCAGAAGATCGGTCGCGGCCAGGGGTTTGCGGAGGAAGTCGATCGAGCAGTTGGTCGTCACGGCCAGCGCCACCGGACCGAGCCGCGCGAGGATCGCGAGATAGATCGCGACATCGGCGAGGGCGAACATGCTCGGTCCCGAGACCGTGTTGCCGGGACGCAGGTGGCGCTCACTCACGGCGAGCCGGACCACGAGACTGTCGGTATCGACATGCTCGATCCTGAAATCATCGGCAACCTGCGGGAACTCCCGGTGCAGGAAATCCTTCAGCGCGTCCGCGCCCATCACTACGCTCATGCTTTCTCCGGCCATTGCCTCGCGCTAGACTTGGCGGCAATGAACCGGGAGGGCAAGATGACTTTGGTGCTCAGGCAGGACACGGATGCGGTCGCGCATCTGACATTGAACGCGCCGGAGCGGCTCAACCCGCTCAGTGACGCGATGCTGGCCGCGCTTTCGGAGCAGCTCGACGCGTTGGCCGCCGACAGAACGGTGCGCGCGGTGGTCATCGCTGGAGCCGGGCGCGCCTTCTGCGCCGGGCATGACCTGCGCGAGATGACGGCGGCCCGTGCGGCGCCCGATGGCGGCGCGGCGGCGTTCGGCGATCTCTTCGCACGGTGCAGCACGGTGATGCAGCGCATCATCGCCCTTCCCCAGCCGGTCATCGCACAGGTGCATGGCATCGCGGCGGCGGCGGGGTGCCAGCTCGTGGCGAGTTGCGATCTCGCAGTCGTAAGCGTTTCCTGGCCCGCACCTTCCCAATTCTCACCTGACCTGAGATTTCGCACCTGACGGAGATTAGGGCAGGAGTTTCG
>NZ_APKE01000034.1 GCF_009835145.1 Profundibacterium mesophilum KAUST100406-0324 | reverse complement strand
CTGCACCTTCGCCGCGGGCGGCATCAGCGGCCGCTTCGATGTCGACCGACCTTCGCTCCGCCCTGCCCGAGCGACCGCAACGCGAACTTTGCGGGCTTTCGCTGCGCGATGTATGAAGGTCCGGTTCAGCCGGATATACTTACAAAACTGTTCCAACTTTCAGTAGCGCGGTTTGCCTACCGATCAGCCATTGGGATAAGCAAGCAATATGACCGTTCGAGACCTAGATGACGCCCGCCCGCGACGCGGGCGGCCCCCGGCACAGGAAGCCGGTCAAGCTGAAGAGCGCATCCTTGAAACGGCGACAACCCTGTTTCTTGCCGACGGCTTTGGCCGGACCACGCTCGATGCCGTTTCCAGAAAATCGGGCACCGGAAAATCTGCGGTATACCGTCGATACCCGGACAAGGAGGCGCTGTTTGCCGCCGTGGTGCATCGGTCGATCCAGGCGATGTTCACCCCGCCGAAGGTGGCTCCGGCATCGGACCGGATGCAGGATCGGCTCCGCTCGGCCGGGATCGCGCTGGTCGAAAACCTACTGGAGCCACGGTGCATCGCGCTGATGCGGATCACGGCCGCCGAGGCGGAGAACTTTCCCGGCCTGGCCGAGATGGCCTACCGGACAAGCTTCGACGGATCGGTGCGATATGTAACAGCGGCGCTCGCACACGATGCACCAAGTGAGAAACTGAGGCGTGCCGCGGAACGGTTTGTCGAAATCGCAGTCCAGCCCCTGTCGTTTCAGGCCATTTTCGGCCACTCCCCTGCTGTCCTGCGCGACAGGGCCGAGGCGGATATCGAGGACGCCATCTTGCTTCTCGGAGCCAAGGGCCTGCTTGCCGATCCGGATCGCCCGGGCTGAGGGAACGATCCGGTCCGGTTGCCGTTCTCCCTGTAATGGACTATATCGTCCATTAACCTGGAAACGCGAGACGACCGGAGGCTTCATGACCGAGGCAATCACCACCTACGACATCAGAACCTTCTACATCGGGGCCCTGCATGCCCTGCGCTCCGCCAGCGAACAGGGCGAGGCGGCGGCGGACCATCTGAGGGACAAGGCACAGACCGAAGCGGTGCAGTCCGCCATCAAGGACTACGGGACGACGGCGAAAGCGCACAGCGATCGGATCGCGTCACTACTCGACGCACTCGGTGAAGCGCCCAACGACTTCGCGGACCGCATCATGGAAGGCATCGGAAACGGCACGCAGGAAATGATGCGCGCGGCGCACGAAGGACCGGCGATCGATCTGGCAGTGCTCCGGGGCGGCCGCACCGGGGTGCAATATTTGCGTGATGGCTTCGCCAGCCAACCGGTGATGTGCAGATCGATCGGGCTGGATGATCAGGCGGAGGTCTGGGCCGGGATGGCCGATGAGTGGCGGGAACTGAAAGATCGCATGAACGCGATTTCGGCCGGGCTGATGGACCGGGCAACGTCGGGACGGTCCGACGCGGCCTGATGGGCTCCAGGAGACCCCGATGACCGCGTGGCCTCGCAAGGGCCACGCGGTCCTTACTGCGATGGGAAAGACAGAATGACAGCGGCCGCCGAAACCGAAAAAGATGACCGAAGCCTCTCCGATGAGGACAAGCACCGGCTGGTTCTGATCTACGGAATCCTCAGCCGAACGTATCCAACCTTCGAGGAGACCGACGATCCGTGGATAACGAACGGTCTGTCCGCGACGCCGTTTCACACGCTTGTCTCGACCTGCCTGTCCACCATGACGGTGACTGCCCGCGTGGTGAAGGCCTGTGTGCCGCTCTATGAAAAGGTGTCGAACTTCGAAGACCTGGCCAGCATCGGCGATGACGAGTTGCGGGAAATCATCAGACCGGTCGCACACTACAACCGCAAGACCGATCTGGTGAAGCGCATGGCGCGCCAGATCATCGACGAGCATGGCGGAGAAATCCCCCAGACCCGCGATGAGCTGATGGAGCTGCCCGGCGTCGGTCGAAAGGTCGCCGACATCATGATGAACTTCGAATTCTCGGAAGACAGCATCGCCGTCGATACCCATGTCCTGCGTGTTCTCAATCGCCTCGGCATCGTGAACACGACCTCAAGCGACAAGGCGGCCGACATTATCAACACCGAAACGCCACCCCGCTTCAAACGCCATGCGCACGAATGGCTAATTCAGCATGGAATGAAGATCTGCGTCTCACGCCGCCCCAAATGCGACGATTGCCGCCTGACGCAGCATTGCGACTACTACGCAGAACACGCATGCACCTGAACCATCGCATGACAGATGCGGAGATGTGCGCAGACGGCGCGCTGGCGGAATGGGTCAGCGCCCACCGGACGGCGAGCCCGCTGGTGCAGTTCATGAACAAGGCCGTGGTGGGGTAACGTTCTTGAACATCTCCCATCCACCCATTCCGCGCGGCAAGATGCTAGTCCTTCTCGCTGAAGACCTGCGCCTAGAAGACAATCTTGCATTCGCCATAGCGTCAGACCCGGGCCGCGACGGGTTCGCCGTGTTGCGCGTTCAGCCAGAGGCGCGTGGACGGCCGCTGCGCACGCGGCATAGGCGTGCGATCGAAGACGCAGCCGAGGCGCGCATCGGCGAAGAACTGCTGCACAGTAGGATTCCCTTCGAGGTTTTGGGGCCCCACGACGACACATCGCTCGTGACGGCTTGCCGCCGATTGGGATGCACGTCTGTCATTCGCAATGCTGCTGATGGGATGGCGGCAGAGAACGCCTATCGGGTCGGATGGGAGCAGGAGCTGCACTCCGCACACATCCCTTTTCTGACGGTTAATGGTGAGATGATCCGCCGCGTTGGTCCTGGCGGCGCCAAACCGGACCAGCCATTTCTATCTGACGATCAGGCTGTCGGGCAGGAAAAGTTGTCCGACGATCATCCTATCCGGCTTCTGCGGGACTTCTTGCGGGTTCTACCCGAACGAAACTACCTTGCCGACATGTGGATCCCTGGCCGCGACCGGGTCAGCACCAGCCAGCTTTCGACCCATTTTGCCGCCGGAACGCTTTCAAGCCACCGTGCAGAATGGGAAACCGCAAAGGCGGAAAAGCTCTGGCACGCTGCAAATCCTGAGAGGTCACGTTCAACCGAAGGGACGTCTTTCCGGCACTTCCGTAGCAGGATCGCCATGAGAACCGATTTCCTGACCATGTTCTCCCGGTATCAGGACAAGCCATCGCGCGCTTCCCTGACGCCTGCGCAAAGCGAACGACTCAGCGCTTGGCGGTTCGGAAATACTGGTATTCCGATGCCTGACGCCGCCATGCGGGAACTGGGCGCGACAGGCTGGATCAACTTCCGGCTGCGACAGCTGGTTACCTCATATGGTATTCAGCTGCTCCAACTGCCCGCCGTAGAAGTCGGCGCAGCCTTGGCCGAACTGTTCGACGACTATGAGCCCGGCATCACATGGCCGCAGGTGGCGCTGAACGATGGCACATTGATGCAGGAGCGGGGTCCACGGATCCTCAATCCTGTCAAGCAAGGCAACGATCTTAATCCATCCGAGGCGTATATCAGGCATTGGGTTCCCGAACTGCACTCCGTTCCGGCTGGCTTCGGGCACGAGCCGTGGCTCTGGTTCGACAATCCGTTGCCTGCTCCGTTGATCGATCACAAAGCGGCATTCCGCGACGCGCGCGCCAGATGGGGCAAACGGGACCAAGTGTTCATGTCACGCGACGATGTCCTACGCACGCACGGTTTGTCCTGAAATCTCCTGCGTCCTCCGCACATTTCAACACGAACCGTGGGAATCGACTTGAGCAAACACGGCTTTCCGCCCTCTACGTCGAAGATGCCGCAACTGCGAATGGCAAAAAATTACCATCGCTTGCGGCAATCCGGACAAAATCCTCTGGTTAGAATGGGATGTCAAATAGGGTCGATATCGCCGGTGACAGAAACGACTGAGTTCTGGCCGCTGGACGCGCCAATGCGGTCGTTCACTGGCGACTAGGTTACGGTCCGCTGTGCGGGACAGAACTGCCTTTCCTCAAGCAGCCCTGAACGTCTTCTTTGGTTTCTGAGCGCGATAAAGCTAAGGATTTGACCTACCATCGTAGCATGCGAACGCGAGCTTATTGCCGTCCGGATCACGAACATAAGCAACATAAAATTTGTCGCCGTATCTTTCTGGACGAAACCCCGGTTGGCCTTCTTCTCGCCCGCCGCACTGTATAGCCTGTTCATATAGATCATCGACTAATGATGCAGTTTGCACTCGAAATGTGGTCATCGCTCCGTTTCCGACGTTGGCAGGATTTTCATCGTAAGGGTAGCACGAGAAAAAACGTGGAACTGTCTCATCATCCCGGTCGCCCCAAGACGCGACTTGCTCATTTTCATAACATGGAGATAACCCCATAGTGTCAAAAAGTGGGTTGTAGAAATCCTTGGCACGCTTGAGATCACGTGTACCCACCATCGTGTAGCCAATCACGGTATTCACTTTCCTCTGCCTACTCGCCGGAACATTCCGCTAGTGACTGCTTTTTTGCTTAAGAGCGGTTAGGGCTTGGCGAAAACTTAGTTGACGTTGATGAGTATAGCACGCATCCGGCCACAGCGCAGCATCAAGCACTTTGGGCTCGGCCTGCACCTTCGCCGCGGGCGGCATCAGCGGCCGCTTCGATGTCGACCGACCCTCGCTCCGCCCTGCCCGAGCGACCGCAACGCGGGACAAAGCGACCAGTTATGATAGATCGGTCGTCCGTTGAAATCCTGCGACGTATCTGTTGCCTGACAACACTTTGGCCTTGAGTGAGGAATTTGAAATCCAAGTCGCGATGTCCGGTGTCATTTCCCCAAGAAACGTAACCTCACCTAAATGAGCCACTGCGTGGAGATCCTTCATCTCTGGCCAATTCATTGACGTGTTGTGATGTCCGATCCATGCGTCTGGATCGACATACTCCACAACAGCGCGGGCGATCAGCATGTCTGGATTAACAAAAAACCGATACGACAAAACGCCGGCATGACCTTCTTCATGAACGCGGGCAGCCAATGCCTTGGTCGCCAATTCAAAGCTATTTGCCGTGGAAAGAAGTTCGTATTGGTTTAGAATTATTAAGCCGTTTTGGTTCATGGGAAAATTATAACTAACTTGGCTCAGACAGGCGAGCACAAACTTCTCCGTAGTGTAGATTTGGGCTCTCAGTCAGCTTTCGCCGCGATAAACACGAATGACCCCTCCTGGACACAAACCCCTTACCAGAACCAGCGTGCCAAATATGGTTGATTTCGCCGGTGACAGAAACGTATCAGTTCTGCCCAAAAGGTGTCTTGTTGGGCGTCTCTGAAATCGCACTGATCAGCACGTCCACCAAAGCCGATGCCGGAGCGGGTTTGCGCACAATCGGTGCTGCCAAGCGTCTTATAAATCCTTCATCGGGCTTTGCGTGGCCGCTATGAAGGACGAGGGGAATCTCCATGTCGACAAGTCGTAATGCGACAGCCTCGCAGGTGTTAGCGCCGAGGTGAACATCGAGCACGGCACAGTCGATTGCGACCGGCTCGCCCGGAGCCGCGACTACAGCGTCGATCGCTGCCATCGCTTCAGCTTCCGAATGCGTAGGACCAAGAACACTCGCGCCGGCATCTTCGAGCGTCATTTCGAGATCGAACGCGATCAGCGGTTCGTCCTCAAGCACGAGGATCGTTCGTCCGCTCAAGCCTGCTCGCATGGAGATCGTACCTCCTTAACCATTACACGCCAACAACCCGCGACGCGTCCTTTCCAACTTCAAACCAGCTTATTTTGTTCACACCGCCTCGATACGCTGGGTATGTTTGTGTCGCTTGAACTCAGTTGATAGCTTGGCGAGCGGTCCGGCCTGCAAGGGGCGCGAAAAACTGGGGTTTGCATTGACCAAGAGACGACAAGACAGCGAAGGCGGACATCACCTGGCAGGCCGCTTCGGGTCGCCCGCCGCGATCAGTGACGCCAAACTCGGAGAACTCATTCGCGACAGCGCTGTAGACTACGCGATCGTGACGATTGCGGAGGACGGCACCGTAACCTCTTGGAACGAGGGGGCGGAGCGCATTCTGGGTTGGACCGAGGCGGAGATCACCGGGCGCTCGTCGGAACTGTTCTTCACGGCCGAGGACAATGCGCAACATCGTATGGCGGAAGAGATGCGTGAGGCCGCCGAGACCGGACGGGCCACGGACGAACGGTATCACATGCGTCAGGACGGAACTCGCTTTTACGCGCATGGCATGATGATGCCGCTTCGCTTCGCGGATACGCACGACGATGCCGAAAATGATCCAGCTCCTCCCGGGTTCCTCAAGATTTTTCGTGACCAGACACAGCAACACGAGGCCGAGCTGCGGGTCCGGGAACTCGAGACCAGCGTGGCTTCCGTTCTGCGTGCATCGGGGACGATCGGGCTCTATCGCTTCGATCCTGTCGCCGGGACGGTATGGGCAGATGCGAGTTGCGCGCAAATGTTCGACCTCGATCCGGATACGCTACAGGCGGGGTCAAGCGCGGACACTTTTTTCGCCCGCATCCATCCCGATGATCTGGATCGCGTCTCGGAAGAACAGCGACGCACATCGGAGATCGGTGGGCACCTCGACGTGACCTTTCGGGTAGAGCACGAAGACGGCGAGGTCCGTTGGATCAACGCCCTTTCGGATCTTGGAGGTGAAGGCGACACCAACGGCAAGGCCGTTGAACCGCGCATCCGATCGGGAGTCATGGTCGATGTCACCGAACGCCGTCGGGAAGAGCGACTGCGCACCGCCGTATTGGAAGTAGGAGACGGATTGCGAGAGCTTGACGACCCCGTCGAAATGGCGCGGCTCGCAGCAGAGGTCATGGGACGGACGCTCGATCTGTCACGTGCGGGACACCTGGACCTCGACCCGGACGGGGATACCCTCACCATCAGTGCGGACTGGACATCGCGCGGCGCGACGAGCCTCGTCGGTCAGCACAAGTTCAGTGACTTCGGGTCCTGGATCGAAGGCCTGCATCGCGGCGAGACCGTGGTGATTCAGGATACGCATGGCGATCCCTACATCCCTAATCCCGCGCCTCTGGCGGCCATTTCCATCCGATCTCTGATAAACATCCCACTCATGGAAAACGGCAAGCTCAAGGCCGTGCTCTTCGTCAACGACGACCGTCCGCGGGAGTGGACCGAGTCGGAACTCGATTTCATGCGCGCGGTGTTCGACCGGACTTACGCGGCTATCGAGCGGGCGCGTGCCGTCGAGGAGCGCGAGCTGATGACCCGCGAGTTGGCGCATCGGATGAAGAACGTGCTGACCATCGCTCAGGTGGTCACGGGGCAGTCACTGCGTCATGCGCAGACACTGGACGATGGGCGTACGCAGGTCGCCGCCCGCCTCTCTGCGCTTGGACGGGCGCAGGACATGCTGACGGGCAAGGGGTCCTCGCAGGCCGATATCCGGGCGGTGATCCTGGCCTGCATGATGCCTCACCTGACGGTACCGGAGAGGCTTCGCCTAGAAGGGCCACCGCTCAAGTTGGACGAGCAGCAGGTTCTGGGCTTGTCCTTGGCGATACACGAGCTGGCGACCAATGCAGGAAAGTACGGCGCGCTATCGGTGCTTGAAGGTTACGTCGATATCAGGTGGACGCTAGACGACAGCCACAATTTTGAATTGATCTGGCGCGAAATCGGAGGCCCCGCGCCGGAAGCGACTGACGTGACCGGCTTTGGGTCCACGATCCTCAACCGGGTGACGGGAAGTTACTTCGGCGGGAGATCAGCCCTGCGTCTCGAACCTGAGGGTGCCGTTTTTTTCATTGAGGGACGGTTGGATATCGCGGTCGGTCGGGATGATAAGCAAGCCGATAGTTGAAAAGAGCTCCAACTGTTATGGCGGTCTAAAACCCGTTGCCACAACCTGTGATCTAAAAAAGGTTGATTCCGCCGGTGACAGAAACGCCTGAGTCTTGGCAATCCTTGCTCAGTCCTCCGAGGTCAGCTGCTGCTCATCCCGGCGAGCATGGCACCGAGGGCGACCAGGTGGATCAGCATGATCGCCCTGTCGTTCCAGAGCACGCCGACGGCGAACCAGCCAAGGACGCCGACGAGGAACAGATAAAGGTTCCAAGGTGTCCATCCGAAAGCCGTTGCCGTGTAACCCATAATCTGGATGATCGACGCGACCCATTTTACGGTGAAGGCAATGCGCCCTGTCTCTGGTGAAGCCACTGTGACATCAGACGGCACGGGTCAGCCCTCCGTCGATCCGCAGGTTCTGGCCGGTCATGTAGGCGGCCCCTTCGGACGCCAGCCACGAGATCAGGGATGACACCTCCTCCGCGTATCCGTAGCGCCCCATCGGGATGCGCGTGTTCACGCGGATATTCTCGGCCGCATATTTGTCCGCATAGAGCTTGGTGAACGCAGCCAGGCCCGCACGGAACACGCCGGAGGTTGGAAAGAGCGGATCGGGTTCGAAGGCCGCGAAGGTCGAGATGTTGATGATCACACCGCCGCCCTGCGCCTGCATCAGTGGCGTGACCAGCCGTGTGGGCCGGATGACATTCAGAAGATAGATGTCCAGCCCCGTGTGCCAGTCGTCGTCCGAGATTTCCAGCACGGGGCCTTTCGGGCCATGCCCGGCGGAGTTGACCAAGACATCCACCCTGCCCCAGCGATCCTTCGCTCCTTCCACCAACGCGGCAAGGTCGTCCAACTCCTGGTTCGACCCGGTGACGCCGAAACCACCCAGTTCCTTACCCAGCGCCTCACCCTTGCCGGATGACGATAGGATGCCGACCCTGAACCCATCGGCCGCCAACCGGCGGGCCGCATCCGCCCCCATGCCACTGCCGCCAGCCGTGACCAGTGCTACCTTTTCTACTGACATCGTATGCTCCATCATTGTTCTGACTTCAATTTAGACAACCGTTGATAGGATTTCGCGCCAGAATTGATGTTGTGTGCCAGTAGGATTACTATCTCACCATGACCCAGCTTCCGCCCCTCAATGGATTGCGTGCCTTTGATGCGGCAGGCCGTCATCTCAACTTCCGGGCCGCCGCCGACGAAATGGGAGTTACACAGGGGGCAGTGGCGCAACAGGTGCGCCAGCTTGAAGCGCAACTGGGAGTGCCGCTGTTCGACAGGTTGCCGAAAGGGCTGGCGTTTACATCGACTGGACGCGGCTATCATGCCCGCGTTGCCACCGTTTTCGAGGAGTTGCGCGCGGCCACCGAGACCCTTCGCCCAGAACCGGACAAGGTGCTGGTCAGCGTGACCCCGACCTTCGCGGCAAAGTGGCTGATACCGAACCTGCCGGATTTCTCGGCCTTACACCCGAACGCCGACTTGGCGGTCTTCGCCACCGAAAGGGTGTCCAGTTTTTACGGAGACGGGATCGACCTGGCCATTCGCCAAGGCAAGCCGCCTTTCGGCGCGGCGTTGGAAGTCGTTCGACTGTTCCGACAGAAAGTCATCGCGGTCGCGGCACCCTCGCTCGTAGCGGAGCATCGCTTGCCGCTCGACCTGGAGACCTTGTCACACCTGCCGAAACTGCACGATGCACATGATCTGTGGCCCGCATTTCTCAAGCAGTTCAAAGTCGAAAATCGGGGTGGACATGGCTTGCGGTTGAGTCAGACTGCCTTGGCAATGGACGCCGCCCTCTCGGGTCAAGGCGCGGCCCTCGTCAGCAGCTTTCTCGTGCGCCGCGACATCGCTGAAAAGCGCCTTGTGCAAATCCACCCGGAGGCCCTTTCCGGAGAGCAAGATTTCTACTTGCTGGCCGAGCGCAGTCAAAAGCGCAGGTCGTCCGTCCAAGCCGCGTTCGATTGGTTCGCATCGAAAGCTGAAGCCGACGCATGACTTCGTGTTTTCGCAGTAGGGTGGACACAAACCCCTTGCCAGAACCTGCGGGCCAAATACGGTCGTTTTTGTCCCCGCGCCCTACCCTACCGCAAATCAAGCTGTTGATAAGGACAAAAACCCAGGCCAAAACCTTTGGGGTTTTGGGACGTTTATGGCATACTTGATGCATGATCATTGGATACGCCCGCGTCAGCACAGACGACCAGAATCTCGAAGCCCAAACCGATGCCTTGACGGAGGCCGGTGCCAAGCGTGTGTTTGCGGATAAGATCGGGTCGTTTGCGGGAGAGTGTGAAATCCTACGCTAAGCCGATACCGGTCACTCGGACAGCGCGCGGCGAAGGCTGCCGAAGAGCCCCTTTCAGTGATCGGATCGAGCGTCTTCATACGATGCTGCGAAGTAACCAAACTGCCGCGACGCCGGTCAGCATGGTCAGCGGCAAGCTCCGCGACCCAAGCGCAACCACCAAGGACAATGCGGCCGCGCTCCATTCGGGAGGGCCGGCTTGGACGAGGATGATAGATAATAGAGCCGCGATGAGACAGCCGGGCAGGGCCCGGAGGGCCCGCGCCCATGGGCCGCTCGATGGAATACGCGCTCCCAGAAGATAGCCTCCCAAACGGATTGCGAAGGTTCCAACTGCCAGCCCGGAAATAACGACAAGATGCTCATTCACGGCGGCACCACCCCGCAAATCCCGCACCGGCAATCGCACCCGCAAGTAGACCCCACGACGGATCGAACGGCAGGAGGAGAGCAAACGCACCGGCAATCGCGACAGATACGATCCAAGGGGAGAGGCTTTGAGGCCCTCGCCACAAGCTCGTGAGCAAGAGGATGAACGCGGCGGCAAAGGCGAAATCCAAGCCGCTATCGCCCAACTCCGGCAGAGCTTGCGCGAACCCTGCGCCGATCGCGGTCGCGACAACCCACACCGTGATGAGGCTGGTGCCGCCCCCGACGAGATACCAGTAGCCCGCCGGCGTGCCGCTGTTCCGGGTCGCATGCATCAAGACCCAGTTTTCGTCCGAGGTCAGATGAACGCCCAACACGATCTGCCAGGCTGGCCGACCATCAAGGTCGTTTCGCAAGGACGCCGTCATCAACAAAATTCGGAGGTTGAGCGCAAGCCCGGCAACGACGGCCAGAAGCGGCCCGCTATCCGTCGAAAGCCGTTCCAGCGCAACAATTTGTGCCGAGCCCGCAAAAACGAGTGCCCCCATAAGCCCGGTAGACCACGCACCCATCCCTTCGCCCGCAGCCAAGAGGCCGAACGCCAAGCCGTAGACAGCAACGCCCAGAGAGAGCGGTACAATGTCCAAAAGCGCCTTGGAGAATTCAGATCGGTCCGGCGTGCGGCCGTGTCTCATCCGACTGGACATTGTACCGAATTCCCTCTTGACGAACGTTGTTCGATAAAGTGAACATTCGAGTAACGTTCGTCAAGGCGAACGATAGGACGAAATATCGGATACTCATGACCCCAAATACCATTATAGCCAACGCCATCCGTCGCGAGAGAGAAGTGGCCCAGCTCAGCCTTTCCGCTCTCGCCGCGAAGGCCGGTCTCGCCAAGTCCACGCTGTCCCAGTTGGAGACGGGAAAAGGAAACCCCAGCGTCGAGACCCTTTGGGC
Source organism: Profundibacterium mesophilum KAUST100406-0324 (assembly GCF_009835145.1). GTDB lineage: Bacteria > Pseudomonadota > Alphaproteobacteria > Rhodobacterales > Rhodobacteraceae > Profundibacterium > Profundibacterium mesophilum. The sequence continues at coordinate 21,360 of NZ_APKE01000034.1, read as the reverse complement.
CATCGCCACGGCGCTCGACGTAACCTTCAGTTCTCTGTTCGATAGCGCGTCCTCGCCACAGGCGATCATTCGTGCGTCAGACGGGCTCGGCCTGCATTCGGATCAAGCCGACTACGCTGCGGTCCTTCTGAACAAATGTCCGCCGGATCGACGCCGGGACCTCTATCGCGTTGCATTGAGCCCAGGGTCCGTTCGCCGCTCCGCCCCCCACCCGGCGGGCACCATCGAACACGCGGTCCTTTGCCACGGGTCCGTGCGGATCGGCCCCGACGACGAGACGGTCGAGATCGGGCCAGGGGATTACTTTCGGTATCCCAGCGATGTGGTCCATTCCTACGAGGCGCTTGGCGGACCGTCCTTGCTGCTGCTCGTTATGGATAGCGTGCGCTGACATGGGGCCGGACATCGCAGAAACCGCTTCCCGTCGTGGGTCATTCATCGCTGCCTGTATAGGCAGTGCGTTGCTGTCGCTCCCTTACGGCACGACCTTCCTTTTGGCGCTGTCGGTTACTGAAGCGGGGGGCGAGGCGGTAACCGCCGGTCTCGTGATCTCCGCGATGGCACCGCCAACTCTTGTGGGGGCTCACCTCTCGGGCCGTCTCGGCGACAGGTTCGGCCTGAGGCGAACGATCGCACTATCCGGCATCCTTATGGCGTTGGCGACACTTGGATTCGCGATCGGTCAGGGACGTCTAGAGTTCCTTCTTCCGTCGAGCGTCCTTCTGGGGCTCGGATGGGGCATGTTTTACCTCCTCGCGCCGGTGGCGGTCTCCGACACGAGTACGGCCGAGACTGTCGGCTATCGGTTGGCGATCCTGTCGGGTTCCATGATGGCCGGGCTGGGGGCATCCCCAATCATCGGCCGAGGGTGGAGCGCCTCGGGATACCCACTCGATGCCGCATTCCTGACAGCGGCGATCGGCTCTCTGATCGGCGCGATCCTGATCCATCTGGCCTTGCGAACGGATCAACCGGCGACTGGGGTCTTTCCCATGCGTGTAACGTGGCCAATCCTACGCCGGATTGTCCGATCACCGGTCATCGTGCCGATTTCAATGGTCGGTCTTGGTGGAGCGATGTTTGGAAGCCTTTCGAGCTTCCAAAGCGTCTACGCGGCATCGCGCGACCTCGACTACGCGATGTTCTTCATCGCCTTCCTCGGAGCGACCATTGGCTGCCGCTTGTTCGCGGCACGACTGGTCCTGAACTATGACTTTCGACTGACCGCAGCTCTGCTCTACGGGCTCGCAGCACTTGCTATCGGGTCCTTTGCGCTCTTGGTCGGTGGTTCGCTCGCCTACGTAATCACATCTGCGGTGCTAGGGGTCGGGTACGGGCTGAGCTACTCTGTGGTGAACGCCTGGGCCGCCGCGAGGAGCCCTGATGGTCTGGTCCGGCAAACTCTTCTCGTCTTTGGCCTATGCTACTTCGTCGGCTCGCTGGGCTTTCCATACATCGCCGGAATAGCCATCGGCGCGATCGGCGTGGAACCCATGCTGGGCCTCCTCGCTGGCCTACTCTTGATCAATATTTTGCTCGCGCTCGCACAGCGCGGCCGGGGATGATGTTTCGCACAGCGTACTGTACCAAAAAAGAAGTTATGGGCGCGATTTCATTCGTTACTCGAAATACAGGTCCGCCCCGCGTTCCGTGAGTTCGAGCACGGTGCAGCGAATGTCGGCTGTAGTTTCTACCGCTTCGGCCATTTGTATTCGCCGGTCAGCAGGATGTGCGCCCAACCGAGGGGCGAGGTGTGCGCCAGAAGATCGGGCGGGACCGGGAGCTTCGCACGCTGGCGCTGTGCAACGGCCTCGCCCAAGCCGGCCGTATTCCAGTAGATGACGACCGCGGCCAGCAGGTTGAGCGCGGCCATCCGAAAATGTTGGCCCTCGGCTGTGCGGTCGCGGATTTCACCCTGCCGGCCGATCCGCAGCGCGTTCTTCAGGGCGTGGTGCGCCTCGCCCTTGTTGAGGCCGATCTGGACGCGGCGCTGCATGTCGGTGTTCAGGACCCATTCCATCATGAACAACGTGCGCTCGACGCGGCCGACTTCCCGCAAAGCAACAGCCAGATCGTTCTGCCGTGGATAGGAGGCCAGCTTGCGCAGAATCTGGCTGGGCGCGACGGTCCCGGCCGTCATGGTCGCCGCGATCCGCAGGATGTCGGCCCAGTTGGACGCGATCAGGTTCTCCCGGATCGTGCCGCCCGCCAGACCGCGCAGGTTCGGCGGCACGGCCTTCGGCTCGAAAACGTAGAGACGCTTGGACGGCAGATCGCGGATGCGCGGGATGAACCGGTGGCCGAGGATCGAGGTGACGGCGAAGACGTGATCGGTGAAGCCGCCTGTATCGGCGTATTGCTCCCTGATCCGCTTGCCGACCTCGTTGTTGAGCAGGCCGTCAAGGATATACGGCGCTTCGCTGACCGTGGCCGGGATGGTCTGCGACGCGAAGGGCGCGAACTGGTCGGAGACATGAGTGTAAGCCTTCAGTCCAGGCTCGCGCCCGTATTTCGCGTTGATCAGGTTCATCGCCTCGCCCTGCCGCGTGGTCGGGAAGAACTGTCCGTCGCTGGAGGCGGTCGTTCCCATCCCCCAGAACCGGGCCATCGGCAGAGCGGCCTGCGCCTCGACGACGCTTGCGAGCGCGCGGGCGTAGGCATCACTTTCCACGTGCCAGCGCGAAATCCGCATCAGTCCCCAGAAGCCGTGGGAATTGCTGGCTTCGGCCATCTTGCTCAGACCGAGGTTGAGCCCTTCGGCCAGGAGCACGTTCATCAGGCCGATCCGGTCCTTCGGCGGAGCGCCAGTCCTGAGATGTGTGAACGCCTCGGTGAACCCGGTCGCGCGGTCCACCTCAAGCATGATGTCGGTGATCCGCGTTTCCGGGACGCGCCGGTAGAGATCGGACAGCAGATCATCGGCCCCCTGCGGCGGTGCCGTCGGCAGCCGGCTCAGATGAAGCACGCCGTTCTCGATCGAGCCGCCGGGGATCGCGCCCGCCTTCGCGGCATTGGCCAGCTTTTCGAGGCCGAGCTCCATCCGTGCGTGGCGATCGGCCAGCCAGTCCTCCGGATCAAGGGGGACGGCGAGACGAGCGTTCGCCTCTGCGGCCTGCGCGGGCACCAGCACCTGTTTCAGGTCGCCGTAGCGCCGGGACCGTTCCAACCAAATATCACCCGAGCGGAACGCGTCGCGCAGATGGAACATGACCGCGACCTCCCACAGGCGGCCGTCCCCGGCGGTCCGGGTCTTCAGATGGCGATGCCACTTCGACGTGCGCCGCAGAAAATTCGTCGGCTGACTGTGAGCCTTGTCGGACCCGATTAGCCCAGTCGCCTCCAGAAGGGGCTTCGCCACGTCCGCCCCGTCGATTTCGAGAAGCCGCAGCATCCGGGGCACGTACCGACGGAACCTCTTGTAGCCTTGCACGACATGGGAAATCGGGTCCGACGACAGCGTGTCCGTCAGTCGGGCCGCGACGGCGACGAGAGCCTGCAAATCCGTCCATCCCGGACTGGATGATATGGCGTCCTCGAGGGATGCGTCGTCGTTCTTCGCTTCGAGTAGGGCCGTTCCCATATCGCGGAACGAGCGCAAGGTCTTCTGGACCGCCGGTTGCGCTCCGTCCATGCGGTCATCGCACAGCCGGGCGGCCTCCCGCCAGGTCCTGCCGACGATCCGGTCGTGTGTCTCGACCACGGCATCCGCGATCGCGCGTCGCCATTCCGACACGCAGACGGCAAGGATGGCGTGGCGGCGGTCGTCCGGCAGATCGCGTAATCCGTCCGCGAAGTAGCGTTCGCCCTGCCGACGCAGGCGGGTGATGCGATGATCCGGAACGCCGTGGAACACATCCGGCGAAAGGTCGATTTGGCGAAGGTAATCGAGCCGATCGAGCAGCCGGCGTGCGGCGGCCGAATTGTTCCCGACCTCGAACTTGCGCAACCAGACGAACCGGGTCAGTCGATCCTCGACCATCTCAGACAGTAATTTGTCGAGGACCACGCACTCTTCATCGCGCAGGCGGTCCGCGATCCGCGTCTCGATCCGCCGCTCGGCGGCGACCAGAGCATCGGCGCAGAGCCGTTCGATCGTGGATGTGGCGGGGAGGATGGTCAGGGTTCTCCGGCATTCCTCAACGAAGCGGCGGGCGATGTCCTCGTTGGAAACGGCGTGCTCGGCCTGGCCGTCGAGCCAGAGCTTCAGGTCGCGGGCACCGCGGCCCGCGAAGGTCCTGTAGCCGTAGAGTTGACGCAAGCTGGCCATGTGCTCGTGTCGCGTTTCTTCGCGGGCGGCATAGGCGTCGAGGTCGGCGTCCTTGAGACCGAGCTGCGCGGCGAGGAAGTTGGTGATCTCGGCCGGAATGACTTCGCCCGGCAACAGGGCGCGTCCGGGGTAGCGCAGCGCACAGAGCTGCAAGGCAAAGCCGAGACGGTTTCGCGGACGCCTGCGCTGGCCGATATGATCGAGGTCTTCATCCGACAGCGTGAAGTGCTTGAGCAGCCGCGGTTCGTCCGCGGGAAGGCCGAACAGGATCTCCCGTTGCTTCGGCGTCAGGATGGTCCGGTGGGCCATGTTTCTTTTGCTTTCAACTATTCCATTGCGTATCTTTGATTTCGATATGGGTTAAGGAAAATTATCAATGGCCAGAAGCGCCGATCTTCGCCGATTATCCCAAACGATCGTTTGCGACACATGCTGATCGGATACGCGCGGGTCTCCAAGGCCGATGGAAGCCAGTCGCTCGATTTGCAGCGTGACGCCCTGATCTCCGTCGGCGTTGGCGAGGATCAGATCTACTCCGACCGGGCGTCCGGAAAGAAAGACGAACGGCCCGGACTGGAAGCGTGCCTGAAGGCACTTCGGGACGGGGACGTGTTGGTTATCTGGAAACTCGATCGCTTGGGGCGCAGCCTGCATCATCTGGTGAAGACGGTCGCCGGCCTCTCCGAGCGCGGCGTGGGCCTGAAGGTGCTGACCGGCCAGGGCGCCCAGATCGACACGACCACGGCCCACGGGCGACTGTCCTTCGGCATTTTCGCCTCCCTCGCCGAATTCGAGAGCGAGCTCATCAAGGAACGGACGATGGCCGGGCTCGCCGCCGCGCGCGCTCGGGGGCGAAAGGGAGGCCGCAAGTTCGCGCTGACCAAGGCTCAGGTGCGAATGGCACAGGCCGCGATGGCTAACCGCGATACCTCCGTCTCAGAGCTATGTAAGGAGCTGAAGATCAGGCCGGTGACGCTCTACCGATATGTCGATCCCGAGGGAAACTTGCGCGAGCACGGGAAACGATTGCTGGGTGCTTAGCGTAGGATTTCACACTCTCCCGCAAAGGACCCCAAGATCACCGGGTCGGCCCGGTCACGGCCGCAGCTCGACCAGATGATCGATCAGCTTCGCCAAGGCGATGTCGTGGTCGTGACTAAGTACGATCGGCTTGCACGATCCCTTCGTGATCTTCTCGACATCGTGGAGACGATCCGGGAGCGCGGTGCAGGCTTCCGATCCTTGGCCGAAGACATCGACACGACGACACCGGCAGGCCGTCTTGTCTTCCACGTCTTCGCCTCGATCGCGCAATTCGAAAGAGAGCGGATATCGGAGCGCACCAGGGAGGGGCTTCAAGCTGCCCGCAAGCGCGGACGTGTCGGCGGTCGTCCCCCTGCCCTATCGCCTGCACAGCGCGACGAGGTAAAGCGCATGCGGGATGAAGAGCATCGGCCCTTGGCCGAGATCGCGCGCCTGTTCAAGGTCAGTACGAAGACGGTTCGGCGGGCCTAACCGTATACTTGAATGCCCATCTCTTCACCCACCCTCAGATACTTTGAAATGATGGAGCGAAGTTCAGGGTCTAATAGACGTTCTTGCGCCGCCGCCGCAGCCAACATTGCGTCTTCGAACAACTGAGATTTCCCCGTGTACCGGTACCAATCAACACCTGTTTCTAAATATACGCGATACATATTTTTATCGTCAGGGAATCGTTCTAAGCACTTTGTGGCCATAGCAGAAGCCTCACTGACAAGTGCAGCTCGGTCTTCGTTTTGAATTCCGCCTGCGTGTTTGGCTATGCCAAGTTTAAGGCGAATCTTATACCGCAAGACCGGGCCATCCGTACTTAGTTCTCTTTCAAATATCCTAATCTCACCTTCGGCCACATCAAACTTTCCGAGAACGATCAAATTGTGGATCAGCCGATGGCGCGGCACGCGAAGATTAGGTGCATTTGAGATCATCCGCCTCAGGAGAACGTTCTGGCGATGTCTATCAGCTATTCTTGTGATCCCTGTTTCCAGATCGCACATATCATTGATTGATTGTGCCTCAAATCGGTAGGCGGGATTGATGGTCGTCACAACCTTGTCGAACAGATCGTAAAGGTCATCTTGATCCGAATATTTGTAACTTGCGAGAATGTTAGCAATTAAAGGGTGCCGCACACGCCAACCATAAATGCCATCACGGTCACTGACCGTGTACTCTTCGATTATTCCCTCAAGATCATTGAGTACACGAGATACATGCCCCGCTTCTAATCCAGTTAGCCGCCGTACCAACTCACGATGAACTCTCGCGCCGATTGCCTGCATACCAGCCACAACGCGATAGATGTCCTGCAGGTCTACATGTAGCGATGCAAACTCTTCCAAGATAATGGTGTCGATGCCTTGGAAGCCAAATATATTTTTCATGCAGACAAACATATCTGCGTCACAACGCTCCTTGAGACGTTCTAGCCGTTGAGGTCTGCTGAACCCAAGGAACGTATCCTCCACAAGATCACGGACGTCTTCGCTTGAAGCGAGAAGGTCCAGCAATCCGTTGATTTCTGTCACCGATAGCCTGGACAGCTCATATTCCTCGCGGTTCTTAAACAGCTCCGCGCTCTTGAGCCTCGGGTTCCAATGCGGACGAGATGAAACAAGAATAAGTCGTAGTGCCCAGGAATCCTTCGCGGCTAGAATCTCTATTAACCTATTCAAATCACGTAGAAACAAGTGTGCATCGTCAACGAACAAAACGCCCGTTTTCTTCCGCTTCACCAGCTCGTCGTTGACCTGCGCCCATTGTTCGGGTTCGAAGGAAAAATCTGTTTTGTGTTCCCAACATTCTAAATCACGAGCTGAAAGTCGAGACAGCGCCATTCTGACTGCAGTCGTTTTACCTACGCCTGCCACGCCCAGCACGACAGAGACCGGCGCTCTCTCGTTATCAGTGTGTTGAGCCTCAATAGAATCGGAAACTTCACGGCCAAATGACCAACCTCGAGCAATATCTGCATAACTGGCCGCACGGCCGCTAAACATCCTTTCTAATTGACCGGACTGGTTTGCGATTTCTGTTGAAACGGTAGCTGTCGCGGGCTCCAAAAGCGGAGCAGCGCCTAACACGTCAGTTGTTACCGACATCACAAGTTGCTCTGCCGGTGCAGCTTTAAGAAGAGCGCTAAAAAGCTCATCAATGCCACCGAAGCAAACCGTCAGCCCTCGCGCTTCAAATACAGTCGCCAGGTCATCATTCTTTTGAAAAACAAAAAGAAAAATCTTGCCTGGCGCGCCCGATGAGCTTTTAATTTTCTGGGCTTCATCCACGAGAGATCGAAGGTCAGGGTCAACAAGCGACTGCCCTACGATCAGAACAGACTTTGAAAAAAGCATGTCTTTCAAGCGAGCGTAAAGGGCTTCTCTATACCCTGTTACTTGGTCATAGTCAGTGCTTGTAATGATGAGGCGCGAATTATGGCCGTCGCAAACATCTTTGTCGATAGTCCCGTGGAATTTGAAAAGTTCCTGCTCGCCTGTAATTCCAGCACCATGGAAATCGTGGTTAGAAGAGTAAACTCTTAAGGATTTGCTGTGTTTCCTGAACGCTTTTTCCACTAAATCATCGTAGTTAGTGGAAAAAATACCTGCCCACTCGAAAAGTGGGAGAGACATCAGCCCGCCTGTAGGTTGCAAACCCTGAATACGTTTGCGAACTGCACGCACAAGCTGATACCGCTCGCGCTTTGCCTCGATTATTGTGGAAAGGTCGGCAAGGCCAAAGCTTTGATAGCTGTCAATGTCGAACTCTTGACCGAGCTGATCTCTCAGCTCGTTTCCCGTCGGCGCGCCAGATGGGATTGAGGCACCTGCACCTAGCACCAGTGCCGTTTTCTCTGGTTCGATTTGTCGAGCTAAAATATGGATATCAATTGGCATTTCACCTACCGTGCCGCCACGGCCGCTATGTGACCCGCAAATTCTGTGACGAAGGTCCGCAGCGATGTCAGATCGCTTATATGCCGGTACGCCCCATCGGCGGCGGCTTCTCGTGGCGAGGCCAGAAAGGTTGCGCTCGTGTAAAGCCCTTCCTGTACCAGGCGCTTGCACAGTATGTCGTACCGCTGCGCGTAGGACGCCCGACGAAACGCCGGATCGACCGAGAAATGCGGCTGCTTGTCGGAGACTGACGCGTTCGACTTCGGGCAATCCTCGAGCAACATGATCCAACCCAGGAACGGGCGCGGTGCGTCATCTCCGAAGGCTCCTTCCCTGTAGGCCGTCCAAAGGTCGTGGGCGGTGCCGATCGCCTCTTCACAGCGATTGTTGAAGTTGTTGCCGAATGAAGGGCCTACCTGAGACTTGAACTCGAGCGCGGCGACGAGCTGGCCGCGATGCATCACCAGCATGTCCCAAAGCTTTGTCGGCCGGTAGAAGCCCGGCAGGGTCAGAGCGCGTTGCTGTACGCAAATCTGCGCACCCTTGAGGCCGTTGGCCTCGATGAGGCTTTGGGCGATGACCAGGAAGCCATCCATGTTCTTGCCCGCCGTCACCGCCCCTCGGGTTCCGGCATCAACGTTCCCGGCCTCTACTTGCCGCGCTAGCGCGGCTTCGCGGTTGCCCCAGAAGAGTTTGACCGCTTCGCGGGCCTGGTCTTCGAAGTTCGCAAGATCGAGTGTCATGCCGCTGCACTCCCCTCGACAAGCCGCATATCGCCCGAAGAGAGCCCGTAAAGCTCTGCTACGGCCGCGTTGCGGGCCACCGGATCATCCGCTTCTGACAACGCCCTGAGCGTCGTCCGTAGCTTTTCGCTGACACTGTCCCAGGATGGCAGGCAGATGCGGCGCAGATATTGGGCCTGGAAGCGCAGGAAACCCCCACGCATCTTTGTCGAGTAGAGCGAGACGAAGAGCCGCGCGATCCCCGATTTCATGACCGTTTGCAGGGCGCGCACGTCCCAGGTGCTCGAGGTGATGAAGTAGAGATTGTGGTGCGGGTACAGCTTGCCAGATTCGTACACGATGGCTGCATCGCCCTTGATATCGGGGATCAATAGCTTTTCCCGGTCGGTGATCGCAGGATGAATTCGATCGATCGTTCGATACCAGTTGGCAGGTGCTTTGGTCGCGACATGCCGACCGGCGATCACGTCGCGCCGCTCTTCGAGATACCTCGCCAGGCGCGGATACTCCTCGAGGCGCACCAGCTTGCCGTCATCATCAAAGGGGTTGATGACCCCCCTGCCCTGCCACTGCACTTCGCCCGTCAGGATGTCCCGCGTCATGACCAATGGCAGCTTGCGGGACGGTTCGACATCGAGCTCTTCGAAATCTCCGATGAAGGCTTTGTCCGCGCCGGTCGCAACGCCGATCCCGACCTTGCACCCCGCCGCTTCCAGCCTTGGAAACTTCGCCTCGAGCCGCCGGACCAAGGCCAGCTCGTCAAACCCGCTCAAAACCCAAGGCTCCGTCCCTGCGGCGACATCCCGGATTTCACGGACAATGCTGTTCTTGCTTAGCTCCTGAGCCGTCAGATCACGGCTCAGCGACCGCAGCGCATCCCGGTCGATCTCCGGCCGCGCGAAGACGCGCGTGCGGTTTTCATTCGACCGTTCGATCACGGTGATCGCCGGATAGGCCGTCACCTCGCTATGAAAAGCGGGGGTGTCCACCATATCGACGTAGATGGACAGCGCGTAATCCCGGCTGACCATCTCGCGTAGTTTCCGCCCGTATCGGTTTTTCATCCAACGATCCGCGCAGATAAAGCTAAGTCGCCCGCCCTGCTCGAGCGCGCTCAGCGATTTTTCGATGAACGGTATGTAGATATCTGCGCGGTCGAAGATCGTCTCATAGCGCAGCCGATACTCCGTCATGAGGATGTCTGGGATGACCTCTTGCCGGATGTACGGCGGATTGCCGACAACATGCGTGAAGTCGTGGTCGAAATCACAGAGCAGAAAATCGCCTTGGATCAGCCAGGCCGTCACCAGCTCTTCGGCCTCAGCACCGGACAAGCCGACCCCTTGCAGCTTCTCCGCAAGGCTCGCCCGATGTTTCATGTAGGTTGCACGGTGCAGCTCAACTGCGCGCAGCGCTGGCTTGAGACGTTTAACCGTCAATCCGCCTGGTTCCCCTTGCGCGGCGGCCAGTAGCCGATCAACGATCGGATGGATAAAATCCCCGTCTCCAAAAGAGGGCTCGAGGATGCGATAGCTTGTCAGCGGCTTGTCAGCCTCGTAGCCCACCAGATCGAGGATGAAATCTACAACCTCGCGTTTGGTATAGATTGCACCACGCTCCTCTAGGCCCGAAGCACCTGCCAAGCGTTCAACCGCATTAGCTACAGGGCAGAATCCATCAAACTGTGGCTGTATCGAGAGGGGTCTATTCATATGGCCTGCTTTGACATGCAATTGGAGTTCGAACCAGTCGAACGTCTTTTTGTTAATTTGAACTGTAAGTGTCCCACATTCTTTCGATCAACTGACCTTGAGTGATGCCAAGCCTCTCGGCCTCTGCCGCGATCGCCTCCCCCACTCTCGGAAACACCTTCGGGTGCAGCTGGTAGGTCCTGGGGCTGGGCTTGCGACCGGGCTTTTTGCGTGGGGTGCGGTCCAGGAACCCCCTCGCCTCCCCTACCTCATCTACGCGCCGGACCTCTTCGGCGCTTGTCTCCTTGGGTCTAGCCGTCAGACCCGCTAGCCTATTTGAGCCGTTCATAGACAGCCTCCGTGAAGCTCTGGGCGTTCTTCAAGGCTTTTTCGACCTTGCCGCCGGTCATCATCTCCGGATCGTTCATCATTGCTGTCAGATCGCCGCCGTAAGCGAAGATCTCCGAAAAGGCAGCGCGGGCGACCAGAGAGGGCTCAATCACGTCGATCCCTGCCCCGCGCAGTTGCTCCTCGAGCTCCCTCTGAACGCGGCTCTTCACGGCCGCGCTCGTCTTTGTCAGAACCACCGCCTGTCGGATTTCGCGGCCAAGCGCATCTTCCTCTTCGCGCACCAAGGCTAGAGCCTCAGAGCCGATCTCAGCATCGAGCGCGGTTGCTTGCATCGGAACGATGACCAGATCGGCCTGAGAGATCGCGCGGCTCACAAGCTGTGATGCGATACCCTCCAGATCGACGATTACGATCTTTCCATCGCCGTCAGCGGTGCGGATCGCCGGGACGATTTCCGAGCGACCGATATCGCTCAGCAGCGATACGCCCTTGGGCATTCCGTGAGATGCCCAGCGGCTCAGGGACTTGTTGGGGTCGCAATCCAGAACCGTGACCTCGGCTCCCATGCGGGCGAACTCCGATGCAAGAAGTACGGCGCAGGTAGACTTCCCCACGCCTCCCTTCGGGCTTGCCATGACGATGACTGGCATTGCTCGTACCTGCCGTTTGTTTTCATTACCGGTTTTATATCAGTAACCGGTTTTATTTCCAATACCTAATTTATTTCTAGTACCGGTTACGTTTCTCGTACCGGTTATGCGACCCTACGGTCGCCCGCGCTTCTCGAACCATTTGCGGCAGAAGCCGACGAACGCACGGTCCGCATCGCGGGGCGGCTCGACGATCCATTCTCGCCACTCTTGCTCTAGGTGGTAAACGTCCCATCCTGGGGCGGCCTCGCGCGCCCATTCGTAGGTCTCAGCCTTCAAGGTGGACACGCGGCCTTCAATAAGTGGACCTCCATGCATCGTTCCGCGGTTGTTGAAGATGACCATATCGGCTTCTTCATCGAACGTGACGCGGTAATCGGGAAGGTGATCGTGTCGCGCTAGTTCTTTGACCATCTGACGGAACCGCTTCTCCGGGCTCTGGGAGCCGGACTTCAACAACAGCTTGGCGAGCGTGATCCGCCAAGTCTTCTGCTGACCGCAATGCTTGCGGGCCAACTCATAGACGCGCCTTTCGATCGGTTTCCGCAGGCGGAAGTAGTCCCGATGTAAGGTCAAGACCTCCTCGTTCCGGATCGCGTTGAACACCCAGCCGGAAAGCTGAACCTCGCACCAGAGGAGGCGGCCGTCCATGCCATGTTTCCGGCGGATGGAGGAGGCGTCTATCAAACCAAAGCCGTCGATCTGCTCCTCGTCACCGGTCACGATGTTAGTCCTGATCCTGGTTCCTTCGAGACGATCAAGTGCATCGAGGAGGGACTGATACTCCCGGCCGCTCGTACCACGGTTGGCGAAGATCAACAGCTCTCGTGAGTTGATCCGGACGCGTGGCGAGACCTGTTCGCCTTTCTTCAGCTTCGCCATGATCTGGCTGATGCAATATATTAGGATGTCCTTGTCGTAGATCGTGGCGAGCCCTTTGACACTCGGCGTGATTTCCAGCCAGTTCTCGCCGTTCCTGTACCGCTTTACCGTCGTCTCAGGCTTCTTCGAGAGCGAGTAGAACGGATGCTCCATGTGCTGCATCACATCCTTGAGCACCGCATCTGCAACGTCGCAAATGAACAGGTCGTGCTGCGGATGGCGATCCGGTAGGAGAGGGGCAAGATTCGTGTTTTCAGTTACCATGAGGTGACATTCGTGTTTTTAGTTACCGCTGTCAAGATTCGTGTTTTCAGTTACCAAAAGCAGGATATCAGTTACCAAGATTCGTGTTTTTAGTTACCGAAGATGCATCTAAACTTCTGAAAGTATGGGGGTAAATTCCCTTTTTCGTATCCGTAACACAGAATCTAACACATATCTAACACCCTAAGCCTGTGGATAACCGCCACCCAAAGTTCTCACCGGCCAATGTCGAACCCGTTGCAACCCTCGCACCATGCTTGGGAAAACCAAGAGCGGCATCCGGCATCACTTCATAGGAACGGTCTGGACAGGCTCAGAACAAAAAAGGGAAGGGCACGACCGGATGCAACAGGACCGCCTGTGAAACGCCCTGCGCCTCAACCATGTCCAACCATCATCGGCGAGGTCGACGCGGTCTGCTTCGATGTCTTCGGCACCTTGGTTGAGATCGGAGATCGACGCGGAGCCTACCTCCCGTTCTTGCGTGCTTTGCCAGCTAACGCGCGGTCGGATTTCAGGCACCGTCTGATGCGCGAAGATCGAGTGACGGCCGACTGGCCGGCCTCCCTCGGGCTCGCGATTGCTCCGGAGATCATGGCTCGCGTCGAGGCAGGAATTACCGCCGAGCTGGCCTCTCTCCAGCTGAGACACGGCATGGCCGACATCCTGACCGGCGTCGGTGCGGCTGGATTGCGGACGGCCCTCTGCTCGAACCTGGCCAGCCCCTATGGTCCGGCAGTCCGGAGCGTCCTTCCAGGGCAGGTGGACATCGAGGCGTTCTCCTACCTTGTGGGTGCCCTGAAGCCAGAGCCCGCGATCTACACCCATGTGGCGGAGGGGCTGAGACTGTCCCCAGACCGCATACTGTTTGTCGGCGACAGCCAGCGTGCTGACATCGACGGTCCGCGATCCTTCGGTTTCCGGGCGATGCACGTGTTGGAGTTGGAAGCTGCGATGTGCCCGATGTGAGGGGGCAGGGGCCGGACCGCAGACGCATTTGACAGAGCATCCTCTTCGGCAGCCTCCGACTGACCTGCATCTCCGCTCTTTTCCAACTCCCCATCGCCATAGCAAAGCTTCGGATTGTCAGAGTGGGGTTTTGATCTGTAGAGTATGGCAGGAAATAGGGTGTCTTTGTTCGCATCCGCTCGCAAAGGAAGCCGATGACCGCCCGACGCCGCCTCACCCCGGAGCAACGCCGCGAGATCGTCGCGGAGGCGCGTCGTGGCGTGGCGGTTTCGACATTGGCCAAGCGGTTCGGGTTCACGTCGCGCGCCATTCAATACACGCTCAAGAAAGCCGAGCAGGGACGGCGCGACAGCGGCATCCGGACCGAGACGATGAGCGTGACGCTGACGCCCGAGGAGATGTCAGCCTTCGATGCGGTGCTGGCGAAGAACGGGATCGAGACGCGCTCGGACGGGATGCGGCGGCTGGTGCAGGGCGCGGCCGGGTTGTTTCAGCCGGACGCGCATCTGGCCGACGAGCTGGCGGGGTTCCGGGCGGCACTGAACCGGGTCGGCAACAACGTGACGCAGATCGCCAAGCGGATGAACGAGGCGAACATCAAGGGTCAGCGCCCGCCGTTTTCCGGGAACGATCTGGCACAGATGCGGCAGCTCGCGGGGTTCGTTCTGGACTTCGCGGACCAGGTCGATCTGCTGGCGCGGCGGCGAGTCGAGGGAATTTCCATGACGGCGGGCGATGCGCTGAAAGAGCTGGCCGATGCCAAAGGTTGACGCGGTCAGCGCCGTCACGGGCGATCTTTTCGACGAGGGCTGGAGCCGTGTCCGGGGCTCGATGCAGGGCCTCACGGGAGAGCCGAAACGGTTGCAGATGGCGCGCGCGGCGCGGGGTCATCGGGCGGCGGTGTTCAAGGCGATCCGGTCGGGCGGATGCCACACGCGGGCGGAGCTGGTGCGCCAGCTCGACTACCTGACAACGAAATCCTCGCATATCGTGGACAGCCGGGGCGTTCTGGACGGCAAGGAGACGCTGACGGGCAAGGAGATCGAGGCGGTTGCGGACCGGTTCGCGCGGCGCTGGAGCGACGGGTTCCACCCGAAGCTCGGGCAAACGACGCATATGCTGATGTCCTTTCCAATCGGCACGAAGGGCGAGGACGTGCGCGATATCGCATCCGAGGTCTGCGAGCGGTTTTTCAGCAACGATGAGCGGCATTTCGACTACCTGATCGCGGTGCACGAGGACCGCGATCACCCGCACGCCCATGTGGTGCTGAATCGCAAGTCGCAGGAGGGCGAGTTCTTCTATCTGGGGCGGGATCATCACTTCAACTACGACGATTTCCGGATCGCGATGGTCGAGGCGGCCGAGACCGTCGGTGTGCGGCTGGAGGCCACGCGGCGGGTGCATCGCGGGGTGATCGACTATCCGCCGCGCACGCGGGAGGTCTATGCGGCGCGCGAGGAGGGCAGGGCGGCCCTGGGCCGGGAGCGGTTCGGGGGCGATCTGACGGCCGCGCAGGCAGCGGTGAAGTCGGCGGCCAAGGAATACGCCCGGCTGGGTGCGTCCGTGACGGATGACTGGCTCAAGGAGCCACTGGTGCGGGCCGGGGAGCTGTTGGCACAGGGTGAGCGGCTGGAGCCGACAGGGGGTGTCTATGAGCCAACGGTCGAGGACAGGCGCGCAGACGAGCTGAAGCCCGTGCTCGACCGCTTCGGTGCCGCGACCGTTGCGGAGCGCCCGGCACTTCAGAAAGAACTGGCGTCCCTGCTGCTGGCACAGGCGGACAGGGACCCGCACGCCCCGCCGCCTGCTATTCCGGGAGATTCCCTGCCCGAGCAGAAGGTCGAAGAGCCGCAGGATGTGCCTGCCGCCGGATTGGGCCAGCGGATGCGGTCCTGGATCGACCGCGTCAGGGGGGTCGATAGGTCGGCGCCCAAAAACAAGGTTTTCGAACCTGCGCCGCAGGCAGCTCCCGCCGCCGAGCGACTGCGATTGTTGCGGGAGGAGCCGAGCGAGGACGGAGTGTATTCCGTATCCAACATCATCGAAGAGCGCACAGATCGCCTGTACGACCTGGCCACGCGCGCGCGGATCGAGACGGCGCTTCGCGGCACGGGGGTGCCCCCGGAAACCGTCATCGCCCGCATCGAGGCCGGGGCGGACAACGCGGCGCTGGAAATCCTGTGGCGGAATGAGGACCGGGAGGCCATCGCGGCGCATAACGGGTTCGATTTCGCGCGTCCGGATCATGCGGAACACATAGCGGCGAGTCTCGACCGGATGCGTGTCGAACTTGGCGAGGCCCTGGCCGAGGCCGGTATCCTGCGGACGGACGGCGTCGTCCGCCGGGATTACGAGATGCATTTCGACGCGGACTCGCTTGAGGACAGGTGCGTGGAGATCCGGGAGGGTCTGCGCAAGCAGGGGCTCGACGACAGCCGCATTGCCGAGCGGACAGACGAGATCGAGGCGAAAGCCTATCTGCAAATCGAGGCCGAGCAGAAGGCATGGTTCGGGACACGCACCGATTTTCCGCACACGTCGGATGCAGTCTACCGGGAGAACGCCGAGGGCGAGCTTGTCATCGTCGATCCCGAGTTGGCCGACGAGCTGATGGAGACGGCTGACCGTATGCTGCGATTGCCCGGAGCGCCCGGTGACATTCCGGGCGCTGTCTCGACAGCACTTCGGTCGATGTACCAGGGACGCAAGGGAGAGACCGACATGCCCGAGCATCTGGTCCGGGGCCTGGCCAACACGTTCGAGACGGTTTGCGTGCTCAGGGTAGGGGAACAGGCGCACGAAGCGGAGGTTCAGGCCCGGCTTCAGGCCGAAACTGCGCGTGAGGCACAGCGCCGCGAGGCCGAACGTCTTGCAGCGGAGCGATCCGCCATTGCCGCCAGGGCGCGCGCCGAGGGCTACCCGGAGATTTGTCGCATGGTGATCTATGAGAAGGTGGATGCCGACGAGCGGATGGAGATCAAGCGACCGGGCGTGGAGCCGTTCCGCCGCGAAGTCGAGGCCGTCCTGGGCGAGGACGGGATCGCGGCTCTCAAGGCAGGTGATGTCGATACCCTTGACGGGATTCTTCCGGACCGGCTGGACCGGCTCAACGCCACGAAGGTTTACCTGAAATCCGATCCCGAGCACGCGGTCGCAAACGGCGAGGCGCTGGACAGGGTGGTTTCCGAGATCCTCGATATCGAGTCCGAAAACAGGAAGCTCGCGACCGGCGAGGTCGAACGGCGCGGTCTGACGCACTGATACCTGGGAAATGTGCTATCCCGATTGCCAAGCCATGGAGGGCGACATGCGCGCGATCATGAAAAAGTCCGGCAACGGCGCTTCGGTGCGGATACCGAGGGCCGTGCTTAGGGCGACGGGATTTTCGTCCGGTCAGTCGGTCGAAGTTCGCGCGGAGCGCGGACGGATCGTCATCGCGCACGTGGGGGCGCATGGTTACGCGCTGGACGATCTTCTGGCCCGGATCACGCCGGAAAACCGTCATGCCGACGTGACGTTCGGCCATCCTGTCGGTCGGGAGAGGCTGTAGCCTTCGCCCGAAAGCCAATGTTTTCCGTCGATTTTTGCCAGCGCGTATTTTCGTGCCGGCCCGATCAGAGGGCTTTGCCCAGAAGCGTCAGGCCGATAGCCAGACTGATACCGAGACAAATGCATCCAAGGGCGAAACCGATCGCGGGCCGGATCACGTGCGAGAGCGGCCTGGCCTGAAGCTCGGCGGTTTCGCGCGCGAGGCGCAGGGTGGTCTGTTGCAACAGGCGGTTCAGTTCTCGGTCCTCGTCTCTCATGTCGGGCTCCTTCTCCAACGGCCGCGGCCGCCCTGGCTCCATGATCGGCCGATGCGCCCGCGGCCTTGCTCTTTCACTTTCATCTTCCCCCATACATCCTCGGGGGAATGCCCGCAGGGCAGGGGGCAGACAGCCCCCAAAACGCCTCAATAACGAGGCGCGCCCCGTCAAGTCGAAGAGCTGCCTTGTTCATAACGTTCGTCGGTGATGAGAACAAAATCGCCGTGCTCTACGTCTCTGACGAAGACAGGTCCGGCCTCGGCCAAGCTCAAAAGATCCTCGGGACGGTTTCGGAGCAGAACGCTCGAAAACGGATCGTCTTTCGAAGAGGTGTTTACCCCAACCCCGACGGCGATGATCTGACGAACGAAGTGTTCAGGTTCAATTCCGCCAGAGGCGGCGACGGCAACAAGGCGTTCGTAAACATCGTCCGATAATTCTATCGTGAGGTCGACCATACCTACCCTTTTGCCTCTGTGCGTGTGCCTTCAAAGGTGCCCCGTTGTTCTGAAGATGCCCATCCGCGATCCCCGTTTTGCCCGGGGCCAGCGGGCATCAGCCTCCCCCTCTCAGAGATCGAGCGCCTCAATCGCCTCAAGGGTCGTCAGGGGACAGTCCGTGGCCATGTAGTGGCCCAGTGCCAGATCGCCCGTCACCACCTGTGCGGCGATCTGACCGCAATAGTGCTGCGCGGCAGCGCGTCTTTCCTGCATCGGCGGTCCGACGATGGCGGCGACGGCGATGGTGCTGCCGACGATGATGCAGAACGTGCCGAAGAGGTAGCCATACCCTCTCCAGCGTTCCAGTTGCCGCTCGCGCGCGAAATCTCTGGCTATCGGGGTATGGCTCATCGGTTGGTCCTCCTGTGCTACGCGCGCTGCCGGCGGCGCGGTTTCAGCTGCACTCGCACGGGCGGTTGGGCGATCCGCCTCTGCTCGGGCGCTTCATCGCCAGTATACCAGTTTTTCGCGCAGGTGATGCTGGAGGCGTAAACACCCAGAAAAGCCTGCTCTTCGATATAGTATTCCGTCACGACCCGTTCCCACTCGGGGATGGTGCCCGCGTCTAGCGGCATGGTGTTTTCCAGCCCTTCCACCATCCTGACTGTGGCCTCACCGGCTTTCGTCAGGGCTATGCCGTTCATTCTGTGCCAGTAGTCGCCATCTGGCAGGACATGCAGCGTAACCGGCCTGGCATAACCTGCCTCGATCAGCTCCGGCGCATGCCGCGCGGAGACGAAGCCATGATACGACAGACACAGCAGCCCGGATTTCACGGCATCGAGGGTGACGGGGGCGTCAGGCTCGGCCGCGAGGGTTTTCCCGCCGGTAGCAACGGGTGGCTCGCCAAGACGGTGCGAGGCCGCGCCGCCTTCCTCCATCGGAATGCAGATCTCGCGGAAGCCCAGCTCGTGCATCAGGGAGACGAGCCCGTTCACCGTCTTGCAGATCCGCATCTTCGGTGCCGTGCCGCGCCCCGTCGCCACAAGGAAGCGCTCCGTCTCGCCGCGCTGCTCGGGCACCTGGATCACCCATTCGCCATACCAGACGGCTGAGGTTTTTTCGGCGTTCGCCAGCGAGACCACGTCGATCGCGTAGCCGTCCCCGATCAGGGCGAGGAGCTGGCGTTTCAAGATGTAAGGAACTGTTTGCACGATCTTCTCCGAAGACGATTACACCGAATGTATCTTAAAACAGGTAGAGTTAAAACCGACAAACGGCACCCTGCCGTTTGTGAAGCGAACGCCAAAAAGTGAATTGCGAGACGTACTTGCGCGGAACCTTCGGATGTTCCGCGCCGAACGCGGCTGGTCGCAGGAACGGCTTGCCTTGGAGAGCGGGTTGAACCGAACCTATCTCAGTGCCGTTGAGCGATCGGAGCAGAACATTTCTATAGATAACATCGCCCGGCTTGCGGCGGCTCTGGGCATCGAGGCATGGACGCTGTTGAAGGCGGCGGCCTGAGGTCCTCACGTTTTTCTAGACTGTCGAACGCGTTCTGTCCGCTTTTCTTATTGCAAAGTGATCTTTTGGGAACCGCTATCACTTCCTCCGATTTTATCAGGAGTAAATACGTTTCCAGAGATTTGGGAAAAAATCGAGAAAGCGTCTAGGAACCCGGTTTCGCTGCTTGACGTAAGCTAGCGCGGTCGCCACCTCCATTTTTCCATGAGAACGGCTCCCGCCAAGTCCGTGTAGAATGAGATGAACACGAATTTTGAACCTCTTATCTGGCCCCTCGCACCAGACGCATTCCGGTTCAGGTCCGAAATCTCGCTCGAACGGAAGGTATTGTGTTTGCAGTGTCTCGTAAGCGTTTCTCGCGGCACCTGACACTTTCAAATGAATAACCTTGTGAACCCACTGCGCTGTTATATTCTCCTCATGAGCTCGAAATTTTGCGACGACACTTCGATGATTACCGACTGTCACATACAGCTTTCCGTCGATCTCGAAGAGAATCCATCTTTCCAAGTCGGTCGCATGTAACTCGGGATCGTCATAGTATTCTGGTTTGGACTCCAGAACGTCGAGCTTGGTCTTGATCCGTTTGCCGCCACCGAGAAATTGAAGCCATGTCATGCCTTGGTTGTACCTGGCATGATCGGTGCCAACGATATTTCTTGGGTCAATTATTGCGCCTTCTTCTTCGCTCCACTCCACTACAAAAGGTAAAACTTCATTGAGGTTAAAGGCTTCAATCTTCTCGTTGGCCCAGTCGCCAGCGTTTTCCACCCATTTCCTACCTGTCGGTGTATTGACTTCCTCTTTCAAGGCATGGTCCCAATTCATTGCTGCTCGCCTTTACCCGCTTTTATTGCATTCAGCTTAAACATGGTTGTTTCGTACGAAAAGACACGGAACGGTTCTCGGATGGCACAAATATCAGCGCTCCGCGTGTGCGAGCGATACCTGAACCACGACGGATGATAGCTCTGGCGGCAGTAACGGTCGTTTCCGCCGGTGACAAAAACGCCTGAGTTTTGGCACTTCCTGCTGTGCAGAGAAGGGCTCGAACGAGCCCACGCCGACCGTGAAGCGATGTGCTAGAGTGTAAAAATGATAGCCGCCAGAAAATACGATTTCCGCAAAGTGACGGTGGGCGATCTGCCCATGCTGTTAGAGTGGCAGGCCCAGTCACATGTCCGCGAATGGTGGGATTCAGACGAACCGTATGATGAGGAAGAAATAAGCGATCCTCGCGTGTCGCGTTGGATCGTCTTGGTTGATGGGCGTCCATTTGCCTTCATGCAGGATTACTCCGTCCACGGGTGGGAAGAGCATCACTTTGCACATCTTCCAAAGGGTGCGCGAGGGATCGATCAATACATCGGCGATCCCAAGATGATCGGAGTTGGGCATGGGACGGCGTTCATCAGCGCGAGAATGAACATTCTCTTTGACGGCGGTGCGCCGGTGATCGCGACCGACCCTCACCCGGACAATGAACGAGCGATTGCAGTTTACAGGAAGCTAGGATTTGAACCGTCGGGGCAGCCAAAAGAAACGCAATGGGGTCGCATACTGCCGATGCTGGCAACGCGCTAAACTAGAAGCCGCGAACAACAGTTTCGTCCCGCACTGCGGCCACAAACCCCATGCCAAAACTGTTGCGTCAAAAACGGTCGATTCCGCCTGTGACACAAACGGTTGAGTTCTGACCGCCGAGCGCCCGACAGCGGACCCTCAGACACGGGCTGGGCACCGTCCGCCCTGCGGGACGAAGTGTGCATTCGCTGCGGCTGCACCAATGGCATCTTTTGGTAACGGTTTCGATTGGTAGGTCGGCGGCACTAGTG
>NZ_APKE01000033.1 GCF_009835145.1 Profundibacterium mesophilum KAUST100406-0324 | reverse complement strand
AAGCCTGCACAGCCACGATGCCGTCTCGATCCTCACCGAGGGGCCGACATTCGCCGCATCGACCCTCGATCCGCGCCTCTTCGACACGCTCTTCCACACAGGCTGAGCCGAAAGCACCCCGACAACCAGAACCGCGCCGCGAAAGCCGCACGGTCGAACCGGCCTTAACGAGCGAGTCCATGTCCCATAGCACAGGCGTCATCTACGTTGCCACCGGCGACGATTACCGAAATCTTGCGCGCGCCTCGGTCAGTTCCCTCAAGCGCAGCAATCCC
The DNA here is from genome assembly GCF_009835145.1 of Profundibacterium mesophilum KAUST100406-0324. GTDB lineage: Bacteria > Pseudomonadota > Alphaproteobacteria > Rhodobacterales > Rhodobacteraceae > Profundibacterium > Profundibacterium mesophilum. Next base: position 144,732 of record NZ_APKE01000033.1, on the reverse strand, counting down.
GGCATCGCAGCGGACCTCTTCACAGACCAGCCCGACGCGCCCGGTCTCGACGCGTTCGACCAGGTCCATCCCGTCCCGCGAAACCACAAGCGCGCGAAGCTCGACTGCATGCCGCTCAGCCGGTTCGACAGAACCCTGTTCCTCGATTGCGATACGCTGGTGATCGCACCTCTTGGCGATCTCTTCTTCCTTCTCGATCGCTTCGAGCTGGCCATGGCCCATGATGTGCGCCGGGCATCCGCACTGATCCAGGAAGGCGACACGGAGACGACGCCATATGCCTTCCCGCAGCTCAATTCCGGTGTCGTCCTCTATCGAAAATCGGCGCCGATGCTCGATTTCTTCGATAAATGGGCGGAAAGTTACCGAACACGCGCGCATCAGCGTGATCAGATCGCCCTGAAGGACCTGCTCTGGTCGTCGGACATCCGCTTCTACGTTCTGCCACCGGAATTCAATCTTCGCCGGGTGACGCTGCTCGATGCCTGGGAACCGCTTGATGCCCGTCCGACCATCATCCATTCCCACCGTCTTCTTGATCATCTAACGGGACTGAACCGGCCGCGGGTGGCCGATGTCGAGACGCTCGTCATGCTGGAGCGCGAAGCCTTGCAGGACGAATGGCGGCGCCTCGGCGTTCCGGACGCTATGCGGCGTGAGATCGCAGTCCTCCTCGAGGGCATCAGCGAGGGCCGCTATCGCGGTGCCACGCGGCAGGCGGAGGATGAACCAGCCGCGACCGCAATGACCGGCTGATCGCGAAACGGCCGCAGCCGAGGCTTTGCCCCGGCGCGGTCCGGCGAGATGGTGTCAGGCCGCGCGCGTGTCCTCCGCCCTGATCTGCTCGGGTGCGTTCACATCCTCCAGATCGAGCTCGACGGTGAAAAGCGAGCCCTTCGATACCTCGCTTTGCAGGCCAAGCCGTCCGCCATGGCTCTCCACGATACCCTTCGCGATGCAAAGACCCAGGCCAGTGCCGCCGCGTGCGCGGTGATCGGAGGAATCCACCTGCTGGAACTTGTCGAAGATGCGTGTCTGGTATTCCTCGGGAATGCCCAGCCCGAAATCACGAACCTCGATCCGCGCCTTGTCACCGTGCCGCCGCAGCGAGACGTGCACCTCGCCGCCATGGTCGGAATACTTTGCAGCGTTCGACAGCAGATTGTTGAGCACCTGCATGAGCCGCCCCGGATCACCGTTGACATGCACGTCCTCGGCAATGTCCGTTTCGATGAGGCTGACCTGCTCGTTCACCGCATAGGTCGCATTGGCCTGGATGGCCTCGCGAACCAGCGCGGTGAGATCACACTTGCGCCGCTCGATCGTGACCCGTCCCGCCTCGATCTTGTCGAGATCGAGCAGATCATTGATCAGCGCGGCCAGCCGGCTGCAGTTGGAATAGGCGATCTCGACCAGCTTGCGCGCCGGTGCCTCGAGCGAGCCGACCGCCCCGCCGCGCAGAAGGCTCAGCGAGCCGGAGATCGATGTGAGGGGCGTGCGCAGCTCATGGTTGACCACCGAGACGAATTGCGCCTTCGCCTCCGCCGCGGCGCGGGACTTCACCAACAGCTCGACATTCTCGTTATACATCTGCCGCTGCTGACGCGCGTCCATGAAGAAAATGCCGGCAAGAAGCACGAGCGCCCCGACCGCGCAGGCGCTCAGCACCAGCGTGATGTTCGATATTCGCAGCAGGTTGGCCCTGGTGCGCACCGCCTCCTCCGACGAGGCCTCCACGGTGGCGAGGGAGAGCGTGTGCAGGGCCCCTTCGAGCACCGAGAAGGCGCGCAGGATGTCCCGCGCCTCTTCGTCCGCCGGTCCTTCGAGCGCCATGACACGCGCCTCCTGCTCGCGCAGCAACTCACCCACCGCCTCGAGCGGCGCGCGATCCACCTGCATCGCTGCCATCCGATCCGCGACCGTGCCGGCAGACAGGATGTTCAGCCGGCTCCAAAGAATATCGAAGCGCAGCTTGACCTCATCGGGATCGGCATCGCCCGCGATATACGCGGCGAGAGCATTCTCGAAGCGCAGGAATTCGAATTCGAGCTGCCCGACGATCCAGGACGATTTGCTCCGCTCGCCGGTGCGTATGTCCACCAGACGCGATTGGAGTGTCGACAGGCTGAGCGCGGTGATCGTCAGAACGAAGAGCACCAAGGCCGCCCCCACCCAACGGAAGCGGAATGCCAGTCGTATCACTTGCGCGTCACCTTCGCGAGCTGCCAGATCAGCCGGTCGTTATAGGAGGCCTCGGACAGTTCGGAGTGATCACTCATCGGATAGATGACCCAGATCGGACCCTTCGAGCGAACGGACATCGGCTTGCCGTCGATATGGGTCGCGAGAATCACATCGTAGTCAATCGCGTCGGATGCGGGGATGACCACGGTATAGTCGTTCAGCGCCGTCAGATGCAGCTCGTCGTCGCGATCGAGCGGCGGATCGGTGAACATGTCGCGCAGCAGGGGACCGGTAAAACGGGTAACTTCGGAGACGTAGTCGTTATCCGTGACAACTTCGATCGTCTCGAGCTGCGAGAGGGCGTCACGGTCGAACTCGGCGATGACCTCTTCACCGTCCACAACACTCAGGACCGTCTGCGCCGCAGCGCCGATCGGCGCCCCCAGGCTACAAGTCATTGCTGCAATCGCGAGGAAACGTTTCATCGGAACTTCTCCCATGTTCGGTCCAGTATGGCGTGCTTGCCCAGAAGGGCATGATCGTGACAAAGCCGTGCCGTAGAACGCGCCAGCGACTTGCTTGCACCATAAACCCAATCGGACCCGATTTCCGGCATAAAAGTGGCGCAAACCGATTAATTACGGGTTAAAGAGGCAAGTATACATCGGATCGATCCCGGAGCCGGCGCATGGCCCTCGCACGTCTCGTGTGTCACCGCGCTCCCTTCGATCCGGTGCCGGTAAATGGCAACCGCAGTCTCGGGGTGCGGGGGCCGGATTGCGAGTGGCAGGAGAGCGGGCAATGGTTGCAGGTTTACAGGCGCAGCGGCGCGATTGGTTCTGTCTGCTCGCTCTGGGCCTGATCGGCGGCGGGACCTTCATGGCGGTGGAGATCGCCCTCACCGGGCTTGCGCCGCTCTGGCTTGCAGGGCTGCGCATCCTCTTCGGTGGCCTCGTCATGGCCGCGATCTGGGCCCTGCAGGGGTTCCGCCTTTTTGCGCAATCCCCGCGGCGCATGACCCTGATCCACCTGCTTGCGATCAGCCTGCTGAGCACCGTGATCCCCTTCTCCCTCATCAGCTGGGGACAGCAGCATGTCACCTCTGGCTTCGCCGCGGTGGCGATGGCATCGAGCGCGCTCATGGTCGCGCCCCTCGCACATTTCACCGTGCGCGGCGAGCAACTGACCCAGCGCAAGAGCTGGGGATTGATCGCGGGATTCGCCGGCGTCCTAGTGTTGATCGGGCCCGGCACCCTCTCGGCGGCGGGAAGCGGGCTCGAGCTTCTGGGACAGCTTGCCTGTTTCGCGGCCGCGTCATGCTACGCGACGAGCTCGATCATCGTGCGCCGCCTTCCACAGGTGAATCCCGTCGGCCTCGTGACGGTCATGCTGCTGACTGGGGCGAGCATCATCGTTCCCGCTGCTCTCATCACGCAAGGCAGCCCGGACATGCCGCCCGCTTCGGCCCTCGGCGCGGTCATGGCGCTGGCCGTGATCTCGACCGCCGGCTCGAACATGCTGGGCATCCTGGTGATCCGCTCCGCCGGCCCGACCTTCATGGGCCTGACCAACTACATTACCCCCGTTTTCGCGATCATCCTGGGGGCGATGGTCCTGGGCGAGCAGGTCACGCTGCGCATTCTGGCGGGCTTCGTCCTGATCGCGCTCGGCCTTGCGATCGCACATCTGGGCCGCGCCAAGCTCAAGGCCGCGCTGCGATCCCTGCCCGGCCGGCTGGGACGCGGCCGCGCGGCGCATGGAAGCGTGAGATAAGGCGCGGAACCGCCGTTCTCCCCGAGGTCAGTCTTGCCGCGATCGCGGCCCGCGCGGCGCCATCTCGCCGTCGAGCGGGATCTGCGTCATCGCCGAAAGCCCCTCGGCGGCGTCGCGATATCCCAGATCCTGTGTGCAGGCCTGCCGCAGCGCTCTGAACATTGCCCCGCCACGCGATGTCAGCGCGCTCAGGCGGCGCCGCACCATGCCGTCCGCGGGCGCATCGGAATAACCGTGCGGCGAGCCCGCACCCCAGGCGAAGGGAGCGATCGCGCCCAGCCGATTCGGAACTGGGTCGTGCTGAGAGTAATCGGTCATCGAGCCTCCTTATCGGTGCTGCCGGATGTCCGGACACTGACGGTGGGATATGCTCAAAGGATGACGGATCGGCGCGATCCGAAGGCGGAGATATGGCATTCGCGTGGAATGTTCCGCCTACGCGATCAATGGCGCCGCGCCTGCCGAATTGGCCCGCTCGAAGTGATTGGAGCCGCTCGCCAAACCCGCAGGACTTGGCATTAGCCCCCGACAGGCAACGGGGCGCAGACCCCTCTGGTCCCGCGCCCCGTCATGTATCGCGTCTGCGCCCTGCCGGCGCGGCTCAGGTCATCTCAGGCGGCGGCCTGGACGCCACCCGCGCGCCCGATGCAGCGGTCGTGCAGCAGTCCGATCGCCGCGTCGAGCGCATCGCGCGGCACCATGAACTGCACATCGACGCTGCGGGTCGTCTGCTGGCCGGCGATCGGGTTCAACCCGGCATCCTCGAGCGCCGCGAGGCCGCTGGAGAGCACGCGCAGCCCCGACAGGTCGCGCCCGATCACCGAGGCGATCGACATTGCGCGCACCGACAGCTCAGCCTGCGGGTAGGTCTCGCGCAGATCGCGCTCCACCCGCCGGATCGCCTTCAGGGGGGCATCGACGTAATGGACGATCGTATTGGCGTTCGACGTCTTGGAGACGATGCGCACCCTGTGACGGGCCAGCATGTCGAGAATGGCGCTGTCATAGCCCTTTACCCCGACCATGTCCTGCTCGAAGAGCTCCAAAGCGTAGACATCGAGGCCGGTGACGATCTCGGCGCCGGGTGAGGCGGCCGGCTTGTCGTCGATCAGCGTGCCGGGATCGTCCGGCTCGAAGGCGTTGGTGACGCGCAGCGGCACATCCGCCTGGCGCAGCGCCTTCGCCGCCTTGGGATGGATCGCCTCCATGCCCATGTTGGAAAGCTGATCGGCCACGTCGTAATTGGTATGGCCGAGCTTGCGCACATTCTCGGCGCCCACCAGCTTGGGGTCGGCCGAGGAGAGGTGGAACTCCTTGTGGATCACCGCCTCCCGCGCGCCCATGATCGCCGCGATCTGGCTGAAGGTGACCTCGGAATATCCGCGGTCGAACTCACGCATCAAGCCCTCGACGCATTGCGCATAGCCGGTGACGATCGGCATTTCCGCCGAGAAGTCGATCCCGGCAAGGCCATCCACGATGCGTTCGCGCAAGGAGCATTCGCGATCGTCCCGCCAGCCCGACAGGTCGATGAAGCGGCTGTTGATGCCATGCTGGCTGAGCAGCAAGGCGGTCACATAGGCCGAATGCGCCTCGCCCAAGCCGGAGAGCAGCTCGCGGATGATCGCCATGTGCTGCGACAGCCTGAAATGCCCGTAGGAGCAGATCCGCTGCAGGTCGATCAGGCAATTGCGCGCGCCCTCGATCCGCTCGCGCACGAAGCCGTCGGCAAGCTGGCGATTGGCGGCACTCTCGAGCACCTCGGCATGGGCCACACACATCGCCTCGCTCACCCGGCTGAGCGCGTCTGACCAGGCATGATCGCTCTCCGCGCTGGCAAAGAGTGCGTAGACACCGGGCTTGCCGGATTTCTTGTGCTCGAGCAGCAGATCCGTGATCCCCCCGAAAGCGGAGACCACGAAGAGCCGGTGATAGGGATCGGCCGCACGCTCTCCGCCAAGGAACAGCGTGTCGACCAGGTCGCGGATCCGCGACATCGAGGTGCCGCCGATCTTCTCGACGGTCAGCTTGGAGTGGTCGCTCATGCCCTCTCCCCTGAACTGGACGGTGACGGGTTCAAGCATCGGCAGCCGCGTAGCTGCCATCGGCACGGTGCACCTCGGTCCCGGTTACGGGCGGGTTGAAGCAACATGCCATGACCAGCTCCTCGTCGGCCCGGAGGGTATGATGGTCGTGCTCGTTGAGCGCATACATCACACCGGGCTTGATCTCATGCGTCTTGCCGGTGGCCAGGTCGGTGATCGAACCGCGGCCGGACATGCAATAGACGCTCTCGAAATGGTTCTTGTAATGGAACGTATGCTCGGAGCCGGCCTGCAGCGTGGTGATGTGGAAGGAGAACCCCATCCCGTCATCGGCCAGAAGCATCCGCACGGAGGTCCACTGCGCGTCGGAAACCGACTTGTCGGTGCCCTTCAGTTCGTTGAAATCGCGTACAATCATATCTGTTACTCCGCAGCAATGGACGTGTTGTTGGTGGGGGCGCAGTGGCGTGCCGCCGCTTCGAGCGTGTCGAGACCGGCCTCGAACTGCGCGCGCGGAATGGTCAGCGGCGCAAGCACCTTGACTACCTCGTCATGCGCGCCGGAGGTCTCGATGATGAGCCCGTTGGCAAAGCATTCGGCGCAGATCGCACCGGCCAGCTCTCCGCCACCGACATCGACGCCCTGCATCATGCCGCGCCCCTTGAGCTTCGCCCCGGGGATCATTCCGGCGATCCGCCCGAGCCGCTCGGTCAGCAGGGCGGATTTCTCCGCGATCTCCGCTTGGAACTGCCCGTCGGCCCAGAATTTCTCGAGCGCGATCCGCGCGGTAACGAAGGCATGGGTGTTGCCGCGGAAGGTGCCGTTATGCTCGGCCGGCTTCCAGATGTCATGCTCGGGGCGCAGCAGCAGCCCGGCAAAAGGCAGGCCGAAGCCCGAGAAGGATTTGGCAAGCGTCACCATGTCGGGCTCGACACCCATCTCCTCGAAGCTGAAGAAGCTGCCGCAGCGACCGATGCCGGCCTGGATGTCGTCGACGATCAGCAGCGATCCATGCGCTTTCGCGATGGATGCCAGACGGCGCACGAATGCGGGGCTGGCCGCGGTCAGGCCGCCCTCTCCCTGGATCAGCTCGATCAGGAAAGCCGCCGGGGCCTCGATGCCGCTGGACGGATTGTCGAGCATCGTCTCGAGAAAATCGAGCGGATCGGCGCCCTCGCCGAGCGCATCCTCGTAGGGCATCCGCGTCACGCCCGGCAGGATGATACCGCCTGCGCCGCCGCGCTTGCCCTGGTTGCCCGTCGCGGCCAGCGCGCCGAGCGTCATTCCGTGAAAGCCGTTGGTGAAGGCCACGACCTCGGTGCGCCCCGTCACCTTGCGCGCCAGTTTCAGCGCCGCCTCAACGGCATTGGTGCCCGTCGGTCCGGTCATCATCAGCTTGTGCGGCAGGCCGCGCGGCTCGAGGATCAGGCTCTCGAAAGTTTCGAGGAAGGCCTGCTTGGTGTCGGTGAACATGTCGAGCCCATGCGCGATGCCGTCCCCGGCGATATGCTCGATCAGCGCGGTCTTCATGTCGGGATCGTTATGGCCGTAGTTGAGCGAGGAGCATCCGGCGAGAAAATCGGTATACTCGCGCCCTTCGGCGTCGATCATCGTGGCATTGCACGCCTTGGTGAAGACCGTGTCGAAGGCGCGGCAATAGCTGCGGGCCTCGGATTCGCGGCGGGCAAAGATTTTCGGTTCGGCTGACTTGGCAGTCGACATGACAGTACCTCGATTTCTAGATCTGTTGAGAAGGGAGATTGCGGCTCAGGCGGCCGCGCTCATCACCTCCGGGAGGGTAATCGTGACCATGTGTTCGGTCGCGTGGGCCCCGTCGAAATGAACGTCGCGCTTGAAATGCGCTTCGCTTTCAAGATCGGCATCGGTGCGGTCGGCGAAACTGCCGAACAGCGCCCAAGATGCCTCGTTATCCTTGGTGATCGTAGTCTGAATGCGTTGCACATTGGCGCAGACGTCACGCTCCAGCAGCGACAGGAGCATCTTGCGCCCCAGCCCCTGCCCACGGGCGATCTCGTCGACGGCAACCTGCCAGACAAAGAGCGTCTCGTCGTCGCCGGGCAGCAGGTAGGCGGAAATCCAACCACCGATCCGGCCGTCGATCTCGGCCAGAACGCAGGTCTCGCCGAAATGGTCGCACTGGATCAGGTTGCAGTACATCGAGTTCTCGTCGAGCGGGCGACATTTGCGAATCAATTCCCACACATCGGATCCATCCTCGCCGTTGGGTTGGCGCAGGGTGATCTTCGGTGCACGGATATTTGTTGCTTCGCTCATCTGTCTCTGCCCTTTTTGCTTTGCTTAGCAAGGCTAAATAGTTGACTATCTGTCAGCAATCAACCCTTATATTTTCACTTTGCATGCTTGAAAGCGTCTTGACCGGGGAAGCGATTGCTTTGTATGGCGAAACACCCCTGCCCCCTTGGCTTGCGAACTCGCCGGACTGGTGCGGCGGGTTTCGCTTGACCCGGCCGCATGGCGGAGTGAACGACGAAGCATATCCTCCCGGAGAACGCCCCATGGACCGAACCGATACCAGCCTGATCGCCATCCGTCGGATCCTGCGCTCCACGGAAATGTATGGGCGCGAGCTTGCGCGGCAGGCCGGGTTGACGGCGGTCCAGGTCAGGGTCCTGCAGATCGTCGCCGAGGCCGGCCACGCGACGCCGAAGACGATCTCGACGCGGATGCGCGTCTCGCAGGCGACGATCACCGCCCTCATCGACAGGCTGAAGGCGAAGGGCATGGTCATCCGGCAGCCGTCCGAGATCGACCGCCGCCAGACCAACGTGACAATTACCGATGCCGGCCGCGCCGCCGTCGCAGATGCGCCGGACCCGCTACAACAGAAATATGTCGCCCAGTTCGAAGCGCTCGAGGATTGGGAACAGGCAATGATCGTCGCGGTGCTCGAGCGGGTGGCCACGATGCTGGACGCGCCGGCGACGGATCTGGCGCCGCTCCTCGACATCGGGGACCTGCCCAAGGGCCCGGAAAGCGCCTGACCACACGCCATCGCACGGACGCCGCCCGGCGGGCCGTCGCATGAAGAGTAACAATATGAGGATTTGGCGCACCTGAGAGGATTCGAACCTCTGGCCTCTGCCTTCGGAGGGCAGCGCTCTATCCAGCTGAGCTACAGGTGCGTTGGCCGGTCTATACCCGGGCGGGCGGAGCGCTGCAACGAGAAAGCTGGCGCTCCCACCCCGCCACGGGCGAAAACCCGTGTTCAGGCGAAGAGATCGTGGCAAAGCTCCAGCGCGTCGATCAGGACATCGACCTCGGCGCGGGTGTTGTACATCCCGAAGCTCGCACGGCAGGTCGCGGTCAGCCCGAGAAACTCCATGAGCGGGCCGGTGCAATGCTGCCCCGCCCGCACCGCGACGCCCTTCTTGTCGAGCACGGTGGAGATGTCATGGGCATGGGCCGACCCCTCGAGCGTGAAGGAGAAGATGGCGCCTTTTTCGGGCGCCGTCCCCTGCAGCCGCAGCCAGTCGAGTGCGCCCAGACGTCCGGCCGCGTAGTCGCGCAGGTCCGCCTCATGCGCGGCGATCCGGTCCATCCCAATATCCATCATGTAGTCGAGCGCGACGCCGAGCCCGATCTGCGGCACGATGCCGGGCGTGCCGGCCTCGAACATCATGGGTGGATCGTTGTAGAGCACCGTATCCTTGCGCACTTCGCGGATCATGTCTCCGCCGCCCATGAAGGGGCGCATCTCGGCCATCCGCTCCTTCTTGATGTAGATCGCGCCCGACCCGGAGGGGCCATAGAGCTTGTGACCGGTGATCGGGTAGAAATCGCAGCCCATCCGCGCCACGTCGACCGCGCCATGCACCGCGCCCTGGCTTCCGTCCACGAGGACCGGCACGCCCTGCGCATGGGCCCCGTCGCAGATCGCCTTGGCATCGACCAGGGTGCCGAGGACGTTGGACATATGCGTGACCGCGATGAGCTTGGTGCGCGGGGTGATGGCCGCCAGGACCGCCTCGGGATCGAGCGATCCATCCGGCTCGACATCCACCCAGCGGATCACGATCCCCTGCCGTTCGCGCAGGAAATGCCAGGGCACGATATTGGCATGGTGTTCCATCACCGACAGAATGATCTCGTCGCCCGCCTCCATTCGCGGCATCGCCCAGCCATAGGCGATCATGTTGATCGCCTGCGTGGTGCCGGTGGTCATCACGATCTCGTCGGCGGAGCCCGCTCCGAGGAAGCGCGCGACCGTGCCGCGCACGCTTTCATAGCGTTCCGTGGACAGGTTGCTGAGGAAATGCAGCCCCCTGTGCACATTGGCGTATTCCTCGCCATATCCGCGCTGGATCGCGTCGAGCACGGCGCGGGGCTTCTGGGCCGAGGCGCCATTGTCGAGATAGACGAGCGGCTTGCCGTTCACCTCGCGCGCAAGGATCGGAAAATCGCGGCGGATCGCGTCGACATCGTACATGGAAATGGCTCCTAGGCCGGAACGGTGACCCCGAAAAGGGCCAGCACGAAGGAAAGACCGAGTGCGACACCGAGCATCGTGAACAGGATCATCGCGAAGACCCGGCCAAGCGCGGTGAAGCCGTGCAACTCGGCGATGAAGTTGGTCAGCAGCCACAAGAAGAGCACCAGCCCCCCGACCCCGATCGCCCAGGCCAGCGAGGGCACCAGGAGAAGCGCGGCACTCTGGACGAGCTGCACGCAAACCATGATGAACTGAAGCCAGCTCACCAGAAGGATGGAGCCTGCCAGGTCCCCGTGTCCGCCGAGGGCGCGCCCGACCAGCAGGATCGCGAAAAGCATTCCCACCAGAAGCGCCAGTTGCAGCGCCCCGAAGAACATCGGGCTGAGCAGCATCACCCCCACACCGGGCGGGTGCAGGTAGGACACCATCAGGTTCGACAATTCCGCCAGGAGCACCGACAGTACGACCACCAGCAGCAGGGCCTGTGACAGGACCGGCACGGAGAGGCGCCAAGCGGACAGACGGGCGAATGTCTCGCGCGGAGCGCGCAGCGTGTCGCCCACCAGGGACCCGAGATCGGAAAGCCCAATGCCCGCCATCAATTGCTCACCACCCGCGAGGTTTCGACCGACCACAGGCCGGCGAGCCAGATCCACAAGAAAGCCAGAAGCGCGACGATGCCGAGCATGTCGAGCCCCGGACCCGGCCCCACCAGCCCCGCGACGAGCCCCCAGAGGAGCCACAGGGGCGCCGCGGCGAGAAGTGCCCAGAAAAGCGCCATCCGGGCCTCGAAGAAGCTTCCCGCCCCTCCCATCAGGCGCGCGGCCAGGTGGGAGATGGCGGCGATGGCATAGAGCGCGAGCGGGGCGAGAAACAACCAGCCCAGCAGAGCACCGCCGACCAGCATCTCCATCTCCTGACCGCTCAGGAACGCCTCGCGGGACAGGCGCGGCCATTGCGCCACGAAGATGAGGCCGCAGGCCAGCATCACCGTGACCAGCGCGCGGTCCTCGCCGCTTCCCGCCATCCGCCGGCGCAGCACCTCGGCCGGCCGCACATAGCTGCGCAGGATATCGGTCGTCAGCGCCATCAGCCGCGCCGGCGGGCCAGCCAGCCCTCGAGCCGGGCGATCAGGTCCTCGGCGATGGTCTCGTCATCGATTTCCGCCAAAGCTTCGGCAAGGAACGAGAGAACCAGCAGGTCCTGCGCCAGCGGTTCGGGCACGCCGCGGGACCGCAGGTAGAAGAGGGCATCCTCGTCGATCGCACCGGAGGTCGATCCATGCGAGCAGGCCACGTCATCGGCGTAGATCTCAAGCTCTGGCTTTGCCAGGAACTGGCTGTCACCATCGAGCAGAAGCGACTGGCTGATCTGGTAGCCATCGGTCTTCTGCGCGTCCTTCTTCACAAGGATCTTGCCTCGGAAAACGCCCGTGGCACCGTTGCGCAGCACCTTCTTGAAAACCTGCCGGCTTTCGCAGTTCTGCGCATCATGCGTGATGAAGACGGTGTCGTCGTGATGAAAATCACCATCGCCGACGCAGGCACCCGCAACATGGGCCACGGCATCGTCGCCGGTCAACTCGATCACGCATTCATTGCGCGTCAGCGCCCCGTTCACCGTCAGGGTGAAGGATTTGAAGACACTTTCCCGGCCAAGCCGCGTGAAGATCGCCGTCGCCGCGCGCCGCGCGTGATCGCGGCCCTGCGCGCGCACGTGGTGGAATTTGCCCGTATCGGCGATCTCGACCTCGAGAACGGTGTTGAGCCGCGCGGCGGCCGCCCCATTCTCGAGCAAGGTCAGCTCGGCGCCGCTCTCGACCTTCACACAATGATGCAGGAACACGTCGGAACTATCCGAGATGTGGTTGTAAATCAGGGATACCGGTTTGCTGGGCCGGCCCGTGACACGGATCAGGATACCATCTTGCGCGAAGGCCGTGTTCAGCGTGGCGAGCGGCCGGGCAACGGGCGTCTGCCCGCGCGTCTCGAGCGTGCCATAGAGATCCCGGGCCCAGTGCAGGTCGGCACCGGCGGCCTGCGACAAGCGTTCGATCTCGATCCCCTCGAGCGACAGATCGTCGGAGGCGTCGGCATCGAACTGGCCATCGTTGAAGACGATCCTGAGCCGCTCATGCGCACCGAAGATCGGGCCCTCGTCCCCTTCGGGCAGCGCCTCGGCCATCGGCGGCTCCGCTTCGACGAGGCTGCGCGGATCGGTATAGCGCCAGTATTCGTCACGCTTGTGCGGAAGGCCAGCGGCCTGCAGACGCGACAGCGCATCCTCGCGCGCGGCACGCGTCCAGCCTTCGCCGCCCGGCAGGTCAAGCGCCGACAGGCGCGCTTCGGTCGCGTCCTGCTTGATCTTGGGCAGACCCATCACGCCACCTCGTTCAGGATGTCGGAATAGCCGTTCTTCTCGACCTCGAGCGCAAGCTCGGGACCACCGGTCTTGACGATGCGGCCATCGGCCATGATGTGCACGACATCGGGTTTGATATGATCGAGAAGCCGCTGGTAATGGGTGATCACCAGAAACGCGCGGCCCTCGTCGCGCAGCGCGTTCACGCCATCGGCGACAAGCTTCATCGCGTCCACGTCGAGCCCGCTATCGGTCTCGTCGAGAATGCACATGCGCGGCTCGAGCATCGCCATCTGCAGGATCTCGTTGCGCTTCTTCTCGCCGCCGGAGAAGCCGACATTGACCGGACGCTTGAGCATGTCCGCGTCGATCTTGAGGGACTTGGCCTTCTCACGGACGACCTTGAGGAATTCGCCAGAGCTGAGCTCTTCCTCGCCGCGCGCCTTGCGCTGTGCGTTCACGGCGGTGCGCAGGAAGGTCATGTTGCCGACACCCGGGATCTCGACGGGATACTGGAACGCGAGGAAGAGACCGGCCGCGGCGCGCTCCTCGGGATCGAGCTCGAGGATCTCGGCACCATCGAGCTCGGCGGAGCCATCCGTCACCTCGTAGCCGTCGCGCCCCGAAAGCACGTAGCTCAGCGTCGACTTGCCAGAGCCGTTGGGGCCCATGATCGCATGCACCTTGCCGGCCTCGACCTTCAGGTCGACACCCTTGAGGATCTGCTTATCCTCTTCTTCAAGCTTCACGTGCAGGTTCTTGATTTCCAACATCTATCGTCTCCGAAACTTCACGCGGCACGACCGGCGTGCCCGTATGTTCAAATGGTGCCGGGACGCCCCGGCGCTCGTTCTCAGCGGCGCTTGCGACCGCGCCGCGCCGCGATCATGCCGACGAAAAGGCCGATCGCGAGGGACACGACCGCGGCGATCACGAGATGCGAGATCGGCGCGCCGACCCACCAAGAGGCCGACAGCATCATGCACATGATGAACACGACCGCTGCCACGACGCTGAGGATCCAGCGCCGGTTCTCGGGCATCTTGACGCGATCGAGTCCGCTCATCCAACCGACCCTTCGAGGCTGATGGCGACGAGTTGCTGCGCCTCCATCGCGAATTCCATCGGCAGGGCCTGCAGCACTTCGCGGCAGAACCCGTTCACGACGAGCGCCACGGCCTCTTCCTCGTCCATGCCGCGCTGGCGGCAATAGAAGAGCTGGTCGTCATCGACCTTGGATGTGGTCGCCTCGTGCTCGACGCGGCTCGAATTGTTCTTCACCTCAATATAGGGCACCGTGTGCGCCCCGCACTCACCGCCGATCAGAAGGCTGTCGCATTGCGTGTAGTTGCGGCTGTCCTTGGCCTTGGGATGCATCGAGACGAGCCCGCGATAGGTGTTCTGCGCATGGCCCGCGCTGATGCCCTTGGACACGATGCGCGACTTGGTGCGCTTGCCCAGGTGCACCATCTTGGTGCCCGTATCGGCCTGCTGCCAGTTGTTGGTGATCGCGATGGAATAGAACTCGCCCTGACTGTCATCGCCGCGCAGGATGCAGGAGGGGTATTTCCAGGTCAGCGCGCTGCCCGTCTCCACCTGAGTCCAGCTCACCTTGGAGCGGTCGCCCCGGCAATCGGCGCGCTTGGTCACGAAGTTGTAGATGCCGCCCTTGCCGTTCTCGTCGCCGGGATACCAGTTCTGCACGGTAGAATACTTCACCTCGGCATCCTCGAGCGCCACGATCTCGACCACCGCCGCGTGCAGCTGGTTGGTGTCGCGCATCGGCGCCGTGCACCCTTCGAGATAGCTGACATAGGCCTGGTCGTCGCAGATTATGAGCGTGCGCTCGAACTGGCCGGTATTCTCGGCATTGATGCGGAAATAGGTGCTCAGCTCCATCGGGCAGCGCACGCCCTTCGGCACGTAGACGAAGGAGCCGTCCGAGAAGACGGCCGAGTTCAGCGTCGCGAAATAGTTGTCGCTCGCCGGAACGACCGAGCCGAGATACTTGCGCACGAGCTCGGGATGCTCGCGGATCGCCTCGGAGATCGAACAGAAGATCACGCCCGCCTTGGCCAGCTCGTCCTTGAAGGTGGTACCGACGGAGACCGAATCGAACACCGCATCGACCGCGACCTTGCGGCCGGGCTTGGCATCGGCGGGCGCCGCGTCGGCCCCTTCGACACCGGCGAGGATCATCTGCTCCTTGAGCGGAATGCCGAGCTTGGAATAGGTCTCGAGCAGCTTGGGATCGACCTCGTCGAGGCTCTTGGGCTTCTCGGCCATGCTCTTGGGCTTGGCGTAGTAATACTGCTCCTGGTAGTCCACGGCATCATAGCGCAGCATCGACCAGTCCGGCTCGTCCATCTGCTGCCAGCGCCGGAACGCGGCAAGACGCCAGTCGGTCATCCAGTCCGGCTCGCCGTTCTTCGAGGAGATCAGGCGCACAATGTCCTCGTTCAGGCCCTTGGGCGCGAAATCCATCTCGATATCGGTGTTCCAGCCGTGCTTGTACTTGCCAGACAGCTGAGCGACCGCGTCAACGGTCTCCTGGTCAACACCTTCCTTCACGTCGATCTGATCGGCAGCACTCATCTTCATTCTCCTCTCAGGCGGCACGCGCCCGGTATTTCCGTTCGGCCTTCGCCCAGCTTTCGGCGAAGCGCAATACGTCTTCTTCACTCGTCCCGGGTCCGATCGAGACCCTGATGGCAGAACTGGCGACCTGCGATGCATGCCCCATGGCCCGCAGGACGGCGCTCTCGCGAACCTTTCCGCTCGAACAGGCGGACCCCGCCGAGACGGCGAACCCCGCAAGATCCATCTGCATCACCTGCGTCTCGCCCTTCCAACCGGGGGATGCGAAGCATGATGTGCCGGGGAGACGGCGCGCCTCATTCCCGATAAAAATAGTCTCTTTTGATCCGGACACCAAGGCGCTTTCTAGAATATTTCTAATCTCGGCCACCCTGTCCCAGACCCCGGCGGCCAGATCGCGCGAGGCCGCCTCTGCCGCGGCACCGAAACCGGCGATCGCGGCGATGTTCTCGGTCCCGGCCCGGCGGCCCATCTCCTGCCCGCCGCCCCGGATCGCCGGCGCGATCTCGGTTCCGCGCTTGACGACGAGCGCGCCGATCCCCTTGGGGCCGCCGATCTTGTGTGCAGAAAGCAGCGCCATGCACACGCCGCTCCAATCGAAGGCGAAGGGGATCTTGCCGAACCCCTGCGTTGCATCGCAAACCTTGAGCCCGTCGGGAATATCCTGCACGACGCCCGTCTCGGAATTGGCCAGTTGCAAGGCGGACCCCGCAGGATCGTCGATCCCGACCGCGCCATCGGCGGCGACGCCAAGCTCGGGGCGGCACCATGCGGCGACCGCCTCATGCTCGACCGGGGCGCAGAGCAGCCCCCGCCCCCCGCAGGCCAGCGCCGCCGCCTCCGTCGCGCCGGAGGTGAAGACGATATCGCCGCCCGATGCGCCGAAGGCCTCGGCGAGTTGCCGGCGCGCGCGCTCGACAAGAGAGCGCGCGGCACGGCCCTCGGCATGGACCGAGGAGGGATTGCCCGTCAGCTCGAGCGCCTCGAGCATTGCCGCGCGCGCCTCCGGGCGGAGCGGCGCCGTGGCGTTCCAGTCGAGATATGTCCTCGGACCGATCATCCCCCGGCGCCATCGCGCCGGTCCGGCGCGCCCTGGCCCGCCGCCCGCGCCGGTGCGCCCGCATTCGGCTCGCCCGCATCGGCATCGTCATCGGCGGTATCGACCACGGTGAAAAGCGTGGGCACCGCGGGACAGGGTGCCAGCTCGTTCCCGATCACGTCCGACAGCCGCGTCTGGTGCAAGAAGACGTAGACATGCGCGCTGAGCCCTTCCCAGAGCCGGTTGGTAAGCGATTGCGCCTTGGTCCCGCAGGCGCCGCCGGATGCGCCCGCGCCCGTATGCATCGCGCTGACGGTCTCGTCGACGGCGCCGAGGACCTCGGACACCCTGATCTCCGATGCCGGCCGCGACAGCCTGTAGCCACCGCCGGGCCCGCGCACCGAAAGCACGAGATCGCTGCGCCGCAGCTTGACGAAGAGCTGCTCGAGATAGGGGAGCGATATCTTCTGGCGCCGGCTCAACTCGGCGAGGGAGACGAGCTTGCCGTCGGGCTGGAGCGCCAGATCGCTCAGGGCGACCATCGCGTAGCGTCCCTTGGTGCTGAGTTTCAAGGCGCCCTCCTCCGGCAGTTGACGACTCCCGGCACAACAATTACCTGCAAGGCAGCCCTGAAGGCCGGCATGCCGCCGGAATTTAGAATTGCTCTAAAGTATCCGATGTTTTCCGTCAAGTTTGGAAACACCCGGACGACAACCACAAGGACGCCCATGCCCGAGGTGATTTTTCCCGGCCCCGAAGGCCGGTTGGAAGGCCGGTACCACCCCCAGAAGAACCGGGACGCACCGATCGCGATCATCCTCCACCCGCATCCGCAGTTCGGCGGGACCATGAACAACCGCGTGGTCTACAACCTGCATTACGTCTTCCACAACATGGGCTTCACCGTGCTGCGGTTCAACTTCCGCGGGGTGGGACGCAGCCAGGGCGAGTATGACCAGGGGATCGGCGAGCTCAGCGATGCGGCCTCGGCGCTCGACTACCTGCAGTCGATGAACAACAACGCCAAGCATTGCTGGGTCGCCGGGTTCTCCTTCGGCGCGTGGATCGGGATGCAACTCCTGATGCGGCGCCCCGAGATCACCGGCTTCATCTCCGTCTCGCCGCCCGCCAACATGTATGATTTCAGCTTCCTCGCCCCCTGCCCCAGCTCGGGCCTCGTGGTGAACGGCGCGGCCGACCGGGTGGCGCCGCCCAAGGATACGCAGGCGCTGGTCTCCAAGCTGCACGATCAGAAGGGGATCACCGTCACCCATAACGAGATCGAGGGTGCCGGGCATTTCTTCGAGGATCCGCATATGGAGCAGATGATCGGCACGGTCGAGGATTACGTCCGCCGCCGCCTCACCGAGAGCAGCCGCTAAGTCTGCGTGTCCAGACTACCGGCGCGCGCCGGATCCCGGTCAGGGCATCCGGCGCGCGGGTTTTCCTCAGCCCGCGACGAGGCGGCGCGTCATCTCGACAAGGCGCCTTGCCTGGAAGGCCACGGACTTCGCGCCCGTCTCGTCGAACTTGCCGCCGATGGCCGAGTAGCCATAGGGGTTGCCGCCATCCTCGAACTTGATCGGATCGGCATAGCCCGGTGCGACGATGATCGCCCCCCAATGGATCGCCATGCGGTTGAGCGCCATCAAGGTCGTCTCCTGCCCGCCATGGGTGTTGCCGGCGCTGGTGGTGGCCGTGAAGGTCTTGTTGGCCAGCTTGCCCTCGCTCCAGGCACCGCCGAGCGTGTCGATGAAAGCCTGAACCTGGCTCGGGGCCGCGCCGTAACGGGTCGGCACCGACAGGAAATACCCATCCGCCCAGACCATGTCATCGACCTGCACCTCGGGGATGTCCTTCATCTTCTCGAGCTGCGCGGCCCAGGCCTCCTGGCTCTCGACCACCGCGCGGGGAGCCGTTTCGGCCGCCCGGCGCAAACGCACCTCGGCGCCGGCCGCCCGCGCGGCCTCGGCCGCGGCTTCGGCAATGGCATGGTTGGTGCCGTAAGTGCTGTAGAAGAGGATGGTGATCTTGGGTGCCGTCATGGTGAATCTCCCTTGGGCGTGGTTTCGCGATAACTTCCGCGTTCAACTGTCGGGTGTCGATCCCGGTTTCCGCACAGCATCCGTGCGAAAGCATGAAACCGCCTGCGGCATACAACGGCATACCTTCCCCCCGGCGCGCGATTGCGTTAGGACGGCGTCAAATCAACCATGCGCGGAGGCAACCATGTCCAAGATCAAGGTGGAGAACCCGATCGTCGAGCTCGACGGCGACGAGATGACCCGGATCATCTGGGATTTCATCAAGAAGAAACTGATCCTTCCCTATCTCGATATCGACCTGCTCTACTACGACCTCGGTATCGAGGAGCGTGACCGGACCGACGATCAGATCACCATCGACGCGGCCGAGAAGATCAAGGAAGTCGGCGTCGGCGTGAAATGCGCCACCATCACGCCCGACGAGGGCCGGGTTGAGGAATTCGGTCTCAAGAAGATGTGGCGCTCGCCCAACGGTACCATCCGCAACATCCTGGGCGGCGTGGTCTTCCGCGAGCCGATCATCTGTTCGAACGTGCCGCGCCTCGTGCCCGGCTGGACCCAGCCGATCGTCATCGGCCGCCATGCGTTTGGCGACCAGTACCGCGCGACGGACATGAAATTCCCCGGGCCGGGCAAGCTGTCGATGAAATTCGTCGGCGAGGATGGCACCGTGATGGAAGAGGAGGTCTTCGACGCCCCCTCCTCCGGCATCTACATGGGCATGTACAACCTCGACGCCTCGATCGTCGATTTCGCGCGCGCCTCGTTCAATTATGGCCTCAAGCGCGGCTACCCGGTCTACCTGTCGACCAAGAACACCATCCTTAAGCAGTATGATGGCCAGTTCATGATCATCTTCCAGAAGGTGTTCGACGAGGAGTTCAAGACGAAGTTCGAGGAGGCCGGCCTGACCTACGAGCACCGCCTGATCGACGACATGGTCGCCTCGGCGATGAAATGGTCCGGCGGCTATGTCTGGGCCTGCAAGAACTACGATGGCGACGTGCAGTCGGACACCGTGGCGCAGGGCTTCGGCAGCCTCGGCCTGATGACCTCGCAGCTGATGACCCCCGATGGCAAGATCGTCGAGGCCGAGGCCGCGCATGGCACCGTCACCCGCCACTACCGCCAGCATCAGAAGGGCGAGAGCACCTCGACCAACTCGATCGCCTCGATCTTCGCCTGGACCGGCGGCCTGCGCCACCGAGCCAAGCTCGACGACAATGCCGAGCTGATGACCTTCGCCGAAACGCTCGAGAAGGTCGTCGTGGATACGGTCGAGTCGGGCTTCATGACCAAGGATCTCGCGCTGCTCGTCGGACCGGACCAGAAATGGCTCACCACCGAAGGGTTCCTCGAGAAGGTCGACGAGAATCTCGGCAAGGCCCTGAACTGATCCCGGCGCGCCCCGCCTGCTCAACGGGCGGGGCGCCCCTCCTTGCCATGCCAGCACGGCCCATCCGAAAGCGCGCCAGATGTTGCATCCCCATATCGCGCTGATCCTCGCCGTGCTCGCGGAGACCATCGGCACCACCGCGCTCCAGGCAAGCCAGCAATTCACCCGGCCCATCCCCTCGATCATCGTGGTGATCGGCTACGGCCTGTCCTTCTGGCTGCTGGCGCAGGTGCTGCGCGAGATGCCCGTGGGCGTGGTCTACGCGCTCTGGTCGGGGCTCGGGATCGTCCTGATCACCGCCATCGGTTTCGCGGTATTCGGCCAGAGGCTCGATCTGCCGGCACTGGTGGGTATCTCGCTCATCATCGCCGGGATCATCGTCATCCAGCTCTTCTCGAAGACGACCCCGCCGCACTGACCGGCGCGCGCGGGGCGGAACCGCGCCCCCCAGCCCGCGTTGGACCGCAATCCACGACAAGGAGACCCCATGGAGTTCGTCAGCCGGCTCTGGTCCTACTTCCCGGCGCCCATGCGTGACCAGTTGCACGGCTACGCCCTGGGCTTCTGGCGCGTCCTGCCGCAGATCCTGGCGGCCCTCGTCTTCCTGCTGGTGGTCTGGGGCGTGGTCACGCTCTTGCAACGGACGCTGCCGCGCGCGATGCGCCGCGCCCGGATGCGCCGCGCGCTGATCGACGTGATGACGATGCTGGTGACGGTGGGCCTGTGGCTCTTCGGCATCCTCATCGCCGTGACGATCGCCTTTCCGACCATCACCCCCGGCCGCGCGCTCACCGCGCTCGGTGTCGGCGGCGTGGCGATCGGCTTTGCCTTCAAGGACGTGTTCGAGAATTTCCTCGCGGGCATCCTGCTGCTGGTGCGCGAGCCCTTCAAGGTCGAGGATTTCATCGAATGCGAGGGCATCGAGGGCCAGGTCGAGGTGATCACCATCCGCGACACGCATGTCCGGCAGACCGATGGACAGCTCGTCGTCGCGCCGAACGCGATGTTCTTCAAGAACCCCGTCACGATCCGCACCGCCGAGAGCCTGCGGCGCACCACGATCATCTGCGGCGTCGCCTATGGCGAGGATGTCGACAATGCCCGCGCGATCATCGCGCGCGCGGTGCGCAGTGTCGATTCGGTGCGCGATGACGTGAAGGACGTTCAGATCTTCGCCCAGGAATTCGCCGACAGTTCGATCAATTTCGAGGTTACATGGTGGACCGGCTCGCGCCCCGTCGATATCCGCGCCTCGCGCGACAAGGTCGTGGCGGCGGTCAAGCGCGCGCTCGACGATCACGGGATCGAGATCCCCTTCCCCTACCGCACCCTCACCTTCAAGGAGCCGCTCGCCCTCAGCCGCGCGGCGAAGCGCGAGGAAGGCGGATCGCAGGAGGATGGCGATGATGCATCCTGACGGCGCCGCCCCGGCGATCATGCCCTCGATTTCCGAGCTGCCCGACGAGGGCGCGCCCTGGATGATCGAGGCCTTGCGCCTTTTGCGCACCCGTGATGATCCGCTGCGGGCGGACGGGCGCGGCATGCTGCGCCTTCTGCACATGATCGGAAGCCGTGCCACGCTGCTCGGACTGCCATGGTGCGGCTTCTTCGTCGGCCATTGCCTGCGCAGCGCGCTGCCGGAAATTGTCCTGCCGCGCCTCTACATCCGCGCGCGCCCCTGGACCCATTGGGGGGAGGCCGCCGAGCCGCAGCTGGGGGCCGTGATGCTCTTCTGGCACGTGCATCCGCGCTCGCCACTGGGCCATGTCGGCTTCTACTGGGCCGAGGACGAGGATAGCTACCACGTGCTCAGCGGCAACCAGCGCGCCAGCATCGTCATCCAGCGCTACCCCAAGTCACGGCTGCTTCGCGCTCGCTGGCCCGCCGGCGTCGCACAGACGGGCATCCGGCGCCGTGCCTGCGCCAGCCAGGCGGTGCCCTTTCCCTGATGCCGCGGGCCCTGCGGCAGCTTTACCCTTCCATATCCGGCCCAGCCGGGGTATGCGCCGCGCAACCCCCGAAAAAGGCTGACCCCATGGAACTGCGCAACATCGCGATCATCGCTCACGTCGATCACGGAAAAACAACCCTGGTGGACGAGCTGCTCAAGCAGTCCGGCACCTACCGTGAGAACCAGGCGACGACCGAACGCGCCATGGACAGCAACGACCTCGAGCGCGAGCGCGGCATCACCATCTTCGCCAAGCCTACCTCCGTCGAGTGGAAGAACACCCGCATCAACATCGTCGACACGCCGGGACACGCCGACTTCGGCGGCGAGGTCGAGCGCATCCTGTCGATGGTCGATGGCGTCGTCCTGCTGGTGGACGCGGCCGAGGGCCCGATGCCGCAGACCAAGTTCGTGACCTCCAAGGCGCTGGCCCTCGGGCTGCGCCCCATCGTGGTGCTCAACAAGGTCGACAAGCCCGATGCCGAGCCCGACCGCGCGCTCGACGAGGTCTTCGATCTCTTCGCCAGTCTCGATGCGAACGAGGATCAGCTCGATTTCCCGCATCTCTACGCCTCCGGGCGCTCCGGCTGGGCGGATGCCGAGCTCGACGGGCCGCGCAAGGATCTGTCGGCGCTCTTCAACCTCGTCGTCCGCCACGTGCCCGAGCCCAAGCAGCAAAAGCGCGCCGATGAGCCCTTCAGGATGCTCGCCACCACGCTCGGCGCCGACCCGTTCGTCGGACGCCTTCTGACGGGCCGGGTCGAATCGGGCCGCCTCAAGGTCGGCGCCACGGTTCAGGCCCTCTCGCGCATCGGCCAGAAGATCGAACAGTTCCGCGTCACGAGGATCCAGGCGTTCCGGGGTCTCGCGACCCAGGACATCGAGGAGGCCGTCGCCGGTGACATCGTCTCGATCGCCGGCATGACCAAGGCGACCGTTGCCGATACAATCTGCGCCCTGGCCGTCGACGAGGCGCTCGATGCGCAGCCCATCGACCCGCCCACCATCACCGTGACCTTCGGGATCAACGACTCGCCCCTGGCGGGCCGTGACGGCAAGAAGGTCCAGAGCCGCGTGATCCGCGAACGCCTGATGAAGGAGGCCGAGTCGAACGTCGCAATCAAAGTCACCGACACGCCCGGCGGCGAGGCCTTCGAGGTCGCCGGCCGGGGCGAATTGCAGATGGGCGTCCTGATCGAGAACATGCGCCGCGAGGGCTTCGAGCTGTCGATCTCGCGCCCGCAGGTCGTCTTCCGCGACATCGACGGCGTGCAGCACGAGCCGATCGAGGAAGTCACCATCGACGTGGATGACGAGTATTCCGGCGCGGTCATCGAGAAGATCACCGGTGCGCGCAAGGGCGACCTGGCGGAGATGAAACCCGCAGGCGCCGGCAAGACCCGGATCATCGCGCATGTGCCCTCGCGCGGGCTCATCGGCTATCACGGCGAGTTCCTGACCGATACGCGCGGCACCGGTGTCCTGAACCGCGTCTTCCACGAATGGGCGCCGCACAAGGGCGCCATTCCCGGCCGCCGGCAAGGTGTCCTGATCTCGATGGAGAACGGCACCTCCGTCGCCTACGCGCTGTGGAAGCTGGAGGATCGCGGCAAGTTCTTCATCGGCTCGCAGGAGCCCGTCTACCAGGGCATGATCCTCGGGGAGCACAGCCGCGACAACGATCTCGAGATCAACCCGCTGAAGGGCAAGCAGTTGACCAACGTGCGTGCCTCCGGCACCGACGAGGCCGTGCGCCTGACCACGCCCGTCACCATGACGCTCGAGCAGGCGATCGCCTATATCGACGATGACGAACTGGTGGAGGTGACGCCGAACGCGGTGCGCCTGCGCAAGCGCTATCTCGACCCGCATGAGCGCAAGCGCCAGTCCCGCTCGGGCAGCTGATCGCGAAACTCCGGCCCCGGCGCGGGGCCGGACATGCATTCTCGGCGCCCCCTGGGCCCGAGGGCGCCGCAGCGGCGGGTGTCACGCGCGCCGCCGCTCAGGCGGGGCGCACCGCATCCCCGATGGTGATCCTGCCGGGGGTGATCACCGCCGCGCACCAGCCCCCATGCCCGCGCAGGGCATTATATCCGCCGGTGCCCAACTCGCGCTCCATACGGCTGCAGGGGGCGCAGGGAATGGTGATCTCCACCACCGCGTCGCCGATGGCGACCTGCTGGCCGCGCAGGGCATTCAGGTTGATACCGCGGATCACGAGGTTCCGGCGCAGACGCTGCGGCGCGATCACACCCGTGCCGACAAACGCGCCGATCACCGCGAGATGCTCTTCCTGGATCAGCGTCACCGCCCTCTTGCCGGGCCGCGCGTGATCGCCTTCCAGACCATCTTCCAGAAGCATCACATCAGGCACCGCCTCGGGCGGGGCGAGCCGCTGCGCCCGCCTGCCGATCCAGCTCAGCGCGCCCGCCCCGGAATGGGTTCGCGTGAGCTCCGCAAGGGTCTTCAGGGCGCGACCTCCTCGACGATCACTAGGTCACGCTCGGCGGCGTCGCGGGCATGGGAGAGCGCCTCCTGATAGGCGGCGGATTGGTAGCATTCCACCGCCCGTTCCACCGAATCGAACCGCGCGACGACGTTGCGCTTGCGATCGTTTCCCTCGAGCTGCACGTGGCGGCCGCCCCGCGCGAGGAACGTACCCCCGTGATCGGCGATCGCATGGGTCGCAAGAGCGGCATAGCGGCCATAGGCCTCTTCGTCGGTCACATGCACATGGGCAATCCACAGAGCGGTCATCAGTTTTCCTCCAAGAGTTTCTCGGCCGCGGCGATCGCGGCATCGGCGCGCGCGGCATCCGCACCGCCGCCCTGCGCCATGTCGGCACGGCCTCCGCCGCCCTTGCCGCCAAGCTCGGCCACGGCGGCGCGCACCAGGTCGACCGCCGAGATGCGATCCGTCAGGTCATCGGTCACACCGGCGGCAACGGCGGCCTTTCCGCCCGCATCGGCGATCATCAGCACGGCGCCCGACCCGATCTTCTGCTTGTGCGCATCGATCAGCGCGGGAAGATCCTTGCCCGATACGCCGGTGAGGACCTGCGCGGCGAAGGCGATCCCGTTCACCTGCTTCGGAGCGGCGGCATTGCCCTCGCCCCCGGCACCGCCCATCGCGAGATCTCGGCGCAGCTGCGACACCTCGGCGGCGAGCGATTTGCGCTCGTCCTGAAGGGCGCGGAGCCGGTCGAATGCCTCGGCAGGCTGTGTCTTGAGGGCGCCCGCGACGCGCTGGAGCTGCTGCTGCTGCCGGGCCAGGTGGTCGAAGGCGGCGGCCCCCGTCAGCGCCTCGATCCGGCGCACGCCGGCCGATGACGCGCTGTCGCCGGTCAGGGTGAAGAGGCCGATATCGCCCGTCCGCCGCACATGCGTCCCACCGCACAGCTCGATCGACCAGGTCTGCCCCGCCGGGCCCTTGCCCGTCTCGGCCTCGCCCATCGACACGACCCGTACTTCGTCGCCGTATTTCTCTCCGAACAGGGCCTGCGCGCCGATCGCGCGGGCATCGTCCGGCGTCATGATGCGGGTCTCGACGGCACTGTTTTGCCGAATGAAACGGTTCACCTCGCGCTCGACCTGCATCAACTCGTCATGGCTCAGCGCCTTGGAGTGGGAAAAATCGAACCGCAGCCGGTCCGGAGCGTTCAGCGATCCGCGCTGCGCCACGTGATCGCCCAGCGTCTCGCGCAGCGCCTCGTGCAGCAAGTGGGTCGCGGAATGGTTCGCCTCGATGCCGGCGCGCCGCTCGGCATCGACGCGCAGCTCCGCACCCTTGCCACGCATCATGCGGCCCTTCTCGATCTCGCCGAAATGGATGAAGACGCCGGCGACCTTGCGCGTGTCCGTGACGTGCATCAAACCATCCTCGGTCAAGATGCTGCCGGTATCGCCGACCTGGCCACCCGCCTCGGCATAGAAGGGCGTCTGGTTGGTCACCACCTGGACGCTGTCGCCCGTCCCGGCCTCTTCGGTCGGCGCGCCGTCCCGGATGATGGCCAGGACCTGCCCTTCGGCCTCGCCGGTCTCGTATCCGAGGAATTCTGTCACGCCATGCCGCTCGGCGATGTCGAACCAGATGGTCGCATCCGCCTGCTCGCCAGAGCCGGACCAGGCGGCGCGTGCCTTCGCCTTCTGTGCGTCCATCGCGGTCGTGAAGCTTTCGGTGTTCACGCCGCGTCCCTTTTCGCGCAGCGCATCCTGCGTCAGATCGAGCGGGAAGCCATAGGTGTCATAGAGTTTGAAGGCCGTCTCGCCCGGCAGCTCGGCCCCCTCGGGGAGCTGAGCGAGCTCGTCATCGAGCATCTTCAGACCGCGATCGAGCGTCTGCTTGAAGCGCGTCTCCTCGCTCAGAAGCGTCTCCTCGATCATCGGCTGCGCCCGGCCAAGCTCGGGGAAGGCCTGGCCCATCTGCTGCACGAGGGCGGGCACAAGGCGGTGCATTACCGGATCCTGCGCGCCCAGAAGATGCGCATGACGCATCGCCCGCCGCATGATCCGGCGCAGGACATAGCCGCGCCCCTCGTTGCTCGGCAGAACCCCGTCGGCGATCAGGAAGGAGGTCGAGCGCAGGTGGTCCGCGATCACGCGGTGATGCACGTTGCCCGGCCCGTCGGGATCGGCGCTCGTGGCATGGGCCGACGCCTCGATCAGGCTGCGCATCAGGTCGGTGTCGTAATTGTCGTGCTTGCCTTGCAGCAGCGCCCCGATCCGCTCGAGCCCCATGCCGGTGTCGATCGACTGGTTCGGCAGATCGCGCTGCGTGCCGTCCTCGAATCGTTCGAACTGCATGAAGACGAGGTTCCAGATCTCGATGAAACGGTCGCCATCCTCCTCCGGGCTTCCCGGAGGGCCGCCGGGAATATGGGGGCCGTGATCGTAGAAGATCTCGGAGGATGGACCGCACGGACCCGTCGGTCCCATCATCCAGAAATTGTCATCGGTGGGAATGCGGATGATCCGCTCGTCGGGCAGGCCGGCATACCGCTTCCAGATCGCCGCGGCCTCGTCATCCGTGTGATAGACCGTGACCAGCAGACGGTCCTTGTCGATGCCGAACTCCTTGGTGATCAGATCCCACGCGTAGATGATCGCCTCTTCCTTGAAATAATCGCCAAAGCTGAAATTCCCGAGCATTTCAAAGAAGGTATGGTGGCGCGCGGTGTAGCCGACATTGTCCAGATCATTGTGCTTGCCGCCGGCGCGCACGCATTTCTGACTGGATGTGGCGCGGGTGTAGTCGCGTGTCTCGACCCCGGTGAAGAGGTTCTTGAACTGCACCATGCCCGAATTGACGAACATGAGGGTGGGATCGTTGCGCGGCACCAGCGGCGAGCTGTGAACCTGCCGGTGTCCGTTCTTCACGTAGAAGTCGAGGAAGGTCGATCGGATGTCGTTCAGGCTGGGCATGGCGCGGCGGGATCCTTGCTGGGCATTCGCATTCGGTTGGGTTTATCCGCGCCGAGAAGGGCTGTCCACCGCGCCGCGGGGCATGGCCGCGAAGCGCGCGCCTTTGCGTCGTCCTTCGGCGCTCGAAGGACCCGCGATCATCGGGCCGGGGGCCCGCGCCGGGAGCCCGCGATCATGGCATGCGCCGGACGCGAAAAGGCCCGGCGCGCCGGCCGGGCCTTCGTTCACTGTCGAAAATCGGAGCGCCGTCAGTCGTCGAGCAGCGCCGTGTCGTCATCTTCTGACGCAGCCTCGAATTCCAGCCCGTGCGCCGCCCTGATCTTGTCCTCGATCTCGAGCGCGATGGACCGGTTTTCCTTCAGGAAGGTCTTCGCGTTCTCACGGCCCTGCCCCACGCGCTCGTCGCCATAGGAGAACCAGGAGCCCGACTTTTCGACCACCCCGGCCTTCACCCCCAGATCGAGAAGCTCGCCGGTCTTGGAGATGCCCTCGCCATACATGATGTCGAACTCGACCTGCTTGAACGGCGGGGCGACCTTGTTCTTGACGACCTTGACGCGGGTCTGGTTGCCGACGACCTCGTCGCGATCCTTGATCGCGCCGATACGGCGGATGTCCAGCCTGACGGAGGAGTAGAATTTCAGTGCGTTGCCCCCCGTCGTTGTCTCGGGCGAGCCGAACATGACGCCGATCTTCATCCTGATCTGGTTGATGAAGATGACCATGCACCTGGAGCGGCTGATCGAGCCCGTCAGCTTGCGCATCGCCTGGCTCATGAGGCGGGCATGGACGCCGACGCTGCTGTCGCCCATGTCGCCCTCGAGCTCGGATTTGGGCGTCAGGGCCGCGACGCTGTCGACCACGACGAGGCTGACGGCGCCGGAGCGCACCAGCGTGTCGGTGATCTCGAGAGCCTGCTCACCGGTATCGGGCTGCGAAATCAGGAGCTCGTCGAGATTGACGCCGAGCTTCTTGGCATATTGCGGATCGAGCGCATGCTCTGCATCGACGAAGGCGCAGACGCCGCCCTTCTTCTGCTCCTCGGCCACGACGTGAAGCGTCAGGGTCGTCTTGCCGGAGCTTTCGGGTCCGTAGACCTCGATGATCCGGCCCTTGGGCAGACCACCGATCCCGAGCGCGATATCGAGACCGAGCGAGCCGGTCGAGGTCGCCTCGATGTCGGGCATCTGATTCTCACCGCCCAGCTTCATGATCGAGCCCTTGCCGAACTGGCGTTCGATCTGGGCCAGCGCTGAGTCCAGCGCCTTCTGCTTGTCGGTGTTGCGCTTGTCTGCCATGTCGAGAATGCTTGCCGTACCCATGCGTTTCGTCCTTATTCCACACCCTCATCCTCACAGCAATGGGCGTGTTTGTTCATGTCCTGTTCTGGTCACCGGAATATGTGACCGAAACGAGAACATTGCAAGTATAATGGGAGGAAAGTTTGCGCGGTTGCGGTTAACGAAGCGTTACGCTTGCAGATCGCGCAGAGCTTGCCTGCCCGGCCGGACGCTCTTGGACCCGCCTCCGCCGGTCACGCGTGGG
This sequence comes from Profundibacterium mesophilum KAUST100406-0324, assembly GCF_009835145.1. Lineage (GTDB taxonomy): Bacteria > Pseudomonadota > Alphaproteobacteria > Rhodobacterales > Rhodobacteraceae > Profundibacterium > Profundibacterium mesophilum. Next base: position 115,904 of record NZ_APKE01000033.1, on the reverse strand, counting down.
ATGACGCCCGCGCGCGAGTAATCGTTCCGTCCGGACGCGCGCGGGGTCTCAGTTCATGGCGCTCGGCTGCGGAATGTCGAGCAGGCGCTCGATCGCCTCGATCAGCATCCGGTCGTCGAACGGCTTGGTGATCACGCGCGCGCGCGCCATCCCTGCCGCCTCCGGGACCGATTGATGCCCCGTCGCGAAGAGCACCGGAAGGTCGGGGCTCGTCGCCAGCGCGACGCCCGCAAGATCGATGCCGGTCATGTCGGGAAGCCCGATATCGGTCATCAGCAGATCGACGCTCCGCCCTTTCAGGATACTCACCGCCTCGCTCCCGCTCCCCGCCGACAGCACCTCGATGCCGGCCGCGCCGAGCATGTCCTCGAGATCCATGCGGATCAGCGCGTCATCCTCGCAAAGGAGCATCCTGAGACCGTTGACCGATTGCGGGGCGGCGCCTGTCTCCTGCGGCGTCTCCCGCGCCTGCCGCGTCTCCTCGATCACGTCGCGCACACGGCGCGCCAGCGTGTCGCGGTCATAGGGTTTGGGCAGCAGGTTCACCCCCTCGTCGAGACGCCCGTCATGCACGATCACATCGCAGGCATATCCCGAGGAGAAGAGCACGGCGAGCTCCGGCATCAGGCGGCGCGCCGCCTCGGCCATCTCACGGCTGCTGAGCCGGCCGGGCATCACCGCGTCGGTCAGCAGAAGATCGATGCGCAGGCCCTGCTCCATGAGTGCCATCGCGGCATCGGCATTCTGCGCCTCGGTTACCGCGTAACCCAGTTCGGTCAGGAGCTCGCCCGTCGTGCTGCGAACCGCCTCGTCGTCCTCGACCAGCAGGATCGTCTCGCTCCCCCCGACGACGGGAGCCTCCGGGCTGCGCGACTGGGTATGCGTCTCGGCCGAGGTGCGCGGCAGGAAGAGGATGACCGTCGTGCCGCTGCCGGGCTTGCTCTCGATCGTCACATGCCCATTCGACTGCTTGACGAAGCCGTAGACCATCGCGAGGCCGAGACCGGTCCCTCGGCCAGCGGCCTTTGTCGTGAAGAAGGGCTCGAAGACCTGCTCGAGCACGTCGGATGTCATCCCGGTCCCGGTGTCGGTAACGGCGATGCGGACATACTCGCCCGGCGCCAGGTCGACGCCGCCTGCCGATCCGCCGCGTTCGATCACCGCGTTCGACAGGTCGATGGTCAGCGTGCCGTGACCGTTCATCGCATCGCGCGCGTTCATCGCGAGATTGAGCAGCGCATTCTCGACATTGGTCGGATCGGCATGGATGTTCCACAGGTCCGGCGCGACAGTGGTCCGGATATCGACCCCCTCGCCCACCGCGCTGCTCAAGATCGCGACAATATCGCCGATCAGGCTGCCGGTATGCACGGCCCGCGGCTCGAGCGGCTGGCGCCTGCCGAAGGAAAGAAGCTGTGAGGCAAGCTTCGCGCCCCGGTCCACGGCGCTCAGCGCGAGCGCGATGCGGCGGTATTCGGGGCTCTCCTGCGCCATGTGGCGACCTGCCAGTTGCAGGCTGCCGGTGATCGATTGCAGCAGGTTGTTGAAATCATGCGCGATGCCGCCGGCAAGATTGCCGATCGCCTCCATCTTCTGTCCCTGGCGCAGGGTCGCGTGCACCTCCTCGAGCTCTTGGTTGCGCTGCTCGACACGCGCCTCGAGCGTCGCGTTGAGATCGGCCAGCGCGGACTTGGCGACCTGCCGGTCCTCAATGTCGATATTCGTCCCGATCCAGCGGGTGATCGAGCCGGTCTCGTCGCGGATCGGCGTGGCCCGGGCCATGAACCACCGATAGACACCGTCCCTGCGGCGCAGGCGGAACTCGGCCTCATAGGCGCTCCCATCGTCGATCACGCGGCTCCAGATCGAGGTGATGCGGCCGATATCGTCGGGATGCATGATGCTGCGCACGGCACCGGCATAGGATTCTCCGCCCAGGCCGCCATACTCGGTCATCTGGTCGCTGACCCAATCGATCACCCCGTCGGCCGTCGCGGTCCAGACATGGGCGGGCATCGTCTGCGCCATGCCGCGGAACCGCTCCTCGGCCTCTTGAAGCCGCATTTGCGAGAGGACCTGCTCGGTCACCTCATGGCCCTGGACAAAGATGCCGATCGTCTCGCCGGCCTCGTCGAGAAGGGGTTGATAGACGAAATCAACATAGAGCCGCTCGATCTCGCCGCCGCCGGGCTGCACCAGATCGATGGGATTGCGCCGGCGGACCTCCGGAATGCCGGTCTCGTAGACCTTGTCGAGCAGTTCGAAATAGCCCTGCCCTTCCAGATCGGGAAACGCCTCGCGCACAGACAGGCCGATCAGCGAGCGGTTCCCGGCGGCCGTCCTGTAGGCCTCGTTCGCCATGCTGATCCGGTGATCCGGCCCGGTGGTGATGGAAATGATGCTGGGCGCCTGGTTGAAGACCGCCTGGAAAAATTCGGTTGCGGCGTCGAGCTCGAGATTGCGCCGTGAGACTTCCTCGGCGCGGCGCAGCATCTCGGCATGATCGAAATTTTGTTTGGCCTCGTTCGCGGCGAGGCCACGATGGATATCGGTCACATCCGAGGTATGCTGCAGGATGTAGGCCACGCTGTTATCGGCGGCCGGGATGGGCGTGTGCGTCGCACTCCAGAACCGCTCCGTCATCTTGCCGTCGAGCTGAATCGCGTAGGGGATCAACGGCAGATGGTCGCTCAACCCGCTCTCGAGCACGCGGCGGAACGAAGCACTGAGCATCTGGTGGGACAAGCTTCCCTCCTCGGCGGGGAAGACATCGAAGATGTTACGACCGACGAACTCTTCGCGCGCACGGTGCACGACACGGCAATATTCGTCATTCGCCCACGTGATCACGAGCTGCGCGTCGAGCAGGACGAAGGGTGAAGGTGCTGCGGCGAAAACCGCCTCGATATCGAAACCCATGGGTGACCTCGGTCGTCGGCACGGACGTGGGTATCACGTCATCAGGCTCCTACCTAGCCTGTTCGTTCCGCGCACGGAAGAGCACGGACGCGCCCGGAACGCTTCCAACCGGTCACGCGTGCCGAAAAGTCGCGCCACCACGCAGCCCTCCCCGCCCGGAACCGCCAGGCCCTCGCGCCGGTTGCCCTCCAGAGCGATCGGGACAGCGAAGGAGACAGTCCATGAGCGAGACGCAGAGCACCCGCGACCACGAGACGATCCGGGCATGGGCGGAGGAGCGCGACGGACGCCCCGCCAAGATCGAGACCAGCGGGGAGGGCGGTATCCTGCGCATCGATTTTCGCGATCCCGACGACCGGATGACGGTGATCGAATGGGAGGAGTTCTTCGAGATCTTCGACGAGAGCGATCTGGATTTCCTCTATCAGGAAAAGACCGAGGATGGCGGCACCAGCCGTTTCAACAAGTTCGTCTCGGCCAGCTGACCCGGACCCCGCGCCGCGCCCATGAAAGGGATGTCCCCCGGAAGCCCGCGACGCCCGGCGGCCGGGCGCCGGTGCATCATCCGCGTGGAGGCGGGGGCGTCGGCGCGCCCCCGACCCGGCCGTCACTGCATCCCGAGCGCTTCCTTGTACATCTCGAGCACGGCTTCTTCTTCGGCGATGTCGTCCTTGTCGCGCTTGCGCAGCGCGATGACCTTGCGCATGACCTTGGTATCGTAGCCGCGCCCCTTGGCCTCGGCCATCACTTCCTTTTGCGCCTCCGCGATGTCCTTCTTCTCCTGCTCGAGCCGCTCGAAGCGCTCGATGAACTGGCGCAGCTCGTCTGCGGTGACGCGGTAGTTGGAATCGGTATCGGAGGTATCGCTCATATCGGGGCCTTCCGGGCGCTGGTCAGGGTGCGGACCCCTCCCCTACTGCCCGGCGGGCGGCATCGCAAGACGGTTGCGCCGCGGCCCCGGCACGCGGCGGCGTTGCGCCGCCGGGCTGTATCGGATAAGTCGCGGCGGCGGCATTCGGACCCCCCGATTTGCCGGCGGCATGGAGGGCGGCGCATGGAAACCCTGATCTGGATCGGCGCGGCGATTTCGCTGATCGGCATTGCCGGCCTCGGCTGGTGCGTCCTGCGCGCCATGGCGGCGCGGCGCTCCGGCCTCGACGACGCGGCGATGCGCAAGCGCCTGCAAGGGCTTGTCGCGCTCAATCTCGGCGCCCTGCTGCTGTCGATGCTCGGGCTGACGATGGTCGTGGTCGGGATCTTCCTCGCTCCCTGACCCCCGGCACCCTCGCACCGAGGCGCATCTCAAAGATCGGCGAAGGTCCGGCCGCTGCCGATGAGCGTGTCGAAAAGCGGGTGGGGCACGAAGGCCGGATCGCTTCCGCCCTGCTGGCGCAGGACGTTGCGCACCCGAAGCAGACCTTCGAGATCGGCCGCGAAAAGCGGGCCGCCCTGCCAGCGGGGATAATCGAGCCCGTGCACCGCCGCGACATCGACCGCGCCTGGCCCGGCAGCGGCGCCGCTCTCGATCAGGTGCGCGCCCGCATTGGCGAGCGCCGCGTTCCAGAAGGCGCGTATTCCGGCCTGCGACAGCGGATCGCGGGCGATCCCGCGCGCGCGCCGATGAGCGTCGATCACCGCCAGCGCTGCGGGATCGGAGGCGCCCGGCGCGGGCATCGTCCCATCCTCGAGCGGCACCGGCGCCGCCCCCTCGGGCGGATAGAAGCCGCCGGCGCTGCCGCCCGTCCGTCCCGCCTCGACCAGTTCGGCAAGAAGCGAGCCGGCCGCGCGCTCGCGGTCCTGCGGCCGGTCGAGACGCTCCGACAGGCGCGCCGCCAGCCCTTCGGCATCGAGCGCGCGGCACGGCCCCTGCCGGCGGCCAAAGGCCTGTAGCGCCGCGTCGATGCGCTCTGGCGGGGTGCCGCGGAGCAGCATCGCCTCAAGCGCGACCAGCTCCGCCTCGCGCAGCCGCGCGACCAACAATCCCGGCGCCGGCCCGCACCAGAGCGGAAGCCTGCCCAGGCGCCGCACGAGCAGCGACGCCGAAGCCTTCACCGCCCCCGGCACATCCGCCCCCGCCGCAAGCTCGACGAGACGCATGCCCCGCCCGTGCATCCTGAAGACCAGAGTGCGCGCGGGCCGCTCGGTGACCTCGGCAAGCTCGTCCGGGCCGAAAAGATCGGAGCCCGTCGCGATCAGCGTCTGCTGCGGGACGAAGAGCGCGATCGCCGCGATCACCTCGCGCCGCAGCATGCGGTCGTTGGCCGCCTCCTCGATCACCAGGTCGGCCTCCCCCAGCGCCTCGAACTCCTCGGAAGGGGTCAGCAGGGACAGCCGCTCGTCACGCGTCGCCGGCGACATCCGTCCCGCCGCGACAGCCCCGTCGTAGCGGGCCATGATCGCATCCCCCACTTCGATGAGCCCGCTGGTATCCACACCCACGAGGATCGTCTCGATCCCGGCATCCAGGCAGGCGATGGCCAGCTCGGCGCAGCGCGCCGTGCCGCCGACGACTCCCACCTTGCGCGGAAGGCGCGGCGGCGGGCCGCCCGCGACCTCCGGCACACGCCCGGCGGCGGCTTCGGCCCGCGCGAGACGGCGCAGCGCCCGGCTGCCATCGCTGTCGCGGCAATCACGCCAATAGGCGCGTTCCATCGCGAACCCCGCCCCTTCGGGAAGCAGCAGCACCGCCTCGATGCAATCGATCACATGGCGCTGCGCCGGCAGATGGGCGGGGCGCGCGCGCGCCGCGTTGACCGCCCTCACGAACCCCGCGGGATCGTCGAGTTCGGCGTGACGGCGGCGGCCCGTCGGCGTGTCATCATCATCCGCCTGCACGATCTGGAGCGCGAGGCGCTCGGCCGCCTCGACCGGGTCCTCCGACAGGAGATCGACAAGCCCTTCGGGCGCAAGCCGTGCGCGGCGCGGCCGCCCTCCAAGGATCATGTCGAGCGCGGCCTGCGCGCCGACAAGGCGCGGCAAACGCTGCGTGCCGCCCGCGCCGGGGATCATACCGAAGGCGATATGCGGCATGCTCATCGAGGCCTCGGGCTCGGCCACGCGCCCCGCCGCGGCGAGCGCAAGCTCGAAGGCCGGGCCCGCGACCATCCCGCGCAAGGCCGCGACGACCGGTTTGGGGCTGTTCTCGATGGCATCGCCGAGCGTTCCGAGCGCGGCCATGGCCGCCTCGTCCTGCATCGCGCCCAGATCGACACCGGCCGAGAAGTTCGCCCCCGCCCCCGTCAGAACGATCGCCTTCGCGGAAGTGTCGTCGATCGCGCGCGCGATCTGCGCGGCGATGCCGAAAACGAGCGCTCCGCTCAGCGCGTTGCCCGATGGTCGGCCGAAGGTGATCAGGGCCGTCCCCGATTCGGTGATCCGATATTCGGGCAGTGTCATGCCAGGGCGCATCCATGCACGGCACGGCGCGCGCCGGCGCGGGGCCGCGCGATACGGATCCGCGGTCCCCGGGCGCCGCGAAACGGCTCCCGAAACGGGCGGGATTGAGGATCGGCGGCACCTTCGGCGGCGCCGCCGCGAAGGGCATGGCGTCTCATCATGGCCGAACCTAGCTGCGCCATGGCGGGCAAGGCAATGGGGGCCGTCGCGCCTCCCCGTGCCGCGAGGGCAGTGGCGCAAATGGGAAACAGCGCCCGCCACGTCTTCGGCCGCTGCGCTATTCGCACTTGCACCCGCCGCGCACCACCCGTCCCCCGCCGGGCCCCGACCCCGGTCCATCGGCGCGGAACGCCGGTCGCGCGAGGCGCGGCGCGGCGGAACGGATTGCCCCGGCCGCACCCGCCCCGCGAAACACGCGATCTTTTTCTTGGCCCGGCCTCTCCCCCGCGCCGGGCGAATGGTCTACATCCGGCCAACCCTAGCGAAAGGCCCTGCCATGAAGACCGCATTTCCCGCCCTGATCGTCGCGGCCGCCTGGACCGCGATCGCCCCGCCCGCCGCCGCACAGCAGACCGAGATGGAAATCGGCTACATGCCGATCCTTCCCGTCTCGCAGCTTTTCGTCGGCCTCGAGACCGGCGCGATCGAGGAGGCCGGCATCACGGCCGATCTCGTCGAGTTCCAGAACGGACCTGCAATGGTGCAGGCGCTGCTCGCCGGTCAGCTCGACGTCGCCTATCTGGGCATCGGTCCGGCGATGGTGGCCCGCGGCCGCGGCGCCGACATCAAGGTCGTGGCCTCGAACGTCGTCGAACAGATCTCGATCGTCGCCCTGCCCGCGCTGGCGGGCGATTTCGCCGACAAGGAGCCCGCCGAGGCCTTCGCCGCCTTCGAGGCTCGCGAGGGGCGCAAGCCCGTCATCGCCACCTTCCCGGTCGGCTCCGTGCCCCAGACGGTGCTGCAATACTGGATCAGGCGCGAGCTTGGCATCTCCCCCGATGCCATCGAGACGATCTACCAGGGTGCCTCGCAGGTGCAGCAGGCGCTTCTGACCGGCGCCGTCGACGGGGCCGCCATCCTCGAGCCGATCGTCTCGACGACCCTTGACCGTGTCGAGGGCGCACAGGTCGTGGCCGCCGGCTCCGAGCTCTTTCCCAATCAGCCCGGCGCGGTTCTGGCGGTGCGCGAGGCGCTGCTCGCCGACAACCCCGAGGCGGTCGATGCGCTCGTGGCCGCGCACATCGCGGCCACCGAGCAGCTCTCCTCCGATCCTGCCGGAACCGCCCCGATGGTCGGCAAGTATGTCGGCGGCGGACGCCTTCCCGAGGCGGTGATCGAAGCCGCGATCACCCGCTCGGCCGAACAGTTCGTCGCCGATCCCAACCGGATCATCGAGGGCACGCAGGTCATGCATGACTTCCAGGCGGAGCTCGGCACCCTGGCGCAGCCCGTCGATCTGGACGCGCTCTTCGATCTCGACGTCTACGACCGCGCCTCGAGCAAATGAGCACCGCGCTCTCGTCCGGTCCCCGCCGCGCCCTCGCAGGTGCGGCGGGCCTCGTGGCCTTCGTCCTGCTGTGGAAGGCGGCGGGCACTTTCGGCTGGGTCAATCCCGGCACGATGCCCGATCCCTTCGCGGTGCCGGCGGCCGCCTGGGACGAGATCGCGTCCGGGCGCCTGCTGCCCGCCGTCGGCTCCTCGATGGTGCATTACGTCTGGGGCCTCGCGCTGGGCTCGGTCCTCGGGGTCGCCGTCGGCCTCGCCGCGGCGACGATGCCGCGCCTGGACGCGGCGCATGCCTGGCTGGCGCGAATCCTGCGGCCGATCCCGCCGCTGGCCTGGGTCGTCTTCGCGATCGCCTGGTTCAAGGTCTCGCATGCGGGCGCGGCCTTCGTGATCTCGATCGGTGTCTTCTGGGTGAATTACTTCGCCACCTATGCCGCCGTGCGCAATGTCGATCCGCGCTTCTACGAGCTGGCACGCGCCTTCGGACATGGCGGCTATTTCAAGCTGAACCGCTCGGTGACCCTGCCGGCGGCCTCGCCGGGCATCCTGTCGGGACTGCGCACCGGGGTCGGGCAGGCCTGGATGACCCTGATCGCGGCGGAACTGCTGGGCGTCCCCGGCATGGGCCAGGAGATGAACGCGGCCGCCGGCGTCGGGGCCTACGAGGCCGTCGTCGTCTACATGCTCGCCATCTCGCTCGTCTACACGCTCTCGGATGCCGTGTTCTCCTTCTTCGAGGAAAGGATCCTGTCATGGCGCCCGTCCTGACGGCCAAGAACCTGACGCTGCGCTTTCCGGGCGCGGAGACGCCGACGCTGCGGGATTTCTCGATCGAGATCGAGCGCGGCGCGTTCGTGGCGCTCGTCGGGGGCTCCGGGGTGGGCAAGTCGACGCTTCTGCGCGCCATTGCCGGGCTGCTCGACCCCGAATCGGGCACGGTCGCGCTCAGCAGCCCGGAGCGCGCCGGGCAGCGCCGCCGCGCGATCGTCTTCCAGGATGGCCGCCTGCTGCCATGGCGCAGCCTCGCGGCGAATGTCGAATACGGTCTTGAGGGCCTGTCGCTCCCGGCCGCCGAGCGGCGCGCGCGCATCGACGAGGTCCTGAGCCTGACACGGCTCGATCACCTGGCCGACCGCTACCCGCACCAGCTTTCGGGCGGGCAGGTTCAACGCGCGGGAATCGCGCGCGCCCTTGCCGTGCGGCCCGACGTCCTGTTGATGGACGAGCCCTTCTCCGCGGTCGACGCGCTGACGCGCGGCGCGCTGCAGGACGAGCTGCTGCGCATCTGGGAGGCGTCCGGCGCCGCGATCCTCTTCGTCACGCATGACATCGCCGAGGCCGCCCTGATGAGCCAACGCGTCGTCGTGCTCGCCGGTCAGCCGGCCAGCATCGTGCGCGATACCGCCGTCACCCTGCCACTGCACGAGCGCCGTGCCCGGCCGGGATTCGCGGAACTGGTCGAGGATATCCAGGGCGCGCTCTGAGGCACCGGCCGCGCATGGACGCAGCGGCGGGCGGCGCCGCGACAAGGCCGGGGCGCCGCCGATCACTAGGGCCGCAAAAGGTCAGACGGGCACGTTGTCCCACATCTCCTCAAGCTCGGCGTCGATGTCGCGCACCGGCGGGCTGACGCGGACAGGGCGGCCGGGAGGGGACGGCAGACAGGCCCTCAGGGCAAGCTTCACCGCCTCGGCCCGCGAAGGGTCACGCGCGATACTGTCAACCAGGCGGTCGATATCATCCTGCGGGGCGGTTTCGGCACGATAGCTCATCGGGCAGTCTCCATATTGGGGGAACGGGGGCATCTGGGTCCCGCTCGACAACCTTAGCACGAGTCGGCCGCGATTTTGACCATTTTATCGCATTTCAATAATGTTTTCTCGTGCCCCGCGAACAGGTCTTGCATTCCACCCCTGCGCCGTGCCGTGCGGGTTGGCATATGCCCGCCCATGATCGGATGAAACACGAGACGCGGCACTGGATCGCGAGGCCAAGGGGCGCTATCTCGGGTGGCATGGATATTCGTCAGATCACCCCCGATTACGCCGTCGCCGGCCAGGTCGCGCGCGAGGATTTCGCCGCCCTCGCCGAGGCCGGGTTCACCGATGTCATCTGCAACCGTCCCGATACCGAAGTCGGACCGGAGGAACAGGCCGAAACGCTGCGCGGCGCGGCGGAGGCGGCCGGTTTGACCTTTCACGTCAACCCGGTGATCGGCGGCGCGTTGAGCGAGGACAACATCGACGCGCAGCGCGACATGCTCGAGAAGGCGCGCGGCCCGGTCTTCGCCTATTGCCGATCGGGGAACCGCTCGACCGTGGTCTGGGCCCTGGCACGCGCCGGCACGCGCCCCTCGGGCGAGCTGGTGCAGGCCGCGGCCGAGGCCGGTTACGACATCGAGGGGCTGCGTCCCTACCTGGAATCGAAGGACCGCTGACGCCGCACGCGGACGCGGGCCCGGCCCCGCGTCCCGCCATCCGTCTGGCATCCGGTCCAGCGGGCCCCGGCGCTCAGCCGGCAGGCAGCCTGACGCGGAACGCCCCGCCGCCCTGCCCCGGCAGGTAGGCGATGGTCCCGCCGAGCCGCTCCATGATTTCGCGGCAGATCGCAAGACCGAGCCCCGCGCTTCCCGCCGCATGGGTGTCGCCGAGGCGGGTGAACTTCTCGAAAATCATGGACTGGCTGCCCGGCGGGATCCCCGATCCGTTGTCGATGAAATCGACGCAGAGCATGGCCCCGCCGGCGCCGTCGGTCTCGGTGCCGGTCTGGATGCGCAGCTCGGGCCGCTCGGCCTTGCAGTATTTCCCGGCATTCGCGATCAGGTTGATGAATACCTGCGCCAGGCGGTCCGGGTCCGTCGTCACGAAACGCCGGCCCGCCGCGCCCTGGCGGATCACCGTGATCCCGTCGCCGCGCGGCCGGGTGGCGGCAAGCGCGGCATCAAGCACGTCGTCGAGCATCACGCGCTGCCGGTTCAAGGTGACCTGGCCATTCTCGAGCACGCTCAGGTCGAGCAGGTCGTCGAGCAGCCGCGTCAACCGCTGGGCTTCGTCGTGGATCACCCCCGAGAAGCGCATCCTCTCGTCGCCCTGCACGTTGGGCTCGCGCAGGATCTCCGAAAAAGCCCGGATCGAGGTCATCGGCGTGCGCAGCTCGTGACTGATCTGGCTGAGGAAAGCATCCTTCTGGATCGACAGGGCGGTGAGCTTCTCGTTGGCCTCGCGCAACTGCAGCGCGGTGCGTTCCAGCTCGGAGGACTTGGCCTCGAGCTGGGCCGAATATTCCATGATCTGCGCCGTCTCGTCGGCGACCCGCATCAGCTCCTCGACCGAAACCGCCGTGCCGCCGGCAAGCTGTCCCAGCATCGCGTGGGCCGTGGCCGCGCCCACCGACCCCGCCAGTTCACGCTCCAGGCGCTCGAGGAAATCCGGGCTCGGCTCCGGCAGGTAGCCGCTTTTTCCCTGCACCGCGGCCGCGTTCTGGAACAGGGCCTGCGCCTCGGTCGCCCCGAGAATGCGCTGCGCCATGACGAGGAGATCCTCGCTCTGGACCGTGCCGGGCGTCCAGCCGCGCGCCCCGGCGGGGTAGCGGAAGATGTTGACGAACTCGGCCCCCTGAAGGCGCTCGACGGGCGAGGGAAAGCTCACGAGCGAGCCGATCAGCAGACCCGCGGTGTTGAGCAGCATCGACCAGAGCAGCGCATGGATGAGCGGGTCCATCCCCTCGATCCCGAAGAGCGCGCCGGGACGCAGCCAGCCGATGCCGAAGGGCCCCTGCGCGATGGCGGACGCACTGATCGCCGCGCCGGGCCCGAAGCTGGGCAGGAACAGCGTCCAGCACCAGATGATGAACCCCGCCAGCAGCCCCCCCGCCGCCCCGCCGCGCGTCGCCCCGCGCCAGAAGATGCCGCCCAGGAGCGCCGGCAGGACCTGCGCCACGCCGACGAAGGAGATGAGCCCGATCGCGGCCAGCGCCTCGCCCCCGCCGGACAGGCGGAAATAGAGATAGCCCAGCGCCAGCACCCCGGCGATCGACAGGCGCCGTGAGACAAGGACGACATGGCGCACATCGCCCGAGAATGTCGCCCCGCCGCGCACCATGCGCAACCAGATCGGCATCACCACGTGGTTCGAGACCATCGTGCTCAGCGCGATCGCGGCCACGATCACCATGGAAGTGGCCGAGGAGAACCCGCCAAGGAAGGAGAGCAGCGCCAGCATGTCCTGATCCGCCGCGAGCGGCACCGTCAGCACGAAAAGGTCCGAATTGGCCCCCGCGGGCAGCATCCCGAGCCCGACAACCGCGATCGGCACGACGAAAAGGCTCATCGCGAAGAGATAGAGCGGGAAGGCCCAGGAGGCCGTGGCGAGGTGGCGCTCGTCCGAATTTTCCACCACCAGCACCTGGAACATGCGCGGCAGGGTCAGGAAAGCCGCGGCGGACAGGAAGGTGAGCCCGATCCAGCGCCCCGGCACGAGTTGCCAGCCGGCGATGTCGGAGGCCTCGATCTGCGCGAAGATCGCGCCCGGCCCGCCGGCGATCCCCCAGACCACGAATATCCCCACCGCCAGGAGCGCCACGAGCTTGACCACCGCCTCGAGTGCGATCGCCGTAACCACGCCGTGATGACGCTCGTTCACGTCGAGATTGCGGGTGCCGAATATTCCCGCGAAAAGGGCGAGCCCCGCCGCGACCCAGAGCGCGGTGGCGTCGAGATTGTCCGCCGGCAGCGCCGCGGGAAGCCCCGATGCGAACGCCTGGTCCCCCTGCGCGGCGAAGACCGCGAATGACAGCGTCACCGATTGCAGCTGCAGCGCGATATAGGGCGTGGTGCCCAGCACCGCGAGCAGCGTGACGAGCCCGCCGAGGAAGGCCGACTTGCCGTATCGCGAGGAGATGAGGTCGGCGATGGAGGTGATGCGCTGCGTGCGTCCGATGCGCACCATCTTGCGCAGCACCGCCCACCAGCCGACCATCACAAGCGTCGGGCCGAGATAGATGGTGACGAATTCCAGCCCCGAGCGCGCCGCGTAGCCGACCGCCCCGTAAAAGGTCCAGGCGGTGCAGTAGATCGACAGCGACAAGGTGTAGACGAGCGGCGAGCGCAGCCAGCCCGCGCGGCCGGCCGCCGCCCGCTTCTCGGCCACGAAGGCGACGAGGAAGAGCAGCGCCGCATAGGCGAGACAGACCGTGAGAAGGAGATTGAAGGACAGGCTCATGAAGGCTTCGCGGTCTCGCCCCCTGCGGCGGCCCGTGCCGGCCCCGCATCCACCATGCCGGCCGTGCCCGTGCCGTGCTCGCCCGCCTCTCCCCCCGCCGATCTGCCTCGAATGCCGCCGGCCCCGCTTGCGCCGCCGCCGCGTCCGGGCGCGTCCGAGCGCGCGAGCGGGCGCGCCATCAGCACGGCGCAGAGGATCAGGCCGCCCCAGATGATGAAGACATAGAGCCCGCCCTGCGCGGTCGACGCCGCGCCGCTCTGCGCCGTCCCGCCGGCCCACAGGAGCGGCAGCGCGAAAAAGATCGCCCCGACGATCGGCAGCAACCGGGCGGCATCCATCAACCTGCGCCTGCGATAGGTCTGCCGCTCGAGGAAGGGCGGCTCGGATCGCGGCCCGCTCATCGCGCCGCGTCGGCCCGCCGCTCGTAGAGCAGGCGCACCGCGTCGCGCATCTCGGCATTCGAGAAGGGCTTCGTCATGAAGACATCGGCGCCGAGGCGCAGCGCCGTCTCGCGCTCCTTGCTCTGTCCGCGGGCGGTGAGCATCAGCACCGGCAGCCCCTCGAGCCCCGCGGCCGGGCCGCGCCCGCCCCGCAGATCGGCGAGGATGTCGTATCCCGAACGGTCGGGCAGCATCACGTCGAGGATCACCACGTCCGGGCGATGCCGCTGCAGCGCATCCAGCGCACTCGCGCCGTTCGAATGCGTGTGAACGAGCCATCCGTCGCGCGCCAGGATGAAGCGGATGGCCTCGATGATGTTCGGCTCGTCCTCGATCAGCAGCACGTGCTTGCCCATGCAGGACTTTCCTCCCCTTCTCGGCCATGAAGGCCTCCCCGCAAGGGACTATGACCGCTGCCCCGTGGAGTGTCAAAAACACCGCTCGCATGGAGGAGTTGCGTCACCGCCCGCGCCCGGCGCCTTCAGGCGGCCGGCCCGCCCGTGCCCAGGATCGATGCCTCGCGCCGTGCCGCGCAATCCTCGCGCGGGCAAATCCGGCAGTTCGTCCCCGCGCGGATCGCGCCGGGCGCATCCGCCGCGCCCTCGTCCTTCCCGCCGCGCTCGGCGGGAAGGACGAGCATCACCGCCTCGGCCACGAGGGGGCCACCGAAACCCTCCGTGCGCCTGACCTGGGAGGCGGCATAGGCGGTGAAACGCTGCGGCATCCGGCCCGCCTGCTCGATGACGCGCAGCATCGCGCCCGACGGCTCGAGCAGGACCTGGTAGAGCGGCCAGAGCGGACAGGCGGCGCCGAAGCGCGGAACCGAGAAACCGGCGACCGGCCTGCGCAGGATCATCGCGCCCGTGCCGTCACAGATCACGAGGCCCGCCGGGCGCCCGGCCAGCCCTTCGGGAAGACAGGCAAGGCGGCGCAGCACGAGCGGAAGGGGCGCGGCGAGCGATTGCGCGATCCGCCCCGGATCACCCCCATGCGCCTGCAGGGAGGCGCGCAGGGGCGCGAGCGGCAGCGCGGAGGCATCGGCGGCGTAGCGGTGCATCCACCTGGCGCCCAGCGCGCGGCCGGCGCCGGTCACGAAACCCTCGCGGGCCGAGGCGAGCGCCCCGATGCGCGCGGCGAGCCTGTCCTCTTCGATCGGGCCGGCACCCGGTTCGAGCTCCTCGATGTGATAGTCGCGGCCCGACAGCCAGTCCTCGAGCTCCTGCTGCGGCGCGGCGCCGGCATTCTCCGCCTCTCCCTCGCCCTCGAGATAATCGACAAGGCCCTGGCTGCCCTCTGCGAGGCGGCGGCTGTCATCATGCAGGTTGCGGTGGAAGCGGGTGCGCCACTCGGTCGAGATGTCGGGCTCGTCGGCGAGAATGGCGGCGGTGGAGCGGATCGCCGTCACCGCGCTCAGCACATCGTGGATTGCCGCTGACAGATAAGGATCGTGCGTGAGCCGGTCGCTCAGCAGTTCGGCCGTGCGCTCGAGCGCCGCGATGCGCCTGTCCTGCGCCGCGACGAGGCCGGCCCAGCCGGGATAGCGGGAGGCGAAATCCTCCGCCGCCTCCAGCTCGGCGCCCCCCAGCGCACGCGCGCCGGCCGGTCCTGCCCGCTCGTGGTCTCCGGCACTGGCCGGCTCGCCCTCCCTGCCGTCGCCGCGCTGCATCCCCGCTGCCAGTCGCAACGCCTCGACGAGACCCTGCGCCGCGCCGCGGCTCAGGCTCGCCACATCCGTTCCCAAGGCATCCGCCGCCCTGGCAAGCAACTTGCCCCCGATGCGGCGCCGGTCATGCTCGATCAGGTTGAGATACGAGGGCGAGATCTCGAGCCGGCGCGCCAACTCGGCCTGCGTCATCTCCAGATCGAGACGCCGCGCGCGCAGCCTTGCGCCGACGGGAATGGAACGAGCCATGCCAAAACCCTTTACCTTCAGTCACTTTCTGCACCTGCGCGTAAAGAGATTTACAATAATCGTACAGTGCTTGTCACTTCCTTTACAAAAAAACATCGACGCCTGAGCGACTTGTTGAGAAATTTTCGGTGATGCCGCATTCTCACCGCAGTCCTGTAAAGGGCTGGCGGGCGTCGGGGAGGACGCGATGCGCCGTGTACGCAACGGGAGGAATTACATGACGAAGTCGAATTTCACACGCCGTGGTCTGCTCAAGACCAGCGCCGGCGCCGGTGCGGGGCTTGCCCTGCCGACGGTGTTCACCGGGGCTGTCTGGGCCGAGAAGCATACCGGGTTCACCAACGCGCCGCAGGGCGACACCGTCACCCTCGGGTTCAACGTGCCGCAATCGGGCCCCTATGCCGACGAAGGCGCCGACGAGCTGCGCGCTTTCCGCCTGGCGGTCGAGCACCTGAACGGCGAGGGTGACGGCGGCATGCTGAACACCTTCTCCTCGAAGGCACTCGAGGGCAACGGCATCCTCGGCAAGAAGGTCGATTTCGTCACCGGCGACACGCAGACGAAATCGGACGCCGCGCGCGCCTCCGCCAAATCGATGATCGAGAAGGACGGCGCGATCATGATCTCGGGCGGCTCGTCCTCGGGCGTCGCCGTCGCCGTGCAGGGCCTGTGCCAGGAAGCCGGCGTCATCTTCATGGCCGGCCTCACCCATTCCAACGACACCACCGGCAAGGACAAGAAGGCCAACGGCTTCCGCCACTTCTTCAACGCCTACATGTCGGCCGCCGCCCTCGCCCCGGTGCTCGAGAAGCTCTATGGCGCGGACCGCAACGCCTATCACCTGACGGCCGACTACACCTGGGGCTGGACCCAGGAGGAATCGATCGCCGCCGCCACCGAGGCGCTGGGCTGGAACACGGTCGAGAAGGTGCGCACCCCGCTCGCCGCGACCGACTTCTCCTCCTATATCGCGCCGGTCCTCAACTCGGGCGCCGACGTGCTCGTGCTGAACCATTACGGCGGGAACATGGTCAACTCGCTGACCAACGCGGTTCAGTTCGGGCTGCGTTCCAAGCAGGCCAACGGCAAGCAGTTCGAGATCGTCGTGCCGCTCTATTCCGAGCTGATGGCCCGCGGCGCCGGCCAGAACATCGCCGGCATCCCCGGCTCGCAGAACTGGGACTGGAAGCTCGAGAACCAGATGGGCGACCGCTACACGGGCACCAATGCCTTCGTGCAGAGCTTCGGCACGAAATACGGTTTCCCGCCGAGCCAGGCCGCGCATACATGCTACGCGCAGACCCTGCTCTACGCCGATGCCGTCACCCGCGCCGGGAGCTTCAACCCCTGTGCCGTCGTCGAGGCGCTCGAGGGCTTCGAGTTCGACGGTCTCGGCAACGGTCCGACCCTCTACCGCGCCGACGATCACCAGTGCTTCAAGGACGTCGTCGTGGTGCGCGGCAAGGAGAACCCCGAGAACGAGTTCGACCTCGTCGAGATCGTCGAGGTCACCCCGGCCGAGCAGGTCACCTACCCCGCCGATCACGAGATGTTCGCCGGCGGCTCGCTCGGCGAGTGCAACCCGGGCGCCTGAGCCCCGACCCAACCCACGCGCAAGAGCGGCGGCCCGACAAAGGCCGCCGCAGCCCGTCCCGCAGCCGACCCTCCGGGGTCCCGGCTGCGGGCGCTTGTGACATTTCCGACAGGTGGAGAATATGGACGCGATCCTTCTTCAAGTTCTGAACGGCCTCGACAAGGGATCGGCATACGCGTTGATCGCGCTCGGTCTCACCCTGATCTTCGGCACGCTGGGGGTGGTCAATTTCGCCCACGGCGCGCTGTTCATGCTGGGTGCCTTCTGCGCGGTGACGCTGCAGAAGATCCTGACCCTCAGCTCGGTCACGATCGACGAGACCAAGACCGACTTCCTCGGCAATCCCGCCAAGGTCGAGACGCCTTACGTCGAGAGCTGGTTCGGCCCCGAACTTGGCGCGACGATCATCGACTGGTCTGTGCCGCTGGCCATCATCTTCGCCATTCCCGTGATGATCGCGATCGGCTTCATCATGGAGCGCGGCCTGATCAAGCACTTCTACAAGCGCCCCCATGCCGACCAGATCCTCGTGACCTTCGGCCTGGCGATCGTGCTGCAGGAGATCATCAAGTATTTCTACGGCGCCAACCCGATCCCGACGCCCGCGCCCGAGATGTTCCGCGGCAGCTTCGATTTCGGTGTTCTGCTCGGCTTCGACAGCAATGCCATCATCTATCCCTACTGGCGGATGGTCTATTTCGTCTTCTCGCTGATCCTGATCGGCGGCGTCTTCGCCTTCTTGCAGTTCACGACCTTCGGCATGGTGGTCCGTGCCGGCATGGCCGACCGCGAGACGGTGGGCCTGCTGGGCATCGACATCGACAAGCGGTTCACGCTGATGTTCGGGGTCGCGGCGGCCGTCGCGGGGCTCGCGGGCGTCATGTACACGCCGATCAACTCGCCAAACTACCACATGGGCATGGACTTCCTGGTCCTCAGCTTCGTGGTGGTCGTGGTCGGCGGCATGGGGAGCCTCGCGGGCGCCGTCCTGGCGGGTTTCCTGCTGGGCATCCTCGAAAGCTTCGCCTCGATGAACGAGATCAAGGCCATCATTCCCGGCATCGACCAGATCATCATCTACGTCGTCGCCATCATCATTCTGCTCACGCGACCTCGTGGCCTGATGGGCCGCAAGGGCGTGATGGAGGACTGAGCTATGCACGGTACAAAAGCCAAGGACACCACCCTGCTGATCGTCGTCGCGTTCATGACGATGTTCGCCCCCTTCCTGCTGAACCCCTTCCCGGCGGGCAGCGAGCTGGCGCAGTTCAACGCGGGCTATCCCGACCTGATGCAGCGCTTCGTGATCTTCGGGATCTTCGCCATCGGCTTCAACATCCTGTTCGGCCTGACCGGCTATCTCTCCTTCGGTCACGCCGCCTTCCTCGGGGTGGGAAGCTACTCGGCGGTCTGGATGTTCAAGCTGCTGAGCATGAACGTCATCCCCGCCATTGTCCTGTCGGTAGTCGTGGCCGGGCTCTTCGCGCTGGTGATCGGCTTCGTCAGCCTGCGCCGCTCGGGCATCTACTTCTCGATCCTCACGCTCGCCTTCGCGCAGATGTCCTTCAACCTCGCCTATTCGGTGCTCACCCCGATCACCAACGGCGAGACGGGACTGCAGCTCTCGCTCGACGATCCGCGCATCCTCGATGGCGGCGGCCCGGCGACCTCGCTGCCGGTGACCAACCTCTTCGGCTGGGAGATGCGTGAGAGCACGACGATCCACGCCGGTGCCTGGTCCTTCGACCTGTCGGTCGGCTACTACCTGTCGGCCATCATCATGCTCGCCTGCTTCTACCTGTCGATCCGCATTTTCCGCTCGCCCTTCGGGATGATGCTGCGGGCGGTCAAGTCGAACCAGCAGCGAATGAACTATACCGGCCTCAACTCGCGTCCCTACACGCTCGCCGCCTTCGTGATCTCGGGCATGTATGCCGGCCTCGCCGGCGGGCTCCTGGCCTCCATGGACCCCCTGGCGGGCGCCGAGCGCATGCAGTGGACCGCATCGGGCGAGGTCGTCCTGATGACCATCCTGGGCGGTGCCGGCACCCTGATCGGTCCGGTCCTGGGCGCGGGCTTCATCAAGTATTTCGAGAACATCTTCTCCAAGATCAACGAAGGCGTTCTGCATGGCTGGTTCGCCGTGATGCCCGACGGGATCGAGGATCTCCTCGTGGCCATCGTCTATCCCTTCGTCGGGAAGGGCTGGCACCTGACGCTTGGCCTTCTGTTCATGCTGGTCGTGATCTTCCTGCCCGGCGGGCTGGTCGAGGGCGGGCAGAGGATGGGACGCTTTGCCTTCCGCCGCCGTGACCGCAAGGCCGGCCCCGTCGAATCCTCCGCCGCCGAGAAGCGCGCGGCCTCCAGCAAACCCGCAGAGTGAGGAGTACCGGAATGGGCATTCTCGAAGTCAAGAACGTCTCCAAGAGGTTCGGCGGGCTCAAGGCGCTGTCGGACGTGAACCTCAGCGTGCGCGAGAACACCGTGCACGCGATCATCGGACCGAACGGAGCCGGCAAGTCGACGCTCCTCAACTGCCTGATCGGCAAGCTCATCCCCGACACCGGGAGCGTCATGTTCGACGGGCAGTCGGTGCTGGGGCGCAAGCCGCACGAGATCAACCAGATGGGGATCAGCCGCGTCTTCCAGACCCCCGAGATCTTCAGCGACCTCACGGTCTTCGAAAACGTGATGATCCCCTGTTTCGCCAAGCGGGACGGCGCCTTCAGGATGCACGCGATCGGCAAGACCAGCGGTGAGAGCGACATCATCGAGCAGGCCGAGCGGATGCTGATCGACGTGAACATGCAAGACAAGCGCCATGTTCAGGCCTCCTCCCTGTCGCGCGGCGACAAGCGGCGCCTCGAGATGGCCATGTGCCTGAGCCAGCAGCCCAAGCTTCTGCTGCTCGACGAGCCGACCGCCGGCATGGCGCGCGCCGACACCAACAACACGATCGACCTGCTCAAGGAGATCAAGGCCAAGCGCGACATCACCATGGCGATCATCGAGCATGACATGCACGTGGTTTTCTCGCTGGCCGAGCGGATCACCGTGCTGGCGCAAGGCACGCCGCTCGTTGAGGAGACGCCGGAGAACATCAAGGGTCACCCGAAGGTGCGCGAAGCCTATCTGGGCGAGGCGCAGGTCTGATACACGCATCGAGGAGATGTCTTCCATGAACGCACCTTTCAACAAGCACGCAAACAACGCCGCCACCACGCCGGCCTATCTGAGCCTGTGGAACATCGAGGCCTATTACGGCGAGAGCTACATCGTGCAGGGCGTCAGCTTCGACGTGCACGAGGGCGAGATCCTCGCCCTGCTGGGGCGTAACGGGGCGGGAAAGACCTCCACCCTGCGCACCATCGCGCGGCTCGACAACCCGCAGCTTCGCTCGGGCGAGATCTGGCTCGACCGCCAGCCGCTGCACGAGATGAAGGCCCACCAGGCCGCGGGGAACGGCATCGCCCTGGTCCCCGAGGACCGGCGCATCATCCCCGGCCTGACGGTCGAGGAGAACCTGCAACTGGCGCAGATCGCGCCGCCGAAGGGCTGGTCGATCGACCGGGTCTACGAGCTTTTCCCGCGCCTGGGCGAGCGCCGCAAGCAGGAGGGCGTGACCCTGTCGGGCGGCGAGCAGCAGATGCTCGCCATCGCCCGCGCCCTGTGCCGCGACATCAAGGTGCTGCTGCTCGACGAGCCCTACGAGGGGCTGGCGCCGGTCATCGTCCAGGAAATCGCGAAGACGCTGAACGTCATCCGCGACCAGGGGATCACCACGATCATCGTCGAGCAGAACGCCGTCGCCGCACTCACCCTGGCGGACCGCGCCGTCATCCTCGACACCGGCTCGGTCGTTTTCGACGGCTCCGCCAAGGAGGTGCTCGATGACGAGAAACTGCGTGCCGAATACCTGGCCATCTGAGCCGGGCGAATTGCGATTTGCGGAGGAGACAGAATGACCGACACAACAAGTTATCCGCCGAGCAAGGACATTGCCGAGGCTGCCCATATCGACAAGGAGCGCTATGACGCGCTCTATGCCGCCTCGGTGCAGGACCCCGAGGGCTTCTGGGCCGAGCATGGCAAGCGCGTCGACTGGATCAAGCCCTTCACCCGGGTGAAGGACACGAATTTCGACTATGACGATGTCTCGATCAAGTGGTTCGAGGACGGCACGCTGAACGTCGCGGCCAACTGCATCGACCGGCACCTGGCCGAACGCGGCACCCAGACGGCGATCATCTGGGAGCCCGATTCCGACGGCGACGAGGCGCAGCACATCACCTACCAGCAGCTGCACGCGCATGTGTGCAAGTTCGCCAACGTGCTCAAGGAGATGGGCGTTGGGCGCGGCGATCGCGTGGTGCTCTACCTTCCGATGATCCCGCAGGCCGCCTACGCGATGCTCGCCTGCGCCCGCATTGGCGCCATCCACTCGATCGTCTTCGCCGGCTTCTCACCCGACGCGCTCGCCGCGCGGATCACCGGCTGCGACGCCAAGGTGGTCATCACCGCCGACGAGGCCCCGAGGGGCGGACGCGCGACACCGCTCAAAAGCAACGCCGACAAGGCCTTCGCGAAATGCGGCGACGCGGTCAAGATGCTGGTGGTCAAGCGCACCGGCGGCGCGATCGACATGACTGAGGGACGCGACTTCTGGCTGCACGAGCTCGAGCAGGATGTCTCCGACCAGTGCGAGCCGGAGGAGATGAACGCCGAGGACCCGCTTTTCATCCTCTACACCTCCGGCTCGACCGGGCAGCCCAAGGGCGTCGTGCACAGCTCGGGCGGCTATCTCGTCTATGCCGCGATGACGCACGAATATGTCTTCGACTACCACAAGGGCGATGTCTTCTGGTGCACCGCCGATGTGGGCTGGGTCACCGGACACAGCTACATCGTCTACGGTCCCCTCGCGAACGGGGCGACCACGGTGATGTTCGAAGGCGTGCCGACCTATCCCGATGCCGGGCGCTTCTGGCAGGTCTGCGAGAAGCACAAGGTCAACCAGTTTTATACCGCGCCCACCGCGATCCGGGCCCTGATGGGCAAGGGGCGCGAGTTCGTCGATCCCTACGATTTGAGCAATCTCAGGGTTCTCGGCACGGTCGGCGAGCCGATCAACCCCGAGGCCTGGAACTGGTACAACGATGTCGTGGGCAAGGGGCGCGTTCCCATCGTCGACACCTGGTGGCAGACCGAGACCGGCGGGCACCTGCTCACCCCCCTGCCCGGCGCAACGCCGACGAAACCGGGCAGCGCGACCCTGCCCTTCTTCGGCGTGCAGCCCGTCATCCTGGAAGCCGAGAGCGGCCAGCGCATCGAGACGACCGAGGCCGAGGGTGTCCTGTGCATCGCCGATAGCTGGCCGGGACAGATGCGCACCGTCTGGGGCGATCACCAGCGTTTCAAGGATACCTATTTCCAGCAATACAAGGGATATTACTTCTCGGGAGACGGCTGCCGCCGCGACGCTGACGGCTATTACTGGATCACCGGCCGGGTGGATGACGTGATCAATGTCTCGGGTCACCGGATGGGCACGGCAGAGGTCGAATCCGCCCTCGTCGCCCATGAGGCGGTCAGCGAGGCGGCCGTCGTCGGCTATCCGCATGACGTGAAGGGTCAGGGCATCTACGCCTATGTCACCTTGATGGCCGGGCGAGAGCCGAGCGACGATCTGCGCAAGGAGTTGGGCAACTGGGTGCGCACGGAGATCGGGCCCATCGCCAAGCCGGACCTGATCCAGTTCGCGCCCGGCCTGCCGAAGACGCGTTCGGGCAAGATCATGCGCCGTATCCTGCGCAAGGTTGCCGAGGATGATTTCGGCGCGCTGGGCGATACATCGACCCTCGCCGAGCCGGAAGTCGTCGACGATCTGATCGAAAACCGGATGAATCGCGGCTGACCGCGGCGCCGCCAACCTTGTACGACCTAGCGAAAACCCGGCATACGTGCCGGGTTTTCCTTTATCAGTCCGACCCCTATCCTCCTGCTTTCACGTATATTTTCCAGGATTATCGCCGACCCGCGCGCATTCGGCGGGATTTTCCTTGGAACAACTCGCCGTGATCTTCGTCTAGTGGGTAAGCGCTTCGCAATTGCGAGGCAGATAGAAATTACCGGAGGATCACCATGACACCGATCAAATCCCGACTGATGGGCGGCGTTGCCGCTCTCGTCCTGACGACCGTTCCCGTCTATGCCCAAACCGCGGCCGAGATGGAAAGCAATTTCTCCGCCGCCGCCGATATGCAGGTTTCCGAGCTTTCCGGCCTTTCCGTGATCGACAGCACCGGCGCCGAACTTGGTCAGGCCGAGTACATTGCCCTGATCGGTCAGGAATTCGTCCTCGTCGTGAATGCCGATGGCCGTCAGGTTCCGCTGCCGCTCGCCGATGCGCGTTTCGAGAATGACCAGGTCGTGACCGGCATCAGCGCCAATGAAATGACCAACCTGCAGGAAGTGCAGGAGGGCGAAGCGCGCCGCGTGGCCGGTGATGCGACCATGACCGATGTGATCGGCGAGATCGAGCGCCGCACCGCTGCGACCACCGAGGCGCAGCCCGCCGAGGAAGTGGAGCGTCAGACCATGCAGACCGCCGGCGGCCAGTTCGTCGTCGAGCAGGCCGAGCCCAAGGTGAACGTCACCGTGGACGAGCCCCAGGTCACCGTCGATCAGCCGGCCCCCGAGGTCGTCGTCGAGCAGCCCGAGCCGACCATCACCGTGACGCAGTCCAAGCCGACGGTGAATGTCGAGCAGCAGGCGCCGATCATCACGGTCGAGCAGGCACAGCCCACCGTCGAGGTGAACATCCCCGAGCCGATCGTGACGATCACGATGCCCGATCCCAAGGTCAACGTGGACAGCGCCGAGCCGCAGGTTTCGGTCGAGCAGCCCGAGCCGACCGTCCGTTTCGTGCGCCCCGAGCCGAAGATCGTCGTTCGTGATGCCGAGCCGCAGGTGAACGTCTCTTCCGGTCAGGCCGAAGTCGATGTCAACAACGCCAACCAGGCGAATGTCGAGATCACCCAGGCCGAGCCCGAAGTGAACGTCGAATCCGCTGGCGAAGCTGATATTCAGGTTCAGCAGGACGAAGCGCAGGTCAACGTGCAGGCCGCCGATGGCGCCGATATCCAGGTCGAGCAGGCGGAAGCCGACGTTCGCATCGAAGAAGGCGCCGCAAGCGAAGAGCCCGTAGCTCCCGCAGCCGATCTCGCTGTCACGGGTGAGCCCGTCGAGCCCGTCACCGAACCGGTTGAAGAGACCGCCGAGCCGGTCGAGCGTGAAACCGATCGCGTCATGATGGCCGACATCCCCGCACGTGACGGCTACAGCGTGATGACCTTCGACGAGCTGACCGCCGATGATCTGACCGGAACTCAGGTCTATGACGCCAATGACGAGATGGTCGGCGAAATTTCCGAGCTTGTCATGAACGGCAACGAGATCGGCCGTGCCGTGATCGATGTCGGTGGCTTCCTCGGCATGGGCGAGCGTCCCGTTGCCCTCGAGATGAACCAGATTTCGGTTCAGCGCGCCGATGGCGGCGAAATCCGTGCCTTCGTCGAGATGACCGAAAGCGAACTCGAAGCGATGCCCGAATACGAGTGATCCCTGACCGGATCATGCAGACGACTAGGGGGGCCGGTTATCCGGCTCCCCTTTTTCGTGGGCCAAGGCCGGCTTTCAGGGAGGCCGTGATGCGCAAGACCTACCCCCAGACGCCTGACGGGCGGTATTTCGTGGCCAAGGGACGGCTTTGGCGCCGAACCGATCCCTCGCTCGACGAAAGCGAACGCCGCGCGGCGGTCAAAGCATTGATGCAGGCACGGCGCGCGGTCGGCCTCGCGCAGGATGCCGAGGCGACGATGCAGGCGCGTGCGGCCGTTGACGCGGCGAAGCGCCGCCTGGGCGAGCGCGGTCCGGTCTGGTGGGATGATGGCGCGCCCGACGAAAGCCTCAAATCGCCAGCAAACAGCAGCTATGCCAATTGGTGGGAAAACCTGCCCGGAGACGAGCGGGAGACCGGCCGCTAGGACGAAGGCCAAATTCTCGAGGGTCTTCTGCTAGCGGCGTGCCTGGTCAGAGGCCCCGGCAAAATGGCGCTCGCGATCTTCATTCATACGCCTCTGAGGGCCTGCCACACACCCGATCGGTTTCGCCCCAAAGCGACGGGCCAAGGCTCCGCGCGCCTCCGGGAAGCGAAGATTTCGTCGCCATTCCCCTTCAAGGCATTCTCGCAGACACTCGGACGGCACTTCCGGATGGGTCGATGCCGGCCGGCATGACACAGCCTACCGGAGCGTCGCGCACCGCGCCGTCCGAGCGCCCGCGGCCGATCCTCGCGATCCGTCCGTCCATGCCTTCGCGGCATGGGTCAGTCCGGCTATCCTGATAGGGCCGCTCCCGAACAGGGTGCGGGTGTCGCTCGACCTCAGTCGTCGCAGATATGGGTCCCATCGGCGTCGCGCAACGCCAGTCCGGAAGGCGGCTCCGTCTTCTCGATCGCGATCCCGTAGCAGCCCTGCGCATCGCGGATCAGGAAGCGCGAATCCACCCCCTCGGGCAAGGCGGCCAGTGCCGCCGGGGCGACATCCTTGAGCCGGCCATCCTCCGTCCGTTCGGAGATGACGCAGCCCTGCACCATGGAGGCGGCGACAATGGCGGCGGCGGCGAGAGAAGCGCGCATCATGCGTCCACCTCAGCCGCGATACCGGCAGTTTCGAGCACCGCGTGGAAGAGGACCTCCACCCCCGCTCCGGCCCATTCCGGTGTGATCTCCTCCGCCTCGTTGTGGCTCAGCCCGCCTTTGCAAGGGCACATGATCATCGCCGTCGGGGCCACTTTGCTGATCCAGCAGGCATCGTGCCCGGCGCCCGAGACGAGATCGCGCTGCGCATGGCCAAGCCGCTCGGCCGCCGACCTGATGGCGGCCACGCAAGCCGGGTCGAAGGTGACGGGATCGAAACCGCCCACATGCTCGAGCGTGACCTCCAGCCCCATGCGCTCGCAGATCCGCGCCGCCCCCTCGCGCAGCTGCCGCTCCATGTCGCGCAGGATGTCGACGTCCGGCGAGCGGAAATCCACCGTGAAGACCGCCTCGCCGGGGATCACGTTGCGCGAATTGGGCCGCACCTCGATATGGCCCGCGGCCCCGACGGCGTTGGGCTGGTGCCCCCAGGCGATCTCGTCAACCAGGTCGAGGATCCGCGCCATGCCGAGCCCGGCATTGCGGCGCATCGGCATCGGGGTCGAACCGGTATGCGCCTCCGTGCCGCGCACCGTCACCTGGGTCCAGCTCAGGCCCTGGCCATGGGTCACGACACCGATCGGCGCGCCCTCGTCCTCCAGGATCGGCCCCTGCTCGATATGCAGCTCGAAGAAGGCGTGCATCTTGCGGGCGCCTACCGTCTCCTCGCCCTTGTACCCGATGCGCTCGAGTTCCTCGCCGAAGCTTTTCCCCGCCGCGTCGCGCCGCTCGTAGGCCCAGTCCCGCTCGATCGTGCCGGCGAAGACACCCGAGGAGAGCATGGCCGGGGGAAACCGGGTGCCCTCCTCGTTGGTGAAATTGACCACCACGATGGGATGGCGCGTGCGGATCTCCAGATCGTTGAGGCTGCGCAGGATTTCGAGCCCGCCGAGCACGCCCAGCACCCCGTCATACTTGCCGCCCGTCGGCTGGGTGTCGAGATGGCTGCCGACATAGACCGGCAATGCCCGTGCATCCTCGCCCTCCCGGCGGGCGAACATGTTGCCCATCTCGTCCACGCCCATCTCCGCGCCCGCCTCCTCGCACCACCGCGCAAAAAGTGCACGGCCTTCGGCATCCTCGTCGGTAAGGGCTTGGCGGTTGTTGCCGCCCGCCACGCCAGGGCCGATCTTCGCCATCTCCATCAAGCTGTCCCACAAACGGTCGGAATCGATCCGCAGATTGGCGGATGGCGCTTGCCCGGCGGTCATGCGCGCGCCCCCCGCGCAGTGGTGCGGCCCGGCATGGCCGGCATCGGTCTGGATGGCATCGCAATGGTCCCTTGTCGTGGTGGCGGGCCTTGAGCGGCGCGCTCGAATTGTTTGACCAGACGGTCAGAAACAGGCTAGCAGAGCCTTGTAACCAGTCAAGAACTTCACGGCCCGCCGCGTTTCGAGGGTCCTGCGAGGGCAGAGCGCGATCATGACCAAACCGCGTCGGCAGACACGGATACAGCAGCGCAACAGGCGTGCGATCCTCGATGCTGCCTTGGCCGAATTCTCCAACGCCGGTTTTGCGGGCGCGACGCTCGATGCGATCGCCCTGGCCGCGGGCCTGTCGAAGCCGAACCTGCTTTACTATTTTCCCTCCAAGGAGGCGATCTATCTCGATCTGCTCTCCGCGCTGATGAGCATGTGGCTCGATCCGCTGCTTGCGCTTGACGCCGATGGCGAGCCGATCGAGGAGATCGTGGCCTATGCCCTGCGCAAACTTCGAATGTCGCGCGATTTTCCGCGAGAAAGCAGGCTATTCGCCAATGAGATCGTCTCTGGCGCGCCGCGCTTCGCCGCCCGGATCGAGGGCGAGCTGAAAAACCTCGTCGACGACAAGGCCGCGCTCATCGCGCAATGGCAGGACCAGGGCTTGCTCGCGGCCATGGAGCCGCGTCACCTGATCTTTTCGATCTGGGCCGTTACCCAGCATTATGCCGATTTCGACGCGCAAGTGCGCGGCATTCTCGCGCCGCACGGGAACGCGCATTTCGACGAGGCGGAGCGTTTCGTCGAAACCTTCTACCGCCATGCGCTGGCCCCGGAAGCCGGGGCGCCCGCCATGCCCGCTCCTGCCGCGCGAAACTGAGCATCGCCGCGTTCAGCCTCGCGCCGGTTGCCCCTCGGCAGGCCGAAGTTCCATCGCTCCGCCGCCAACGCCGCACGCGCGAAAGGAGCAGCGGCTGCAGGTCATCGATACCATTTGCAGCAGGCACCTCGCGGCGCTGCCGGGTTGCCCTCGCGTTATGTCCATTCTCTCATTGCCTTCGGCGGGCCCCTGCCGCACGTATTCTACCTACGGGTCGGATCCCGAACGTCCCGTAAACCACAAGGGATGCGGGATAACGCCCCCTTTCGCGCCTCCCGCAAGGGAGGTTGCGACTTTTCACGCATCCTCGCCTCCCCTATAAGCGGTCAGATCAGACCGGCCGGACGTGCCGGCAGCCAAAATGCTTGAGGACGGTATGACAGACACCCCGCACAAATCCGACGTGGCCTTCATCAGGGCGCTGGCGGAGCTACTGCGCGAGAACGATCTGACCGAGCTGCGGGTCAAGCGCGACTATGCCGAGGCCGACAGCATCGACGTGCGCGTCAGTCGCCAGACCATCGTGGCCCCGCCTCCCCCCGTCGCACCGAGCGCCCCGGCGCCGGCCCCCTCCGCCCCGAGCGCTGCGCCGGCACCGGCCGCCGCCGAGAATGACGACCCTGCGCGTCTGCCGGGCGCCGTGACCTCGCCGATGGTCGGAACGATCTACCTCTCGCCAGAGCCCGGCGCCGATGCCTTCGTCAAGACCGGCGACACGGTCAGCGAGGGCCAGACCCTGCTCATCGTCGAGGCGATGAAGACCATGAACCACATCGCCGCGCCGCGCTCGGGCACGGTCCGGCGGATCCTGGTCGAAGACGGCTCCCCGGTCGAGTTCGGCGCGCCGCTGATGATCGTCGAATGAGGGCTGCCGCATGTTCGACAAAATCCTGATCGCCAATCGCGGCGAGATCGCGCTGCGCGTCATCCGAGCCTGCCGCGAGATGGGCATCCGTTCGGTTGCCGTGCATTCGACCGCCGATGCCGACGCGATGCATGTCCGCATGGCCGACGAGTCGGTCTGCATCGGGCCGCCGAGCGCCACGCAAAGCTATCTCAGCGTTCCGGCCATCATCTCGGCCTGCGAGATCACCGGGGCGCAGGCGATCCATCCCGGCTACGGCTTCCTCTCCGAGAACGCCAATTTCGTGCAGATCGTCGAGGATCACGGCCTTTCCTTCATCGGCCCCTCCGCCGAGCATATCCGCATCATGGGCGACAAGATCACCGCCAAGGACACGATGCGCAAGCTGGGCGTGCCCTGCGTTCCGGGCTCGGAAGGCGGTGTCCCCGATCTCGATGCCGCGCGCGAGGTGGCCGGGCAGATCGGCTATCCGGTGATCGTCAAGGCCACCGCCGGGGGCGGCGGACGCGGCATGAAACTGGCCCGCAGTGCGGCCGACATCGAGACCGCCTTCCGCACGGCCCGCGCCGAGGGCAAGGCAGCTTTCGGCAATGACGAGGTCTATATCGAGAAATATCTTGGCACGCCGCGCCATATCGAGATCCAGGTCTTCGGCGATGGCAAGGGACGCGCGGTGCATCTGGGTGAGCGGGACTGTTCGCTGCAACGGCGCCATCAGAAGGTCTTCGAAGAAGCCCCCGGCCCCTCGATCACCCCCGAGCAAAGGGCGCGGATCGGCAAGACCTGCGCCGACGCCGTGGCCGAGATCGGTTATGCCGGCGCCGGCACGATCGAGTTCCTCTACGAGAACGGCGAGTTCTATTTCATCGAGATGAACACGCGCCTTCAGGTCGAGCATCCGGTGACCGAGGCGATCTTCGGCGTCGACCTGGTGCGCGAGCAGATCAGGGTGGCCGCCGGCCTGCCCATGGAGTTCGAGCAGGATACCCTGACCATTTCCGGGCATTCCATCGAGGTGCGTATCAACGCCGAGAAACTGCCGAACTTCGCGCCTTCGCCGGGCCGGATCAGCCAGTATCACACGCCCGGCGGCCTGGGGGTGCGGATGGACAGCGCTCTCTACGACGGCTACCGCATCCCCCCCTATTACGACAGCCTGATCGGCAAGCTGATCGTGCATGGCCGCGACCGGCCCGAGGCGCTGGCCCGGCTGTCGCGCGCGCTGGGGGAATTGATCGTCGACGGGATCGACACGACGGTGCCACTCTTCGATGCGCTGCTGCGTGAGAAGGCCGTCCAGACCGGTGAGTACAATATTCACTGGCTGGAACATTGGCTCGAGACGAATCTGGGCTGAGAGGTGGGCGGCTCCTCAGCGCTGACGCCCGAACTGCTGCTCAACGGCTATGCGCAGGGCATATTCCCGATGTCCGAGAGCCGGGACGACCCGGAGATCTTCTGGGTCGACCCGCGTCTTCGGGGAATAATCCCGCTCGACGGCTTCCACGTCTCGCGCTCGCTGCGGCGCCGCCTGACAGGCCTGCCCTTCTCGATCACGGTGAACCAGGATTTCGACGGCGTCGTCTCGGGCTGCGCCGACCGGTCCGAGACATGGATCAGCGACACGATCTTCGCGCTCTACCGCGCGCTGCATCTCGCACGCTACGCGCATTCCCTGGAGGTCTGGGACGGGCACAGGCTGGTAGGCGGTGTCTACGGCGTCGCGCTGGGGGGCGCGTTCTTTGGCGAGAGCATGTTCTCGCGCAAGACGGACGCGTCCAAGATCGCGCTCTTCTACCTCGTCGATCGCCTCAAGTCCGGCGGCTTCACCCTCTTTGATACGCAGTTCACGACCCCGCACCTGCTCTCGCTCGGCGCGGTCGAGATCCCGCGCAGGACCTATCATGCAAGGCTCGAACGCGCCCTGCGACGCGAGGCCGACTTCATGGCCGCACCGCCCATGCCGCCCGTGGATCAGATCTTGCAGCGCATGACCCAGAGATCGTAGCGCGCGTTCTCGAGCGCGTTGAGCGCCGGCGCCGATGCGATCATCCATCCCGCGAAGCTGGGCATCTGCGCCTCGACATCGCGCACGACCACGTAGGCATAGGCATCGCCCGCCGGGTTCTCGGTTGGATAGCGGCAATCCCCAAGGGTGACCATGAGACGGCCCAGCCGGGCGGTATGGCCGACTTCGAGCTCGATATCCGTGAAATCACCGGCGGTCTTGTCTAGACCGCGAAGGACCGCGGCCGGCGAGCCGCTCACGCGCGGCGCGAGGATCGTCTCCTCGGCCGCGAGCCCCGCGGGCAGCAGCGCAGTGAAAGCGGCCACGAGACACGACGCCACAATCTTGCGGCACAGGCCGCTGATGCGGCGCGGGGCCACCGGCAACACGCCGCCCAGGCCCATCATTCGGGGGTCCAAGCCTCGTAGTCGCTGCGCTCCGCGGGTGCGGTCCGGCGCAGCGATCCCGCCGGGGCATAGGCCTCGTCCGTGCCGGTGAGGTTCGGCAGATGCTCCTTCTCCCAGCGCTTGCGGATCACGGGGCGCTCGACCGGGGTTTCGTCCCAGGTATGGTGCAACCACCCGTGCCAGTCCGGGGAAACGCGGCTGGCCTCGGCCTCGCCGTTGTAGATCACCCAACGCCGCGTGCCGTCGGCATTAGTGTAGAAGGTGTTCCCGGCGTCATCCTCGCCCACCTTCTGGCCATGGCGCCAGGTCCAGAGCTGCGTGTTCAGGGTCTGACCGTTCCACCAGGTCACGGCACGCAGGATTTTCTTCAGAACGCTCATCGGAGTTCTCCGTAAGGGATGTCACCGATATGCCAGTGCCCCGTGCCAAGGTCCAGCCCCGGCTGCCCGCAGCGTCCGCCCGGCAGGCAGCACCGCCACGCAGATGGCACAACGGCAAGAAGGACGAACGCAAACGGCCCGCCTCCATCGGAAACGGGCCGTATCGCGAATTCGGAACGGGACGAGCCGTCAGCTTGCCGAAGCGGATTCCTTCTTCTGCTCGGCATAGATCATCAGTGGAGCGGCGTCGGAATTGACCGCCTCCTCGTTGACCACCACTTCCTCGACATTCTCCTTGCCAGGAAGGTCGAACATCGTGTCGAGCAGGATGTCCTCCATGATCGAGCGGAGGCCACGCGCGCCGGTCTTGCGGTCGATGGCCCGCTTGGCGATCGAGACGAGCGCGTCATCGGTGAAGCGCAGCACCGCATCCTCAAGCTCGAACAGGCGCTGATACTGCTTGACCAGCGCGTTCTTGGGCTTGGTGAGGATGGTGACGAGCGCCTCCTCGTCAAGGTCGGTCAGCGTCGCGATCACCGGCAGACGGCCGACGAATTCGGGGATCAGGCCGAATTTGAGGAGATCCTCAGGCTCGAGCTCCCCGAACATCTCGCCGACACCGCGGCTGTCATTGTCCTTCACATCCGCGCCGAAGCCGATGGCAGAGCCCTTGCCGCGCTGCGCGATGATCTTCTCGAGACCAGCGAAGGCGCCGCCGCAGATGAAGAGGATGTTGGTCGTGTCGACTTGCAGGAATTCCTGCTGCGGATGCTTGCGCCCGCCCTGCGGCGGCACGGAGGCGACGGTGCCCTCCATGATCTTGAGCAGGGCCTGCTGCACACCCTCGCCCGACACATCGCGGGTGATGGAAGGGTTGTCGGACTTGCGCGTGATCTTGTCGACCTCGTCGATATAGACGATGCCGCGCTGCGCGCGTTCGACATTGTACTCGCTGGCCTGCAGCAGCTTGAGGATGATGTTCTCGACATCCTCGCCCACGTAGCCCGCTTCGGTCAGGGTGGTCGCGTCCGCCATCGTGAACGGCACGTCGAGGATGCGTGCCAGCGTCTGCGCCAGCAGCGTCTTGCCGCAGCCCGTGGGCCCGATCAGCAGGATGTTCGACTTGGCCAGCTCGATATCGGTCTTTCCGGCATGGTTCAGACGCTTGTAGTGGTTGTGGACCGCGACCGACAGAACGCGCTTGGCATGCGCCTGGCCAATCACGTA
The DNA here is from genome assembly GCF_009835145.1 of Profundibacterium mesophilum KAUST100406-0324. GTDB lineage: Bacteria > Pseudomonadota > Alphaproteobacteria > Rhodobacterales > Rhodobacteraceae > Profundibacterium > Profundibacterium mesophilum. The sequence goes on along the minus strand of NZ_APKE01000033.1, from coordinate 83,194 downwards.
ATCGTCCAGCACGTTGCAGATCTCCAGCGGGGTCGGAACCCCATCAGAGGATTTGAGCGCGGAGGTCTTGGTCTCTTCACGGATGATATCCATGCACAGCTCGACGCACTCGTCGCAGATGAACACTGTGGGACCCGCGATCAGCTTGCGCACCTCATGCTGGCTCTTGCCGCAGAAAGAGCAGTAAAGCGTGTTCTTGCTGTCGCCTGAATTGTTCGCCATCGCTTATCCTTCGGGGCTCGTCGCCCACTTGCTGGTCCGGCCATGCCTGTCTTCGGCCGGTCGATCTGCCCTTCGGCTCTAGCCTAGGGCAGACCATTTTCGGGCACAACGCCAAATAAAACTTCGCCGCGCCGCCTATTCGCCTTCGATCTTGCCGCGGTTCTCCACGATCTCGTCGATCAGGCCCCAATCCTTGGCCTCCTCGGGGGACATGAAGTTGTCACGCTCGAGAGCGTCCACCACCTTCTTGAGCGGCTGCCCGGTATGCTTGACATAAATCTGGTTAAGACGGTCCTTGAGCTTCTGGGTTTCCTGCGCGTGGATCATGATATCCGTGGCCTGGCCCTGGTAGCCGCCGGAAGGCTGGTGCACCATGACGCGGCTGTTGGGCAGCGAGAAACGCATCCCCGGCGCGCCGGCCGCAAGCAGCAGGGAGCCCATGGAAGCGGCCTGTCCGACCACCAGCGTGCTGACCGCCGGCTTGATATACTGCATCGTGTCGTAGATCGACAGCCCCGAGGTCACCACGCCCCCGGGCGAGTTGATATACATGCTGATCTCTTTTTTCGGGTTCTCCGCCTCGAGATGCAGCAACTGCGCCACCACGAGCGAGGACATCCCGTCATGCACGGGACCCGACAGGAAGATGATCCGCTCCTTCAGCAGCCGCGAGAAAATGTCATAGGCCCGCTCGCCGCGGCTCGTCTGCTCGACCACCATCGGGACGAGGTTGTTCATGTAGTGCTCATAGGGATCGTGCATTGGGCCTGCCTTGCGTGTTGGGACCGCGCCAGTGCTACCGACGCGACATTGCCAGAGTCTTAGTATTGCGCTCCCAGGCCCGCAAGGGTGCCGCCCCGCCGGTTCCGGAAGCTGCGGCGGCATCGCGTCCACCACCCTTCCCGCGGCGCGGACCCTGGCCCGCCGCCCCGCGGGACGCTCGCCTAGATGTAGGAGATGGGGCGCCGGAATGCCATGGGCGGACCGGGCAAAACCGGCAGGAAACCCGGCCAGCGGGAAGGGGGCCGCAGCGTCAGAGCGAGAGCGTCGCCGAGACCGCCTGCGACCAGCGGGCGTATTTGGCCGCGCGCATCTCTTCCTCCATTCCCGGGGTGAACTGCCGCTCAAGCGCCCAGGCCTTCGCGAATCCCGCCTGATCGGGATAGACCCCCGCCCGCATCCCGGCCAGCCAGGCGGCGCCAAGGGCCGTCGTCTCGAGCACCTGCGGGCGGTCCACCGGCGCGCCGATGATGTCCGACAGGAATTGCATCGTCCAATTGCTCGCGCTCATCCCGCCATCCACCCGCAGGGTGCGCGCCTCCCCGCCGCTCCAGTCGGCATGCATCGCTTCGAGCAGATCGCGGGTCTGGAAGCCCACCGATTCGAGCGCGGCGCGCGCGAGCTCCGCCGGCCCGGTATTGCGCGTGAGGCCGAAGACCGCGCCCCGGCAATCGGCGCTCCAATAGGGCGCCCCCAGCCCGGTGAAGGCCGGGACCATGACCACGTCCTGCGCCGGATCGGCCCGTTCGGCCAAGGCCTGCGTCTCGGAGGCGGAACCGATCACCCCGAGCCCGTCGCGCAGCCATTGCACCACCGCCCCCGCGATGAAGATCGAGCCCTCGAGCGCGTAAGTCGGCTTGCCGTCGAGCTGGTAGGCGATGGTCGTCAGCAGGCGGTTGCGCGAGGCCACAGGAGTGTCCCCGGTATTGAGCAGCGCGAAACAGCCGGTGCCATAGGTCGATTTGAACATTCCAGGCTCGAAGCAGGCCTGCCCGACGGTCGCCGCCTGCTGGTCGCCGGCGACGCCCAGCACCGGTATCGCGCGGCCCAGGATCGCGGGATCGGTGGTTCCGAAATCGGCGGCGCTGTCCTTGACCTCCGGCAGCATCTTCATCGGGATGCCGAGCAATTCGCACATCGCTGAGGACCAGCGTCCCTTGCGGATATCATAGAGCAAGGTGCGCGCCGCGTTGGTCGCATCGGTGACATGCGCCCGCCCGCCGGTCAGCTTCCAGATGAGGTAGCTGTCGACCGTGCCGAACAGAAGGCGCCCCGCCTCGGCCGCCTCGCGCGCGCCTTCGACCTCGTCGAGGAGCCAGCGCAGCTTGGTGCCCGAGAAATAGGGATCGAGGATCAGGCCGGTACGGTCCGTCACCATCTCCTCGTGGCCCGCCTCGCGCAGCGCGCGGCAGAGCGCGGCACTGCGCCGGTCCTGCCAGACGATCGCGCGGTGGATCGCCTTTCCCGTCTCGCGGTCCCACACGACGACCGTCTCGCGCTGGTTGGTGATTCCGATCGCGGCGATCTCCGCCCCCTCGCCCGGCGCGGCGGCCATCGCCTCGCGGCAGGTGGCGATCGTGCTGCTCCAAAGATCTTCGACCTCGTGCTCGACCCAGCCGGACCGCGGATAATGCTGTTCGAACTCGCGCTGCGCGCTCGATACGATCTTCATCTGCCCGTCGAAAACGATGGCCCGGCTCGAGGTTGTCCCTTGGTCAATCGCCAGAATTTGCGTCACGGCGGCCTCCTTCCTATCTCAATGCGCCGGCGTGCCTCCCTGCCCGCCGGCCTCGCCCTCTCCCTCGGCCCGGTGCGCCAGCATCCAGGCATCGAGTTCGGCGACTTGCTCGGTGCTCATCCTAAGTCCCAGCTTCGTGCGGCGCCAGACCACGTCCTCGGCGCGGCGTGCATATTCATGGCGCATCAGCCAGCGAACCTCGCGCTCGGTCAGCGTGCCGCCGAAATCGTGCCCGAGCGCCTCCATGCTCGCCGCCCCGTCGAGCAGCACCGCCGCCTCGGTGCCGTATGCCCGGATCAGCCGTCCGGCATGATACGGCTCGAGCCAGGGATGAGCCTCGCGCAGCGACCGCGTGAGCTCCGGCACACCGTTCACGGGGAAGTCCCCGCCGGGCAGCGCCACCCCCGCCGTCCAGGGCTCCTTCATCGACCCGAAGAACGGCTGAAGCTTGACCAGCGCCTGCTCGGCAAGCTTGCGATAGGTGGTGATCTTGCCCCCGAAGACATTCAGCAGCGGCGGCTCCTGTCCCATACCGCCATCGGTGCCCGGTCCCGCATCGAGCGAGAGCACGTAGTCCCGCGTCGCCGCCGTCGCCGATTTCGCGCCGTCGTCGTAGAGAGGCCTGACACCGGAATAGGTCCAGACGACATCCTCGCGGCGCACCGGCTTCTTGAAGTAACTCGATGCGAAGGCGCAAAGATAATCGATCTCCTCATCCGTGCATTCGGCCGCCTTGGGGTCGCCGCGGTGATCCTTGTCCGTCGTGCCGATCAGGGTGAAGTCGCTCTCATAGGGGATCGCGAAGATGATCCGTCCATCCTCGCCCTGGAAGAAATAGGCCTTGTCGTGATCGAAGAGGCGGCGCGTGACGATATGGCTGCCCCGCACGAGGCGCACGCCCTCGGAGGAGTTGATGCGCAGCGTGTTGCGGATCACGTCCTCGACCCAGGGGCCGCCGGCATTGACGAGGGCGCGGGCCCGCGCCGTGCTGCGCGCGCCGCTGTCGATATCCTCGCATGTCACCGTCCAGAGGCCGTTCTCGCGCTCGGCGGAGACGACCTTGGTACGGGTCATCACGCGGGCGCCGCGCAGCTCGGCATCGCGCGCGTTGAGCGCGACGAGACGTGCATCCTCGACCCAGCAGTCGGAATATTCGTAAGCCTTCTCGAAGCGCTCGGCGAGCGGCGCCCCTTCGGGCGTGCCAGCCAGCCGCAAGGTGGCCGTGCCCGGCAGGTATTTGCGCCCCCCCAGCGTGTCGTAGAGGAACAGGCCGAAGCGGATGAGCGCCGAGGGCCGCCGGCCCTTCATCCAGGGCATGACCGTGCCCAGCAGGCGCGATGTGGGGGTCGTGCCCTCGAAGCGCATCTCGGGGCTGTAGGGAAGCACGAAGCGCAGCGGCCAGGAGATGTGCGGCATCGCTTCGAGCAGCGTCTCGCGCTCGATCAGCGCCTTGCGCACCAGCCCGATCTCGAAGAATTCCAGATACCGCAGCCCCCCGTGGAAAAGCTTGGTGGAGGCCGAGGAGGTTGCCTGCGCCAAGTCCCCCATCTCGGCGAGCACGACGTCGAGCCCGCGCCCCTGGGCATCGCGCGCGATGCCCGTGCCATTGATTCCGCCCCCGATGATGAAGAGGTCGTGAACGGCCCGGTCGGTGGTCTCTCGCGTCATGACTGTGGTCCTTCCCGAAAATCGACTACGCGCAATCGCCATCCGCTCCGAGCATAGGCCGTGCGGCGGCGGTGAAAAGCACTTGAACCGGATCCCGGCCCCCGAAACGGCGAAAGGGCGCCCCGCGGCCCGCCGCGATGCGCCCTTTCCACCTGTTCCCGTGAAGGGGAACGAAGAGGCACCCGGCCGGGCGCCCCTCCCTTGCGCCGGATCAGTCGATCCGTGTCAGCAGCTGATCGATCGAGGCTTTCGCGTCGCCGTAGAACATCCGCGTGTTGTCCTTGAAGAAAAGCGGGTTCTCGATGCCGGAATAGCCGGTTCCCTGACCGCGCTTGGAGACGAAGACCTGCTTGGCCTTCCACACTTCGAGCACCGGCATGCCGGCGATCGGGCTGTTGGGATCGTCCTGGGCGGCCGGGTTCACGATGTCGTTCGAACCGATCACGATGACCACGTCCGTGGACGGGAAGTCGTCGTTGATCTCGTCCATCTCGAGCACGATGTCATAGGGCACCTTCGCCTCGGCCAGAAGCACGTTCATGTGGCCCGGAAGCCGGCCTGCCACGGGGTGGATCGCAAAACGCACCTCCTTGCCCTTGGCACGCAGCTTGCGCGTCAGCTCGGAGACCGACTGCTGCGCCTGCGCGACGGCCATGCCGTAGCCCGGCACAATCACCACGCTGTCGGCATCCTCGAGGGCGGCGGCCACACCCCCGGCGTCGATCGCCACCTGCTCGCCCTCGACTTCCATCGCGGGACCGGTGGTGCCGCCGAAGCCGCCGAGGATCACGCTGACGAACTTGCGGTTCATCGCCTTGCACATGATGTAGCTCAGGATCGCGCCCGAGGAGCCGACGAGCGCACCGGTCACGATCAGCAGGTCGTTGCCGAGGGTGAAGCCGATCGCCGCTGCCGCCCAGCCCGAATAGCTGTTGAGCATCGAGACGACGACGGGCATGTCCGCGCCGCCGATCCCCATGATCAGGTGCCAGCCGATGAAGCCCGCGATGATCGCCATCAGGATCATCGTCCAGATGCCGCCGCCCGCGAAGTAGATGAAGCCCAGGATGAGGCAGAGCGCCAAGGCGCCGGCGTTCAACATGTGACCGCCGGGAAGCTTCTTGGGCTTTCCGTCGACGCGGCCGGCGAGCTTGCCGAAGGCGACGATCGAGCCGGTGAAGGTCACGGCACCGATGAACACCCCGAGGAAGACCTCGACCCGCAGGATCGTGATCTCGGTGGCCGTCTTGTGTGCGATCACCGCGGCGAAGCCGCTGAAGGAGCTGGCGATCGCCTCCATGGCCAGCAGGACATCCGTGGCGACCCCGTTGGCGGCCCAGCCCTCGGGCGGCGGGAAGGCAAGCCCGGCATCGGCGAAGGTCTGCGTCACGCGGCCGATCTCGAGATCGGCGTTGAGCCCGATCAGCACGGCGGCGAGGCCCACGAAGCTGTGCAGGGCGGCGACGAGCTGGGGCATCTCGGTCATGCCCACACGGCGCGCGACCTGCACGCCCAGCACCGCACCGGCCGCGACCATCAGGATGATCGCGAGGTAGTTGCCCACGCCCGGCCCGAAGATGGTGGCGAACATGGCAAGCGCCATGCCGGCGATGCCATACCACACCGCGCGCTTGGCGCTTTCCTGCCCCGACAATCCGCCGAGGCTGAGGATGAAGAGAACGGAGGCCGCGATATAGGCGGCCGAGACAAGTCCGTCGGACAGCATGTATCTGGCCTCCTTACGACTTCTGGAACATGGCAAGCATCCGGCGCGTCACCATGAAGCCACCGACGATGTTGATTGTGGCGATCAGCACCGAGATGCTGGCCAGCAGCAGGACCCACAGGCTCGACGATCCGATCTGCAGCAAGGCGCCGATCACGACGATGCCCGAGATCGCGTTGGTGACCGCCATCAGGGGCGTGTGCAGCGAATGGCTGACACCCCAGATCACCTGGAAACCGACGAAACAGGCGAGCACGAAGACGATGAAATGCGCCATGAAGCTGGCGGGCGCGAAAGCCCCGACCAGCAGCATCAGCGCGGCGCCTGCCGCCAGCACCGTGACCTGCGTGCGGGTGGCCGCGCGGAAGGCGGCCGTCTCGGCTGCGCGTTTCTCCTCGGGGGTCAGCTCCTTGGGCTTGTCCTTCTTCGGCGCGGCCGCGATCGCCTTGACCTTCGGGGCCGGGGGCGGCCAGGTGATTTCCCTGTCATGGGTGACCGTGGCCCCGCGGATCACGTCATCTTCCATGTTATGCACGATCTTGCCGTCCTTCTCGGGCGTCAGATCGGTGAGCATGTGACGGATGTTCGTGGCGTAGAGCGTGCTCGACTGGGTCGCCATGCGGCTCGGGAAGTCGGTATAGCCGATGATGATCACGCCGTTATCGGTGACGATCCGCTCGTCCTTGACGGTGAGCTTGCAGTTGCCCCCCTTCTCGGCTGCGAGATCGACGATGACGGAACCCGGCTTCATGGCCTTGACCATGTCCTCGGTCCAAAGCTCGGGCGCCTCGCGGTTGGGGATCAGCGCCGTGGTGATGACGATGTCCACCTCGGGCGCCTGCTCGCGGAAGAGCTTGAGCTGCGCTTCGCGGAACTCCGGGCTCGAGGGTGCCGCGTAGCCGCCCGACGCACTGCCGTCCTGGCTGTCCTCGAAGTCGAGGAACAGGAACTCGGCGCCCATGCTCTCGATCTGCTCGGCCACCTCGGGGCGCACGTCGAAGGCGCGCACGATGGCGCCCAGCGAGGTCGCCGTGCCGATGGCCGCAAGACCGGCCACGCCGGCTCCGACGACCAGCACCTTGGCGGGCGGCACCTTGCCTGCGGCGGTCACCTGGCCGGTGAAGAAGCGGCCGAAATTGGCGCCGGCCTCGATCACCGCGCGGTAGCCGGCGATGTTGGCCATCGAGCTCAGCGCGTCCATCTTCTGGGCGCGGCTGATGCGCGGCACCATGTCCATCGCGATCAGCGTCGCGCCCTTGGACTTTGCCCGCTCGAGCAGCGCTTCGTTCTGTGCCGGCCAGACGAAGGAGATGAGCGTCTGTCCCTCGCGCATCATGTCGACCTCGGCCTCGGTGGGGGGCTGAACCTTGCCCAGCACATCGGCCGCCTCGAACACCGCCTGGGCGCTGTCGAGCACCTCGACACCCGCCTCGCGGTAGGCGTCGTCGCTGAAACCGGCCTCGGCGCCGGCCCCTGTCTCGATCACGCAGTCATGGCCGAGCTTGCCGAGATCCCCGGCAGACATCGGCGTCAATGCAACGCGCCGCTCACCAGCCGCGCGTTCAGCTAACGCTCCGAATTTCATCGTCTCGCAACCTCTCGATCTGTCCCTCCGGCGGCGCGGATCTCGCCCGTTCGCCGCCCATCCCTTAACGGTCTATATGGCGTAATAATATTTCACAAGCGGGCTCGCGGGCGATCACTTGCACCTTTTGGCGCAACGCGGCACGGTGCCGCAGCAGTTACGAGGGGGAGTTGAGGGATGACGGATCTGCAAGGACGCCATGCATTGGTCACCGGGGGCGGAAGCGGGATCGGCCTTGCCATCGCGCAGGCGCTGCGCGGCGCGGGTGCCGAGGTCACGATCACCGGCCGGCGGGAGGATGTCCTCAGGCAGGCCGCAGAGCGCATCGGCGCCCATGCGCAGGTGATGGACGTGACGGACGAGCATTCCGTCGTCGAGGGCACCCGCTCGGCCGTTCAGGCGCGCGGTCCGGTGCGCATCTGCATCGCCAATGCCGGCATCGCCGAAGGGCGGGCCATTCCCAAGACCGACATGGAGTTCTGGCGGCGGATCATGTCCACCAATCTCGACGGCGCCTTCGTGACCGTTCGCGAGGCGCTGCGCTCCATGCAGGGCGAGAGCGACGATTGGGGGCGTGTCATTGCGATCAGCTCGATCGCGGGCATTCGCGGCTTGCGCGGTGCCGGGGCGTACACCGCGTCCAAGCACGGGGTGATCGGCCTGATACGCGCGCTGAGCGAGGATCACCTGGGACGGGGCATCACCTTCAACGCGATCTGTCCGGGATATGTCGAGACCGATATCATCACACGCAATGTCGCCTCGATCCGCGAGCGGGCCGGGGTGAGCGCCGACGAGGCGCTCGGCCTGATGGTCGAGGCGAACCGTCACAAGCGCCTGATCGGGGCCGAGGAGGTCGCATCCGCCGCCCTGTGGCTCTGCGGGAATGGCGCGGGGAGCGTCAACGGGCAGACCATCGAGATCGCCGGCGGACAGGCATGAGCCATCCCTCGCCGACGCAGACGCGGGACTGGTTCGCCCTGCCCGAGGGGATCATCTACCTCGATGGCAATTCCCTGGGGCCCCTGCCGCGCAAGGCCGCCGACCGGATCGCCGCCGCCGTCACCGACGAGTGGGGCGGGATGCTGATCACCGGGTGGAACAAGGCTGGCTGGATGGAGATGCCGGCGCGCCTGGGCGACAGGATCGGCCGCCTGATCGGCGCCCCTGCGGGCAGCACCGTCCTTGGCGACACGCTTTCGATCAAGGTGTTCCAAGCCCTCGCCGCCTCCCTGTCCCTGCGCCCCGACCGCAAGGTGATCTTGAGCGATTCCGGTAACTTCCCGTCCGATCTTTACATCGCGCAAGGACTGATCGGCAGCCTTGGCAAGGGGCACGAGCTGCGTGTCGTGGCCCCAGAGGAGCTTGGCGGCGCGATCGACGAGGACGTGGCCGCGCTCTTGGTGACGGAGGTCGACTACCGCACCGGCCGGCGCCATGACATGGCCGAGCTGACGCGCAGGGCCCATGAGGCCGGCGCGCTGGCGATCTGGGATCTCGCGCATTCCGCCGGGGCCGTTCCGGTCGACGTGGGCCGGGGCGGCGCGGATTTCGCGGTCGGCTGCACCTACAAGTTCCTCAATGGCGGTCCGGGTGCGCCGGCCTTCATCCATGTCGCCCCGTGCCATGCCGACGCCGCCCGTCCCGCCCTTGCCGGCTGGCTCGGCCATGACGCCCCCTTTGCCTTCGAGCCCGAATACCGTCCGGGCGCCGGCGTCGCGCGAATGCGCGTGGGCACGCCGCCGGTCCTGCAGATGGCCGCCCTGGAGGCGGCGCTCGACATCTGGGACCAGGTCGACATGGAGGTGCTGCATCACCGCCGCATCGCCCTGTCCGAGCGCTTCATCGAAGCGGTGGAGGCCACCTGCCCCGGCCTGCGTCTCGCCTCGCCCCGCGATGCACAGGCACGCGGGGCGCAGGTTTCCTTCCATCACCCCCAGGGCTACGCCGTGATGCAGGCGCTGATCGCCGAGGGTGTCATCGGCGATTTCAGGGCGCCCGACATCCTGCGCTTCGGGATCACGCCGCTCTATATCGGCGAAGAAGGGATCGACCGCGCCGCCGCCATCCTGTCGCGGATCCTGGGCAGCCGGCGCTGGGACGACCCGGCCTTCCATGCCCGCAATGCCGTGACCTGAGCCGGACCCGCGCGGGCCGTGCCTCCCTGGGCGGCACGAAATGCGCGGACAATTCCGCCCGCACCTCCTCCTGTGTTGCCAATTCTGCCCCAATCCGATCACAGGAAGGTCACGCCGCCTCCCAATCCACGTCCCGCCAAGCAGCGATAACGGCTCGCATCCGGCACACTCATCCTGCCGGCACAGGAAGAGGGCGGCGCCGTGGCAGACTACAAGTTCAAGGCATATTCGCAGGATGCTGCGGACATATTCTCCAACAATCCGGGCGACCTTGTCACCTGGAGCGGCGAGAACGATCCCGCCGGCCGCGTCTATCTTACCGACAACCAGACCGGCGCCAGCGGCACCGGCCTGACCAGCCGTTCGACCGACGAGACGGCCACCGGCACGTTCGTTCTGGGCGGGACCACTTACTCGGGCGTGACCTACTCCGCCGAGAAAGTCTGGACCGTTCGCGACAGCATCAGCGGCGAGACGTTCGAGGTCGCCCGCCTCGATGTCCGCGACGGCTCCGGATCGGTCGGGAAATACACGCTTTCCGAGCAGCCGCTCGTGATGGGTCGCAGCTACGAAGTCGTCGACTACAAAAGTCAGCCCTCCTTCGAGACCGGCACACCCTTCACCTATGCCGATTACGAAGGCGCCCCGCACGAGATCTCTGGCACTGCCGGCAATGACGTCATCAATGCCTCCTATGCCGGGGATCCCGAAGGCGACAAGGTCGATGACGGCTTCGGCGCCGGCAGTTCGGGGCTGGGCGACACGATCAAAGCCGGCGCCGGCGACGATTCGGTCTCTGCGGGCGCGGGCGACGATTTCGTCGAGGGCGGCTCCGGGCGCGACACGGTCGATGGCGGCGCGGGCGATGACACCATAGAGGGCGACCACGCCGACGAGGCGCTTCGCTGGTCGGAAGCCGGCGCGGACGAGGCGGATCTAACCGATTTCACGCAAGTGACCGGCGACATGCAGGTCGCGGTCAGCTTCACCGATACCGGCAACAACGGAACACTCTACCAGGTCGAATCCACCGACCGGGTCTTCGTGAGTCCGACCGATCCCATGTCCGACCGCTCCAGCCTGTTCCTGATCGGGGACGGCGATGCGCAGACCTCGCAGACAAGGCTCGATTTCTCGGCCGCCGACCCGGCAAGCGGTATCGGCGACGAAGTCCAGGATGTCATCTTCCGCATCAACGATATCGACTTCGGTGCGGATAACCATCGCGATATCGTCACCATCAATGCCTTCGACGCGCTGGGCAACCCGGTCGCCGTCACCCTGAGCCCCTCATCCTCCGCGACAGTGAGTGGCAACACGGTCACCGCGGGCGATACCGATTCCAACCCGTCCCAGGAAATCGGCTCTCTGCTGGTGCAGGTTGCCGGCCCGGTTTCCTCGATCACGATCGACTACGCCAACGGCCTCGCCGGCACCCAGGCCATCTGGGTCAGCGACGTCCATTTCGACACGATCAACGCGAATGGCGAGGATGACGTCCTCAGCGGCGGCGCCGGCGATGACAGCATCCGCGGCGGCGGTGGCGATGACGTGATCTCCGGCGGAACCGGCGCCGACCGTCTGCATGGCGAGCGCGGCAACGACACCATCACCGCCTCGCAAGGCGATGTCGCCACGGGCGGCAGCGGCGATGACGTCTTCTACATCGAGGATCTCGCCGAACCCGGCGGCGCCCCCATCAGCCTCTATGGCGGGGAGCAGGGCGAAACCCTCGGTGACACGCTCTATTTCCAGGGCCAGGCCCGTTGGCGCGATGTCACCTTCGACGGCACGCCCGACGAGAATGGCGGCCTGAACGGCACGGCGGTCCTCGCGGATGGCTCCACCGTCTCCTTCTTCGAGATGGAGAATGTCGTCATCTGCTTTGCCGGCGGCACCCGGATCCTGACCCCCGGCGGCCCGCGTCCGGTCGAGACCCTGCGCCGGGGCGACCCGGTCGTGACCGCCGATCACGGCGTGCAACAGATCGAGTGGATCGGGCGCCGGACGGTGGCCGCCGAAGGGGCGCGCGCCCCGATCAGGATCCGCGCGGGAAATTTCGGCGCGACACGCGATCTGCTGGTCTCGCCGCAACACCGGATGCTCATCGACGACTGGCGGGCACAGATGTATTTCGGCCAGGACGAGGTGATCGTCGCGGCCCGCCACCTCGTCGACGAGTCCCGGGTGCTGCAGGAGAGCGGCGGCGAGGTGACCTACCATCACATCATGTTCCGCCGCCACGAGATCGTCTATGCCGAAGGCGCACCGTCGGAGAGCTTCCACCCCGGCAGGATCGGCCTCGGAACGCTCGACTGCGCGGCGCGCGCCGAGGTCTTCGACCTCTTTCCCGCCCTGCGCAGCGATGCCGGCGCCTTCGGTCCCGCCATCCGGCACAGCCTCAAGCGGCACGAGGGCGCGCTGCTGCGCATGTAGGGGCCGCGTCTCAGGCGATCGCGCGCATCCGCGCCTGGCCGGCGCCCGCATCCCAGGCCGCGACCGCCTCCCCGAAGGCCTCGAAGAGAGGGCGCGAGACGGGGTCGGTTGCCGCCCGGTATTCGGGATGCCACTGGACCGACATCGTGAAACCCGGCGCATCGCGCACGTAGAGCGCCTCCGGCGTGCCATCCGGCGCCCGGCCATCGATCACGATCCGCGCACCGGGCCGGTCGATCCCCTGCCCGTGCAGGGTATTGGTCATCACCTCCCGCGCGCCGAAGAGCTTGTGGAACGGTCCGTCCTCGCTGAGGCTGACCAGATGGCGCAGGGCGAATTTCTCCTCCTCCGTCCCGTCCGGCGGCATCCTGTGGTTGCTGCGCCCCGGAAGGTCGCGGATCTCGGGATGCAGCGTTCCGCCCATCGCGACATTGACCTCCTGGAAGCCGCGGCAGATGCCCAGCAGGGGCTGGCCCCGCTCCACGAGCGCCCGGATCAGCGGCAGCGTCACCGCATCGCGGGCCCGGTCGAAGGCGCCATGCGCCTCCGTCGCGGCGACACCGTATTCCTCGGGATGCACGTTTGGCCGCCCCCCGGTGAACAGGAAACCGGCACAGGTCCGCAAAAGCTCGTCGACGGTGACCAGGCGCGGATCGGCCGGGATGACGAGAGGCATCGCGCCGCTGACTTCCGCCACGGCGAGCGAGTTCATCGCCCCGCCGCCATGCGTCAGGTATTCCTCGTTGATCAAGTGCTGATTGCCGATGATGCCGACGACGGGCCGTGTCATTCGCGATCCTTCCCTGCTTCTTCCCCCCAATATAGGGAGCCCGCGGCGCCGCTGTCAGCCCCGGACATCGCCGCATCTTGCCAGCATGGTGCAAAGGGGGCGTCTCGCGGCCAGGGGCGGGATGGAAACGAGCCGCTCGACGCGGCCCTCGGGCATGGGGCGGCATAGGCGCGATTGGGCCCTGCCTGAACGGCAGAAGGGCCCGCGCGGGGCGCCGGCCCTTCATCTTCGTTCATACACCTCGCGGGGGTGCGGGGGCGCGAAGCCCCCGCGTTGTGCCGGATGGCTCAGCCGGCAGCCTTCAGCTCGAGGCGCCGGCGATGCAGCACCGGCTCGGTATAGCCCGAGGGCTGCTGGCGTCCCTCAAAGACCAGGTCGCAAGCCGCCTTGAACGCGACCCCGTCGAAATCGGGCGCCATGGGCCGGTAGGACGCATCGTTTTCGTTCTGCGCATCCACCTTCGCCGCCATCTTCTTGAGCGCCTCCATGACACGCTCCTCCGAGACCACGCCGTGATGCAGCCAGTTCGCAAGCGCCTGGCTGGAGATCCGGCAGGTCGCGCGGTCCTCCATCAGGCCGACATCGTGGATGTCGGGCACCTTGGAGCATCCGACGCCCTGATCGATCCAGCGCACGACATAGCCGAGAATGCCTTGCGCGTTGTTCTCAATCTCCGAGGCGATCTCCTCGTCGGACCAGTTCGTCCCCTGCGCCAGCGGAATGGTCAGAAGGTCGTCGAGCGTGCCGCGCGCCCCGCCGGAGGCCAGCTCATCCTGGCGCTCCAGCACGTCGCGCTGGTGGTAATGCAGCGCATGCAGCGTCGCGGCCGTCGGCGAGGGAACCCAGGCACAGGTCGCGCCGGCCTCGGGATGGCCGATCTTCTGCTCGAGCATGTCCTTCATGCGGTCGGGCATCGCCCACATGCCCTTGCCGATCTGCGCCCGGCCCTTGAGCCCGCAGGCAAGGCCGATATCGACGTTGCGATCCTCGTAGGCCTTGATCCAGGGCGTCGACTTCATCTCGCCCTTGCGCACCATCGGTCCCGCTTCCATCGAGGTGTGGATCTCGTCGCCGGTGCGGTCGAGGAAGCCGGTATTGATGAAGGCCACACGGGATTTCGCCGCACGGATGCATTCCTTGAGATTGGCCGAGGTGCGGCGCTCCTCGTCCATGATGCCGAGCTTCACCGTGTTGCGCGGCAGGCCAAGCGCCTCCTCGACGCGGGTGAAGATCTCGTCGGCGAAGGCAACCTCCTCGGGACCGTGCATCTTCGGCTTGACGACATAGATCGAACCGGTGACCGAATTGCCGCTCTCGCGCTTGAGATCGTGGCTGCCGATCAGCGTCGTGATCATCGCATCCATCAGCCCCTCGGGAACCTCGTTGCCGTCGGCGTCGAGGATCGCGGGATTGGTCATCAGGTGCCCGACATTGCGGATCAGCATCAGCGCACGGCCCTTCAGGCTGAGCGTGCCGCCATCGGGCGCGGTAAAGACGCGATCGTCCTTCAGCGTGCGGGCGAAGGTCTTGCCGCCCTTCTCGACCTGCTCGCTCAGATCGCCCTTCATCAGGCCGAGCCAGTTGCGATAGGCCACGACCTTGTCCTCGGCATCGACCGCCGCCACGCTGTCCTCGCAATCCATGATCGCGCTGACCGCGGCCTCGACGAGGATGTCCGATACGCCGGCGCCATCCGTGCCGCCGATCTGGCTCTCGCGATCAATGACGATGATCACATGCAGGTTGTTGTGACGCAGCACGATCTGCGAGGGGGCGTCCTTGTCGCCCAGGTAGCCTGCGAAAACGCCGGGCTCGGCCAGGGGCATGGTGTTGTAGACGTCGGGCGCGTGGCCCGAGGAGGGCACTTCGCGGCTCTGCATCGTCTCGGTGCCGCGCCAGTCCTCGCCGTTGAGGATCAGCCCCTGCAGCCCATGCTCGGACACCTTGTAGCCTGCCAGTTGCTTGTGGCTGCCGGAGATCAGCGGCGCGATCTCGTCGAGGAGCCCCTTCGCCGCCGCGACGACACGCGCGCCGCGCTCCTTGTCATAGCCGCTTCCCTGCGGCAGATCGCCCAGCGCATCGGTGCCGTAATAGGCATCGTAAAGCGATCCCCAGCGCGCATTCGCCGCATTCAGGGCATAGCGTGCATTGGTGATCGGCACGACGAGTTGCGGGCCTGGCGTGCCGGCGATCTCCGGATCGACATTTTGCGTCTCGATCTGGAAATCCGGGCCTTCCTCAACGAGATAGCCGATTTCCTTGAGAAACCCCTTGTAGGTCTCGAGGTCGATCTCGCCCTTGTTGGAGCGGTGCCATTCGTCGATTTGACCCTGGATCGTCTCGCGCGTCTCCAGCAAGGCGCGGTTGCGCGGTGCCAGGTCATGGACCAGGTCGGAGAAGCCCGACCAGAACGCCTCGGCGGCGACATCGCTGCCGGCAAGTGCCTCCGTCTCGATGAAATCCGCGAGTTCGGCTGCAACCTGCAGCTTTCCTTTGTTCACCCTTTGCACGCCTTGCCCTCCTCTGGCCGTCCTACGGTTCGCGGCACCCTACACAACGGTGTCGCCTGTGCAAGTATGCGAGCCCTACCATGATTGCATACAATCCTTGGCGCCCCGCACCCGCGCCGGATGTCATCCCGGATCACCGTCACGCGGCAGGGCGGCGGCGCCGCTACCGGCCGCATGGGGCCCGCCGGACCCCGCCGGCTTGCCGCGCCGGCACGCGGCGCTGCAGTAAAGGACGCTCTCCCAGTCGCGCGCCCATTTGCGCCGCCAGGAGAACGGCCGGCCACAAGTCCGGCAGAGCTTTTGCTCCAGCTCGGACTTGCGGCGCATCCTCGCCACCGAAATTATTCCGCGGGCGTAACGGTCTCTTCGGTGCTGGTTGCCGGAGCAAGCTCGGCATCGAGGTTCTCCACTTCGCCTCCGGTGCCCGTCCCGGCCCCGGCTTCCACGCTACCGGCATTCGTTTCCACCTCGCCCCCGGTCACGGCCGCGCCGGCCGTGCTGTCGAGCTGCTCTTCCTGCGCGGCGGTCGCGTCATTGCCCGGCTCGTTGCCGCCGGCAAAGAGCCAGATCGAGAAGGCGATGATCAGAAGGACGACGAAGCCGATCACGAGGGCCATGCCGCCAAGGGGGCCCTTGTGTTCCTTTTCCTGCTTCTCGATATTCGTGTTGGGTGCAGACATTGGTTGATCCTCGGAGAATGTGCGGGCGCTGTTGTGGCCCAATGGTCACGCGGGTAACGTTTCAGCCGTGTTTTGGTTCACATCACCCCTCCAAGGAGCTTTCCCATGACCGAGGCCGCGCCTCATGCCGTCCACCTGTCGGACTACGCCCCTTACCCGTTCGTGATCGACGGGGTCGAGCTGACCTTCCGCCTCGATCCCGGCAGGACGCGGGTCATCTCGCGGATCGCCTTCTCGCCCAATCCGGACGGGCCGGGTCACTCGGCGCTCCAGCTCGACGGGGAACGGCTCAAACTGATCTGGGCGCGGATCGACGGCGCGCCGGTGGAGCCGAGGATCACACCCGAAGGGCTCACCTGCGACGTGCCGACGGGCTCGTTCGTCTGGGAGGCCGAGGTCGAGGTCGATCCGGCCGCCAACACCGCCCTCGAAGGCCTCTACATGTCGAACGGCATGTATTGCACGCAATGCGAGGCGCAGGGCTTCCGGCGGATCACCTACTACCCCGACCGGCCCGACGTGATGGCCCGTTTCGAGGTGACGATCGAGAGCGATGCGCCGGTGCGCCTGTCCAACGGCAATCCGCAGGAGCCCGATGCGCAGGGCCGTGCGCGCTGGTCCGACCCCTGGCCGAAACCCGCCTATCTCTTCGCGCTCGTGGCCGGCAATCTGACCGCCCGTTCGGCGAGCTTCACCACCCGCTCGGGGCGCGAGGTCGCGCTCAACGTCTACGTGCGGCCCGGCGACGAGGACCGGTGCGATTACGCGCTCGACGCCCTGATCCGCTCGATGCGCTGGGACGAGGAGGTCTACGGGCGCGAATACGATCTCGATGTCTTCAACATCGTCGCCGTGGACGATTTCAACATGGGCGCGATGGAGAACAAGGGGTTGAACATCTTCAACTCCAAATACGTGCTCGCCTCGCCTCAGACCGCCACGGATCGCGATTACGAGATGATCGAGGGGATCATCGCGCATGAGTATTTCCACAACTGGACGGGCAACCGCATCACCTGCCGCGACTGGTTCCAGCTTTGCCTGAAGGAGGGCCTGACGGTCTTTCGCGATCAGCAGTTCACCGGCGACATGCGCTCGGCCCCCGTCAAGCGGATCGAGGATGTCCTGCAATTGCGGGCGCGTCAGTTCCGCGAGGATGCCGGCCCCCTGAGCCATCCGGTGCGTCCCGAAAGCTATATCGAGATCAACAACTTCTACACCGCGACCGTCTACGAGAAGGGCGCCGAGGTGATCGGCATGCTGCGCCGGCTGGTCGGCGCCGAGGCTTATGACAAGGCTCTGGCGCTCTATTTCGACCGGCATGACGGGCAGGCCTGCACTATCGAGGATTGGCTGAAGGTGTTCGAGGATGCGACGGGGCGCGACCTGACGCAGTTCAAGCGCTGGTATACACAATCGGGAACCCCGCATCTGCGGGTGCTCGAGAGCTGGGAGGACGGCACTTACAGCCTTCACCTCCAGCAGCAGACCCCGCCCACCCCGGGCCAGCCCGAGAAGGCGCCGCAGGTGATCCCCGTGGCGGTCGGCCTGCTGGATCCCGGCGGGCGGGAGGTCGTGCCGACACGGCTGCTCGAATTGACGCAGGCCGAGCAGAGCTTCAGCTTCGAGGGTCTTTCGGACCGACCGGTCCCCTCCCTGCTGCGCGGCTTTTCCGCCCCGGTGGTGATCGAGCGCGCAAGCACCGCGCAAGAGCGCGCGCTGCTCCTTGCCCATGACACCGATCCCTTCAATCGCTGGGAGGCGGGACGCGCGCTGGCAAAGGAGCTGCTGGTCGATATGATCAGCAATGGCACCGATCCGGGAGACGACTATCCCGGCGCTCTCGGCAAGGTCATCGAGGACGAGGGTCTCGATCCCGCCTTCCGGGCGCTGACACTCGCCCTGCCCTCCGAGGACGACATCGCCCAGACCCTGAAGACCGCCGGCATCACCCCCGATCCCATGGCCGTCCACGAGGCGCTGAACCGCCTTGCCGTCGCGTGCGCCCGACATCTTCGCGCGCCACTCGCCGCATTGCATGACGCGCTTGCCCCGAATGGGCCCTATACACCCGACGCGGAGGCCGCGGGCCGGCGGTCATTGCGCGGCGCGGCGCTCGGGCTGCTCACACGGATCGACGATGGCAGCCGCGCCGAGGCGCAATTTGCGCAGGCCGACAACATGACGGAAGAGCTCGGCGCGCTCACCGCCCTTCTGAGGGCAGGAAAGGGCCACGAGCAGCTTGCCCAGTTCGAGCGCAAGTGGTCGCAGGATCGCCTTGTCATGGACAAGTGGTTCTCGGTTCAGGTGATGCTCGCCGCGCCGCGCGAGGCGTGCGAGATCGCCGACAGGCTGACCGCCCATCCCGCCTTCGACTGGAAGAACCCCAACCGCTTCCGCGCGGTGCTGGGGGGCCTTGCGGCCAACCATGCCGGCTTCCATGCACCCGGCGGCGCGGCCTATGCACTGGCGGCCGATTGGCTGATCCGTCTCGACCCGGTCAACCCGCAGACCACGGCCCGCATGAGCACGATGTTCGAGACCTGGAGGCGCTACGACGCCGATCGCCAGGACATGATGCGCGCCGCCCTCGAGCGCCTCGCGGCCGCGCCCGGCGTCTCGCGCGACACCGGGGAGATGGTCGGCCGGATGCTCGGCTAGGCGTGCCGCGAAACGCCGACGCTCAGAGGGGCTGCCGCAGGACGGCGGCCCCTTCGTGCAAGGGCCCTGTATCCCGA
The DNA here is from genome assembly GCF_009835145.1 of Profundibacterium mesophilum KAUST100406-0324. Classification (GTDB taxonomy): domain Bacteria; phylum Pseudomonadota; class Alphaproteobacteria; order Rhodobacterales; family Rhodobacteraceae; genus Profundibacterium; species Profundibacterium mesophilum. Next base: position 64,183 of record NZ_APKE01000033.1, on the reverse strand, counting down.
AGGCGGCGCGGTTTCGGACGCGGACTGCTGCGTCTTTGGCAATAGTCCTGACCGCGCAGCCAGGTCGCCATCTCCTGGCGTTTCGCCGGCGAGCGCATGGGCCCCCAATCGGCGGCCACCCCGCTCCAGCGCGGCTCCGCGCGGGCGATCACCCCGTCGCGCGGAACCGTATGGGCAAGGATGCGGATCGCGCAGCTCAGGTTAGCGGCCCCGTCGGTCAGGGCCGCGCCGCTGCGTGCCATGCACCCGTAGCCGCGCGCCGTTCCGGGAAGGATCTGCAGCAGCCCGTACCACAGGCCGTTGCCGCCCACAGCGCGCGGGTTCCAGGTGCTTTCGTGCTTGGCGAGCGCCGACAGGAAGCCGACCCAGAATGCGCGTCTTTGCACCGCATCCCCCCGCGCGTAGCCCGGGCACCATGTCGCGATATCGGACGGGGTCTCCGCCACGAGGGGGGCGCCATGGGCGCGCAGAGCGCGCAGCGCCGCGCGGCTCCACTGCGCGCGCTCTCCCCGGAAATCCCAGCGGGCCGCGGGGATGGGCTCACTGCGCGGACGGGCGCGCGGGCGCGGGCTGCGCGGCGGCGGCGCCTGCGCCGCGGCGGCGAGCGTGATCACCGCGCCGCCCCGCGCCGCGGGCACTGGTGCCCCCGCGAAGCCGTCGTCGTGCATGCCGGCCGTGATCGCCGTTGCCGGCGCACCGGCCGCTTGTGCTTGCGCCCCGGCGGATGCCGCGATGCCGGTCACGACAAGCGCCGTGACGATGCCGCGAAACCGCGCGGCGGCCGTCACCCCTCGGCCGTACAATAGGGCTGCGCGCGGGTCCAGGCCTGCATCTGTGCCCGTTTCGATGGGCTGTGGAACGGCCCCCAGTCGAGCATTCCGCGCGCCACCGTGCCGCGCTTGAGCACCTGGTGCGCCGCGATCCGCACGGCGCAGCGCAGGTTGGCCGCACCATCCTTGAGCGCCGCCCCGGTCTTCGCGTTGCACCCGTAGCCGCGCGCGGTGCGCGGGTCGATCTGCACCAGCCCGTACCACAGCCCGCCGCCGCCCACCGCGCCCGGGTTCCAGGTGCTCTCGTGTTCGGCGAGGGCCGAGAAGAGACCGGCCCAGAAGGCGGCGCGCTCGTCGCGGTTCTTTTGCAGGTATCCCGGGCACCAGCGTTCGTAATCCGACGGCACCATGGCGGGAAGCCCGGCGCCATGGGTGTTCAGCGCATCCATGGTCGCCCGGGTCCAGATCTCCGATTCGGGCCGGAAATCCCAGCGCATCGCCGGCATCTGGGCACTTGCCGGCTCGGGCGGGGCGGCGCGGCGCGCAACTTCGGTGCCCCCGCAGGCGGAAAGGGCCAGAAAGCCCAGCAGCATCAGACGCTTCATCACATCTCGTTCCCATCAATGGCGCCGGGCAGGTTACCCGCCGCGCGGATCGATGCAACCCGCCCTTCCGGGCATAGGCCTTGCTCCGCCGATGCCGCTCGCCTAAACGTCGCAGCCACCGACACAGCAAGCCGGGAGACCCCCATGCTCGACCTCGCCTACGACCTCCCCGCCCCCAAGGTGATCCGGGGTGCGCTGCATGACTGGGAACTGGTGATCGGCCTCGAAGTCCATGCGCAGGTTTCATCGAAGGCCAAGCTCTTCTCGGGCGCCTCCACCCGCTTCGGCGCCGAGCCCAACAGCAACGTCGCCTTCGTGGATGCCGGGATGCCGGGCATGCTGCCGGTGATCAACGAGGGCTGCGTGGCGCTGGCCGTCAAGACCGGGCTGGGGCTGAAGGCGCAGATCAACCTGCGCTCGGCCTTCGACCGCAAGAACTATTTCTACCCGGACCTGCCGCAGGGCTACCAGATCAGCCAGCTCTACCACCCGATCGTCGGCGAGGGAGAGGTGATCGTGGACATGGCGCCGGGCGTCGCGCGCCGGGTGCGGATCGAGCGCATCCATCTCGAGCAGGATGCCGGCAAGTCGATCCACGACATGGACCCGCACATGTCCTTCGTCGATCTCAACCGCACCGGCGTCGCGCTGATGGAGATCGTCTCCCGCCCCGACATCCGCGGCCCCGAGGAAGCGGCCGCTTACGTCGGCAAGCTGCGGCAGATCCTGCGCTATCTCGGGACCTGCGACGGCAACATGCAGAACGGCAACATGCGCGCCGACGTGAACGTGTCGGTCTGCCGCCCCGGTGATTACGAGAAATACCAGGAAAGCCAGGATTTCAGGCATCTCGGCACGCGCTGCGAGATCAAGAACATGAACTCCATGCGCTTCATCCAGCAGGCCATCGATGTGGAGGCCCGCCGCCAGATCGCGATCCTCGAGGATGGCGGCAGCGTCGTGCAGGAAACCCGCCTCTACGATCCCGACAAGGGCGAGACCCGTTCGATGCGCTCGAAGGAAGAGGCGCATGATTATCGCTACTTCCCCGATCCCGACCTGCTGCCGCTCGAGATCGAGCAGGGTTTCGTCGACGAGATCGCCGCATCGCTGCCCGAACTTCCGGACGAGAAGAAGGCCCGCTTCGTCACCGAGTTCGGCCTCACCGAATACGACGCCAGCGTGCTGACCGCCGATGTGACCAATGCCGCCTATTTCGAGGAGGTTGCCCGTGGGCGCGACGGCAAGCTCGCCGCGAACTGGGTGATCAACGAACTTTTCGGGCGTCTCAAGAAGGACGACCGTGCGATCACCGACAGCCCCGTCTCGGCCGGGCAGCTCGGCAAGATCGTGGGGCTGATCTCCTCGGACGCGATCTCGGGCAAGATCGGCAAGGACCTCTTCGAGATCGTCTATACCGAAGGGGGCGATCCCGAGGAGATCGTCGAGGCGCGCGGCATGAAACAGGTGACCGACACCTCGGCCATCGAAGCGGCCGTCGACGAGATCATCGCCGCAAACCCCGCGCAGGTCGAGAAGGCCAAGCAGAACCCCAAGCTTGCGGGCTGGTTCGTGGGCCAGGTGATGAAGGCCACGGGCGGCAAGGCCAACCCCAAGGCCGTGAACGAGATCGTGGCCGCCAAGCTCGGCTGACGCCGAAGGGGCCCGCGGCGCCGGCCGGGCGCCGCGGAAATCTGCGGGCCAGGCCGGATCGCGGGCCGCCCGGGCTCACCGGCCCGTGCCCCTCCGGCGGCCCGAAATTGGCCCCGGGCGCCTCTCGGCCCCGGCAGGTAGAAGCAATCCGGCCCTCCGCCCCCAGGGCTCTTGCACCGAAGGCGCCGAATGTCTTCACGCGATTGCCGGTCTTGTCCGGCCGGTGGTGGGCCGGTGGTGGGCCGGTGGCGCGGCATCCCGGCAATATCGAGGCGGGATGCCGGAGCGCTCAGTTCTCGACGCCGATCTCGTTATCAAAGCCGTCGCTCGGCTTTGCGATCTGCTCCACCGGCCCGGCCTGGGGGTTCGTGTCGATCACCGGTCCGCTCGCCGGCATGCACGCGGCGAGGAGCAGCGACCCCGATACCGCGAGGCCAAGGATACATGCGCGCGGCATGCGCCCGGTTGCCGAAGATGTCGTCATTGTCTGTCTCCCCGTCATTGCTGTCTGTCACGAGGGCAACGGAATAGGACGTCCGAGGTTCCTTTCGGGCCCGGCCGGCAAGCTGCCGCGCGTGTGGTCCGGACGGTCCAGATTAAGGCTTGCCTGCCGGCTCAGGTCGCTTAGACAGGGTTGGCCCGATCTGCTAGGGTCGATCCGAAGCCTGAAGGGGGCATGATGGCTTATTACGAATACAAGGTCGTTCCGGCGCCCAGGACCGCGCCCCGCGCGAAGGGCGTGAAGGGGACGGAGAACCGCTTCGCCCACGGTCTGACCGAGGTCATGAACACCCATTCGGCGGAAGGCTGGGAGTATCACCGCGCCGAATCGCTGACCTGCCAGGGGCGTCGCGGACTGTTTTCCCGCGCGCCGTCCAGCACCCAGGAGGTTCTGGTCTTCCGTCGCTGGGTCGAAGCGCCGGACACGGTCTTCGATTTCGGCGGTCGCCTTCGCGAACGCGAGCGCAGCGCGACACCCGAGGAACTCGGCGCCGAGCTGGGGCGCGGCACGCAGAGCGCCGAGCCTGCACGCCGCGCGGAGCCGCGCCCATCGAGCGCGCCCGCTGCGCATGGCCGCGCACCGGCCGAGACGGGACCGCGCCTGGGCCCGGCGCCCGGCAACGCCCATGTCGCGACTTCTCCCGCCAGCATCTCCCCCCCCGGCAAGCCGCCCGCCGGCAGGACCCCCGCCATCACCGCAGATCGCGAGCCGGGCCATGCCCCCACGCTCGGCCCCGCGCGCGGCGAGGATGAGGGCGGGTTGCACCGCTTTCCGGGCAGCGAGCGCAGCTGAGCAGAAGGCAGGCCCCGCCCCCTGAAGGGGACGGGGCATCCGTGCATCAGCTGTCCAGGTCGAGCGCGAGCGCATGGATGCGCGAGACCAGCTCCGCGCCGAGGGCTGCGTGAACCGCGCGGTGCCGCTCGATCCGGGACATGCCCTCGAACCGGTCGGAACGGATGCGGATGTTGAAATGGCTCTCGCCGCCTTCGCGGTAGCCGCCGTGACCCCTGTGGCTTTCGCTGTCATCCACCACCTCGAGTTCGCGCGGCGAAAAGGCCTGCTGCAAGTTTTGCGTGATCTGCTGCGTAATCGTCATTTTGTTGTTTCTCCCTCTTCACCTCTGAGACCATTCGCTTAAACTCACTGGCCCGAGTCGAAAAGGACCGCCTCATGTCGAAAAACGACCCCTTCGGATTCGATATCCGGGTCTCTTCAGCGAAAAAGAAGAATCCGCGCGGCAAGCGCGGGATGTCGGGCGCGTTCGAAACCTCGCGCCGCGAATGCGAGCATCCGGGATGCACCGAGCAGGGACAGTACAGGGCACCGCGATCGCCCGATCACCTCGACGAGTACCTGTGGTTCTGCAAGGACCACGTGCGCGAGTACAATCTCAAATGGAATTTCTTCAACGGCAGCACCGAGGAGGAATTCGCCGAGCAGATCGACAGCGACCGCGTCTGGGGCCGCGAGACGAAACCGTTCCGCAAGTCGGCGGAGCAACGCGCCTGGGCGCGGCTCGGCGTCGATGATCCGCATGAGGTTCTCGGCGAGAACGCCACCCGCAATCCGGGCCGCTCGATCACCGGTACCCGCCGCCTGCCCCCCACCGAGCGCCGGGCAATCGAGATCCTCGATGCCAAGGAGCACTGGACGAAACCCGAGATCCGCAAGGCCTACAAGGCGCTGATCAAGGTCCTGCATCCCGACATGAACGGCGGTGACCGGGGACATGAGGAGCAGCTTTCGGAAGTGGTCTGGGCCTGGGACCAGATCAAGGACAGCCGCAACTTCACCGGCTAGGAGCGCGCGCGAGGCCCCCGGACGCGCGCGATCGCCGCCGCGGGACAGGTATTTTGCGCGAAGCTGAAGGGGCACGGGCGCGCGAGGCCCGCTGGCCGGAGCGCGGCGGCGTTGTGCCGCCTGCCTGACTGACCTATCACTTCGGGGCAACAAGCAGCAGGGAGGCTCTCGATGTCAGAGACGAGCTACGGATTCGACACCCTACAGATACATGCCGGCGCGCGGCCCGATCCCGCGACGGGCGCGCGGCAGACCCCGATCTACCAAAGCACCGCCTACGTGTTCCGCGATGCCGATCATGCCGCCGCGCTGTTCAACCTCCAGGAGGTCGGCTACATCTATTCGCGCCTGACCAACCCCACCGTGGCGGTCCTGCAGGAACGGATCGCGACGCTGGAGGGCGGGATCGGCGCGATCTGCTGCTCGTCGGGACACGCGGCGCAGATCATGGCGCTCTTCCCGTTGATGGCCCCGGGGCGCAACGTCGTTGTCTCGACGCGGCTTTATGGCGGCACGGTCACGCAGATGAGCCAGACGATCAAACGCTTCGGCTGGTCGGCCAAGTTTGTCGATTTCGATGATCTCGACGCGCTGAAGGGCGCCATCGACGAGGACACGCGCGCGATCTTCTGCGAATCCATCGCCAATCCGGGCGGCTACATCACCGATCTCGATGCCGTCTCCGAAGTGGCGCAGGGCGCGGGTCTGCCGCTCATCGTCGACAATACCAGCGCGACGCCCTACCTGTGCCGCCCCATCGAGCATGGCGCGACGCTGGTCGTCCACTCGCTGACGAAATACCTGACAGGCAACGGCACGGTCACCGGGGGCTGCGTCGTCGATTCGGGCACGTTCGACTGGTCGGCCTCCGACAAGTTCCCCTCGCTCAGCGCGCCCGAGCCGGCCTATCACGGGCTGAAATTCCACGAGACCTTCGGCCCGCTGGCCTTCACCTTCCACGGCATCGCGATCGGGCTGCGCGACCTGGGCATGACGCTGAACCCGCAGGCGGCGCATTACACGCTGATGGGGATCGAGACGTTGAGCCTGCGGATGGAGCGTCATGTCGAGAACGCGGTCAAGATCGCCAAGTGGCTCGAGGGCGACGACAGGGTGGATTACGTCACCTATGCCGGGCTCGAAAGCTCGCCCTATCACGGCAGGATCGAACGGATCTGTCCGCGTGGCGCAGGTGGGCTCTTCACCTTCGCGGTCAAGGGCGGCTATGACGCCTGCGTCAAGCTGATCGACGCGGTCGAGATCTTCAGCCATGTCGCCAACCTCGGCGACACGCGCTCGCTGATCATCCACTCCGCCAGCACCACCCACAGGCAGCTCGAGAGCGAGCAGCAGCGGGCCGCCGGCGCCGCCCCCGAGGTCGTGCGCCTGTCGATCGGGATCGAGGATGCCGACGATCTCATCGCCGATCTCGATCAGGCCCTGACGAAGGCGGTCAGCTAGGCCCGGATCACGGGGCGAGGAGGGCGAAGCTGGCCTCGACATGCGCGCTGATCTCGACCGCGCCCCGTGCCACCGGCATTCCGCCCATGCGGGCGGCTTCCATGAACATCGGCTGCGGCGGCGTGCCCGCGCCGCCCTCGCTGAGGGCGACAAGGGGGCCGAGCCGCATCCCCGCGGCCTGTGCCAGGACGGTGGCCGCCCGGATCGCATCCTCGACCGCGCGCCGCCGGGCCGTATCGCGCAAGGCGGCGGAATCGGCCATCTCGAAGCCCAGGTCATCGATCCCGTTCGCCCCCGTCTCGAGTGCAAGATCGACGATCTCCCCGAGCCGGTCGACATCACGGATCGTCAGGCTGAGCTGGCTCACCGCCTCGTAGCCGACGATGGCGGGCGGGACGCCGCGCAGATCCTGCTCGGAATGCAGGGGCTGGAGCGACAGGCGCGAGGTCTGCATGTCCCGCGCCGCGATGCCCGCCTCGCGCAGCGCTGCGATCAGCGGCTCCATGATACCGCGCATCTGCGCGATCGCGGCGCCGGCCGTCTCGGCGCGGGCGCGGGCCTCGGTGCGAAAGCGGGCCATGTCCGGCTCGCCCGTGGCATGGCCCTCGCCGCTGACGCTGAGACGTGCGGGAGCGATGGCCCCGCCGGGCGCGGTTTCCTGTGCGAACGCCGCACCGGTGAGCGGCCCCGCGCCGGCCAGAAGACCGAGGCCGAGCGCGGCCAAGGCAATATGTCCAATGGATCGCATCGTGAACTTCCCTTCATCGATCAACGCTACGTCGCAGCCAATCATTCCGCTTGTCCGCGCGAAAGGGGGCAATGTGTTTTCCTCGGCGAAAAGCTGCTATAGAAGGGCCGCAAATCCGTCAGCACACCTGCCCTCATCGGCGGCGCATGATAGGCTCGCCTCATGAAAAAGACACTCGCCCTCGACCTGTCCCATACCGGCATTCGCGTCACCGTCACCGCCGGGAGCGAAACCCGCACGCTCGGCGAAGTCGCGCTCGACGATCCGGCCCTCGATGCCGCCCTGCGCGATCTGAGGGCAATGGCGCAGGCGCAGTCCGACGGGCCCCTCGAGACGCTTCTCGTGATCCCCGCATCCGAGATCCTCTACCTGTCGGTCGATGCCGCCGGTGACACCGCCGCCGCGCGCGAGACGAGCCTGCGCGCGCAGCTTGAGGGCCGCACGCCCTACGATCTGAGCGAGCTTGTCTATGACTGGCGGGCGCTCGACGAGACCCGGGTCGCCCTCGCCGCGGTCGCGATCGAAACCCTGTCCGAGGCCGAGACATTCGCGGTCAATCACGGGTTCAACCCGCGCCGCTTCACCGCCCTGCCCCGCGACGGCGCGTTCCCCGGGCGCGCCGATTTCGGCCCCACGGCGCACGCCTCCGGCGCGCCGATCACCGCCACGCCCCCGCCGCCGGATAACGCGTCCCCCCATCATGCCGAGGCGGCCCCCGCGATCCACCGCGCGGCCGGGGCCGAGGCGCTTGCGCCGGCGCGCGAAGACGAAACGCCCGCGCAGGCCGAAGCGCCGCAGGACGAAACATCGACGGACGGGCTCGCTTCGGACGCGGTGGCGCATGAGGATGTCCCGGCATCGCCGGAACTGCCCGGTGAAGCCGCGCCAATCGTCGATGACGCGGCCATGCAACCGGGCGCGGGCGCCGATCTGCCGGACCCGCAGGCGGAGAGTGCCGAGCCGGAGGGTCCGGCCGAAAACGGCGGTGACGATGCGACTGGCCCTTCCGATACGCGCGAGGCCGAAGCCGGGGAGACCGGCGAAGACATGCACGATCGCCGCGATGCCGCTCCGGAAGGGCGTGCGGAGGCGGACGCAGTCGCGCCAGAAGAGGTCGCAGCGCATCCTGCCAATCCCGAATCTCAGGCACCAAAGAGCGACGCCGCGCCGTCTGCGGATGCGCCCGTGCCCGTGCCCGTGATAGAGGGCGTGCCCGAAAGCCTTGTGCCGGCGCAAGAAGCGGAAGAAGCAGCGGAATTGCCTTCGGCCTCCTCGACCAGCGATGCCAAGACCAGCAGTGCCGAAATGGGCCAGGACAAGGACAGCGCGGCGGAAGACATGCCGAACACGCCGCAGGAAACCGGCGCACAGGATGAAGACCCGCGTCCCGCGAAATGCTCCGGCGTGCCCCTGTCCACGCTGCGACCGGACGAAGCCGCTGCGGATGCCCCGGCCACAGTGGCCCCGTCAGGTCCTCGGCAGCCGGTCGAGGAGCCGGCGCGATTCGGGCCGAAAGGGCCAAAGCTGCCGCCGCGTGTCCCGGCAGGGCCCGCGGCACCGGCACGGCCCGCGATGGGACCCGTGGCGGGGACCGGCGCCGCGGCCGCCGCTGCGGATGCCCGGGATGCGGCGGTCGGCGGTGATGCGAAAGGTGCGCGCGCCGCGCGGCCGCATCGGTCCGCCCCGAATGGCGCCGGGATCGCCAAGGGCACCGGCGCGCGAGACATGCACCCGAGGAGCGCGAACGTCACGCCGGGCCCCGCCACGGCCGGGCCGGCCGCGATTCTTGCCGCGCGGGCCGGAATGACCGGGGAGACGAACGGACTTGCGCCGCTCGCCCCCCTGAGCACCTCGCCCCTCGACATCATGTCCTTCGAGCGCGGGACCGCCGCGGCGCGCCGGGCTCCGGCGACCACGGCCAAGCCGGCGGCGCCGCAAGACGAGGCCGAGGCGCTGACCATCTTCGGCGCACGCGGCAGAGCGGCGCCGGGCGGCGGCCTACCAAGTGGCCTCGTGGCGGGCGGACTTGCCGCCGCACTGGTGGGTGCCTTCGTGCTCGTGGGCGCGGCCTGGTGGATGGGCGACGAGGCGGAGCAGACAGGCAGCCCGCGCGAGATGGCCGAGGCGCCGGTGGTGGAACCCGAGGCACCGCAAGCCGCGCCGGCGCCGGACACGCCGCAAACGGCGCGGCGGGGGGCCGCCGATGCCGCGGGGGTTCCGACCGGTACGATCCTCAGCCCGGGCGGCCTGCGCGAGAGCGCGCTGTTCGACGATGCACCGGGCGACGATAGCGGCGACACGGCCCTGCTCGCGCCGCCGGACGATGCGGCGCCCGCGACCGGTACGGATACCGAACGGGAACAGGGGCTCGAGCTGGCCGCGCGGCCCGATGACGACACGGCGCTCTTCGCCGAACCCGAAGGGACCGCGGCAAGCGCGGACCCCGATGACGCACGCGCCGCCCCTCCGCCGTCAGACGGCGAGAGCGATCCTGCCGGACCCGATGCGGCCGACCCGCTGGCGCGGCAAGCCGTCGCCGCCGATACGGCCATCCGCTACGCGATGACAGGTGTTTGGGACGACGCCCCGAGCATGACCGCCGCTCCCGGCGGCGAACGGCTCGACGACCTCAATCCCGCGCCGCTCGATCCGGCGATCGAAGGGCTGGCCCTGCCGGTCAGGCCTTCGGATACCGGCCCGGGATTCGTTCCCACCCGGCTCGTCACCCTTCCCCCGCCGCCATCGGGCCGCAGGTTCGATTTCGGGGCGGATGGCATGATCGTCGCCACCGCCGAAGGCGCCCTCAATCCCGACGGCATCATCGTCACCAAGGGCACCCCGCCCGCCACCCCGCCCGCGCGGCCGGACCGGCCCGCCGGCGACGCTCCGCAGGAGAGCGGCGAGACACCGGCAACCGCCGATGCTGCCCCCGATGCCGAGGAAGCCGTTCCGCCCCCGGCTGCCGCCTCAGAGGTCACCGCCGCCGAAGCGGCGCAGGACCCGCTGGCCGGCGATGTCGCTGCCGGCGTCGCCCGTCTCGAGCCGCGCCCGCGCCCCGAACCTGCTGGCAACACGACGGACGCGGATGGGACGCCTGATGCAGCGGGCGCCGGCGAGACGGCGCAGACGACAAGCTCCGACAGCGCCGCCGCCGGGATTGCCGCGCGGGTGCTGACCCCCGAGGCGGCGCCGGGCGAAAGCGTCGAACCCGCCGAGGAGGCACCTGCCGCGGCACCCGTCAGCCCCTATGCCGTCGAGCGCTCGCGCAGCCCGGCGCGGCGGCCTGCCGATCTCGCGGTCCGGGCCGCGGCAGCGGCGGCGGCACGCTCGATCGCCGGGACGGGCGGTTCGCAGGCCGGACAGGCCCTCCGCCAGCCCGGAACGCCGGAATTGGGGCTGGCCAAGGTCAACCTCGTCGGCGTCTACGGCTCGGCCTCGAACCGCCGCGCCCTCGTGCGCCTGCCGACGGGGCGTTTCGTCAAGCTCAAGGTCGGCGACACGCTCGACGGCGGCCGCGTCGCGCAGATCGACGCGGCGCAGCTCAGCTATGTAAGGGACGGGCGCACCATCGTGCTCGACATGCCCAACAGCTGATCTTGGTGGCGGCGCCGGGGAACGGTGCCGCCGCGCGGAGCGACGAAGGCCGGCGAGCGTCATGCGCGCCGGACTCGGCAAACCTGCGCCAGCACACAGCCCCACCGCATCCAACCGATCCAACCGCGCGCGCCGCGCCGGTTGCAATTTTGCGCGGCGGGCGGCAATCGTGTCACGCGCATGAAATCCCAACCGGAGTTTCCGATGGAAAGCTTTCTCTTCCAGGCCACAGTCTACCTGGTTGCCGCGGTGGTCGCGGTGCCCTTGGCGTCGCGGCTTGGTCTGGGGTCGGTCCTTGGATACCTGATGGCCGGGATCGTCATCGGTCCGGTTCTGGGACTGGTCGGGACGGAAACCGAAAGCCTCCAGCATTTCGCGGAGTTCGGCGTGGTGATGATGCTGTTCATCATCGGCCTCGAGCTGGAGCCGAAATCGCTCTGGAAGATGCGCCACAAGCTTCTCGGCCTCGGCGGGGCGCAGGTCGTTGTGACGATGGGCCTGATCGCCGGCGGCAGCTACGCACTCGGGCAGCCCGTCACCGTGGCGCTCGCCATCGGGATGATCTTCGCGCTCAGCTCCACCGCCATCGTGCTCCAGACCCTCAGCGAGAAGGGCCTGATGCAGACGGGCGGCGGACGGTCGAGCTTCTCGGTCCTGCTGACGCAGGATATCGCGGTGATCCCGATGCTCGCCCTTTTGCCCCTGCTGGCGGTCCCCGGTCTGCATGCCGATTTCTCGGACGAGCCGGACGAGCATGGCGGCGTCGGCAGCGAGGCCGTGATCGACACGGTCGCCGAGGATCACGCCGAGGCGGCGATGTCCCTCGTGGAGGGATTGCCGGGATGGGGCGTGACGCTGATGACCCTCGGGGCGGTCGCAGGGATCATCCTGATGGGGGTCTTCGCCACCCGGCCGGTCTTCCGCTTCGTGCACCGTGCCAAGCTGCGCGAGCTATACACCGCGCTCGCCCTCCTGATCGTGATCGGCATCGCCTTCGTGATGACGCTCGTCGGCCTCTCGCCCGCCTTGGGCACGTTCCTCGCGGGGGTGGTGCTGGCCAACTCCGAATTCCGCCATGAGCTTGAATCGGACATCGAACCCTTCAAGGGGCTGCTGCTCGGGCTCTTCTTCATCACCGTGGGCGCCGGCATCGCCTTCGGCATCTTCTTCGAGGCGCCGGGCACGATCCTCGGCCTGACGCTTGCGGTGATGCTGATCAAGGGCCTCGTGCTCTACCTGCTCTCGCTGATCTTCAAGATGAAGGGCCGAGACCGCTGGCTCTTCACGCTCGGGCTTGCGCAGGCCGGCGAGTTCGGTTTCGTCCTTGTCTCCTTCTCGCTGCAGACCAACGTGCTGCCGCCGGAACTGGGCGAGACCCTGCTGCTGATCGTGGCGCTGTCGATGCTGCTCACGCCGCTGTTCTTCATCGCTTATGAGCAGATCAGCAAGCGCCTCACGGATACCGCCGAGGAGGACCGTCCCGCCGACACGATCGACGAGCAGAACCCCATCATCATCGCCGGGATCGGCCGCTTCGGCCAGGTGGTCAACAGGATGCTGCAACTGGCGGGCCTGCGCACCACGGTGCTCGACCACGACCTCGACACGATCCAGCTGATGCGCAAGTTCGGCTTCAAGAGCTTCTTCGGCGATCCCAGCCGGCCCGAGCTTCTTCATGCCGCCGGGCTGCAGACCGCGCGCGTTCTGGTCGTCGCGATGGATGACGACGAGGCAGCCACCGCGCTCGTGGAATATGCCCGGCGGGTGCGGCCCGACCTGCATATCGTCGCCCGTGCGCGCGACCGCATCCATGTCTACGAGCTTTACCGCGCCGGGGCCGACGACATCGTGCGCGAGCTTTTCGACAGCTCGCTCAGGGCGGGACGCTACGTGCTCGAGAACATGGGTCTGAGCGAATACGAGGCCTCCGAGATGGAGAAGGCCTTCTTCAAGATCGACCGCGGTGCGTTGCGCGACCTGGCACAGCTCTGGCGTCCGGGCGTTCCTGTCGTCCAGAACGAGGAATACATCGCCCGCGCCAAGGCCCTGAACGAGGAGCTGGAGACGGCCCTTGTCAATCGCTACGACACGCGGCGCACCCGCGTCGAGGACGACGACGAGGATTGATCCCCCGCCCCGGCGCGCGGTGGCGGGGGAAGCCGCAGCTCAGCCGGCGGAGACCCCCGCCTCCTCGAAACTGGCCATGCCGGAGTGACAGGCCAGCGCGCCGCGCAGCACCCCGATCGCCAGGGCCGCGCCCGATCCCTCGCCAAGGCGCAGATCCAGCGACAGCAGCGGCGCCTTGCCAAGCTTGTCCAGCAGCATGCCATGCGCCGCTTCGCGCGAGACATGTCCTGCCACGGCGTGATCCAGCGCGCCCTGCCGCGCCCGCTCCAGCACGGCCGCAGCCGCCGAGCAGATGAAGCCGTCGAGGATCACCGGAATGCGCAGATGCCGCGCGCGCAGGATCGCGCCGGCCATGGCCGCCAGCTCACGCCCCCCGAGACGGCGCAGCACCTCGGCGGGATCGCCGAGCGCGCCGGCATGGCAGGCCAGCGCCTCCTCGACGATCCGTGTCTTCGCCTCGAGCGCGGCACCACCCACCCCCGTCCCCCGCCCTGTCCAGCCCGCGGCATCGCCGCCGTAGAGGGCCGCCGCGATGGCCGAGGCCGACGTGGTGTTCCCGATGCCCATTTCCCCCGCGATCAGCAGGTCGGCCTTCGGATCGACCGCGTTCCAGCCGATGGCGAGGGCGGCGGCCAGCTCGGCGCCGCTCATCGCCGGCTGCGCCGTGAAGTCCATCGTCGGCCTGTCGAGGTCGATGGGGTGCACGGTCATCGCGGCACCGAACGTCTCGCTGAGCTGGTTGATCGCGGCGCCGCCGGCGGCGAAGTTCGCGACCATCTGCGCCGTGACCTCGGGCGGGAAGGCCGACACGCCGCGTGCCGCGACACCGTGGTTCCCGGCGAAGATCACCACCTGCGGCGCGGCAAGGCGGGGCCGCGCCGTGCCGCGCCAACCTGCATACCAGATCGCCAGCTCCTCAAGGCGGCCAAGGGCCCCCGGCGGCTTGGTCAAAAAGGCGTCGCGGTGGGTAGCTGCCGCAATCGCTTCGGGATCAGGCCCCGGAAGCGTGGCAAGAGCCGCGTGCAGCGCCGCGATGCCGTCCTCGGTCCCCTTGAATGGTGCGCTGCTTGCTACCGGTTCTGCCATCATCTTCCCCGTTGCTTGTTGCCTGCCCCGTCTTTACCGATCGGCGCAGGACCGGCCACCCATAAAAGGAGCCCCCGGCATGACATGCTCCAAGGCCCCGGCTCTCGGCGATCCCGCCGCGGCGCTCGCGCTGCTCAGCCGCCTGCCGGTGCGGGCCGATCACGCGCGCGGGGCGGCGGCCTCCTGGGCCTGGCCGTTCGCCGGGTTGATCCTCGGCGCACTCGCCGCGGCCACGGGACAGCTTGCCTTGCGTGCGGGGCTGCCCGCACCAATGGCCGCCGGCGCGGTTCTGGCGGCCGGGATCGTCATCACGGGCGCGATGCACGAGGATGGCCTCGCCGATAGCGCAGATGGCCTCTGGGGCGGCTGGACACCCGCAAGACGGCTCGAGATCATGAAGGACAGCCGCATCGGCGCCTATGGCGTTCTCGCCCTGATCGTGGTGCTGGGGCTGCGCTGGTTGGCGCTTGCGGCGCTTTTGCAGGGGGCTGGCGCCTTTGCGGCGATCGCGGCAATCGGGGCGATCTCGCGCCTGCCGATGGTCTGGATCGCGGGCCTCTGTCCCCCCGCCCGCCCAAGCGGCATGGCGGCGATGACCGGCGCGCCCGGACTTGTGCAAGTCGCGCTCGCCACCGTGCTAACGCTCGCAGCCGCGCTCTTGCTGCTCGGATCGGGCGGCCTGCTCGCGCTCTCGGGCGCGGGGCTCGCGGCGTTCTGGCTCGCGCGCCTGGCCCTGCGGCGCATCGGCGGACAGACCGGCGACATCCTTGGTGCCAGCCAGCAGCTTGCCGAGATCGCGGGTCTGAGCGTCCTCGTCGCGCTCGGCACATCCTGACCCTGATCAAGGCGGCATGGCCCACGAAAAAACCGCCCGCCAAGGCCATGGCGGACGGTTTTCATTGAGCGTCGACAGGCGCGGCTTCAGGCGGCTCGGCTGACAAGCACCTCGTCCACCTGGCGCTGGGCGGCATCCTCGTCGCCGCCTGACACGGCCGCGATCTCGCGGGTCAGGCGTTCAAGCGCCGCCTCGTAGAGCTGGCGCTCGGAGTAGCTCTGCTCGCGCTGATCATCCGCCCGGTGCAGATCGCGCACCACTTCGGCGATGGCGATCAGATCGCCGGAGTTGATCTTCTGCTCGTATTCCTGGGCACGGCGCGACCACATCGCCTTTTTGACCTTGGCCTTGCCCTTCAGCGTGGTCATCGCTTTCGTCACCACGTCGGGCGAGCTCAGCGAGCGCATTCCGACCTCGGTCGCCTTGTGCGTCGGCACACGCAGCGTCATCTTGTCCTTCTCGAAGGAAATGACGAACAGCTCCAGCGAGATGCCGGCGATCTCCTGCTCCTCGATGGAGACGATCTGGCCCACGCCATGGGCCGGGTACACGACAAACTCGTCAGGACGGAATTCGGATTTCTTGGCTTTGCTCATGACAGACTATAATTCCCAAAAGGGCCCCATGTTAGGTGCGACAGAAGACGCCGGATGCAAATTCCATGCCCCGCCGCACCATGTATCCCATGATGATCCAACCAGTCCGGGACATCCGGGCAGGCGTGGAAACTGTCGCTTGAATACAATATAGCAGAAAATGCGTGCCGGGAAAAGTCTCCCCGTACGTGCAGGCCGCCTTGCATGGCCTAAGCTTTCAGGCCCGGTCCGGGCGGCGGCCCCCGCAGCCATCGATGCGGGCAGGCGGCGGCTGCGGGGAACGTCTCGCTCAGGCCGAGCCCGCGGATTGGCGATGCGGGACCGTATCCCGGACCGGCGCCCGCGGCGGGCGCGTTCGCGCCCCGCCCGCGCAGCCCTCAGCTGGGTATCAGCCCCCCTCGCCGGGCGTTTCGGAGAAATACTTCTCCAGCTTTTCCGTCTCGCCATCCCGCTCCTCGGCTTCGGGAAGGGGATCCTTCTTGGTGATGATCACCGGCCAGGCCTCGGAATACTTGCGGTTGAACTCGACCCATTTCTCCATGTCCGGCTCGGTGTCGGGACGGATCGCATCGGCGGGGCATTCGGGCTCGCAGACGCCGCAGTCGATACATTCATCGGGATGGATCACCAGCATGTTCTCGCCCTCGTAGAAACAGTCCACGGGGCACACCTCGACGCAGTCGGTGTATTTGCAGGCGATGCAGTTATCGGTGACGATATAGGTCATGTGCAGGATCCTCGGCGTGTCGGGCGACACCTAGACCGGTGCCGGATATCATTCAAGCGGACCGAAGCCCTTAGGACGCATGTCGCGGCGGTCCTTCTTGCCGGGACGACCCTTTCCCTCGAAACGAGGCGCGGGGGGGACGATCTCCGCATCCCGAACGGGGGCCGGTGTAAGGTCCTCGTAGAGAAGCTGCGCCTCGGGAGCCGGACCGCGCCGCGTCCCGAGCGCGACGACCCGCACGACCCTGATCGTGTTGCCCTGTGCGAAGGTCAGGACCTGTCCCGGCAGGATACAGGAAGACGGCTTGTTCACGCGCGTGCCGTCGACGCGGATGCCGCTCGTGACCATCTTGGCCGCGAGACTGCGCGATTTGAAGAACCGTGCGAACCACAGCCATTTGTCGAGACGGAGGCGCTCCTGCGCCTGTGGGTCGCTCACCCGCTCAGCTCTTGTCGTTGAAACCCATCAGGGCCGCGGCGAAGGGATTGTCGGGGTCGATCTGCTTTTCCTTGCGCGGCGGGCGAGCCTGGGCCGTGACGGGCTTGCCGCCCTTGGCGGTCCGGCCCTGCTCCTCGCCGCGGCCGCGCGGCTTGCCGCCCTTCCGGCCCTGCGGCTTGTTGCCCTGCGGCTTGCCGCCCTGCGGGCGCTCGGCGCGCCCGCGATTGCCGCCCCGCTCCGCCCGTCCGCGGTTACCGACCCAGGTGAAGGTGTAGAACGCCTCCATTTCGGGCGGCGCGCCGGGGCCGGGCTGTCCCGGCGTGTCCGGCACCTCGACGGGCGGGGGTGCGGGCCCCTCGTCCGGTGCCTCGCCGGGGCGCTCGCTCGGTGGCGATGGCGGTGTCTCGACCGGATCGGGATCGGGCACGTCCGAGGGGGGCGCCTGGGGGATCTCCGGTGTGCCGTCACCGGCCTGCGCCGCTTCGGCATCGGGACGCGCGTCGACCTCGCTTGCGCCGGGCGCGCCGGGCTGCGCCGCATCGGCGGCGATATCCGGTGTCTGTGCGCCGGGTTCGGGGGCTTCGACCTCGCTCGTGCCCGGATTGCCCGGATCGGCGACGGCATCGCCGTCCTGGCCGCCGGTATCCTTGCGCGCCTCGACCTGGCTGGTGCCCGCCGCGGCCGGCTTGACCTTGGCCCGCTCGCCCTTCTCGCCCTTGTAGCCCAGACCGCCCATCAGGTCGGCGAACTGCTCCAGCGTCATCCCGGTGATCGACAGCATGTCCGGCGTCGCCTCGAACCCGCGGCGGCTGTCCTGGCTGCGCAGCATGTCGGCGAGACGCTCGAGCATGTCGATGCGGATCGCGCGCTCGCCCGCGGGCTTGTAGCCCGACATCAGGTAAGTGCCCTGCGCCGCCGCGCTGTCGACCGGGATCGTCACCAGCCCCGGGGGCGGACTCTCGGGAAATTCCGACATGTTGCGCGCCAGCGACCACAGCACCAGACGCAGGCGCGTCGGCGCGGGCTTGAGCAGGAGCGGCAGGAAGATTGTGAACTGCCCGAAGCGCACGCCATGCTTGCGCAGCGCGCCGCGCGCCTCCTGGTCGAGATCCTTGACCTCGCCGGCAACCTCGTCGCGCGGCACGATGCCGAAGCCCTCGAGGAGCCTGAAGGCAAAGCCACGCGCAAGCCCCGTCAACGCCTCGTCGCGGCTCATCGCGAGCAGCGGCTCGAACTGGGTGGCGATCTTGCGATCGATGAAATGCTGCAGACGGCGCTGCACCTTCTGGAGCACTTCGGGGCCGGCTTCATCATCGACGAAGGCCTGCGCCTGCGGCTTGAGAGGATCGGAGCCCGCGACGAGCTTGCCGACCGCCTGATCGCCCCACATGAAGCCACCCTGCTCGGTGAAATCCATCTCGGTGTCGGGCGCGTTGTAGAAGCGGTCCGCCCTGAGATGGAACTGCGGCGCGAGCGCGCTCAGCCCCGCCTGCTTCAACGTCTTCGCCTCGTCGCCAGAGGCGCTCGCATCCTGGCGGAAGCGGAATCCCTCAAGCCGTCCCACGAATTGACCTTCGACGGTCACCTCGCCCTTATCGTTCACCTCGGCCACAAGGCTCTCCTTCTGCTTGAGCCGGCGCAGCAAAACCGATGTGCGCCGATCCACAAATCTCTGCGTCAACGCCCCGTGCAGCGCATCCGACAGGCGATCTTCTACAGCGCGGGTCGCCCCGCGCCAATGGCTTTCGTCATCGACCCAACCCTTGCGCTGGGCCACGTAGGTCCAGGTCCGGATATAGGACAATCGCTTGCTCAACGCATCGATGTCCCCATCGGTTCGATCGATCCTCTTCACTTGCCGCGCGAGCCAGTCATCCGGCACGCGGCCCCATTCGTGGAGGAAGCCGAAGATGCGTGTCAGCATCCCGGCATGCTCCCCGGTGCTGATGCCCCGGAAGTCGGGAATCCGGCACACGTCCCACAAGAGGCGCACCGAGGTCGCATCGCGGCAGCGCGCGAAGATGTCGGGCTCGGCGGCGAGCGCCTTCAGGGCCGCAAGATCGTCCGATTCGCGGGTCCGGCTCAGGCCCTGCACCGTGGTCGGCGCCTCCAGCGAGGCGATCAGCGCCTCGGAATTGCGAAAATCGAGCCGTGCGTTGCGCCACTGCAGAACCTTGATCGGGGCAAAGCGATGCGCGGTGATGGCCTCGACCACCTCCTCGTCGAGCGGCGAGGCCTCGCCGGTCACGCCAAACGTGCCGTCGTTCATGTAGCGCCCGGCCCGCCCGGCGATCTGCGCCAGCTCGCTCGGCATGAGATAGCGCATCCGCCGCCCGTCGAACTTGCTCAGGCCCGAGAAGGCCACGTGATCGATATTCAGGTTGAGCCCCATGCCGATCGCGTCCGTCGCCACGAGATAGTCGACATCGCCGTTCTGATACATCTCGACCTGGGCATTGCGGGTGCGCGGGCTGAGCGCTCCCATCACCACTGCCGCCCCGCCCTTCTGCCGGCGCAGGAGCTCGGCGATCGCGTAGACATTCTCCACCGAGAAGCCGACGATGGCGCTGCGCGGGCGCATCCGGCTGATCTTCTTGGCACCGCTGTAGATCAGGGTCGAGAACCGCTCGCGGCGCATGAACTGCGCCTCCGGCACCAGCGCGGCGATCGCCTGGCGCATCGTCTCGGCACCCAGAAACAGCGTCTCATGTGTTCCGCGGGCACGCAGCAAGCGGTCGGTGAAGACATGCCCGCGCTCGGGATCGGCGCAGAGCTGGACCTCGTCGATGGCCAGGAAATCGGTGCCCATCCCCTCCGGCATCGCCTCCACGGTGCAGACCCAGTATTGCGTGCGCGGCGGCACGATCCGTTCTTCGCCGGTCACCAGCGCAACGACATTGGGCCCGCGTACCGCGACGATCCGGTCATAGACCTCGCGCGCCAGCAGCCGGAGCGGCAGGCCGATGATACCGCTGCGATAACCGAGCATCCGCTCGATCGCGTAATGGGTCTTGCCGGTATTGGTCGGGCCGAGAACCGCGGTGATCCGTCCTTGATGTGAGCTCATGGAAAGGGGCGCCTGCGTTCCTGGGGAAATTCGTAGATGCGCAATGAGGGGGGCCAAGACAACCCCGCGCCGTCAAACTCTCGGCGCGAAACACGGGCCGGCGCCGCACCGCCTTGCACCATACTCAGATCTCGGCCCCTTCGACCGCGCGCTGCAGGCGGCTCATCGCGGCGGCAAGGCCCTCCTGCGAGGGGTTGAGCCTCTCGACCTCGCGCCAGGCCGCAAGCGCACGTTCGGGCCGGTCCAGCGCTTCCAGGATCAGCGCGAGCCCCGTGATGGCGCCGAAATGGCGCGGGTTGAGCGCCAGCGCCATGCGCAGATCGTCGAGCGCCTCGCCGTAGCGGTCGAGCTGGAAATAGGCGGCCGCCCGCGCGTTGTAGCCTTCGGCGAATTCCGGCGCATGGTCGATCAGCGCCCCCAGGTGACCGAGCGCAAGCGCCGTCTCGCCGCCCGCCATCGCCTCGCGCGCCCGATCGAGCAGCAGATCCATCGCCGGCGAGCCCGAGCGTGACCATTCCTTCTGGATCCTCTCGACGATCTCGTCGGCCGCCGCGCCCTCGGCGTCCTGCAGGGCTGCGAAGAGATCGGGCAAGCTCTCGTTTTGCTGCGCGGCGGCGGGGGCCGCGGCGCAGAGCAGCACCGCAAGTGCCGCGACGACAGGTTTGAGCTCGCTTTTCGATCGCATCATAATATCTGGGAGAGTAACGCAACGCGGCGCGAATGCACCCCCGCCGCTTCACCGATCACAAGGAAATGACGCATGAGCGATCTCATCTCGCAAGCCGTGAGCGAACTGAACACCAAGCTTGGCGGGAGCTTCGACGGCTCCGCCCGCTTCGTGATCGAGGACGAGGGCACGATCATGATGGACGAGGCCGGCGCCCGCGCCGAGGATGGCGAGGCCGATGTGACCCTGAGCGCCGATGCCGAGACCTTCAAGGAAATCCTCGACGGGGCGCTGAACCCGACCACCGCTTTCATGTCCGGCAAACTCTCGGTGGATGGCGACATGGGCACGGCGATGAAACTCGCCGGGGCGCTGTCCTGACCGATCCGAACCGGACCGCCCCCCTCTTCGCCGAAGTGGCCCATGGCCCCGAGGGGGGCGCGGCCTTCTGGGTTCATGCCGATGACGGGGTTCGCCTGCGGGTGGGGCACTGGCGGCGTGCGGGCGGCGCGCGCGGCACGGTGCTGCTCTTTCCGGGGCGCACCGAATACATCGAGAAATACGGCGACGCGGCCAAGGTCCTTGGCGCGGCGGGTTATGACACGCTTTGCATCGACTGGCGCGGACAGGGCCTGTCGGACCGGCTCGCCTCCGGCACGCCGCTCAGCGGTCACGTGGCCCATTTCACCGATTACCAAAGGGACGTGGCCGCGATGCAGGATGCGGCCCGCGCGCTCGATTTGCCGCGCCCGTGGCTTCTGCTTGCCCATTCGATGGGCGGCGCGATCGGACTTCGCGCCCTGCATGACGGGCTCGATGTCGCGGCAGCGGCCTTCTCGTCACCCTTCTGGGGGCTGAACCTGCCGCGCCACATGCGGATGGTGGCCCATTCGCTGGCTCGCCTGACACGCGACACGCGGTTCGAATCGCGCTTTCCGCCCGGCGTCGCCCGCAGCGTCTATACCCGCGACGGCGATTTCGAGCAGAACCTGCTGACCGGGGATGCCGAGATGTATGGACGGCTGGTGACGCAGGTCACGGCCCATCCCGAGCTGGCCCTTGCCGGCCCGAGCCTGCGCTGGGTCGGGGAGGCGCTTCACGACACCGCCACGCTGCAGGCCCTGCCCTCGCCCGATCTTCGGGCGATCGCGATCCTGGGCAGTCGCGAACAGATCGTCGATCCGGAGGCGATCCGCGAGCGGATGGCCCGCTGGCCGCGCGGTCGGCTGATCGAGATCGAGGGCGCCCGTCACGAGGGGTTGATCGAGACGCCCGAGCGGCGGGCCCGGATCTATGCCGAGATCCGCACGCTGTTCGACGCGGCCTGCGCTCCGCTCGCGGCGGAGCACTGAGCGCTCCTGCCGCAAGGCACATGGATCAGACCGTGATGGCGCTGAACGCGTCGCGAAGGGCGTTCGACCAGGCCGCGCTCATCGCGTGGAACGTCTCGTCATCCGCCTCGATGCGGCGCGAGATCGACACGCGGCAGGTATCGGCCTCGATCACCACCAGATCGAGCGGCATCCCGACGCTGAGATTGGAGCGCAAGGTGGAGTCCATCGACAGCAGCACCGCCTTCTGCGCATCGTCGAGGCTGGTCTGCGGCGTCACCACGCGGTCGATCAGCGGCTTGCCGTACTTGTGCTCGCCGATCTGCATGTAGGGCGTGTCCGGGGTCGCCTCGATGAAATTGCCTTCGGGATAGATCAGGAAAAGGCGCATCGCGCCCCCGCGTCTCTGCCCGGCCACGATCATCGACGCCTTCGCGCTCTGCGCCTGCCCCGACATCTTCTGCGAGACCTCCCGGCTGACATCGGACAATGTCTTGCCGATGATCTCCGCCACCTCGAGCATGCTCGCGGCCTCGAGGATCGAAGGGCCGTCGCCCTCGGCCGCCTCGGTCAGGCGCGCGATCGCGGTCTGTGTCACCGACAGGCTGCCAGCGGTCATGATCGAGATCACCCGCTCACCCGGCTGCTCGAAGGTGAACATCTTGCGATAGGTGGAAATGTTGTCGACACCGGCATTCGTGCGGGTGTCGGAAAGCAGGACAATGCCGGCATCCAGCAATAGTCCGACGCAGTAGGTCATGTTTGGTAAGCCCCAGAAAGGATCGGCTGTTTATCTAAGTCCGTCCGGGCGCGCTTGCAACGGCGCCGCGTCACGGTAACGTCGCGGCCCGGTGGTTGGTTGCCGCATCGCACATATGGGGGCGAAGGGCGGACCGCCGGCCGTGGGACCGGGCGGCGCCGCGTACTGCGTCCGCCGAGGGGACACGGCACGCGGCGTTCCTCGAGTTATTGCTGGCTGGCGTCCAGCACGTGCAGATCGACCGCGAGCGTCTCGGCGCCCTGACCCGTGGCCATTCCCCGGATCGGGGCCGCACCAGCCGCGTCATGCCCCGAGCCCAGCCGGATATAGAGATCGTTCGGGCAGCAGCGATTGGCCGGATCGAAGCCGACCCAGCCCAGCCCGTCGACATGGATCTCGGCCCAGGCATGGCTTGCCTGGTGCAAGGTGCCGTCGGCGGTCGCGTGGAGATAGCCGGTCACGTAACGCGCCGGCATGTCCGCGCAATGCGCCATGGCGATCAGTGCATGGGCCTGATCCTGGCAGACGCCACGGCCCAAGGCCAGCGCTTCCGCCGCGGTCGTGTCCGATTCGGTCTCGCCGGGCTGGTAGGTGATCGCCTCCGCGACCGCCGCCGCGAGCCCGTGGGCCGCGTCGAGCCCGCCACCGGTGGACGCGATGACATCGGCCGAAAGCTCCGCCAGCGCCGGGTCCGCCCGGGTCATGCGGCTGGCGCGCAGGTAGGCGAGCGGCGGGACCTTCTCGACATGGCCGCGCAGGATGCCCGAAAGATCCTGCGTCTCGACCTCGCCGCTGACGCGCACCGTGACCTGCTCGACCGGGCCGCGGATGACCACCGTCTCGATCAGATCACCGGCGCCGTCGCGGAAACTCGCGCCGCGCCGCACCGAGGGCGCGTCGATATCGACCCGCCAGTCGATGATCTTTTGACCGGCATAGACCGAGGGCCACATGCGCAGGCTCTGGATCAGACCCGACTTGGCCGGCTCGTAGGAGTAGCTCGTGGAATGGGAGACTTTCAGTCGCATCGTGCCACCCCGCTCAGATATGTGCCGCTGACCACGGAGGCCAGTGCGTCGACCTCGCCCACGATCCGGGTCAGGAATTCGTGCAGCCCTTCGTCGAAGACATCCTCGATCGTCATCCGCTGCAGCTGCTCTACAAGGGCGCGCGCGGCGTTCTGCGCCGGCGTGCTGCGTCCGTAGCTGCGTGCCAGACGCTCCAGATGGCTCAGCGCGCCTTCGGCGGAGGACATCAGCGAGCGCGGCGACATCGGGTTGAAGACGAAGAAATCGACCATCTTCGAGGCCGTGATCTCGCCGCCATAGACCCATGAGAAGGCCCGCTGCGCCGACATCGCCCGCAGCAAGGTGCGCCACTGGTAATTGTCGAGCCCCGAACCCACGAAACTCACCTCCGGCAACAAGACGTAATATTTCACGTCGAGCAGCCGCGCGGTGCTGTCGGCCCGTTCGAGATAATGGCCGATATTGGTGAAATCGTAGCCGTCATTGCGCAGCTGGGTGGCCAGCCCCGCACCCCGGATGAGCGACGTGGTGCGCAGCGTCCAGTCCGTCAGATCGCTCAGGGGAAGACGCGAGCGTTCGGTGCGCGCGAAATCCTGCAGCTCCTGGAATGCGGTGTTGAGCGCGTCCCAGACCTGGCCCGTGAGGGCGGTGCGCACGATGCGGCCGTTCTCGCGCGCGCCGGTGATGCAGGAGGCGATCGAGGAGGGATTGTCGGTATCGAAGAACATGTGCGTCTCGATGTTCCGCTGGACCGCCTCGCCATACTTGTCGCGGAAGGCGGAGGCGGTGCCGCTCGCGGCGAGCACCGAATCCCATTCGTTCCTGTATCCCCCGCCCGTGTTGGGCAGCAGGGCATTGCGCGCGCCCACCTCGAGCAGGCGCGCATTCGTTTCGGCCCGCTCGATATAGCGGGCAATCCAGAAAAGGTTGGCGGCGGTTCTACTCAGCATGCCGTTACTCCGCCATTACCCAGGTGTCCTTGACCCCGCCGCCCTGCGACGAGTTCACCACCAGCGACCCTTCGGTCAGGGCCACGCGGGTGAGCCCGCCCGGAACCAGCTCGATCTGCTCGCCGACAAGGCAATAGGGGCGCAGGTCGACATGGCGCGGCGCGATCCCCTCCTCCACGAATGTCGGGCAGGTCGAAAGGGCGAGCGTCGGCTGGGCGATGTAGTTCTCGGGCCGCTCGCGGATCTTGGCCGCGAAGAGCTCGATCTCGCTTTGCGTGGCGCGCGGCCCGACCAGCATCCCGTAGCCGCCGGAGCCATGGACTTCCTTGACCACCAGCTCGCCGAGATTTTCCAGGACGTATTTGCAATCGTCCTTCTTGGCGCATTGCCAGGTGGGCACGTTCTTCAGGATAGGCTCCTCGCCGAGATAGAAGCGGATCATGTCCGGCACGTAGGTATAGATCGCCTTGTCATCCGCGACCCCGGCACCGGGCGCCGAGCAGATGCTCACGCCGCCGGAGCGATAGACGTTCATCAGCCCCGGAACGCCGAGCATCGAGTCGGGCCGGAAGCACAGCGGATCGATGAAGGGATCGTCGAGACGGCGATAGATCACATCGACCTTCTTCGGACCCTCGGTGGTCCGCATCCAGCAAAAATCGCCCTCGACGAAAAGATCCTGCCCCTCGACCAGCTCGACACCCATCATGTCGGCAAGGAAGGAATGCTCGTAATAGGCAGAGTTGAAATGGCCCGGCGTCAGGATGACAACGCGCGGCTCGCCGTCGCATTTCTTGGGCGCGACCGAGGCGAGCGTGCGCTTGAGCAGACCCGGATAGGTCTCCACCGGCGCGATCCTGTTCTCCTGGAAGAGCTGCGGGAACATGCGCATCATGATCTCGCGGTTCTCGAGCATGTAGCTCACCCCCGAGGGCGTGCGGCAGTTGTCCTCGAGTACGAAGAACTCGTCGGGGCCGGTGCGCACGAGGTCGATGCCGACGATATGGCTGTAGACGCCCTTGGGCGGAACGATCCCGCAAACGGCCGTCTCGTAGGCCTCGTTCTGGTAGACCAGGCGGCCGGGAATGCGGCCCGCCTTCACGATCTCGCCGCGCCCGTAGACATCGACGAGAAAGGCGTTGAGCGCCCGGGCGCGCTGCTTGATCCCGCGCTCGAGGCGATACCACTCATCGGCAGCGAAGACCCGGGGGAACATGTCGAACGGGATCAGCCGGTCGGGGCTGCCACCCTCGCCATAGACGGCGAAGGTGATGCCGATACGCCGGAACAGCGCCTCGGCCTCTGACTGCTTCATGTCCCGGAACTCGGCCGGCATGTCGCGGCTCCAGTCCTCCAGACCGCGATAAGGCGGCCGCACGGCGTCGCCTTGATACATTTCGTTGAAATAACGGGATATGGGATTTTGGCTCATACTCCAAGGATATGTGCGGCCGGCACCAAAAGGAAAGGCGTTTTCCTGCCGCTGCCTCCCGCCTCCTTGCCCCGCCCCCATTGCTCTGCCGCGCCTGCCACGGATCCGGGCGGGACCCGCGGCAAGGCGGTCCGGGCCTCCGGCCGCGCGCCGCCGAGCGGCCCTTGCCTTTGCCCCCACGCCTCGATGCCCGCCCCGGTGCTGGCGGCTGCGCAGCGCGGCCCTATATCGCCCCCCATGAGCGCGCTTCTGACCTTCACGGATGACGGCATCTACTGCCCCGAGGGCGATTTCTACATCGACCCCTGGCGCCCCGTGGACCGGGCGCTGATCACCCATGGGCATGCCGATCACGCCCGCGACGGGATGCGCCGCTATCTTGCCACCGATCTTGCCGCCCCGGTCATGCGTCACCGCCTCGGGGAGATCTCCCTCGAAACCCTGCGCTACGGCGAGCGGCGTGAGATCGGCGGCGTCACCGTCTCCTTCCATCCCGCCGGCCATGTTCCGGGCTCGGCACAGATCAGGGTCGAGCGCGGTGGCGAGGTCTGGGTCGCGTCGGGCGATTACAAGCTTGAGGATGACGGCCTGTCGACACCCTTCGAGCCGGTGCCGTGCCATGCCTTCATCACCGAGAGCACCTTCGGCCTGCCGGTCTTCAAGTGGCGCCCGCAGGCGGAGATCGCCGAGGCGATGAACGCATGGTGGCGCGGCAACGCGGCCGAGGGACGCGCTTCGATCATCGGGGTCTACGCGCTTGGCAAGGCCCAGCGCCTGATGCGGATGCTCGATCCGTCGATCGGCCCGATCCTCACCCACGGCGCCATCGAGAACACCAACGCGGTGCTGCGCGCCCAGGGCATCGCCCTGCCGCCGACCCTGCGCGTGACCCCTGATCTCGTCGCCAGGGATCATCCCGGCGCAATGGTGCTCGCCACCCCGTCTGCCCTTGGCACCCACTGGCCGCGCCGCTTCGGGCCGGCGCAGACCGCGCTCGCCTCGGGCTGGATGGGATTGCGCGGAGTGCGCCGGCGCCGCGCCGCGGATCGCGGCTTCATCATCTCCGATCACGCCGACTGGGCCGCGCTCAACACCGCCATCGCCGCCACGGGCGCCGAGCGCGTCTTCGTCACCCATGGCTACACCTCGATCTTCAGCCGCTGGCTGTCCGAGCAGGGTTACGACGCGGCCATCGTGCAAACCGCCTACGAGGGCGAGAGCCTCGACGATCCCGATCCCGCCACCGGCGAGGAGGCGGAAAAGGCACAGGGCACGCAGTCCCCGGCGGCCGCGCCATGACGCGGCACCGAGCCGGCACGGCCGCGCGGGAGACGGCCATGCTTATTCATCTTCGCCCAAATACCTCCGGGGGACCGGGGGCAGGCAGCCCCCGGCCCGTCCACGCCGCGCGGGTTTCGCGGTGAAGCGTTTCGCCGCCCTCTTCACCCGTCTCGACCAGACGACGCGCACCAACCTGAAGGTGGCGGCCCTCGCCGACTATTTCCGCGAGGCTGCCGATGCCGACCGCGTCTGGACCATCGCGCTCCTGTCGGGGCGCCGGCCCAAGCGCACCGTCACCACCACGCTCCTGCGCCGCTGGGCGGCCGAACAGGCCGGCATTCCGCTCTGGCTCTTCGAGGAGAGCTACCCGATCGTCGGCGATCTGGCCGAGACGATCGCCCTCATACTGCCGCCTCCCGAGGCGGTCTCGGATGCGCCGCTGACCCATTGGATCTCGCAGATCGGTGCACTGGCCTCCCTGCCCGAGGAAGAGCGCCGTGCCCGGGTGCTCGATGCGTGGTCGCGCCTCGAGCCGACCGAGCGTTTCGTCTTCAACAAGCTGATCACCGGCGGCTTTCGCATGGGGGTCAGCCAGAAGCTGATGACGCGTGCGCTCTCACAGGCGACGGGGATCGAGGAATCCGACCTGGCGCACCGCCTGATGGGCGACTGGCGCCCCGGCGAGACCAGTTTCGAGGCGCTCATCCTCGCGCCCGATCCGTCCGCCGACCTGTCGAAACCCTATCCCTTCTACCTCGCCTATCAGCTCGACGGCACACCGGACGCGCTGGGTGCGCCGGGTGCGTGGTTCGCCGAGCGCAAGTGGGACGGGATCCGTGGACAGCTGGTGCTGCGTGGCGGCGCCTGTTTCGTCTGGTCGCGCGGCGAGGAGTTGATCACCGACCGCTTTCCCGAATTCGCTCCACTCGCGGACGCACTTCCCGCCGGCACCGTGATCGATGGCGAGATCCTGGCCTGGAAGGAGGAGGCGCCGATGGCCTTTGCCGCGCTGCAAAAGCGGCTGGGGCGCAAGACGGTCCCCGCCAAGCTGCTCGCCGATGCGCCCGCGATCCTCTACGCCTACGATCTTCTGGAGGAGGGCGGCACGGATATCCGCGCCCTGCCCTTCGCCGAGCGCCGCGCACGGCTCGAGCGGCTTGTCGGCAATGCAGTGCGGGACACGGACCTGCCCCTGCGGCTCTCGCCCGAAGTGCCCTTCGCGGATTGGGACGCGCTGGCCACCGAGCGTGCCCGCGCGCGCGCGCTCGCCGCCGAGGGCGTCATGCTCAAGCGCCGCGACAGCCCCTACCGGGACGGGCGGCGCAAGGGCGACTGGTGGAAATGGAAGGTCGACCCCCTCTCCATCGACGCCGTCCTCATTTATGCCCAGCAGGGTCACGGCCGCCGCGCCAATCTCTTTACCGACTTCACCTTCGGCGTGTGGAGCGGTAATCAGCTCGTGCCCTTCACCAAGGCCTATTCCGGCCTGACGGACGCTGAGTTCCGCAAGATCACCGCATGGGTGCGCAAGAACACGCTCGAGCGTTACGGGCCCGTGCGCCACGTGACCCCCCATCATGTCTTCGAGATCGGCTTCGAGGGCATCCAGAAGAGCCCGCGCCACAAATCGGGAGTCGCGCTGCGTTTCCCGCGCATGTTGCGTTGGCGTCACGACAAGCCGCTGCAGGAGGCCAACAGCCTGGCCGACCTCGAAGCGATACTCGCGGCCTACGGAGGAAAGACCACTTGATACGCCTGATCTCGATCCTCGGGGGGGCGGCGCTCGCGCTGCTCGTCGCCGGCACTTTCCTGCCCCTGCTGCGCAGCGATGCGTGGTGGATCAGGATGCTCGATTTTCCAAGGATGCAGATCGCGGCGGGGATCGTGATCACCTGGGCGCTGATGGCCCTTGCCGGCGGGCTGCGCGGCGCGGCGGGGCGCTGGCTCAGCGTTCTGGCCGTGGTCGCGCTCGCGGTGCAGGGCATGCGGCTCTGGCCCTACCAGCCGCTTGCCGCGCCCATGGCTCCGCTTGCGCAGACCTGCGCCGAGCCGGACCGCCTGCGGGTCCTCGTGGCCAATGTCCGGCGCGACAACCGTCATGCGCCCGAGGTGCTGGCAATGGTGCGCCGACACGCCCCCGACATCTTCCTCGCGCTCGAGACGAACACCTGGTGGAACGAGGCCCTTGCCCCGCTCGAGCAGGACTACCCGGGACATATCTTCGATATGCCGCAGGACGCGACCTATTACGGAATGCATCTTTTCTCCGCCTACCCGCTGGAGGATGCCGAGATGCGCTATCCGTTCGGCACGGACACGCCGCTCCTCGTGAGCCGCATCGCCCATCCCTCGGGCACGTTCCGCTTCTTCGGCGTCCATCCCCGTCCGCCGCAGCGCGGCCAGTCGACGACGATGCGCGATGCGATCATCCTCGAAGCGGCGATCGAGGCGGGAGAAGGCGACAGCCCCGCCATCGTGGCCGGCGATCTGAACGCCACATCATGGGAGCGGACCGCCCGCCGGGCGCTGCGCCTCGGGCAGCTCGCCGACCCGCGCACCGGGCGCGGCCCGATGGTCAGTTTCGATGCGAAAAGCGCCTGGATGAAATGGCCGCTCGATCAGATCTACTTCCAAACCGGCTTCGCCCTGTCGGCATTCGAGGTATTGCCGGTGATCGGCTCGGACCATTATCCCGTCATGGCCGATCTGTGCATCGAGGAGGGCGGCACGCTGACGCTGCGCGCCCCAAAGGCGGATGATCTGGGCATTGCGCGCGAGACGATCTCCCGCGCCCGTGCCCTGCCGGGAGCCGCCCCGTCCGCCGAGGAGTGATCGCCCGCCCGCCTTGCACCATGCGCCCCGCGCACCTTATGTCAGGTGCAGCAAACAATGAGGTTCAGATGCGCACTCCCAGCCCCTTCCACGACGCCAATGCCTCCGCCGGCGGCAAGTCCTTCGGCGATCTGCCCGAATGGGACCTGAGCGATCTCTACGCCGCCCCCGACGCGCCCGAAATCGAGCGCGATCTCGACTGGCTCGACGCCGAATGCCGCAGCTTCGCGGCGGATTACGAGGGCAAGCTCGCCGAACTCGATGCTGCTGGTATGCGCGATTGCATCCACCGCTACGAGAAGATCGACAGCGTCGCGGGGCGGGTCATGTCCTATGCGGGCCTGCGCTACTACCAGAAGACGACCGATACGGGCCGCGCCAAGTTCCTGTCGGATGCACAGGATCGCATCACCAACGCGACCACGCCGCTGGTCTTCTTCTCGCTGGAGGTGAACCGGATCGAGGACGCCCGGCTCGACGCGCTCTTCGCGCAGGACGACGCCCTCGCCCGCTACCGGCCGATCTTCGAGCGCCTGCGCGCCATGCGCCCCCATCAGCTGTCGGATGAGCTGGAGCGTTTTCTCCACGATCAGTCGGTGGTCGGCGCGGCCGCCTGGAACCGGCTTTTCGACGAGACGATCGCCGGGCTCGAATTCGACGTCGAGGGCGAGGAGGCCGAGGGGCCGCTGGGGATCGAGGCGACGCTGAACCTGCTGAGCGATCCCGACCGCACCCGGCGCGAGGCCGCCGCCCAGGCCCTTGCCCGCGTTTTCGGCAAGAACATCGCGCTCTTCGCGCGTGTCCACAACACGCTCGCGAAGGAGAAGGAGGTCGAGGATCGCTGGCGCAACATGCCCAGCCCGCAGACCGGCAGGCACCTGGCCAACCATGTCGAGCCCGAGGTCGTCGAGGCGCTGCGTGATGCCGTGGTCGCGGCCTATCCGCGCCTGTCGCACCGGTATTACGAGCTCAAGCGCAAGTGGCTCGGCCTCGACAAACTGGAGGTCTGGGACCGCAACGCCCCCCTGCCAATGGAGGATCCGCGGCAGGTCGATTGGGACGAGGCCCGCGAGACGGTCATGACCGCCTATGCCGATTTCTCCCCGAAGATGGCCGAGATCGCCGAGCCCTTCTTCGACAAGGGCTGGATCGATGCCGGCGTGAAGCCCGGCAAGGCGCCCGGTGCCTTTGCCCACCCCACCGTCGCGGATGCGCATCCTTACGTGATGCTGAACTACCTCGGCAAACCGCGCGACGTGATGACCCTCGCCCATGAGCTTGGCCACGGGGTGCACCAAGTTCTCGCCGCGGGCCAGGGCGAGCTGCTCTCCTCGACCCCGCTGACCCTGGCCGAAACGGCATCGGTCTTCGGCGAGATGCTGACCTTCCGCAAGCTGCTCTCGCAGGCGCCGGACGCGAATGCGCGCAAGGTGCTGCTGGCCGGCAAGGTCGAGGACATGATCAACACCGTGGTGCGGCAGATTGCCTTCTACGATTTCGAGTGCAAGCTGCATGACGCGCGCCGCAAGGGCGAGCTGACCCCCGATGACATCAACGCGCTGTGGATGAGCGTTCAGGGCGAGAGCCTCGGGGATGCCTTCACCTTCATGGATGGCTACGAGACCTTCTGGGCCTATGTGCCGCATTTCGTCCACTCGCCCTTCTACGTCTACGCCTATGCCTTCGGCGACGGGCTGGTGAACGCGCTCTACGCCGTCTACGAGGAGGGCAATCCGGACTTCCAGGAGAAGTATTTCGAGATGCTGCGCGCCGGTGGCTCGAAGCACCACAAGGAGCTGCTGGCGCCTTTCGGCCTCGATGCCTCCGATCCGGCCTTCTGGGACAAGGGCCTTTCGATGATCGAAGGGATGATCGACGAGCTCGAGGCGATGGAAGCGCAGGGCTGAATCCTGCGCGCCGGGCGCACCGCGCATGCGCCCGGCGTTCTGAGGGGCGATCCCAGGGGTTGGGGCTGCGCCCTGCCCGCATGCTCAGGATGCGGGGGGCGCTGCCTCGAGGATCATGTCGATCATCGCCTGGGTGCCCCTGCTGAACTCGAGGCTGCAGGCATAATCCGCCTCTCCGCGCACCGCCGCGCAGAAATTCTCGACCTGAAGGACATAGTGATTGGCCGCGGGGAAACGCTCGGTCGTGACCTCCATCCCGCGATGCAGCTCGACACGCGCCTCGCCAAAGACACCGGCGTTGAAGGGGACGGGCAGCCGCATCACCCCTGTCTCGCCATGCAGGACGACCTCCTGCCGGGGATGCGCGCGCATCGAGGTCATGCCGCTGAAACTGGCGCCGCCGAGATCGGCCATGACATGGGCGGTCACATCGACGCCGTTCTCCCAGTCGATCCGCGCCGCAAGCGCGCTGGGCTCGGCGCCGGTCACGAAACGCGCAGCCCCGCAGGTATAGACCCCGATATCGGGAAGGGAGCCGCCGCCGGTCTCGCGGCGGTTGCGGATATTGCCCATGTCGGCCCGGTTGTCGTAGCTGAAGCGCGCGTCGATATGCACCAGCCGACCGATCGCGTTGTCCTGCACCAGGGTGCGGGCGCGTTGCCATTGCGGATGATGCACGATCATAAAGGCCTCGGCGGCGAGGCGTCCGGCGGCGTCGCGCGCCGCGATGAGCTGGTCGAAGGCGTCGGCTTCCATCGCGATCGGCTTCTCGCAAAGGACGTGCTTGCCCGCCTCTAGGGCCTTGAGCGTCCATTCAACATGAAGGTGGTTCGGCAGGGGGATGTAGACCGCGTCGATCGCGGGATCATCGAGAAGCGCGCCATAGCTGTCATGCAGGTGCAGCCCGGGATGGAAGGCGGCGAAACCGGCCGTCTTTTCGGGCGAGCCGCTGGCCAGTGCCACCAGCTCGGCCCCCTTGGCCGCGTGGATTGCCGGCGCCATCTGGTCGCGTGAGAACTTTGAGGCGCCCAGAATGCCCCAGCGGATGGTTCGTGTCATGCAAGGCCCCTTTTCGCCGGGCCGCCGCGCGGCCCCATGGCCCGTCATAACGCCGATGGCGCCCGCCGCGCAATCGCCGGGCGGACGCCATCAAGTTCCGAAAACCTTGCGCCGGCGATCAGGCTTCCGCCAGCATCCCCTTCTCCTGCGCCATCTCCGTCATCCGCTTTTGCAGCTTCTCGAAGGCGCGGACCTCGATCTGCCGGATGCGCTCACGGCTGACATCGTATTGGCCGCTGAGCTCCTCGAGGGTGACAGGCTGATCCTGCAGGCGGCGCTGCATCAGGATGTCCTTCTCGCGGTCATTGAGCGCATCCATCGCCGACATCAGCAAGGCACGCCGCGTCTCCAGCTCGTCGCGCGCCTCGTAATCGCCCGCCTGGTCGGCATCCTCGTCCTCGAGCCAGTCCTGCCATTGCGCGGCCCCCTCGCCATCGGCGCTGATCGTGGCGTTGAGCGAGGCATCGCCCCCCGACAGGCGCCGGTTCATCGAGACGACCTCGTCGGGCGTCACGCCCAGGTCGGTCGCGATCCGCTCGACATTTTCGGGGCGCAGATCGCCATCCTCGAGCGCGCCGATGCGGCTCTTGGCCTTGCGCAGGTTGAAGAACAGCTTCTTCTGCGCGCTGGTCGTGCCGAGCTTCACCATCGACCACGAGCGCAGGACGTATTCCTGGATCGCGGCGCGGATCCACCACATCGCATAAGTGGCGAGGCGGAAGCCCTTCTCGGGGTCGAACTTCTTGACCGCCTGCATGAGGCCGACATTCGCCTCGGAGATCACCTCCGATTGCGGCAGCCCGTAGCCGCGATAGCCCATCGCGATCTTGGCGGCGAGGCGCAGGTGGCTGGTGACCATCTTGTGGGCCGCCTCCGTGTCCTGATCCTCGACCCAGCGCTTCGCGAGCATGTATTCCTCTTCGGGCTCGAGCATCGGGAACTTGCGGATTTCCTGCAAGTAACGGTTCAAGCCCTGCTCGGGCGACGGTGCCGGAAGATTTGCATAGCCAGCCATGTTCAGTCCCTCCTGCGGGTTTTCCGCCTGTTTCCAATAAGATATGAAACAGGGCGGCAAATTCAAGATGCCGGGCCCTGCGCCGATGCAGAGAGTGCGTGCATTTAAGCGCTATCTGCGCGCATCTGCGCAGGGCCTTTGCCGTATTGACTGGATCACGCCCGACCGGCGCGATCGTTCCACGCGGAGGCGGTCCCTCACGCGCTCGTGTGCGCGGTATCCCCGCCAAGCGCCGCGAGAAGCGCCGCGAAATCGGCGGGCAGCGGGCTTTCGAACCGCATCCACCTGCTATCCGCGGGATGCGCGAAACCCAGCGTCTCGGCATGGAGCGCCTGCCGGGAAAAGCCCCGTGCGGCCTCCCATGCGGCATCACCGGCGATCTTCTGCGACAACTTGCGCCGTCCGCCATAGACCGGATCCCCGATCAGGCCATGCCCGGCATGGGCCATGTGGACCCTGATCTGATGCGTCCGCCCCGTCTCGAGCCGGCAGGAGACGAGCGCCGCCTGCCCGCCCGCGAGCGTCTCCTCGAGTGCCACATGCGTAACCGCGTGCCGCCCGCCCTCGAAGAGTACCGCCTGGCGCTGGCGGTCGTGCTTGTGGCGCGCGAGCTGGGTGGTGATGCGGATGCCGCCGCCCGCTTCGACCGACACGCCCCGCGTGCCCAGAAGGCGCGGATCAGCGCGGTCGGGTACACCGTGGCAGATCGCGAGGTATCGCCGCTCGGCGCTGTGGGCGGCGAATTGGGCAGCGAGCGCGTGATGCGCCCGGTCGCTTTTCGCCACGACCAGCAGGCCGCTCGTCTCCTTGTCGATGCGGTGCACGATACCCGGACGCCGCATCCCTCCGACCCCCGACAGCGTGCCGCCGAAATGATGCAGCAGGGCATTGACGAGCGTGCCCGACGGGCTGCCCGGGGCGGGATGCACCACCATGCCGGCCGGCTTGTCGATCACCACCAGGTCGTCATCCTCGTGGCGGATGTCGAGCGGGATATCCTCCGGCAGGATATGGCTCTCCTCGGCGCTTGGCACGGCGATCTCGATCACGTCGCCCTCCGCCACGCGCGCCTTCGGATCGTCCAGCACCGCGCCGCCGCGCCGCACCGCCCCTTGGGCGATCAGCTTGGCCAGCCGCGAGCGGCTCAGATGCGCCTCGACTGGCACGTCCCGGGCAAGTGCCTTATCAAGCCGTGTGGGCGGCGCTGGGCCGACGGTCACGGCCACGATGGCAGACGGCAAGGCAGACGACATGGATGACACCCCCGACACGCAGCCCCTCGCCGGGCTGATCTTCCTCAAATGGCTCGTGACGGGGCTCACCGCCACGATGCTGGTGGGGCTAGTAGTTCTGATCGTGCTCTTTGTCACCCGCTTCCCGGACCGCGCCACGGTGCCCCTGCCCGCCACGCTGCGCCTGCCTGCCGGGGTAGAGGCGATTGCCTTCACGCGCGGTCCCGACTGGCTCGGGGTCGTCACGGCCGATGATCGCATCCTGATCCTCGACGCCGCCACGCAGGAGCTGCGCCAGACGATCGTGATCGAGCGGGGGGACAGCGCACGCTGACAGGCGAAACCGTCCGCTCAGGTCGCTTCGTGATCTGGGGTGGGGGGGGTGGTACCACCGCCCCGGCTCGAACGGGGGACCTCCTGATCCACAATCAGGCGCTCTAACCAACTGAGCTACGGCGGCACACGCGCTGCGTTTAGCTTTTGGGAAAAACGAATGCAAGGGGGGCGGGACGGTTTTCATGACGACGGTGGCGGCTTGCGCAGCGCGGCGCGAGCCGCTAGCAGGCATCAACTTCGAGAGGGTATCATGGGCATCAACAAGCAAAGCGACGTCTCGGCCAACCTGCAGATCGGACCGACCTCGAGCGGCGCCGTCAGGCTTTATGTCGAGGGGGACGGGATCGACCTGCCGCTCGATTTCGAGCCCGACGAGGCCGAGGAAATCGCCGAGGAAATCGTCGCCGCGGCCAAGCAGGCCCGCAGCATCGCTAAAAAGAAGTAGCCCCCGGATCGCGCAGCCCCTGCAATCGCAGGGCGGCGTGACGGGCGAATTTCTGCACCATCACCTTGCGCCGCGCCGGCGCGAGCTTGGTTTCCGGTGCCATGCGCAAGATCTCGGCGTCATAGGCATCGGCGATGATGAGACCGCTTTCCGGTGGCAACAGATCGGTCGGAAACTCCGAATCGACCGCCCAGAAATACCGGTCGCACCATTCGAGGTAATTGTGCCACTTGCCGTCGGACATGAAGTCCGCCCGGCTCGACTTGCACTCGATCACCCAGATCTCGTTGCTGCGACCGAGCGCCATGACATCGACCCTGAGCCCCGAACGGGGCACCAGTTCCTCGACCGTGACCATGCCCAGATGCAGCAGGTGACGGCAGACGCCCCGCGCCAGAAGCTGGCCGGGCCGGGGAGAGGGCGAAGGACTGTCTTCGGGCATGGGCGCAGTGTGAACAAACCGAAAACACGAGGCAATGCGGCGTCCGGCCGCAGATCCCCCCGTGAAAACGGCCGCCATGGCCTTGCCGCGGGCGGGCCGCACCCCTATCTCCGGGTCAGGCGGGTTCTGCCCTTCCCGTGCCGGGGTCCAATTCCGGTGGCCTTAATCAATTCCGAGGGGGCTGGCTCTGCGCGGACCGTGGTTCACGTACCTGGCTCCCACCTGTGTAAACAGGTCCTCGGGAATTTACGCACCCTGACGGTTGCGGTGGTCCCGCCGATCTTTCCATCATGAAATGCCAGATCATGGCTCCCTGTCCGGGGGAGCCTGATGGTCGCCGGTCCGCGCCCCGCTTGCCTTCGCGCGCCCTGCCCGCGTCTTGCGCGGCTCGGCGCCCGGGGGGCCGCCTCATGGCAAGAAGGCCCGATACCGAGGTACCGGGCCTTCGCCATCGCGTGCCGAGCGCGACATGAGGGAAAACACGCGCGCCGGCGCGAAGGATCAGCGGAAGCTGTAGACCAGCGAAACCTTGACCGTGTTGTCGGTGTTCTCGAGACCGGCGGCCGGGTCGCTGTTGTAGTCGGTGAAGTAGCTCACGCGGGTGGAGAGCGTGTCGGTCATCGAAACGCTGACGCCCAGGTCATTGGTGACGCGGGTGTTGGCATCCGAGTAGAGCACGTCGGTGTCGTTGGTGACGAAGACACCGGGATTGATGCGGTAGAAGAAGCGCGAGGAGGCGATACCGGCCAGCTCGGTCTCTTCCCTGTTGTCGGCATCTTTCGTGTAACGCACGCCGGGGCCGGCCTGCAGGCGCCAGGCCATGTCCTGGTTGTTGATGATGCGGAAGCCGGGGCCGAAGCCGAGGAAGGCGTCGGTGACGAAGTCGTCGTTACGATCTTCGCTGGCGATGCCGTACTGGGCGCGGGCCAGGCCGAACATGTAGAACTGCTCGGTGAAGGAGCGGTTCACGTCATAGACGGCGTAGTAGTCTTCCTTGGTGGTCCGGTCATCGGCTTCGCCGACTTCGCCCAGGAAACCGAAGGTGTGGTTGTAGACGCCCTGGCCGTAACGGAAGCGGCCACCGAAGGAGAGATCGGCGGTGTCGCTGTTGCCCGAGGTCGCGGAAAGCGCGGCCGAGACGGAGCCGGTCCAGCCGGGAGCGAACTCGACGGAGCCGTAACGGGCAGCGTCTTCACCGCGGCTGATGTCGCGCTGGATGTCGCGGTTCAGGTCGCTGATGTTCTCCTCGACGGCACGGATGCCGGTGATGGTTTCCTGAGCGAAGGCCATCGGCGCGGCGACGGTCAGGGCAAGTGCGGAGACCGCGATCTTGGATACGAATTTCATGAGTGTAGATCCTTTCCCAACAAGGAGCCCGAGACCGAATGCGCCCCGGAAATCTTCCAGTTGCCAGTTACCTAGTCCGCGTTACTCATCAAGGGAAGCAAGTTTGAATCGTTATTCTATTGAGCATTACTCACTTGATTTTTAGCCGAAAAGACAGGGTTGGCGGTCAATCATCCAACCCGTTGTCCCCGCTGTCTTTTCCAAGGACTTCCTCATGGGCGGAAACGGCTGATTCCACCGCCTCACATAGTGTTTTCCGGGCAACAGCCTCGAGTTCCTTGTCGAGATCGTCGCGCCAGATCGCCCAGGCGGGGAAGGAAAAGCGCGGCGCGTCGGGCACGAGATGCAGTCCGCCGCGCGCGATCCGCGGCGCCGCCGAGCGCGCGGGCAGGTATCCCGCCTTGCCGCGCCGCTCGATGAAGCCGCCGGCCAGTGTCTCGAGCGCCAGCGTCAGCCCCCCGTTCGAAAGCTGCGGCAACTGTATCTCGTGATCATGGGTGAAATCATGGCCCCAGTCCACAAAAACATAATGCGGCGTCACCTCGTCGAGGCAAAGGGGTTCGGCGGAGACCATGACAAGCTCATCTGCGATGATCCTCTCGGCCCGCAAGCCGTTGCGCATCTGCGGCTCGTAGCTCAGCGCGACCTGGATGAGCCCCTCGCTCAGCAACCTGATGAGATGGGCGGGCTTGCCAAGCTCGGCCTTCACGCTCAGATCGGGCCGCGCCGCGCCGAGCGCGTCGATCCAGCGGAAACCGAGCCGCGGCCAAAGCGCGTATTCCGCGCCGATCGCGAGGCTCCCGGCAAATTGCGCGGGCACCGCCACCTGCCGCCGCGCCTCGTGCCACACCCGCATCAGGCTCAATGCGTAAGGCTCGAAGGCGCGCCCCGCGGGTGTCAGCTCGGCGCCCGCCTTCGAGCGCGAGAAGAGCACCTTGCCAAGCTCCCCCTCGAGCCGCGAGACCCGCAGGCTGACGGCCGATTGCGTCACGAAAAGGCGCTCGGAGGCCGCAACGAACGATCCGCTCGAGGCAATTTCCAGAAATGTCCGTATCAGTGCGATATCCATGCTGTATCCATAAGAGATACTCACGGCAGGGACATCTTTTTCTCGCTAGAGCTTGGCAGTTCCGCGGGGTAAGTGCCTCTTGTCGTCCCTCAGGCCGCGCAATCGCGGTCCCAACCCGCGACCGATGGTCGGGATGATGCGCGCGGGACCGGCCAGTCCGGTCCTGCGGCCACACCGACACGGCCCCCCTGCCCATCTGACCCTGCGCCCTTCCCTCGTGCGCGCTCTGGGGCGGCGGTTCCGCGCGCCGGCTTCGGGCCGGCATACGCGCCGCTGTCCTCCTGCCCTTCCGCATGCGCCGTCCGGAGGGGCGGCGCCCGCCGCGTGGTCCGTGGCACCGGGCGCGCCATGGGCGCAAAATTGCCGGACCCTCGACGGGGCGCTGGCCAGACAGCCGGTTGATCCCTACATCCTTGCTTTCGATGATCCCGGACCAAGCCCGATTCGCGACATCATTGGAGTGACAGACCCAGCGTCACCTTCCCAAAGCCGCCCCCATCCCGCCTGAATTCACCCGCACACTGACCGTCGATCGGCAGACCGCGGAAGGACATCCCATGACCAGCCATACCTCCCAGACCACCGCCCAAACCACCGCCCAGCCCGCCCCCAAGAGTGCCGGCGGCGCGCAGATGCCCAGGCCCGCGGCGCAGCCCGCGCCCGTGCGCTATACCGACTGGGCCTCGATCTAGGGCCGGCCCGCGCCAGTTTCCCGGATCGCCGCGCGCCGCGTCCGGGTCCTTGGCGGGTGCCCTCAAGGGAACCGGATGGCGGCTTGCACGCTTTTCGAGCCATGAGACAGAATCCCGCACGCCGCCCCCACCCCGAAGCCCATTACGCCAGCAGCGGGGACACCGTCCGCCGGCTCGAACGGCTCGACCGACTGGCCACGCAGATGGACAGCGCCCTGCGCATTCCCGGCACTTCCATCCGTCTGGGCTGGGACAGCATCCTGGGCCTCGTGCCGGGTGTGGGTGATGCCCTTGCCCTCGCACCCGGCGCCTATATCGTGATGGAAAGCCACAGGCTCGGCGCGCCGCGCGGCCTTCTGGTCAAGCAGGGCGTGAATGTGGCCATCGACGCCGTGATCGGCACGATCCCCGTGATCGGCGATCTCTTCGATGTCGGCTTCAAGGCGAACCGGCGCAACGTGGCGCTCCTGAAAGATCATTTCGAGCGTAACGGTCCGGGAACGCTCAACGCCGCCGCGACGACGGACCCCGGCATGACGGATCGGGACATTCCGAACGGAAATCGCCGCTCCTGAGGCGGGGCCTGCCCGACTGCCCGCGGCCCTTCGGCCTTGCGGTGCGTCTGCCCTCTGCAGCCTGCCGCCCGCGGGAGGATCGGCGCGGCGCTGCGGGTCGCATCATCTTTCCTTGCGTGATCCATGGGGCCGGCATCTCGGCCCCATGAAAAAGGGGCGCCCCGCCAATCCGGCAAAGCGCCCCCCCTGATCCTGGTCCCCGCCGGAGGCGGAAGCGGCGTCAGCCGACGATTTCGAGACCGGAGAAGAAGAAGCTGATCTCTTCCTTGGCGGTCTCGGGGGCATCCGAGCCGTGGACCGAGTTCTCGCCGACGCTCTCGGCGAAATCGGCGCGGATGGTGCCTTCATCGGCATCGGCGGGATTGGTCGCGCCCATCACTTCGCGGTTCTTGGCAATGGCGTTCTCGCCTTCGAGGACCTGCGCGACGACCGGGCCGGACGCCATGAACTCGCACAGCTCGTCATAGAAGGGACGCTCGGCGTGGACCTTGTAGAACTCGCCGGCCTGCGCCTTGGACAGATGAAGGCGCTTCTGCGCGACGATGCGCAGGCCCGCATCCTCGAACTTGGCATTGATCTTGCCGGTCAGGTTGCGCTTGGTGGCGTCGGGCTTGATCATCGAAAAGGTGCGTTCGGTGGCCATGAGGGTGCCTCTTTCAGTGCTGCGGCAGGCCCAGTGCCCGCCCCGTGAATCGGGCGACCTGCTACCATGCCCACCATCGCTTGGGAAGCATGCATCCACATCCCGGCGGCCATTCGCGCGATCGCCGCGCAGCGTTGCATGTCCCGCGCCGCACCGATCCCGCCGCCCTGCGCCATTGACGGCACGCCCGCCCTGCGCCACATGGACCGGATGCTCAGGATCGACAACATCACCTACGCCATCGGCGGCCGCCCCCTCTTCGAGGGCGCTTCCGCCAGCATTCCCGAAGGTCACAAGGTCGGCATCGTCGGCCGCAACGGAACCGGGAAAACGACGCTCTTCAAGCTCATCCGCGGCGAGCTGTCGCTTGAGGGCGGCGAGATCACCCTGCCCCCCCGCGCGCGCATCGGCGGTGTCAGCCAGGAGGTGCCCGGCAGCGAGGTTTCCCTGATCGACACGGTGCTCGCCGCCGATACCGAACGCGCCGAGCTGCTGGCCGAGGCCGACACCACGCAGGATCCGGCCCGCATCGCCGAGGTGCAGACCCGGCTCGCCGATATCGACGCATGGTCCGCCGAGGGGCGCGCCGCATCGATCCTCAAGGGGCTCGGCTTCGACGACGCGCAGCAGAAGATGCCCTGCAGCGCCTTCTCGGGCGGCTGGCGGATGCGCGTGGCGCTGGCGGCGGTGCTTTTCGCGGCGCCCGACCTGCTTCTGCTCGACGAGCCGACGAACTATCTCGACCTCGAAGGCGCGCTCTGGCTCGAGAGCTACCTCGCGCGCTACCCGCACACGGTCTTGGTCATCAGCCACGACCGCGGATTGCTGAACCGGGCCGTCGGCGCGATCCTGCATCTCGAGGACAGGAAGCTCAGCCTCTACCAGGGCAATTACGATACCTTCGCGCGCACCCGCTCGGCCCGCCTCGAGGCGCAGCAGGCCCAGGTCCGCAAGCAAGATGCCCGGCGCGCCCATCTGCAAAGCTTCGTGGACCGCTTCCGCGCCAAGGCGAGCAAGGCCAAGCAGGCGCAGTCCCGCCTGAAGATGATCGAGAAGATGGAGACGATCACCTCGCCGCAGGAGGCCGCGCTGAAGGTCTTCACCTTCCCCGAGCCCGAAGAGCTGTCGCCCCCCATCGTCAATCTCGAGAGCGTCTCGGTGGGCTACGGCGAGCGTGAGGTGCTCGGCAAGCTCAACCTGCGCATCGACCAGGATGACCGGATCGCGCTTCTGGGGCGCAACGGCGAGGGCAAGTCGACCCTGTCGAAGCTGCTCTCGGGCCGTCTTTCGCCGATGGGCGGGCGCTTCACCGCCTCCTCCAAGCTGCGCATCGGCTATTTCGCGCAGCACCAGGTCGACGAGCTGCATGTCGACGAGACGCCTCTCGACCACCTGCGCCGGGCCCGGCCCGACGAGGCACCCGGCCGCCACCGCGCGCGGCTTGCCGGTTTCGGGATGAACGCGGCGCAGGTCGACACCGCCGTCGGCAAGCTGTCGGGCGGGCAGAAGGCGCGCCTGTCGCTGCTGCTGGCCACGCTCGACGCGCCGCATATGCTGATCCTCGACGAGCCGACCAACCACCTCGACATCGAGAGCCGCGAGGCACTGGTCGAGGCGCTGACCGCCTATAGCGGCGCCGTCGTTCTCGTCAGCCATGACATGCACCTGCTGAGCATGGTGGCCGATCGGCTCTGGCTCGTCAGCGGCGGGCGCGTCACGCCCTACGAGGACGATCTCGAAGCCTATCGCAAGCTGCTTCTGAGCTCGGATGCGCCCGAGAAGGGCAAGGCGAAGGCCAAATCCGCCAGACCCGAAGCCGCCCCCCCGCGCCGCGCCAGCCGCGACGAGATCCTTGCCCTGCGCGGCGAGGTGCGCAAATGCGAGGCGCGCGTCGGCAAGCTCGGCGAGATGCGCGACAAGCTGGCCACCAAGCTCGCCGCCCCCGAGATGTACGAGCCCGGCAAGGCCGGCGAGGCCGAGGTCTGGCAAAAGAAATACGCCGAGGTCATGGACGGGCTCGGCCGCGCC
Organism: Profundibacterium mesophilum KAUST100406-0324; assembly: GCF_009835145.1. Classification (GTDB taxonomy): domain Bacteria; phylum Pseudomonadota; class Alphaproteobacteria; order Rhodobacterales; family Rhodobacteraceae; genus Profundibacterium; species Profundibacterium mesophilum. The sequence goes on along the minus strand of NZ_APKE01000033.1, from coordinate 21,103 downwards.
GAGGCGATGTGGATGAGTGCGCTCGAGAAACTCGAGACCGCAGAGGCGAGCGTGGGCGCGAAGGGGTGAGCGGCGAGATCGCCTCGATCCTGGGTCTGGTCCTGCTGGCGCAGATATCGCCGGGGCCCAACTCGGTCGTGGTGATGTCGCTCGCGCTGACGCGCGGTCTGCGCAGCGGGCTTGCCGGGGCGGCCGGGATCGCGACCGGTGCCTTCGCCTTCGCGCTCATCGGCGCGCTGGGCTTCGGCGCCTTCGTCGAGGGGCTCGATCCCGAGGGCCGGCTGCTCAAGCTCGCGGGAGGGGCGTATCTGCTCGGCTTCGGGCTGCTGCGCCTGCGCCGCTCGAGCCGCGCGCCCGAAGTCTCCCGGCCCCGGGACGCGATGGCGCCGGAGCCGCAAGGCGCCGCCTACGGCTACAAGCGCGGCCTTGCCGTCGTGCTGAGCAATCCCAAGGCTGCCGTCCTGTGGATCGCGGTGACAGCCGCGCTTGCCGGCCTGGAGCTCAGCCCCGCCTGGCGCGTCGTCTTCGCCGCTGCGATGGCCGCCATGGCGCTCGGCGTCTACGGTGCGCATGCCTGGGCGTTCTCGCGCCCCGCTCTCGCACGGGCCTACGAGGCGCATCGCGGCCGTGTCGAGACCCTGCTCGGCATCGGTTTCGTCCTTTTCGGCGCGGGGCTGCTCTTTGCCGGACTGACAGGATTGGAGATCTGAGACATGGACAGCGCACAGCTGATCACCGCCTTCGTCACCCTCTTCGTCATCATCGACCCGATCGGCATGACGCCGCTCTTCGTCGCGCTCACCGCGGGAATGAGCCGCACGCGCCGCAGGGCCATCGCGGTCCGCTCGACGCTCCTTGGCTTCTTCCTGCTCACGCTGTTCGGCTTCTTCGGCGAGGCGGTCCTCGGATTCGCCGGGATCTCGATGCCCGCTTTCCGCATCGCGGGCGGCATCCTGCTGTTCCTGACGGCACTCGACATGCTCTTCGAGCGGCGCACCAAGAGGCGCAAGGGACAAGCGGATGACAACAGCGACGACCCTTCGGTCTTCCCCCTTGCCACCCCGCTCATCGCGGGTCCGGGCGCCATCGCCTCGATGATCCTGCTGACCGGGCAGACGAATGGCGACATCGCGGGGCTGGCGGCGGTGCACGGTGTCCTCATCGCGGTCCTGGCGCTCAGCTTCGCGCTCTTCCTGACCGCCGAATGGCTCGAGCGGGCCCTCGGCGATATCGGCATCAACGTGGTGACGCGCCTGCTGGGGATGCTGCTGGCCGCGCTGTCGGTGCAGTTCGTGCTCGACGGTCTTGCGGGTTTCGGCCTTGGCGGCTGATCGCGCCGGGCACTGGTATCGCTCGCGCGCCGTGCCTATCTGCTGGGCATGAGCGGATTTGAAACCATGCATCTCGCCTATCTCGCGCTGCTTGGCGGCGCGCTGGTCTTCTATACCGTGATCGCGGGCCGCAGGCGCCTTGGCGAAATGACACGCCAGGCCCTGCTCTGGGTGATGATCTTCGTCGGCGTGATCGCCCTTGCCGGTCTCTGGCCCGGGTTGCGCGGCACGTTGCTGCCGCAGCAGAGCATCGTCGGCGGCGTGGTCGAGGTGCCGCAGGGACCGGGTGGCCATTACCGCCTGACGCTGGGGCTGAACGGCACGCCGGTCGATTTCATCGTCGATACCGGCGCCAGCGACATCGTTCTCTCGCGCGATGACGCGGAGCGCATCGGGTTTGATCCGGACCGCCTGTCCTACCTTGGACGCGCCGAGACGGCCAATGGCAGCGTGCCGCTCGCGATGGTCATGCTCGACGAGGTGCGCCTTGGCGAGATGGTCGATACCAACGTGCGCGCCTCGGTCAATGGCAGCCCGATGAACGGCTCGCTGCTGGGCATGAGCTACCTGTCGCGCTTCGGCCGCATCCAGATCGAGAACGGTCGCCTGACGCTGGAGCGCTAACCGCTCTCGGCGCGCTTCGACCAGCGCCCGTCCTCCTCGGCCCAGTATTGCGCCGCCGCCCCTGCCCGCGTGAGGCTGCGCCACTGGCCCCGCGCCGCGTCGAGCGCGGCCGGATCGCCGCCGTCGAAAAGCACGCAAACCCGCTCGAGCGCCGCGACCTCCTCGGCCGTGACCTCCGCCCCCTCGATCGCCATCACGCATTGCGCCCCGTTGGGCCGCTCCGCGCCGGTGCCGAGCAGGACCGGCTGCGCCGCGTCATGCGGCCCGCCGGCCATGCCATGGGCGAGGAAGCTCTCGGGCTCCATCGTCCAGAGCTTCTCGTCGAGCCATTCGAGCCGGCGCGGATTGGCGCCGCGCACCATGACGCGCCAGCCTGCCTGGCGGGCCTTGCCGATCAGCATCGGCAAGGTCGCCTCGAGCGGTCGCTCGGTCAGGTGATAGAAATAGACCGCGCCCAAACTGCGTCCCTCACCCCTCGAACCGGTCGCGCACGAGCCGGTCGAGCGACAGGACACCCCAGCCGGAGGCGCCCTTCGGCGCGAGGGGGCCGTCGCTCTTGGTGCTGGCCACCCCGGCGATGTCGAGATGGATCCAGGGCGTGCCCTCCTTGACGAAGCAATGGAGGAACTCGGCCGCCGTGATGGTGCCGGCGGCGCGCCCCGCGCTGTTCTTGATATCGGCGATGTCGCTCTTGATCATCTTGGCATAGCCCTTGCCCAGCGGCAGGCGCCAGGCCCCCTCGCCCTCGGCGCGCGCGGCGCTCAGGAAGCTTTCGCAAAAGCCGTCATCGTTGGACAGCACGCCGGCATTCTCATGGCCGAGCCCCACGATCACCGCCCCGGTCAGGGTCGCCAGGTCGATCATCCCGGCCGGCGAGAAACGCTCCTGCGCATACCACATGATGTCGGCCAGAACGAGCCGCCCCTCGGCATCGGTGTTGATCACCTCGATCGTGTCGCCCTTCATCGAGCGGACCACGTCGCCCGGGCGCTGCGCCCGCCCGTCGGGCATGTTCTCGACGAGGCCGACGATGCCCACGACATTCGCCTTCGCCTTGCGCGCGGCGAGGGCGCGCATCGCGCCGGCGACGGTGCCCGCGCCGCCCATGTCCATCGTCATGTCCTCCATGCCGCCGGCGGGCTTGAGGCTGATGCCGCCGGTGTCGAAGACGACGCCCTTGCCGATCAGCGCGAGCGGCGCGGCTCCGTCGGCGCCGCCATTCCACTGCATCACCACGACCTTCGAGGGGCTCTCGCTGCCCTGCCCGACCGCGAGCAGGGCCCGCATGCCCAGCTCTTCGAGCTGCGGCTCATCGAGCACCTCGACCTCGAGGCCGAGCGTGCCCAGCGCGCTCAGCTGCTCGGCGAAGCTGGTGGTGGTCAGCACGTTGGCCGGCGCGCTCACCAGGTCGCGCGTGAAGAAGACGCCGCCCGCCAGCGCCTCCAGATCGGCGGCCGCGGCGGCGGCCTCCTCGGGGCGGCCGACCATCACGGTGATCGCGCCGCGCGGCTCGGGACTGGCCGCGTCCCCGCCCTTCTGGTCGGTGTATTCGTAACCGCGCAGCACCGCCGCGAGCGCCAGGTCGGCCGCGGGCTTCAGCGCGCCCGCAAGCACCAGGACCGGCTTGCGCCCGCTCGCCTGCCCGATCGCGGCGCCGGCCCGGCGCGCCTGGGCGCCGGTGGCCTTGCGCTCGAGACGGATCACCTGGACCGCCTCGGCCGCGAGGCCGGAGGGGAAGGCCATGTCGCGCGCCTGTCCCGGCTCGAGCTTGGAGAACCCCTTGGAGGCGACCATCCGCTCGAGGGCACCGCGCATCAGCTTGTTGACCCGGCGCGCGCCCGGATCGAGCTTGCCGTCCTCTCCGACGAACACCACCACGCGCCCTTCGAATCCGGCAATGGCGTCGATATCGGTTTCGCTGAATTTCAGCTCTGCTGGCATCGTCATGATGGCTGTCTCCTTGTGTTCTTGCGCCCTGCCGAGCGCGTCCGGCGGACCCTAGCGGCTGGCCGCGGGCTTTGCCAGAAGGGAGTTTCGGCCCTCCGGGGGATCGTCTAGACTGCATGGCTGATACGGCAGCGCAGCCCGCGCGCCGTCCCTGGCAGGACGATCCCTTGACGCGTTTCGACAGATATCTGCTGTCACAGCTGATGATGCTGTTCGGGTTCTTCAGCCTGGTCCTGATCCTCGTCTACTGGGTCAACCAGGCGGTGTCGCTCTTCGACCAGATCATCGCGAACGGTCATTCGGCGGGGGTCTTTCTGGAATTCTCGGCGCTGACATTGCCGAACGTGATCCGCGTGGTCCTGCCGGTCTCCGGCTTCGCCGCGGCCGTCTATGTCACCAACCGCCTGTCGCAGGACAGCGAGATGGTGGTGGCACAGGCGGCGGGGATGTCACCGGCACGCCTGGCCCGGCCGGTCCTGGCCTTCGGCGCCATCGTCGCGCTGCTGGTCTTCGTGCTGACCCATGTGCTTGGCCCCGCATCGAGCCGCATCCTCGCCGAGCGGACGGCCGAGCTGGCCGAGGACGTGACCGCCGGCCTGCTCAGCGAGGGCGTCTTCCTGCATCCCGGCGAAGGGGTCACCTTCTATATCGGCGAGATCAGCGAGACCTCGGAGCTTCGCGAGGTCTTCCTGTCGGACACGCGCAATCCCGACCGGCGCAGCACCTATACCGCCGAGCGCGCCCTGCTGCTGCGCAGCGAGGCGGGCCCCAAGCTGGTGATGTTCGACGGGATGGTGCAATCGCTGCGCCGCGACAACGGCCAGCTCTCGGTGACCCGCTTCGACGATTTCGCCTTCGACATCGCCGCGCTTCTGGAACTGCCCCAGCTTGGCCCGCGATCGGTGCGCCAGGTCTCCACGGCGGAGCTGCTGCGCGCGGGCCCCGCCCTGTCGGAGGAGACCGGACAGACCGTCGCGCGTCTGCGCCTCGAGGGGCATGAGCGCTTCGCGCAAGGACTCGTGGCGGCCGGCACGCCCCTCGTCGGCTTCGCGCTCCTGCTGGTGGGCGGGTTCTCGCGCTTCGGCGTGTGGCGGCAGGTGCTGGGGGCCGTGATCTGCCTGATCGCGGTGGAGATGACCGACAATGTCCTCGCCAGGCTGGCAAGCGCGGATGCCGCGCTCTGGCCGTTGGCCTACGGCGCCGGCATGCTGGCTTTCGCGATCGGCGCCGCGGCGCTCTGGCTGTCGGCCCGCCCGCGCGGCCGCTCGGTGCAACGGCGGATGGGAGCCGCGCGTCCATGACCTTGCATCTCTATTTCGCGCGCCGCTTCGCGATATCCTTCGCCACCGTCCTGGGGGTGTTCTTCGGGATCTTGCTGCTGATCGATCTCGTGGAGCAGGTGCGCCGCTTCGACGACGCGCAGATCAGCTTTCTCGAGATTCTCGGGCTGACCGCCCTCAAGACCCCCGAGAGCCTCTACCGCATCCTGCCGCTGATCACGATCCTGGGCACGTTGTCGCTCTTCCTGTCGCTCGCGCGCACCTCCGAGCTGGTCGTCGCGCGCGCCTCGGGACGCTCGGCGCTGCGCTCCCTGGGCGCGCCGATCGCCGTGGCCCTTGCCATCGGCGTTCTGGCCACGGCGGTGCTGAACCCGCTCGTCGCCGTCACCTCGCGCCAATACGAGGCGCGGGTCGATGCCTTCTCCTCGGGCGGCAACAGCGTCCTGTCGCTCAGCCAGGAGGGCCTTTGGCTGCGGCAGGGCGACCGGCGGGGCGGGCAGACGGTGATCCGCGCGGGGCGGGCCAATCTCGACGGCACCGAGCTCTACGGCGTGAGCTTTCTCACCTTCAACGCCTCCGGCACGCCCACCTCGCGCATCGAGGCCGAACGCGCGCGTCTCGCGCCCGGCGGCTGGCAGCTCGCGGATGCCAAGGAATGGCAGTTCGACGCGCCCAACCCCGAGCGCTCGGCGCGCCGCCACGAGATGCTCGAGATCGAAAGCTCGCTCACCCCGAACCGCATCCTCGAAAGCTTCTCGACACCCTCCGCGATCCCCGTCTGGGCGCTGCCGCGTTTCATCGCGCAGCTCGAGCGCGCCGGCCTGTCGGCCCGCAAACACAAGGTCTGGCTGCACATGGAGCTGGCGCAGCCGCTGCTTCTGGCGGCGATGGTGCTGGTGGGCGCGGGCTTCACCATGCGCCATACCCGCTTCGGGCGCACCGGGCTGATGGTGCTCCTGGCGCTGGGGCTTGGATTTTCGCTGTTCTTCATCCGGAATTTCGCGCAGATCCTCGGCGAGAATGGACAGATCCCGGTGCTTCTCGCCGCCTGGGGTCCGCCCGTCGCCGCGGTACTCCTGCCGCTCGGACTGCTCTTGCATTGGGAGGATGGCTGATGCGCCGCCACCTGCTCGCCCTCGCCCTGTCGCTGCTGCTGCCCGCCGCGCCGATCCTCGCCCAGGTCGCCGCGCCGGCAAGCCTGCTGGCGGACGCCGTGCGCCTGCGCGCCGATACCGCGCTGGTCGCGGAGGGCAATGTCGAGGTGCTCTATCGCGGCACCCGCCTGCGCGCGGCGCGCATCGTCTACGACCGTGCCGGCGACAGGCTGCTGATCGACGGGCCGATCACCATCGAGGATGGCGAGAACAGCCTGATCCTTGCCGATGCGGCCGAGCTCGACGACAACCTGCGCAACGGCATCCTGACGGGCGCACGCCTGGTGCTGGACCAGCAGTTGCAACTGGCCGCGAGCCGCATCGACCGGATCGACGGGCGCTACACGCAGCTGTCCAACAGCGTCGCCTCCTCCTGCGAGATCTGCGCCGGCAACCCGACCCCCACATGGGAGATCAGGGCCCGCCGCGTCATCCATGACCAGCTCGAGCGCCAGCTCTATTTCGACAGCGCCACCTTCCGCCTGCTCGGCGTGCCGATCTTCTATGCCCCCCGCCTGCGCCTGCCCGACCCCACCCTCGATCGCGCACGCGGCTTCCTGCTGCCGCGCCTGCGCACCACGAGCCAGCTGGGAACCGGGGTGAAGCTGCCCTACTTCGTGCCCTTCGGCGAGACCGCGGACCTGACGCTGACGCCCTACCTGTCGAGCGGCACGCGCACGCTCGAGCTGCGCTACCGGCAGGCATTCGCCACCGGCGCCCTGCAGCTCGACGGCGCGCTGTCCAATGACGACCAGCCATCCGAGGATCCGCGCTACTACCTCTTTGCCGATGGCAGCTTCGCGCTGGCGCGCGGCTTCACGCTGAACCTCGATGTCGAGCAGGTCTCCGATTCGGCCTACCTGCTCGATTACGGATATTCGGAACGCGACCGCCTGCAGACCGAGCTCGAGCTTGTCAGGGCGCGCCGCAAGGACAGCTTCCGCGCCGCCCTCACAGATTTTCGCACCCTGCGTGACGCCGAGATCCCGATCGCCGATCAGCTTCCCGACCTCTACGGGGTGATCGGCTACGAGCGGCGCGTCGACGTGGGACGCGGAGAGCTGCGCTTCGGGCTCGACGCGGCGACGCTGAACCGCGCCTCGGACGCGCCCGGCGCGGGACGCGATGTCGACAGGGCCGCGGTTGCCGCCGAGTACCTGCGCGCCATTCCCCTGCGCTGGGGGATGCTGGGGCAGGCCCGCGCGGGCTTCACCGCCTCCAGCTACACGACGCGGGACGATCCGCGCTTCGCGCCCACCACCGCGCAGCTGACCCCGCATGTCGTGGCCGAGCTGCGCTGGCCACTGGCGCGCGCGGGGACCGATGGCGTGCGGCACCTGCTCGAGCCGGTGGTCCAGCTCGCCTATTCGCGCACGTCCGGCAACACCGTGCCGAACGAGGACAGCGTGCTCGTGGAGTTCGACAGCGGCAACCTCTTTTCGCGCTCGCGGTTTCCGGGCATCGACCGGATCGAGACGGGCGCGCGGGCCAATCTGGGCCTTGGCTATACACGCACCGATCCCGAGGGCTGGACGCTCGGCCTCACCGTCGGGCGCGTGCTGCGCGCCGAGGCCGATCCGCGCTTCCTGCCGGGAACCGGGCTCGATGCGCGGCTGTCCGACTGGCTGACCGAGACCCGGCTGGACATCGGCCCCGGCTTCAGCCTGTCGAACCGCGCCTTGATCGATGACGGGCTCGGCATCACCCGCAACGAGGCGCGGCTGACGCTCGACAATGGCCGCGCCAGTCTCGACACCACCTATGTCTGGCTCGAGGCCTCCGCGCTCGAGAACCGCCCGAATGACGTGCAGGAGGTGGCCTTCGACGGCTCCTGGCGCTTCGGCGAGAGCTGGACCGGCATCTTCGACGGCCGCTACGACCTCGCCTCCGAACAGGCGGCGCGCGCCGGGCTGGGCCTGGAATACCGCTCGCAATGCCTGTCGGTGGATTTTTCGCTCTCGCGCCGCTTCACCTCATCCACTAACGTGTCGCCGAGCACCGATTTCGGCCTGCAGCTGTCGCTGGCAGGCTTCGGACCCAACACAAACGGCACGGCCGGGCGGCGTGGCTGCAGCGGCTGAGACCACAAGACCCAAGAGGCAGTCCCTTATGACACGCGCCCTCCGCCCCCTTCTTCTCGCCGCGATGCTGGCCGGCGGATCCGCCGCCGCGCTTCTCGGTCCGGCATCCGCCCCCGCCGCCGCGCAATCACTCTTCGCGCCCGTGGCGACCGTCGACGGCGCCGTGATCACCAATTTCGAGTTGCAGCAACGCGCCCGCCTCGTCGTGCTCTTCCGCACGCCCGGCGATCCGCGCGAGCTCGCCTTGCAGGCGCTCATCGACGAGCGGTTGCAGACCGCCGCCGCCCGCGACATGGGCATCGAGGTCACCGAGGCGGAGGTGCGCGAGGGGGTCGAGGAATTCGCCGGCCGGGTCAACATGGACAGCCCGGCGCTGCTTTCGGCCCTTGCCGGCGACGGGATCGAGCGCCAGACGCTCGAGGATTTCGTGCGGGCCGGCCTGGCCTGGCGCAAGGTGGTGCGCGCCCGGTTCGGCCCCAAGGCGCAGCTGCGCGAGGAGGAGGTGCGCCGCGAGGCGCGCGCCCTGCCGCCCGGGGGGGGCATCCGCGTGGGGCTCGCCGAGATCATCCTTCCCGCCAACACGCCCGAGAACCGCGCCCGCGCCGAGGCGCTCGCCGCGCAGATCACGCAGATCGACAGTCTCGGCGCCTTCGCATCCGCCGCGCGCCAGTATTCGGTGGTGCCGAGCCGTGACAATGGCGGCCGCATCGAGGCCACCGATCTTGGCGATCTGCCGCCCAATATCGCCGAGCTTCTTTTGCCCCTGCGCCCCGGGCAGGTCACGCCCCCCGTTCCCATTCCCAACGGCATCGCCCTGTTCCAGCTGCGCACCCGCGAGGAGACCGCGCGTCAGACGCCGCCCGCGACGGAGGTGGAATATGCCCTGCTCGCCCTGCCGGGAGCCGGGGGCGCGGACACGCGCCAGAGGGCGGCCGCGATCAGCGCGCGCGCCGATACCTGTGACGATCTCTATGGCGTGGCCCGGGGCCTGCCCGCCGAGGCGCTGCGGCGCGAAACCCGCCGCATTGATGCGATCCCCGCCGATGTCGCGATCACCCTGTCGCGTCTCGACGAGGGCGAGACGGCCACCGTGGTCTCGGCGGATGGGCGCGGCGCGACGCTCGTGATGCTCTGCGGCCGCGACTACCGCGCCGGTCGCGATGTCGATCTGCGTGCGTTCGGCGAACAACTGGGCAATTCGCGCGCCGCCGGCTACGCCGACACCTATCTCGCCAAGCTGCGCTCGAATGCGCGCATCGTGACCGAGTAGGCCCGTGAGCGCGCATGTGCCCGCCCCCATCGCCCTGACCTGCGGCGAGCCGTCGGGGATCGGCCCGGAGATCGCCGCGAAGGCCTGGGCCGAGCTCGGGGCGACGCTGCCGTTCTTCTGGATCGGCGACGAGGGCCACCTGCCGCGCGGCGTGCCGACGGTGCGGATCGCCGCGCCGCGCGATGCCGCCCATGCCGCGCTGAGCGGACTGCCCGTCCTGCATCACCCCTTCGCGGCCGCGGCGCTGCCCGGCCGCCCCGATCCGGCCAATGCCGCGGCGGTGATCTCGGCAATCGCGCGGGGCGTCGACCTGGTGCGCGACGGGAGCGCGGGCGCCCTTTGCACCGGGCCGATCCACAAGAAGGCGCTCAAGGATGGGGCGGCATTCGCCTATCCCGGCCATACCGAGTATCTGGCCGCCCTCGCGGGGGTCGAGCGGGTCGTGATGATGCTGGCCTGCGACGCGCTGAAGGTCGTTCCGGCCACGATCCACATCCCTGTCGCCGAGGTGCCCGCCGCGCTCGATCGCGCAAGACTCTACGACACGTTGCGCATCACCCATGCCGCCCTGATCCGCGATTTCGGCATTCAAAGCCCCCGGATCGCCGTCGCCGGGCTCAACCCCCATGCCGGCGAGGGCGGCACCATGGGGCGCGAGGAGATCGACACCATCATCCCGGTGCTCGACGCGCTGCGTGCCGAGGGGATCGGCCTGCTCGGTCCGCTCTCGGCCGATACGATGTTCCATGCCGGCGCGCGCGCGGGATACGACGCGGCGGTGGCGATGTATCACGATCAGGCCCTTATCCCGATCAAGACGCTGGATTTTTCCGGCGGGGTGAACGTGACCCTTGGCCTGCCCTTCATCCGCACCTCGCCCGATCACGGCACTGCCTTCGACATCGCGGGGCAAGGGCGGGCGGATGCCACCTCGCTCATCGCGGCGCTGCGCATGGCCGAACGGATGGCGCGCGCCCGGGCGGCCGCGGCATGAGCGCGATCGACGATCTGCCGCCCCTGCGGGCCGTTATCGCCGAGCACGGCCTCAGCGCGCGCAAGTCGTTGGGACAGAACTTCCTCCTCGATCTGAACCTGACGGCGAAGATCGCGCGTCAGGCCGGCGATCTTCGCGGCTCGGACGTGCTCGAGATCGGTCCCGGCCCCGGCGGGCTGACACGCGGGCTCCTGGCCGAAGGGGCGCGCCGGGTGCTGGCGGTGGAGAAGGACAGCCGCTGCATCGCCGCCCTCGAGGAGGTCGCACGCGCCTATCCCGGCCGGCTCGAGGTGATGAATGCCGATGCGCTGGAGATCGACGTGGCGGCGCGTCTCACCCCGCCGATCCGCATCGTGGCCAACCTGCCCTACAATGTCGGCACCGAACTGCTGACACGCTGGCTCGATCCGGGGCACTGGCCCCCCTTCTGGAGCAGCCTGACGCTGATGTTCCAGCGCGAGGTCGCCGAGCGCATCGTCGCCGCGCCGGGAACCAAGGCCTACGGGCGCCTCGCGGTGCTCGCGCAGTGGCGCAGCGACGCGCGGATCGTGATGGACCTGCCGCCCGAAGCCTTCACGCCGGCGCCCAAGGTGCGCTCTGCGGTGGTGCATCTCGTCAGGCGCGAGACGCCCCGCTACCCGGCCGACGCGCGGCAGTTGCAACGGGTGGTGGCGGCCGCCTTCGGTCAGAGGCGCAAGATGCTTCGCGCCTCGCTCAAATCCCTGTCGCCGAATATCGAGGAGGTTCTGTCCTCGGTCGGCATCGCGCCCACCGAACGGGCCGAGCAGCTCGATCTGTCGCAGTTCTGCGCCCTGGCACGGGCGCTCGAAACCCCGAAGTGACAGCCGGCCCCACGGGCGCCGGTTCGATAAGACGCTGAAACCGCGCGCGATGTGCCGGCTCCGCCAGGGTCCGTCCCATGGCGCCTTGCCTCCAGAACGCGCCCGCCCGGGCGATGTGCAGCGGCATTCGGGACGCTGGAACGGCAAAAGGCCCGCCGGACATTCCCGCGGGCCTTTCTCGATGTCGGTCCGGGCGCGATACCCTTGGCTGTGCAGGACATGTTCCGCGGCGGGAGATGCGCCTACTCGGCGGCCTCGGACGTGCCGGAACCGGTCTCGCCGCCCCCGGCTTCGTTGCCACCCCTCTCGCCGTCGGCCTGTCTGCCGTCATCCTGCTCGGTGGCGGGCTTGCGGCTGCGGCTGCGGCGCGGCGCGGGCTTCTCCTCGCCTCCGGTCTCGCTTCCCGGCTCACCCTCGCCCGCAGGCCGCGCGGCCGGCTTGCGCGACCGGCGCGGTTTGGGTGCCTTGACGGGCTTGCCCTCGGGCGTCTCGACGAGGCCGGAGCCCTCGGAACCGCCGAAATCGATCACGTCGTCGTCGCGTCCGGCGCGCGCCTGGCGGCGTGCCTCGCCCTGCCCGCCATCGCCGTCATCGCTTGCGGAATGCTCGGACTGGGCTGCCGGCTGCGATCCGCCGCCCTGCGGCTGCGACTGGCGCTCGCCGACCTGATTATTCTGTCCGCCTTGGCCGTTGCCCGAGCCGTTGTTGCCCGAGCCGTTGTTGCCCGAGCCGTGGTTCTGGCCCTGTTGACCGCCGCCCTGGCCGCCCTGCTGACCGCCGCCCTGCTGGTTGTCGTTGTTCTGCCGGTTCTGACCTTGCTGCTCGTTCTGCTCGCGCTTCTGATCCTGGTCCTTCTGCGCCTCGGCCAGCATGCGCGTGTAATGCTCGGCATGCTGCTGGAAGTTTTCGGTCGCCACACGGTCGCCGGCCAGCTGCGCATCGCGGGCAAGCTGATTGTATTTCTCGATGATCTGCTGCGGCGTACCGCGCACCTTGCCCTCCGGACCGGAGCTGTCGAAGACCCGGTTGACAATGTTCCCGGAGGGACGGTTGCGGTTCGATTTCGACCGCGAACGTGACTTCGAAGATCTCATGGTGCTGCTGTATCCGGCCTTGTTATGGCATTTGCGCGACCCTTGGCGTTTGCCTTGCGTCAGGCGGCGCAGGCGGGTCGTCGGCGATATTCCGGGCTATGACTGAGGAGAACGCGTCCTGCGTCCCACCGTCTGTCTGATCCTGTAAGAACATGGCGCGGCGAAATTGACAAGGCATTTCTGACAAAACAAGCGTCTAGCCCGGTAAAAGCGCGCCTTTCAGGTGGTCAGACGCCCCGAAACCACCCTATCGCGGCCATCAAGATCACGCAGGACCGCGATCCGCGTCAACCCCGCGCCGGCGAAGAGATCGCGCACGGCCGCCCCCTGCGTCGGCCCGATCTCGACCAAAAGCCGGCCGCCGGGTGCAAGACGCGCGGGCACCGCGGCGGTGATCCGGCGATAGGCCGCGAGCCCGTCGCCGCCGGGGCTCAGCGCCAGGTGAGGGTCATGCTCCGACACTTCGGGGGCGAGCCCCGCCATCTCGTCCCGCGCGATATAGGGCGGGTTCGACACGATCGTGTCATAGGCCCCCTCGATGCCCTCGAGCCAGTCCGCCTGCCGAAAGGCGCAGCGCGCCGCGACGCCATGCCGCTCGGCATTGCCGCGTGCCACGCCAAGCGCCGCTTCGCTCAGGTCGGTGCCTGTCCCCCGCGCATCCGGCCGCTCGGCAAGAAGGCTCACGAGGATGCATCCCGACCCGGTGCCCAGGTCGAGTACCTGCTGCACGGGCCCATCTAGGGCGGCGGCGACGAGGATCTCGGTTTCGGGCCGCGGATCGAGCACATCCGGGGTCACGGCGAAGTCGCGCCCGAAGAAGAACCGCCGCCCCAAAAGACGCGAGACGGGCTCGCGGTTTGCGCGCCGCGCGAGCAACGCGGCGAAACGCGCATCCGCACCCTCCGGCGCCCCATCGCCGAGATGCAGGCTCAGACGGTCCCGCGCGATGCCGGCAGCCGCCGCCAAAAGATGGCGCGCGTCGCCGCCTGCCTCATCGATCCCCGCCTCGCGCAGGCGCGCGGCTCCCACCCGCAGCAGGTCCGCCAGGCGCGGGCCGGACGTATCGCTCACCGCTCCATCTCGGCGAGACGCGCCGCCTGGTCCTCGGCGACCAGCGCGTCGATGATCTCGGCAAGGTCCCCCTGCATCACCTGATCGAGCTTGTAGAGCGTCAGGTTGATACGGTGATCGGTCAGGCGGCCTTGCGGGAAGTTGTAGGTCCTGATCCGCTCGGAGCGATCGCCGCTGCCCACCTGCGCGCGCCGGTCGGCGGAACGCTCGCCCTCCATGCGGCTGCGCTCCATGTCGAAAAGCCGCGTGCGCAGCACCTCCATCGCGATCTCGCGGTTGCGATGCTGCGACTTTTCGGAGCTGGTCACCACGATCCCGGTCGGCACATGGGTGATACGCACGGCGGAATCGGTGGTGTTCACATGCTGCCCCCCCGCGCCCGAGGCCCGCATCGTGTCGATGCGCAGATCACCGGGATCAATTTTGACATCGACCTCGAGCGCTTCGGGCAAAACCGCCACGGTGGCGGCCGAGGTGTGGATACGCCCCCCCGATTCGGTGCTCGGCACGCGCTGGACACGGTGCACGCCGCTTTCGTATTTCAGCCGCGCGAAGACACCCTCCCCCCGGATCGCCACGACCAGCTCGCGGATGCCGCCAAGCTCGGTCAGGCTCTCCTCGATCACGTCCCAGCGCCATCCGGACGCCTCGGCGTGCCGCTGATACATGCGCATCAGGTCGGCGGCGAAAAGCGCCGCCTCCTCGCCGCCCGTGCCGGGACGGATCTCGAGAATGGCCGGGCGGCTGTCGGCGGCGTCTCGCGGCAGGAGCGCCAGGCGTAGCGCGTCCTCGACCTGCGGGATGCGCGCACGCAGGCGCGACAGCTCCTCCTCGGCAAGCGCACGCATTTCCGGATCGTCGAGCATCGCCTCGGTCTCCGACAGCGCCTCCCTCAAGCCGCGATATTCGGCGATCTGCGCCACGACGGGACGCAATTCGGCATATTCGCGCCCGAGCGCCGCGATATCGCCGCCACCCTGCGCCATCCGGGCCTCGATATATTCGAAGCGTTCGGTGATCTGTGCGAGTTTTTCCAAGGGAACCATGAGGGTGCTTCGCCCAAGCCGGTGCTTTGGTCAAGGCCCGCCTGCTGCTAGGGTGGGTTATGGAACATCCATTGCATCATGCGAACCGGCGGCGCGGCAAGCGCCCGGCCATCCGGCCGGGCCGCTCGCGGGCGGGGCCGGGCGCGCTCCTTCTCGCGCTCGCCGCGCAGGCCCTGAACATGGCACCCGCCGAAGCGCAGGAGCGTGCCGCGGCCCCGCCCCCGCGGGTGATCGAATGCTACTGCACCGACCGGCGCGGCGCGCGGCATGACCTCGGGACGCGCCTCTGCCTCAAGGTGGACGGGCGCGCCTACATCGCCCATTGCGAAATGGCCCTGAACGTTCCGATCTGGCGCGATACCGGCGAGGCCTGCCTCAGCGCGCGCCGTCCGGCCCCGGCTCCGCAAGCGTTCCCTCGCGCGCCAGACGCGTCCGAAGCCGCTCCATCCAGCGCTTGGCGCGCGCCCGGTTGACGCCAAGATCGGACTTGCCGAAGCGCAGGCGTCCATCGAGCAGGACCGTGTGTCCGCCATCCGGGTGCGGAACAGCGGCCACGGTCGTATAATCCGGAAACCCGAAAAGCAGGCTGCGCGTGACATAGGTGATGCGCCCCTCGCCGGGACTGCCGGCAAGGCGCCGGGTGCGCGGCTCTTCGAGCGCGATCTCGTCAAGCATGCGCAGCAGCGCCTCGGGCGCCGCGCGGGCGCGCGGTCCCACCGCATCGCCCCCCTCGGGCCGCAGCGTCCACCCCCCCTCGCGCCCGCTCGCGGCCAGGGCCGGATCGACATGCCAGCGCGACGCCTCCGAGCCGGCCAGGCGGATCAACACCATCGCGAGCGCGATGGCCGCCAGAATGGCAAGCAGGAGGAAAAGGGTCGCGAGGCCAAGGAATTTCAGCATGGTGTCGCCACCTTTCAGAAGAGACAGGGGGATCAGCGATAGGGAACGCCGGGCAGGATGCAGAGCAGCTCGAAGAGCAGGTTGGCCGCCAGAAGCGCCGTGTTCCCGCTGGGATCGTAGGGCGGCGCCACCTCGACCAGATCACAGCCCACGATCTGCAGGCCGCGCAGGGCGCGGATCAGCTCGAGCACCTGCGGCACGGTCAACCCGCCGATCTCGGGCGTGCCGGTGCCGGGCGCGAAGGCGGGATCGAGACTGTCGATGTCGAAGCTGACATAGACCTTCGCCGCGCCGATCTGCGCACGGATGTGCTCGCCCAACCCGGTCAGGCTCTTGTGCCACAGCTCGGGTGCCGTCACGAGGTTGAAGCCCCAGCCGCGCGGCTCGTCGAAATCCCCGGCGCTGTAGCCGGTGCCGCGCAGGCCCACCTGCCAGACCTTCGGCGCGATCAGCAGGCCCTCCTCGTATGCCCTGCGAAACACCGTGCCATGGCATTCGCGCGCGCCGAACATCTCGTCGTTCACATCGGCATGGGCATCGACATGCACGAGCGCCACGGGGCCGTGCCGGGCGGCCGTGGCCCGCAGGATGGGCAGGGTCACGGTATGATCGCCCCCCATCGTCATCGGCACCGCGCCGGTCGACAGGATGGCACCATAGGCCGTCTCGATCGCACCGATTGCGGCCCGCAGATCGAAGGTGCTGAGCGCGACATCGCCGATATCGGCACAGGTCAAGCCGTCGAAGGGGGCGGCGCCCGTCTGCAGGGCATAGGGACGGATCATCGCCGACTGGGTGCGGATCTGCTGGGGGCCGAACCTCGCGCCCGGGCGCCAGCTCGTGCCGTGATCCATGGGAACCCCGACGAAGGCGGCATCCAGCCCCTCGGCATCCGCATGCACCGGAAGGCGCATGAAGCTGGGGATCCCGGCAAAACGCGCCAGATCGTTGCCCGAAACCGGCTGATGGGTCATGCCCCTGCCCTGCGCGTCCAGCACCACAGGCATATGAGCTCCATCGCCGCATGCGCGCCCGCCACCGCCGTCGCCCCGCCCGCATCATAGGGCGGCGAGACCTCGACCACGTCGCCACCCTTGAGGTCGATCCCGGCCATGTCGCGCAGGATCGCCGCCGCCTGCCAACTGGCCAGCCCGCCCCAGACCGGCGTTCCGGTGCCCGGCGCGAAGGCCGGATCGAGCGCGTCGATGTCGAAGGTGAGATAGGCCGGCGCGTCTCCAACGATCTCGCGCACCTTGGCGGCGACAGCGGCCGGCGTGCTCTCATGAACCGCGCGGGCGGGGATCTGGTGAATGCCGAGCGTGTCGGGATTCTCCGTCCGGATACCGATCTGCACCGAACGGGCCGGGTCGATCACCCCGAGCTTCACCGCCTTGTAGAACATGGTTCCGTGATCGATCCGCTCGAAATCGTCGTCGCGCCAGGTATCGGCATGCGCGTCGAACTGGACCAGGGCGAGCGGGCCGTGACGCTCGGCATGGGCCTGCAGGATCGGCAGGGAGATGGAGTGGTCGCCGCCAAGCGCGATGCAGCCCGCGCCCGCATCGAGGATGCCGCCGATATGCGCCCGCAGCGCCGCGGGGAAGGCGGAGACGCGCGCGTAGTCGAAGGCCATGTCGCCATGATCGGCGATCGAAAACTCGCTCAGCGGATCGAAGCCCCAGCCCCAGGGCGGATCGTATGGCTGCAGGCAGGAGGCCTCGCGCAGCGCCCTCGGCCCCAGGCGCGTGCCGGGCCGGTTGGTGACGGCCTGGTCGAACGGGATGCCCGTGATCGCGAGATCGACCCCCTCCAGCGACTTGGTCAGGCGCCGGCGCAGGAAGGATGTGACGCCCCCGAACGCGTTCTCGGCGGAAAGGCCGCGCGGATCGTCGCGGGTGATCGCTGTATCGACCTGGGAGGCTGCGTCTTCGAGTGCCACGGGCGGTTTCCTCATGCTGCGTCCGGCGCAGACTGCCCTCTCGGGCGCCGGCTCGCAAGCGGGCCGCGCATGTCCCGTGAGCGGCATGGACAGGCACGGCATGGACAGGCGCGGCTGCGGGGCCGATAACGTCCCGCATCACGGCCCGGCCCCCAACCCGGCGTCCGCGCAGCACAGGAGCGATATGATGGCAGATGACGCCGACCCGATCTTCGACACGCCCGAGGGGCTCGCGCGGCTGCTGGCCGTGATGGCACGGCTGCGCGATCCGGATGGCGGATGCCCGTGGGATCTCGAGCAGGATTTCGCATCGATCGCGCCCTATACGATCGAGGAGGCCTACGAGGTGGCCGACGCGATCGCGCGGGGGGACCGCACGGATCTCAAGGGCGAGCTTGGCGATCTGCTGCTGCAGGTCGTCTACCACGCGCAGATGGCGCAGGAAGAAGGCAGCTTCGACTTCGACGCCGTGGCGCGGGGCGTGACCGACAAGATGATCTCGCGTCACCCGCATGTCTTCGGCGGCGAGGGGCGCGACAAGAGTGCCGCGCAGCAGGTCGCGGACTGGGAAACGGCCAAGGCCGCCGAGCGCGCGAGCCGGGCCGAGACGGGCGCGCTTGACGGGGTCGCGCTGGGCCTGCCGGCGCTGATGCGAGCGGTGAAGCTGCAAAAGCGCGCGGCACGGGCGGGCTTCGATTGGGAGGATGTCGATGGCGTCATCGGCAAGGTCGCCGAGGAGGCGGAAGAGCTTGCCCGGGCGCGCGATGGCGTGAGCCCGCGCGAGATCGCCGAGGAGATGGGCGACATGCTCTTCACCATGGTCAACCTCTCACGCCATCTCGGGGTCGACCCCGAAGCCGCCCTGCGCGATGCCAATGCCAAGTTCACGCGGCGCTTTTCGCATATCGAGACGGCGCTCGAGGCGCGGGGCATGACCGTCGCATCGCAGGATATCACGGCGCTCGACGATCTGTGGAGGGAGGCGAAGCGGCGTGAAAAAAAATAGCCCAGTCATTTTGTCGGGTATTGACCTTACTAAAAGACTCGGATTTATCCTCCGTCAGCACAAACAACGGAGCCATCCATGACACGTTCGATCCTTGCCGCCGCTCTTCTCGCCGGAACCGCATTGCCGGCCATGGCGGAGATCAATATCTATTCCTACCGTCAGCCCGAATTGATCCAGCCCCTTCTCGACGGCTTTACCGACAAGACCGGGATCGAGACCAATGTCGCCTATATCGACAAGGGCCTGACCGAACGCCTTACGGCCGAGGGCGCCCGCTCCCCCGCGGACATCATCCTCACCGTTGACATCGCGCGCCTGTCCGAAGCCAAGGAAGCCGGTGTGACGCAGGCCGTCTCCTCCGACATCCTCGACGAGAACATCCCCGCCGCCCTTCGCGATCCCGAAGGCCACTGGTTCGGCGTGACCTACCGCGCCCGCATCGTCTATGCCTCGAAGGATCGCGTCGCCGAAGGCGAGATCACCACCTACGAGGACCTTGCCGATCCGAAGTGGAAAGGCCGCATCTGCACCCGCTCCGGCACGCATGACTATACGCTCGGCCTCGTCGCCGCGATGATCGCCCATGATGGCATCGAAGCGACCGAGGAATGGGCGCGCGGGCTGAAAGCCAACCTGGCGCGCGAGCCCGAGGGCAACGACCGTGCACAGGTCAAGGCGATCTGGGCCGGGGAATGCGATATCAGCCTCGGCAACACCTACTACATGGGTGCCATGCTGGCCGATCCCGAGCAGACGGAATGGGCCAACTCGGTGCGCATCGAGTTCCCGACCTTCGAGGATGGTGGCGGCACCCATGTCAACGTCTCCGGCGTGGCCATGACCAACTCGGCGCCCAACCGTGAAGAGGCACTGTCCTTCATGGAATACCTGGCCTCCCCCGAAGCGCAGCAGATCTATGCCGAGGTGGTCAACGAGTATCCCGCCGGTCCCGACACGCAGGCGTCCGAATTGGTCCAGAGCTGGGGCGAGATCACCCCGGACGAGACCAACCTGCAATCCATCGCCGAATATCGCGCCGAGGCGCTCAAGCTGATGGATCGCGTCGATTTCGACGGATAACAACCAAGACGCGCCGCCGGGGCCACTCCGGCGGCGCGTACGCTATTTGACGATAAATTATTTATATCAGCGACCTACAGGCCGAACCTGGGAAATCGGACGAACTCCGAGCACGGATTTCGGGTCCCGGATCGCGGCACGAATACAGCCCAGCCCTTGCATGCCCTGCCGATCCGACTGCTTGGATCCATGAACGCGCACCCACCCACCGGGAATGCGCGACGGCCACTTCGTTTCTCTTGGATAACAGGGTGAAAATGGCGCGGTTGACGGGGCTCGAACCCGCGACCCCCGGCGTGACAGGCCGGTACTCTAACCAACTGAGCTACAACCGCGCATTTCACGCAGGACGTCCTAACGGGCAAGCGGTGGCGCGGTTGACGGGGCTCGAACCCGCGACCCCCGGCGTGACAGGCCGGTACTCTAACCAACTGAGCTACAACCGCCCGCTGCCCGTCCAGGATACCCTGAACGTGGGGGCGTTCTATGGGCGGCGCGCGGGCGCGTCAAGCGGCTTCGCGCCCTGCCGCCGTATTTTCCTTGAGCTATATCCGGCGCGGAGCGGAGACGATCATATCCCGCCTC
Source organism: Profundibacterium mesophilum KAUST100406-0324 (assembly GCF_009835145.1). Lineage (GTDB taxonomy): Bacteria > Pseudomonadota > Alphaproteobacteria > Rhodobacterales > Rhodobacteraceae > Profundibacterium > Profundibacterium mesophilum. Next base: position 856 of record NZ_APKE01000033.1, on the reverse strand, counting down.
TCCGCGCCACGAGGCCACTTGCGAAGGCGGGTTTGAAAGGCCGCGCCCATCGAGCGTCAGCTCCCCGCATGGCGGCTTCAATCGCGCGGGGTGCCCCTGCGATCAGAGCACCCCGCCCTCACACCCGCGTCCCTCACGTCAGGATGAACATCTGGCAATCGCCGGGCGGCAGGCTCGTTTCGATGACGTTGAGCGGCCCGGTGATCGCCGCGCTCTGAAGCGCGAGCGCGTTCGCCGTCGCCGCCGTCGAGTTGTGGTCAGCAAAGCCCCCCGCCATCGTCCACTTGGGATGCCCAGCTTGGCGCCCTTGCGGAAGAAGTAGCACGCCACCTGCGGCACGCCCGGATAGGTCGCCCCGTCGCTCAGAATGTCGGCCTTCGCCACCTTGAGCGCGCGCGTGGCATCCACGTCCTGCATCACTTCGCGGTTGATGAGGCCGAGCCACTGGAAAGAGGCCCGCACCCCGCCGCGCCCCGGAGCACCGTGCGAGTTCCATGTCGTGCCGGCGCCGAACACGAAGAAGTTCTGGAGCTTTCCGCCATTCGCCGCATAGGCGCAGAACTGGTCAACGATCGCGTGTTGCACCCCCTTCGCCGCCCAGGTGCGTTCCTGCTCTGCAATCGCGGCTTCGCTATCACCCGAGCTCGGCAGTTTCGGCGTCGTGTGGTTCTGCTCATAGCCCGCCAGTTCGACCTGCACCCCGCCGGGGCCGCGCTGCGCGTTGATCCGGTCGCGCGCCGCCGCCGCCTCGTCGAACACCTTCTGCCAACGCGTCGGCACGCCTTGCAGCACGAAGGCCACGTAGTCGTCGGAATAGGTCAGCAGCGCGCCGGTCCCGCCGTTATCCTCCCAGTTG
>NZ_APKE01000032.1 GCF_009835145.1 Profundibacterium mesophilum KAUST100406-0324 | reverse complement strand
CTCTAAAATCAAACAAACGGCTCAATCCAAACTGGCCTACTTTTACGCCGCCCTAATGGACCAATTTTGCACCGCCCTTGACAGACCGCCCCCACGAGTTCCCGCCGCGCGTCCGGGTCAAACGCGCCTGCCTCCCTGAACTACCCCGGCGCTTCGGCGTCGGGGGCTTTTCAGGCCGCTGACGAGGCGCGGACACGCCCCGCCAGCACGCACCATCAGCATCAGGAGTGCCAACGATGACCAAGCAAGAAGTAATCCATACCGAGACGGATGCGCAAGAGGTGCCGTCAATCCCGGTCCACAAGAATATCGCCATGGCCTTGGCCCGCGCTCAGATGCAGATGGGCAAGGCCCTCAAATCCGAGAGCAACAAGCACTTCAATACGAAATACGCGGACCTTTCCGACGTCATGGACGCCTGCCTCCCGGCGCTGAACCAGAACGGCATCGCCGTCATTCAGCCGACCGGCGAAGACGACGGTCAGCGGTTCGTCAGGACCGTTCTGGTGCACGGCGATAGCGGCGAGACGCTCGAATGCCGCACCCCGCTCATTGTCGGAAAGAACGACATGCAGGGTTACGGCTCCGCTGTCACCTATGGGCGGCGCTACGGGCTGATGTGCATGGCCGGCATCGCCCCCGATGACGACGACGGGAACGCCGCCGCCGCCGCTGCACCCGCCTCAAGCCGCACCGAGCGCGGACCGGATCGTGCGGCGCAGGACAGTCACGATGCCGACGTCGCCCGCGCGATCGCCAGTATCCAGCGCGAGACCGATCTTCAGAGCCTCGGCGCCTTCTGGGCTGACCTTCGCAGCACCGCGCGCCCGGTGGCCGCTGACCAGCGCGTCATCGCCGCCAAGGAGGCCCGCAAGACCGCCCTGCAGAAGCCTGCCGATGATCTCGGCGGCGACAACATCCCGTTCTGAGGAGGGCTCGACATGAACGCACATGCCACCATAGGTCACAACAATCCGCCCGATCCGATCGAGGCTGTCACCGCCGAATATGACGATCTGCTGTCAGAAGTCGCGAACTGGACGGACGGCGAGCCCGTCACGAGCAGGGAGCAGCACGACGAAGTCGCCGACCTGCTCAAGCAGCTCAAGGGTTACCGATCCGCGCTGACGCGCGCGGGCAAGGAGCGCACCGATCCGCTGCACAAGGCGTGGAAAGCCGAGGTCGCGGCCGTGAAGGTCTATACCGACGATGCCGAGCGGATGCAGGGCGCGCTTGTCGCCGCGGTTGCACCCTACAAGGCCAAGCTTGCCGAGGAGCAGCGGGCCAAGGAGCGCGCCGCTTGGGAGGCCGCCGACAAGACGCGCCGCGAGGCCGAAGCCACGGCCGCCGCCGCGAGCGCGTCTGATCTCGAAGCGCAGCGTGCGGTCGCCGCCGCGAAGCAAGCCGAGATCGAGGCACAGAAAGCCGCCAGCGCCGTGAGCAAGGACAAGGTGAAAGGCCTGCGCACGGTCACGCGATTTGAGGTCACCAGTCACAAGGAACTGCTCAACGACATCGTGCAAAGCGACCGCGCCGCGATGGTCGAGTTCCTTGAGGACTACGCCCGCCGCCATCACCGCGACCGCACGCTGCCCGGCGTCCGCACATGGACGGAAAAGGAGGCGTATTGAGCATGACCGAGAACGGCCGCGCCTTCGTCATCGCACGTCTCAGCGACTGCCCGGACCTCGCCGCGCTCCGGCGGGTCTGGGAGAGCCTGTCAGCCGAATACCAGCGCGACGGGGTCGTGCGGGCGGCCAAGGACGCGCTCAAGACTGGCATGGAGGGCGCGTGATGGCTCAAACGGTTATCCTTCGCGGCTCTGAGCAGCGCGCCCTTGCCAAGAGCTTGATCGACGTCGCGCCGGCTGACGCTGTCTTGCGCATCGCCGAAGCTACCCGGAACTCCGATCAGAACGCCCGTCTGTGGGCCATGCTGTCTGACGTGTCCCGAGCCAAGCCCGAGGGGCGCAGATGGGTGCCAGAGACTTGGAAATGCGCGTTCATGCAGAGCCTCGGGCATGAGTGCCAGTTCGCTGAAGGTCTGGACGGATCAGGGCCTTTCCCTGTCGGCTTCCGGTCCTCCCGGCTGACCGTGCGCCAGATGGCCGACCTTATCACCGTGGTCGCGGAATATGGCGATCGCCATGGCGTGCGCTGGTCCGAGCCCATGAGGGAGCTGGCATGACCGCGAATTTCAAAACCCCCATGCTCGTCTCCGACAGCCTGCGCCAGTTCGCTCGCGGCCAGGAATGCCAGATGCGGAGCGAGTGGTGCAACGGCGATCGCGAGACCGTCGTCCTGTGCCACAGCCGCCGCCGCGCTGGCACCGGCATGGCGCAGAAACCCCACGATTTCTGGGCCTATCACGGATGCTCAAGCTGCCACGCGGCAGAGCACATGATCGAGGATCGCGAGCTTTATGATGCGATCCGGCGCACGCAATATGCCGTCTACGCGGCCTTTGGGACGCTGACGCCATGACCCGCCGCGCCGCCAAGGTAGATCGCAATCAGGCAGAGATCGTCGCTGCGCTGCGCGGTGTCGGAGCGACTGTGCAGCCGCTCCATGGCGTCGGGCAGGGCTGCCCTGACCTGCTCGTCGGGTATCGCCGCGCGAACATTCTCATCGAGGTCAAGGATGGCCTGCTGCCGCCTTCGGCGCGCGCTCTGAACGATCGGCAAGTCGAGTGGCACCGCGATTGGCGCGGCACCGTCACAACCGTCAAGTCAGTCGATGAGGCGCTCGCTGTCATCGGCGCGAGGATAGCATCATGAGCTACAAGGTCACCATGCTGGTCTATTCCCGAAAGACGGGAAGTCATGTCCGCAAGTCGATCCTCGCCTATATGGCGGACCTCGCCAGCCATGACGGAACAGGCGTCTGGGCATCGAAGCAGACCATCGCAGACGAGATCGAGTGCGGGCGCTCGACCGTGATCCGTGCCTGCAATGATTTCGTGGCGGAGGGCATCCTGATCCCCACCGGATCACGCAAATGCGCCAACGGCTCGACCGTGGAATACGCCCTGGACCTCGAAGCGATCGCCGCCCTTCCGGTCATCGAAAAGAGGGGCAAGGGGTCCCAGAGCGGGACCAGTCCAAATCGGGACCAGTCCCGGAGCGGGACCCCACCCGTCCCGGAGCGGGACCCCAAGGGGTCCCAGAGCGGGACCCAAACCATCCTTGAACCATCATTGAACCGGAATACCCCTATAGTCCCCAGCCCGTCTAAGCAGAAATCCCGCAAGTCGAGCATCCCCGCGAATGCGGTGATCAGCGACGAGATGAGGGAGATCGCCGAGGCTGAGAAGATTTCCCAAGAGGAGGCGGCCGCGCAGTTCGACCGGTTCCGCGACTACGCCGTCGCCAATGGCAAGACCTACGCGAACTGGAACGCCGCTTGGCGGAACTGGCTTCGCAGCCCCTTTTTCAAGCCCATCACCGGAGGCAGCTATGACAACCGCACTCGCACCCAACAAACTCCCCAGCGATCCCAGAACCGGCCTGACCCTGCCCTTGAGCAGATCGCTCGGCTCGCAGGACTTGGCTAGGCACCGGGCGATGGTGGCTGTCGAGCTGGAGGTGCTGGCCAAGAAGTTCGACCGCTTCGGCTGGGAGCGGGACCGGGGCAGCGCCGCGCATGACCGGATGCTCACCGACTGGATGGACGCGCTGCAGGACTATCCGCTCGACGAGATCCGCGCCGCCTGCCGGGCCGCAGTCCTCGCCAACCCCGGCAAGATGCCCAACGAGGGACATATCGCAGCGCAGATCATCGCCGCGCGAGGCAAGCGGGTGGCCGCGCTGCCCAAGCCCGCGCCGGTCAATGAGCCACGCGAGACACTCAGCGCCGATCGCGCCGCCGCAATCATGGCCGAGATCGGTTTCAGACCACAAACATTCGGGAGCAAGGCATGACCCAGGACAAATACAGCGTCACCGCAGATGAGCTGCGCCAGTTCGTCGAGCGCTTCGAGCGGCTCGAAGCCGAGAAGAAGGACATCGCCGACGCGCAGAAGGACGTCATGGCCGAAGCCAAGGGGCGCGGCTACGACGCCGCCGCGATCCGCGCGCTGATCAAGCTGAGGGCGCAGGACCCCGTCAGCCTCAGCGAGTTCGAGGCGATCCTTGATCTTTACAAATCCGCCCTCGGAATGGAGGCCTGACCATGGCTGGATCGGTCAACAAGGTCATCATCCTGGGCAATCTCGGGCGTGACCCCGAGGTGCGCAGCTTTCAGAACGGCGGCAAGGTCTGCAACCTGCGGATCGCGACCTCCGAGACCTGGAAGGACAAGGCCACAGGCGAGCGCAAGGAGCGCACCGAGTGGCACAGCGTGGCGATCTTCTCGGAGCCGCTGGCCCGGATCGCTGAGCAGTATCTGCGCAAAGGATCGAAGGTCTATATCGAGGGCCAGCTAGAAACCCGCAAATGGCAGGACCAGTCCGGGCAGGACCGCTATTCCACCGAGGTGGTGCTGCGGCCCTTTGGCGGCTCTCTGACGCTGCTGGACGGGCGAGGTGACGGCCAAGGGGCATCCACCCCCGGAGACCAAGGAAGCGGCTCTGAGGGCTATGACGGCGGCGGGGGTGAAGGTCCCGGCGGTCATCTCGATGACGAGATCCCGTTTTGAGCGCCGCCGGTCTGAAAGCGGACGTGGTCCTGGCGAGCGCCTGTGATGGGGCGCCGACGATCACCACGCTGCATGTCCGCCTGCCGCGGTTCGTGTGGGCGGAAATGCTCACGCACCGGGTGCTGTCGCGCAACGCGCGCTCCAGCCGCGCCGTGCCGATCGCCCGCATGATCGACGAGGTCGAGGCGGACCCCGTCGTGCCTTGGCACTGGCAAGCCAATCAGCGCGGGATGCAGGGCGGCGAATACCTTGGCCGGGTTGCCGTCGCGAACATGGAACGCGCGTGGCGCGCGGCGGCGGTCGATGCGGCCTATTCCGCGAAGGCGCTGGCCGATTGGGGCCTGCACAAGCAGGTGGTAAACCGGCTTCTTGAGCCCTTTCTGTGGATCGACGCGCTCATTACCGGGACCGAGTGGGGCAATTTCTTTGCCCTGCGCGACCATCCCGACGCCGAGCCGCATATCCGCGACCTCGCCGCGATGATGCGCGATGCGATCGAGGCCGCGTCGGTGCAGCACTTGGATCCCGGCGATTGGCATCTGCCCTACCTGCGCGATGCCGAGCGCGGCGAGCCGGTCCCGTGGCAGCGCACCCTGTCCGCCGTCCGCTGCGCGCGGATCAGCTACGCGCCCTTCGGCGGACAGGACACGCGCGAGGCGGAGGAGGCCCGCGCCCGCAAGCTGATGGGGCCGCCGCTCCACGCATCGGCTTTCGAGCATCCGGCCATGGCTGATCCGGACGGCTGGCACGCCAAGCATCACCGCAATTTCCGAGGATGGGCGCAGAGCCGCGCCTTCGTGGAGGAGGAGATGAGCAATGTCACTGCATGAGCCGCGAGGCATCTACGCCTCGCCAGAGGATACGGATTACCAAGCCTGCGTGAGCATGTGGGTGGCGGGTTTGGATCGCCTGATGCGCGACGCCGAAAAGGGGCGAAGCCTGCCAGCCCGCAGGACCTACATGCCGCTGGAGAACGAATACCGCTCGGCGTTTGACGCGGTCGCGAACCTTCGGGGGGAGTTTCTGTGGCTCTGCGAAAACGCCAATGTTGAGGACCCGGCCGGGCTGCGCAGGGCCTTTCTCGACGGCAAGACATTCAAAAGCCAAAGATTTGGAAGGGAATCCTGATGGCACACCTGACCGATGAAGAGCGCGCGGCGATTGCCGCCTATACCGGCCTTGGTCCGCAAATGCGCGACCGGCGAGACGTCAGAGATGCAATTCGTCTGGTGCCCGCGCAAGCGCGACCTGATCCCGGCCAGAGCGGTGCAGCGCATCTGGGGCGGCCGGAAGGTCCCGGTGACCAAAGCCCGGATTGGGGCCGCAGCGCGCCGCGCCAAGGTGCGCGAGCTGCACGAGGCCGGCGTCAAATCGCAGGAGATCGCCGATCGGCTGATGGTGGAGCGCCATTTCGTGGTCGCGGACCTGCTGGAGATGGGACTGCGCGGCTATGGCGAGGTCGCAGCATGACGCCGGGGGATCGCAAGCGCATGGTAGCGAGCATCGTGGATATTGCGATGCACCCCAATGTGCCGGTGCTGGCGCTCGTCTGCGCGGCGCAGGCTCTCGGCGCGTGGGTGCCGGGAGCTTGGCGGCATGGGCGCGAGTCTCCCGATGCCGGGCGCCCGTGGTGCCCCTGCGGTGCCGAGGCCCTGAGCTATCGCGCCGGGCGCGAGGCCATGGAGTGGGAGCGGCGTGGGTGACGGACAAGGCGCAGATCGCAGAGCAGGCGCGGACGATAAGCGCGCTCTGGCACCGCATGGAGCGCGCCCGCAAGCGCATCGAGGTGCAGCAGGGCATGATCGTCTGGCTGCAGGCGCGCGTGTCAGAGCTGGAGGCGCAGCAGACGCCGGAGGCGCGGATTGCTGCACTTTTCAAGGAGGCCGGAGAATGAGCATCGAGATCGTCGATTGGACAAAGGCGGTTCGCGAGGGCGTCGAGATGGCGAGCAATGATCTGCGCAAGACCGGGCGGCTTGGGCCGGCGGATGTGATGTGGCCGCTCTTTTGCGAGGCGGTGCGCGTGACCGCCCGCGCCTATACCGCGCCGCCCCGCACCGGCTACCCCGGCAGGTCGGCGATGCCCGAAGCGGCCGATGACCAGACATTCTGGGCGATGATAACCGCATACCTGCGCGGCGAGGTCGAGGAGATGCCGGCGGCCCGGTCCCGGTCACCGCTGCCGTCGCCGGAGCAAGTCACGCGGGCAGAGGCGGTGCTTGACCTGTGGCACTACCACGCGCTGCGCGACATGGGTGCGTGGCGCGGCGCGCGGAAGGCCGTCTATCACAAGGCCGAAGGGATGCCGCTGCGCAAGGTCCGGGCGGTCACGGGCATGGCCCCGGAACAGGTGCGCCGCGCGCAGCATCGCGGGATGCTCGATATGTGGGACGCGCTCAACGCCGCGCGTGGGGGCAAGGGGTGACCCCGGGGCGAATGCCCCCGGCCGGCTATTATCGGTGCGCGTTGACAAGCTTGACAGAATATGGCATAAACGCTGACATAATCGGAAGAGATGCGCCCGCGGGAGAAATCCTTGCGGGCTTTTTCATGCGCTGAGCCCCGGAATGCAATTTCCCGTCTATAAAAGGGGACGCATCGCCAGAAAGGCCTTCGGGATCGTGTGAGTAAATGAGAAAGAAGCACAACCCAACGAAAAGCACACGGCGGTCTGTCGAGGATATGTCTGCTTGTGGCATCCCCCAGGGTGATATTGCCCGCGTTCTCGGCATCGACCCCAAGACGCTCCGTCTGCACTACCGAGACGAGCTGGACAACGCCGCGACCAAGGCCAACGCCGCAGTCGCGGGAAGCCTGTATCGCCGCGCTATCAGCGACGATGCCAATCCGTCAGCCGCAATCTTTTGGCTCAAGACTCGCGCCCAATGGAGAGAGACGCCTACCCAGCTCGACCACACATCGAGCGACGGGAGCATGGCGTCACAGTCACCTGTCACATTCAACCTGTCGGCATTATCGGACGAGGAGCTAGACGCCCTTGAACGCCTTACCGACAAAGCGACAGCTTCTGAGGGAGAGGGCTAGGCGAAGCACGCTCGCCTTTATGCGGCACTTCTTCCCGCCGCGCGAGGGCATGGGCTTCATCGAAGGTCCGCATCACGCGGTGATTTGCCGGGTGCTGGATGAGGTGCTTGCGGGGCATCGGCATCGCGTCATCATTACGCTGCCGCCCGGCTACACCAAGACGGAAGCGGCGGTGGTAAATTTCATCGCACGGGGCTTCGCGATCAACCCGGCGGCGCGATTCATCCATGCGACGTTCTCCGATGATCTGGCGCGTGAGAATAGCGAGAAGGTCAAGAGCCTGATAGAGCTGGAGGAGTTCGCGGCGCTCCAGCCGGTGACGATCAAGACGGACACCAAGGCCAAAGATCGCTGGAAAACGGACCAAGGCGGCGGGATGCTTGCCAAGGCAGCGGGCGGGCCGATCACCGGCTTTCGGGCTGGATACATGGACCCCGCACGATTCACCGGGGCGCTGGTCATCGACGACCCCCTAAAGCCCGACGACGCTTTTAGCCCCGCCAAGCGCGCCGCGGTCAACAAGCGCGCGACCAACACATTTCGCAGCCGTCTCGCACATGAGCGCGTGCCTATCGTGGTCATCATGCAGCGCCTGCACTCTGATGATTTCGTCGGGCATCTGCTTACGGGGGGCACTGGCGAGGTTTGGGATCATCTCGACCTGCCGGTCTTGATCGAGCCGGGCTCCGAATATCCGAGGGAGTGGACGCACGGGCGTCCCATCCCGCACGACCTGCCGGCCGGGCCGCTCTGGCCTGCCAAGCAGGACGCCGCAGAGATCGAGGTGATCCGGGCGGACGCCTACACATTCGCGAGCCAATACATGCAGCGCCCCGTGTCTATCGCGGGCGCGCTTTTCGACATGGGCGGCATCAACTGGTATCGCGATCTGCCGGCGGTGGATTACTACCGCATGTATGCGGACACCGCGCAAAAGACCGGACAGCGCAACGACTACAGCGTGTTCCAGCTATGGGCCAAGCTGCAGAACGGTGGCGCCGCCTTGGTCGATCAAGTGCGTGGCAAGTGGGAAGCGCCCGAACTGGAGACAACCGCCGCCGCCTTCTGGGGCAAGCACAAGGGCAAAGTAGTCCGGGGGCTTGCGGTCGAGGACAAGGTATCCGGCACGGGGTTGATCCAGTCGCTCAGGCGAAAGGGCGTCCCGATCGAGCCGATCCAGAGGGACCGGGACAAATACACACGCGGGCTGGACGCGGCGCCGTGGATCGCGACGGGGCAGGTCTACCTGCCGGCCGAAGCGGCGTTCACCGAGGCGCTGCGCTACGAGCTGCAGACATTCGACGGGCTGGGCACCGGGTTTGACGACCAGGTCGATCCGCTCATGGACGCGATCGCCGACATGCTCGGCGGCTACGGCTACAGCCTAGACGGGATATTTTGATGCGATTGATGGACGGACTGGTGAATCTCGTCTCCGGCATGGGGACGGGCCGGGACAAGGCGACCGGCGCCAGCTACACGCACCGGGGTCTGAGCCCCGCCGAGATCATGACCGCCTACAAGGGATCGGCCTTGGTGCGGCGCGTGGTTGATCTGCCGGCAGAGGACGCGGTGCGCGAATGGCGCGAATGGCAGGCAGAGGCGGACCAGATTTCGCGGCTGGAAGCGGAAGAGGACCGGCTCGGGCTCAAGGGCAAGGTGCTGGAAGCCCGTAAGCTCGCCCGCCTCATGGGCGGCGCGGCCATCATGATCGGCGATGGGGCAACCGACCCGGCAAAGCCATTGCAGCCAGCGCGATCCGCGAACGGTGGCCTGCGCTATCTGACGGTGCTGGAGCAAGACGAGATTGCGCCGGGTCCCCTCGGTATGGACGTGATGCGGCCAGACTTTCGCCTGCCGCTTTACTGGACGGTCAACGGCACGGCGCAGCGCATCCACCCGACCCGGCTTGCGATGTTCTGGGGGATGCCGCGGCTCGGCACAATGCACGACGCATCGACCATGGCAGGACGGGGCGGCTCAGTCCTTAACGGGATGCTCGAAACCGTTCGCAACGTGGATGAGGTCGCGGCAAACGTGCTGTCCCTCGTCTACGAGGCCAAGGTCGATGTTTTCGGTGTCCCGAACCTGATGGAGAACCTGCGCAGCCGCGGGGATCGGTATGCAGAGGAGGTGCTAAGCCGCACCCGCCTTGCTGCCACGGCTAAAGGCATCAACGGCATGCTTATTCGAGATGCCGAGGAAACCTACGAGCAGAAGTCGGCGAGCTTCGGCGCTCTGCCCGATGTGATGGACCGCTTCATGCAGCTCGCGTCGGCGGCGTCCGGGGTGCCGATGACGCTGCTTTTCGGCATTTCCCCAGGCGGAATGAACGCCACCGGCGAAAGCGATGTGCGCGCCTATTACGACCGAGTGCGGGTGCAGCAGTCTCTATACACCGGCCCTGCCATGGCCGCGCTGGATGAGGCGTTGATCTATTCGGCGCTAGGGGAGCGGCCGCGCAGTCTGCACTACACCTGGCGCCCCCTTTGGCAGCCAACCGCCGCAGAGCGCGCCAACGTGGGCAAGACAGTTGCGGAGACCATGCAGATTGCCGCGCAGATCGGCGACCTTTCGCCGGAAGTCATCAGCGCCGCGCTGGTCAACGGGCTGACGGAAACCGGGGCATTTCCCGGCCTTGAGGCCGCCGCCGCAGAGTTCCGGGCCATTGGCGGCACCGAACCCGACGAATTTGAGGAATAGCGATGCCTGATTTCCTGCCAAACATCGAGGGCGATCTTGGCCGATTTACCGAGAGTAAGCCGGTCCTCATCGTCAACCCTGACGGGACACTGTCGATCGGGAGCGGCCCGGCGCCAGACGGCTACCAAGTGACCCCAAGCGATACGGTTGATCTGCCTCAGCCAATCCGGGGCTTGCGCGTCGGCGCCGCCGGCGACGTGCGCTTTGTCAGTTTGACAGGGCAAGAGCGCGTTTTCCCCGCTGCACAGGTTGGCGAACGTATCGAGGTAGGCATGACCCGCATCCTCGCTACCGGCACGACGGCCGCCAACCTATTCGGGTTCGTGTAATGCGGATTCAGGACACAGCGACGATTACCGGGTTTCGTCGCACCCGCGACGGCTATCTGGAGGGCAACGCTCGCGTCGTGCGAACTGGCATCCAGCAATATGCGGGTGTCGAGCTGGACCGGCCCGATCTGCCTATCATCAACGTCTACCGCGATGCTTCGGTGGTCTTTGCGCACCGCGTATTGGACAGCTTTTCCAAGCTTCCGATCACCATGGATCACCCCGGCGATCTGGTGGATTCGACCAACTGGCGCGACCTCGCGATCGGCACGACGGGAGACGAGGTGCTGCGCGAGGGCGAATACCTCAAGATCGGCCTCAAGATCACCGACGAAGACGCAATCGCCGCCATCATCGACGGCAAGCGTGAACTCTCGGCAGGCTACCTCGCCAAGATCGAGATGCGCGACGGCATCGCGCCCGATGGCACCCCCTATCAGGCGGTGCAGACCGACATTCTGGCCAATCACCTTGCGGTTGTTGACCGCGGGAGGGCCGGCCCCCTTGCACGCATTGGAGACGATGCAGGCGGCGCGAGGTGGGGCGCTACACCCATCGTTACTGACCGAAAGGACTCGACCATGGCTGACGCCGTGAAAACTCGCTCGGTCCTGATCGACGGCCTTTCCGTCGAAACGACCGAGCAAGGCGCGCAGGCGCTAGAAAAGCTGACGAACGACAACAAGGCCAAGGACAAGGCGCTGGCCGATGCGCAGACCGCGCACGATGCCGAGATCGTGGCGCGCGACAAGGAGATTGCCACGCGCGATGCGGAGATCGAGCGGCTGACCAAGGCGCAGCTCGATGGTGCCGCGCTCGACGCCATGGTGCAGGCCCGCGGTGATCTGATCGCCAAAGCGCGCACCATTGCCAAGGATGCGGATTTCGCAGGCAAGTCCGACGCCGACATTCGTAAGGCCACCGTGGCGGCGGCGCTCGGCGATACCGTGATCGATGGCCGGAGTGACGCCTATATCGAGGCACGCTTCGACGTGCTCGCCGAAGATGCGGCCAAAGGCGATCCCATCGCTCAGGCCCTCTCGAAACCGATCCAGACCGCAGACGCTGGCGACTATGGGCAGGGCGCCTATGAGGCCCGCCTTTCTGACGCCTGGAAGAACAAGGGGGCGAACTGATGCCGATTGATTTCAGCTATAACGAGCGTCTGGAGGCCGGCTACCCCGGCGCCATCGTCAACACCGAGCCCAAAACGCTGATCTCGCGCACTGTCGAGACGGCGACCGGTATCGGCTTCGGTGTCCCGGTTTCGCAGGGCGCCAATGACAACGGCGTGACCACGACCGCTGGCAATACCGATGTGCTTGGCGTCACCGTCTGGGACCGCACCACGGACCCGGAGACACCGGACACCTTCGGCCAGTATCGCAGCGCCCGCATCATGACCAAGGGCGTCGTGTGGGTGAGGGCTGGTGAGGCTGTGGCCGCTGGCGATCCCGTCTGCGTGACGGCCGCAGATGGCACGTTCAAGAAAACCGCGACGGGTAACTTGACCGTCGCCAATGCGCGCTATGACAGCTCCGCCGCCATCGGTGAGCTGGTCAAGCTGCGCCTCGCGTAAGGACACCCCCGATGAACATGAGACATACCTTTGACGCGCAAGCCGCGCTCGGCTTTGTCGAGAGCCAGCGGTCGCATATCGAGAACGAGGTCAATGCGGAGCCGCTGCCGGATATTCAGTATCCGTTTCTGACGCCCGTTGATACCAGTGCGCACCCTTTCACCCAAACTGTCGAGTTTTACAGCTCCGAGCTGTTCGGCCGCGCAGGATGGGTCAACGGCAACTCCGACGACATTCCTCTCGCCGGCACCGCGCGGGCGAAGCACAAATCGGCCGTGTTCATGGCCGCGATCGGCTATGGGTTCGGCTACGAGGAGATCAATGTCGCTCAGATGATGGGCGCCAATCTGCAGACCGAAGACGCCATGGCGGCGCGTCGTGCCTATGAGGAGTTCGTGGATGATGTCGCCCTGCGCGGCGACACCGAGAAGGGCATGAGCGGCCTGATCAATCACCCCTCGGTCACGCAAGCTTCCGCGACCACTGGCAACTGGGCGACTGCGACCGAGGATCAAATCCTGAAAGACGTGAACGATGCCATCCTCGGCGTTGCCACCGGCACGAATTATACCGAGATGGCCGACACGCTCCTTCTGCCGTTCACGAAGCTCAGCCAGCTCGCAACGGTGTTCCGCCGCGATATGACGCTGATGCAGCTCCTGCAGCAGTCCAACTCCTATACCGCGATGACGGGCCGCCCGCTCAACATCCGCGGCGTGCGGGGGCTGGAGACGGCCGGTGCTGGCAGCACCAACCGCATGATCGCTTATCGCCGCGATATGGGCGTCCTCAAGCTGCACATCCCGATGCCGCACCGCTTCCTACCGGCCTATCAGGACGGCCCGCTCAACTGGGTGGTCCCCGGCGTGTTCCGCCTCGGCGGGCTCGACATTCGCCGCCCCAAAGCGGTGCGCTACGCGGACGGCATCTGATCTATCGGGGAGGGCGGAAACGCCCCCTCGCACATCACATGAAGGACACCCCAGATGAAGGTCACGAACAACACGGATCGCGCGATTGCCATCGGCGCGGTCACCCTTGCCGGCGGCGCGTCGATCGATCTTGAGGAAACTCAGGTATCCCCCGCGATGCGCCTGATCGAGAAGGGCGGCGCGGTGTCGATCGGCGAGGCCGAAGCGGCGGGCAAGAGCAAGGGCAAGGGCGCCTAAATGCTCTACAGCACGGTAGCTGCATGGCAGTCCTATGCCACGGCGCGCGGCAATCTCGCGCCGGCGGCTGCCACTGCGGATGATGCCGCCTCTGCGCTCCAGCGTGGGAGCGACCATATCCGCCTGCACTACATCGCCCGCGGCGTCCCGGCAGATGCCCCGGAGATCGCCGAAGCGGTGCATATCGCGGCGAGCATCGAGCTGGACGCACCGGGCGCGTTCTCGGTCACATACACGCCCGGACAGGACAAGATCCTAGTGCGCGTCGGCGACCTGCAATGGCACCCCGCGCGAAGCGGCTCCGGGGCGGTCGATAACGTGCCCGTCAGCCTGCACATCGAGGCCCTGTTGCGGCAGTATCTCGGCGGCACGGGCGTAGCGGTGTTTGTGGTATGAGCGGCGCGAAGATTGCGGCAGAGGTTACGGCGGGCATCCGGGCCGCATCTGCTGAGGTCGGCAATGGCAAGCCGCTGCGGATCACCATCCTTCGGGATGGGCCGCGCACTGGTCAGTATCCATTCACCGTTGGCCCTGACCAGTCTTTCGAGGCAAGCGCGGTGCAGACGGAACGCAGCACGCAGGATCGCGCAAGCAGCGCGATCCGGCTGGGTGACGTCAAGCTCTTGGTCGCCGCTGATGCTGAGGTCGAGCCGCAGACGGGAGACCGGGTAAGGGTCGCAGGCCGCGTCTATGGCGTTGAGAGCGTGAAAGCCTACGCCTCCGGCGGCGTGGTGCGCTACTACACCGTGCAAGCGCGCGAGGCGGGGCAGGATGCGTGACAGCTACACTCGCTTCATCGAGCAGCTTGAGCGGATCAGTGCCAAGATGGCGCGGGCCTTCGAGCGCGCCATGGCGGACGTCCTGAACGAAGTTCGCTTCTCAGACCTGATGGATGCGATCGAGCGCGGCGATATTGAGCAAGCGTTCCGGGTTCTGCGCATGGATCAAGCGGCATTCGCCCCGGTGCTGGATGAGCTGGAGGCGGCGTTTGTCGAGGGCGGGGAAACGGTCATCGACACCGCGCCAATCCGCACTGTCCGGGGCTTGGGCGTCCGGTTCGATGGCCGGCACGACCGGGCAATCGAGTGGATGCGAAACCGCGGTGCCCGTCTGGTCGATGAGATGGGGCAGCAGGCGCAGCGGGTTATCGCTGACACGGTCGCTGACGGGCTGGAGAGCAACCGCGGGGTCCGCACGGTCGCGCTGGACCTTGTCGGCACCAAGGGGGGCGGCAACAGTCGCAGGGGCGGCCTTCTGGGGCTGCACACCATCCAAGCCGGCGCGGTGCGCAACGCACGGCGGGAGCTGCGCGAGGGCAACTTTTCGGCATACCTGCGCCGGGAACGTCGCGACCGAAGCTTTGACAGGTCGATCGCCAAGGCCGCGCGAGAAGGGACGCAACTCGCAGCGTCCGATATCGACAAGCTCACACGGCGATATTCGGAGCGGCTGCTTAAGCTGAGAAGCGAGAACGTCGCGAGAACGGAGACGATCGGAGCGCTCAATGCAGGTCGCTACGAAGCGGCTGCGCAGATGGTTTATTCCGGGCGCCTGCCGGAAAGTGCCGTCTCTTTTGTGTGGCAGTCCACACCGAGCCGGCGCACCCGCGACACGCACCGCGCAATGAACGGGCAAAAGATCAGGTTTGGGGAGGCGTTCACATCGCCCTCTATGGCGCGGCTGCGCTTTCCGGGCGATGCCTCGCTAGGCGCGCCCGCGTCGGAGATCGTCAACTGCCGATGCGGTGCGCGAACCGAGGTTAACTGGCTGTCACTCGCGGTCTAACCCACGCTCACGCGCCTCGCGCCGGGCTCTTTTCATGGCTTGCTCATCTGCCCGTATTTGCTCGCGCTCATCCCTGAACGCGATCGTCGCCGCAATCTTCGCGAGGCAAAACGCGGCGCTCTGCAGGCAGTGTCTGCCGTATCTCGTCTCTGCCTCGCGCGTTTCGAGGTCGCGCGCGAACGTGACCAGCAGATCATAGATGGCGAGGTCGCTGAGCGTCTTGGACATTCGGCGAGCATACCCGAGGGGGATGAAATGGCACAGTCTTTTTCCGTGCAGATGCGCGGCTGGTCCGAAAAGGCCAAGCGCAATGCACGGCTTGTCGTTCTCGATGCGATCCAGACGACCGCGACGGACATGAGCCAGCGGCAAGCGAGCATCAAGGAAACCGGCACTTTCGAGGTCGGCAAGGTCCCTGTCGATACCGGCGAGCTGATCGCATCCCTTCGCGTCGATATCGACGGCAGCACCACGGCGCAGGGCACCAAGGCCGGTGCCGGCTCTACGCCGCCGGATTACAGCGCAGGGCTTGCGGGCTTCAAACTCGGAGACACAGTGAGCATCGCGTTCACGGCGCGGCACGCCCGGTTCATGGAATACGGCCACGGCGGCACGCCCGGTCGCTTCTTCGTTCGCGGCGCGGTGCAGAAATGGGCAAACAACGTCGCCGCATCCGCTGCGAAGCTGCGTGACGATCAATGAGCATCACGGACGGGCAAGAGGCCCTAATCCGCCACCTACTGACGATGCAGGGCGCCCCGAACATCGCGCTGCCCAATGATGGGGGCGCCGAGCTTCCTCGCTACGTGGTGCAGGCGTCCGGTGGCGCGCAACGCACCATCCTTGTGGATGGCACGACCGATGCGTTCCCCGAGATCGTCGTTTTGGTGGAGACGGCCAAAGGGCGCGGCGCAGGACAAAACAACGACTTCGTCAAGCTTCTCGTTGGGCACTTCGCACCAAACACCAAGTTCGAGGGCATCCAGATAATCGAAGCCCCATTCGCACGACCTCCCCTCACTGGGGAGGTCTATTCCGTTCCCGTCGTTATTCGCGGCAGGACATTTTTCTAAGGAAAGGCAGCACTATGGCGCCCAATATCCGCCCCACTGCGGGCACGAAAATGTATGTCTCGGCTGCCGTTCCCAGCACGCTCGACACCAACGCGACGACCGGCTACCCCTCGCTTACCTGGACCGAGGTAAAGGGCTTCTCGAACTTCGGCGAGATCGGCGACATGGACGAGGTCGGGAACTTCGACCTTATCGACGGTGGCCGCACCAAGTATCGCGCCATCACCGATCCCGGCGAGGTCGAGAACTCGGGTGCGGATTACCCGACCGATCCCGGCCAGATCATCCTCAAGGATGCCAAGTTCTCGCCCCGCGGCAGCACCGCCGAGAAAGTCAGCATTCGGATTGAGGACGAGGCGGGCATTGGCACCTATGCCGTGGTGCTGGTCAGCAAGTGGCGTCGGGTCTACGGCGGGGCTTCGGATATTCAGGTGCGGGCAATGACGCTGCCGATCATCGCCGGCACGATCGTGGAATACTGATCATGGATCTGAGCAGGTTTGACACGCGCGAGAAGTCCGAAGCCGGTGTGACGGTGCCTCTGGTCATCAACGATGAAATGGTGGTCGGTGACGATGGCGAGCCGGTCACGTTCACGATCAAGGGTGCCGCTGACGAGAAGGTGCAAGCGCACCTGATGGCGACCGGCCGCGACAAGCACGCCACCCCGAAGGAAGCACGCGAGGTCGATATGAAGCTCGCGCGGCTCGCCGTGGTGGGCTGGTCGGACAACTTCGCCGTCGAGGGCGATAAACTGAAGTTCTCGGCAGAGAACATCGAGCGGGTCTTTGCCAACCCCGTAGTGCGCCGCGCCGTTCTCGCACGGATTTTCAGTGAGCGCCTTTTTACGAAGGGTGCCTGAGCAGAGCCATTTTGAGCCTGCGCCAGTGGGCGTGGCTGAACTCGGCACCCTCGGAAATGGGCTGCAGCCGCCGCGAATGGCTGCAGCGATACGCCCCGGAGCGTGCCGACGCCTACGAGGTGGACGCTGGCCCGCTGCGATGGCTTGTGGACTTGATGCACGATGCCGGGCCGGTGATCCGCGAGCACACCATGGCAGGAACGCGGGTGCGCGGGCTGCGGTGGGTCGAGATTGCGGCATGGATCGAAGGGGCGGGGATGCAAGACCTGCGGCCCTTCTGGCGTCGGCAGGTCAAAGCCCTGTCAGCGCATTATGCCGAGCAGATCGAGGCATCGTCTGCGATCGAGTGTCAGCCGCCCTATCAGCCCGAGGATGACAAATGACTGATCTTGCCACCCTCGGTTTTGATGTGCAGACGGCCAGTCTGGTCAAGGGGGAGCGCGCCCTTGATAACCTCGCCAAGACCGGCGAGACAACAGAGCGCCGCCTCGGCACCGCGACCGATGGCATCCGCAAGGGCGCGCAGCGGGCCGGTGACGGGCTCGACAGCATGGCAAGCGAGGCCCGCCGGGCTTCGCAGCCTATTAGCGTTCTGGGCTCGGAGTCCCAGTCGGCTGCTCGGCGCGTGGAAGGCCTGGGCGATGTTTCCGCACGGTCGGGGGCGCAACTCCAGAACGCCAGTTATCAGGTCGGCGACTTCTTCACGCAGATCGCGGGCGGGCAGAGCGCCGTTCTGGCCCTCTCTCAGCAGCTCCCGCAGCTGCTTGTGGGCTTCGGCGCCCTTGGGGCGGGCCTCGGTGCGGTCGCCGCGATCGGTGGTGCCTTCTATCTGATGGCAGGAAGAAGCGGAGACGCGGTCGGGGATTTCAGCGAAAGCCTGTCGGATCTGTCTACGCAGCTCGACGCTTACCGCGACCTTGCCGAGAACGTGCAACTGCCGACAGATCAGCTCGCCGAAAAGTTCGGGGCGGGCGCCGAAGCCGTGCGCAAATTCTATGCCGAGATCGAGCGCATCAACCGCGGTGATTTGCTCGACAGTGCGTCCAAGCTGATCGGCAGCGTCGTGAGCAATAGTGGCGGCTACGATGGCTACGCGCAGGTGCAAGACCAATTCCCGCTTCGCAGCTCGCAATACGACGAACGGAAGCTGGCGCAAAAGCAAATCGGCCTAGAGCAAGACGCCCTAGCCGCACAGGGGATCGCAGCGCAGATTGAGGCGACCGAGCGGCTCTATCAAAATACGCTGGCCTTGGCTGAGCTGAGAGGTGATCGAAGCGAGGAGGAGGAAGCGTATATCCGCCAGCTTGCCGAGGTCATCATCCGGCTTAACGAGATCAGGACGGCAACGGATGGCGGCGCACAGGCCGAAGCGGCACGGGCCGAAGCCATCGCGCGTAGTGCGCAAGCCTACGGCCAATCCCGCGCACAGGCTGCAGAGGCCCAAGCCGCGGCACAGGATGAGCTTGCGAGCTTGCGGGCACAGGCCGACATGCAGGCCCTCATTGCCGAGTTCGGACGAGACAGTGTCGAGGTCACCACGGCTCGGGTGCAGGCAGAGCGGGACGCATACGCAGAGGCATTGGCGAGCCGGGATGTGTCGCAGGAGCTTAAAGACCAGCTCCTCGCGGCATGGGACGCGGCAAGCGGTGTCGCATCGGTTGATATGGCCGGCGGCATCACGCTTGCGGCGAATGAAGCGGCGCGCCTCGCGCAGAACATGGCTGCGGTGATTTCCGCCGCCGGCGCCGCCGCAGCGCCGATGGGGCCGGATCAAGCGCGGCTCGGCGTCATGGATGCGACAAGCCCGATGGCGACGGCGCCCGGCCGGGTCGAGGATGGACTTTACGGCGTAGTCATGCGGCGCACGTATCGCGCAGACCCCAAGCCGGCCGGCGCATCGCGGTCCCGGCGCAGCGGCGGGAGTTCCGGCGGCGGCCGAGGCGGAGGCGTCTCCGAAGAAGTCCGCGCGGCGCAGCGGGAGCAAACCGAGGGTATGCGCGAGGCGGAACGGTGGATTGATCGCACACGTACCGCTACCGAGCAATATAACGACGAGTTGCGCGAACTCGCTGATCTGAATGAAGCCGGGTATTTCGCCGCCGCACCGGAGGCATATTCGCGGGCTGTCCGCATGGTCGGCGATGAGTTGGAGCGGGCGCAGTTCGGAGAGTTCCAGCGTGGTATCGAGAGCATTTCGGAGGCCATCGGTCGCAACATCACCAGCCTTGAGGATATGGGCGATGCGGTCGCGAGCGTGCTGCAGCGCATGGCAGACGACATTATCACCAGCGGGATCAATGAGGCCATTTCCGGCCTGTTCAGCAAGGGTTCGGGCGGCATCGGTGGGTTCTTCTCAAACCTTCTGAGCTTCGACGGCGGCGGATATACCGGCAACGGGCCACGGGCCGGGGGGCTGGACGGCAAGGGCGGGTTCTTGGCCATGATGCACCCGCAAGAGGATGTGATTGATCGCACCGCCAACCGGGCCGGGCCGGGCGGCGCAAGTGGCTCCATCCGTGTCGAGGTCGCCCTGAATGACGGGATGCTGAACGCCCGGATCGACAACCGCGCCACCAACGTGGGCGCGTCCATCAGCAGCGCCACCGCAACCTCGCAGGCGCGCGCGTTTGGCGGGCAGGCGACCAGCTTCCAAAATCGGGGCACGAGTTGATGGAACGCCGGATTATCACCATCCCGCCGGGGCTTTTCGCCCCCACGCAGTTTGATTGGGACATCGACTGGCGCGCGCAATCGGCGGGGGAAACCGGCGACGGCGTGACGCGCACGGTGTTCAACGCCTTTCCCCGGTGGATCGGATCGCCATCGGTGGTGCTGGTGCATAGCCAGATTGCCGCATGGCGGGCCATCCGGGCGCAGGCACAGGGCGCAGTGGGCGTCTACCGCGTGCCCATGAGCGATCCGATCACCTACAGCCCGCGCGGGGCGGCGCCGGAGGGGTGGATTGACGATGGCGTGCCGCTCGCCAACGGGCAGCGGCTCGCCACCGGCGAGGGCACGAGCTATGAGCCTTTTGTGCGCGCCAAACGCGCCGAGGCGGCGGGGGCAGAGGTGATCCGCATCGACACCGGCGGGCAGTCCGTGCCGGTGCCGGGGCAGATCATGAGCCACGACGATTGGCCCTTTGTCCTGACCTCCGCAACCCGGCTTTCGGGCACGATCTACGAGTGTCAGGTGCAAATGCCACTGCGCCGCGCCCTGCCGCTTGGGGCTCGGATCGACCTGCGCGCGCGCGGGCTATTCGAAATCGCGTCGGACGGCACCGGGAACCCCGCCTACGGCGCGTCTCGGGTATCGAGCATCACGGTCGAGTTTCGCGAGTGGCTCAACCGATGAGCCTGCCACCGACATGGACAGGCCGGGAGGATGTGGCCGGGCTTCTGAGCCTCGTGGAGATCGACACGACCAGCGGCACGGTGCGCCTTATCGCTGGGCAGGACGGCATTTTTACCGATGTACAAGGCCGGGTCTGGTATGGGTCAACACTGCTGACTGTTCCGAAGATGCAGAGCGCGATCAACGGCATCGCGCCGGCCGGGGAGATCGCCCTGAGCTTTATCCAAGACCCGAGCCAGCCTGACCTGATCGACCAGCTCCGAGCGCTTGGGCTGGAGCATATCGACGGGCAGGGCGTGCGCTTTTTCATGCAGCCGCTCGGCAGCGTGGCGGAGTTCTCGGCGCCGGTCTATCCGCCGCACCAATACGCCAAGCGGATCGCGCGGCGGCTGACTTTCTCGCAGAGCGGCGCGCGCGAGCGGCGGGCGTCCGTGGGCTTTGAATCCTGGGCGGCGGCCCGCGCCAATGCGCGGCGGGTCGTGATGAATACCGAAGGTCACGCGCAGCTTCTGGGGGCGCCGAACCCGAGCCTGGAGCACGCCCCGACGACCGATTATGAGGAGGAGAAATTGCACGGATGACCCCTCTTTTCGCGCATGTGAATAGCTGGATCAGCACGCCCTTTGACTGGCATTCGGCCAATTGCTGGTTTGTGATCGGCGATTGGATCAACGAGGTTCGGGGTGTCGATCCGTTCGGCGGCGACCGCTGGACCTTCTCGACCATGGGGGAGTGCCAGCGGGAAACCCGGTATTTCACGGACCCTCTGGGGGCCATTGCGCCGCGCATGGAGGCGGCCGGCCTGCGCCGGGGCAACGAGCTGCGCGCCGGGGATGCGGGCATGATCCGGGTGTGCGGCGAGCGGATGCCCACGGGGGCGCTGTGGCTGGGCGATTGCTGGGCTTGCAAGGGGCCGCAGGGGGCGACCACGATAAAGCCGGAAGCCGCCGACGTGCTGGCCTTCTGGAGCGTCTGCGATGCGTAAGGGCTGGGTCCTTGCGGCACTGCTGAGCACGACGGCGCTGGCCCCCACGCGCGCCGATGCGCTGCCGGTTGTCGGCTTCTTGCAAGGCTTCGTGGCCTCCGTCGCGGGCTCCACATTCCTGGGCGGCGCGGTGGGCGCTGCCGGCTTCGGGGCGGGTGCCGCGTTCGGCGCAACGGCGCTCGGCTCCATCGCGGGCAAGGTGCTGATCAGCGTTGGCCTGTCTTTTCTCAGCCAAGCCTTGCAGGGCAAGCCGTCGATCCCGTCGCCCTCCGATCGGATGGTCAATTTCGCGCAGCCGATCAGCTATGCGGAGACGGTCTACGGCCGGGCGCGCAAGGGCGGGCCGCTCGGCTTCACGGCATTTGCGAATAACCGCCGCTACTATGTGCCGATCCTCGCGGCGCACCCGATCAAGTCCATCCTGACGCACTATCTCGACGAGCGGGTTGTCGAGATCGACGCGGGCGGCAGCGTGACGACCGCGCCCATGGCGGGCTATTACGATATCCGCCCGTTCACGGGCGCGGCGGGGCAGGCGGCGGATGCCGAGCTGATGAGCGCGTTCCCGGAGATCACCGCGGCGCATGACTTCGCGCGGCTGTCGGGGGCCTATGTCTCGGCCAAGCGCCCCCCGGCGGAGGCGTTCTCGGAGGTCTACCCCACGGGCCGGCAGGCGAGCTATACGCCGGTCATCGAGGGGCATAACGCGATCTACGATCCGCGCACCGACACGTCGGGCTACACGCGCAACGCCGCCCTGATCCTCGCGCATTGGCTCGTCGAGGGGCTGGGGCAGGACGTGGATTGGCAGGAGATCGCCGCAGAGGCCGACGAGTGCGACAAGGCCGTCAGCATCCGGGGCGGGGGCACGCAGCCCAAGTGGCGCATCGACGGCGTGCTGTCGGATGACCAGGACTACGAGCAGCAGCGCGCGCTGCTGGCCATCGCCTGTGACGCATGGATGTATGAGCGGGCGGACGGCAAGGTTGGGGTGCGCGTTGGCCGCTATGTCGAGCCTAGCATCACGCTGACGGGCGCGGATTTCTACGGCGCGGAGATTTCGCAAGGCTCCGTGCCGGGCGTCCCTACCGAGGTCGCCGGGCTTTATGTCGAGCCTGAGAACGCATGGCGCGAGGCGGCCAGCGCGCCCTTTGTCGCCGATGCGGCCGCAAAGCCCCTGCGCGAGGAACCTAAGCTCACGATGGTCGCGAGCCACAATCAGGCGTGGCGGATCAACAGGCGCATCGCCCGGACCAAGCGCCCGCAATACCAGATCAGCGGCACGCTGGGGCTGATCGGCTATCATCTGCAAGGCGTGCGCTTTATCCGCGTCCAGCATCTCGGGATAGACGAGGTGTTCGAGGTCGGGGAGCTGTGGCGCAATGACGGGGGGCTGACCTTCGACCTCGTGGCCAACTCGGTGACCGCCGACGATTTCGCGGACCAGCTCGGCGGTGTGGAGCCGGAGCGGCCTGTCAGCGGCAAGCCGGTGCAGAGCTACGACGATATTGCGCCGCTGCAAAATGTCAGCGCGGTTGCCACCTCCGGCACGGCCGTCAACGTCACATGGACGCCGGCCCCGGCCCCCTTGCACCAGCAGGTGAGATACCGACCGCAGGGGCAGACCGAGTGGCTGGTCGATACGCTTTCGCCGGGACAGTCCCGACACCGGATCGCGGGGCTTGAGGATGGCCGGAACTACGAAATTCAGGCGCGCAACCGCACCGCTGCCGGGCGCGGCGGCGAGTGGCTGCCCACGGGCACGATCACCGTGCGCGTCGTCAACAACACGACGCCGCCGGATGACTTGATCAATTTCACGGTCACGGGCGGGGCCGGGTCCGCAATTATCGACTTTGACACGCCGAATGACGCAAATTACGCCGCAACCCGTATCTATCGCAATACATCGGCAACATTCGCAGGCGCCGTGCTGATCGCCACCATCTACGGCGCCCCGAACGCGAGCGACGGGCACACCGATAGCGGCCTCGCGCCGGGCACCTACAGCTATTTCGGTCAGCCCATCAACGGCTCCGGTGTGCATGGCACGCGGGTTGGCCCCTCTACAGTGACGGTGAGCTGATGAGATCGAGACCGGGTAATCGTGACGGGCAGCGCATCACAATGGGCGATGTCGTCCGCGTATGGCAGCGCGACATGATGACCGGCCGCGAGACGGCGCGTGATATCTCGATCGGCGAGCTGTCGGATGTCGTCTCCGAGATCGCCCGCGCCCGCGCTGTCGAGGAGACCCGCGAGCGCATTATCCGCACGCATCTCGGCGATTACGAGGTGCGCGTAGAAGCCCTGGTCGCGCTGTCGCTGGGGGTCCGCAACTATCTTCTGGACGTGCCGGGTCTGGACCGGGGCGCGGATGTCGCGGTGCGCCCGCACGCGCCCCTGCCAAATGGCTACCTGATCGGCACACCCTGCGCCGTCGCTGACGGCAAGCTCTCCATCCCCGTCGTCAATCCGGCGCTCACCATCGGCGGCGGCATCCGATTCACGGTCGCGGTCACGATCGACGCGCCCGCGGGCTGACATACCCAAAAACTAGCGAGGCCAGTATGGTAGCGAAAACCGTTGTTGCGGTGGTCGAGGGGAATCCTATCTCCCGCGATCACCAGATCATCCCGCGCGAGCTGCGCTTGCTGCTGGAGGAGATCCAGAGCCAAGCGCTTTCGACCGGGCCGGCATTTTACCAGGACACGCTTGCCGGGCTCAACGCGCTGCCGGTGCCGGATATCGGCTCCACCGGCTTCGTGTTGGGGGATGGGACGAATAACGGCGTTTACCGGCGCGGCGCGTCCGCGTGGAACAAGACCGCGAACCTGCCATCCGGCTTTGTCGATGCGTTTTCCGCGCTGACTACGGCGCAGGCGGCCGAAGCCACCGCCGATGACCTTGCGGCCCGAGCGATCCAGCGGCAAGGCGCGATCCCCGCGAATAGCAATGTCGCAGCCGTCACCGCGCCGGGTGTGCACCTTGGCAAGGCCTCGCAGGGTTACACCGGGCTTCCGGCTGGCTTCGACCCGTCAGAGGCTTTCCATCTTTTCGTCAGCAGCCCCGGCGGTGATGCCGGCGGCACGGGCACCGCGCGCTTTGTGCACCAGCGCATCGAGGTGCTGACCGCCACCGGCAACCGGCGCCGCGCCTGGACGCGGGTGAATGACAGCACCGCGACGGGCGTGACCACGGGCGTAGGCGCATGGCTCGATGTGCTGGGTGAGATCGGCGCCGCTGACCTCTCTCCAGTTTACAACTGGCAAGGCAGCATCGGCGGGGGCGACCTGAACGCGCTCGTGGAAACCGGGCTCTACAACGTCACGACGGCGATGATCAACGCCCCGGCCGGCGCGATGGTGGGCGCGCTGGTCGAGGTCGCAAGCCATAGCTCTTACGTGCGACAGACCTACCACGCGCTTGATGACCCTAGCGACGGCTGGTCCCGGATCATCCGTCCCGGCGCAGGCATCTACTACGATTGGCAGCGCCTCGCCACTCTGCCTCTCGCCGGGAAGAAGATCGTCATCCTCGGCGACAGCATCACCGAGCGCGGCGCATGGCCGGCGCAGGTGGGCGATCTGACGGGCGCCGAGGTGGTCAATGTGGGCATGGGCGGAACCCGGATGGCCCTGCATGACAATTCGCTGCAGGAATACTACGACCCCATGTCGATGCACGCCATCGCCGGCTACATCCAGACGGGCAACTTCCAGCCGCTGATCGACGCGGCGAACGCGCTGTTTACCTTCAACGGCGATGACAACCGGCCTCAAGCGGCGGCCCTCGCCGCGATGAACTGGAACACGGTTGACTTGATCGTCAGCGCGCATGGCACCAACGATTTCAGCGGCTCGCGCCCGCTCGGCGCGGCCACCAGCACGGGCAATGCGACATTCCGGGGTGCGATCAACGACATCGTGACGCGCATCCTCGGCACCTATCCGCGCCTGCAGCTCGTCTTTGCGACCCCGATCTACCGCGCGCGGGACGGGGGGTCCGACACCGACACCAACCTGAACGGGGACAAGCTCACGGCATTCGCCGATGCGGTGTTGGAGCGCGCCCATGCGCGCCGCGTCGAGGTCGTCGATCTGCATTATACGAGCGGCATCAACGCCGAGACGGCGCCCACGCTGCTTGAGCCGCTGCCCGATGGCGTCCACCCGCTGCCGGCCGGTGACGAGCGGATCGCCTCGCGCCTCGCGGCGGCCCTGAAAGCTCGGTTCGCGTAAGATGAGGACCAGCAGGATTGAGCGGCTGCTCGACATCGTGCACGGTCGCGGCCGGGCCGCCGAATGGATCACCAGCGCGGTGCTCGCGGTGATCGGCATCACCTTGCTAATGCCCGGTGAAACAATGGGCGTATCTTCGAGCTACGCGGGTTTCCGCTCTCTTGGCGTGTCGGATGGCGTGCTTGGGGTGGCGGTGCTGGTAGTGGGGGCCGTGCGTCTCACGGCCCTTTATATCAACGGATCATGGCGGCGCACTCCGCTTCTGCGCGCGGTTGGCGCCGTCTGCGGCCTCGTCATCTTCACGATGCTCCTTTCCGCTTTCCTGTTCCCGTTCTTCTATGGCCACGCCCCGGCGCTCAACACCGGCACGACATACCTGATCCTTGCCATCGCCGATCTCTTTTCTTGCTACAGGACAGGTGCCGATGTTGGACGGAATCAATAACGAGACGCTAATTCTGGTCGGCTCTCTCGTGGGTTCTGTCATCGGCGGCGTCTATCTCGCGATCAAGGGCGCGAGGTCTGCGCCCCCGATGCCTTCGGCAAAGGACAAGGAGCAGATAAATGAGGGCCTGTTCGACGTGCAAGGCGGCCTGCGCCAGCTCCGCCAAGAGCTGCGCATCGAGGCCAAGGAGGCCCGCAAGGTGACGATCACCGAGCACCGCGAGACGCGGCTCGCGATCGACGGGCTGCGCGAGGTCATCAACAGGATGCGCGACGAATCGCGGGACCGCGACGACCAGTAACCCCCAACGATGGAGATCCCCATGCTTGGCAATTTCGAGCGCGTGCACCCGTGGGTGCTCGCCTACGAGGGTGGCTATGTCGATCACCCCAAAGACCCCGGCGGCGCCACGAATGAGGGCATCACGCAAGCCACCTATGACGCCTATCGCCGCCGCGCCGGGCTGCCGAAGCTCGCGGTGCGGCACCTGACACCGGCAGAGCGCGATACGATCTACCGCACGCAATACTGGGACACGGTGCGGTGTGACGATCTGCCGGCCGGCGTGGATTTCGCGGTCTATGACTTCGCCGTCAACTCGGGTCCGGCGCGGGCCGCGCGATACCTGCAGCAGGCCGCCGGGCTGCAGGGCCGCGAGGTGGATGGCATCGTCGGTCTGCGCACGCTCGCCGCGGTCGCCGCGGTCGATCCCGTCACGCTGATCGGAGACATTTGCGGAGCGCGGATGCGGTTTCTGCGCCGGCTCTCCACTTGGGGCACCTTCGGGCGGGGCTGGTCGCGCCGAGTGGTGGGGCAATGGGAGGGGGTGCAGGCGAGCGACAGCGGCACGCTCGACCGCGCCACGATGCTTGCGCGCTCCGTCGAGACGATCCCCGCGCCGACAATCACCGATGACGGCGCCGGGGCAAAAACGGATGGCCGCACGAGCATCTTCGCCGCGATCTTTTCGGCCCTCGCCAAGATCTTCGGGAGACGCTGATGGAGTATATCAAACCGCGCTCGCTCACGTTCTGGGCGGGCACATTTTCCGTGCTGGCGGGCCTCGTCATCGGGCTGCACGAGGCGCGCCCGATCGGCTGGCCCGGCGAGCTTCTGGGCATCTGGACCGGCGGGGTTGGCTCTTACGTGCTCATCACCAACGGGCTCGGGCTCATCGGCATCCGCCGGGCGCTTGGCCGATGATCCGGGTCTACATCGCCGCCGGTGCCTCCCTCGCGCTCGTGCTGGCCTTTCTCGGCTATGGCTGGTGGTCGCGCGCCGCAGAGCGCGATGCCGAGGCCCTGCGCCGCTTGGAGCGATACCAGCAGACACGCGAGAGGATCGACAATGCGACAAGCCCTGATCTTGACGGCGCTGCTATTCGCGAGCGCCTGCGCGAGCTTGCCCGATAGCGCGGCGATCTGCGACGGCACCGCACAGTCCCGCCGCGCCCACGCGGGCGCCCTGCTTGCCGATGGCGGGCCGCTATCCCGGCGCACGGGTGAGGCCGTCCTTTCAGGCATCGCCGCCGCCTGCGCCCCCTGATACCGCACCGGGCGGCCCTGGCCGCTACTGCCCGGTGCGGCACCCCATGCGCGGCCTCACGAGGCTGATATGCGCCATATTCTCGCCGCCTTCATGATTGCCCTGCCGATCGCCGCCGGTGCCGCGCCGCAAAATTGCGGACCCCGCGACAAGGTGACCGCCCATCTCGAAGCCAAGATCGGCGAGCGCCGGCGCGGCATCGGTATGCACGCCAACGCCCGGCAGGTGATCGAGATCTACGCCAGCGCCGCCGGGACATGGACGATCACCGCAACCGCGATGGATGGCACGACCTGCATCGTCGCCGCCGGCAGCGGTTATGACGATCTGTCCGGCGACCTGCCGCCCAACCTATAGGAGCCCGCCATGCGCCTTGGCCTGTCCCTCGGACTGACCATCATCCGGCTACCCTTTGGCTTGCCGCCCGTCGCCCTCTGGGCCGCCACCATCGGGGATGACGGCACGATGCGTCTCGACCGGACGCCCCCCGTCGCCGGCAGCCCGTGGGCGGCCACGGCCAACGACGACGGCACGATCACCATCACCGCACGCCCGGAGTAAAGCCCCATGCCCACTATTATTGCCCGTCTGCCGCCCGCCGATGTGGGGACGGACGGACTGCCCACGACCCTCGCCAACGCCGTCATCGTCAATCCGGCGTCCGTCGCGGGCCTCACCGACGGACAGCAGGTCCGGTTTGTAGCGATCGGCGAGGCGAGCCCGGTTTTCACGGCCGTCGTCGCGTCAGGCGCATATGGCGGCACCGGCGGCACCGTCACCGTCACCGCAGAGGACGCAACCACGGTCACCTTGCAGACCAGCGGCTATGCGGCGCCGGGCCACAATGGCACGTTCACGTTGCAAAAAGCGGATGTCGAGACCGGCTTGCCGATCTTCCTGGTCGATCCCATTTCGAGCAACGTGGGCAGCGACTACACGGCAACGCCGGGCCTCGTGCTTGCGCCGTCCAACGATCCGCCCGAGATCACCCGGCAATGGTTCGGGGGCACCGATACCGTCGCGCGGGCGTCGGGCACGACATACACCCTGCCGGCCGCCGACGATGGGCTGGAGCTGCGCTATGTCGAGATCGCGGCCAATGTGGCGGGTGCGACAGAGCGGGGTATCGTGGCGCAGCAGGAAGTTGTCGCGGCGGTTCAGCCTGCGGTCACGCTCGCCGCTGGGACAATCCTCAAAAAGGCCTGGCCTTACGCGAGCTCGACCAATTGGCTGTATCACGCGAATATCAGCTTGCCGCAGCTTCCGACGTCCAACGCCAGCTTTATCGACCTGTTCAATGGCGATTTCCGCGTCATCTACATGACCAACGGCAGCGTCAGCGTGCAGCGTCTCGCGCGCACGTCTGGCAACATCTTCAACATCGACCTCGCGCCGCCGGGGGCATTCGCGGCCGGCGATCGCGTGTCGATGCTCTTTGAGCTGGACACAGGCACCGCCAACGCCGCGCGGGCGGCCTACAAGCGCAACGATGCGCCGTGGGTGATGAGCTTCGACGGCGCCATCCCC
>NZ_APKE01000031.1 GCF_009835145.1 Profundibacterium mesophilum KAUST100406-0324 | reverse complement strand
CCGGCATAGATGCCGCTGCCGACATGGGCACGGATCTCGTCGGCATCAAGCAACGTCTGGTTGTCGATGCCGTAGCCGCGCCAAAGCGTCTGCCGCGCCTCAAGCTCGCGCATGTGGGCGGAGGTCAGGCCAGCAAAGATGTTGCCCTCTTTCAGGTCGCAATCGATGGAATAGCGCGCGACGCGCTCTCGAATGATCTTCCCGCCTTCCTGGACGAGACCTGCGACGAACTGCGCGGTTGGTGCGCCGTAGCGCCGCTCGATCGTGGTCAGGGACGCGTTCAACCCGTTGACGATCTGTCCGCCATTGCGACCCGAGGCGCCCCAGCCGACGCGTGCGGCCTCGATCACGGTGACGGAATACCCCTTTTCGGCCAGATGAAGCGCGGTCGACAGGCCGCTATACCCGGCGCCGACCACGCAGATCTCGGCCTCCTGCGTGCCCTCGAGCGCGGGGCGGGACGGCGACGGGTTCGCGCTCGCCGCGTAATAGCTGCGCACGTGTTGCGCGGCATCGCCCGGAGAAGACGTCATCAGACGATCTCCAGATAGGTCTGGTACTCGAACTCGGTGATATGGCGATTGAAGCGGGCCTGCTCCTGCCGCTTGCATTCGGTCAGCATCTTCTGCAGACGCCGGGAATAGATCTCGGGAACGAGCCCGCCCGTTGCGAAAGCGCGCACGGCGGTCGCCCAGTCAAGCGGCAGGTGCGGCAGATCGAGGCTGTAGGCATCCCCGGTGATCGGCGGCGCCGGGGCAATTTCGCGCTCGATCCCCAGAAGTGCGCCGCCAAGGACGCTGGTCATGACGAGATAGGGATTGGCATCGGCGCCGGCGACGCGGTGCTCGATCCGGCGCGCCTTGTGATCGCCGCCGGGAATGCGGATCGCGGCGGTGCGGTTCTCATAGCCCCAGGCCACCGATGAGGGGGCATGGGCACCGGGCAGGAGCCTGCGGAAGCTGTTCTCGTGCGGAGCGAAGGTCAGGGCGTTCTGCTGGATCGTCTCCAGAAGGCCGCCGACGGCATTGAGCATGAGCGGGGTGCCATCGTCGCTGCCATTGTCGAAAAGGTTGCGCCCCTCGGCATCGACTAGGGAGAAATGCACGTGGAAGCCTGAACCTGCGCGGTCGCCGTAAGGTTTGGCCATGAAGGTCGCGGCGAAGCCGTGCTGCCGGGCGATCCCGCGCACCAGCCGCTTGAAAAGGACCGCGTCATCCGCCGCGCGCAGCGGGTCGTTCGTATGACGCATGTTGATCTCGAACTGCCCGGCACCGTTTTCTGAGATCGCGCTGTCGGCGGGGATATCCTGCGCCTTGCAGGCGGTGTAGACCTCGTTGAGGAACGTGTCGAAATGCTCGAGCTCGTCAAGGCAGAGCGCGCCGTCGGACATGAGCCGCGTGCCGGTGATCGGCGAGCGCGGCGGCTGCGGGATCTGTCCCGAAGGATCGGTCAGGTAGAATTCGAGCTCGGTTGCAACCACCGGGGTCAGTCCAAGGGCGGCATACCGTTCCACGATGCGCGCCAGCGCCTGCCGTGGATCGCCGAGGAAGGGTGTGCCATCCTCCTGCTGCATCCAGAGCGGGATGAGCGCCGTCGGCTTGCGTGTCCAGGTGACCGGCAGCATGCCGCGCCCGGTCGGCAAGCAGATCCCGTCCGCATCGCCGGTCTCGAAGACCATGACGCTGCCCTCGATATCCTCGCCCCAGATATCGAGGCCGCAGATCGACAGCGGCATCCTCACGGTGCCGGCCATGACCTTGTCCATCTGTTCGATGGGAATGCGCTTGCCGCGCAGAACGCCGTTCAGATCGCAGACGCAGCCGAAGATATTCTCGAACTCGGCCTCGGGGTCCGAGATGTGCAGGCGATCTGTAGACATATGGCTCCGGGGGGGAAGGGGATGCGTGCTGCATCCTGCGTGCCGAAGACTGCCAGCAGGGCGCCGCAGGGTCAATGGCGCATGGGCCGTCCCACCGCGCGGCGGGACGGCCACGACCTTTCGAGCGGGGTCGCGCGGGCTTACTCGGCAGCCTCGCGCCGTGGCAGGACCCAATCCGGCCTGATGAAATGGCAGGTATAGCCGTGGGGGATCCGCTCGAGGTAGTCCTGGTGCTCGGGCTCGGCCTCCCAGAATGCCCCGGCCGGGGCAAGCTCGGTCACCACCTTGCCCGGCCACAGCCCGGAGGCCTCGACATCGGCGATCGTGTCGCGCGCGATGTCGCGCTGCTCGTCACCGATATGGAAGATGGCGGAGCGATACGATACGCCGCGATCGTTCCCTTGCCGGTTCGGCGTGGTCGGATCATGGATCTGGAAGAAGAATTCCAGCAGCCGCCTGTAGCTGATCCTTTCCGGATCGAAGGTGATCTCGATCGCCTCGGCATGGGTTCCGTGATCCCTGTAGGTCGCGTTCTCCACGTCGCCGCCGCTATATCCGACGCGCGTGTCGACGACGCCCGGCAGCTTGCGGATCAGATCCTGCATGCCCCAGAAGCAGCCGCCGGCGAGTATGGAACGTTCCGTCATCTAATCGTCCTCCACTTGGTTGAGATAGTCGCCGTAGCCCTCGGCTTCCATGTCCTCGCGCGGCACGAAGCGAAGGCTCGCCGAATTAATGCAGTAGCGCAGGCCGCCGCGATCGCGCGGCCCGTCCGGGAAAACATGGCCCAGATGGCTGTCGCCATGGGCCGAACGCACCTCGACCCGCTCCATTCCGAGCGAGCTGTCGCGCAGCTCGGTCACGTATGCGGGCCGGATCGGCTTGGTGAAGCTCGGCCACCCGCAGCCCGACTCGTACTTGTCCGAGCTGGCAAAGAGCGGCTCGCCCGAGACGAGATCCACGTAGATGCCCGGCGCCTTGTTCTCGAGGTATTCGCCGGTGCCCGGACGTTCGGTTCCGTTCTGCTGGGTGACGCGGAACTGCTCGGGCGTGAGGTTGGCAATCGCCTCCTCGCTCTTGCTGTAGCTCATTGCACGGTCCTTTCGCTCTGCTTGCTCACGCAAAGATGGGTATGAAGCGGCCCGGTTGCCAAGGGCGTGCACGAAAATACCCCGCCAGCGGGGCGGCGGGATGCGCGGATTGGGGGGCGGCCCGTCATGGCATTGCAACACGGAACGTGCACGCGAAAACAGCAGGTT
Source organism: Profundibacterium mesophilum KAUST100406-0324 (assembly GCF_009835145.1). Classification (GTDB taxonomy): domain Bacteria; phylum Pseudomonadota; class Alphaproteobacteria; order Rhodobacterales; family Rhodobacteraceae; genus Profundibacterium; species Profundibacterium mesophilum. The sequence goes on along the minus strand of NZ_APKE01000031.1, from coordinate 16,715 downwards.
GGGCGACACGGTCTTTTCCTGTAAACGATTGACCCTAGCTGGGCTCATAACGAGTGGCCGCCCGCGCCTGTCCTTGACCAAACCTGTAAGTTTCCATGACCGAGCCTGTCCATCCGGACGATAACGCCGTTTTGCACGCGCTTCCGTTCCCCGCACTGATGATGACGACGGAATTGCGGATCATCGATGTGAACCTGCCTTTTCGGCAAACGGTGATGCGCGAACATGACACGCTCGAGGGCGTGGGCCTTTTCGACGCCTTTCCGGCCAGGACCCGAGATGTCTCGATCGAGGGAGAGGTCAGGGCCTCCGTGGCCCGGGCGCTCCGGGCCGGCGCGGTCGATCGCCTCCCGCCGGGACGCCACGATATCACCTTGCCCGACGGCAGCTTCACGACACGCTACTGGCGGCTGAGCCATTCATGCGTCGCGCGACAGGGCGCCGCTCCCGTGATCTTGCAGATCGTCGAGGATGTGACAGAACAGCATGTCGGCGAGGCATTGCAGGCCGCGCGCGAGCGTGTCGCATCCAAGGGGGCCAATGTCGCCTTCTGGGATGTCGATCTCACCGACGGGACGCTGCTGCGCTCGCCGGCGGTCGATGCGATGCATGGCTTTGCCGAAGGGGAGGCGGGCGTGGACATCGCCTCCTTCCTCGAGCGCATTCACCCCGACGACCGGCAATGCTGCGAGAGTGTCATCACGGGCGGCGCGCAGGCGCATTTCGGCGAGATCGACCTGCAATACCGCGTCATCTTGCCCGAAGGGGCACAGCGCTGGCTCTTGATGCAGGGCGAGGTGATCCAGGGTCCCAACGGGCGGGCGCATGTCATCGGGATGGTCATCGACGTCACCAAGGCGCATCGCAACGAGGAAGAGTTGCGCACCGCGCTTGCCGCCTACAGGACGCTGCTCAACGAAGTCAATCACAGGGTCAAGAACTCGCTGCAGATGGTGGCGAGCATCCTCAACCTCGAGAGCAACCGTGCAGGCGGGCCGGCCCGAGCGCAACTGGCCGCGGCCAGCGCGCGTGTCGGCGCCATCGCCACCATCCATGCGGGGCTCTATCTCGACGACGACGTGACGCGGGTCGAGATCGAGCGCCAGATCACCAACCTGTGCCGCCACCTGTCGCAGATGGCCGATTGCGCGCGGCGCGGGATCGAGATCTCGGTGAAGGTGATCCCGATCCGCCTTGCGCCCGACCGGGCGATCAGTCTGGCGCTCGTGATAAACGAGCTGGTGAGCAACGCGTTGCAACACGGCTTCGAGGCCCCGGGCGGCGGCCGTGTCGAGGTTATCCTGAACCGCAGCGACGACGGTTCGGGTTTCACCCTGACGGTGCAGGACGACGGCGCGGGATCGGCTGGCACGCATGGACCCGCAGGGCTGGGCGGCCGGCTTGTCCGGATGGCGGCCGAGCAGTTCGGCGGAACGATCAGCATCCCGCACCGCGAGCGCGGCTGGGCGACGATGATCCAGTTCCCGGCGGAGCCCTGACATGGCGATGCGTGTCCTGATCGTCGAGGACGAGGTCTTCATTGCGCTCGATCTCGAATCGCATCTCGAGATGATGGGCCACGAGGTCCTCGGGATCGCGGCCAACAAGAATACCTGCCTTGCGCAGGCTGAGGCGAGCCGGCCGGACCTCGCGCTCGTCGACCTGCATCTCGCCGGCCCGTCGAGCGGCATCGAGGCGGCTGCCGAGTTGCGCCGCGATCACGGCATCGCCTGCATCCTGGTCAGCGGGTCGCTGCATGAGTTGAGCCCGGGGGACATCGAGCGGATCGAGCCGCTGGCGATGCTGGCCAAGCCGTTCAGCATGACGGCGCTCACCGATGCGCTCGAGACCGCGGACCGGATCCTCGCCCGCCGTTGCGGCGGCTGAGGCGGCGGGGTCCCGGATCGGCGCGGCCGCACCAACGTAAAGCACGCCCGAGGCGCCGGTTTCGGCCCATGAACACCCAGTACCCAAGTTTCGCCATCTTGTCGCCGCTGCGCGGGGGCAGTCTCGGCGGTGCCGCGAAGGGGCAGAATGCCGGCTTCGCTCAACCTTCGAGAACGGAGAAACAGATGTTCCAGAAGTTGCACATCGCCCTCCCACGCAGCAAGCAGCGGAGCGCGAGGCGCGCAAACCTTCCGGGAGGGGACGATGCCGCCTGTGCCCATGACCGGTGATCTCGCCGCGATAACGGGCGGCTGCGCATGATGAGCCCCGAACTCGTCCTCGGGCTGACGCTCGGCCTCGGCACCGCCGCGGCCCTGTCGATCGCCGCCGTCGTCAGCTCGCAAAAGGACAGCGCCGAGCATCAGGCCGTGCTGCAGCACGGGCTCGCCCCGATCACGGTGCTCGGCGCGCCGAGCACGGATGCGATGGTCGATATCGGCCAGGGCCTTTATGCCGCCAACTGCGCCTCCTGCCACGGTGCCGAGCTCGAGGGCGAGCCGAACTGGCGCCAGCCCGGACCCAACGGACAGATGCCGGCGCCGCCGCATGATGCGAGCGGGCATACTTGGCATCATCCCGATCAGGACCTGATCGCGATCATCAAGCATGGCATCGGTGCCGTGCAGAATGGCCGCCACAGCCGCATGCCGAGCTTTGACGAGAAGCTTGGCGATGCGCAGATCGAGGCGATCCTGGCTTTCATAAAAAGCAGCTGGCCGGATCACGCGCGCCGGTTGCAACAGAACGTCACGCGCGAGGCCGGCTCGAACCTCTGAGCCGAATGCCCCGTGGCCGGTTCTGACGCGGCGCTTCGGAGTTATTCCGGAGCGCCGCCTCGTGTTTCAGCGCCAAAACCGCATCCCACGAAAGTCGGTCGCAAGCCGGGCCTGACCCGGCGCCTTCGGGAATGCCGCAAGGCAAGGCCCCCCGGATCGCGTATCCGGGGGGCTCTTTCGATTGTCGTTCCGGGAGCAAAGAGGAGCGCGCGACTTGCGAGCGCTCCCGTGTTCCCGGCTTTCGTGGCCGGACGGCCGGATCAGGCGTCCGGCACGTCCTTGGCGCGCCACCATGGCAGGCGGATCACCGCGCTCGTACGCTCGGGCTGGGCGTCGATCTCGAAGACGCCGCCATGCAGCTCGACGAGTTTCCGGGTCAGGGGAAGCCCCAGCCCAAGACCGCCGCCGGTCCCGCGCGTGTCGATCGCGCCCCCGGTCACGAATGGCCGATAGAGTTCCGCGAGCGCGACGTGGTCGTCGAGCGTGCCCTCGTCGGTGATGCGCATCTCGATCTCGCCCTCCTCGGTGAGCCGGGCGCCGACGCTGATATCGCCGGCCCCGTGGCTCAGGGAGTTGAGCATCAGCGCCGTCAGGGCAAGCTGGATGTGATCCTCGTCGATCATGATCGAGGTGACGGGGATGGCGTTGTGCACCGACAATGCACGCGAGGCCCTTTCGGTCGACAGCGAATGGGTATCCACGACGCCTTCGAGCAATTGCGCCACCGAAACGGGGCGCTCGTTCAGGGTAAGCTCGCCGGTGCTGGCATCGCTGAAGGTCAGGATGGACTCGACCAGTTTCGCAAGATGTTCGCTGGAGCGGCGCGAGCTGACCGTCAGCTCCCGGTTCACCGCGTCCTTCAGCCTGAACTCAAGCAGCTTGAGCCCGCCGAGGATCACCGTGAGCGGGGTGCGCAGCTCATGTCCGACCAGTGTGACGAAATTTTCGGGGCCGGTCTGCCCGGCCGGCGTCTGGGCGGGCAGGGCAGGGGCCTTCTCGAGCGCGGCGACCACGGCGCGGCCCAGAGCGCGCAGCACTTCGAGCTTGTCCTCCGAAGGGGGCTCATGGGCCACGAGATCGAGCGCGCACAGACTGCCGAACCGAAAGCCCGATGACAGGACGAGCGGCACCCCGGCATAGAAGCGCGCCTGCGGCCCGCCCTCGGCGACCATCGGATGACGCACGAATCGCGGATCGGCGCTCAGGTCGGGGACCACCATCTCGGCATTGGACATGATCGTATGGGTGCAGAAGGAATGCTCCTTAGGCATCTCGCCCAGCTCGATCCCGACAACCGACTTGTACCATTGATGCGTCTCCTCGACGACGCTGATATGGGCGATGGGGCAGTCGAGAAGTTTGCGCGTGGCATCGCACAGGCTGTCGAACAGGGCTTCGTTGCCGGCCACGAGCCCGGGCACGTTCTGCAGCGCCTGAACGCGAGCCTCTTCGTTGAAGGGTATGGGGAAGTCTCTCATGACGATGATCCTGATTGGCAGTCTTTTCTGGTCATAAAGTCATACCAATTTGCGTCCTTAACATGGTGAAGTGTCGTCAAATTGCAGAAAAATATATTGCAAGGAAAATCTTGAGCCTTGCGGGCGGGACGTTGCGGCAACCAGCCGGGGTCAGGCGGCGTTGGACTTCGGCGGCCCGTCCGGGCAATCCAGTTTGAAAAGCGCGCGAGGAGACAAAGTCCAATGGTTGATGCATCATCGACAAATACCCCGCCCGAGGGCGTGCCCCCGGTCATCGTCTTCGATGTCAACGAGACCCTGCTCGACATCACCGTGCTCGAGCCACTCTTCGCCAGGCTCTTCGGCAATGGCGACATGATGCGCGAATGGTTCGCGCAGCTCATCCTCTATTCACAGACGATGACCCTCTCGGAGCTTTACACGCCCTTCAGCGCATTGGCCGCAGGCGCGCTGCGTATGACCGGGACGATCCACGGTGTCGCCATCGGCGAGGAGGATATCGCCGAGCTAAAGACGCACTTGGGCAACATGCCGGCCCATCCCGATGCCGCGCCCGCGCTTGAACGGTTGCGGGCGGCGGGTCTGCGCCTTGTTACATTGACCAATTCTCCGCCGAGCCCTTCGCCCACGCCGCTGGAAAAGGCCGGACTTGCCCAGTATTTCGAACAAAGTTTCAGCGTCGACACGGTCGGCAAGTTCAAGCCCGCGCCGCAGACCTACCAGCATGTCGCACAGGCGATGAACGTGCCCGCGCGTGACTTGTGTCTCGTCGCATGCCACCTGTGGGACACGATCGGGGCGCAGGCGGCCGGGTGCAAGGGTGCGTTCGTCTCGCGCCCCTACAACGCGTTCCTGCCAGCGGACGGGGTGCCGGAGCCCGACTACACCGCCCTCGATCTGGGCCGGCTCGTCGATCTCATCCTGAAAGACGCGGGCTGAAACAGGCGCGCTCACGGCGGCGGGCAAAGGCAAGCGGGGCGATGCCCTGAGCCTGCCGCATCGCGGGGCTTCGGCCGGGGGGCATGCGCCTCACTCGGGATGGGCGGGCTCGGTCACGCTCTCGAGCGTCAGGGTCTTGCCGCCGAGGGCGCGGAAGGCACGTTGACGGCATGACAGAACAAGGATCTGCGTACCGCCGGACTGCCGGTGCAGGGCGTCGAACATCTTCTCGATGCGCTCGTCATCGGTGAACACAAGCGCATCGTCGAGGATCACGGGCGCATGCCGGCCGTCGCGCGCCAGCATCCGCGCGAAGGCCAGGCGCACGAGCAGCGCGATCTGCTCCTGCGTGCCGCCGGAAAGGATGTCGATCGGCTCGCTCACCTTGCCGCGCACGAGCGCGCTCGGAAGGAGCGTCTCGGGCTTCCATTCGAGCGTCGCATCCGGCCACAAAAGATGCAGAAGGGGGCGCAGCTCCTTGACGACGGCGCCGAAATACTGCTCGCGGGAGGCTTCGCGGGCGGCGGTCAGCACCGCCTTGAGCCGTTGCAGCACGGCCACTTCCCGCTCGATATGCCCGAGCTCCGCCCGTGCCGCCTCGATCTGCTGCAACGTCTCGGCCAGCCGTTCCTCGACGGCATCCCCCGCGCTCCGCGTGATCCGCTCATCGAGCATGGCGATCGACCGTCCGAGTTGCACACCCCGCTCGCGCGCCGCGCTGTCGACGGAGCGCGCACGGTCGAGGGCGGCCCGGGCCGCCGCAATGTCGGGCGCGTCCTTCCGGCGTCGTTCAAGCTCGCTTGAGACCGCCTCGGCCGCGACCCGGGCCTGGTCGAGCCGCTCCGCCAGCGCCTGCGCCCCTTGGGGATCCGACCGCTCGGCCGCCGCGCGGGCCCGGTCGAGCCGGGTGCGCGCGGCATCGAGTTCCGCACCACTGCGCGCGGCGGCGCTCCTGGCATCCGAAAGGCGGTCCGCGGCCGCGTCCCGTGCCAGCTGTGCCGCCCCCTGCGCCTCCAGGGCGGCAGCAAGGGCGGCGTCGGACTCCGCGAGTGTCGGAGCCTGCGTCCCGTCATCCTCCGCGCCAAGTCTGGGGATGGCCGCGAGGGCCGCGCGCAGCGGCTCGATCCCGCCCGGCGCGATACTGTCGAAAACGGCACGCGCCTCGCCGCTTCGCTGCTGCGCTTCGGCCGTGATCCGCGCCGCTTCGTGCGCGGCTGCGATGTCCGGCAAGCCCGCCTCTGCGAGCGCCTCTCGCAACATCGCGTCATGCCCCTCGAAGCCGGTCACATCCCGCGCATCCGCGCCAGGGCTGATCTCGAGCCTTCCGACGCCGTCGATATCGAGCATGGCGGGGCCGGTCAGGGGGATGGCCTCGCCGTCCGCAAGGGCTTGGCCGTCCAGCGTGACCTGGCCCCCTTTCGGCGCGGCATAGTGCATGGTCACCCGCGGCGCCTGGGCATCGCGCGCGGCCGCCGCGGCTGCCCGCTCGACGGCGATGCGTTCGATCTTCGCCAGCTGGCCCGCGTCGAGCCCGGTCTCAAGCTGCGCCTGTGCCTCCTCCATCGACCGGCGCGCGCCCTCGGCGCGCTCGATTCGCGCCTCGAGGTCGCGGACACGTGCCGCGCCGCTGCGCGCGGCATCCCGGCGAAGGGCGGCGGCATGGCTCTTGCGGGCCGCGTCATGCGCATCGCGCGCGGCAAGGAGCGCGGCGTCACGGCGTGCCATCTCCGCGCTGGCATCGCGCTGCGCGCGGTCCTGCGCGGCGGCCGCGCTCTCGCACGAGACGAGCGCCGCCCGCGCTGCCGCCGCCTCGGCTGCCGCCGCCTGTGCCTGCGCCAGTTTGTCGGCGGCCGTGTCATGGGCAAGCTGCGCGGCGGCAAGCATACGTTCGGCCTGTTCGATCTCGCCGGCATGACGCTCGGCGGCGCGATAGGTCTCCTGTGCCGCCTCGAGGCGCTGCTTGCGTTCGGCCACGGCCTCCGGAGCGGTCAGCTCGGCCATCTCCCGCCGGTCCCGGCTCCTGGCATCGAGCGCCTCGTGAAGGGCGGTCGCGGTCGCCCGAAGCTCGCCGGCGCTGTCCTCGAGCAGGGCGAGACGGTCTCTGGCCGCCTTCCACGGCCCGCCGCTGCGCGGTGCGCCCCTGGCGGTCGCGTACTGCGCAAGCTCGGCATCGCAGCGCGCCAGCGCCGCGTCCATCCGCCGCCCGCCCGTCATCGCGTCGATCTCGCCATTCACCGAAGTCAGCAGATCGCGGCGTGCCTCGAGCAGTCCCGCGGTCTCCTTGGGCGACGCGCCTGCGATCGCCGCGCGTCCCTGGCGAACCCAGACAAGGCCAAAAGGACCGGCGGCATTCTCGCCGCCAAGCTGGCGCGCGATCCATGCCTCCGCCTCGTCGGCCTTGGCCAGCAGCGTGCCGCCCGAATGCACGCGGGCGAAGGACCGGGTCTTGTCCCAGCGCTTGGTGACCTCGAAGTGCCCTTCCTCGGTCTCGATCTCGACGGTGACCTGGGGGGCGCCGCCGGCGCGGGATTTCAGGGAGGCGGCCCGGGTCGAGCCGTGCGGGATGAAGAACAGCGCCTGTATCGCGTCGAAAAGCGTCGACTTGCCGCGTTCGTTCGGCTCGCTGAGGACGTTGATCCCGTCATGGATGTTCTCGATGCGCACCGTCCCGTCGAACCGGCGCACGTTGCTCAACGTGATTGCGCGCAGCTTCATCGCGCATCCTCCTTGACGTAGGAATAGAGCCTCGCGAGGGCGGCAGAGGAAATGTCGCGGTCCTCCTGCGAGAGCGTTTGAGAGCGGCTTTCCTCCTGCAAGGTCTCCGCCGCCTTGCGCAGGGCGCCCGCCTGATCGATCTCGTCGAGATCGGCGTCGTCATGGGCGATCTGCAAATCCTCGGCGCGCAGTTCGAAATGCGCGAAATCGGGCGCGATCCGCGCCGCGGCCGTCGTCAGCGCGTCATGTTCGGGCAGGCTGCTCCAGCCGGTGGCGTTGACCCGGACCAGCGCGTCGCGCCGTCCTTCGGCGGGCAGGAGGGCGGCGAGAGCCTGCGCCGCGTCCTGTCCGTGATAAAGTGGCAGTTCGATGCTGGACCAGTGGAACTGACCGATCGGCATCTCCTCGATCCGCGGGGGCATGCCGACGCCTTCGAGGGTGACGGCAAGGGCGACGCCCCGGCGGTCATGCTTGAATCGGTCCTGTTCGGGCGTACCCGAATATTGCACGCGCGGGCCCACCGCCATGCGTCCGTGCCAGTCGCCAAGCGCGAGGTAGTCGAGGCGCGCGCTGCGGTCGCGGTCGGGCGGAATGTTGTCCCCCGCTTCAACGAAATCGACGACGCCGCCATGCGCGAGGCCGATCCGCAGGGCCCCTTCGGCGCTTGGCATCCGGGGGAGGCACTCGGTCAGATCACGCCCCGCGGAGCGATAGGTGACGGGGCAGGGGAGCAGCGTGACGTCGGGACGCAGGGAGACCGGCTCCGCACGGGTCAGGGGGCGGACATTCTGCGGTGCCTGCCGCGCGATCTGCTCCCACAGGGGTTCTCCATCGCGCAGGTTGTCGTGGTTGCCGGGGAGCAGCCACCACATGATGTCGGGATCGCGCCCCATCGCCGAGAGGGCCTGCCGCAGAACGACATCCGAGGGTGTCGGGGTGTCGAAGCTGTCGCCGGCCACGAGGACATGCTCCGCGCCGTGATCGCGGGCGGCGGCGGCGATCCGCTCGATCGTGCCGTGTCGTGCCTCCATCAGGCGGCCGCGGATGTTGCCATCCTCGGGTTGCGGGATGTTGGCATATCGGCGGCCAAGATGAAGGTCCGATACATGGATGAACCTGAATTCCGACATCTCGATCTCCGGTAGACTGTGACTGATTACCGCGGACCCACCATGCGCGGCGCTCACATCCGCGCGGGCGGGTCCGGGGGACAGGATAGCGCCAATCGCCCGGCGATTGCGACAGGTTTCGGAACCTATGGGGAACATGGATGGCGGCTCCTGTCCAGTCCGCGCGGAGGCGCATTTCGCGCCGCGGGCGAGGCGCAAGGACCGCCCGCCATGACGCGCTCTTTTTTGGAGCCAGACGCGCCTACGCGCCGATATCCGCCGGATCCCCTCCCCTTGCGGGCGGCCGGCTGTCACCGCGCCGGAACTGACACCGCGCCATAAGGGTTCGCCATCCGGCGCATGGGATCATTGGCATGGAGGACACGATGGCCGGAACGGATGAGCATGACGGCGGCAATTCCGCGGTCGAGGGGATATTCGACGCGCTCGAAGAGGCCACCAAGGGCCGCGATCGGGTCACGCTCGGCACCATCGTCGAGGCCATCGGCAGCCGGGGATATGGCCCCTTCCTGACCGTGCCCGCCTTGTTCGAGATCACGCCGATCGGAGCCATTCCGGGGGTTCCCACGCTCATCGCGCTGATCATCGTCCTTTTCGCGGTACAGATCGCGGCTGGGCGCGATCACTTGTGGCTTCCGGGTTTCGTGAAAAACCGCTCGCTCGAGAGCACGAAGATCGACAAGGCGGTGGACAAGATGCGCCCCGTGGGCCGGAAGATGGATCGCTGGCTGCGCAACCGGCTGCGCGTCTTCGCCAGTGACATGGGCGTTCGGATCGCGGCCGTCGCGGCGATCGCCCTGTGCCTCACCGTGCCACCGCTCGAGATCGTGCCCTTCGCCTCCTCGGCGCCGATGATCGCCATCGCCATACTGGGCCTTGCGATCCTGGTGCGCGATGGCGCACTGATGCTGGCGGGATACGCCATGGCGCTCGGCGCGGTCGCCATCGGCATCGGAATGCTCGGCGGAGGAAGCCCGGTCGGATGATCGCCGGCCCCGCCCCGGGTGGCCGCCGGTGGCCGTTCCCCCGCGCCAAGTGGCACAAACGACTTGGATTTCCCGGCGCGCTCTGCTCTGCTTCTCGCCGGGGGATGAGTGTCGAGTAAGTGTTGCGAAAGCGAGTGTGCGGTGCCCGGAAATCTGCAAGTGAACGATGCCGGCCCCGGCGACGGGATGCCGGTTGCGATCGTCGAGGCCGAAATCGTTCAGCGTGTGAACTTCGCCTCGGCGCAGAACGACGTTCCGGTCATCAGATCGCTCAGCGTGACCAACCTCGGGGCAAGCCCGCTCGAGCGGCTCGAACTCGTCCTGACGGCGGAGCCCGCGATCCTGCGTTCGCGGCGCTGGGTGATCGACAGCCTCGGTGCGGGCGAGACGTTGCGCCTCGTCGATCTGTCGACGCCGCTCGATATCGGCCTTCTCGCCGGCCTTGACGAGGCCGAGCACGGAACCCTCCGCCTTTCCCTGTCGGACAGGACCGAAACGCTCGCGGAGCGCTCCTTGCCGGTCGAGTTGCTGGCGCGCGATCAATGGGGCGGCCTCGCGGAGATGGACCGCCTGCTCGCCGCCTATGTCTCGCCCAACGACGCGGCCGTGGCCGCGATCCTCAAGGAGGCCTCGCGCCTGCTCGAAGCCTCGGGCCGGGATGGTGCGATCGAGGGATACCAGAGCGCCGACCCGCGGCGCGCCTGGATGCTCGCAGGGGCGATCTGGTCGGCGGCGACGGGGCTTGGCCTGACCTATGCGACCCCGCCCGCCTCGTTCGAGCATGACGGACAGAAGGTCCGGTTCCCCCACAGGATCCGCTCCGAGGGGCTGGCCACCTGCCTCGACATCTCCCTCCTGCTCGCGGCCGCCTGGGAGCAGGCCGGCCTGAACCCGGTGGTCCTGTTCACCGAGGGGCATGCCTTCGCGGGCGTGTGGCTGACGGCGCGCGATTTCGGGCAGGTGACGGAGCCCGATATCGTCGCCGTGCGCAAGGCAGCGCAGGCGCATGAATTCGTGCCCGTCGAGACGACCTACCTGACGAAGCGGCCGGCCATCGGCTTCGAGGAGGCCGCCGAGGCGGGGCGCGCCCTTCTGCGCGAGGAGAACGAGCATGCCTTCCTGGCCGCGATCGACATCGCGCGGGCCCGCGCCGCCCGGATCAGGCCGCTCGCCGCGCATCTTCCCGCGCAAGGGGATGAGGACGCCGCGGATGCCGAGGCCGCGCCCGCCGGGCTGCCGGCACCGCTCGACCTGGGCGTGCTGCCGGCCGAGCTCGCGCAGGAGGCGCCCGCCACGCCCAGGGGCCGCATCGAGCGATGGCAGGGCAAGCTGCTCGATCTGTCGTTGCGCAACCGCCTGTTGAACTTCAAGCCGACGAAGCAGACGGTCCCGTGCCTCGTGCCCGATCTCGGTGCCCTCGAGGACGCCCTGGCCGGCGGGCAATCCTTCCGGGTCTACCCGATGCGCGAGGAGGATCCCGTGGGCCTGCGGCAGGTGCCGGCCGACGAGCGGGAGCGCATCATCGCCTCCGCCGTGGCCGATGCCGCGGCGCGCGGACAGGTTCCCGTCGATCTCGACAGGAACGAGATGGAGCGCCGGCTCCTGACCCTTTTCCGCAAGGCCAAGAGCGATGTGCAGGAGGGGGGCACCAACACGCTCTTCCTGGCCGTGGGCTTCCTGCGCTGGCAGCGCGAGGGCGACACGCAGCCCTATCGCGCTCCGCTCCTGCTGGTCCCGGTCAAGCTCGAGCGGCGTTCTGCGCGCTCGGAATTCTCCATCGTCCATCACGAGGACGATGTCCGCTTCAACGCGACGCTGCTCGAGTTCCTCAAGCGCGATTTCGACCTGGCCTTGCCGGAGCTCGAGGGCGAGCTGCCGCGCGACGGAAGCGGCATCGACCTGCCATTGATCTTTCGCACGATGCGCATGCGGGTGCGCGACGTTCCGGGCTTCGAGGTTGTCGAGGATGTCGCCCTGTCGACCTTCTCCTTCTCCAAATACCTGATGTGGAAGGACCTGGTGGACCGGACCGACGATCTTCGCACCAATCGGCTCGTGGCACATCTGGTCGACAATCCCGACCGGCCCTTCGAGACGGGACAGGGCGATCCGGTGCGTCCGGAGGAGCTCGACGCCCGGCTCGCGCCCTCCGACCTGCTGACGCCGCTTCCCGCCGACAGCTCGCAGCTCGCCGCCGTGGTCGCCGCGACGGACGGGCGGGACTTCGTGCTGATCGGCCCGCCGGGCACGGGCAAGAGCCAGACCATCGCGAACATCATCTGCCAGATCCTCGCCCAGGGGCGCACGGTGCTTTTCGTGGCCGAGAAGGCCGCGGCGCTCGACGTGGTGCAACGGCGGCTCGAGGCGCATGGCATGGGCGATGCCGTCCTCGAGCTGCACTCCAACAAGACCGACCGCAAGCGCGTCTTGAACCAGCTCGGGCGGGGGTGGGACCGGGCGGCTGGCGGGCCGGGGCCGGACTGGGTGCAGGTCAACGCGCAGCTCAAGCTCGAGCGCGACAGGCTCAACAGCTATGTCGCCGCGCTCCATGCCAAGGGCCCCCAGGGCTTCTCGATCTTCGACGCGATCTCCTGGACCGCCGATGATCCGAACGGCCCGGCGCTTCGCTACGCGGACAAGGACGCCCATGATGCCGAGAGTTTCGCATTGCTCGAGCGGACGGCCGACGCGCTTGCCCGCACCTTCGCCGCCACCCGCGACATCCCCCCCATGCCGCTCGTCACCGCGACGGACTGGTCCTTTGCCTGGCAGGACGCGCTGATCAATTCGGCGCGGGAGATGCGCGTCCTGCTCGACCGTCTCGCGCAATGCGGGAGCCGCCTGTCGCACGATCTGGGTCTTGGCCCGGCGCCGGGCCTGCCGACGGGGCGGGCCGCGCTGCTCGACCGGCTCGCGGACCGCGCCGGGGCCGATGCGGCCGACCTGCGTGCCGTGCCGCAGATGACGGGACAGGATCTTCTGGCCGCGCTCGATGCCTTCGAGGCAAAGACGGCGCGGCTCGACGCGCTGCGCGCCGCGACGAGCGCCCGCTACGATGAGGCCGAGCTCGCGCGGATGCCGCTCGATGCGCTCGACCTCGACTGGCGCAAGGCCGAGGCCTCGTTCTGGCCCTTCTCCGCCCTGCGCCGGCGCAGGGTTCGCAGGATGATGCAGGGTTATGCCGCCAGCGGGGCCGCCGATCCCGGCCGTGACCTGGGGGCTTTGCTCGAGATGCGGCCGCTTGTCGACGCCCTGAACGGCGATCCGTTGTCGACGATCGCGGGGCAGGAGCGCTCCACGCGGCTGGCCCGGCGCGCGGCACGGCAGGCGATCGCCCTTCGCGCGGCCCTTGCGGAGGCGGGCGATGCGGTGGCCGACGCGGTCGCCTTCGGGCGGGTGCAGGCGGCCCTGCCGGCCATTCCCGAGGGCGCCCTGCGCGAGGGGCTGGCGCAATGGGCGGCGCTGCGCGCCGAGGCGCGGGACCGCAGCGATGCGCTTGCCGCGCTTGGCGCCGACATATCGGGATTGCCCTCGATCGAGGGGATCATGCGCGAGATCGACACCGTCCTTGCGCATCGCGAGCGGCTCGCCGATTGGACCTTGTGGCGCGAGGCCCGCGCGCAGGCCGAGGCGCACGGGCTTGGCCCCCTGGCGGACCGGCTCGAGGCCGGCGAGGAGATCGGGGAGGCGACCGCGGAATTCCGCAGCGCCTACGCGCGTTGGTGGTTGCCGCTGGCGCTCGATGCGTCGGCGCCCCTGCGCCGGTTCGCGCAATGGGATCACGAGGATGCCGTGAAAGCGTTCCGCGATCTCGATGCGCGCGCGGCAGAGCTGGCGCCCGCCGAGGTGATGCGCCGGATCGAGCATGAACTGCCGGGCCGCGACGGCGTTCCGCGCAACTCCGAGCTGGGAACGCTGCGCCATCAGCTGGGCCTGCAGCGCCCCTCGATGGCAATCCGGACCCTGCTCGGCAACCTCACGCAGAGCTTTCCCAGGCTGGCGCCCTGTGTGCTCATGTCGCCGCTGTCGATCGCGCAATATCTTCCCGCCGGACAGGCCGCCTTCGATGTCGTCATCTTCGACGAGGCCTCGCAGATCACGACCTGGGACGCGGTGGGGGCCATCGCGCGGGCGCGGCAATCGATCGTCGTCGGCGACCCCAAGCAGCTTCCGCCGACGAACTTCTTCGGCCGGTCCAACGATGACGAGGAGGATGCCGGCGATGGCCTGATGGGTGACATGCCCTCGATCCTCGACGAGGTCGCCAATGCCGGTATTCCCACGCGGCGCCTCAACTGGCATTATCGCAGCCGCGACGAGGCGCTGATCGCCTTCTCGAACCATCATTACTACGGCGGCGGGCTGGTGACCTTCCCCGCGCCCTCCACCCGGTCGGAGGCCGTTCACCTGCACCGGATCGAGGGGACCTATGCGCGCGGCGGGGCGCGGGTCAACGTGCCGGAGGCGCAGGCCATCGTGGCGATGATCGAACGCCGCCTGTCGGAGTGGCTGACACTTGATCCGGTGCAGCGGCAGACGCTCGGCGTGATCACCTTCAACGCCCAGCAGCAGGCCCTCATTCTCGACCATCTCGACGCGTTGCGCCGCACGCGGCCCGATCTTGAATGGTTCTTCGCCGAGGAGCGCGAGGAGCCGGTCATCGTCAAGAACCTCGAGAGCATCCAGGGCGACGAGCGCGACGTGATGCTCTTCTCGATCACCTTCGGCCCGGATGCCGCCGGACGGCTCTCGATGGCGTTCGGCGCGCTCAATCTCGAAGGCGGCGAGCGACGCCTCAACGTGGCGGTGACCCGCGCGCGGCGCGAGCTGCATGTCTTCGCGTCGCTTTCGCATGAGGAGATCGACCTCGGACGCACCCGTGCCACCGGGGTGCGTCATCTCAAGGCCTTTCTGGATTATGCCCAGCGGGGTGCCATCGCGCTCGCGGCCGAGGATGGCGGATCGCTCGGACCGGCCGAGAACCCCTTCGAGGAAGCGGTCGCGCAGGCCTTCCGCGCCAAGGGCTGGGAGGTCCGTACCCAGATCGGGGTGTCGGGCTTTCGCATCGACCTTGCCATCGTGCATCCCCGGCGGGCGGGCGTCTACCTCGCGGGGATCGAATGCGACGGCGCGAGCTACCATTCCTCGGCGACGGCGCGGGACCGCGACAAGGTGCGCCAGGCGGTTCTCGAAGGGCTGGGATGGTCGATCCTGCGGGTCTGGTCCACCGAATGGTTCCGTCATCCCGATCCGATCGTGGACCGCCTGCATGCCGAGCTTGAAGCCCTTCTGGCCGCCGATCCCGTCCCCGATCCCGGCGAAATCGACGAGGGAAAGGCGGACATCGCGCATCGTTCCGCGGATCGCGCCGCGCCGCTGGACGGTGCGCGTCCGGCCCTCGCCGCGCCCGCGCGATTCCCGGATCGACCCGAGGTGGGCACAGCCCGTCCCGGTGCAGGGGGTGCGGGGGAGGGCGCGGATGCCCGGCAGGGCGCCGGGGACGACACGCCCGCGGAGGGCGCATCATGCGCCGGCGGCGATCCGGCGCATTCACCGGAACCGCCCGCTGCCAGTCCGGGCGGATCCGATGATCGCACGGACCCGCCCCGCGCGGACCCCGAGGCCTTCTTCGAAGCGGATTACACGGCGGAGCTGCGCCGCATCGTCGATGGTATTCTCGAACGCCGCGCGCCGGTGACCTTGCCCGAGCTGTGCCGGGAGGTGGCCCGCCAACATGGGTGGCAGCGGACAGGGCGCCGGATCAACGACCGCGTCGCGGCGGCCGTGTCGCATGCCGACCGGCGCGAGGAGGACGGTCGGCTTTTCCTGTGGCCGGCCGGGGGACATGAGGCGCGCACGCCCTTCAGGGGGATGGCCGACCGCGCGGTGCACGATGTCTCGCGGACCGAGATCGCGGCCCTGCTCGATGCGCATTCGGAGGCGCTGGACGCATCCGGCGACCCGGCGCGCGAACTTGCCCGGCTCATGGGCATCAACCGTTTGAGCGGGACCGCCCGCCGTCGCCTCGAATCCGTGATCGAATGGTACCGCGCCCATGAATTCGGATGAGCATTCCGCGCGGTTCGGGGTGGGCGCCGCCGGAAAGGGACGGGGGCAGGGCGCTCGCCTCAGTGCCGCGCGGCGGCCAAGAGAGGGCGAGGTGGATGCCCCCCCGGGGGCAGGGTTCGGCCGCCCGCCTTGGCCCGCCGCCGCGATGACGGCGCCGCTCTTTTTGGCGTTTGCCGAGCGCCCGTCGAGAAGAAGCTGGGCGAAACGCACCGGATGCGTGTCCAAAGGGGGGTGCCGGCCTGCCGCAGGCCGGTGCCGGATTCGTCACCAGATCGACTGCGTCCCTGGCCCGCCTTCCCGTTCCGCATCCCGGACGTCCGAGGGGAGAGAGGGAAGCTCCCTCTGATGCCCATCATGTGGCAGGATGACGATGGGTATCCCTGTCCGCGCACCATCTTCCCGATGGCGCCCGGATACTAGGCCCGGCAAATGGGTGACGTGCCCGATAAGGATGGGATCCTGGGGGAAAGGTAAAGTGTGCCCGGAGGTGCGAGTACTCCTCACTGCTCAAGGCAGGCGGGCCGTCTGGCTCGGGCACCCGCTCAGTATGGGAAAACCGGTTTCAAGAATCAAGAGGCTAGGAGGTGCCCGGATGTGCTGTGACACTAGGTTCTGCAGTAAGCTGGATGATGCGTGTAGAAGCCGGACTATGCAGGATAGTCGTTTGAGAACGGG
>NZ_APKE01000030.1 GCF_009835145.1 Profundibacterium mesophilum KAUST100406-0324 | reverse complement strand
CGAAACTCCTGCCCTAATCTCCGTCAGGTGCGAAATCTCAGGTCAGGTGAGAATTGGGAAGGTGCGGGCCAGGAAACGCTTACCCGCCTCCGGGGCTTTTTCATGCCCGGGGACGCGTCGCCGCTGCCTTGGCGCACGAAAAAGCCGGCCACCATGGGCCGGCTCACTGGATCGCGAAAGCGGCGCGCGGCCGCCCCGATCGATGTCACAGAAGGCGAACCTGGGCGCCGATGGGGGTGATCTCGAAGAGCTCGGCGATCATCCGGTTGTAAAGGCCGATGCAGCCCGAAGAGGAGCGCCGGCCAATCTTGCGCGTGTCATGGGTCCCGTGGATCAGGTAGGCCGGCCAGCTGAGGTAAAGCGCGTGCGTGCCGAGCGGGTTGCCCTCGCCGGCGGGCATGAAGGTCGGCAGGGACGGATCCTCCTTGCGCATGTTCGCGGTCGGGGTCCAGGTCGGTCCCACCTTCTTGCGCACAACCTCGGTGTAACCGCGGCGCGTCAGCTCGTCGGTGCGCGGCACGGAGGTGGGATAGAGGCGGTAATCCGAGCCATCGGCATTCCAGTAATGCAGCGCCCGCGAATAGGTATCGGCGAGAATGGTCACGCGGCCAAGGCTGTCGAAGTGATCTTGCCAGTTCTGGCTGATGAAACTCGACATGTTGCGGCGGGTCATGTCATCGGCACGCACCAACGGATCAATGGCCTGTGCGCGCAGCACGGTGGGGGCGGCGAATGCCGCGCCGGTCAGGGCCAGAAGCTTGCGACGCGAAAATGTTTCGTTGGTCATTCGTGCGACCTCCATATTGGATAACTACTCGTCCGGCAGCCATTACAGACCTCCGGCGCTGGAACTCAAACCCCAACTTGCCAGGACATTCACCCTCACGCATATGTGAGCCGCGAGCGTGCCATCACTGTAACAGCCGTCGCCACGCGAAAGCAGCGTGCAAGCCGGTTTTCCGGTCCGCGCGCTGTCTCAATCGCCGATGCGGCAAATCGTTCCCCGGGGTGACAGTTGGCCGGCAACCGCTTAAGAGATGCGGCAACCTCAATATCGGATACGGGAGTGTCACCATGTCCGCGATGCCTGTCCAGCGTCCAGGTTTGCCCCGCCACCCCTTCGACGATGACAAGCTGCATGAAGAATGTGGCGTGTTCGGGGTCACGGGCGTGGCCGATGCCGCCAATTTCGTTGCCCTCGGCCTGCATGCGCTCCAGCATCGCGGCCAGGAGGCCGGGGGGATCGTCAGCCACGATGCCGAGCACGGCTTCAATTCGGCCAGGCGATTCGGCTACGTGCGCGACAACTTCACCAAGGCATCCCTGATGGAGACGCTGCCCGGCCCGCTCGCCATCGGACATGTCCGCTACTCGACCAGCGGGGCCAAGGGCCATACGCAGATTCGCGACGTGCAGCCCTTCTTCGGCGAGTTCTCCATGGGCGGGGCCGCGATCGCGCATAACGGCAACATCACCAATGCCGAGGCGCTGCGAAGCGAGCTGATCGGCGGCGGCTCGATCTTCCAGAGCAGTTCCGACAGCGAATGCATCATCCACCTGATGGCCCGGTCGCTCCAGAGGCGCGTGCCGGACCGGATGCAGGATGCCCTTCGCCGGGTGGAGGGCGCCTTCTCGATCGTCGCGATGACCCGCACCAAGCTGATCGGGGTGCGCGATCCGCTTGGCGTGCGCCCGCTCGTGCTGGGCCGCATCGGCGATGGCTGGGTGCTCAGCTCGGAGACCTGCGCGCTCGACATCGTGGGCGCCGAGTTCATCCGGGAGGTCGAGCCGGGCGAGATGGTCGTGATCGAGAATGGCGAGATCAGCTCGCACACGCCCTTCGCACGGCAGCGCCCGCGCTTTTGCATCTTCGAGCATGTCTATTTCTCACGCCCCGATTCGATCCTCGGCGGGCGCTCGGTCTACGAGACGCGGCGCCAGATCGGTGTCGAACTGGCGCGCGAGGCACCGGTGGAGGCCGACCTCGTCTGCCCCGTGCCCGACAGCGGCACGCCGGCGGCCATCGGCTTCAGCCAGGAATCGGGCATCCCCTACGCGATGGGCATCGTCCGCAACCAGTATATGGGGCGGACCTTCATCGAGCCCACCGAGCAGATCCGCAACATGGGCGTGCGTCTCAAGCTGAACGTCAACCGGGCGCTGATCCGTGGCAAACGTGTCGTCCTGGTGGACGATTCGGTGGTGCGCGGCACGACCTCGATCAAGATCCGCGAGATGGTTCTCGATGCCGGCGCGGCGGAGGTGCATTTCCGCATTGCCTCCCCGCCCACCTCCTGGCCATGCTTCTACGGCGTGGATACGCCCGAGCGAGAAAAGCTCCTTGCCGCGAACATGACCCAGGAACAGATGCGCGATCACCTCGGGGTCGACAGCCTGCGGTTCATCTCGCTCGACGGGCTCTATCGCGCAACGGGCGAGGCCGAAGGGCGCGACAGCGCGCAGCCGCAATATTGCGATGCCTGCTTTTCGGGGGATTACCCCGTCATCCCGCATGACCGGATGGCCGCCGGGTTCCAGATGAAGGCCGCCGAATAGGCCGGCCCGCGGCCCGCCCCCGCGCGGTGGGCCGCAGGCGCATCCTGCATGCCGCGGGCCGCCGATCCCGATATCGGGGCTTGACCGGCATGCCGCTTCCGCCCCACATCGCCGCCATGACCAGAACAGCACTCATCACCGGCGCATCGCGCGGCCTTGGCGCCGCCCTCGCCGTCGCCCTCGCACCGACCCATCACGTCATCGCGGTGGCCCGCACCACCGGCGCGCTCGAGGAGATCGACGATCTCATCCAGGCCGCCGGCGGACAGGCGACGCTGGCCCCGATGGACGTGACCGATCCCAACGCGATGGCGCATCTGTGCCGCGGCATCCATGACCGCTGGGGCCATGTCGATCTGTGGATGCACACGGCGGTCCATGCCGGGCCCCTCACCCCGGCGGCCCATCTCGACGCCAAGGACTGGAGCCGGTCGATCGCGGTGAACGCGACAGCGACATCGGTGCTGATCGGAATGGTCGAGCCGCTGCTGAACGCCGCCCCCGGGGGCCGGGCGGTCTTTTTCGACGACCCGCGCGCGGGCGAGAAGTTCTTTGGCCATTACGGCGCCAGCAAGGCCGCGCAGATCGCGCTGGCGCGCAGCTGGCAGGCCGAGACGCGCCGCACCGGCCCCAAGGTCGACATCCTGGAGCCCGCGCCGATGCCCACCGCGACACGCGCGCGCTTCTTCCCCGGCGAGGATCGCGCCGCCCTGACCGCGCCGGCCGCCGAGGCCGCCCGGCTGCTGGCGCTCCTGGACTGAGCCGCCCGGCGGGCGTGGCCCCGCCCCCGGCCTTGCGGGAAACGGACGCCGCGCTCCCGCCGCCGGGGCGATCGGCGCACAGCTTGCCGCCCCGGCGTCCGTGTCCTATGCAGTTGGTCTAGCGGAGGGCGTAACGTGCGAATTCTCATCACGAACGACGACGGTATCAACGCGCCGGGGCTGCGGACGCTCGAAGCGATCGCCGGCGAGATCGCCGGACCGGATGGCGAGATCTGGACCGTGGCGCCTGCTTTCGAGCAGTCGGGCGTGGCGCACAAGATCAGCTACACCCATCCGATGCTCATCGCCGAGCTGGGTCCGCGCCGCGTGGCGGCCGAGGGATCGCCGGCCGATTGCGTGCTTGCCGCCCTTCACGACGTGATGCCGGAGCGGCCCGACCTCGTGCTCTCCGGGGTCAACAGGGGCAACAACGCCGCCGAGAACGTGCTCTATTCCGGCACGATCGGGGGCGCGATGGAAGCCGCGCTTCAGGGCCTGCCCGCGATCGCTTTGAGCCAGTTCCTCGGCCCGGCCAACATCAACGAGCCCGATCCTTTCGAAAGCGCCGCCAGGTGGGGGGTGCGCGTGGTGCGCGCCCTGCTCGATGCCGACGCCTGGGACACCGAGGATTACAGGCTTTTCTACAACGTGAACTTCCCCCCTGTTCCGGCCGCGAAAGTGCGCGGGATGAAGGCCGCGGCGCAGGGGTTCCGCCCCGACACCGTTTTCGGCGTCGAGCCGCATCGCTCGCCGTCGGGGCGCAAGTTCCTGTGGATCAAGGGCGGCAATCAGCAGGTTCCCACGGAGCCGGGCACCGATGCCGCCGTCAATCTCGAGGGCTACGTGGCGATCACCCCGATGCGCGCCGATCTGACGGCCCATGACGCCCTTGCCGGTCTGGAAGCGGCCCTGGGCTGATGGACGATGCCGAGCGCAAGATGCAGTTCCTCTTTGCCCTCCGCTCCAAGGGGGTGACGGATGCGCGCGTGCTCGGCGCCATGGAACGGATCGACCGGGGCCGGTTCGTGCGCGGCATCTTCGCCGAGCGCGCCTATGAGGACATGCCTCTGCCGATCGCCTGCGGCCAGACGATCAGCCAGCCTTCGGTGGTCGGCCTGATGACGCAGGCGCTCGACGTGCAGCCGCGCGACAAGGTGCTGGAGATCGGCACGGGCTCGGGCTACCAAGCGGCGATCCTGTCGCTCCTGGCCCGCCGCGTCTACACCGTGGACCGCCACCCACGGCTGGTGCGCGAGGCGCGGCGGATCTTCGAGGAGATGGACCTGTTCAACGTCACGGCCTTCGCCGCCGATGGCAGTCATGGGCTCGAGGACCAGGCCCCCTTCGACCGGATCCTCGTCACGGCGGCGGCCGAAGATCCCCCCGGCCCCCTCTTGGCCGGCCTGCGCATAGGCGGTATCATGGTGGTCCCGGTTGGCCAGTCCGACCGTGTCCAGAGCCTGATCAAGGTGACGCGATCCGAGCGCGGCTTCGATTACGAGGAGTTGCGGTCCGTCCGCTTCGTTCCGCTGCTCGAGGGGCTGGACAAGGATTGAGCGACACGGACCATCACGCACCCTGCCCGCCCGGACGATCGCAGGGACCCAAGGACGCAGCGTCAGCGGCCCGCAAGAAGGCCAGATACCCCCATCGAGGACGAGCGATCATGCCAGCATTTGCCATCAGACCCCGGCCCGCCATGGCCGCCATAGCCCTTGTCACGCTCGCGGGATGCGCGGGCGGCTTCGACATGGACATGCGTGACAGCATCAGCAACAGCGCCTTCGACACCAGCGCGGACGTGCCGCGCGCGGTGCGCCCGCGCCCACAGCCGGATGCGCGCGGGGTGATCAGCTACAGCGATTACCAGGTGGCCGTTGCCCGGCATGGCGAGAAGGTCGGCGAGATCGCCGCGCGCCTCGGCCTGCCCGCCGATGAGCTTGCGCGCTTCAACGGCCTGCCGATGGATACACCGCTGCGCAACGGCGAGATCATCGCCCTGCCCCGCCGCGTGGATGGCGGAACACCGGCTGGCGTTCCGGCCCCCGCACCCCTGCCCGCGCCCTCCGCGCCGCGTCAGGCCGCGCCCGTCTATGCCGGCACCACCGCGCCCGCGCCGACCGAACGGATCGACGTGTCCTCGCTCGACGACGTGCCGCGCGGCCGGCCCTCCGCCGCCCCGCAGGCCGCGCCCCCCGAAACCCGCCGCGAGACCCCCGCCGTACCCGCAACCCCCCGCGGAACGGACCCGGTCCGTCACAGGGTCGAGCGCGGCGAGACCGCCTATACCATCGCGCGGCTCTACGACGTGCCGGTCAGCGCGCTTGCCGAATGGAACGGGCTCGGCGGCGATCTGTCGGTGCGCGAGGGGCAGCACCTGCTGATCCCGGTGCGCGACGAGGCCCGGCGCGAAACGCCCCCCGTTCGGCAGAGCGCGCCCGGTGAGGGCACCCCGACCCCGGTTCCCCCCTCCGCCGGCAAGCCGCTGCCGCCCAGGGACGAGCCCGTGACCGCGCCGGAGCCGGCACCGCCTTCCCCGGAGCTCAAGGCCGAGGTGACGGAAGCCAGCAAGCCAGCCGCCACGAGCGGGCGGATGAGCTTCCCGGTCGATGGCCCGGTCATCAGGCCCTACCAGAAGAAGAAGAATGACGGGATCGACATCGGCGCGACCGCGGGCACGCCGGTGCGCGCCGCCGCCGATGGCGAGGTCGCTGCGATAACCCGCGATACCGACCAGGTTCCGATCCTCGTCCTGCGCCATCCGGGTAACCTGCTGACGGTCTATGCCGGGGTTGATGCGATCTCGGTATCGAAGGGCGACAGGATCAGCCGCGGGCAAACCGTCGCGAAGGTGCGCGGCGGCACGCCGAGCTTCGTGCATTTCGAGGTGCGCGAAGGCTTCGAGAGCGTCGATCCGGTTCCCTACCTGCAGTGATACAGTTCATGGCTGCCCCCTCTTTCCGGGGGGAGCCATGGGCACCGCACGGGCCGCGCCCCCCGGAGAGTGGGAGCCGGGCATCGCTTTTCGGTATCCGCAGGGAAATGGAATGCGGCGCCGCGCAAGTGACCGGCGCCGCGCAGAGGTACTTGCACGAAGGTGATGAGGGGATTCACGCGCCCCGAGAACGCAGCGGCGCGATGTGCCGAGGGATCAGTCCGCGACCGGCGCGCCCATGCGGCCTGCCAGATCGGTGAAATACTGCCAGGCCACGCGGCCGGACCGTCCCCCGCGCGTCGCCTGCCACTCGATCGCCTCGGCGCGCAGGAGGTCCGGTTCGATCTCGATCCCGGCCGCCGCGACATAGCCGTCGATCATCGCGAGATACTCGTCCTGCGTGCAAGGATGGAAGCCGAGCCAGAGGCCGAACCGGTCCGACAAGGAGACCTTCTCCTCCGTCGCCTCCGTCGGGGAGATCGCCGAGGCGCGCTCGTTCTCGATCATGTCGCGCGGCATCAGGTGACGCCGGTTCGAGGTCGCGTAGAAGAGGACGTTCTCGGGCCGCCCCTCGATGCCGCCATCCAGAACCGCCTTGAGTGATTTGTAGTGCTCATCGTCATGGCTGAAGGACAGATCGTCACAAAAGAGGATAAAGCGGTGCGGCGCGGCCCGCAGGAGGTTCAGCAGGCGCGAGATGCTGGGAAGGTCCTCGCGCTGGACCTCGACGATCTTGAGCGGGTGACCCTTGGCCACGATCGCGGCATGGACCGATTTGACGAGGCTCGACTTGCCCATCCCGCGCGCGCCCCACAGGAGGGCGTTGTTGGCGGGGTGCCCGGCGGCGAACTGCTCGGTGTTGCGCAGCAGCGTGTCCCGCGAGCGGTCGATGCCGACCAGCAGGTCCATGTCGACACGGCTGACCTGCGGAACGGGGGTGAGCCGGTCCGGGGCGACATGCCAGACGAAGGCCTCGGCACCGTCGAAATCGGGCGCGGCGGCGGCCGGAGGGGAAAGACGCTCGAGCGCATCGGCGATGCGCCCGAGGTGGCGGGCATCGAGACCGTCTGCGTCCATCACGCCTTGCCCTTTCCCGGGGGCAGATCGTCTTCATCGTCGTCAAACTGGTCCCAGAGTTCCTCGTCCTCGCCAAGGAGACCTTCGGCACGCATCTGCGCGGTGCGCTGCTTCTCGACGCGTCGCACGAGTTGGATCGAGACCTCGTAGAGCCCGTAGACGACGACAAAGAGGATCGCTTGTGTGATCACGTCCGGCGGGGTCACCACCGCCGCGAGCACGAGGATGCCGACGACGGCGTATTTGCGCATGTCCGACAGGCCGCGGCTGCTGACCAGTCCTGCCTTGCCCATCAGGGTCAGCAGAACCGGAAGCTGGAAGCACAGGCCGAATGCTAGGATGAACTTGATGGTCAGCGACAGGTATTCGTCCACCGAGCCCTGGAAGGTGATGCCGGCATTGGCCAGTGCCTCGCCCGCGGGAAGGGCCGTCGGCACGTCGATGTCGGGCCCGTTCGCCGGATCGACCACGGGCGGGGTGGTGAAGCCGCCGACCTGCTGGAAGCCGAGGAAGAAGTCGAAGGCCAGCGGGATGACGACGTAGAAGGCAAAGGCCGCGCCGATGAAGAACATGACCGGCGAGGCGATCAGGAACGGCAGGAAGGCAGATTTCTCGTTCTTGTAGAGGCCTGGCGCCACGAAGCGCCACATCTGCGCGGCGATATAGGGAAAGGAGAGGATGAACCCGCCCATCAGCGAGATTCGGACAGCGACGAAGAAGCCCTCCTGGAGCTTGATGAGGATCAGGCCGCAATCCTGGCCGCGCTCGGCAAGCTGGCCGCAGATCGGTTTGGTCAGGAAGTCGAAGATCGGGTTCCAGACCGTGAAGGCGATGACCATGCCGATGATGAAGGCCACCACCGAATGGATGAGCCGCGTGCGCAGCTCCGCCAGATGCTCGATCAGCGGGGCGGAGCTGTCCTCGATCTCGTCCTGCGCGCTCATGTCAGCCCTGTTCCTTGTCACTCGATGTCGTGCTTAAGGGCGTGTCCGCCCCCGTGCCGGCGGTCTTGACGGGTGCCGCGGCCTGCGCCTCGCGGGCCTTGCGCTCGCTCGCGGCGCGCCCTGTCGCCTCGAGGATACGGGCCGAACTCTCTGCACGCTCCTCGCTGAGCTTGGCGGTCTCGCTGCCTGCGGCGCTGCCGGACTTGGCCGACTTGCCAGGCTCCCATTTCTCGAACTTGGATGCCGCGTCGTTCAGCCGGTCGAGCCCCATCTTCTTGGACGATGTCGCATCGCGCAGGTCCTTGGCCACGTCCTTGACGCCCGCATCATCGGCCGCGTCGTCCATCGCGCGCTGGAACTCGCGGGCCATGCCCTTGATCTTGGCGGTGAAGCGTCCGAGCGTGCGGAACATGCCGGGCAGATCCTTCGGCCCGACGACGATCAGGGCGACGATGCCGATGACCAGAAGCTCGGTCATGCCGATATCGAACATGGAGTGCCCCCTTCAGATGGCGTGATGCAAGGCCCGCGAACGGGTTCAGCTGCGGGTCTTGTCCTCGGGCGCGGTGACGGCCTCGGTCCGGTCGGCAGGAACGCCGGCATCGGCGGGCACGCCGGCATCGGCGGCGGATGCCGTGCGGTGGGATTCGACCGGGGTCGCGGGACGGGCGGGGCTGTCGACGGTCTCGGCATCCTCGATATCCTTGGTGCCGTCGGACACGCCGCGCTTGAAGGCCGTGATGCCCTTGCCGACCTCGCCCATCAAGGACGAGATCTTGCCGCGCCCAAACAGGACCAGAACGACGACGGCGATCAGAAGCAGGCCGGGAAGGCCGATATTGTTCAGCATGGGGTCTCTCCCTTGTCGCGGCATCGCAGCTTGCCGGGCCGGACGATGCGGCGGTGATTGGCAGAGCAAGGTTCTAGGCCAGCATGGCTCCGAGGTGAAGCCGCAATGCGGCCGATGACAGGACTGTGCGGGACTTCGGGGTTCGTTTATTGTCATTATCCTGTCAGTTGTCAGGATAATGACAAAAGGCGCGCCAAAGTCGGGTTTCCAACGCGATCCGGGGCGAGCGAATCGGGGCGGGCGGGGAACCATGCCGGGCCGGGAAAAGGGAGGATCGCCGATGCGGCGCACGGACAGGCTCTACGAGATCATCCAGGTGATGCGGGACGGGCGGGTGCATCGCGCCGAATGGCTGGCGCGCAGGCTCGGCGTCTCCTTGCGCACCATCTACCGCGACCTCGAGACCCTGATGGGCTCCGGCATTCCGGTCGAGGGTCGGCGCGGCGCGGGATACCAGATGACGGCGCCCGTGACGCTGCCGCCCCTCAACCTGAGCCTGACGGAGCTGGAGGCGCTCCACCTGGGCCTCGCCGTCGTCGGCGAAACCGCCGATCCCGAGCTTTCGGATGCCGCCGCGCGGCTTTCGGCCAAGATCGACGCGGTGCTGCCGGAGGATCGCAGCAGCCCGCCCAAGGGCTTCGGCTTCGCCGTCTATCCCTTCGCCGATGCCGCCTATGGCTTTCGCCACCTGCCGCAGATCCGGGCCGCGATCCGGGCGCGTCAGAAGCTGTCGGTTGAAATGGCCGAGACGGGTGACGCGCCGCGCACCCGGCGCATCCGTCCGCTGCAACTCGACTACTGGGGGCGCCTGTGGACGGTGACGGTCTGGTGCGAGACCACGGGCCGGTTCGCGGTCCTGCGCGCCGACCGGATCGAGACGCTGAAGGTCCTGCCGCAGCTTTTCGTCGAGGAGCCGGGCAAGACGCTCTCGGATTACCGCGAGGCGCAGGCCGCGCGCAAGGAAGGCTGAGTGCGGCGCATCACAGCGTGACCGCCTGTCCGCTGCGCGCCGATGCCTGGGCCGCGTGGCCGATCGCGACGGCCATCAGACCGTCATGCGCCGTCACCTCCGGCATGCCCGCCCCCGAGCGCACCAGATCGAGGAACCGCTGATGCTGGTAGAAGGTCGATCCGTTGTGATCGCCCGCGTCGAGCAGCGCGGGATCGACCGGAATGTCGATGACGCGCGGTCCCTTGGGATGGCGCGGGCTCACGACGACCTTCGGCACCGGCGCGGGGCCGAGCTCGGCCGGCCAGAAGCGCCCCGGCCCCGGCACGAAGGCCTCGACCTTGCCGGCGGGGCCCACGAGGCTGATCTCCTCCTGGTAGCGGCTTCCCTCGGCGAACATGCACAGCTCGAGCATCGCGCGCGCCCCGCCTGCGAAATCGACGATGACATAGCCGCCATCCCAGATGTCGGGGACCTCGCCGTCGTAGCGCTCGTCAAGATGGTTCACCATCTGCCCCGCCGAAGCCATGACGCGCACCGGCTCGTCCTGGAGGATCAGCCGCATCAGGTCGAAGAAATGGCAGCATTTCTCGACCAGCGTGCCGCCGCTCTTGGCGTTGAACCTGTTCCAGTCGCCGACCTTGTCGAGAAAGGGGAAGCGGTGCTCGCGGATGCTGAGCATGAGCGGGCCGCCCGTCGCGCTGCGCGCCGCGTCGATCAGCGCGCGGATGGGGGGCATGTAGCGGTATTCCATCGCGACCCAGAGGGGGGCGGGGTAGGCTTTCGCGATCTCGGCGACACGCGCCGCGTCCGCGGCCTCCGTATGCAAGGGCTTCTCCATCAGGAGCGGCAGGGGCCGGCGGGCGGCGATGTGCTCGAGTTGCGAAAGATGGTGATGGTTGGGCGAGGCGACGAGCAGGCAGTCAAGCTCCGCCCGGTCGAGCAGCGCGTCGAGATCCGCGCAAAGCCGCGCATTGGGGGCAATCGCCTGCGCGAGCGCCGCCTGCTCGGCATCGGGCTCGAAGATCGCACCGACACGGGCCCCGTCCAGAAGCGCGATGTTGCGCAGGTGCTCGCGCCCCATCATGCCGCAGCCGATGATCCCGTATGTTATGGTTTCCTTCATGGAACGGCCCTCCTCAGCCGATGTGAGAGACATAGCGGACCTTGCCGTGATCGAACCAGGTGCGCGAATACTCGGCCCGCGCCCCGGCCTGGTCCCAGCCGATCCGCTCGACAAGGCCGCAAGGGGCACCCGCCCCGAGACCGCCCGTGCAAGGCGTCCAGTCCGGGCAGGGCGCGACACCGATCCGGTCCTCGATCCGCGCGATCCCGATTCCCAGATGGCTCCTGTAGAGCTGGTAGAGCGCCCCTTCGAGCATCGGATCGGCCTTCAGCCGCCCGCGGCTGTCGTCGAGCCAGATCTCCTCGAGCGCGGCGGGCACCGCGTCGAGCAGACGCAGCCGCCTGACCCGGCTCGCATGCGAGGACGGGCCAAACGGCGGCGCGCCTGCCGGTTTGGGCAGGTGATCGAGCGAGATCAGCCGTGCCTCGGG
Organism: Profundibacterium mesophilum KAUST100406-0324; assembly: GCF_009835145.1. Taxonomy (GTDB): domain Bacteria; phylum Pseudomonadota; class Alphaproteobacteria; order Rhodobacterales; family Rhodobacteraceae; genus Profundibacterium; species Profundibacterium mesophilum. The sequence continues at coordinate 8,161 of NZ_APKE01000030.1, read as the reverse complement.
GCGGCCGCCGCCCTGCGACAGCTCCAGCCTGAAGAACCCGTAAAGCCCGCCTTGCGCGCGCACGCCCCTGATGTAGTTGCCCGAGCCCTGCCGGCGTTCCAGGAGGCCGCGTTCCTGCAGGTCCGCAAGCGCCTTGCGCAAGGTGCCCACCGAGACCCGCAGTTCCGCCGCCAGCATGCGTTCGGGCGCCAGCCGCTCACCCTCGATCAGAACCCCTGAGGCGATGCGGCGCAGCAGCAGCTCGCTGATCTGCTTGTAGAGCGGCAGTGCCTCGGGGTCGCGCGCCTGCGGCGGCCCATGCGGTGTTGCGGATCGTTCGGTCACCTCGCGTCACGGCTCCACATGCGAATTGATACACTATTGATGCATGGCCTGTAGCCTGTTATGCAAGGGGTAATCCGCGCAAGCAGGAAGGGTGCCATGACCGTCGTTCCCGTCACATCGGCCGATCTGGACGCCGCCGAGGTCTCGTGGTTCGCCGCGCTCTGCTCGGACGATTACAGGCAGCTGGGCGTGCCCGAGGGTGATCTGCGATCCAGCTGGCGCCATTGCAGCGCGATCCTCAAGGAAGCCGAGAACCAGGGATTCCGCAACATCCTGTGCCCCTCCTCCTACCAGGTGGGCCAGGACACGCTGAATTTCGTGGCGGGCGGCGCGACGATCACCGATCGCATCAACATGCTGGCCGCGATCCGCTGCGGCGAGATGCAGCCCATCATGCTGGCACGCACCGTGGCCACGCTCGATCACATGCTCGAGGGACGGCTGACGCTGAACGTGATCAGCAGCGATTTTCCCGGTGAGAAAGCCGAGAGTGCCTATCGCTACCAGCGCTCGCGCGAGGTGGTCGAGATCCTCAAGCAGGCCTGGACCCGCGACGAGATCAACTATAGCGGCGAGATCTACGACTTCGAGAACGTGCCGGCCGATCCCGCCCGTCCCTACCAGACCGGCGGCCCGCTGCTCTATTTCGGGGGCTACTCACCCGCCGCGCTGGAGCTTTGTGGCCAGCATTGCGACGTCTACCTGATGTGGCCCGAGCCCAAGGAACAGATCGCCGAGCGGATGAAGGCGGCCCACGCCGCGGCCAGCGCGCATGGGCGGACGCTCGATTACGGGCTGCGGGTGCATGTCATCGTGCGCGATACGGAAGCGGAGGCGCGCGAGCAGGCCGAGTATCTCGTCGCCGCGCTCGACGACGAATACGGCGCCCTCGTCCGCGATCGGGCGCATGACAGCGGATCGCTCGGCGTGTCGCACCAAGCGCGTGCGCGAGAGCTGTCGGACCAGTTCGGCTATGCCGAGCGGCACCTGTGGACCGGGATCGGGCGGGCACGCTCGGGCTGCGGGGCGGCCATCGTCGGCTCCACCGATCAGGTCCTCAGCGAAATCGAGGACTATCGCAGAATGGGCATTCGCGCCTTCATCTTCTCGGGCTATCCTCACCTGGATGAATGCCGCAATTTCGGCGAACGTGTGCTCGGGCAGTTGAAAACCTGCTCTCTGCCCCATGTGTATGGGCGCATCCCGCAAAATGAACCGATGACCCCGCTCGGGGCAGGAGACCGTCGCTAGATGACCATTGACCGCGTCAAGATTACCGAAGAGCTTGAGTTCAGCCGCATCGTCTACGGCATGTGGCGCCTGGGCGATGACAGCGACACCGCGCCCCAGGCCGTCAGGCGCAAGGTCGAGGCCTGCCTCGAGCAGGGCATCACCACGATGGACCAGGCCGACATCTACGGTGGCTACGAGGCGGAGGAGATCTTCGGCAAGGCCCTTGCCGGGAGCGATCTGCGCGATCGGATCGAGATCGTCACCAAATGCGGCATCGTCGCGCCCGCCGGACGCTATGCGGATGCGAAGGTCAAGCATTACGACACCAGCCGCGCCCATATTGAGCAGAGCATCGACACGTCCCTGCGCCTGATGGGGATCGAGCGGATCGACCTTCTCCTGATCCACCGGCCCGATCCGTTCATGGACCATGTCGAGACCGGCGCCGCGCTCGACGACGCGGTCGCCTCGGGCAAGGTGCGCGCCGTGGGCGTGTCCAACTTCAGGCCCCATGACCTGACACAACTGCAATCGGCCACGCGCCAGCCGCTCGCCGTCAACCAGATCGAGATCAGCCTCAACGAGATCTCCGCCTTCACCAACGGCGATCTGGCCTTCGCCCAGCAATACGGCATCCGCACCATGGCCTGGTCGCCGCTCGGCGGCGGCACCTTGATGACCGGCAAGGAGGGGCACGGGCCGCTGCGCTCCGCCCTTGCACGGATCGCCAGGGAGAACGGCACCGACATGGCGGCGGTCGCGGTTGCCTGGCTTCTGGCGCATCCCGCCGGGATCATGCCGGTGATGGGCACCAACAACGTCTCGCGCATCGAGGCGATCGGCGATGCGGTAAAGGTGCCGATGGACCGCCAGACCTGGTTCGAGCTCTACAGCCTCGCACTCGGCAAGGAAGTTCCCTGACATGGCGGACGGAGGATGCGCGATGCCTGACAGCTTCATCCCCGGCCCGCAGACGATGCGCGCCTTCCGCGACGCGCTGGGCCGTTTCGCGACCGGGGTGACGGTGGTGACCACCCGCACCGATGACGGCCCGCTCGGGATCACGGCGAACAGCTTCTCGAGCGTGTCCCTCGATCCGCCGCTGGTGCTGTGGTCGCCCGCCAAGGCATCGCGGCGCCATGATCCCTTCGTCGAGGCAGAGCATTTCGCGATCCATGTCATGGCCTCGCACCAGGCCGATATCTGCGGTGGCTTCGTCACCGAGGGCAACGCCTTCGAGCCGCTGCAATGGGCACGCAGCGACCGTGGAACGCCCCTGATCGAGGGGTGCCTGGCGCGGTTCGAATGCGCCCGGCACGCCGTTCACGATGCCGGGGACCACTCGATTGTCATCGGACGCGTCCTTGGCGCGACCTTCGGGGAGGGCAATCCCCTTCTATTCGTCTCGGGCCGCTACGGCCGCTTCGAGGCACAGAGCTGAGCTGCCGTCGCCATGGGCGGCTTGCTGGCGCAGAGCCGAGCGACGGGCGATACGGGACCACCAGAGTACCGGCCGTCCGCGACAAATAGCGGACCGCCCCCATGGGCGCGCAATCCGTTTTCGCCCGCGGCACCGCGCGATCCGGCCGCCCTTGGCGGGCAGGCTGGGGCGGGAGACGGAGCGAGACCTTGATGCCGGTGGAGCGGCATTGGCGGGTTGGTGCCGTGGGGACGGCGCCATCGGGACAGGACCGGCACGGGCAACTGGCATATCCATGCCAGCACGCACGTGCCACAGGGAGGAGAGGTCCGCTATGGGAGTGCTGAAGGCGGCCTTGTGGCCTCTACAGAAGTGGAACGATCTCGTTTTGCCGATCGGCCGGTTCCTTGCGGTGATCGCCATCGCGGCGATGGTCGTGGCGATCCTGATTCAGGTATTCTTCCGCTACGTTCTGAACAATGCCCTGCCATGGCCGGATGAGGCAGCCCGTTTCATGATGCTCTGGATGACCGGGCTGATCGCGCCGGACGCCTACCGGCGCGGCGGCTTCGTGGCGATCGACATGCTCGAGCGCGCCCTGGCCCGTCTTGCCGCGGCGCTTCTGTCGCTGTTCCTGCTTGCGATCAGCGGGCTCGTTCTGGCCATGGCCGTGCGGATCGGCTGGTCCGAGGTGACCGGCTTCGGCGGGCGCTTCGACACCGCCTCGCTCTACCTGCCCCTGCCGGATGGCTGGTTCCGCGTACCGCGCAGCTGGATGATGGCCTCGCTCCTCGTGGGGGTAACGCTGCTTCTGATCGTCAATCTCGAACTGATCCTGCGTGCGCTCCTGCGGCTCGCCGGCGCGCGCAACCTGCCGCCCCTGGGGCGGCCCGAAGACGAATTGATGGCCGAATGACATGCTGATCTGGTTCCTTCCCGTCTTCCTGCTGCTGCTGATGATCGGGCTTCCGGTCTTCTTCGGCCTGCTCGCCGCGCCGGGCATCCTGCTCTGGCTGAACGGGCAGGAGCGCGACATCACCCTGCTCTATCGCAACGTCTATAACGGCATGGACAGCTTCCCGCTGATGGCGATCCCCTTCTTCATGCTGGCGGGCGAGTTGATGAACAAGGGCGGGATCACCCTGCGCCTCGTCGAGTTCAGCCAGGCCCTGATGGGGCATCTGCGCGGCGGGCTGGCGCATGTGAACGTGCTCTCCTCGATGCTCTTCGCCGGGCTGTCGGGCTCGGCCGTGGCGGACACCTCGGCGCTGGGCTCGATGCTGATCCCCGCCATGGAGAAACAGGGCTATTCACGCCGCTTCTCCGCCGCCATCACCGCCGCATCGAGCGTCATCGGCCCCATCATCCCGCCCTCGGGCATCATGATCATCTATGCCTATGTCATGGGTGAAAGCGTCGCCGCGCTGTTCCTTGCCGGGATCGTGCCCGGGATCCTCGTCGGCGCCGGCCTGATGCTGGTCATCAAGGTGATGGCCGACCGCTACGATTTCCCGATCGCGACCCGAAAGCAGACCTGGGGCGAGCGCGGGCAGGCCTCTCTCAAGGCGTTCTTTCCGCTGCTGACCCCGGTCATCATCATGGGCGGCATCCTGCTGGGCATCTTCACACCGACCGAGGCCGCCGCCGTCGCCGTCGCCTATGCGCTCTTCATCGGGCTTTTCGTGCTGCGCACCCTGCGCGTCGGCGAGATCCCCGAAGTGCTGAGCCGCGCCGCCGCGACAAGCGCCGTGGTCCTGCTGCTGGTGGGCGCGGCCATGGCCTTCAAGACCGTGGTCTCGCTCAGCCATGCGCCCGAAACGCTCGCCGCCTACATCCTGTCGCTCTCGGACAACCCGCTGATCCTGCTTTTCCTGATCAACCTGCTGCTCTTCATCGTCGGCATGTTCCTCGATGCGGGCCCCGCGATCATCATCCTGGGGCCGATCCTGGGGCCGATCTTCACCTCGCTCGGCGTCGATCCCATTCATTTCGCGATCATCATGAGCGTCAACCTGACCGTCGGCCTCGCCACCCCGCCCATGGGCCTCGTGCTCTTCGTCGCCTCCAGCGTATCGGGCGAGAAGGTCGAGAGCATCGCGCGGGCAATCCTGCCATTCCTCGCTGTCGAGGTGCTGGTAATCTTTCTCATCACCTACATCCCGGCGATCTCGATGACGATTCCGCGGCTCACGGGCTTCGCGCAATGACCGGGGGTCCGCCCCCCACAGACAAGAACCATCCAAGGGAGGACGAAAGATGTTCAAGGGACTAACTTCTGCGGCGCTGGCCGCGATCATGCTGGCCGGCGGCACGGCGGCGGCCTTCGCGGAGGCGCATGATGCCGAGTTCATGCTGCGCGCCACCGCCAACAGCAACGAGAATGACGAGGATTACGACGGGCTCGTCGTCTTCAAGAACTATGTCGAGCAGGCCAGCAACGGCCGCATCGGCGTCGAGATGTTCATCGGCACCCAGCTTTGCTCCAACGGCGCGGAATGCATGCAGGGCGTCGCCGATGGCAGCATCGACGTCTATGTGTCGACCTCCGGCGGCACCTCCGGGATCTTCCCCTTCGTGCAGGTGCTCGACCTGCCCTACCTGATGGCCGATGACCGCATCGCCGAGGAGGTCCTGGCCAATGACAGCGCGTTCACCGACACGATGCAGCAGATGGTGCGCGACGGCTCCGGCGACGCGATCCGCCTGATGACGATCGGCAATACCGGCGGCTGGCGCAACTTCGCCAACACCAAGCGCCGGGTGGAGACCCCCTCCGATCTGGAGGGGCTGAAGATCCGTACCGTGGTCGCCGACCTGCCGCAGGAGCTGGTCAAGGCGCTCGGCGCCTCCCCCACCCCGATCCCGTGGCCCGAGCTTTTCACCAGCTTCCAGACCGGCGTGGTCGAAGGCTCCAAGAACGGAATCACCGACATCATGGGCATGAAATTCCCCGATGCGGGCCTGCAATATGTCACGCTTGACGGCCATGCCTACATGGGCGCGCTGTGGTTCATGAACAACGCGCGCTTCATGGAGATGCCCGAGGATCTGCGCCGTGTCGTCGTCGATGGCTTCTACCAGCTGCAGCAGGCCACCTTCGCGAGCCCCAAGCGCAAGTCGATCCAAGCCTACCAGGAGTTCCAGGACGGGGGCGGCGATCTCTACGTGCCGACGCCCGAGCAGAAGGAGATGTTCAAGGAGGCCGCCCAGCCCGTCTATGAGTGGTTCCAGGAGAATGTCGATGGCGGCGCGGAAGCCTTCGAGGCAATGACCGCGGCCGTGAAGACCGCCGAGGAGCGGATCGACGCTTCGCGGGCCAACGAGCTGCAGTAACGCCGCCGTTCCGCATGCCGCGGCGCCCATCGCGCCGCGGCACTCGATATCTCCTGACATGGCGGCCAAGTCCCGTTTGCCGGACCCCCGTGTTCCCGGCTCCGCTGTCCGCAGCCGGCCTGCACCAAAATATCGGACGCGCGCCTTTTCAAATGCACCATCGCGTCCTAGAGCATGCCTCGCCGGTGTTAGCGGCAGTCAAGCTCGGGGATCAGTATAATGCATGCCAGGACAGTCATCGTCACGGGGGCCAGTGCCGGCCTTGGAAAGGGAACCTGCGAGGTCTTCGCCGAGGCGGGCTGGAATGTCGTTCTCGCCGCGCGCGGCGCCGAGGGGATCGAGACGCTCGCCCATGAGCTGGCGCAGCATGGGGGCGAAAGCCTCGCGGTTCCGACGGATGTCTCCGACCCCGATGCGGTCGACGCGCTCGTTGCGAAGAGCGCCGAGCGTTTCGGCAAGATCGACCTGCTGATCAACAATGCCGGGATCGATTTCCCCGGCCCGATCGACGCGCTGTCGGTCGCGCAATTCGACCGGATCATCAAGGTCAACCTGAACGGCGTCTTCTACGCCTGCAAGGCGGTCTTCCCGATCATGAGGACCCAGGGCGGCGGAACGATCTTCAACATATCCTCCGTGGCCGGCCGCCGCGGCGCGCCGGGCGCCACGGGCTATTGCGCCTCCAAGTTCGCCCTCACGGGCCTCTCGCAGGCCCTGTCCTTCGAAGGCAAACCCCACCGCATCCGCGTCAGCGTGATCTATCCGGGCGGGATGGATACGGGCTGGAGCGGTGAGGAGCGCCCGGATTTCATCCAGCCGCGCGATGCCGGCCGCTTCTTGCTCCATACAGCCGACCAACCGCAGGATTTCGTGCTCAACGAGGCGGTCATGAGCCCGCTGAGCGAGCAGCACTTCCCCTGAAATGGGGAGTTGCCGCCGGTCCGGACTGCGTTAGGTTAATGATTATCAATCGTGGGGGCGCGGAATATGCTGGCCGAAAACCACAAGATTCCAGAGGCATATGCCTTGGCCGACTGGCGGCGCCGGATCAATGACCTTTACGTGGTTATCAGGGCCACGCCAGGGCCAAAGGCTGCCCATGCCTTGTGGCAGCAGACGCGCAGCGCCATGTTCCGCGACCATCCCTGCTCGCCGCTGCCCGCGTCCCGGCGCCGCGGATTCGAGCGCATCGCGGTCCACCCGTACGATCCGAACTGGCGGTTCGTCGTCGACATCGTTCCACAGGAAGGCGCCCCGATCCAGTTCGATCTGGGCGCCGATGGCGGCATGACGGCCAAACCCGTCGGCAGGACGGACGGCCTTGCGCAGGCTACGGGCCACGAACTCACGCTCTACTGGGTCACCGGCTATGGCGGTGGCCTCTTCGTGCCCTTCAAGGACACGCATGCGGAAAGCTATGGCGGGGGGCGCTATCTGGTCGACGCGATCAAGGGGGCCGATCTCGGCCTCAACCGCGAACAACGCATGATCGTGGATTTCAATTTCGCCTATAATCCTTCCTGCGCGCTGAACCCGGCCTTTGTCTGCCCGCTGAGCCCGGCAGAGAATGCCCTCGATACGCCCATCGCGGCCGGCGAGCGGCATATCGGCTGACCCTTCGGGGGAACCGCCGGCGCATGGATCGTTTTTCGAGCGCGAATTTCCGGCCCCACCGCGTGCCATATTGCGGACCCGCGGCATCATCCTGCGCATGGGTCCGGGCGGCGTACTCGCCTGAGGCCGAGCGCACGTATGGCAGGGTCCGGAGGTAAGCGTTAGCTGAACAGCACCAGCGGTTCAGCTTGACGGCTTGAAGTTCCACGGCAGCAGGTCGTCGAGGCGGCTTTGCGG